>CAVRDM010000017.1:0-106285 GCA_963719845.1 uncultured Acidobacteriota bacterium | reverse complement strand
GAGTTGGGCGTGGAAGCCCGCCAGCTGGGAATAAGCGTTACCGATCAGGAACGCGCCGACCGTATCCGTCAGTTGATTCCCACCGCGTTTATGGGCGGAGCTTTCATTGGCAACGACCAATATGCCGCCCAGGTCCAGGAGCGCGTGGGCATGGGCGTACCCGAGTTTGAGGACCTGGTGGGCCAAAGCCTGGTCCAGGAAAAATTTCGGCAGCTGGTAACCGATGGCATCAGCGTCACGCCTCGGAAATTGAACAGGAATTTCGTCGGCGCAACGAGAAGGTCAAAATCAATTACGTCGTAATCAAGCCGGACGATCTGCAATCGAAAATTGAAGCCGGCGATTCCGATCTAAGCGCTTACTTTGAGAAGGATAAAGCGCGTTACAGCGTGCCCGAACGGCGCATCGTGCGCTACGCACTGCTGGATTTCGACCAGCTCAAAGCCCGCTCAAACGTCACCGACGACGAGATTCAGGCCTATTACAATCAGCATCTGGACCAGTACAAGCTGCAGGACCGTGCCCACGTTGCCCACATCCTTTTCAAAACCGTAGGCAAGACGGATGCGGAAGTTGAGGAGATTCGCAAAAAGGCCGAGGACGTTCTCAAGAAGGCCAAGGCTGGCGCGAATTTTGGGGATTTAGCGAAGCAAAACTCCGAGGACACCACCAAGGATAAAGGCGGCGACTTAGACTGGATCGTGCGGGGACAGACCGTGCCCGAGTTTGAGCAGGCAGCCTTTAGCCTCCCCAAAGGAGCCGTCTCGGACTTGGTGAAGACCCAGTACGGCTTTCACATCATCAAGGTGATCGACCGCGAGCAGGCTCACACGCAGACGCTTCAGGAAGTGCGGCCACAGATTTTGTCCGCCTTGCAGCAAGAGAGAGCCGACCGCGCGGGCGAGGACGCCTCAGACCAGATCGCCGAAGAGATTCGCCGCTCTGGAAGAGTTTCCGTAGACGATCTGGCCAAGAAATTCAACATGACCGTGGGCGAATCGCAACCTCTTGGAATCCGGCCAGCCAATACCCGCCGTCGGCAACTCCCCGGAGATCGCCGATGCAATTTTTCGGCTGCGACCCGGCGATGTAAACGCGCCGATCCACACCGATAAGGGTTATGCCGTGCTTTCCGTAAAGGACGTGCAGCAGGCGCACCCGGCGACGCTTGCCGAAGTGCGCGAAAAGTGCTCGCCGACTACCGGCGCGATAAAGCCGTAGACCTCGCGAAATCCAAAGCCGAAGAGCTTGGGCGCCGCGCAAAAGCGGGAGAAGATCTCGCCAAAGCAGCGAAGGATCTGGGCTTCGAGGTCAAAACCAGCGACCTTTTTGCGCGCAATGGCTCGATTCCGGATGTGGGCAGCGCTTCACAGATTATCGCCGCCTTTAGCACGAGCGAAGGCCAAACTAGCGCCCCCCTGTTTCTAGGTTCCAATTGGGTGATTTATCGTGTCGCGCAACACCAACAGCCGGACCCGAATGACTTGGCGAAGCAGAGCGCCGACATTCAATCGCAACTGCTCGAAGCCCGACGGGATATGGCCTTCGAGGCGTTCCGCAAGTCGCTTGAGGCGCGCATGAAACAGGAGGGCAAACTGCGCATTAATGCGGACAATCTAAAACGGCTGGGAACCCCGTCCAATTCCGTAGGTGTGCTCAAATTGCCAATGCTTCCATCGGAAATAACACCCCAATATTTTCAATATGTTACAGGTAATTAGGGGTTTCTCAGCTAACTTTAGATTGCTTTAAATCGGCCCCCGAAGATAGAATTTTCCTTCCTGAACGAGTCGCCGTGGCGCCAGGCGCGCTCCCTCGGCACGACGTCTTCCCCAGTCCGTATAGGCCCAGCTTCGGTTCGACACGGGTCACTGTTTCAGGCTAGCCCGCGTAACGGCACGCCCTGAGTTCTTGTTGGAGTCATGAGTTCGGGACAATAAATTTGCAGCAGGGGGCCCCAGATGCAAAAACCGATGCAAAAACATATGCAAAACGTGCAAAAAAAAGTCCATCCGGAGCAGACCAATCTCCAGGCTCAGCGGCACTCCGGGCATCACCCCACAGCCTACCCGCAGGCGGCGTAGCCGCAACAAATATCGCTGCTGCATCGAGTTGAATCAAAACTGCAAATATTGTGTGCGCATTCGTGTGCGCTTCACGCGCCACGCTTGGGTACTTCCGGTATATTTCCTGGCATCGACGTTCGATCGCGCCCTACAGAAGCTCGAGCAGACCTTGCAGTTCCTCCAGAGGCAGGAAGATCGTCTCTGGTTTTGGGGTGTAGACCGCAGCGACGACCCCAATGTCTCCGCCGAAATGCTCCGCGAGGCTGGGTTGGGCCTCGACCGCCGCATGGATTTTCCTCGCGACACCGAAAGCGTCGCCGTGGCGCCTGAACAGCCCCTGCCGGCTTTACTGCTCGCGCCACTGCGGCGCAGTTTTGCCGAATCGGCGCGCTCGGAAGCTGGCGTGCGTTCTTTTGGAGCGGCGCGAGCGGCCACGGCCGGCGACTGAAGCTCGCCAGCCGTAAGCGCGCCGTTTTATCGCTCGCGTACGATGATTTCGCCCGACCCGATGATCTGATCGTTCAGCCATAGTCGGTATTTGAACGTTCCGGGCTTGGTGCCGGCTCGCGGCGGGCCGCTGATCAGGCGCATGCCGGGAGGCGCCTGAAAAATATTTGAGGAAAACGGGCAGCGATTGGGGTCGAATTCGACCTTGAGTTGGCCTCCTCCCGCCACCCACGATACGTGATCCTCCGGACCGATCACCATCGCTTCTGGAATCACACCCACCAGCACGAGTTTCTCTGACATGAACGCAGCGCGCCCTCCGGCCGCAGGTTATTTTTGCGGACCGAAGATAGCACAGGCCGCGCCAAAGCGAGTGCCGATCATTCCATACCGGCGTCGGCGGGCCCCATGGACGGTTTTCGTTGCGGTCCCGTGGGCCGGGAATGCGCGTGAGAAGTTTGCTGCTGGTTTTTTCCACACCAACCGCCGCTGCAAACCCTTGACGCTGCCCTGGCAACCGCTTATACTTACAGTCCTACAGTTCTATTCAGAGCGCGCCGACCGCCACTCCGTGTCCCTGCGCTCCGGCAAGAATCCACGAGAACGTGAGTGTGAAGGGAAGGGGCTTCATGGCTTTTGGTGTGATGACTCTCAGGAATGGCGACCGAATTCCGCTGATGCGCTCGATTCCGTTTTTTGTCGTGCATGCCGCGTGCTTTGCGGCTTTCTTTTTGAAATTTCACTGGTCGTATCTCGTGGTCTGCCTGGCGCTCTATTACGTGCGCATGTTTTTCGTGACGGCCGGATATCACCGGTATTTTTCGCATCGCTCTTTCAAAACCAGCCGGGCGTTCCAGTTCATCATGGCGCTGGTCGCCACCAGCTCGACGCAAAAAGGCGTGCTCTGGTGGGCCGCCAATCACCGGCATCATCACCGCTATTCCGACACCGACGAGGATTTGCATTCCCCGACGTTGCGGGGCTTTTTGTGGTCGCACGTCGGCTGGATTTTGTCCGACCGTTACAACGAAACGCGCGTCGACCTGATCAAGGACTTCCACAAATACCCGGAGCTGCGCTGGTTGAATAAGTACCACATGGTTCCTCCCGTCGCGCTGGGCGTGCTGATGTTTCTCATCGGCGGTTGGGGCTTGCTGGTGTGGGGATATTGCATCAGCACGGTAATCTTGTGGCACAGTTCGTTCACCATCAATTCGCTGTCGCATGTTTTTGGCCGGCAACGTTACCAGACTACCGATACCAGCAAGAATAACGCGCTGCTCGCCTTGGTTACCATGGGCGAGGGCTGGCACAACAATCACCACCACTACATGGCCTCGGCCCGCCAGGGTTTCTTCTGGTGGGAGGTGGACCTCACTTACTACGTGTTAAAGATGCTCTCCTGGTTCCGCATCGTGTGGGACTTGCGCGAGCCTCCCATCCACGTGCTGTTGGGCGCGGAAGCCAGCTCCTAAATTTTTCGTTTCCGGTTTTTTTCTTTCTTAGTGCGGCGGCGATACTGCCGCGCCGCCTGCACCCATTCCAAAATTGAAAACGATTTCGCCCGGCTTCTCTGGCATCCGTTGCCCGTGTGCGCTGGGCTTCTCTGCGAATTTCCCCCTGACGCTCTCGTGTGTCCGGCATTGGCGTATAATCCGCGTCGCATTACATTCTCACGCATCGTAAAGGGAAGAGACACGTGTTCATCCCTCTGCACCGCGGGCCACGGCACCGCGGGCCGAGCGGCGAACCCCTCAGCGGTATCTCGCTCCGTGCCGCCGCACCTGCAGACGCCGCACCCACTGCTGCCGCAACCTGGATACCGACTGCCCCCGCTCGCGGACTTGCGCGCCTCGGTATCGGGCTAGCCGACTGGTCGCAGCGCTGGTTTCCCGACGCATTCGTTTTCGCGCTGCTCGCCATCCTCATTGTCTTCGTAGCCGGCCTTTTTCTCGGCGCCGGGATAGATAACCTAATCCGCTATTTCGGCGAAGGATTCTGGAGCCTGATCCCCTTCACGCTGCAAATGGCGTTAATCATCATCGGCAGCTACGTCGTCGCCACCTCGCCTCCGGTGTACCGGCTGATCCGGTGGCTTTCGGGAATCCCGCGGACGCCTCGCGCGGCAGTCGCATTTGTGGCGTTCTTCTCGATGGCCACTGCCCTGATCAGTTGGGGCCTGAGCCTCATTTTCAGCGGCATCCTGGCACGGGAAGTGGTGAAGAAGGTCGCCCGCCTCGATTATCGCGCCCTAGGAGCAGCCGCCTACCTCGGCACCGGAAGCATCTGGGCGCTGGGATTTTCTTCCTCTGCCGCGTTGATGATGGCCACGCCTTCGTCCATGCCCGCGGGCCTGTTGAAGATCAGTGGCGCAATTCCGTTGCGTCAGACCATCGGCACATGGCAGAGCGTGGCCACCGCGTTGATCCTGACCGTTTCGGCCATTACGGTGGCCTATTTCTCCGCGCCCGCCAGTTCCACCAAGACGGCGGAATCATTTGGCGTCATCCAGGGACTAGAAATCCCCCAGCTCGAAAAGCGCGCCACGCCCGGCGAATGGCTGGAGTACGCTCCCTGGCTCTCGATCGTCATCGCCACTATGGGACTCGCTTACCTCGCCCAAATTTTTGTGGCCCGCGGCCCGCTCGCTGCCCTCGATCTCAACACCTACAACCTGCTCTTCCTGATGGTGGGACTTCTGCTGCATTGGAGGCCGCGTTCATTCATACGGGCGGTGAACGCGCGGTTCCCGCGACCTCGGGCGTCCTGATCCAGTTCCCATTCTATGGAGGAATCTTCGGCATCGTCACCATGTCGCCCATCGCCCGACTGCTCGCGAATTTTTTCGTGCGCGTGTCCTCGCATGGAACCTACCCTGTGCTCGTCGCGATATATTCAGCGATTCTGGGCATGTTCGTGCCCTCCGGTGGCGGCAAATGGGTGATCGAAGCGCCCTACGTTCTGCAGGCGGCCAAGGACTTACGTGTGAACCTCGGTTGGGTAGTGCAAACCTATAACGCCTCGGAAGCGTTGCCGAACCTGATCAACCCGTTTTGGATGCTGCCTCTGCTGGGAATTCTGAAGGTCCGCGCCCGCGACCTGGTAGGTTACGGATTGCTCCAACTGGCGGTGAATTCTGTGCTGGTTATTTTTCTGATGTGGTTTTTTGCGCGCACGTTCACGTACGTCGCGCCCGTCATCCCATAACGGCGCCGCGTCCACGGGGCGGCCTGGCGCGATTTGCGCTACTTTTTTTGCAAAATCTGGTCCACGGCTTCCACCACGTGCTTTGCGGAGATTCCAAACGCTTCAATCAGCTCCGCGGGCTTGCCCGAATGCGGCACGCGATCGACGGCCAGGCGCCGCACCGCCGCAAGCGCCACTCCCGACTCGGCCAGCGCCGTGACTACCGCCTCGCCGATGCCGCCCTGCGCGTAATGATCTTCGACGGTGACGACGCGTCCGCCCGTGGCGCGAACGTTTTCCGCGAGCGCCGCGGTATCGAGCGGCTTCACGCAATAAAGGTCGATCACGCGAATCGCGGTGCCGCGCGACTTCAGCTCGTCGTAGGCCTTGAGCGCCTCGTAAAGCGTAATGCCCGCGCCAATCACGGTGACGCTATCGTTCGCGCTCTGGCGCAGCACCTTCAGGCCCGGCACCGGAAATTTCTCCTCAGGGCCATACAACACCGGGGTTTTGGGCCGCGACGTCCGCAGGTAGCAAATCCCGGGCCGGCGCGCCGCCTCTTCCGTCAGCCGTTCCGCCGCACACCCCATCCGAGGGATAAAACACCGCGGCGCCGGGAATCGCGCGAAAAATCGCCAGGTCTTCGAGCGCCATTTGCGACGGCCCGTCTTCGCCAATGGAAACGCCGCAATGCGATCCGCACAAGTTGATGTTGCTGCGGCTGATGGCGGCCATGCGCACCTGGTCGGTGGCGCGCGAAAGAAAGCAAGCGAAGGTATCGACGAAAGGCACCAGTCCCTGCGCCGCCATGCCCACCGCGGTGCTTACCATGTTCTGCTCGGCGATATAGCCTTGGATCAGCTTGTCGGGCTGCGCCTTCTGCAAAATATCGGAGAAAGTGGAGTTTTTCACGTCGCCGGTCAGCGCGTACACCTTGGGATTTACGCTCGCGAGACTCCTCAGTCCCGTTCCGTAGGCTTCGCGGCTGGCCACTTCCTGTCCCAGCTTGTATTCAGGCGCGGGCGGCGCGGGAAAATCCGGAGGTACCGGCAAAGATTTGCGAGCGTAAGAGCGGCCGTCATCTTTTTGCACCGGCGGCGCAGGGCCGATTTCCGCCAGCGCTTTTTCGAGTTGCTCGGGCGAAAGCGCCTTGCCGTGCCAGCCATCTTTATCCGCCAGGAAGCTGATGCCATGCCCCTTTTCAGTGCGCGCGATGATGGCGTAGGGCTTGCCGGGCGTCGGAGCGGGCATGATCGAGCGCGGCCACGACGGCGGCCATATCGTGTCCATCCACAACTTCGGTGGCCCAGCCTTGCGATTCAAACTTGCGGCGGTACACGTCCGTGTCATGCTGGTACATGGTCCGGTCGCTCTGTCCCAGGGCGTTGACATCGGCCAGAGCAACGAGGTTGTCGATCTTGTAGAAGCCGGCGAATTCCGCCGCTTCCCAGACGCTGCCTTCGGCCATTTCGCCGTCGCCCATCAGGACGTACACGCGCGCATCCGATTTCTGACGCCGCGCTCCAATCGCCAGCCCGGCGCCCACCGAAAGCCCCTGGCCCAGCGAGCCCGTAGCTGCATCGACGCCCGGAATCCACGGCGTAGGATGGCCTTCGAGCTCGCTTGAAAATTGCCGCAGCGTCATCAGTCGCGACACCGGAAACACGCCCGCCTCGGCCAGCGCCGCGTAAAGAATGGGCGCGGCATGGCCCTTGGAAAGCACGAAACGGTCGCTCGCCAGCGAATTCGGATTCGCGACGTCGAATTTCATGGCGTGAAAAAACGTCGCCGCCATCAGCTCCGCTGCCGACAGGCACGAGGTCGGGTGGCCCGAGCCTGCGGCCGTGGTCATGCGCATGGAATGGATGCGCAGCAGCCGGGCCTTCTCGCGAAGCGGTTCCAAAAGCGTGGCTGAGGGTGCTGCCGGTCCTGTTGCGGTCATGAAATCTCCTTCGCACGCTGGCGCACGAAATGCCCTCGCCAATGTGACGATCAGGTGGTTGTGACAATCGTGAATTTTGCCAACTGCCGCTATTGTACCGAACCCGGCGCAGTCGTGCGAATCGTTCCGCAGGCCTTGCGTCCAAATAAATTTGACGCAGGGTGACTTTTGCCGCGACAGTCGGCGCATTGTCGGTTGCATGCGCGGACTGATTCGGCGAAACTATATTTACGTGCGTGGGGCTTCCGTGCTGGCTGCATGATTCGCAAGAGGGGGGTTGGGCCACCTGCCGGGAGCGGCAAACAGATGCAACCGCCGCACAATTTCCGTATCTCAGGAGCATTACGAAATGAGCGAGCACATTGGTGAGCTTGTCGCTCCCACACGGCTGATGATGACGCCGGGGCCTTGTTCGATCGATCCGCGCGTTTATCGCGCGCTTGTCGACGCCCCTGGTGGGGCACATGGATCCGTTTTTTATCGGGCTGATCGGGGAAGTGCAGACGCTGCTTCGCCAGGTATTTCAAACCGAAAATCGCGCTACGTTCCCTATTTCGGCCTCCGGTTCGGGAGGCATCGAGTGCGCGGTGGTCAATGCGCTCGAGCCGGGGGACGAAGCCATTGTCTGCATCAATGGCACGTTCTCCGAGCGCATGGCGGTTATCGCGGCGCGCACCGGGGCCACGATTCACCGCGTGGAAGCGCCGCTCGGCCGTACCGTCGACCCCGATGATGTTCGCCGCGCGGGTAAGGGACGCAAGATCAAATTTGTAGGCGTCTGCCACGGGGAAACCTCCACCGGAGTCATAACCGCCCTCGATCCGTTTCGCAAAGTGGCGGATGAACTTGGCGCGCTGCTGATTGTGGATTCGGTGGCCACGCTCGCCGGTGTGCCGCTAAACGTCGACGCGCAACGTATCGATATCTGCTTCAGCGGTTCGCAGAAAGCCATTAGCGCGCCTCCGGGTATGTCGCCCATCACGGTCGGGCCCCGCATGGAAGAAGCGCTGCGCAACCGCAAGACTCCGGTGCAAAGCTGGTATTTTGATTTGACGGCGGTGATGAGTTTCTGGGGCAAAGACCGCACCTATCATCACACACCCCCGATTTCGCTGATTTTCGCTCTGCGTGAAGCTCTGCGCATCGTTTTCGAGGAAGGCCTGGAAGCCGGCTGGCAGCGCCATCGCCAGAACCAGCAAGCCTTGATCGCCGGCGTGGAAGCGCTGGGGCTCGAGTTATTCGTCCCCAACCCCGCAGGACCGACTGCCTACCGTAACCAGCATCCGCGTGCCGCCGGGCATTGTCGACGCGCGCTTGCGCCGCCAGTTACTCGATGAATTTGGCATTGAGATCGCCGGAGGAATTGGCGCGCTCAGCGGAAAAATTTGGCGTGTCGGCCTGATGGGCTACACCAGCCAGTTCAAGCATGTGTTGCTCTTCCTGGCCGCGCTCGAAAAAGTGCTCCTCGAGCAGGGCTTCCACGTGGCGCCGGGCGCTGGAGTGGGCTCGGCCGTGCAAATGTATTCCCGCGCCGAACCGGTTGGTGCCGGCGCAAAAAAATAGGCGGCCGGCTGCTTAACGCCGGACTTCGGACCCACGGAATTACAGGCCCACATGATTGATTGAATGATGTTTGATTGAATGAGTGCTTGCTGAATGAATGAATTGAAGCCAAATCGCGAGGCGCGTGCAGGCACCGTCCACATTATTCCCAATCGCGGCCCCATGAGCGAATTCGTCACCCCGTTCGAGGTGGCTTCCAAGCTCACCGACGAGACCTCGCACGTGCAGTTTTCCCATCTGTGGAACGCCATCACCACGCGCCACAGCGATACGGTGGACGCGAAATTCTTTGTCGATGGCCAGGGCGTCATCGTGGGCGTAGCCCACACCGGCCTCACGGCTTTCCGTGAGCGTGCCGCGCGCGGGCCCACCGATCGCGAAATCAGTCTGGTGGCCGCCGAATACCTTCGCGAGCGCCTCGAACAGGAAGACCTGCGTTCTCTGTACGATGTTTCGCGCGACGATGTGCTCCGCCTGATCGACAAGATCGGCCTTCGCTAACCGCCGACGAAACCTTCAGTTCTTCCTGACACATCGGTTTTTTCTAGGCGTCGGAGAGTGATTCGTCAATCACCTCGCGGGCGGCGGTCGCACTTTCCCCTGCGCCCGAGCCGGAACCCCCCGGCGCGGTACTCTCCCCGCCAGCCGCGGCCCGAATTTCGCCGGTTTCGAGAATTGTGCCGCAATCCAGGCACTCGATGTACTCGGCCTCATTATCTTTCGCAATAAGTTGCGTGTGCTCGTGGCGGCAGGTGGCGGATTCAGGCATGGGGTGGCCTGGGCATGGCAAGTTTACCACGCGACATCGCCACGGCCGCTGTGGCCTGTGCTACATTAACCCGCGCTATGCCCCGGCGCCCAAATCAGCAGATAAGTCGCTAAGCTTATAAGGCGCCATGGGCCGCGGCCAACATGAATCCCATGCTTGCCAAGCCGATCACTCAACCCGCGGAGCTTGCCGCAGAGAAGCTTCGCTGGCGCTGCGACCCGGCGCGCATCCCCTACGAAACCACCGCGCAGGCCGAGCCCATCGCCGGCCCGCTGGGCCAGGACCGCGCCTTGCGCGCGCTCAGGATGGGCGTGGAACTGGCCGCCCCGGGCTACAACGTCTTCGTCTGCGGCCTTTCCGGCACCAGCCGCGGCGGCATGATCCAGCGCATGATCGAGGAGATCCAGCCGCAAACCGAGCCGGCCCCCGACCGCTGCTACGTCAACAATTTCAAGAATCCCGACCGGCCCCGCCTGCTCACGCTGCCGCGCGGCCAGGCCAACGGCTTCAAGAAAGACATGCAGTCCGGCATCGAGTTTCTGCGCCGGCGCATTCCGCAGGTGTTCGAGGGCGAGCCCTTCCAGCGCCAGAAGGGCCGCATCGTGGACCGCTACACGGTCCGCGAAAAAGAGCTGATGGACGATTTCACGCGGCGCATCGCGCGCGAGCAGTTTGCCCTGGGACACATGCAGGTGGGCGCCGTCGCGCTGCCCGAAATTTTCCCGGTGCTCGAAGGCCAGATGGTGCCCATCGAGGACGTCCCCAAGATGGTGCAGGAAGGCAAGCTCGAAACCCCGATCGCCGAAGAGATCGAACGCAAGTACGAGCAGTTCCGCCAGGAATTCACGGTGGTCTACCGCAAGACGCTGACGCTATCGCGCGAGCTCGCGAGCGAACTCAGCTACCTCGAACAGGAAGCCGCCTCGGTGCTGGTGGACGGCTTCATCGAGGAGCTGAAGGAAAAGTACGCCGTGCCGCACGTCGCCGAATACCTCGAAGAAGTGCGCCACAACATCCTCGACAATCTCGAGCCCTTCAAGGAGCGCGAAGGCGAAGAGGAGCCGCCCGGCGGCGCTCCCGACCGAGGGTCCGCCGAAATCCCCGCCGCCCGACCGCGACCCGTTCCGCGTCTACGGCGTCAACGTGCTGCTGGCGCACAACGAAGAAGACACCTCGCCGGTAGTCTTCGAGACCACGCCCAGCTACGCGAACCTGTTCGGCACCATCCAGCGCAGCTACGATTCCCGGGGCGTGTGGACCTCCGACTTCATGGACCTGCGCGCGGGCTCGGTGCTGCGCGCCGACGGCGGATTCCTGATCATGTACGCGCTCGACGCGCTGAGCGAAGGCGGCGTGTGGCGCACGCTCAAGCGCACGCTCAATCACTCCAAGCTCGAGATTCAGCCGATGGAGATGTTTTTCCCGTTCGGCACTTCGGCGCTCAAACCCGAGCCGATCGACCTGAACGTCAAAATCATCCTCATCGGCGACCGCGACATGTACGAGCTGCTCTACGAGTACGAGGAGGAGTTCAAGAAAATTTTCAAGGTGCGCGTCGAATTCGACGAAGAAATGGAGATGAGCGACGACGTCATCCGCCAGTACAGCGGCCGCCTGCGCAAGCTCTGCGAAGACGAAAATCTGTGCCCCTTCGATCGCACCGCCGTCGCCGCGATGATCGAGTACGGCGTGCGCCTGGCCGGCCGCCGCAACAAGGTCACCGCGCGCTTCGCCGATCTGGCCGACCTGATGCGCGAAGCCTGCTACATCGCGCGCCAACTCGGCGAAGCGCCGGTGACCGCCGCGCACCTGCGCGCCGCGCGCGAAGCCAAAATCGAGCGGCACAACCTGATCGAAACGAAAATTCGCGAGATGATCGCCGAAGGCACGCTGCTCATCGATACCGAGGGCTCGCGCGTCGGCCAGGTGAACGGCCTGAGCATTCTCGAAATCGGCGGCTACATGTTTGGCAAGCCCGTGCGCATCACCGCCTCCACCGCGCTGGGCAAATCGGGACTCATCAACATCGAGCGCGAAGCCAACTTGAGCGGCCGCCTGCACGACAAGGGCATGCAGATCATCGCCGGCTATCTGCGCTCGCAGTTCGCGCAGGATAAGCCGCTCTCCCTCGCCGCCAGCATCTGCTTCGAGCAGTCCTATTCGGGCGTCGATGGCGACAGCGCCAGTTCCAGCGAGATCTACGCGCTGCTTTCATCGCTTGCCGATGTCGGGTTCGCCAGGACATCGCGGTAACCGGTTCGGTGAACCAGCAGGGCGTGATCCAGCCCATCGGCGGCGTGAATCAGAAGATCGAGGGCTTCTACGATGTCTGCCGCGTCCGCGGCCTTACCGGCACGCAGGGCGTGCTGATCCCCAGCGAAAACGTGGAAGACTTGATGCTGCGCGACGACGTCATCGAAGCCGTGGCCGCCGGAAAATTCCACGTCCATCCCGTTGCGCACATCAAAGAGGGCATCGAGATCATGACCGGCGTCGCCGCCGGCCACGCAGACTCCGCGGGGCGTTTTGAGCCCGACACCGTGTTCGCGCGCGTGGACGAGCGCCTGCGCCAGATGGCCCTCACGCTCAAGCAATTCGAGTAGCCGCACGTAAGTCCGTGCGCCTCTCCGCCGTCACTTCACCGGCGGCGGCGTGTCTCGGCGGACTTTGCCGTCGTAGCTCGGGTGTCCGTCGCATTTTGACGGAGACCCGAGGTTTTCCCACTCGTGCCGTCGAAACTCACTCTTGGGAATGCCGTGCCAGACAGCGGCAAAGCACTGTCACGTCTGCATTACCAGGGTTTTCAATTGAAGTTAGCCAAGGGGCGGGACGCCCGTCCCGCGCTTTATTGCTGCCGAGCCGGGCTGGCGGCGGGCGCGTTTGTGGGGCTCGCCGCCGCGGAAGGAGCGCCCGCGGGTGCTGCCCCGGTATCCTTGCTCGTGGAAAGATAGCCGGTCGCGCGGTCCTTGGTCACCTCAAACACCACGATCTCGTAGGGCGTATGCGTGCCGCGCACGTAAAACTGCATCGGTTCGTCCACGTTGCGGTCTTTCTTCTCGATCGCCTTGTCGTCCGCGATCACCGTCATCGTGAACCGGAAATGCTTGGGGTCGGTGCTGCGCAAAGTAATTTGAATCGGTCCCACGCGCTGCGGATTTTTCGACTTCGTAAGATTGAAGTCGAAAATGTTGCGCTCATTCAGGCGTTTCAGGGCTTCCACCTCTTCCTGGTTCCGGGCGATCCGTCCACTTTGCACGCCCAGGTCGCCGATGGTCGAGGTCAGCTTGCTGATGGTATCGTCCAGATTTTTCTTGGTGGACGCGATATCGGTCTTGGCCCCGGTCAGGTCGGTCGAGACTTCGCCGATCTTCTGCTCGCTTTCTTGCTTCACCTGTCCGATCTGCTCGCCTAGTTGCGCGTCGCTCGCCTGCTGCTGCTTCTGAATGGTTTGCGCCAAAGTTCGCGCGCGCGCGAGCTCGTCCTGGGTAAGCCCCAGCTTCTGCGAGGTCACGTCCAGCTGGCCGCGTAATCCCGCGACCCGCGAATTGGTTTGCTCGAGTTCCTTACTCAGTAGATCGGCATGCGCGTTGCTCGCGGATAGGTCATTTTCTAGCCGTTCCAGGCGCGTTCGGGACGTGTAACCGGCATAAAGCAACCCACCCAGCCCTGCGAACAGCAGCCCAATCAGTATCGGAATCCACAACGGCGTCGACGCGGGCGGCGGGGCCTCGTAATCATTCTCATGCGGTGTGGTGTCCGGCGTGATGCTCATCGCGCTCCTCCTCAAACCTCATTCGTGGCCTCACGAAACCATCCTCAAGGTCAGTATCGTCGCGCCACATCACTAGATTATCGCTAAGCCTGCTGGGGTTGTCTACGTTCGCCTGCCCGCCCTGCCATGTCGCGGCCAATGCGCCTCCACCGTGGTCGTCAGGCCGCCGCGAGGCGTGAAGTCCCCGCGCACCACGCAGCGAACCGGGCGGGCCGCGGCCACGATGTCGCGCAGAATGCGGTTGACCGCATTCTCATAAAAGATTCCCAAATTTCGGTACGCCAGAAGATAAAGCTTCAGCGCCTTCAGTTCCAGGCAGCGCCCGCGCGGTTCGTATTCAATCGTTATCGCGCCGTAATCCGGCATGCCCGTCTTCGGACAAACCGACGTGTACTCGGGAAATCTCGTAGTGATCGTGTAACCAGGAAATTGATTGGGCCAGGTATCCAGCTTGGGAAGCGGCGTGCCTAGTCCCGCTGCGGCATGCTCATCTGTATAGGCGTCCATGATCTTCCTCGCGATTTTATTCTACCGCACCACGGACGGCACCCAGGCCATGGCACCCCTTGCAGCCCGTTGCAAATTGAGTGCGCGCGGATTTATTTGCGGCGCCGCACGCTTGCCGAGCAAAACGTCTCGCGCTATGCTCTCGCCTCAGCACCCCGCAGGGTTTCCACATTTCGTTCCATGGGAGGCAGCTTGGTTTGCCCGCATTGTCTTCACGGTCGCTGCCATCGCTCGCGACGCCGGAGTCTTAGGGACTTTGCTGCTAGCCTCGCGGGCCTTTGGCCTTGGCGATGTACCGACTGCCATCTCCGTTTCTTCGCGCGTCGTGTAGCGATTCGTTTCCTGCTGACGGCACACTGCGGCCGCTGCGGCAACTTTGACCTTCAGCGTATCCCTAAAGATCAGGTGCAGGTGTGGAACAGTTGGCTTTTCAAGCTAGCATGCGTCCCTGCGCTTCGCTGCGCGCCTTGTCGCCTGCGCTTCTTCTCGATTTTGCCTCGCCGAAACGTTCACCTCGCCCCATCGCCCGCCGGCGACGGCTCCGCCCCTACCTCCCACGACTAGACCCCATCTCCGCGCCCAAAACATCATGATATAATAAGATGTTTGCGCGAGCCGCCACTACAACCGGTGAGAATCAGTAGCGTCCAATACTTGAGGACCGCGGCGCGCCAAGCGGTTTGAAACCGAACCCGTGAAAGTCTAGCTGCATTAACTTATGTGGATAGTAAGACTTGCACTCGACCGTCCGTACACCTTTGTGGTGCTTTCGCTGCTTATTTTCATCCTGGCAGGCGTGGCCATCGTACAAACTCCCGTCGACATCTTCCCGAATATCAATATTCCCGTGATCGCCGTCATCCCTAATTACACGGGGCTTTCTCCCCTCGACATGGAAAACCGTCTCGCCAGCGGCCTCGAACGCGCCCTCACCCAGACCGTCGACAATATCGAGCATATGGAGGCTCAGAGTTACCACGGCCAGGCGGTCATTAAGTTGTTTTTTCAACCGGGTACCGACATCGGCAGCGCCATGGCCCAAGTCACTTCCCAGGCGCAAGTCTCGATTCGCGGCATGCCTCCCGGCACCCAGCCGCCGTTCATGCTTACTTACAGCGCGGCCGACGTGCCGATCTTGCAAATTGGCCTCAGCAGCAAGACGCTCTCCATCCAGCAGATGCAGGACCTGGGCTCGAATTTCCTCCGCACCCGCTTGGCGAGCATTGAAGGAGCCGAGTTCCCGGCGCCCTATGGCGGGCCCAACCGCCTGGTAGCCGTTGACTTGAACCCCCAAAAGCTGCTCGAGCGCGGCATATCGGGCGCTGAAGTCGTGAATGCCGTTAACGCCCAGAACGTGATTTTGCCTCAGGGCACCGCCAAGATCGGTGACCGCGAATACGATGTCGCCCTCAACAGCAGCCCCAAGACCATCGCCGAGCTGAACGACGTCCCCGTGAAAATCGTCAACGGCGCCATGGTCTATCTGCGGGATATTGCCTACGCTCACGATGGCGGAAGTTTTCAGACCAATGTTTCGCGCCGGGACGGCCAGCGCGGCATTCTCATGGTCGTCTTGAAACACGGCAATGCCTCCACGCTCGATGTCGTTTCCAGGGTGCGCGCGGCGTTGCCCAAGATCGCCGCCACGTTGCCGCCCGAGCTGGAGATGACCCCGGTCAGCGATCAATCCGTCTTCGTGCGTGCCGCCGTCAACGGTGTATTGCGCGAAGCTACCATCGCCGCCGGCCTCACCGCCGCTTTGATTCTGCTGTTCCTGGGAAGCTGGCGCAGCACTCTGGTGGTCGCCATTTCTATCCCGCTTTCGATTCTGACTTCCTTGCTCGTTCTCAGCATCATTGGCGAGACCATCAACATCATGACCCTCGGCGGCTTGGCCCTAGCCGTCGGTATCCTCGTCGACGATGCCACCGTCGAAATTGAAAACATTAACCGCCTCCTTCCCGAGGGCAAGCCCCTGCGCGACACCATCTTGACCGGCGCGCAGCAGATCGCCGCTCCTGCCTTCGTGGCCACCCTCAGCATCTGCATCGTGTTTGTGCCCATCTTCTTCCTCAAAGGCGTCCCCGGTTTCTTGTTCCGGCCCCTGGCCGAAGGCGTGGTCTTTGCCATGCTCGCCTCCTATTTTCTTTCGCGAACCATCGTCCCCACCCTGGTCTTGTATTTCTTTCGCGCCGAACGGCGAACCATGCAGGACCATGAAGACCGGGCCACGCGCGCGCCGGTTTTTTCCGGCGCTTTCACCTGGGATTTGAAGAGCGCTTTGACCGCACCCGCGAACGCTACCTCCACCTCCTCGACTGGTGCCTCCGCCATCGTTTGCTGTTTGGCTCCCTGTTTCTGGCTTTCTGCGCGGCCACCATGCTCCTGATTCCGTTTCTGGGTTCCGATCTTTTTCCCAGCGTCGATGCCGGCCAGATTCGCCTGCATCTGCGCGCTCCCACCGGCACTCGCGTCGAGGAAACCGCCGCGCTATGCGATCGCGTCGAGCAATTCCTCCGCCGGCAGATACCCGCCGACGAGATGGCCTCCATCGTCGATAACATTGGATTCCCGCCCAGCAGCATCAACCTCGCGCTCGGCAACAGTGGGGTCATCGGAACTTCCGATGCCGAAATCCTGGTTTCGCTGGTCCCCGATCACCGCACCAAGCCGGCCGACTATATTCGCTCCTTGCGCCGCTCCCTCCCGCGTGAATTTCCGGGCGTGGATTTTTCCTTCCAGCCTGCCGACATTGTCAGCCAAGTCTTGAATTTTGGCCTCCCCTCGCCCATTGACGTGCAACTGGCGGGTCCTGACGTGCAAAAAAATTACGAGTTGGCCCGCACGCTTTTGCCGCGTCTCAAGGAAATTCCCGGAGCCGCCGACGTGCGCATTCAGCAGGCCTACGACCAGCCGCAGTTGGATCTCACGGTCGACCGCACCAAGGCCCAGCAAGTCGGCATGACCGAATCGGTGGTGGCGAGCAATACGCTGGTCTCGCTCGCGAATAGTTTTCAGACCGCGCCGAACTTCTGGGTCAGCCCGCAGGGCGTCTCCTACAATGTCACCACGCAAACGCCGCAATACCGCATGGATTCGGTGGCCGATTTGCAAGGCATGCCGGTGATCGGCGGAACGGGCGCCGCCTCGCAGTCGCAATTGCTCAACAACCTCGCGACCATTTCACGCGAATCCGCGCCGGCCGTCGCTTCCCAATACGATATCGAACCGGTCGTCGATATTTACGCCGCCGCGCAGGACCGCGATCTCGGCGGCGTATCGTCCGATGTGGCCCGCATCGTGAAGCAGTTTGCCGGCCAGCTGCCCCGCGGTACCACGGTCACCATTCGCGGCCAGGTCGAAACCATGCAATCGTCGTTTTCCGGCTTGGCCATCGGCTTGTTGTTTTCCATCCTGCTCGTCTATTTGCTGATGGTCGTCAACTTCCAGTCTTGGGTTGACCCTTTCATTATCATTACCGCTCTGCCGGGCGCGCTCTGTGGCATCGTTTGGATGCTATTCTTTACGGGCACCACTTTGAACGTCCCTTCGCTTATGGGCACCATCATGTGCATCGGCGTGGCCACCTCGAACAGCATCCTGCTGGTCACGTTTGCTGCGGCCGAAATGCAGGAAGGGAAGAGCTCTTTCGAGGCCGCCATGGGCGCAGGCTTCACCCGCCTGCGCCCCGTGATCATCACCGCTCTGGCGATGATTGTCGGCATGGTTCCCATGGCGCTGGGAATCGGCGAAGGGGCCGAGCAAAATGCTCCTTTGGGACGCGCCGTCATCGGCGGATTGCTGGTGGCCACCGTGGCCACCTTGTTCTTCGTGCCCGTCGTTTATAGCTATATTCGTCGCAAGGGCTACACCGAGCTGCTGGCCGAATAAGCTGCTCGACAATTTATAACCGGGTAACAAACGATATACCGGAGCAGAACCCCAACTCAGGAGAACCAGCGCTTCATGAAACCGGAGTCCACCGAAACCGATTGGTCCGCAATGCGCCGGGATAAAGGCGAACACGACAGCCCCTCGCCGCAAATCACCCGGCGCACCTCAAAATTTATCTGGTACACGATCCCTGCCCTCTTCCTGGCCGTTTTCGCTGGCCTCGCTTTCTGGCGCATCGAAACGCGCCTGCACGTGCGCGCCGCATTGATTCCGGCCTCGGCGGAATCGAACGAAATTCCGGTCTCCGTGACTCGTCCGCGCCGCGTCAGCGCCGCCGAAAACCTCACTCTTCCCGGAAACGTTCAGGCCTTCGTCGAGACGCCTATCTACGCGCGCACCGATGGGTATTTGAAGCGCTGGTACGTGGATATCGGCGGCCGCGTCAAAGCCGGCGACCTCCTGGCTACCATCGAAACCCCTGAAGTGGATCAGCAATTGCGCCAGGCCGAAGCCGCGGAATTGCAGGCTCAGGCAAATTTGGAGCTCGCGAAAAGTACGGCCGACCGCTGGCAAAATCTTTTGAAATCCGATGGCGTATCCCAGCAGGAAGTCGACCAGAATGTCTCCGCCTACAAAGCGCGCCAGGCCGACGAGAATGCCGCCGTGGCCAATGTCGAACGTCTCAAGGATATGAAATCCTTTCAGCAGGTCACCGCGCCTTTTTCCGGCGTCATCACCGCGCGCGATGTTGATATCGGCGCGCTGATCAGCAGCGGCAATGCGAAACAGTTGTTCCGGCTGGCGCAGATCGACGTTCTGCGCGTCTATGTCAATGTGCCGGAGACCTACGGCAACGATATTCGCATCGGCATGCCCGCCGGCGTGCATATCGCCGAATTTCGCGACCGCACCTTTCAAGGAAAAGTCGCGCATACCTCGGGTGCCATCGATCCTGCTTCCCGCACGCTGCTCGTTGAAGTGCAGGTGCCCAATCCCAAAGGCGAGCTCCTTCCCGGCTCCTATGCCGAGGTCGAATTTCACTTGAGCGCCGGCAGCCCGCCGCTGATCATCCCCTCGAACACGCTGATCTTCCGGTCCGCCGGCCCGCAAGTAGTCGTCGTCGACGCCCATAATAAAGCTCATCTGCAAACCGTTACGATTGGCCGCGACCTCGGCACCAGCCTCGAAATCCTTTCCGGACTCCAGCCCACCGATTCCGTGGTCGTCAATCCGCCGGATTCGATAACCGACGGCACCCCCGTCGCCGTTCAGCCGGAGCCCGCGCAGCCGCAACCGGCACCGCCACCACCGCCCAGTTCCACGCCGGCGGGTCGCTAACCAATGCGGCAACATTCATCCGCAGGTCAACGTTTGTCTGTACCATCGCCTCGCAGTGCGGGAACCTCGCCTCGCCGCGCCGGCCCCGCGCAAATCTCCGCGCAAATCCAGGGCTCTCTCCTCTGGGTGCTTTTAACTGCACTCGGTCTTGCCGTTCTGGCTTCCTCAGGTTGCTTGGTTGGTCCCAACTACCATCGCGCCTCAGTCGACGCTCCCCCCGCGTGGAAAGAGCAGCCGCCCGAAGGCTGGAAAAACGCCGCACCTAGCGACGACATTTCCAAGGGCAATTGGTGGGAAGTCTTCGGCGATCAGCAGCTCAACGATTTGGAAACCCAAGCCGTGATGGCCAATCAAAATCTGAAGGTCGCGGCCGAGCGTGTGATCGAGGCGCGCGCCACCGCGCTCGCCACCCGCTCCAATCTTTACCCCACCGTCGATGCCGGGCCCTCCGCCGCCAGCGCTCGCACCTCCGGCAATCGGCCGCTGCCGCCTAACTCAGGCCAGCCCATTGCTTTTACGGCCAATACCTTTTCGCTTCCGCTGCAGGCCAGCTATCAAGTGGATTTGTGGGGCCAGATCCGCCGCTCCATCGAGTCCGCCAACGCCTTAACGCAAGCCAGCGTAGCCAACTATGAAAATGTCCTGCTCACCCTGAAGAGCGACGTCGCTTCGTTTTACATCATGCTGCATTTCATCGATCAGGAGCGCGTCATCCTCCGCAACAACATCGATTTGCAGCAGAAGGCTTTTGACTTGGCCAACCTCCGCCACGCTGGCGGCGTGGCCAGCGGCCTCGATGTCGCGGAAGCCGAAACCTTGCTCGACACCACTCAGGCCGATTACGTTGGCTTGGGCGTGCAGCGCGCGCAGTTCGAGCACGCCCTCGCTGTCCTTTTGGGCCAGCCTCCCGCCAGGGTGACCCTACCCGAAAAAGCTCTCGATCTTAACGCGCCCGCCATCCCCGCCGGCATGCCTTCCGATCTGCTCGAGCGCCGCCCCGACGTCGCCGCCGCCGAGCGCAACATGGCCTCCACCAATGCCGAGATTGGCGTGGCCCGCTCCGCTTTTTTCCCCAACGTCGCGCTCACCGCCAGTGGCGGCTATCTCAGCACCGGCATCCTCGATCTTTTTAACCTGCCCAGTCTGGCTTGGTCGGCCGCCGCCAGTCTTTCTCAGCCTCTCTATACCGGAGGCCGCCTCTCCGCCAATCTCCTCCACGCCCAAGCCACCTACGACGAGTCGGTGGCCACTTATCGCCAGCAGGTGCTGGTCGCTTTTCGCGAAGTCGAAGACGGCCTCTCCGGCCTTCGCGTGCTCGAGGAGCAGGCTGCCGCCTATGAAAAAGCCATCAAGTCCGCGGAGCAGACCGTGGATATTTCCACCGCGCGCTACAAAGAAGGCCTCGCGAATTACATCGAGGTCATCGACGCCGAAGTCACCCTCCTCAATAACGAGCGCATCAGCGATCAGATCCTCGAACAGCGCCTCCTCACCACCGTGCAGTTGATCGAAGCCCTGGGAGGCGGCTGGCAAGATTCGACGATCTATACCTCCAACACCGGCGTGCTCCCCGCCACCGGCGCCAACGCGCCGCCGCTCCCGCCCGTCCCCGCGAATCCGCCCTACAATCCGATCAACACGCCCTTGCCCAACCCGGCGGCGCCGCAAACGCAATAGGTGATAGCGCTCGAATAGCCCCCGCAACAGCGTTGTCACCGTTGCCGTTGCCTTTGGCTTTGGCCATTGCCTCTGGCATGGTAGCCTTAGCCGTAGCCCTAAGTTGTCATTCTGAGCGCAGCGAAGAATCCCTCATTCTTTTCGCTTTCCGTCCTTGCCGTGTTTCTCCCGGCCCTTCGCCGTTCACAGTCGTTGCCGTAGCCTTCGGCCGTTGCCATTGCCTCTGGCATGGTAGCCTTAGCCGTAGCCCTAAGTTGTCATTCTGAGCGCAGCGAAGAATCCTCATTCTTTTCGCTTTCCGTCCTTGCCGTGTTTCTCCCCGCCCTTCGCCGTTCAAAGTCGTTGCCGTAGCCTTCGGCCGTTCCCGGTCCCTGCCAAACGGCGCTAGCGCGGGCCGCTTTCTGATTCGTCAAATTTCGGCGAATTATTTTTTGGAGGTGGTGTTGTTCACCGCGCCCGTTCCCGGCTGCTTGAATGCCGGATTGCGCGGTAAGCTCAGCAGGTTGGCGAAAAATCGGTATGCGCCGGGCACGCCATCCGGCAGTTGCCGGTACAATGCAAAGGCTACGTACGCGTAAACCCCGCGCCCGTATGGCGCATAAATAACGCCGCCTCTTTGCGGAGCCTGTTCCGGATCGTGCGTCTCCAGCGGAGCCCGGTAGTGCGGGTCCCACGTCTTCATGAAGTTGTGGCCGCGCTCCTCCACCCAGCCCTTGAAATCATTCTCATTAAGCTGGTTGGGCCAGTTGAGCAGCGCGTCTTTCGGATCGACGAACTCCACGTGTGAAACTTCGTCCACCACTCGCTCCGCATCCGCAGGAATCGTATACGGGTACGGCCCGAAATCGTGATCGTACTGCACGCCGTTGTACTGAATCACCAGCGCCCCGCCATTCTTCACGTAATCGAGCAGCCGCTGGTTGTTCGTAGCCAGTTCGGGACGCGCCGCATACGCCCGCACGCCCAGCACGATCACGTCATACTTCTGCAAATTTCCCTGCGCCAGATCCTGCGCGCTCAGGAATTCCGTTTTCACCCCGATATTTTCGAGCGACTGCGGCACATCGTCGCCGGTGCCCATCGCATATCCCACGCGCAATCCCGGCGCCACCTTCACGTCGACTCCCGAAGTCCGGTACGTCGCGGGCGAGTAAAGATCGTAGGGCCGCAGCCCCGCATATCCCACGGTGATGAATCCTTCGCGAAACTGCCGCCCGCCCGATTCCGCCACCGCCGTCACCGTATACGGCTTTTCCTCCAGCCGGTCGGGAAACACCTGGAAACTCACGCTCTGCTCCTGCCCCGCGCGCTCCACCGAGAATTGCGCCATGCTCGGTTCCGACCGCCAGCCTGCCGGCAGCTCCAGCTTCACCGTGCCCTTCGCCCCCGTCTCTGCTTCGGTATGCACCAGCGCCGACAGCGCAAACGACTTCGCGCCCAGCGGCGTGATCCCCGCCTGCGGCGCAATGCGCACCGACACTGCCGGCGCCACCATCAGCGGATCGAGCACCAATCCCTGCCCGGTCTGCTGCCGCGCCGTCTGCACCACTTGCCCGGTGCTTACCTCCACCCCTTCGTACCGGAAAGTCGGCCCACGCCGTCAGCGGATACGGGATCGAGTGAAAGATTGCGGTAACGCTCGTCGATAATGTCGTAGAAGGGCTGCTCGTCGTTCGGCCGCGTGAAATAAGGCCGCGTCGGCGCCGCATTGTCCGGCACTTGCACGTTGAATCGCGCGTCGATCGCCTGCCCCGCCGCCACGCTTGCGGGCACCGGCTGTTCCGGCGCAATCGTCCAAGATTCCCCCGCAGGTCCTTCGACCCACGCGCGCTCCAGCGCCACCGCGCTCGCCCCCGGATTATCGATATGCGCTTTCACCGCGAATTGCTGCCCCGGAATCGCATACGCGAATGTTTCCGTCGGCCCGGTGCCGCCAAGAAAATTCCCCCGCCCCGATTCGCGCTTCGGCGCCACCGTCGCTTCCAGTGAAACTCCCAGCGCCTCCACAATGGCCTGCTGGAATTGCGCCTGCTTCGCGGCCAGTTCGTGCAGCACGTCGTATTTGCTTTGCTCGCTCAGCCCGCTGCCCGATACCTGCGCCGCCAGCGCGTTGGTCTCCGTCAGCCCCTCCGCCAGCGCCGGCGCGATCTTTTCCGGATGCTCGACGGAAAATTCGCTCATGGCCCGCTCCACCTGCGTGTTGATCCGCCCCAGCGCATCCCTTAAGAACCCGTTGTCGGCGCCGGGCGCCAGCTCCGCGATTCCCGCGAGCGAAACATCCACGCCTTCAAAAAAAGACTGCTCCTTATCTTTCGCCGCCCCGAGCGAGCCGTAACGGTGGTAGGGAATTGCCGCCGGCCCCGCGAACGGAATCGTCCCGCCGCCATTCTGCGATTTCTGCAGCGACCATCCCTGTCGCGCGGTTTGCAAGTACGTAGCCCCCAGCGCCGGATCGTAATTCCCTTCGGTTACTTCCAGGTTCACCGCCGGCGCCCCGTCCGACCATTTCTTCGCGATAAAATCGTAAAAGCGCACCGGGAAATATTTCCCCGTCGCGCTGTCGTAAATCCCCTTGTCCGAAACAGAAAACGACGGCACCCGCGCGTACATTTTCAGCGGTGACCACGGCCGCAGCCCCGCGCGTATCTGCTCGGGAAAAACGTTCGGATCGCCCGCCGCCTGAAAAACCTCCTGTGCCATCTGCCCGGCGGCCGCGTGATGCCCGTGTCCGTCGGTTGGCCCGCCCACGAAGACCGACGTCACCACCAGCGGCCGCGTCATGCGCACCACGCGCACCACGTCCGCCAGCACGCGGTCGTGCCCCCACTGCGCCATCGTTTCCTCGAGCGTTTTCGAAAATCCGAAATCCACCACGCTCGACCAGAATTGCTGCACCCCGTAGTACCGGTCGGCCGCCAGCAGTTCCTCGGTGCGCACCAGCCCCAGCGCGTCCCAATAATCGTCGGACATCACGTTCTGTCCGCCCTCGCCGCGATTGAGCGTCATCAGCGACACGCGAGCGCCTTGCCCGCGCGACTCATAAGCCAGCATCCCGCCATCTTCGTCGTCGGGATGCGCCACCACCATCAGCATGCTCGCCCGCGTATGCAGCTTGCGCAGCATCTGCCACAGTCCCGCGGCGCCCCGATCGATCTCGAGTGGTGCCGCATTGGGCGTCGCTTCCGGCGCCCCCGCCGGCACCCCGCTCCCGGCGGCTGCGCCCGCATCGGTCGCCACGCGCACGCCCGGCGCCTGTCCTCGCGCCGGCCGCCACGCCCCCGCCGCCAAGCACACCACCAGCGCCGCGCCCGCCGCCAGCCACCGCTGTTGCGTCATATGCCGTCTGCCTTCGCTTTCACGCATGGCACTAATTCTCCGCGCAAAATTCCGTTCTCACCGCAAAGCTCGGTTTCACCTATACTGCCCGCCCGTCTCCGCAGCCCAATAGCATATATCACAAGCTCCCGATGCCTCATCCCCCATTTATTCCCCTTATGCGGCATCAAAGGCGGCCCCAGTCCTTGCAAGTGGGGTTCCTGCCGCGAACGAGCGGCACTTCTCAGGGGCAAGGTGTACAATCACACGTGTTGGACCCTTGGTTCGGGCCTTTCGTTTGCCTTTACGCGAGGCAGGCCAATGAAGCGACACAATTCAGTCCCCGCGGCTTACCTTCGCACCGGCTACCTTACTATTGCACTGTCGTTGGCCGGCAATACGGCCTGTGCAATTCCACCCAATCAACAGCAGGCCCCGCAGCAGAACGGGCCCTACACAGCAGCCGAGCGCGACGCTTACCAGTCAGCGCATGAGCAGAAGGATGCGCAGGTTCAGATCAAGCTGCTCGATGCTTTCCTCGTTGCCTACCCGGATTCGGCGCTGTTGCCGGACATCTACCAGGACTACTATCTCGCGTATTTTTCGACGCGTGACTTTGTGCATTCCGTGGCCTTCGCCGACAAATTCCTGTCGTTCGGCGATAAAAACGATTTCGACTCGCGCCTGTCCGCCCTCAAGACCCGCGCAGCCGCCTACTCCATCAGTTGTGATAGCGCCTTCCTGACGCTCGACGCCTATCGCGAAGCGAAAGCTGCCGCAACGCTCGGCCTGCAAACGCTCAGCCAGTGGTCCAAGCCGCTAAACCTCTCCGATGAGCAGTTCGCCACCGCTAAAGTAAGTTCCGCGATCATATTTAACGGCGAGTCAGAAACTGCCGACGCGCGTCTGAAAAACAACGTCCCCTGTATCCCGTCTCCGGAGCCCGATCCCGGCCGCTTCGATCGCATGATCGAGCAAATTAAGCAGCAGGACCAAAGCCCCCGCGTCCGATAGAGTGTCGTAGGGCCGGGACAAAGATAATCAGCATGGTCCGCGATTGCGTCAAGCCCGACGATAGCATGATTTGAAAATCTGAACCTGACACGAGGCCTGCGACACTGCCGTATGCCAAACCATCAGGAGAGTGCCGGCCGCTAGCCGCTGCTCCACTCGCGTTTTTGCCTAAGGCTTTTTCAATCCTTGGGGCTCTTTCGATTACCGATGCTACTTTTTCCCCTCCATGATCGTCTTCAACCGGGCCTGGTCCTCCGGCACTGTCTTCCGAGCTTGCCGGCGCGCCATGATCGCAAAGAGCTTGCCGATGCCATGCCCCACCAGATCCAGGTCCAGCGTAAAGCGCGAGCGCGAACCATCTCCAACGGGTTCGATCGTGATGGTTCCGCGCGGCCGTATTGGCCCATTCAGCCCCTGGAACACCATCCGACGCGGCGGTACGTGCTCGACAATCTCGGACACAAACTCCCGGGGCCCTCCGGGTATTCGCCGCATTTCGATAGTGTGTGTGCCCACCCGCGTCGGTCCGGACGGTTCTCTGCGGGCGCTGACGATTGCCGGCTGCCATTCCTTATGCCGTTCGAGTTCGTCGATGTAGGCAAATATTTCCTCGGGTTTCCGCGCAATCTCAATGCTCGAAGTAATCATGTGCCTCCTCCGATGTACGGCTCTCCGCCAAACCTTACCCTAAGTTCCGCTTTTGCGCAGCATGCGATATTGCGGACCTTAAATACACCGCGAGCGGCAGCACTCTGCTATCTTTTTTCTCTGCAAATACAACTGGAGCACACCCCATGGCATCCCACCCTCCCATAATGAAAACAGGTCTCCTCCCCCGCCGTTTCTTTGGAATTTTTCTCTTCGTACTCATCGTCGCTGCCACCAGCAGAGCACAAGCCCCCGATCCCGCGCCCGCTCCCAGTTCGCCCCCCGACTCCATATCGGTTACCTCTACATCGCTCACTTCCGTTTCGCTCACGGTCCCCGCCGGCACGCCGTTGCCTGTAGTGCTCGATAAAGAAGTGCGCCTCCGCAAAATCGGCCAGCCCATTCACGGAAAAATCGCGGAGCCCGTATACGCATTCGATAAGCTCGTGGTCCCGGCGGGAACCGAAGTCACTGGCAAGGTGATCCGCATCGCTCGCGTCTCGGCCCAGAAGCGCACCCTCGCCGCTTTGGACGCCAACTTTTCGCCGTACCGCGAAGTTGAAATCAGCTTCTACGATCTGATATTGCCTGGGGGCACGCATCTGCCCCTGCAAACGATTGTCTTGCCCGCTTCCCAGGGAGTTCTCCAGTTTGCCGCCTCGGCGGACACCGCGAAGCAAAACAAACCCGCCAAAAAGGCCGAGGCCAAAAAGCTAGCCTCGCAAAAAGTCAGCGAGACGCGCCAGGAGATCAGTCGAAATTGGGAGATTGCCAAAAATCAAGTGAAGACGCCGGGCAAATTCCATCGGCTCGAGAGATTCGCCGTCGCTCAGCTCCCCTATCATCCGCAATATCTCGACGCCGGAACGCGTTATAACGCGGAATTAAAGTTGCCTTTGGATTTTGGCAACGAAGCTCTCTCGGCGGACCTGATGCAGTCGTTCGGCTCAACTCCCCCGGCCGGAAGCGTGGTCCACGCCCTGCTCGTAACCCCGCTCAGTTCCGCTACCGCGCAAAAGGCGGACGACGTCGAAGCCGTCATCACCGCGCCCCTGCTGGCTGAAAACCACCTCATCTTCCCCGAGGGCACGCGCCTTAAAGGCTCGGTGCTGCAAGTCCGTCCTGCCAGAATGCTCAAACGAAACGGCCAACTCCGCATCGTGTTCCATCAGGTGATCCCTCCCAGCGCCGCGCAGCAAACCGTTGAAGCCAGTCTCGAAGGCGTCGAAGTGAAGGACCAGGAACACCTGACCCTGGACTCCGAAGGCGGCGCGCAAGTCACCACCTCAAAAACACGGTATCTCGCCACCGGAATTTCCGTCGCCCTGGCCGCCTCTTCCTTTTCCCGCGACGCCGACGCCGACCGCAGCTTCCAGCAATCCGACGGTGAACTCGGCGGCCGAGTCGTCAACGGCGCCTCCGGCTTCAAAGTAATAGGCATCGTCCTCGGAGTCGCAGTGCATTCCCGGGCCTTCGCATCAGGCATGGGCATCTACGGCGCAGGAATCTCCGTCTATTCCCATTTCCTGGCCCGCGGCCGCGACGTCGTCTACCCCAAGGACACCGCCATGGCCATAGGCTTCGGCACCCGAGTCACCCGCACCCCCGCAGCCCAGCACCCCCTATAAATTCCACTCGCGAGGTTTTGGCAGCGGGTACCCCTTTTTTGCGCTTTCCGCAAAAGTGGGGTTTTTGCATTCGCTTCTTGCTCCTGTCCCTATCGCGGCGCGATTCCATCTCTCGAAAATCGAAGCTGAAAACATAGGCATCACGTGCGCCAGCGCAGCGTTACGGGGCCCTGTAATGGATGCACCATGGGCTCGCCGGTGCGCCGCGACTGCAACAGGGCGGCCTTCAATTCGTAATACCAGCGGGCCTGGCGGTCGGCGTCGCCGACCAGCATCATGGGCGGGCCGTCGGGCGGATTCTGCCGCAGGCCCACGGCCTGGCGCTGCATGTTGTGCTGATCCTGGGCGATGAATTTGCGCGCGAACGCGGTAAAAATCGGAGTCACGAAAGGGACCCAGCGAAACAGGTTCCAGGCGGCGCAGAAATCGAGGCGGCAGAGATCACGCCGGATGGGCGTGACCACGGTCCGGTTGGTGAACCACAGCTTGCCGCAGCGAATCATTTCGGTGCGCTGGTTGGGCAGCACGAAATCGATGGTGGTGGTGACGGGCTGGCCGTAGACGCCGAGCAGTTTGTAAGCGGCGGAATTCGCGGAAGGCGCGTGCGGCACCATGCGGAATCCGTTGGGAATGGGCTCAAAAGTTTTTTGCTTGTCGCGCAAATTGTGCGAAGAGCGCCAGTACCACGACTGGTGCACGTAGGGTCCATGCGCGGGATCGAGCAGCCCGAGCACTCCCTGATCGACATCGGAGGGAAACTCGACGCTGACGTAGGTGGTGCGGTAGCGCTCGCTGAACACGGGCAGCTCGGGGACGGGCGGCGCCGGGTCGTTATTTTGAGAGGCGGGTTTGGGAATGATGTCGGCGGCTTCGGCGTTGGGAGCAACCGGATTCCGCGCGTTGCTAGCTTGCGAGGGGGGATCGGGCAGGAAAACCCAGACGTAGCCGTCCCGCTCGGCGCATTCATAGCTTTTGGCGAAGATGCGCTCGACCTTGACGTTGGCATCGGCGGCGAGCGACGGGATGGCGCGGCATTGTCCCGAGTGCGCGTCAAATTTCCACCCGTGATAGCAGCACTCGACCGTATCGGCGGCCACGCGCCCAAAGGAAAGCGGCATGGCGCGGTGCGGGCACAGATCGGCAAGCGCAAAGGCGCGTCCCTGCGCGTCGCGCCCAACGGCAAGCGGCAGCTCGAGCAGCGTGGCGGCGCAGATCGCGCCCGCACGCAGATCGCGCGAAAGCATCGCGGGATACCAGAAGCCGAAAAGCATGCTCATGGTGGCGCTGGCGTCGATGTGCTGGCTGAGGCGTGCGTCGGCGGCTTGCGGCTCAGACGGGGAGTGCTCCGCGCCCGAGGTTAACTGGGAAGCTAACACCCCCACCCCCCTATGTTTTTTGTAAGGATGTGATTCCATGGGAGTTCCCTTTACGGGGCATGCAAGGATGTGAAAATAAGATGTTTAGCGTGCTAGCAATTAAAGTGATCCCGGGACGCGCGTTTGTGATGTCGTCCTCAGCAATTCGTGATTCGAGCATGTTCTATTTTACCAGTTCGATCAAATCCGAACCTGTCCTACCGCACCCTGTTTATGAAATCATGCAGCGCGTTCGAATTAGCTTTTGGGAGAGCTATCGAAGAGCGAGCCTGAATGCTTATCTCGGCGAATTCGGGTTCTCGGTTTAGCCATTCTTTTCGTGAGCAAAATAGGCTTTTTAACTTTATGCGTTGCCCAACGAGCCAAGATTTTGGCGGTTATATCTGAACCGCCGCGGGCGACCGCGCTGTTTTGGGGCAGGCGAATGAATTTGTCCTCCTTCAGATCTATTTCAAACAATGCTTCTTTCTGCTTTAATGTCACTAGCTTAGCTTGCCGAAGAAATTCTAACGCGCGGCGAATGTCTCTCGGCCCCATCGGAACTTCGACTTCGGGCAATTGGGGCACGTTAGCAAGTTGATCCATTTTAACGACTAAAGGACTACTCAATCGACCGCGCACTGCCATCTCGCTTTTCTGATCGTCCGACAGGTAGTACATGGCGTACTTCGTCCACCATAATACGGCGGCGTAACTTGGAATCATTTGATCATTTGTTTTATGGAACTTAGATCGATGCTTCTTGAAATTCTGAGCGGTAACCGAAAACCCCCGAGGCGAGTTGAGCGCTTTTCCCAAGTATGAAGACGGACACTGGCCATTCCTTTCATATGGAACGCGTGAGAAATATATGCGATCCCCCTCTGCACTTTGCTCCAAACTATATCTCAGGATAACAAGCGAGAACTCCAATTTGTTTGATGCCCAGGAATCGAAAAACTTATCCAGATTAGTTTCTCCAGGTGAATTCTGATACGCCAAAAGAACGCACCGTCGAAGATTGAAAGACCGCGGGTTCCCGTTCTTAAGCAGATAAGAAGGACTTTTCCCGTATTTTATGACCTGACTGACATCCCTGTCATTCCAAGATGCCTTAAGCTCAAGTACGAAATCGGTGTTTGACTTTTGAATGATTAAACCATCTGGAGTATAAGGGTTCGCATCCAGCTCAATGGACGTCAGCTTAGGGGTGAAGTCGATGAGATTCTGTTTCGTCGCGAATGTCCGTAACATTTTGGAGAACGAAACTCAGCGCCGCTAGCGCATCAAGAGTTCTGTCGAAAGCCGCGTATTCTTTGAGTAAAGATGAAAACTCGTCAGATATGCGCTCGTCGACGCTCTTAGAGGGGGTCATTACCTCTAGACCTGCCCCTCCATCAGTTCTCGGAAGGTGTATTGTCTTGTTTTTTCCAATGAGACGCTTGCATCACGGAAAAGCTGAGTAAGGCCATCTTGGATTCGCAGAAAGGAGGCTGGGGAAGCCTCCCCTTGTCCTTGAACGTGAATGCTGGAGGGGCCGGTGATGAAAATATCGAACTCGCCGCCATCCTCGTAATTTGTAAGGCTCGCATGAAAATAGGGGTTCGTGTGAATGAGAGCAACGGAGGTGCGAGGGAGTCGCGAAAGGGCCTGTGCAACAACGCCGTAATTCTTGTGCCCGACAAACAAAGGCTCCGAGAAGCGGAATTCCACGATGTTTCCCCTCGCCTTTTCGAAGGGTCTCACAAGGATTGACAGTTCTTGCGTAAGCGTTTCGGTCATAAGTTTTCTTAGCGGACCGAACTCCCCTTTGTGATAGCTGACATAACCGAGCCGCCCGATTGTGAATTCGCAGGTTGCTTCGACAGATGTCGGAGCTCGAAACCTAGCGGTTCTCAAAACCCTTCTTTCTTCATCAACCCTATTGAAGAATGCCAAAGCATTGCCCGGCTTCAGATTGATGTCGGCGCCACCTTCATTAGGCTGACTAGGGTATGAGACGCCACGCAGAACATATGTGTCCTCCAGTGAAAAACGGGGCGAAAGACGAACGGATGATTTAATGAACGAGTGTCCAAATGGAAAGAGCTGAACTTTTCCTCTCGATCTCGCGAGTAGGCGATACATGGGGCTAATTGATTCTTTAGGCTTGTCAAAGGAAACGACAATATAAACATTTTGGCGACGGACGGGTAAAATTGTAAATGTAGCTTGAAGAATAGCGCCCGTGCGTTTTGTTACTGTAACCGTCGCTGACGCTGACGAGTCTAGAAACGCTGATTGCTTGTCATCCTTGAATCCCAATGTCGCTTTAAACTCATCTTCGGTCAGGGTCGAAAAGAGGAACCAGAAAGTCGCGGAGAAATAGCTCTCCGTCTTAGACTGTCTCTCAATCCAACCATCCAATTGTCCAAAATTGATGTTCATTGCGGATTCAGGGTTTCTCCAATCAGAGCGGCAGTATAACCTGAATCTAAGAGTGGAGTTATCAGAGACCTCTCTACATTCTGCCTTCTTGAATCGAAATGGCTTCGGAATTCGACTTTGCGTACGTATTTGACACTCGCGTAGTTTGGCACTAAGGTTAGGGGCGGGTTATGGAGATGTTTAGCCGCTTTTATTAGCTCGCCTTCCGACTCCTTCTGGGCCGATGGTCCAGATTTCGTTCGTTTTTCCGTGCTTGGTTCCAACGTGATCGTTCTTACATCTATTTCTTTGGGTGAGCATCATGGCTACGATTTTTGAGAAGCTTGAAAATATTGAGGCGCGGTATGAGGAATTGACTGCGCAGATTTCTTCGCCCGACGTGCTGGGCGACTCTACGCGCTACCAGAAGCTTGCGCGGACCCATGCCGACTTGTCGCAGGTCGTCGCGAAGTATCGGGAGTGGAAGCAGCTTGAGAATGGGTTGCGCGAGACTAAGCAGATGCTGGTCGATAGCGAAGATGCGGAAATTATGCAGCTGGCGCATGAGGAAGATCGGCAGCTTACCGAGCGCAAGGAAACCGTCGAGCGGGAGCTGAAGCGGCTGCTGCTGCCGCGGGATCCTAATGACGACAAGAACGTGCTGCTCGAGATTCGCGCGGGGACTGGCGGGGACGAGGCGGCTTTGTTTGCGGCGGAGCTTTATCGGATGTATGCGCGGTATGCGGAATCGCAGGGGTGGCGCGTCGAGGTGCTGGAAAGCTCGCCGTCTTCGCTGGGCGGAGTCAAAGACATCGTCGCGGCGATTCAGGGCGATAAGGTGTACTCGAAATTGAAATACGAAAGCGGGGTGCACCGCGTGCAGCGCGTGCCGGCGACCGAGCAGCAGGGGCGCATACATACTTCCGCGGCTACGGTGGCGGTGCTGCCGGAAGCGGATGAGATCGACATCAAGATCGAGGCGAAGGATTTGCGCATCGATACGTTTTGCTCGTCGGGGCCGGGCGGGCAGTCGGTGAACACGACGTATTCGGCGGTGCGGATTACGCATTTGCCGAGCGGCCTGGTGGTTTCGCAGCAGGACGAGAAGTCGCAGATCAAGAATCGCGCGAAGGCTATGCGCGTGCTGCGCGCGCGGCTGTATGAGATGGAGCAGCAGAAGCAGCACGACGCGATTGCCGCCGAGCGGCGCGGGCAGATCAAGACGGGCGACCGGTCGGAGAAGATACGGACGTACAACTTTCCGCAGAATCGCGTGAGCGATCATCGGATTGGGTTGACGCTGCACCAACTGGCCGACGTGATGGAGGGCCGGCTGGCTCCGCTGGTGGACGCGCTGGTGACGCATTACGAGTCGGAGCGGCTGAAGCAGGAGCTAGTGGAGGCGTGAGCGTGGCGGAGAAGGGATTTTTTTCGGACGCGGGCGCGGGCGGGCGACGGCAGGCGCCTGCGCGTCTGCGCGCGACGCGGCGTGCAGTGGGCGCAGCCCAGCGTCTGGACGCGCGGGCGGCCCTGGCACGTGGCGTCGCGCGGTTGCGCGAGGCCGGCTTGGCTTCTCTGGGGCGTGAGGCGGGACTGGCGGCGGAGCTGCTGCTGCTGTCGGTGATCGGTCACGAAGTGAGGCGCGACCGGGCGTGGCTCTACGCGCATCCTGAATATGTGCTGAGCGCCGCGGAGTGGGAGGCGTACGATGCGCTGCTGGCGCGGCGCGCGAGCGGCGTGCCCGTACAATATTTAACGGGCGTGCAGGAATTTTGGGGATTGGAATTCGAGGTGACTCCGAGTGTGCTGATTCCGCGGCCGGAGACCGAGCATGTGGTTGAAGTGGCGCTCGAGTGGGTGGAAGAGCGCGGCATTCCCGCGGACCTTAGCGACGTGGGGCTGAACATCGCGGACGTCGGGACGGGATCGGGATGCGTGGCGGTGGCGCTGGCAACGGAGTTGCCGGGAGCTTGCGTTGTGGCTACGGATATTTCCGCGGCGGCGCTCGAAGTGGCGCGGCGCAACGCGCTGCGACAGGGCGTTGAGGAGCACGTACGATTCGTGCGCGCGGATTTGCTGGATTTGCGGGACGCGCCGCGTGGCGGCGCGTCTGGTTCGGCGTCTGCTACGTTGGCTGGCCGTGAGGGAGACGCCGAGGTTTTCCCTCAGTTTTTTCACCACGGGAGCGCAGGGGAGCCGCCCTTATTCGATTTGATTGTGAGCAATCCGCCTTACGTCGCGCGGAATGATGCGGCATCGTTGGCGGTGGAGGTTCGCGATTATGAGCCGCACGAGGCGCTGTTTGGCGGCGCCACGGGCGTGGAGATTTATGCGCGGCTGATTGCGCAAGCCGCCGGCGCGTTGCGCGCCGGAGGGGTGTTGGTGCTCGAGCTGGGGTACGATTCGCTCGAACATGTGCAGGCGCTGTTGGCCCGGTGCGGATGCGGCGCCGGATGGCGCTGCAGCGGGCCGCAACTCGAGTTGGAGCGACATTCGAGTGACGAACGACCTCGCCGGCATTCCGCGCGTTATCTCGGCCACGCGTTGCGCGGCCGAGTGACATCCCGCCAAAATTGAATCAGCCGGCGTATATTGGGCGCTAGGGTGCGCTGATGCCAAAACTCGCCCATTTTCGCGCGAAAAAAGACGCTGCTCCGCGGCCCGATGGCGCCGATGCCGCCGAAGGCGCGACGGCGATTCTGCACGTGGATATGGATGCGTTCTTCGTGTCGGTGGAATTGCTGGAGCATCCGGAGCTGCGCGGGAAGCCGGTGGTAGTGGGCGGGCAGCCGAACCGGCGCGGGGTGGTTTCGGCGGCGAGCTACGAAGCGCGCCGGTATGGGATTCACTCGGCGATGCCGCTGCGGACGGCGGGGCAGCTCTGCCCGCACGCCGTGTTTCTGGAAGGGCGGCACGATCTTTACGCCGCGTGGAGCGACCGCGTGGCGGAGATTCTGGCGAAATATTCGCCGGTGGTGGAGATGGCTTCGATCGACGAGGCTTATCTCGATTTGTCGGGAACGGTGCGGCTGCACGGGCCGCCACTCGCGGCGGCGCACGCGCTGCTGCGCGAGATTCGGGAGCGCACGCAGCTTCCGTGCTCGGGCGGACTCGCGCGCACGAGGCTGGTGGCGAAGGTGGCTTCCGAGCAGGCGAAGCCGCGCGGCCTGTTGTGGGTTCCGGCGGGGGCGGAGGCGCGATTTCTGGCGCCGCTGGGAGTGCGGCGCATCCCCGGGATTGGCAGGGTGACCGAAGCGGCGTTGCGGAAGCTCGAGATCGAACGCGTGGAACAGCTCGCAGGCCTGCCGCAGGAAAAGCTCGAAGAGATTTTCGGGCGCTGGGGCACCGCGCTTTACCGGAAGTCGCGCGGGGAGGATTCGTACGAATTTTTTAACGATGCCGAGCCGAAATCGATTTCGCACAGCCACACGTTTGGCAGCGACACGCGCGATGGGGGCGTGCTGGCCGCGATGCTTAGCCGGCTGGGGCAAAAGGCTGCCAAACGTTTGCGCGAGGCGGGGCTTGCGGCGAATACGGTAAGCGTCACTATCCGCTATGCGGGTTTCCAGACGGTGACGCGCGCGAAAACGCTGTCTGCGGCGACGCACCTCGATCCCGTGCTGCTGGCGGCTGCGCGGCGGCTTTTCGAGCGGCACTGGGACGCGCGGCGCGCGGTGCGGTTGATCGGGGTGGAGCTGAGCGGGCTAACTCATGGCGAGATGCAACTCGATTTGCTCGACGCGGGGAGCCGCGAAAAATCGGAGAAGCTGGCGCGGGCGGCAGACCGGTTGCGCGACAGGTTCGGATTTACAAAGGTGCAGTTTGGCGGATCGCTGGGGAGCGACGACGACGGGTAATTGGATTGACCAACAAGGGCTGAGACTTTTTGCGGCGGGACTTTTTGCGGCAGAGGGAAGTACGTACGCTGCGGTTGCGCCTTGGTCCGAATTAGTGCGGGCGCCACATGCTTGCGTACATCTTCGCGGCACATACTTGCGGTCCGAGCGGCCCTAAAAGCGCACAGGCAGGAATGCCCGTGCTACCAAAGGCTATCACTTGCGGTGTGCGCGACGACATTCTTGGAGACGGGGGGCGGGCGGTATAATCGGGCGATGAATCCGCGCGAACTGGCCACGCAAATCTGCAGCACGTTGCGCGCTTCCGGCTACCAGGCGTACCTGGTCGGCGGGTGCGTGCGCGATGTGCTGCTCGGGCGGGAGCCAGCGGATTTTGACGTGGCTACCGATGCGCTGCCGGCGCGGGTGCAGGAGCTTTTCCCCGACAGCGTGGATGTGGGTGCGCGCTTCGGAGTGATCCTGGTGGTGGACGATGGGGCGCGAGTGGAGGTGGCGACATTCCGCTCGGACGTGGGGTATTCCGATGGGCGGCATCCCGACCGCGTGGAGTATTCGCGCTCGCCGGAGGAAGATGTGCGGCGGCGCGATTTCACGATCAACGGGATGATGCTCGATACGGTGACGGGCGAGGTGCTCGATTTTGTCGGCGGGCAGGAAGATTTGCGCGCCGGGATAGTGCGCGCGATTGGCGCGCCGGAATTGCGCTTCCGCGAGGACAAGCTGCGGATGGTGCGTGCGGTGCGGTTTGCGGCACGGCTGGGATATCAGATCGACGCGGCGACGCTGGCGGCGATACAGGCGGCGGCGCCGGAGGTTACTCGTGTTTCGGCCGAGCGGCTACGGGATGAGCTGACCAAGCTGCTGACCGAGGGGGCGGCGCGGCGCGGCTTCGAGTTACTGGACGAAACGCGACTGCTGGAAACGCTGCTGCCCGAAGTGGCGCGAATGAAGGGCGTGGCGCAACCGCCGCAGTTCCACCCCGAGGGCGACGTGTGGATTCACACCCGAATGATGCTCGCGGGCCTGATGCCAGACGTGACCCCGACCCTGGCCTGGGGCGTGCTGCTGCATGACGTGGGGAAGCCGCCAACGTTTGCGTCGGCGGAGCAAACCGGCGACCGGATTCGCTTCGACGGGCATGCGGAAATCGGCGCACGGATGGCGGCGGAAATTTGCGGGCGGCTCCGGTTCGCGACGCGCGATGCCGAACAGATCGAAGCACTGATTGCGAACCATCTGCGGTTCAAGGATGTTTTTCAGATGCGGCCGGCCACGCTAAAGCGCTTCGTGCGGCTGGAGCGGTTTGAGGAACACTTGGAACTGCATCGGCTGGATTGCCTGGCGAGCCATGGGAACCTGGACGCTTATGAATTCGTCAGCCGATTCGTGCGCGAAACCCCTCCCGAAGAGGTCCGGCCAGCACGGCTGGTAACCGGCGCCGACCTGAAGAGCATGGGGCTGGCACCGGGTCCGCGATTCAAGGAAATCCTGCAGGCTATTGAAGAAGCGCAGCTTGACGGGCGTCTGCGGGAGCGCGAAGAGGCCCTAACTTACGTGCTGCGCCACTACGTTCCTGGCCCTATCCCATCTTAATGTACCGCTCAAGCGCTGAAAATCTATTGGCTTATAGGAATCGCGGCGGGGATTGAAGCATCGAATATAAATCTTAGCGTGCGATGCTAATGTTTCCTTAGCCCGTAAATTTAGGGCTGCAACATTCTGGCGAGGCTTGCATCTAAGGTGTAGCGACTATGTTTCGCCGTTCGGAAGGAAGATAGGGAGACTTTTATGGCCGACAAAACAGCTGTCCCAGCAGAATTAGCGGTCCTGCCGGTGCGCGACACGGTGTTGTTTCCAGGCGGAGTGATGCCCCTTACGGTGGGGCGGGAAAGTTCACTCGCGTTGCTGAATTCGCTGGAAGGGGAAGAGCGTCTGCTCGCGGTGATCGCGCAACTCGATCCGCGGGTGGAGGACCCCAGTGACGTGGATTTACACCGTGTGGGCACGATGGCCAAGCTGCACAAAACGGTAAAGATGCCCAATGGCAACCTGGTGGTTTTTGTCGAGGGGCTTACGCGCATTCGGCTGGCGGGCCTGCTGAGTGTGAAACCGTTCATGCGTGCGAGCATTGAGGCGGTGCCGGACGTGATCGGTCCGAACGATACGGAGCTTTCGGCGCTGGTGCGCAATGCGCGCGAGCTATTTCGTGACGTGGTGGGACGTTCGCCGCAACTCTCAGACGACCTGCAGACGGTGGCTTTGAATATCGACGAACCGGTTCGGCTCGCGGACTTCATTGCCGCGAACCTGCCCTCGCTATCCACATTGCTGCGGCAGGAATTGCTGGAGACGGCGGACGTGCGCAAGCGCCTGGACACGCTGATCCGGGAACTGTCGAAGGAGATCGAGGTCCTGGAGCTGCGGAACAAGATACAGGAGCAGGTGCAGGAGCAGGTGAGCCAAAGCCAGCGCGAGTATTTGTTGCGCGAGCAGATGAAAGCGATCCAGAAGGAGCTGGGCGATTCCGATGATTCGCAAGTGGAAATCGAGGAGTTGCGCGCCAAGCTGGATGAATCCGGCATGCCTGCGGAAGCCCGCAAGGAATGCGACCGGGAGCTCAAGCGGCTGCAGAAAATGACGCCGGCTTCGGCGGAATACATGGTGTCGCGGACTTATCTCGAGTGGATGACGTCGCTGCCGTGGGCGAAATCATCGGCGGCGCCGGAAATCGACATCGTGAAGGGCCAGCAAATCCTGGATGAGGATCACTACGACCTGGAAAAGGTGAAGGAACGCATACTCGATTACCTGGCGGTGAAAAAGCTGCAACCGGGAATGAAAGGTCCGATTCTGTGCTTCCTGGGGCCTCCAGGCGTGGGAAAAACCTCGCTGGGCAAGTCGATCGCGCGGGTGCTCGGACGCAAGTTCGTGCGCATTTCGCTCGGCGGCATGCACGATGAGGCGGAAATCCGCGGCCACCGGCGCACCTATATTGGGGCATTGCCGGGGCAGATCATACAGGGGCTGCGGCGAGCGGAGACCAACGATCCTGTGTTCATGCTTGACGAGGTGGATAAGCTCGGGCGCGATTTCCGCGGCGACCCGTCGTCGGCGCTGATGGAAGTGCTCGATCCGGAGCAGAACAACGCCTTCCGCGATCACTATCTGGACGTGCCATTCGATCTGTCGAAGGTACTGTTCATCGCCACGGCGAACTGGATCGATCCGATCCCCGAGCCGCTGCGGGACCGGATGGAGATCATCGAGCTGGCGGGTTATACCGAGGTGGAAAAGGTTCACATCGCGAACAAGTACCTGATTGCCAAGCAGGCGGCCGAGCACGGGCTCAAAGTCGGGGAGCAGATTGAATTCACCGACGAGGGCCTGCGCGAGATGATTCACTCCTACACGCGAGAGGCGGGCGTGCGTAATCTCGAACGCGAAATCGCCACGCTAACCCGCAAACAGGCGCGCCGGTTGGCGGAAGGGAAGACCGAAAAGCTAGTGGTGACGCCGGAAGTGGTGCACGAAGCGCTCGGCGTTCCGAAGTTCCGCGCCGAACGGGAAGTCGAGGACCGGGTGAAGAAGCCCGGAGTTTCGGTGGGCCTGGTGTGGACGCCGGCGGGCGGCGACATCGTGTTCATCGAGGCCACGCGGATGCGCGGAGGCAAGCAGTTCACGATGACGGGCCACCTCGGCGAAGTCATGCAGGAGTCCATGACCGCGGCACTGTCGTGGGTGCGCGCCAATGCCGAACGGTACGGAGTGGATCAGGACTTCTTCCGGAAGCACGACATCCACATACACGTGCCGTCGGGGGCAGTGCCGAAAGACGGACCGTCCGCTGGGGTGGCGATGGTTACCGCCCTGGTAAGTTTGCTGACGGGGCGTCCGGTGCGGCCGCGGGTGGCCATGACCGGGGAGATTTCGCTAACCGGTTTCGTGCTGCCCGTGGGTGGGATCAAGGAAAAGGTGCTGGGCGCCAAGCGGGCCGGCATCCGAGAAGTGATCCTGCCGGCGGAGAACGAAGCCAACGTGAAGGAAGACCTGGAGAACGTGTTGGACGGAATGCAGATCCATTACGTGAAGACGGCCGACCAGGCGCTGGAGTTCGCACTCGGCGAGCCATTGCCAGCCGGAGGTCTCACCCTGGTGGGGCTGCCGCCGGTGGCACCGACACCCGCATCCCCGGCAGTACACTAGTCCATAGACGATAACGCCCGAGGCCTAACGGATGAAGAGCCCGGCCACAGCGGCCGGGCTCTTTTGTTTTCAGATTCCGCTTGCACTGTCACCGCAAGTTGCCGCAGTTTGGTGCGCATGCCCGGGACGCGAAAACTTTTTATCACGCACGCGCACGAACTGGCGAACCGGCTGGTGCGTACGCTCGCGCCTTCGGGGATGATCTCGCGATTCGTGCAGGCGTATGCCGAGCGGCACAACCGGCGGAAGTTGACGGGCGATCCAGTGCGGCTTCGCGAGCTCGAGTCGACGATAGGGCGCGAAGCCCTGCTGGCCATCGCCGTGGAGATACGGCGCCTGGTACCGCGCGCGTTTGGCTCGGGACGCGCCGCGCCGAGAGCCGAGGAGAGCGCGCTCGCGGAAACATTCTTCAGGGAGTTTGTAGCTGCCGTGGGAAGAGCGCTCGATTGGCCGCCGCCCGACGCCGCCAGCGAGGAACGCGCATTCGCACGGGATTTCGAGATGTATTGGGGGTGGCGCAAGCGTTTGGGAACGTCGTCGCGCGAGCGCGCGCCCGGACTGGGGCCGGGGCAAAGTCCGTTTGCGGATCGCTGCGCAATCCTGCTGGATCCGCCGATGATGGAACAGGCGCGCCGCGCCGCCGCCGATTTTGAGGGCGAATTCGTGAGTGCGGGAATCCGGATGTTCGCGCAGTTGGGGCGACGGAACGAAAGCTCTGCACCAAATTCTCCGGCGCAATCGAGGAGGCCGGCACCGGCGAAGAACAAGGCTGCAGGTCGCGGGACGGCCTCTGCGGTCCGGCGAAGAAAAAAGATTCGCGGCAAGAAGCGGGTGCCACGCACGAGGAAAATGGCTCGACAGAGAGCGGCCCGGGGGCGCAGTCGCCGCCATAGCTGATTATTGAGCCTAATTTAATTCGCGAGACTAAGTATTAGGTGCGCTTTGAGCAAACATGAGGTAAACATGCCGATTACGCGTGGCGGCCATTCTGGTATCCTCGGCCGGGATGCTTGCTGTCTTCTACCTGCTGGTGATCGAACAGATCCTTCAGGGGCTTTACAGCCTGTGGCAGGGAATGATGTGGCTGCGCATGGCGCGACGGAGCGCGGCGCAATCGTCGAGCTTCTACATGCCGCGGGTAGCGCTGGTATGCCCCTTGAAGGGACTTGAAAGCGGCCTGGAACAAAACCTTCTGGCGTTGACCGACTTCGATTATCTGCCGTACGAGATTTTCTTTTCCGTGTCAACTTCGCAAGACCCCGTGTATCCGCTGCTCAAGAGCATCGCGGCGAAAAGCGGCCGAACCGTGCATATCATCGAGGCCGGGCCCGCCAAGGATTGCACCGAGAAAGTAAATAACCTGCGGGCGGCAGTCCAGCAGATTAGCCGCGAATTCGATGTGCTGGTATTCGTCGATTCCGATGGGCGGCCGGCGAGGCGCTGGATGGCACGCATGGTGGCACCTCTAGCGGATAACCGGCTGGGAGCGGCAACCACCTTTCGCTGGCTGATCCCCAATTCCGCTGGAAGGGGGGGAACATTTTGGAGTGCGCTGGCGTCGGCCTGGAACGCGCCTATTGCTACATATATGGGCGTGGCACATTCGGGCGAACGCGGCAAGAATTTTTGCTGGGGTGGGGGGACCGCAATACGGCACGAACGGTTTGAGGAAATACGCGCGGTGGAAGCCTGGCGGGGATCGGCGAGTGATGACTTTTCCCTGACCCTGGCCCTTAGAAATGCGGGGTTTAGTATTGCCTTCGTGCCGGAGTGCCTGGTGCCATCCTTTACGGACGTGAGTGCTCGCGGTTTTTTTGAATTCATCGCCAGGCAGTTGATTATTACGCGGGTTTACGCCCCGAAGCTTTGGGCTACGGCCACGATCGCGCACTTGCTGTATTGCTCTACGGCAGTGCTGGGGTTGGTGCTGGGGATTGCAAACTTAAGGTCTGGGTCACCGAGCCTGCAGTTTTTCGTGGTAGCGCTGATTCCGCCGCTGATTTCGGCGATACGTGGCGTGCAGCGTTTGTCGGCAGTGCTGGACCTGCTGCCGGAGCACCGCCAGAAGCTTCTAACTTACGCCTGGGCATGGACGTTATTGCCGCCGGTTGTTCCATTTGTGGCTCTTTACGCATCGGTGGCGGCGGCCTACCGACGGCAAATCACCTGGAGAGGAAAACGGTACCGGCTGATTTCGGAACAGGAGACCAGAGTGCTGGGACCCCAGCCCAATTAGGGAAAAACCGGATAATGGGTTTCCGGCCATTCTAAACAAGCCATTTACCCTTGGCGGTGCAGGGAAAATCTTCACGGTACGGTAAAATTGTTCCAGTCGGGCATAGGGGTAATCACCTATCCCGGCGTAAGGTACTGATTTCTAGTGATGCAAAAAAGTATGGTAATGGTACCTTCCTTGCACACTAGCGTGCCGGACTGGAGAACAGCCCGGGACCGTTGAGCGTCCCCTGAACGGACTGAGCTGGCAGGTCTGAAATCCCCCTGGAGGCGTACGGTACTCTGCGTCTAGAGGCTGCTCTGCATCCAGACTGAAGGTCATTCCACAGGCGTTCCAGAATCCCTCGGTTGGGTTCAGGTTCGACTACGCGAGGTTATTCTGAATAAGGCTAAGGAGACTCCAACACTGAAAGCCGTGCAAGAGAGGAATACCCCCGTGCGTCCGGGAGCGTTTGTGTTTTGCGAGCGCGTTTCCGGAGCAATACGGTTCAAGGTGGAGGCGGCCCCCGGCGGTACTTTGCCGGTAGAAAAGGCTGCCAGCTTACTGGCCATGCACTGCCTGGTGCGTGGTTTAACCCCATGCGACTACACAGTACTGGTGGTCCCGCGCGGGACCCTATTGGATTCGGTGGGCCAGCGGGCTCAGGAATTGCTCGACCTGGGGCGCGCAATTGGAACAGGCGTTCGGGTCAGTCCAAGGGAGCGGGAAGTACTGGAATGCGTGTTAATGAATAAATCCAACAAAGAGATAGGTTCGCAGCTGAATATCTGTGAGCGGACGGTGAAGTTTCATGTTTCCGGATTGCTGGCAAAGTTCAAGGTCCGGGATCGTGCGGGGCTGGTCCGAGAGGCGACCATCGGGTTACTGCCTCGGAACGATGTCCCCGGGGAAACGACCTTCAGCTTTCCGGTCATCGCTCAACAGGGAAATAAAGGCGTACCCCAGAGTACGGGCCTGAGCCGGGTTGTGAGGATGAATCGAAGTCAGAGCATTGCCTGAACGGCGAATCTGCCCGCCAGGGTGGACTTTCACGCAGCAAGGAAAATGGCCCGCCCGGGCTGTATTCCCCGGCACCCGGGCGGGCCATCTTCTTTGATTCGGCGCTTGATTAGCCGATTTGATTTGGCGACTTGATTTGCCGGCGATTTGAGGTGCGGCCGTGCGCCTCGCCGGGACTATTTCGCGGCGGCCAGATTTTTCTCGACCTCCTCCCAGTTCACAACATTCCACCAAGCTTCGATGTAGTCGGGGCGCCTGTTCTGGTATTTCAAGTAATAGGAGTGTTCCCACACGTCGAGGCCCATGACCGGCTTGGCTCCATTCATCACCGGATTGTCTTGATTGGGTAAGGAATCGATGGCCAGCTTGCCATCTTTTACCAGCAGCCAGGCCCAGCCAGAGCCGAAGCGCGTGGCGCCGGCTTGGGAAAATTTGGTCTTGAAGTCGGCAAACGATCCAAATGAGGAGCGGATTACTTCTGCGAGGTGTCCTTTGGGCTCGCCGCCGCCGTCCTTCTTCATGATCTTCCAAAACATCGAGTGGTTCATGTGGCCGCCCCCGTTGTTGCGCACGGCGGTGCGGATATTTTCGGGAACGCGGTCCAGGCGGGTGAGCAAATCCTCAATGGAAAGGGCCTGCAGATCGGCATGGCCGTCGAGCGCCTTATTCAAATTAGTGACATAGGCGCCGTGATGTTTGTCGTGGTGAATCTCCATAGTCGTCTTGTCGATGTAGGGTTCGAGTGCGTCGAAAGCGTAAGGAAGCGGTGGAACTACGTGGGCCACGGGATTCTCCTTCGAAGATGAAGTTGCCTGCTGTGCCATTTAGCCCTCCTGCCGGCTAGTCCGGTCTGACAAATCTGGGATTGCGCGGGATGCCAAGCGCACGGATTGAGGCTGGGAGTTTCGGGACACACCTTAGTTTATCCCCGCGACCAATGTGATACAACGCCGGATGCGATACCACAATGGATGCGATACAACGGGGTGGGGGCGGCCTTTTGCAGGGGCTCATTGTTTCGCACAGATCAGGAGGCGTCGGCTTCGCGCGGTGGCGGCGGGAACTGCGCCAGGGCCCACTGGGCGTGTTCGGCGAGCAGCGTGTCAGGGGAGGCGGCGATGTGGCGCAAGCGTTCGCGTAGGAGGCCAGCACCGGTGACAGACGCCGCTGCGGAATTGCCGGCGGCAATGCAGGCATTGCGTATCATGCCGCGCCACTTGGTGCGCCGCACGGCGCTGGCGCGAAAAATTTCGCGAAAGTCGTTTTCGGTGAGGGAGAGCAGCCAATCGAGCGCGGGGGCAAAAAGATTGGCGCGCGGCGCAAACCCGGTGAGTGGCGTTGCGGACGCGTTGCGGTTCCAGGGGCAAACATCCTGGCAGATATCGCAGCCGAAGACCTGCCAGCCTATCGCGGAGCGAAATTCCTGGGGGATGGGGTCGCGGAGCTCGATGGTCAGGTAGGAGATGCAGCGGCGCGCGTCCATCACGTACGGCTCGACTAGGGCGCCGGTGGGGCAAGCGTCAAGGCACAAACGGCAATTGCCGCACAGGTCGGCGGGAGGGGCGGCAGAGGAATCCGCGAGCGCGAGCGAAGTGACGATGACGCCGAGGAATAGCCAGGAACCGAGCTCCGCATTGATGAGGCAGGTGTTTTTTGCCAGCCAACCGAGCCCGGCGCGAAATGCGGCCACGCGCTCGGCAACGGGGCCGGTGTCCACATAGGCGCGCGCTGCGAAGGTGTCGCCGAATCGTTTGGGCGAGGGCGGCGAGAAGGCGGTCCAATTTTTCGCCGAGGACGGCATGGTAGTCATCGCCCCAGGAATAGCGCGAAATCCAGCCGCGCGCCTCGCCGCGGGCGGCAGACTCGGCAGCCGCTTCGGTGGAGAGCGGCGATGGCGAATTGTAATTGAGGGCGCAGACGATGATGCTTTGCGCGCCGGGAAGCACGCGGGCCGGATGGGCGCGCCGTTCGTCGTGCAGGTAATGCATTTGGCCGGCGTATCCGCGCGCCAGCCACTCGCCGGCGTGCGCCAGTTCGGCGAAAGCCTCGGCAGGCGCGATGCCGCAGAGATCGAAGCCGAGGGCTTGGGCCTCGGCGAGTATCCATTCTCGATCGGCCGCGGGAGGCACGATGCGATTCTGCCCTACGGCGCGCGGGAGGGGAAGCGCGGTTGCAAGCGAGTCCGAGCCCCGCAATGCTCCGAGGCCGGGCGATGGCCGTCAGGCCATTGAGATTGGCGCAAGCGTATTGGTTGACGCTCGCCCATGCTGCTAGAATGGCGATGCTCAAAAAACCGGGCGAGTGGGTTTTCCGAGTGATGTGTGAATCCCGACGAATTTCTGAAGCTCGAGGTTTCTTGCCGCGATGGCCCATTTAAACGATGCCATCGGTATCTTGCTGGCGGGGGGGCAAGGGGAGCGGCTATGGCCGCTGACGCGGGATCGCGCCAAGCCGGCGGTGCCCTTCGGAGGCATCTACCGGATCATCGACCTGACGCTCTCGAATTGCATCAACAGCGATTTGCGGCGCGTGTTCGTGCTCACGCAATATAAAGCGCTGAGCTTGAACCGGCACATCCGCCAAGGCTGGTCGTCGCTGATGGGATTGGGCGATTTCATCGAGATTTTGCCGCCGCAGATGCGCGTGTCCACGAGCTGGTATAGCGGCACGGCGGACGCGGTATATCAAAACATCTACTCGATTGGCAGCGAACGCTCCGTATACGCCATCATTTTGTCCGGCGACCATATCTACAAGATGGATTACGGCAAAATGCTGCAGCAGCACGTAGACGCGAATGCCGATGTAACCGTGGCCACCATTGAAGTCGATGCTGCCGCGGCGGCCGGCCGCTTCGGGGTGATTGAAGCGGATTCCGACTGGCGAGTGGTGGGTTTCGAGGAGAAGCCGGCCAATCCGAAGCGCTCGCGCCACAATCCGGAGAAGATCAATGCGTCGATGGGCGTCTACATCTTCAACACGCAACTGCTGATTCCGATTTTGATCGCGGACGCCGAAAATCATCAATCGTCGCACGATTTCGGGCGCGATCTGCTTCCGCGCGTTCTCTCGAAACACCGTGTGTTCGCTTATAATTTTGAGGACGAAAACCGCTGTGGCCCGCAGTACTGGCGCGACGTCGGCACGGTGGATGCCTATTACGAAGCGAATATGGACCTGGTGGAAGTCAGCCCGGTATTCAATTTGTACGATAAAAGCTGGCCGTTGCGCACCTGGCAGCAGCAATATCCGCCGGTGAAAACGGTGTTTGGCGATGCCGATCGCATGGGCGTGGCGGTGGACTCCATGGTGGGCGCGGGCTCCATTCTTTCCGGTGGCGGCGTCAAACGGTCGGTGCTGGGTTACGACGTGCGCATCAACAGCTACAGCGAAATCGAAAACTCCATCATATTCAATCACGTCAATATCGGACGCTACTCGCGAATTCGCAACGCCATCATCGATCGCCACGTGGTGCTGCCCGAGCACACCGAAATCGGCTACGATCTCGAGAAGGACCGCAAGCGCTACCAGGTTACCGAGCGCGGCGTCATCACGGTGGTGCGCGACGAGTCGTTGCTCGAAGAACCGGAATAGCCATACGCTGAAAATGATGCAGGTGCACGGCGGTCCGGCCGTAAGTTCCCGCTTGGAGGCGGCTTTTTTATGTCCAGCATTTCGCCTGGATGGACCAATGCTCCGAATGTAGCGCCAAAAATCGCGCGGGTGATCGGGCGCGAGATTCTGGATTCGCGCGGCAATCCCACCGTCGAGGCCGACGTCATCCTGGAAAATGGCGCGCGGGGCCGCGCGGCGGTGCCCTCGGGAGCTTCGACGGGCGAGCATGAAGCGCTCGAGCTGCGCGACGGGGACAAGGCGCGCTATCTCGGCAAAGGCGTGCTGCGCGCGGTGCAAAACGTCAACACCACGATTGCCGAAGCGGCGCGCGGCATCAACGCGACCGACCAGATCGGGCTTGACCGCCGCCTGATCGAACTCGATGGGACGCCCACGAAAAGCCGGCTCGGAGCGAATGCCATCCTCGCCGTATCGATGGCCGCGGCCCGCGCCGCAGCCCTGGCCGAACGCCAGCCTCTCTACCGGTATCTATCGCGCTATTCCATGGATCGCGATGCGAATTTGCTGCCGGTGCCGATGATGAACATTTTGAACGGCGGCGCGCACGCCGACAATTCGGTCGATCTGCAGGAATTCATGGTGATGCCGCTGGGCGCGGCGAGTTTCAGCGAGGCGCTGCGCATGGGCGTCGAGGTGTTTCACCAACTGAAGACGGTGCTGCACAAGCGCGGATACTCGACCGCCGTGGGTGATGAAGGCGGCTTCGCGCCCAATCTGAAATCGAATGAGGAAGCAGTCGAGGTGGTGCTCGAAGCCATCACCGCCGCGGGCTACACGCCTGGAAAGCAGATCAGCTTGGCGCTCGATCCGGCGGCGAGCGAATTCTACGTGAGCGCCAGCAATCGTTACGTTTTCAAGAAATCCGACAAATCGTCGCGCACGCCGGAGCAGTTGTCGGCGTTTTGGGAATCGTGGGTGCGCCAGTATCCCATCGTCTCGATCGAGGACGGGCTGGCCGAGGACGACTGGGCGGGGTGGAAGCACCTGACGGCGCTTCTTGGCAAGCAAATCCAGCTGGTCGGCGATGATGTGTTCGTGACGAATACCGCGCGACTGCAACGGGGAATCGGGGAAAATGTCGGGAACGCGATTTTGATCAAGCTGAATCAAATCGGCACGGTGACGGAAACGATCGAGGCGATCGAGATGGCGCGGCGGGCCGGATACGCGAGCATCGTCTCGCATCGTTCGGGCGAGACCGAAGACACGTTCATCGCCGACTTCGTGGTGGCCATGGGCAGCGGGCAGATTAAGACGGGCTCCGCTTCACGGAGCGACCGCATCGCCAAGTACAATCAACTGCTGCGGATTGAGGAAGAACTGGGAAGCGCCGCGCGCTTTGCCGGACGCGCCGCGCTCGCGCCCCGTGTAGCGCAATGATCGGGCAGGCATGACAAACCGGCCGAAACCGATCGTGCTCACGGTGTTGGACGGCTGGGGATATCGCGCCGAGACGCGGGGAAATGCCATCGCCCTGGCGCGCAAACCGAACTACGACAAAATCCTCGCGAATTTTCCTAACACGCTAATTTCCACCTCGGGTCCCCCGGTGGGGCTGCCTCCTGGCCAGATGGGCAATAGCGAAGTGGGACATCTGAATATCGGCGCGGGACGCATCGTGCAGATGGATATCACGCGCATCGACCAGTCGCTGGCGAGCGGCGCGTTACTGCAAAACGAACTGCTGCTGGGGGCGATGCGGCGCGGCCGCGAGCGCCAACTACATTTGATGGGCCTGCTCAGCGATGGCGGTGTGCACTCGCACATCGAACACCTGTTTGCGCTGCTGGCCATGGCCAAGCAAAACAAAGTGGAGCGCGTGTTCATTCATTGCTTCCTCGATGGACGCGACACGCCGCCGCACAGCGGGATCGATTACCTGCGCAGCCTGGAACAAAAGCTGCGGGAGCTGGGCACCGGGCGCATCGCGTCGTTGTCAGGACGCTATTACGCGATGGATCGTGACAACCGCTGGGAACGTGTGGAGCGCGCCTATCGTGGGATCGTTCATGGAGAATCCGAGCGGCGTTCACCCGATCCGGTTGCGGCCGTGCGCGATAGCTACGAGCAAGGCGTCACCGATGAATTCATCCTTCCGGTGGTGATTACCGAGGGCGCGGGGCCGGCCGCGCCTCCAGTCGCCCGCGTTCACGATGACGATGCGGTGATTTATTTCAATTTCCGCGCCGACCGCGCGCGGCAAATGACGCGGGCCATCGCCGAACCGGGATTCGACAAGTTTGTCGATCGAGTGCGGCCCCAAAACCTATTTTTCGTGGCCATGACTCAATACGACAAAAGTTTTGCTTGGTTGCGGTACCTGTTTGGGCCGGAGAAGCTGGAGCACATCCTGGCGCAGGTCTTCGCGGATGTGGAATTCCGCAACCTGCGCATCGCTGAAACCGAGAAGTACGCGCACGTAACGTACTTTTTCAATGGCGGCGTCGAGAAACCCTTTCCCGGCGAGGAGCGTATCCTGGTGCCATCGCAAAAAGTGCCGACCTACGATTTGAAGCCGGAAATGTCCGCACAGGGTATCGCGGACGGCGTGATCGGCGCGATCGAAAAGGGCGATTTTGATGCGGTGGTGATGAACTTTGCCAATGCGGACATGGTGGGGCATTCGGGAAATCTTGAAGCCACCATTCGAGCCGTCGAAACAGTCGATGCGTGCCTGGGCCGCATCTTTCAAACGCTGCGCCCCCGCGGGGGAGCGTGGATCATTACCGCCGATCACGGAAATGCGGAAACCATGATCGATCCCGTGACAGGCGAAATACACACATATCACACCACCAATCCCGTGCCCTTCGTGTTGCTCGATGAAGATGGGCGCGTGCAACTGAAATCCGGCGGCGCGCTGCAAGACATTGCGCCCACGCTGCTCGGCATCCTGGGCGTGCCTCAGCCCGCGGAAATGACCGGGCGAGACCTGCGCATCCTCTCTAAATAGCGAATCTAATAGCGAAGAACCTCCTTTGATGATCGGCTTTATTGATCCACGAGCCGGGGCGACATGACTAAGAGTCCCGCCGACACAAAACTCGTCATTTCGGCGCGCTTGCGTTTCACGCTGTGGCGCGTTCCTGAAGAACTGGCCGAACGCATCCGGGAGCGCTGGCCGGAGATGAATGTCGTATATCTGCCGCATCACGACTTGCTGGACCCGGAGCTTCCCGATACGGATATTTTCGTAGGTTATCTGCTGCGTCCGGAGCAGTTACGGATCGCGGCTCGGCTGGCGTGGCTGCACTCCATCTCGGCGGGGGTTTCGCAACTGCTGTATCCGGAATTGCGCGAATCCAACATCGTAGTGACCAATGCGAGCGGCGTGCACGCCGCGCCCATGGCCGAACATGTTGCCGGTTTCGTGATCTCGCTGGCGCGTGATTTTCCCGGCGCGATGCGTTACCAGCTTCGCCGCCAATGGGCGCAGCAGGAAATCTGGGATGGCCCGGCACGCCCCCGCGAGATTGCGGGTCTGCTGGCGCTGATCGTAGGCTTTGGAGCAGTGGGGCAAGCGATTGCGGAGCGGCTGGGGGCGCTGGGCATGCGGGTTTGGGCGGTCAGCCGGTCCGGGCAAATGGCGCCGGGTGCCGAAAGGGCGCTCGCCGAGCGCTTGTTTCCCGCAGCGCAGCTTGACCGGGCGCTGCCGGAGGCGGATTTTGTGGTGCTGGCGGCTCCGGAGACAGTGGAAACGCGGCATCTGATCGCCGCGCCGCAATTCACGCTGATGAAGCCTAGCGCGTTTTTGATTAACGTGGCGCGGGGGTCGCTGATTGATGAAGGCGCCTTGGTGGCGGCGCTCGAGCGCGGGACGATCGCGGGCGCCGCGCTTGATGTGGCGGCGGAAGAGCCACTCCCGGTCGAAAGCCCATTATGGGCGCGTGAAAATTTATTCATCACACCGCACGTCAGCGGAACGAGCGAGCGCGTCTGGGAACGGGAAGCCGACCTTCTGCTGGATAACCTGGAGCGCTGGTTCAGCGGACAGATGTTGCGCAACCGCGTCGATCTCAAGCGAGGATATTGATCTTGAACGTGCAGGGTGCGCGATCAGTGGCTGCGGCCGTTTACCAGCGAGAGACCCGATGGAGCCACCTGGTTTGTAGAATGGTTTAGCTGGGCGACGCCGCTCTTGGGCGCGACGTAACCCTGGCGCGCGTAGATCTGGTATTTGATTTTCTTATTTTTCTGATCAAGAACCGTGAGCGGTCCCCCGTCCGGAGCTACCAGCTCGACCTTGATCTTCCGGTATTTTCCGTCGGTGCTCTGATTCGTGGGCGAGTAAGCGATGCTGTACTGATTGCGCAGGCTGGCGGCGACGTCGCCCATGACTCCCGGGATCTCGCCCTGGAAGCGCGGAAACCAGGCGCGGCCGCCGGTCAACTGGCTGAACGTGCGGAGCTGATTTTGCGCCTGCAGGTAGTTCAAGTTGCCGCTGCCGTTTCCGCCGTGCATATCGGTTTCCAGAGCGAATTGTTCGCCGACCCCCACACAGTAAATGGAGATATCGGTTTCCTTCAGCCGCGCCACGGTGTCGTTCAGGGTATGGCGGCTAAAGGTATCTTCCCCGGATGCGAGCACCAGCACGGCTTTTTTGCCTTTGACGTCGGCCATACGATCGAGCGTATCGATAAGTGCGTCGAAGATCACCGCTTCGCTGAAGGTGGGGAGCACCAGGCCGATCAGCCCCTGTTCGACCTCGGACATGTTGTGCGTGAAGTCCACTTCGACGTTCGGGCGCATGGCAAAGGATTCGAGCGCCACCCAGTCGGTGGGTTTAAGCTGATGCAGGAAAACGTCGGCCCAGCTCCGCGCGGTATACAAATACCAGCCGTAGGCCCGCCGGCTGTATTCCACAAGAATCACCACGGTGATGGGCGCATCGCCGGTGGAGAAGTTCGTAATGGTTTGCGGCGCGCCGTCTTCGGTAAGGCGGAAATTCTCTTTTTTCAATCCGGTCAAATAATTTCCATCGTTATCGGTGACCACCACGTCCACGTTGACGACTGGCACTGTGATGGAAATCGAATAGTTGGGCTGCTGGCCGGAGTTTTGCCCGGGCGGCTGCTGCGGTGGTGCTGGTGACGTGGGCGCTGCTTGTCGCGGTAGCGGCGACGCCGCCAGCGATCCGGTAACCAGCAAAATTGCGAGGCCCAAAAAGCCCAGCGAACGCCTTGCTACAGATCTCATAACCAACCCCTCTGCTGCCTAGGATGCTGCCACGAAAAGCCGGGATGTTCAACGATATCAAACAGTCCGCAGGCATCTATCGATTTTATGGTTGCAAGTTGGCGATTTAATGCATGCAAACGGGGGACCGTGCGGGAAGTGGCCGTGTTACCATCAAATTTTGAAGCGGAGCAGGACGCGTAAGGCTGGCGAACGAGAAAGGCCGGGAATGCACCGTCGATTTTTCTCGATACTGTTGATTTTGGCCGGAATAACCGGTGGCCTCCTCTCCACTGCGCCCCTAAGCGAGGCGCGGGCACGGCCGCAGACGGCGCCGATCGCGACTCCAATCCTTCCGCCAGCCGAACTTAGTCAGCTTATTACCGAGGCGCAAGGGTGGCTTAGCGACCTGCTGCGCATTGACACGACAAATCCCCCCGGTAATGAGCTGGCCGCCGCGAAATACGTTGCGGCCGTGCTGCAAAAGGAAAATATCCCCGTGGAAGTTTTGGAGATCGCTCCCGGCCGGGGCGTGGCGATCGCCCAGCTGCAGGCCGGGCCGCTGCGCGATCCCTCGAAGGCGCTGCTACTGGTGGCGCATCTCGACGTGGTGGGCGTCGATAAGAGCAAATGGACCGTGGACCCGTTTGGCGCCATCGTGAAGGATGGTTATTTATGGGGCCGGGGCGCGATCGATGACAAAGGAATGGTGGCCGCCAACTTGGCGACCGTCGTCGAACTGAAACGCTCGGGCGTCAAGCTCAATCGCGACGTTATATTTCTTGCGGACGATGACGAGGAGCAAGGGGGACCGTCCAGCATCAAGCTGGTGATCGACAAATACTGGGACAAAATCGGGTGCGCTTTTGCCATTAACGAAGGCGGGCGCGTGGTCTTGAAAGACGGCAAGGTCCAGTACGTGGGGATTCAGGCGAGCGAGAAGATTTCCTATAACGTTGCGGTGGTGGCGACGGGGACCTCGGGACATGCCTCCATTCCGCGGACCGACAACTCGGTGGTGCACCTGGCGGCGGCCGTGCAGAAACTGGGCACGCTCGAAACGCCGGTCCAGTTGATGACCATCACGCGCCGTTATTTCGAGCAACTCGCGCAAGTCGAAGACGAGGATACCGCGAAGTGGATGCGCGCCCTTGAAACTCCGGAGCGCTTTGCGCTCGCGGCGCGGCGGCTCTCCGACATGAATCCGTTGTGGAACTCGATGCTGCGCGATTCCATTGCGCCGACCGAACTGCGCGCCGGCGTACGCGCCAACGTGATTCCGTCGGAATCGTGGGCCAACCTGAATATCCGGTTGCTGCCGGAAGACTCGATTGGCGGAGTCATCGCTCTGATGGAAAAAACGGTGAATGACCCGCAAATCAAGTTCGAGATCCAACCCGATGCCGGGCAATCCGCGCCCCCCTCCTCGCTCACCAGCGATTTCTACCGGTCCATGGAGCGTTCCATAGCGCAACAATTTCCGGGGACGGTCGCGGTGCCATTCCTTTCCACAGGCGCCACCGATTCGGCCGAACTGCGCCTGCACAACGTGCAAGCGTACGGGCTGCTGCCGTTTCCGCTGGCCGAAGCCGACGAATTGCGCATGCATGCGGACGATGAACGGATTCCGTTGGCCAGCTTTCGAACCGGAGTGGAGTTTCTTTATCGCACCGTCCATGACTTTGTCACCGCGAAATAGTCTGCGGGGCGTGGAAGGGCCGCTGGCTGTCCGCCGCGCCAAAATTGTCTGTACGCTGGGGCCCGGTAGCCGCTCGCCCGAAATGGTAGACCGGCTGATGCAGGCCGGGATGGACGTGGTACGCCTGAATTTTTCCCACGGCACTCCGGAGGAGCATGGCGCCGCCGTGGCGGCCGTGCGCGCGGCCTCGGCGCGTTATCAAAAGCCGATTGCTATCCTGGCCGATCTGCAAGGCCCTAAGATTCGCACCGGGCCGCTCGAGGACCACAAGCCTGTGCGCTTGCTGTCGGCGCAACGCTTTACCATCTCGGCCGCCGAATGCTTGGGCGGCGTGGAGGGCGTTTCCACTACGTATAAACGCCTGCCTGCCGAAGTGCGGCGCGGCGATCGGATACTATTGGCCGACGGGTTGATCGAGTTGCGCGTGGAATCGGTGCGCGGGCCGGAGATCATTTGCCGCGTGGTTAATGGAGGAGAGCTTCGCGAACACCAGGGCATCAACTTGCCGGGCGTGAATCTGCGCGTGCCCGCGCTTACGCCCAAGGACCTTCGCGACATGAAATTCGCGCTGCAATGCGGAGTGAACTACATCGGGGTGAGCTTCGTCAGGCGGCCCGAAGACGTTCTGGCGGCTCGGGCCGCGATCAAACGCGCCGGCCAGAACACACCTATTATCGCCAAGCTCGAGAAGCCGGCGGCTATCGATAACCTCGATGCCATTTTGGAGGTGGCCGACGGCGTGATGGTGGCGCGCGGCGACCTGGGCGTGGAGATGGAACCCGAACGCGTGCCGGTGGTGCAGAAACTGGTCATCGCGCGGGCCCGCGAGGCGCGCGTTCCGGTGATCACCGCGACGCAAATGCTCGAGTCGATGCGCGAAAATCCGCGGCCCACTCGCGCCGAGGCTTCCGACGTGGCTAACGCCATTTTTGATGGCAGCGACGCCGTGATGCTCAGCGCCGAGACGGCCACGGGACTCTACCCGGTGGAATCGGTGCGCATGATGGACCGCATCATTCGGGCGGCCGAAAACAGCATCACGGAATTTCCACACCCGCAGCGGCAGGAATTCTCGACTGTGGCCGAGACGACCGCCGAACTGATCTGCCATGCCTCGGGCGAATTTGCCATGAAGGTGATTGCCGTCTTCACGGAAACGGGGACGACGGCGCGCCTTATTTCGAAGAATCGGCCTAAGCCTCCCATCATCGCGTTCTCTCACGATCAAAATACCCGGCGGCAGATTTCTCTATACTGGGGTGTGCTGCCGCGCAGGATGGGCAAGCCGCGGAATATGGAAGACCTGTCGAGAGTTGCGGAGCAGCGCCTGCTGGAGGAACACTTGGTAAGCCGCGGCGACGTCGTGGGCATTGTAGCCGGGACGCCAATTGGCGTGCGAGGGACGACAAATTTCATGAAATTTCACGTCGTGGGGGGCCGCAAATTTTCGAGGTGAGGGTCTTGCGGCTTGGAAGATCTAGTTGACCCAATGATCCGGGCCGGAGGGGGGCTCTTCCTTGTGCTTGCGCATGTAAACTTCAAACTTGCGGCGCGCCCGCTTTCGCTGCCAATCTGAAAAGCCGTTGCGCGCGCGATAGAACCAGGACCCGCGCCGCAGGTAAAGATAGCCGACCAGCATTCCGCCAAGATGCGCCACGTGGCTTACGTTGTCGCCGCCCGTTCCCAGGGTCGAGAAGAACTCGATGGCCCCGGCGCCCAAAACGTAGATCTTCATCGGGATTTGCACGGGAAACGGAATGAGCCACACTTTGCGGTCGGGAAACATCACCGCCGCAGCCAGCAAAATCCCGTAGATCGCTCCGGACGCGCCGATGGTTGGAATTCTCGAGGAGCCTATCCCCGATGGATCGACCACCGTTCTTACGAGCACGTCGATGCAGCCCGCTCCGATTCCGGTGATGAAGAAATAGTTATAGAAGCGCCGGGAGCCCCAGGTGCGCTCGAGATCCACGCCAAACATCCACAGAAAAAGCATATTGAACAAGAGGTGCATGCAGGCCGCCGTGCAGGAACAGATAGGTCACCGGCTGCCACAAGTGGAGTGCGTGAGTCACCAGCACGGGCACCAGGCCCAGTTCCAGCGTCATCCAGTCCGATAGCGGCCGGTCGAAAAGATTGAGAAGTGTTTGGATTAAAAATACGGCGGTGCAGGCCAGCACGAGGTTTCGGATGGCTGGGGTAATGTAATTACTCCAGGGCATCCGATAGCGCGGTCCACGCGGAAAGGAAACCATGCTGTAAAGAGTCTAAAGTGAGCGCGGACCAGAGTCAAAGCGTATGCGTGGTAAAGGATACGGGATGATTAGTGCCTGAAGAAATGAAGGCGAGCCTGGACGCTCTGGCAGAGTTATCATTAGCGGGCGCCATGAACTGACACCGTGGGGTCCGCTTTGTTTGGCCGCAGAATTTTTCTCGCCTGGGCGGCAATCGCTCTCCTCTCGCTTGACGTGTCCTCCCAAACCACAGGTGAGGCCTCGCCTCGTCTGAACATTGCGTTTGTCAGCAGCACCGTCGAAGCGGTCGCCGGCGTAATACATAGCGAGTATTTCGATGTCGATCTTGCCGCACACATTGATGCGTCCCTGCGGGAATGGCTTGCTGCGGGACGCTATGCCAATGCGTCAACGCCGGAAGCCCTCGCTTCGCTTTTGACCACCGATTTGTACTCGCTCACTCACGATAAACATCTATCGGTTGCAGTCGTGCCCGAGGCCAGAGAGGGCTCCTACGCAGGCGTTGGCGCTTCGCCTCAATCACGAGCCGAAGCCGTGCGGGTTTCTAATGCCGCGGTGCAGCGTGTGGAAATACTGCCCGGAAATGTGGGATACCTCAATGTCACGGCGTTTTTTCATCCGGACGAAGCGGCTGACGCGATCGCCAGCGCCATGCACATGCTTCACCATGCCGACGCATTAATCCTCGACATGCGTGACAACGGAGGTGGCTCGCCGGATACCATGGCGCTGCTTGCAAGCTATTGCTTCGATGCTCCGGGACTTCCGCTCGCGGACATCATTCCTCGATCCGGTGAAGTGCAGCATTACGTCACTCAATCGGGGATTGTGGATCGAGATGGAACTCGGCCCGTTTATGTTCTGACGTCCGCGCACACCTGGTCAGCAGGAGAAGGATTTGCCTACATCCTCCAGGAGCGCCACCGAGCGGAAATTATCGGAGAGACTACCGTGGGCGCCGCGAATCCAGGCCGGCCATATCCGATCAATGCGCAGTTTTCCGTAATCCTCCCCAACAGCCGAATCCGCACTGCTGTCCGCGGCGCGAATTGGGAAGGTGCCGGCGTTATTCCAGACACGCCCGTTTCCGCCTCGGGAGCGCTTCACGTTGCGCAAGATCATGCGCTGCGGCGCTTGCTTGCTCTCACACCAAAGGGAGCGAGGCACGATGAGCTTGACCAAGAACTTCGTAAGATTGAGGCGGAGCCCTCCACGCCGTAGCGAGTCTCGCAACTTTGTTCTGTTGGTTGACGCGCGAAACTGCTACTCCAGCTTTTTGCGCGCGAAGTAAAACTGCGACGCGGCGAGAAGCAGGAACATGAATACGGCAAATGCCGTGCTGCCGGCGAGGGCGCCTTCGATTTTCGGGCCGATCTGGAACAGGCCCGGACGAAAGATGTGGTAGCGGAACTCCTGGTCTTCGAGAAGAGCGATGACGATGCCCAAGAGGCCAAAAATGCCTCCGCCGGCAATCAAGCCGCTGGCGTAAAGAGGACCCGGCCCTATTTCGCTTTCTGCCGCGGCGCCGTGGCCTCGCCCGCGCTCAGCCAGCCAGCGCACCACGCCTCCGGCAAAAATCGCCATGGTAGTGGCGATAGAAAGGTACGAACCGACGGCGAAGGGCAGCGAACGGATGCCTAACAGCTCGATGGCCACCACCAGAAACACGCCCAGCAAAACGAGCCGCCAAGGCAATTGCCGGTTCAAGATGCCGTTAATCACCGTGGCCATAAGCCGCGCCTGGGGCGCCGCAGCTTTGTCGCTGCCGATGCCTTGCACCCACTGAATCTCGATCTGGTGAGTGGAACTATCGTAGAGGTATTTGCCGTCCGGAATGACGCGGGAGCCGATTGCGTTGATCAATACATAAGATTTTCCCTGGTAGGCATAATTCTGCGTTTCTACCTGGGCGCCCGGCGGCAAATTTGCGGGATCGATAGCGATCTGGACCGGTTTGTACTCGGCCAACCCGACGTTCATCAGCTTGAGCGTTCCGCCCACGGCGAAAACCGAGGCCATGGCGCCAATGATCAAAGCGATCTGCTGCTTTGAAGGGGTGGCGCCGACCAGAAATCCGGTTTTCAAATCTTGCGAGGTGCCGCCTCCATTAGCGGCGGCCACGCAGACCACGCCGCCAATTGTAAGGGCCAGCACGGCGTAGCTGCCGCGCGTCCAACCGATCACCAGAAACATGGCGCACGTGGCCATCAGCGTGGCAATGGCCATGCCGCTGATGGGATTGGACGAGCTTCCGATCAGCCCGCAAATGCGTGAAGACACCGTCACGAACAAAAATCCGAAGACCACTACAAAAATTGCGGCCAGCAGGTTTGCGCCGATGCTGGTCTCCGCGCCGGGAATCGGACGAAAAGTCAGGAGTCCCCACATCATCACGAGGACGGCGAGCGAGCCGAAGACCACAAATTTCATGGGCAGGTCCTGCTCGAGGCGCGAGGTCGCTGGAGCACCGGCCACTCGGCCGGCGCGCACATCCTTAATTCCAGCAGTCAGCGCCGACCAGATCGTAGGCAGCGTTTTCGCCAGCGTAATCACGCCTGCCGCGGCCACCGCTCCGGCCCCCATGGGGCGGATGTAACTGGACCAGATCTGGTCGGAAGTCATCAGCGGAATGGGGACGGTGCTGGGGTACAGCGCCGCTCCCGGTGACAGTGACCCGAAAAAGCGGATCGCGGGCATCATCACCAGCCAGGAAAAGACGCCGCCGGAAACGATGATTCCGGCAATGCGTGGCCCGATAATGTAGCCGACGCCCAGATATTCCGGGGTGATGTTGGCGCGAAACGATGCGCCGGGAAGCCACTCGGGATTGTACGTAGGCGTATCGCGCCACGCACCCACAGTATTCATTAAGACTGAATAGAGCCCGCCCAGCCCGAGACCCCAGAAAACGCGGCTCGCAAACGAGCCGCCCCGGTCGCCGGCCACCAGCACGTCGGCGCAGGCTGTGCCTTCGGGATAGAGCAGATTACCGTGTTCCTTGACGATGAGCTGGCGGCGCAGCGGAATCATGAACAGTACGCCCAGCCACCCGCCAATCAACGCCAGGAAAAATACGCTCCAGTATTCGAGCGGAAAGCCTAGGAAAATCAGGGCGGGCAGCGTGAAAATTACGCCCCCGGCGATCGATTCGCCGGCCGAGCCCACTGTCTGCACGATATTGTTTTCAAGGATGCTGACCTTACCGAAAATCCTGAGAATGCTGATGGAAAGCACGGAAATGGGGATGGAGGCGGAGACCGTCAGGCCCGCGCGCAAGCCGACATAGACGGTGACGGCACCAAAAAAAAGTCCGGCGAAAACGCCGACCAGCACCGCGCGCAGCGTGAATTCCGGCAGAATCGTCTCGGCGGAAACGTAGGGCCGAAATTCGTCCGGCGGCGCAGTCGAACTCCAGAGCTTGGTCGCCACGCAGTCTCCTCATCGCGCCGAAAGGCCACCGCAGATGGCGCGTCGCGCATTATCGCGCAGAACTGTCCATTTGTCGTAAGGAAATGCCGCGTCGCAATTCAGTCTTCGAACCTGTCAGTACATCACCACTGCCGCCTGCATTCGAACTGCCGCTCGCACGCGTTTGCTGCTTTCGGCTGCCCCGATTTGAATGCCGATATTCAAATGCCCGTAGTCGAATAACTGTGTTCGAACGACTGTATTCGAATACCATATCAGTTAATATAAACTGGCATTTTATTTACTATTATGGTACTATACGCCATGCTCCTCGAAAGTCCCTCGGTTTGCCGCCGCGGACCGCGCTTGCGAGGCATTGTGCCTCGGCAAGTCTTCGCAGAATTCGGTGAGAACCGGACCACTGAACGCGCGAAAATCTCTAAAATCGCGCCTTGTAACCCTAATCGCCTCAGCAAGATACAAACGCCTAATTTTGCAACTCCCGTTACATCACACACTTACAAATGCCTGGGGCGGGTATAGGCCTAAATTTAGAAAAATCAGTACAGCTCAATACTCAGGGGGCGCAATCCAAAGGCGGGCGGACCTACCACACGTGGTAATGGCCGTCGCGCCGCGCCATGGTTACGCGCACGCCGAACAAGTTCTGCAAGCGCTCCTCGGTCAGCAGTTCATCCTTGGGGCCATCGGCCACGATTCTGCCCTCGCGCATCATGACGATGCGTGCGATCTCCGGCGGAATGTCGGCGAGGTGATGAGTGATCAGGAAGATTCCGGTCCCCTGCTGCGCCAGGACACGCAGCGTGCGCTGCAACTCAGCCTGCGCGGCCAGGTCGAGAGCATTGCTCGGTTCGTCGATCAGCAGCGCCTCTGGATTGTGGACCAGCGCTCGCCCGATCAGGATGCGGCGCTGCTCTCCGGCGGACATTTCCCCAAGCGGCTTTTCCGCCAGGTGCCGCGCCTCGAGTTGCTCGAGAATGGCTGCGGCGCGCTCGCGCATCGCCGGGGTCACATGCAGCTCCGGCCAGATCGTCGAGCTGGAAAAAAAGCCCGTAATCACGGCATCGCTGCCCTTGGTATGCAGCGTGCGTTCACTCGGAAGGTCAGTCGCGACGATGCCCAGCCGCTTGCGCAACTCGAAAATCTCCCAGCGTTCCCGGCCGAAAATGCGCACGCGCGTCCCCGGCTGCGCCAGGGGATAGCATTCACAGGTCATGGTTTTGATCAACGTGGACTTGCCGCAGCCGTTGGGGCCCAACAAAGCGACGTGCTCTCCGGCGGCGATACGCAGCGAGATGTTGTGAAGCACAACCTTAAGCCCTCGCGCTACGGAGACATTTTCGAGTTCCAAAAACGGTTCGGCACTCATGCGAACGATTTTATCCTTGGTATTGAGTGGGCTCCAAGTCCGAGCCCGCACCCGTATTGAGCGCGGTCCGAGTACAGCCCGCGCAGTGCCCATCCAGCGCGGCGCGCCTGTTTGCAAAAACACTGCACGGATTTATTTCGCCCGTGGAGATCAGGAGCCCGCGCGAGGGCATGCGAAGAGTATCCGCGCAGCATCATTTACCGCCGAGAGTTCCCGGTGCAACTCACGGGGCGCCAGCGATGCCGCGGCGTTGGCGAGTGTGGCCCGCAGCTCCGCGGTGACCGCAAGGCGGTAAAGATCGGCGTGATGCATATACGAATAGCTGTCATAAGCGACCGGTCCCGCCGCGGCGGCCGCCATCAGCACGTCCCAGAAACTTCGGCGCCGCAACCAGCGTTTGCGGCTGGCTGCCCGGCGATCGATTTCGAGCGGCGCGTGCCGCGGCGGGTGGACCGCGTCACCCTTGTCGCCGTCGACGAACGCCTTCGTGCAATTTTCCGCGCGAAACGCGCGTGCCGCATCCGCGTCCGGAAATTCCGCCAGCAGCGACTGGAGGTCAGCCTCACTGGCCTCGAACCCCTCCCACCAGTAGCGGTAAAAGTGAAATACCACGGTGCCCGAACGCAGGATTTGCCTTATGCGCTCCGGCTGTTTGCCCGTCACGCTCAGTATCATGTCCAGCAATTCGTGTACACGAAACGTCTGCCGGACCACCGGGCGGAAGCTCACATACCCGGCCTCTTCTTCGGTATAACGGACGGGAATTTCCTGGGGAAGCGCCATGGGTCTGCCAGCTTTATTGCCGCATCCGCGCGGGGCCGGGCCGCTTTCAGCGCGATAGGCGCTCGCGCACGCGGTCGGAGAGCGCCTTGCCGTCCACCGACTTGCCTGCAAGATGCGAGCGCGCAGCTTTGATAACCGCGCCCATCTGCTTGGGCGAGTTGGCCGACGTTTCGACGATGGCGGCTTCAATCGCACGATCGATCTCGGCGTCGTCGGGCGCCGCCGGCAGGTACGCTTCGATGAAGGCGATCTCGCGCGTTTCCTTGTCCGCAAGATCGGCGCGACCGCCGCGCGCAAACTGCTCGGCCGATTCCTTGCGCTGCTTGATCAGCGTCTGCAACACTTGCAACGACTCGGCATCGTCGAGAGGACGAATTTTTTCGATTTCCTTATTCTTGAGAGCGGTTTTCACCATGCGCAAAACGCTTAAGCGCAACTCATCCTTCAATTTCATGGCGTCCGTCAAATCTTTCTGGATGCGGTCGAGGTAGCCCATGGCGGGTTTTGCGAAGCGCCACTATAGCATACGCTCCGACGGCCCCGGACAGACAATTCGGGATGCGCGGTGCATGTTTGACAGACGGACGAGAGGTCAGTACGCTCTTGTGCCATGAAAATTATCGTAGCCGATAAAATCAGTCCCCACGGTGTGCAGTTACTGGTCGACGTAGGGTGGGAAGTCAAACAACCCAGCGCGGTCGCGCTCGCGGCCGAGCTTGCCGATGCCGACGCGCTTATCGTGCGCAGCGCCACGCGCGTAACCGATGAATTGCTGGGACAGGCGCCCCGCCTGCGCATCGTGGGCCGGGCCGGGGTAGGAGTGGATAACATCGATCTGGAAGCCGCCACGCACCGCGGCATCCTGGTGGTAAATACGCCGGGAAGCAGCGCTACAAGCGTAGCGGAGCATACGCTGGCATTGATGCTGGCGCTGGCGCGCTCGGTGCCGCAATTGAATGCCGCCATGCACGCGGGGCGCTGGGAAAAATCGGGCGCGGCCGGCGCAGAGTTGCGCGGGAAAACGCTGGGGCTGGTGGGGTTGGGGCGCGTCGGAGGGGAGGTGGCGCGTCGCGCCAAGGCGCTGGAGATGCGGGTGCTCGCGCACGATCCTTACCTGACCGCGGAACGCGCCGCGGAGTGGGGCGTGCAGTTGATGCCGCTCGCGGAGATGCTAGGGCAGGCCGACTACGTGTCGCTGCACACCGCACTATCTCCCGCCACCGAGAGGCTGATGAATCCGTTGACGCTCGGGCAGATGAAGCGCGGGGCGCGCCTGATTAATACGGCGCGCGGCGAACTTGTGGATGAAGCCGCGCTGGCCGAGGCGCTGCGATCGGGACACCTTGCGGGGGCCGGCCTGGATGTATTTGCTACTGAGCCGCCCGGAAATTCGCCGTTGATGGCGCTTCCGAACGTGATCGCCACGCCGCACGTGGCCGGTTCAACCGTGGAAGCGCAGGAGGAAGTCGGCGTGCAGATCGCGCAGCAGATTCGCGATTTCCTGGCCGAGGGAGTCCTGCGCAACGCCGTCAACCTGCCGGCGATTTCGCCCGAGCATTACCGGCGGCTGCGCCCTTATCTCGAGCTGGCCGAGCGGCTGGCTTCCTTCGTGGCGCAGGCCGCGCCTTTCGCGGTGGGGCGCTTGCGGCTGGCATGCGCGGGAGAGCCCGCGGAATTGGGCACGCATCTGCTGCGCAGCGCGGCGCTCGCCGGGGCGCTCAATGCGGTGCTCGATGAACGCGTCAACCTGGTGAGCGCGCCGGCTCGGGCGGCCGAACGAGGCCTGATCATCGAGGAAACCACGCGGCCGCGCCAGCGGGGAATCGCGGACTTGGTGGAGATTACGGCCACGCCCGCGAATGGGTCCCGGCGCAGCAAGTTTTCCGCGCAAGGAACCGTGCTTTACGGCACCACGCCGCGCGTGGCCCGGCTCAACGACATTGCGGTGGAATCATCTCTCGAAGGCACGCTGCTGCTTCTGAGCAATCGCGACGTTCCCGGCGTAATCGGCGAGATCGGCACGCTTCTTGGCCGCCAGGGCATGAACATTGCCACCTTTGCCTTGGGCCGCCGGGAAGCCGTATTGGGCGCCGACGCGCTGGCACTCATCGGCCTCGACGGCGAGGTACCCAGCGGCATTCTCGATCTGCTGCACGCCATTCCCAACGTCATCGAGGCGCGCATTATTCGTTTGCCGGCTCTGGTAGCGGCGCCGGGTTTGTTGGCGAAGTAAAGGTTGATAACAGTCGGCCAAAAGCCGCAGACAAAAAAAACCGGCGGGCCCTAAGGCCACGCCGGTTTCTTTTTTGTGAGCCGCAATTGAAGAGCGGCGTTTGATACTGCTCCCGTTTTACTGGTGCGGCGGGATTGCGGCAAACGCGGTCGTCCCACCACGATTCACGAGAAGCAGGACGGGTTGGTTTTGGCCGGCAGCACTCATGGCCGCGCGGAACTGCTCGACGTTATTCACGGGCTTGTGGTTGACTTCCTGAATCACGTCACCACGCTGCAGACCGCTCTCCGCGGCGTTGCCATCCGGATCGATTCGGGACACGATGACTCCGCGGGTGCCGGCCGGCAGATTGAGTTGTTCGGCGATATCGGCCGTCAGGTTTTCGACCTGTAAGCCCTCGGCAGCATTTTGCCCCTGCGTGGGCGCCGCGGCAGTTTCTGTCTTTTCGGGGAACTCTCGGAGCGTCGCGGTGACCTCGCGCTTCTGGCCATTGCGATACACGTCGAGTTTCACATTCTCACCAGGGGCCGACTGCGAGATGCGCAGCCGCAGATCCTGATAATCGGAAATAGCCTGGCCGTTCAGAGAGACGATAACGTCACCCTTTTGCAGACCCGCCTTCGCGCCGGGGCTATCAGGAGTGACATCGCCGACCAGCGCGCCTTCAGCCGAGGGGAGGCCGAACGCCTTCGCCAGGTCCGGAGTAACTGGCTGGATGGAGACGCCCAGATAACCACGCGTCACCTTGCCGGTTTTCAGGATTTGCTCCATCACGTGCCGAGCCATGCTGACGGGAACGGCAAAGCCGATACCCTGATTTCCGCCGCCGCCGCCGTTGCTGATGATCGCGGTGTTGATGCCGATGAGTTCACCGCGGGTGTTCACCAGCGCGCCGCCGGAGTTTCCGGGATTGATGGCCGCATCGGTCTGAATGAAGTCCTCGTAGTTATCCGAGCCCTCGATGTCGAGAGCCCGGCGGCTGGTGGCGCTGACGATGCCCATCGTGACCGTTTCGCCGATCCCAAATGGGTCACCAACTGCCAGGACAATGTCACCAACACGCAGCTTGGTGGAATCCCCAAGGGTTACCGTAGACAGTCCCGTCGCGGGTATCTTCAGCACGGCGATATCGGTGTGCGGATCCGCACCCACGACTTTAGCCTTCAAGTCACGCTTGTCTTTAAGTGTGACCGTAATGTCCGTCGCGCCGTCCACGACGTGGTTGTTCGTGAGGATATAGCCGTCGGGGCTGACGATCACGCCGGAGCCCAGGCTATGTTCCTTTTGCTGGCGCGGCTCTTGCCCCTGCCCGTCACCTTGCCCGCCGCCAAAAGGATTACCAAAAAATTGGCGGAACGCCGGGTCGTCCTGAAAAGGGTTGTCACCCCGTTGCTGCTTAACCATCTTCGATGTAGAAATATTCACTACTGCGGGGAGCAAAGGCTCTACCACATTTGCGAAGCCGTCGCTCAGCGAGACCGGCCCCACCGCGGGACTGCTTGCGGCAGCCAAGCGCAGCTCAACGGGACGCGTTGCGCCGAGTACCGTCTTTCCGCTCGAGGTAAAGGTCCAGGTGAGCGCGCTTCCCGCTAAAAGCGCCACGCCCAAAAAGGCCGTTGCGATGGAGCGCTTGATACTAATCGTCTGCTTATCCATTTGATTCATGCCTCCCGCCACAATCTGATCGATAAATTCACTTCTGGAAATTTTTTAGAGACTTAGCCTAATTACGCGCCGCAGTCAATCACTGAAGCGGTTGAATAGACTTCGCGCGTCTTCCTTCGCCCCAGTTTTCTCCCTCTGCCCATTAGATGCGCCCTGCTATGGACAAGAAACATCTGATTTCGCAGCCTAACCGGCACAGCGCAAGAAGTTTAGCTCCGCCACACCGCTCGACGCGCCGAATTTCTCCCACCCCGCGAACCGGGTGGCCAGCCGCACTATATTATACGCGCTGGCGGCAAATTCGTTGCGCCGCGTTTTGATTTGTTTTGCGATCCTTAGTATAAGCGATATGAGCATCCGGTCCATATGCAGGCGTCTACCCCATCGGTTGTGCTGGTTCGCGCGGCCCTCCGCTGGCTGACTGACATCTTGATGTGTTACTCTGCAATTCCGCTTGGATGCCCTCCGCATCCCCACGCGGGCCGGTCGGGGCGTAGCGCAGCCTGGTAGCGCACCTGGTTCGGGACCAGGGGGTCGGAGGTTCAAATCCTCTCGCCCCGACCATTCTTCCAATAAAAACGATGTTTTATAGGGCGGGTGTCTGAGCTTGGCGGGTCTGCTTTAGGCTTGCTTTAGGCAGCGGGAAGGCGCAAAACAAGCAGGAAACAGCAGGAGTTCCAAGGCGCAAGGCCCTCGATCCGTCGCGCATGATCCGTGGGTTGGAAGTCCCACGATCCGCAACGCCGGCCGAAGGTCAGTTCTCCGAGGGCCTGTCCACATGGTCGATGACAAAGTACTCTACAGGTCCCTTTCGCGGCTCTAGCCTTAGACCAAGCTGCTGCTTTAAGGCGTCGAAGATTGTCGGATGATCAAGGAATCCAGGAGGTAAGTTTTCTATGGGATAATTCACGGGAAGTTCCGGCCGAAACGTTAGCGTGAAATCGTAATTCTCATCGAGCCCGGTCTCGTCGATCACCGGTCGTTGATCCTTCTGGAGAGCTTGCCCGAGCCACCAACAGAAGTATTGCATGGATACCCTCGTGCCAACGACGACCGCGCCGAAACCGTCCTTACTGGAACTGATGGGAATGCTGTAATCCTCCTCGCTTGTGTTGAGCTTCATTTTCGATCCCGATTTGTCCACCATCAGCGTATACACGGGACCTTCCTTTGTCTCCTTGTGGAATCTGAGATTCAACTTATCAGCCAGCAGATTCTGAAACATCACATGGAGATCGTCGAGACTGTAGGAACGGTCCGCCTTCGCCTCGATGTCGTAGGAGTCCTTATCGAGCCAATCCGGCCCACCTGTGATCTGCCAGATCGGCACCTTGTACATCAAACTGATGATGAGCTTTACCGGCTCGTTCTGCGCCGTGTACTCCTGGCCTCCCGGCAGGGCTTTTATCAAACCGCCGGGTTGACCGGGCCTGGCGGGCTTAATCGACGCCACTTCGAACGTCAGCCGGTCTCCCCTAGCTGCCGAGGACAGGCCTGCTGGCGCTTGAGCTGACGGCGATTGGCCCAATAGCAGAGGTGCCGTCAGGGCGTCCACCATAACCAGAGCAGCGAATGCCACTAGTCCGGCCGCCGCCAGGAAGAACCGTGCCCATTCAGCACGGTTTCTCATACAAAGACCTCAATTCTCCGAGGGTTCCTCGATGCGGTCAATGACTAGCGTGTCCACCGACCCCTTCGTCGATTGGAGGCTAAGGCCGAGCTGCTCTTTGATCGCCGTGAAGATTGAAGTTCCCGATGCATCCGGCGCCCCTCCGGCTGGCGCCAGGCCCGTTCCCGGCCCAGGGCCCAGCGGCAGCGGTCCTTCCGGCGTCCAGTGCAGCATGAAATCGTAATTGCCCTTGAGCCCGGTTTGGTCCAGCACGATGCGGCCAACGTCCGCCTGCCGCGAAAGCGCGTCTGCGAGATTGCCGATGGGCACGCCCGTCGCGTTGATTTGCCCCGGGCTAATCAACTGCGTTCCAGCCCGGGGAGCACCAGGCACGGGAGGAGGATTGGTTCCAATGGGCCCGAGAGGAGTGAGTGTCGATTGGACGAGCTTCGAGCCGCCCTTGGCTACAACCAGTGCGTAGACGGGGAGCTGTTTGGTCTCGTGATGCACCTTCAAATGGAATCGGTCCGCGAGCAACGATTGCAGCATTGTTCGAACTTCATCGAGCCCCTGCTCGCGCGGAAGCTTCTTCAATTCTTCGGCGAGCGCATCCTCTTCCTTCGCATCGACATCGTAGCCTTCGGAGCTGATCCAGCTCGGCCCTCCCGATAGCTGCGAAGACTTGAGGTTGTACGCATATTGAATCAGGAATTTTGCCGGCGTATTCGTTGTGGTGAATCTGCCACCGGAAATCTGGATGAAAACACGGTCGTCCTTAGAATGGTCGGCCTTGATCGAGGCGACCTCGAACGCTGGCGTTTGCGTTTGCGCGCGAGCGTGTGGCGCGATAGCCAGGCCGAACGAAAGGACCGCAGCCACCGCCGCTACGCTCAGAGTCATTGTCCGCAGCGTCTTATTGCGTGCGCGCTGATCGGTGCCCGCAAACATCGTTCACCCGCGCTGTCAGTTTGCCGACGGCTCCTCAACATGATCGCCATCATACGCCTCTTCTGCGCACCATTTACTGGCAGCACGCCAACTCCCGATAAACGGTGCCGGCTCAGACGGTCGACGCAACACTTGCTGGATCCCACATGACGATAATGCGGGTGGTCTCAATGGGTCGACGCAACACTCGCTCAAAGTCCACGTGGAGGAGTCTACGAAGCTAAATTCGTTCCAAGGGCGTTGATGTGAATGGAACACTGCCCTGTTTAGGTTCTGATTGAGTACGGCCCTACAGATCGGTTCCCTAGAGGAAGTATGGTCGGGTCAACTGATTAGGTGGTGTTGCATCGACCGGTTGAGTGTCCAGCAGTAATAGCATGAGCGACTGGGCGCTCAGGCTCTGGAATTTCGATAAGTATTATCAGCACATCGGGCAGTCCGGATCAGTTGGCACCGGCTATAGCGCTCCTGCGTCTGTGGGCGCGGCGCTCGCGAACCGTAAGCATGGCCGGCTTTCCATCAATCTCCAGAACGACGGCGATCTGATGTACCAACCCGGCGTACTGTGGACCGCCGCGCATCACCGAATTCCCATGCTGACCGTCATGCACAACAACCGAGCCTACAATACGGAGGTGATGGAAGTTGAGCACATCGCCGGCCTGCACCATCGCGATGTCGGCAGGTGTCTCATCGGCACGGCGATCGACGATCCGTCCATCGACTTCGCAAAAGTCGCGCAAGGTTTGGGATGGTACGCTGAAGGCCCAATCACCGATCCGAAGGAGTTGGGACCAGCCATCCGCCGCGCTCTCGCTGCCGTCGAGCGCGGCAAGCCAGCTCTGCTCGATACCGTCACGCAGCCTGTCTGAGGACCGCCCGTGAACCGTTCTCGTGTATCTCGTTTTTCCATACAGTTGGTCCTTGTCGGCGTCGTTATGCTATTGAGCGTAGATATTAAAGCGGTTTTTGCTAATCCCAGAAGTCTGCCCCGCAAGCCGGGGCTCCCGCGGGCAATGTTGCAAACGGAAAAAAAGCCTTCATTCAACACGGTTGCTTTTCGTGCCACGGATTTTCGGGTGAAGGCGGACCCGGGGCTCGCTTAGCCCAGAATCCCATGCCCTTGCAGGCTTTTATGCAGTATGTTCGACGACCCAAACGTACCATGCCTCCGTTTGGAACACAGGTGTCGGACCAAGAGCTGGTTGACATGTATACCTTTATCAAATCGATCCCGCCGTCTCCCGATCCCAAGAGCATTCCGCTGCTGACTAATCCTTGAGTTTAAGTTGCGGACTCCTGTCGGTGTGCGCGTTTAATTGCCAGGTCCATCAAGAACAGAGTCATGGTTTCGAACCCCTCGAAGCCCGGCAGGTTCGGCTGGTATCGCGAAGGCCCGCGGCCTTATCCAGGTCCAAGCCGTTGCACAAAATCGGCAACGCATTACCTATTCTCGTCGAGGAAGGGCACTCGCTGAAGGTCGTTATGATGGCCCCATACAGACAGCTAAAGACTTAGTTAACGAATTTCCCCAGCCTGGCCCAGGTCCTTAGATTGCATAAAAAGGTATGCGCTGGGGTATGAGCTGGAGGTTTCCTATGACTATTAGTCGTTTTGTAGTGCTTCTTTCATTTCTACTAGCTTCAGCGACTCTGGCTCGCGCGGATAGCATACCAACCGACCCGAACATTGACATTAGCGATCCCGCCTGTACCTCAGAATGCCCCGCCGGCGTCGGGCTCAACTTTATCTTCGGCGCAGACGCCTCCGGTGGTGGAATCGTCAGCATGACAAACACTAGCGGTCAAGATTGGCAGAGCCTCCTGGTCACTACAAATAGCGATCCATTCTTCGTAAATCCTGGTTCAATCACTTGCGTCACGAATGCCTTCCTGAACTGCCTGGTGGAGAATTTGCAAGGAGGAATGACAGGCATGTATTTATCTGGAGTGCTACCACCGCCTCCCGGTTCGGATGGGGACGCGGATGACGCCGGGGCCCACGGAATACTCAATGGCGATGCTTTTGCGATAAACCTCAACGATAACGATTCGAGTGCGGGGTCGTGGGGTGCGGATCGCGACTTCAGTGCCTCTGCGAACGTTCCTAACCCTGTTCCTGAACCAAACATGCTTTCCTTAGTGGCAGCAGGTCTAGGAATGCTGCTGGGCGGCCGGAAATTTCGCAACCTGCTTGGGGCCCGATCCAGTTAATTTTTGCTAAATTTGCTCTGGAGTTCTGAAAACTCAGGGCGGCTTCGTAGTTTGGTGAGTTCCGGATCGTTTTTTACTTCCTGGAAGGAATACCCTTTCTGGAGGGCCGCGCTCAACACCTTCAGCGCTTCGTCTTGTCTGTCAGCTAACGAATAGACTACTGCCTGAGTATAAAGCGCCGAGCTGTCGGCGGGGTCGATGGATTGGGAGCGCTTTATGAATTCGAGCGCGTCCGCTGAATCGCCCTTTTTGGCATAGTACTGGGCTAGATGTTGCATGGTGGTGGCTGCGCGAGGATTCACCTGCAGCTCTTTGTACGCTAGCGCAATAGCCTTGTCGTAGGTAGCCATCGCTTCCTGGGTCCGCCCAGACCACCGGTAGGCGTCCGCTAGATTCCCCATTCCAAGTTCGTAGTTGGGGCTCAACTCGACAGCCTTCTCGAACATTTTGACGGCGTCGTCGTAGCGCTTCAGGTAGAAGTAAACGGTTCCCAGGTTGGAATAGGCCACCTGATGTTGTTCGAGCGCAAGCGATTTCTGGAAGGCGGAAATACAATCATCCCATTTGTTCTCTTGGAAATAGACTGCTCCGATGTTGCGGTACGCGGCGGCATTGTCGGGTTCCAGCAGGGCGACGTGCTGAAAGGACTCCAGCGCCTTTTGGTTGTCGCCGAAATGAAAATACGCCGAACCCAGCGCGTTCCAGTTGAACCAGTAATACGGACTGAGCTCAATGGCCGTCCGGTAGGCTCGGATCGCTTCCTCCTGCCGGCCAGCGGCTCGGTACGCGTCAGCAAGCCTCCGGTACCCGTCATCACTTTTCGGGGCCAGTTCCAACGCTCGGCGCAACTCTGCGATGGCTTCCGCCGATTTGCCGGTGGCGCTATACACGGTGCCGAGCGTGAAATGGACTTCCGCCGGAGTGTCGTCCAACCGCTGCGCCTGCTGGCTGGCCGCCAGAGCCTTATCCGCCCACACACTATCCTTCTTTTCACGGTACATTCGGAGGCTGGCATCGGCCAAACCCGTATAGGCCAGCGCGAACCCGGGATCTTCTTTGATCGCCCGCTGGTAGTAATCGATGGCCGTCTCAACGTTACTGACAATCAACTGTCCGCGCATTGCATTTCGGCCCCGAAGGTAGAGGTCGTAGGCCTCAACGTTCTCCGTGGGATGGGTGCTGCTGCGGGCCATCTCGTCTCGACTGGGTTTTAAGGCCAGAGCGTCGACCAATTTTGCGTAAATCTCATCTTCCAAAGTCAGCAGGTCATCGCGCATGCCGGAAAACTCTTGAGTCCATAATCGCCGACCATCGGCTACATCGTCCAAAGAGGCAATCACCCGGATTTTCTGCCCGGTACCCTGGACAGTTCCCGAAATCACCAAATTGACGCCCAACTGGCGCGCCATTTTCTCGAGCGAGTCGCCTGGCCGAACCGTCTGGGACGCCAAAGCCGAAGTAGTGTGGATATCATGGAGTTGAAAGAGCTTCGCCGAGAGCGCTTCGACGAGACCATCCGACACGTAACTCGGCGAACTTTGATCGCCGCCGATGGTGGTGAATGGCAACACAGCCACATATCTTCCCTGCCGGAGGGAGGGGATACTGGCCCCCGGCGACCCCGTTCCTCGTCGAAGCACGAACTGGCGTACCCGAGGAATACTTACGCCTGCAAGGATCATGGCCACGATCACGCCGCTCATGACGAGCCAACCCCGCCGGGAAAGCAATGGCAGAGTAATTTGCACGCTGCGCGGGGGAGGGGGCGCATTTTCTGCTTCTAGATCGTTCAGGACCTCTCGGGCGTGCTGGTAGCGGTCGGCGGGATTTGTCTCCAGGCACTTGAGGATGATGCGGGAAAGATAGTCGGGAAGTTCGGGGACTAGTAACTTTGGGCTTTTGGGCTTTTGCTGAATGCGCTGATATACCAGTTGCAAAGGCGAGTCAGCGTGGAACGGGACGTCGCCCGTCACCATTTCATAGAGGATTAATCCCAGCGCATAGATGTCGCTGCGGTGGTCGACCGGCTTCGCCTCAGCCTGTTCCGGCGACATGTATCGGGGAGTTCCCAGGAATTGGGCGGTACGCGTAATGCCCAGGTCGGATTCCAGAGATTTGGCTAGGCCGAAATCGGAAACGTAGACGTTCCCGGCCTGGTCGCACAGGATGTTTTGGGGCTTCAAGTCGCGGTGGACAACACTCTCAGCTTCTGCCGCGTCCAGTGCCGAGCAAAGCTGGCACGCGATGCGTACGGCTCGATCGACGGGGAGGCGGCCTTCCTGTTTTAAGATATGGTAAAGATCCTGGCCTTCCACATAGGCCATGGAGATGAACTTCGTTCCGCCGTGATCGCCCAGGTCGTGGATCCGCAGAATGTTCTTGTGGGAAATCTTGCTGGCCAGCAGCAGTTCCTGCTTGAAGCGCTCTACGGCTTCAGGATTGGTTGTCAAGCTGGGGCGCACGATCTTAAGTGCAACAACGCGATTCAGATCTCTGTCATAGGCCTTGTAAACCGTACCCATCCCGCCTTCCCCAAGCTTGCAAATGACCCGGTAGCGAGAGCCAAACTGCACTTCGGGTGCGGCAGCAGCCGTTGCGAAATTGTCTTCGTCTTGCGCGGAGGACGGGGCACTCGGACGGGCCCCGGGTGGCGTGACCAGTGCTACGGTCGCCAGCTCTTCCGAGAGATTTGGCTTAGCGGATGAGTGTGAACGTACCGGCGCCAGCGTTTCTTCAGCTCCGGGAGCCATCAGAAGTACGCCACACTTGATGCAGCGGTCCGTCTGGTCCGGATTTGTAGACTGGCAATGGGGACACAACCTCACCGGCTCTCCAATCTCTAGCCTCGAGATGGCAGGGATTATCCGCTGTGCTGTTCAGCGTGGCAAGCGTAATTAGGTGCGGAGACTGAGCTTACAGCGCGGGTGAGGAACCAGAAGATCCCAGCGCGTTGAAAGGTACATTTAATATTGGTGAAATGATCAAGCAACCGACATGCGGAAAAGGCGCCTCTGCTCCGCCGTTAAAACCACCCAACACCGCATAGATAATTGTGGGGTCGCTGGGATCAAACAGAGCGCGTGTAACAAACCGGGTGGAAGATTTTCTCGTGACGTTTGTAAATACCACTCCCGAAGGAGGTCCAAACAAAACCGCTGGCGATTGTAGCGGCTGACTTTCCAGCGTGGCCGAGAGAAGTTGCCAAGCGAGTTCCCTAGGCCGCTGAGCTTGTGATTGGCGCATGGTTATTTGGACCGACGATTCCTTAGCATGCCCCGCTACTCCGGGCGCTTGCAAAATTCGATGCCTGCGAAAGAACGTTAAAGAGAAGTGTCCGAGTCCGGCATAATTCGGGCGGCATCGGAGGGAAGGGGGGGCAAGATAGAGGTGGCGTAGGCAGGAGGGGGGGGGGGTAAGGACGGGTGGCGTTCAGTGTGTGGAGCGCTGGTCAGCTGTAGCGTATCTTTAGGGGGGGGTTGTGTCTGTCGGTTTTGTGGGGTTTAGTATAGGAAACGGTTTGTATGTTTGGCGTTTTTTTAGAGAATTGCTCGCGCACCGCCTTCAATCAGAGCATCAACGAATGGGGATACAGCCTTCGCCTGGCCCTGAAACTTTCCCGCCAATCGAATGTTCCTGCTGCTTATTATTTACTTGGAAACGGAGTCGCCGAAAGGCACAGACGCTGACGGTCTTCGCCCCATATGATCTCTATGCAGTAGTTGGGGATAAGACGGTCTCTGGATGATAGCTCACCGGGTTTTAGCCATCGGCCTTGATGGACTGGAGGTCACACTGGCCGAACGGCTCATGGCCGAAGGTCAGATGCCCGCATTAGCGGCCCTCAAGGAGCGCGCCGCGCGTTTTCTCCTCGCAACAGACCGCTCCCAGCGCACGGGTATACCGTGGGAATCGGTGGCCTCGGGTCTTTCACCCGAAGCCGGACAACGCTGGGGATCGCTGCAGTTTGATCCGTCCTCCTACACCACTTGGCAGGAAGGCGCCAATTTCGCGCCATGGTGGACCGAAACCGACCTTAAGGTTGTGGTATTCGACCCCCCATACCTCGATCTCAGCCGCGCTCCCAACACACAAGGGATCGTGGCCTGGGGCGCCCACAATCCTGGGAGCGGAGCGATGGCCCGGCCAGAGGCGCTCTGGGCTGAGTTCGAGCAACGGTTCGGCCGCTATCCCGCCGCCGAGTGGACTTATGCGAATCCGTGGCCGTCAGCGGCGCGCACCCAGCGGATGGGCGAGGCGCTCGTTCACGCGCTACAGGTTCGCAGCCGCGCGGCCCAATGGTTGGCCGCAGAACGATTTCCGGAGTGGGACTTTTTCTTTACCGTCGCAAGCGAACTCCACGGCGGCATGGAGGGGCTATGGCACGGTTTGGACGCCAGCCATCCTCTCCACACCCATCCTTCGGCCGGACCGGCCGGGCGCGCACTCGTGAGCATCCACCGCGCGTTGGACAGTATGGTCGGTCAACTCGTCGATGCTGCCGGCGACGCCGCAATTATCGCCTTCAACATGGGAGGGATGGGACCGAACCATTGCGATATTCAGTCGATGGTCCTGGTGGCCGAATTGCTCTACCGCCACGCCTTCGGTGAAGAGCTGCTGACTCTTCCAACGGCGTGGACGGCAGCGCCGCAATGCCTCCCAATTCTGGATGAAGACGACACTTGGGAGGCCGCCGCGCAATCGTGGATTCCCGCGGCTCCTATGGAGGACGGGCCGGTGGGTCCGATGCGCGTCCTCGCTCGTCACCTCCCACAACCGTTCAAGAACCTGGCTAACGACGTTCGGTCGGCGGCCGACCGCTGGCGCTCGCGTCACGCGCCCCCCAAGCGGCCCGAGTCCGAGCTCGACTGGATGCCTGCCAATCGCTACCGCCGCTATTGGCCCAAGATGCCGGCCTTCGCGCTGCCTTCATTTTCCGACGGGCGCATTCGTATCAATCTGCGTGGGCGCGAGCGCCAGGGCATCGTGGATTTGACAGACTACGAAGAGACCTGCCGGTCGGTCGAGACCCTGCTCCGCGAGTGTCGCGATCCCCGCACCGGAGAGCCGGCGGTCGCCACCATTGAAAGGCCGTTCCCAGCCAACCCCCTGGCTCTCGGCAATTCCCAGGCGGATCTACGCGTTGTATGGCGCAACACAGCCGCCGCCATCGAGCATCCACGCCTGGGACTTATCGGTCCGGTGCCGCTCCACAAAACCGGACACCACACTGGCGAGCACGGGATAGCCTATCTGGCGGCGCCCGGCATCGCCTCTGGCGAGCGAGGTGTACACTCAGCCTTCGACGTCGTCCCTACCATCGTTCATTTGCTTGGCGCTGAGCCCACCATCCGCCTGACGGGGAAGAGCCTGGTCTACACTCCTGTCCGAGTGGGGTCGTCCAGAAAGGTAAGCGTATTAGATTGATTCACACGCGGAATACCCACCACAAATTGCCAGACGTCCAACATAAATAAGCTGTGTATCGTTACTGAGATGCCGGATGTTTGCGGTGCTGGAGAGTGCCTGGAGAACTATGCGTAGCCTCGAGCCTGGATTCGATCCTCCTGGAGGAAGCAGAGATTTTTCTCGTTCAGTTCCTCTACATCATCATGCGCCACCAATTCTCGGCGCCGGCATTTGCCCTTCAGTAGCACAGGCATTCCTCTGTGCTTTTTGTTTTTTGCTCGGTTTGCTTCAGCTTACGGAGATCGGATCACCGTGATGGACTTGACCATCCTTACCCATCTTCCCGGCCGTTTGTCGTGAGGCGCGACCAGTTTGTAGGGGCCTTCGTCGCCACCAATCGGGGCGCCATCCATTCTGTCTTCCACCAGTACATCGGAATCCAGGAAGCTGGAATCGAGTCCCGCGAGCGAGAACACGACGCGATACCCATCCGCGGCTTCTACCAGGACGTAGGTAGCCATGAGCGGCCCGCGAATTTGCTCCCCTTGAGGCAAGCCCGCTTTGGCTAGAAGCTCTGCCAGTGGCACGCCCTCGTACACTTCCGTCTTATTGTTATTGTGGGTGTTTACGACGCGGATCGTTTTTCGCGCTGCCGATTTCATGTCTGCGGCCGTCACGACCAGGGGCGTCGTCACAGCGCCGCCGATCTTGAACTCCGTAGGACCAGTGGCGATGCGAGCGGGCGCGGACTGCTGTCCGAACGCTGGAAGGCTCAGCGGCAACAACGTCGTTACGAGGAAGGCGATTCGATGCACCGAAGCATCTCTGCTTGTTACCTGGGATATGTTCCCTGCCGTCTCCTACAAACACCCTGTTACATGCGCGCCGAGAAATTTGCGATCGGCCCGTCAGGGTTTCTCCAGCATCACTTCCGTAGACTTGATCACCGCTGACACGGTGTCGCCGACCTTAAGCTTCATCTCTTCCGTGCTGCGCCTGGTAATTACGCTCTCAATCAAATTTTCACCAACGCGCACGACGATGTGGGCCACGATGTCGCCGACTTCAATCTCCACTACTTTGCCCTTCGAAGCCTAGACGAGCGTGGCGTAAATATGCCATCCGCATACCGGCCAACGAGAATCTGGAGCGGGATATTGCGGAATTGTTGAAGCGTCCCCTGGGCCGCCCCAGTCATAAACCAGTGGTCTGGTATAAGGGCTTTCTCTACCAAGCGGCCAGTTGGAAAACGGCGCGACGGGTGGTGGCGAAGGTGGAGTTCCACTTCGGGGAACTGTTCCCGCGAGTCGGCTTCATCGTCACGAATCTGACGCTGCCGAGCCGGGCGGTAGTGCGGTTCTACAATAAGCGGGGCACAGCCGAGCAATGGATCAAGGAAGGCAAGCAGGCGACGCATTGGACCCGGCTCTCGTGTCATCGGTTCCGAGCCAATGAAGTGCGCTTACAGTTGAGCCTGCTGGCCTACAACCTGGGCAACCTGTGGCGTCGTCTGGTGCTGCCGAAGAGAATCGACGCCTGGTCGCTGACGAGCTTGCAGCAGCGGCTCGTGAAGACAGGCGGGCGTCTGGTGAAACACGCGCGGTACTACTGGCTGCTGCTGGCGGAGAGTCACCTGACCCGACGCCTGTTCGGAACGATGCTCCATCGAATCTGGGCACTACCGGTCGCAACGGGCTGAGGCGCGGCGAGTGCAACAAAGCAGCGGGGCGAAGAAAGGGCTCAAAGGGGAGGGTGTCCGAGAAATGCCTCGGAACGGAAGTTCCAGTCGATTGCAAGTCAGTGTGAATCAGGCTGATGGTGCTCCCAGGGCTGCGACGAAATCAATTTGCTTCACGCGGAAGGGCCTTGGGTGTATAAGGGTGCCCATCCGGGAGATCAAAACGGAAATCCCAGATAATCCCCGTAATATAGGCGTACTTCATGCATAGCAGGCTCCTCAGTTCGCCGCAGTTGCTGAAGGCGGGACCTAGGAACGGAGAAAGGGAGGAACGATATGTCCCAAAGCATATATAAGTTAGTATCGTGCTTGACCATGTCGGCCGTGCTCGCCTGGCCCGTCTGGGCACAAGGACAAGGAGCCGCCGCTAAAGCCGATTCTCCTGAAGTTCAGGCTCGTGTCGAAAAGGCAAAAAAGATCGCAGGAACGTTCTGGGCGCCGGAGTACAAGTTCCTTTGCGAAGATTCGCGCACTTTCGACGGCCGCTCCACTGCCGCTGCCGACCCCGGCCCCGTAAAGCTCTTCGACAATCTTTACGCCATTCCAGGCCAGTACTCTGTTCAAAGTGGCGTAGTCTACGTGATTCCCACGTCTGCCGGACTTCTCATGATCGACTCTGGCAACAGAAAAGATGTGGAACCGGTCGTCCTTGCTGGATTGAAGACTCTAGGATTTGATCCCGCCAATATCAAATTGATCGTCATCACTCATGGTCACGGAGATCATTTCGGTGGTGCAACCCTACTGCAAGAACGTTACGGAGCGCATGTGGTCATGTCGGCGCTCGATTGGGATTTCGTCTCCAAGGCTCCTGCGGGGGGTGCGGCCGCGCAGGCGGCCCCGAAACGGGATATGGTAGCCGTGGAAGGGTAGCCCATCACCCTCGGCGACGAGTCGATAACTCCGGTCTTGATTCCCGGACATACGCCCGGCTCCTTGGCCGATTTCGCGCTGAAAGACGGAGGCAAAACTCACGTGGTGGGCCTCTTCGGGGGCGGGTTCATTATGTGGAGGCAATATAACGATCAAACGGCACCGCAATTCATCAATTCGATCCAGCACTTCGAGGAGTGGACCAAGAAGATGAAGGTCGATGTCGAACTTGAGAATCATCCGGGAACGTGGGATGGATCCCTACATAGCTTCCACACACACTTCCACAACCCACACCCCAACCCACACACCAACACACACCCCCACACACAATCACAACACAACCCCCTAACCCAACTATCACACCCAACCCCCAAAAATCGACCGATTCTCACGCCTGTCATATGCGGAGCAGCATACGCTTCAAATTGGAATTAGTCGAGCCTTTAGTCGTATACACTCATGTCGTTATATCGATGTCAACCGTATTAGATTATATTTATCGTTTCTCGGCGCCGAATGGTCGAACACCGCGATTCGGGGCTGCTCCTCTCCTTACCAGAGCAGTTTCAGTCCGAACTGAATCTGCCGCGACGTCGTCGCCGTGCTCGTAATCTGCCCCGCCGTAGGGGATTGCTCGGGAAAGGTCGCATTCGGCGGGGCTTGCAACACGTCGACGATGAGATTTGGAGTGTTGAAATTGTTCCGATTCAAGAGATTGAAAATCTCCGCGCGGAACTCCACATTCATTCTCTCCCGCACCGGAATCTCTTTGAACACCGAGAAGTCCCACGTGGCGAGACCCGGCCCGATGTAGGCATCCCGCGGCGCATTCCCGTAAAACATGCTGTTACTCGGCGGCGCGATAAAAGCGTTGGGATTGAACCACTCGTTCGGATTTCCCAGCACCACCGGCCCGTTAAATGCCGGATTGAGGAAGGGCCGCACCGGATTGCGCGAGTCGCCGTTGTTCGCGGGGTTGTAGCTGAGCTGCGGTGTAAACGGGAATCCCGACTGAACGCCTACGATTGAATTTACCGTCCACCCGCCGAGCAGGCCGTTGGCTGCGCCATTCGCGCCGCTTAGAAAGCGCTTTCCGTGGCCCAACGGCAGTGCATAAGTGGCGCTGATTGCTGCAGCGTTTCGCACGTCGAACGTCGCCAGTCCCCAATCCGCGCGCGGGTTGAACGGGTTTGAGAGCAGAGCGACAGCATTGTTCGCCGCCGTCGCGTTAAGCGAATCGCCATCGTCCAGCGTCTTGGACCAGGTATAAACGCCTCGCAGTGCCAGTCCTCCGCTGAAGCGGCGGTTCACATCCACTTGCAGCGCGTTGTACGAACTAACGCCTTCGGAGACCCACGTCCAGGTATTTGCGAGCGCAGTGTTCGGCTTGGTAGCCGTGGGATTGAAATATGTCCCCGCCGGCACTGGTTGCCCCGCCAAAGCACCCCATACAGGAGCGTCCGTTCCTGGGTTTATCGTCGAAGGGAATGTTGCGGGGCAGGGTGCCGCCGGGCAAACGACGGGAACGGGCGCATTGGCGTCCACTCCGATAATCTCGTGATAGCCGTGGTTTCCGACGTAGCCCACGCTCACCGACGTGTTGGGAGAAAGAGCGCGTTCGATTGTGAGCGAGTACGAAATCAGAGTGGGGGTATACAGGTCGGGCTGGACTCCTCCCGGCAACAGCAGTGCCAGCGGTGTTGTGGGAGGCGGTGCGCTGTGCTGTATAGGCGCGCCCGCAGGCCCAAAAATATTGGCCAGGCTGGTGGCGGCGATTGTGTACGTCGGGTTTGTAGGCGCATTCTGATCCGCGCGATAGCCCAAGGCGTCCTGCAGGTCGTTGTACATTCCAAAAGCCGCGCGGATCACCGTCTTTTTATCAAAAGGACTCCACCCCAGCCCGATTCGCGGTTGCGGCAAAAATTTCGCCCGGTTGATTGTGAACAACGAGTCGCCCACTTGCGGCAGGCAAACGTTGGCAGCCGGTTTAGACGCGCACACGATGCCCGAACTGCTAAAAGTATAGTTTGCGGCCCGCCCCTGCGATTCGTTCCAGCCCGTGCTGAATTCATCGCGGAAACCGAGCGACACAGTCAAATCCGAGCTTACGCGAATCACGTCCTCGGCGTACCAGGCCCCGAAAAACGAGGTCCAGCTCAGCGGTGTTGGCGTGGGGTCATACAAAAAGCTGGCCGTGCCGGCCAGGAAGTTCGGCAGTCCGGTAAAAGTTAACTGGCCATACTGGCTGAGGGCGATCTCCTCGTTGGATTGGAACGGTTGGAACCAGACTCCGGCCCGAATCTGGTGGCGTCCCTTGGTGAATGCTAAATCGTCAGCCACAGTGAACAGATTTCGAGCGACGTGCAGATTGCTCCCGTTATTGCTTCCCGCCAGTCCGAGTTGCGCTTGGGGATTGGACGCTTGGCTGCCGCCCACGACCACGGCGCCTACAGGATCGCCTGCCAGGAAACCCTGAACGCCAGCGGCCGGCGTACCGGGCGCCGGTTCGCCCGTAAAGAAATATCCCGCCCGGGAGTATCCGAAGCGGATCGTGTTGAGCAGCGCCGCCGAGAAAACATGTGTTTCCTGCAGGCTCAATACTTGCTCCCGCAGACTCAGCAAATCCGTGCTGAAAGGATCGAGCGGCGTCGCGGTGTTGGCGTAGCTGTCATCGATGGTGTAGATCGCATCGCCGGAATTTTTTGTGGAAAAGACGTGATCGACCCGCACCGTTCCAAAGTCTTCGCGGATCCTTTGCAAGGGGCTGCTAAGGACTTGTGCCACTCCATCACCCGTGGGTGTCACCTTGAAGTCGGGAGCGCCCGCCGGGGCCACAGGCCAGAGATTCAGCAAGCCCATCGTTTTGACTATAGAAGCGGCGTCCAGGCGGGCCTGCGCATCCGGTACGAATGCTACGGAGGTCTCGTGCAGACTCTCGCGATATCCTTCATAGTTGCCAAATACGAAAGTCTTGTCCTTCTGAATCGGGCCGCCCGCGGAAGCGCCGAACTGATTCCTTTGAAACGGCGGAGGCGAAGAACCGGCGTCAAAGAAATTGCGCGCGTCCAGGGCGTTGTTGCGGAGAAACTCGAATATCGAGCCGTGAAACTGATTCGTTCCCGATTGCGTGACGATACTGATCTGGCCGCCCGGCTTCTTGCCGTACTCCACACCGTAGGTATCCCGCAGAATATTGAATTCCCGCACCGCGTCAATGCCCAGCAGTTGCCCGCTGGCGCCCCCCGGCGTCATATTATTTTCAGCCGCGCCCGTAAACTCCACGCCATTCAACAGGAAAAGGTTCTGCTGGGGACGGTTTCCTGAAACGGCAAACATGTTGGCGGTAGTTGAATTGGAGATTCCGATCCCACCGGTTTTCTCCCAGGTGAAATTCACCACGCCGGGATTCAGCAGCGTCAGTAAGTCGTAGCTGCGGCCATTCAGCGGAAGGTCCTTGACCTGCTTTTCCGCGACCGCCCCGGAGATATCCGTGGTTGTCGCGTTTACCGGGGAAACTTCCTCGGTCACGACGATCTGTTCCTTGACCTCGCCAACTTGCAGCACGAGATCGACGCGGGCTTCCTGTCCCACCACCAGATCGATTCCGCTGCGAACCAAAGACCGAAATCCGTCCTTCATGACGGTTAGTTCATACTCGCCCACCGCGAGTTCGGGCAGAAGGTATCGGCCCGCCGCGTCCGTAGTTGTACTGCGTAGGGTACCCGTCTCCACACTCTTCGCGGTCACAGTTGCCGCTGAGACCGCGGCCCCGGATGGGTCGGTGACAACGCCTGAGATCGCCGCCGAAACCTGAGCCCGCGCGTTAAACGGGCACGCCAAAAACAACAAAAGGCCTACACACGCAACACCGTGCCAAGAATGCAAACGGATAGACTGCAATAATTCGGTTAAGTCAAATAACGCAGTACTTCGCCTCGGTAACATCGGCACGCTCCAGGGTCATTTAAGGAATTATAAAAAGAAATTGTACTATATAGCGCGTGTACAGTCGTTATACCAGGATCATTCTATACGCTTTAGCGGGGCTCGAATGAGAAACCGCCCCGGCAGCCTCGCCGGAAGCTGCTTTTCAATTTGTCGTAACCTCGCGTTCCGGCCTGCCCAGGATAACGGTCCAGAATCCAGGTTGTTCATTTTTGCGGCAGCAATCGAGAACCTTCCAGCCTTCGGCCGCCAACTGATCCACTTGTGCGGCCCACTTAGTCAAATAGTCGCCGTTACCACGAGCATGGAATTCTTTGAAGAAGTATTCATACACAATCATAAAAGAGCTTCCCCGTGGCCAAGCGGCTGGCTACGAGATACGCGCCCGCATCCCGGTGAAGTGAGTATGCTATATAATGCGTTTACAATCGTTATGTCAAATCTATTTTATACGATATTGTAACTGGCAGCTTGCCGGATCTCTGCGCTAATCCATTCCAGGCCTGACTCTCTTTCAGCCGGTTATGCGGAAGAGCCGGGCCGCGTTTCCCCGCAGGACGCGCTCGCGGTCAACAGGCGGAAGATTTAGCCTCTCGATCGGCCCATTAGGGTCCTCGGCGCTCATAGGGGCGTAGTCGTCGGTGCCCATCACTACGCGATCCGCTCCCACCAGGCTGATCAGAAAGCGCAGCGTCTCCGGATAATACGTCAGACGAATCGCAATGGAATCGCCGGATATAATCGCGAAATGGATGCGGCAAGCTGAATTTCTCGGCCACTAGCCCCCGCTCGATGCGCCCGGCGAAATATGGGAAGCGGCCCAAGCCTTATGGAACTCCATTGTACGACGCCTGATGGTGGAGAAGTGCGAGAACGGTCACACGTTGGAGATGTGTGCTGGACTTACCTGTTAGTGTGCCTGCAAGATTATTGGGAAGATCTGTTTTCCTTGGGTGCGCAGTCACCGTGAAACACCCTGACGTACGCGATTCTTTTCAAGCCGGGATTGTAGAGGTTCGGTCGTTTTGAGGTGATGGTTAGCAATCGTGGCGCTTGAGCTGCTTGAACCCATTCTTTGCAGCGTTTGTAAGACTATCGAGCTAGCCCTTGCCTTCTACACTCAGCTGAATATTGAGCGATTATTCCCGTAATTCGCTGGCCATTGAAATGCTCTTAATCTTCGTGTCGTTCGGTGCGAGAATCAGTGGGCCCGGATCGGGATTCCGGATAAATTTGCGATGGCGCCCCGTTTGATTAGAGCGACGCTCCGAGCATGGCATGGGTAATTCGGCATGATCAAGCGGCTTGCGATCAGCGCATTCGTGCTTTTTCACCTCATAGCCATCACTTGTTGGGCTATTCCTCTCAATACCCGCTTGTTCTCCAGCGTTAACAATAAGATCGCACCCTACATGTCCTTTTCCGGTCTCTCTCAAGGCTGGGCCCTTTTTGCACCTGACCCCGGTAACATCAATTGCCGGCTCGAAGCAGAGATCACTTATGTCGACGGCTCGACGCTCGTCTGGAAATTTCCGCTCCCGCAGGATTTCGGCTATTCGTATTTCAAGGAGCGCGACCGTAAATGGAGCAACGATTCGGTCCGCTTGGATGAGAACGCCGTACTCTGGCCAGACACCGCCCGGTACATTGCCCGCCATAACAACGATCGCACCACTCCTCCCCTGTCTGTGAAATTGGTTCGCTACTGGTCGGAAATTTTTCCGCCGGGAACCCGTGAATCCGATCCCTGGCACCAATACGTATTCTTTACCTATTCCGTAGTTCCGGAAGATTTGCGGTGACTCTACGCTCGATCGTTCAGCGCTGGAATGAATTCTTTTTCAAGCCGCAGTCGCCCACTCCTATTGCCCTTTTTCGCATCCTTTACGGTCTCCTGACGATCGCAAACCTCTTGATGTTGCGCCCCGAATGGCTCATGTGGTACGGCCCGCATGCATTCATGAGTCTTGCAACCATGCACAAGGCAGCTTCAGGCCCGCACATCAATTTCTTTGAGTCGCTGCCGCAAACCGATTTTGCGATCCATGCTTTCTTTTGGTTTTTCCTGCTCGTTGCTATTTGCTTGACCGTAGGATTCATGACCCGGTTCAGCAGCGTCGCGCTGTACTTGTGCCTGCTATCGATTCACGCGCGCAACCCATTCATCCTGAACGGCGGGGATGTGCTGATGCGGGTCACCGGCTTCTTCTTGATGTTTGCACCGGCTCGCGCGGCTCTCTCGGTCGATCGTTGGCTACGAATTCGAAATGGCCAGGAAGGCCAGACTGTTCGGCTGTATAGCCCGTGGGCGCAACGTTTGATCCAGATCCAAACAGCCGTAGTTTATTTCGCCACCTTTTACTGGAAGACGCTGGGCAGAACCTGGCTCAACGGCACAGCGGTCTATTATGCGCTGCATGTTGTAACGGATCACCATTTCCCTTTGCCTGCGATTGACAATTTGTTTGTACTGACGCTGCTCACCTGGAGCACGCTGGCGATTGAATTCAGCATGGCCACGCTGGTTTGGTTCCGGGAACTGCGCTACCCCGTCCTGCTGGCTGCCCTGTGCCTACACATGGGAATCGAATATTCCTTGAATATTCCACTCTTTGAATGGATCTCAATCGCGCCCTACGTAACATTTATATACCCCGAGGACCTATCCCGCGTCTGGGAATGGATTTCTAGCCGGCGCCTCACTAAGATGACCGCTACCTGAAATGTGCTGGTCGGGCTCGCCTTCACTATTTCCATACCGGAGCGGTGGCAGGCGGTGGGTGGCGCGTATGGTTTGTCGGCGACCGGCGTCCGCATCGGCGTGGTCTTGGGTCCGCCCGACGGCCAGATGCGCGTTCTGCTGGGTGATTCCAACCTTGGGAACGTTCATTGAGCCGAATCAGATGATGGCGTATGCGGGATTACATGAGGCCGGCTTTACGGTCTCGGCGATGGGTCGTAGCCGCTGACCGAGCGGTACCTCGCGGGCCAGCAGTTCGCGCAGACGTAGGCACCAACGTACGTTTCGCCGGAGTCCGCGGGGTTGCAGATCGCGCTGAACAGCGCGCCCCCGGACTTGGCGGAAACGCTTCTGTAGGCGGTGCGTGCCGAGGGCATGCCCCGTCCTCAATTGACGGCGAGCGACATCAGTTCACGTGCACGATTGGAGACACCGCCGTGCAGGGCACGGTCGCGCTACCGTTTCCCGGGCAGTCCTGCCTATGGTACTCTACCGGCGGTACGGCTACCTGGCGACGCTGGAGCGGCATAGTCCGTCCGAGTCCGAGAGGCAAGGTGAACACCAAGCTGCCTGGGCAGCCGGTGCCACAGGATGCGCGCGAGGGAGCCCCGCTCTAAGCAGGTCTGAACTGTGAATTCAGGCAATTTTGTCCACTACGGGTTACGTTGTGTGAACGCTTTTTCCATGACGATTTCAGATCGTTAACTGAAAATTCGCCGCTTCTGGTCGGCCATTAACGTGCACGTCTATAATTTGGCGGAGTCCCCCGCTCTGGTGTTTAAAGGACAACAATAATGAACATGCGCCGATGGCTTAAGTATTTGTGGGTGGACAACCGGGGCCAGGACCTGATCGAGTATGCCTTGTTGTTGTTCATGATTGGGCTGGCCGCCGTAGCAGGGGTCCGCAGGATGGGGCAGTCGGTTTCAAATAGCGTGAGCAACGTCGCAAGCGTAGTAAAGGCAAGTATACCCGGCGGCGGAGGTGGTGGCGGCAACGGCGGCAATGGCGGCAACAACGGCGGCAATGGCGGCAACAACGGCGGCAATGGCGGCAACAACGGCGGCAATGGCGGCAACAACGGCGGCAACGGCGGCAACAACGGTGGCAACGGCGGCAACAACGGTGGCAATGGCGGCAACAACGGCGGCAACGGCGGCAACAACGGCGGCAACAAGGCGGCAACTCGGCGGCAACGGTGGCAACAACGGCGGCAATAACGGCGGCAACTTCGGCGGCAACCCGTAAAACGGCCAGCGGGTAGTCATAGAGCTGCACAAATTTTGCATGGGAGGGAATGCTTCCTCCCTTGGACATCGACACTGGGCACGACAATGAATCAAGTGCCCGGACGGGTCGCGAATTCCACTGCTGCTCCAAAATCCTCACTGGTAGGCGTACGTCGAGGGTTAACCCGCCAGGCTGTCGGCAAATCGCCACGGTCACCCGTGAAAGAGTAGACCTTCGGTCAGGATCCACACCCGTGGCTTATGGCCTTGAACCGAGATGTCACACGGGTCATGAACCGTCTGAAAGCTATTTATAGACGCTGGGCGATCCCCTGCAAATGGCAGCGAATATGCCCACCGCGCTATCGCTGTTGTACCTGTTCGGCGGATTGCGTCTGCCTCCCGATCTGAAATTAGATACCCCTAACCCTGGAGGACTTGTTTTCCGCCAATGCATTGAGCCTTTGGGCTTGAGTATCACGGCCGCCGCCGCCGCGCTTGGCGTTACTCGCACGACGCTTTCGGAACTGGTAACGAGAAGCGCGGCATCTCTCCCGAAATGGCTGTGCGGCTCTCGCAAGTCTTCGGAGGCAGCGCCGAAAGTTGGCTTGTGCAGCAGGCACAATACGAACTTGCCCATCTTGGTAGTGGACGGATAAAACTCAAGCGGCTGGAATTAGCTTAAACGCTCGGGATCCTCCACATAGAATGCCAAGCACCGGTATCGGCTACTACTGGAGAAATCAGAATCGTTGCAACGATTCATTTGCCGGAGTAAAGTTCCTGGCGTGCCCCACCATCGTTTCTTGGTTATAAATTCTCCCAACAGGAGCAGGCCATGAGCGGATTCCTCACGCCCGAGGAGTTACGAAAACTAAAACCGGGAGTCAGCTACATGGCCGATGGCGCGTCCTACGGACTCCTCGGTTTGAAGGTTCCTCGGCTTGTGGGATTGGTGGTGTCGATTCCGAGGAACATGCCCAATACTTCGTCTGACTCGCGAGACTGCTTTGCGCCAAACATGGACCCGTCGGCAAAGACGACTAGGTCCAAGGTAATTGTGTAATCGGCAGGAGAGCCGTCGGGCAAATAGGAGAATTTGCGGGGGCCCGCGACCCAGGTGGCTCCGGGTAGAAGATAGTGTGTCGGGTCTCCGTGCGTTTCAAGTTCCTTGGTGGTGACTCGGCGCAGACGATTTCCGGTGGCGGGATCGAGGAAGGATTCCGTGAAGACATATCCCCGGATGGGACTAGCGCTCACGTTGGTAGCCTCGACGGCCAGCATTTCCTTGTTGTTGTCGTCGTGCCAGATTCCTGACACAAACCTCAGGGGGCCAATGTTCTGAAATTGGATGCGTTCCACGGGGACGGGACCTCCCTGTGGGAGGATGGGGGATACAAAATGCTCCAAGTCGGTTGTTTTCACGCCGAAGTCCATACCGTCCATGGTACCGATCAGCCGATGCGACGCGGGCAGTGACGCGGGGCCCCAAATGGAGCCGTCGACGAATTTCAGGACGTCGACCTTTGTGATGACGTTCAGAGCGTGTCCAGCGATGGTCTCCACGATTGAGCAGCTAGTGCGGGTCCACTCCGCGCCATCGACAATCATGGGCCCGCGCGAATCGCGCGCTTCTTGAAATGTTTGTTCCGTGAGAACCTTTCCGGCCTGCGAGTCGGTGAGAGCAAGCGTGACGAGATAGCCGCGAAGGGCTTGTGTGCCCGCATAGTGAAACTGAAGGACCAGCCCCTTGCCGGACTTGCAGTCCGCGCCGAGAGTCGTTGAGAATTGCCCCGTCACGTTCAACGGCGAAATCTCTTTTTGATTACCCTGAGCGGCGACATCCTGCGGAGATACACATAGGCATACAACAATTGCCAAGAGAAGTATCGAGGGCTTAGGGCGCATGGTTCGCCCCTATTGAATGCCTGAGGTAGAAGACGTACCTCAACACGAATGAGTCAAGGGGCTGAAAAACCGGAAAATGACGAGATAAACTCTCCAAGCTAAGGACGTCAGGGGCCATAACCCCCCTTAGAACTACTTGAAATACGCAAGTAGCATTCCACCACGGTCCGAAATTATCAAGCGAAGATTGAGCTAGCTAAGGTCGGACCCTACGTGCCTGGCAAACGGGATTATCGGTAAATGGCTTTTCCAAGAAATCAGAATCGTTGCAACCACTCATTTGCCGGAGTAAAGTTCCTGGCGTGCCCCACCATCGTTTCTTGGTTGTAAATTCTCCAAACAGGAGCAGGCCATGAGCGGATTCCTCACGCCCGAGGAGTTACGAAAATTAAAGCCGGCGGAAACTGCCGCGTTTGCTTCTCCCATCCCTACGCAAATGGTATCGAGCGACGAGTTTTATCCCCACCGCCAGAATAAGCAGCAGCGCGAAGTCGAGGCTCGCATCAAGACCATGGGCGCCGATTTGGCCCGTAAACAGGGCCTCAGCCGCAGGGCGTTTTTCACCACCGCGGCGGGCATGGCCACCGCCTTCCTGGCTATGAATCAGGTCTACGGCGGCCTTTTTAGCGTGACGCCGGCCGAGGCCGCCACCCCTGAGCTGGCCCAGGAGCGCGCCAACTCCCTTAGTGACCAGTTTATTTTCGACTGCCACACCCATTTTCTGCGCGACGACACCCGGGTGAACCTGTTCGTGCAGATGCGTAAAGCCGTCGGCAATATGGGTTGGAATCCCGAACTGAAAGGCAAAGAGCAGACCCTCGAGGACCTGAAATACAACAACTACTACAAGGAAATGTATCTCGATAGCGACACCAAGGTCGCCCTCATTTCGAGCGCCCCCTCCGATGTCCCGCGCGACTGGTTCTTGACCAACGAAATGATGGCCCAGGCCCGCACCAAGATCAACAAGGCTGCCGGCTCCCGCCGCATGCTCAGCCATATCATCTTCACGCCCGGCCAGCCCGGCTGGCTCGAAAATCTCGATCGTGCCCTCGCGCTGAAGCCTGATTCTGTGAAGGGTTACACCATCGGCGACAACACCCACAAGGAAGCTCAGCCGCTACCCTTGGCGCATGGACGACGAAAAAATGGTCTATCCCGCCTATGAGAAGTTTCAAAAGGCCGGCATCAAAAACGTTTGCGTGCACAAAGGCTTGTTTCCGCCCTCGGTCGAAAAGCAATTCCCCAAGTTGCGCCCGTACGTGGATGTCACCGACGTCGGCAAGGCGGCGAAGGATTGGCCGCAGCTCAATTTCATTATTTATCACTCCGGTTTTCGCAACGTCGGCGACCCCGACGGCACCGACTCGGCCGAAGCCTGGGCCTTCCTTGAGAAAACCGGCCGCTGCGAGTGGGTCACCGACCTTGCGGAAATCCCGGCCAAATTCGGCGTAACGAATGTCTACGGTGATCTCGGCCAGATCTTCGCCGCCAGCACTATCGCGCAGCCGCGCCTCGCTGCTTACCTGGTCGGCATCCTCGTCAAAGGCCTCGGCGCCGATCGCGTCGTCTGGGGAAGCGATGCCGTTTGGACTGGCTCGCCGCAATGGCAGATCGAGGGCCTGCGGCGCCTCGAAATCCCCGACGACATGCAGAAAAAATTCGGCTTGAAGCCGCTAGGCGCCGCCGACGGCCCCTTGAAAACCGCAATTTTCAGCGGAACCAATGCGCGCCTATATAACTACAAACCCCCGGCAACCTGGAAGAAAATGGATCGCTTCTCCGCGCTAAAGGAAGATTACCTAAACTCCGGCCCCAGCCGCACCAATTTGCGATACGGATACATCGCCGGCTAATACCAACAAAACTTCGAAAATCCAATATTGGTTCTTTTTACAAAGTCGCGAAGCATCCCATTTTCGAACCCCGCAAATCGTAACTATTATCGCCGCGCCGCAGCCGTCACTATTTACCCCCATGAGATAATAGAAGCGAGATGCAGCGAGATCAGTCCATCATCACGTCTCAACGATCTGCGGGCGCTTGGGTGTCCCACACGTCGTTTTTACGTGTGGGGTTTTTACGATCTACTGTCGGTCGACCGCCAAAACGCGGGCCGGCACTAAGTCATTAAGAATGACATCCTTATGAAAAATTGCCAAACAAGTACCGTCGAATCATATCCTTGCAAAAAACAGGTGGGGGCCAGGGGGTAACTAAGTAAGTAACCAGGTACGTAACCAACGACGCGGGGCGAACGATGAGGTGGCAAGCAGGTATGATGCAGAATAGCCTCGAGGCATATTCGTGAGGGCGATCAACTTCTTCGGGATGGTACTCGTCGTAGTCTTACTTGCCTATCGCTGGCGGAGACTGGGACCAAACCTGTTTTTGTCGGCTTCGCTCGCCGGAGCGATAATGAATACGACCTGCCTCGCGGCTAACGGACTTCGTATGCCGGTGGATCCCGCGCTGCTCGCGTCGACCCATTCTTTACTCAACGCGACCCACTCCGCCGCGATTGCCGGCACCCGCTTACCTTGGTTAATGGACCGATTCTTCTTTTCAGAAGTTCGCTGGGCGGGTATTTTCAGCATTGGCGACCTGTTGCTTTGGACGGGGATCGTATGTATGGTTCTGCGTTTTGGTTTGGGCCGGGCTTGGCGCAAAAAGGGGGCACCAACGGATATTAGCCCCGATCCTAAAATGGAATAGTCTCGGCGTGGCCGTCGCCTTTGTCGATGGACGTGTTTAGACGAGGACGTTTGTCTTGCAGATGCAGAAATTTTCGCCTTTTTTCGTGTGTTGCCTTTCGGACCGTCCAATCCTAGTGCGCCAGCGTAGCTTTTGGAACTTCCAGGTAGCCAGCGATTCCGTTTTTAAGAACCTTGGTCACGATCAGTTCCAGAGGCGCAGTATCGCGAGAGACCGCCAACTGCACTACTTCAAATAGCACGCGGTCTTTTGTCTCAATACATGAATCCTGAATGTATACGCAGATGGTGTAGCGGTGACTCTTATCGCTTGAGCTGCGAAGTGCGAGCCGCACAGGTCCGACCTCCTGCGGGGTAGAGCTCCTATTCAGTTCAAAGGTGAGGGAAGTGTGTTCGGTTTGCGTGAGAAATCGGTTCAACTCATTCTGATTCTGGATGATTTGTCCCCGCTGCGTGCCCAAATCCTCCTCCTGCGAGGCTAACTCTCCAGCTACATCGGCGAGCCGGTTCGTGGTTGCTTGCCAGGCTTCCTGATTGGAGCTCGTCGTAGTCTGCAGCGATCCCAGCCCTTGTTGCAGCCTTGCCAATCTTTCCGCCGCAGCAGGATCAGGGCGAGGAGCTGCACGGTAAGGTTGTTGGGCAATCGTAGGTGATACCGAATATTTGGGGCGGGGAGGATTTGCAGTGCTTTCAGGAGTGGAGGCTTCGGTTTCAGGCTTTTTCGCCAGAGGCGCTACCGAATCGGACACCGGTCTACGGCGCTTTTCCAACTCGTCGAGGCGCTTTTCAATGTCGGTCAATTGAAGCTGCACTTGAGCGAGGCTGCGATTGTCTGAATTCGATGAGTCGCCGCCCGCATCCGCAATCAATTTGTAGCCGACAAATCCGACAGCCACTACGGCCAACAACAATATTGAGAATACAGTTACGCGTGTCCAATCAATCTCAATGTCTGGCATTTAAGCCTCCGTCACCGCGATTCCCCTGATCACTTCACCGAAATACGGGAGGGGTATCGGAGGGTTAGTGCGATCGTGATGTTCTGTACGTCATTCGGCAAAAGACCGACGACGCGCTCTCCGAGCTCCTGGCGTTCGCCACGCATCTGTACCCGGTACTTACCCGGCGGAACCATCAATAACAAGGGCGCTCGGCCGACAAATAATTCATCGACGTAGACGCGAGCCCCAGATGGCACCGATCGCAGCAGCAGTTTTGCTGCGTCTTTGCCGGCTCCCGCTTCAAGAGTTTTTCGGTTGCTCTCTTCTGGAGGCGGCCCTTCGCGAGGCGCCAGGTACGAATTGTTTTCTGCGGTGGCAGGTTTGGGCGAAACGGCCGGAGCCTTCGCGCCCGTCGTCATCCCTGCTGAGGTCGAAGTGGCTCCCGCGGTCTCAGCTGCCGCCTGTGCAAAAACGAGATACGGAGCAATAAACGGAACGGACAGAAGCAGGGAGCTACACAGGTACAGCGCCGCTGTTTGTCTGCGAGATTTAAGTTGACCCATGATAGCTAGGCTCCCGACCTCCCGAAGGCCAGTACAGCATAACGATACACCGCATAGTACAGATTTCCTACGTATTTAGGTAGATTTTCTTGGGGTCGGAGTGAGGGCCGAGAAGGTAAAGCTTATGAGGTCAGCCTTGCATGAATTAGTCGGCCGGAACTACAATGGTTGAGTCGGTCAGAGCCAGGAATTATATAAATCCGGGTTACAGTCGCGGAGACGCGTGTTTGACAGCGTGTAACGGGCAACCATGGCTTCTTCAATGACGTCACAGACCAGCAATGCGTTGGCTGAGCGCAGGCGCCACGCGAGGCACACACCCTCGGCGATCATGTATATTACGCTGGGATCGGGCAATGGCGGGCTGCTGCTGAATCTGGGGATCGGCGGACTGGCAATTCAAGCCGCGGGCAAATTTACTCCCAATCAGGACTTAGTTTTACAGTTTAAGCTGGCAGGCAGCCGGGACACCATTAAGGCCGTTGGGCATGTTGCGTGGCTGGGGCCGACTCAAAAGGAAGCGGGTGTTTGTTTCGCAGATCTGCCCGACGGCGTGGAGCAGAGAATCGCCGAATGGATCGCCGATCAAGAGAGCGCTACGATCGAAGCACGGCCGAGCCCGAGGCTGGTCGCCGCACCAACAGGAAATTCCGTTCTACCAGGGCCAGTTTCTAACCAACCGATTACTCCTCCAATAATTTTCTCCCCGCTGCCTCGCGAAGCGATCTTGAATCCGAGGGGGGAAGACGGTTTTTCAGCGAACCCGGCCTCAAGCCCCTTCAGGACGCCTGCGAATTACGCTCCCGTGGGAAATGAAGATCGCGGAAGTGAAGATCGTCAGCAGCAAACCAACGGTAAGTTACCAAACAAAAGCGCCGGCTTTAGCATGTTGTATGGTGCACCGAAACACGGGTCTGCGTTACCTGCGGAGATACCGGCATGGCTTGTGAACCAGGGTGCGGGCACATCGCTGCCAGCCGTCGAGTCCGTTACGTTACCGCCGCTCCCCGCGACCAAGGGTGCACGGTCGCTCGCCGGAGTCGATGCCGCTGCCGCTGGGCTGTCACCGGTAGCCGCAGCGCCGGCGGGATTGTCGTTCACTCCCGCAGGGGCTGCTGGGATGCTGGCGGAATCATCGGTACCGCCCTCATCCGAGGTACTTGCCTCATCGGATGTGCGGGACCTATCGGACTCTCACTCAGGGATTTTGCCGGCTTCGCCTGTTCCTCCGGCTGTTTCTAAAGAAAAGCAGCCCCGGCGGAAACTAATTCTGGCGGGGCTGGCAGCAGGCTTGGTGCTACTCGCGGTGATTGCGATTTCAGTGAGAAGCACTAAGCTCCCGAAGCACTCCGTTCCGAGTAGAGAGGCCGTGACCGCTGTTGCGCCAGCGGCAAATCAGCCAGTGATCGAGAACAGGAAAATGCAGCAACGGAGCATTCCGGTGGACACTGATACGGGATGGTCGGCCCTGGTGAAGAAGCTATTTCGGCACGACGACACTGCGAAAATGGATCCCGGGCTGCTAAACGTGCCCGTGTGGACCCATCAACGAAACGGTTATTATTACTGTGCGGGAAGTCCGGAAATTGAAAAATTGAAAACCGGCTCCTTTATGACGCAAGCAGAGGCGCTTCAAAGCGGATACCAGCCCGATCTGGGCAGTTATTGCTATTAGCGTCCCTGGGAAGACCAAGAGCGGCGCACAGCGGGCACGCGATCACTGTCTTGCCTGCGTGGATGCGTCGTGATTTGCCGCTGATCCCCCTCGACCGCCGCGAGGCTAATCGAACGCATCGATGCGGAGCTTAACTCCCTTTTTTTGGGAGTCTTCTTTAAAGGCATATATTTCGTGAATGGTTACACAGTAATGACGCGCACACGAGAGAGACTTCGTTATCGCACTGTCCTCATCCCAATAGCCTAACTGCTCGCCATTGGTTCGACAGATTTTAACCGCGAGCGCGCCAAAGCGATCCAGCTCGGGTATGAGGCGCAGCTCCTCACCCACAACGCAATCACGTATGATTCTTTGCCGACTGCTGCCGTCGCCATTCCAGTACCAAGTTCCGCGAACCTCACTGATGAAGAAAGGCTTCTGCACGCCATCGGTGGGCGTTGCCGCGCTCTGCTTGTCATCTCGAATGGCGATGCCGGTAACCCGCTTAAAAAAGGTCTGAAAGAGCTTGTTCAGATTGAATCGATCCGTCCGTTCCGCAGGTGCAACGGGCTGGCTCGGCCGAGGCTTAGCGGCGGGGCGCGTGACGTCGGGCTGCTGATGGGGAAGAGGGTGCGGAAGCTCAGCGGAGAATGGTTGCTTTGGCGGATTGAATACGTTTCTGGGATTCTCCGGCTGAGCAATGAATGCGCCAGCAGGGAGCGGGTTTGCAGGCGCCTCTTTTGGAGGCCTCGAAGAGTCGCCCGCCCGGGATTCATTAGGGAGCATTGCCGCCGGGACGGCTGGCAGTTTTGGCGCTGTTCCCGGGACGCTTGCGTGCGGGACGGCCGCCGCTAAGACAAAATTGGCGTGTTCTGCACCGTCCGGCTTTGCTGCGCGTTCAGCCGCCACAATTGGCATTGCCTCTTGGTGCGCGATCCACTCCGCGATGATCTGCCCTACGGAAGCGGGAAGATTCATGAAACGAATTCCAGCGTCCTTTTGGGTGAGGCCGAGCCATGCTACTTGTCCCATGGCCTGGATTGTGTCCCGGCTGCCGGGTAGCCTAAACTGCGCGGTTAACGCCTGGTTTTGATTGAGCTTGCCGGCCGCTTGAAATGCCAGTCCGCCCACCCCCAGGTTCAAAAGGATGCCGCCATTATCTGAATCCAGTGTAACGTACATGATTGAAGAAGGAGTGTGCCGAACATGGCGCCGACGTTCATCGACGGGGTGTTCGTTCGACGATTGAATTGAAGGCACGTTACTTATTTAAACTTTCAAAAGAGGGAAGCAAAATCGGCTTCCTCTCGTTGCGATTGATCCAGCCCTTATCAATAATTGTAGTGCCGGCCGGCTCGGAACGCCAAGGCAAATGTAGGCGGAAACCTGTAAAATTTCATGCTTTCGCCCTGGATGTATACAGTCAATCCTGTAGCAGAGATGTTGAAAACTTTACAGCGGCGGCGTGGAGCTTCAGACTACTAGCAATTTCTGGAGAATTGATGCGCCTGCTGAAGAGGGCTCCCGTTTTGAGTTTCGTGAGGGTTGTGATCACGCGGGCGCTGCGGTTTCCGCAAACCAAGTGAGCCGCCGAAACAAAATTGTCCATTACGCCTTGGCGTATAATTGACGTCGAGCTCCCTCGAGCACTCGCTCCGACGAATGCGCCGCGGATAAGGATTTGCTCAGCACTAACTTCTTTGGATAGGGCATTCAAACTATTCACGCCCATGCTGCGAGTGGTCGGCGTCCAACAAATCCGAGGGGCCCTGAGATATTTGATTTAGCTAACTGGTAAATTGCATCCGTCGGAAGGAAGCTGGAACCGCCACTCGAAGGGCTGTTAATTATTTGTGCAAAACGCGCTTAAAAAGTCTTGACTGACCTACCGGTCGAAAATACTATCTCGCCATTGTTACTTCATTATATCCGGGCTGTCGCGGGGAAGATCGAACCATTCCCCATCCAGGCACTCGGGCCAATAAGGAGACCAGGTGCGCAGCGGTGCAGTCGGTGAAACTTTCAGATGGCTTCAGATCGAATGGAGCCAACTGAGGGGGGTACGTCATGGCCTATTTTGCCGCGGAACTGCGCTTAGGATTGTTGAAGAGATGCGTTGGCCTGAAGGCGTTACTCGCGGATCAAAATAACGTCTTCTACTACCTTCAGGATGTCGACAGCATCGAAATGAGGGCGCGAACCGTATCCGATGATTCGCTTGCTGCAGTGGCGGATGAGCTCATAGACCTGATCAGGTGTTTGATGGCGATTCCGGCGCTTGACGGAGAAGGAATAATCAACATCTCCCGCTGGAAGACGTTTTTGGGGTGACGTCAAGAGACATCCTGCGTTTGGGCCCTGCCGAACGAGCCCTGTGTCGGTCGCGTTACGTACTGGCCCATGCCTCTGCGATGTGTGTTAACGGTGATGGGCTCCCGCTTGACGAAGAGCTGCTGGGTTTCGGTAGGGAGGTAAACAGCCAGGGGAATTATCGGCAAAATTCGTCGCCGGCTGGTCGATACCCGCTCTCTAAGGCCTTATCCTGCACCATATAACGGCCAGGTTTCAACGTCCCGTAGAACTTGCTGTCCGGGCAGTAATAGAGTCCGGTCTTCTGGTAAGTCCACACCCGCACAATTGTGGCTGCCGCCACGGTGGGGACGTTTACTTTCGGCCGTGACTCCCATTTATCCAGAAGAAAAGATGGAAACAGCACCACGAGCAGCAAAAGAAAGCAGCCAACCAAAAGAACGTTCTGGAGCGTCCGATAGGTCATCATGGGCTCGCCCCTCCTCTTAGAAGTAAGATAACGCCGCCACGTTGGAAGGAAAGAGGAGCTGTCCTGCAATATATTCACTAACCTCGTTTAGCACGATATCTTCCAAACCGATTCATATAAATTGGCGTCACTGCGCTTAAAAACAATAGCCTTAGTGCTCCAATGTCAACCAAGCACTTATATTACGGTGGTAAAACTTTTCACACAAGAGGCAATCGCGCGCCTAGAAAGGGCCGAGTATGAAGGCGCCAAGTCGCGAAAGCCGTCCAGCCGGATTCAACGATTCGATGACTAATCCCTCTTTTACCCATTGTTTGCTAAGACTTCGCGAACTTTACGCGCCAATTCGTCAGGACTGAACGGCTTCTCGATGAAAGCCATTCCGGCATCGAGCATACCATGGTCTATTATGATGTCTTCTGCGTGAGCCGACATGTACAGCATTCGCAGATTAGGACGCAGTTTCAACAAAACTTCGCCTAATTCGCGCCCCTTCATCCCGGGCATCACCACATCCGTGATAACCAAGTCGATGGCCCCACTGTGGCGCTCGATGAATTGAATTGCATCTGTGGCGTTAGTCGCCTGCGTAACGGCATAGCCGCTAATTTTCAAGAACTCGAGTGTCATGCGCCGAACTGCATCATCATCTTCGACAACCAGAATTGTCTCATTGCCTGTCGCCAATTTATGAACCGCCGGAGCAGATGGGGCGCTTTCAATGGATTCCTCGACTCGCGGAAGATAAATTTGAACTGTTGTTCCTTGGCCAACCTCGCTTGTCACGCTGATGCGTCCTCCGCTCTGGTCGACCGTCCCATAGACACTTGCCAGACCCAGGCCGGTGCCCTTATCCCTTTCTTTGGTGGTAAAGAAGGGTTCGAAAATACGCGACCGGGTTTCGCTGTCCATTCCGTGGCCGGTATCACGCACCTCCACGACAACGTACGGCCCAATCTTGGCGCCGGGGTAAACCGTCTCCCAAGTATCGTCTATATCGGCATTTGTAGTGCGAATCGTTAGCTCTCCCCCAGTGGGCATGGCGTCCCGAGCATTGAACACCAGATTCATGATTATTTGCTCGAGTTGAGAGGCGTCAGCCTTAATGCGTCCCAACTCAGGATCGAGGTCCACCGCTAGCCGGATGTCTTCGCCCAGCACCGGTGGCAAGAGTTCTGCGACCTGAGCGATCAGAGCATTCAGATCGAGAACTTTGGGTTGCAGAACCTGCTTACGGCTAAAGGCTAACAGCTGGCGAGTCACAACGGAAGCGCGGTCGGCCGTCTTTACGATTTCGCTCAGCCGCTCACGCCGCGGATTATCGGGATCGGTATACCATCTGTCCAGCAAAAGTAAGGCATTGCCGCGAATTACCATAAGGAGGTTGTTAAAATCGTGGGCGACGCCACCCGCTAACCGTCCGACAGCTTCCATCTTTTGTGCATGACGCAGGGCTTCCTCCGTTCGCTCTCGCCCAGTAATCTCGATTTGCAATCTGTCATTGATGCTGGTGACTTGCCGGGCGCGGAACTCCGATGTTTCGGCCATATAGACGACGAAGCCCAGCAAAACAGCCAAGAGTAGACCCCCTGCCAGCGCCACCTGTGGGAGAGCGGAACTTGCCGCTGCAACTACTTCCGACTTAGGCCAAACCTTCACCCGCCAGGCCAGTCTGCAAAAAATTCACATTTTCGGTGGCCTTCGCCGAGTCATCTACCGCCGGCGGCGGTTTCGGCCCTGCGCGTTCGTAGATCTTCTCGCCCCCGTCATACACGGACACCCAATAGTCGCTGGCTACGTCCTGGAGAATGGACTGAAGCAGATCCTGATAAAGGAATATTCCCACGATGAAGCCGTCAACTTCTTTCGCACCGTACACGGGAACGCAAACTTCCAGATCTCCCTGGCCAGGCAGCGGGCCGGTCGCACGGGTAACCGTCATGCGTCCACTGTCGACTGCGGCCTTTAGAGCGGTGCGACGCGCATCGACCGACAATTTCGCGTTCTTGTCGGACCCATCTGTTCTCTGGGGTATCATCCAGCGCACCTGGAAGACTGGATCTACCCATTCAATAGCGTGATAAACGGGGTCAAGGTTTTCGACTAAAGCGGCGTCGGATTCCAAATCCGCACCATCCCGGTGAACCTGCCATCGTTCGCCCAAAAGCTGCAGCGGCAGAATGCGGGCTTTCAATTCCGACTCCATTTTGCTTTTGACCAGGGAGGCCTGCGTCCTGGTAACGGTTTGAATATTTACGCCCTGCTGAATGATGAGACGTTGCCAAAGGATCAGCGCACAGAGGCCGGTGGTCAGGCCCACAATAACGGGCAACAACAATCGATCGTTTAGGTGAAACGTTTTTCTTAGATTCACGGGACTCACGCGCGCAATATGGACGAAACCCGACCGGAGAGAACGCGCTTAGACCGGCGAGCCTGGAGTAACTTAGCTTTTCCCGAACAAAAAGCGCATTTGAAGTGTGAACATCCGCTCCCGGCTAGCAAAGCCGCGTTCGACATCGCACGTTCAATGATCATCATTTCAGGGTGAATTGTACGCCCAAACAGCCAGGCGCGGGTAACGCCGCGGATTCAATTTCATTTCGATCGTGGTCCCATACACAATAGAAATATTGCCGCCGTTATCCGCAATCTTGCACGAGGAATGCCCTGCTTTCAACCAATAAGCTACGATGCCCCGATAACGAGATCTTCTGACGATATCGTGTACAGACTCGGTCTATGAGGCGATCCCAGCCGGAGGAAATACACTCCTACAGGTCAGACAAATCGCGGAAGAGAAAAAAGTGAACGTAGGATTTCACGGCTGAGGAACGGGCTGAGCATTTATTCCCGGGGCTGCCAGGCGTTGGATAAATCGTCGTGGCTAAACCCCGCAGATACCTGTTTGGTGGTAGCAAAACGATAAAGAGCAGCCATAAAAATACCCTGTACTGCGGAACTAATGATGGACAGCAGAATCAAGTAGGCGACTGTCAATGCGGTGACAGCGACCAACCCTGCCCGTCCCCGGTTCCTAACCAGGAATAGCAGCGCAAAACCCGGCAGGCTCAGCAGAGTGAATATCAATCCAAAGCTGAAACCGCCCACCAGTTCTTCACCCCACGTCTCGCGAAAAGCTGATGCCGAGCGATACAGAGCCTCAACGGGGCTCACGTCCGCCGCAGCCAATACGGGCGCAACGAAATAGGTCGCGAGCGTCCAAGCCGCGCCAATCAATCTCGTCGTCAAACGTCCGAGCCAGCCCATCCGGCTTTCAAGCATACTTAAAACTATACCCACGGTTGCGGCAACTACTGCCCATTGTAAGATTTTGCCCTTTCGTTTCCACGCTACCAGAAGAGCGTCGTTGACGGTGCCGCGTCCGCCGGCGAGGCGATCGGAGGCCGCGCTGACCAGAGCGACGTTGAAAAATACGATAATAAAGTAGTTCACCAGGTAAAAGAAAAAAAAGCAGATCCACGCTGTTTGCGTAATCGAGGGGCGTCCCGAGCTCGCCGCCAACCACGTTTCCAGCTGCCGCCGGAAAACCAGAACGCCCCCGCTGAGCATTATGACCGAGATGGAAATACAGGAAATTGCGGAAACGACAGGAAAGAACATTAATCCTGTATCGGATATCAAGATTGAGAAGCTCTGCTGCAGTAGATCCCAGCTTCGCGCTAATTTACCCATGACAGTCCTTGCGGCGGAAGTGTTGCTGACTTGTCACCATTGATAGAATCTCCCGGCGCCGAGCTTCAATCAACAAGCTGCGCGCAAAACAATAACAACGCTTACTCTTTCTCGGAGGTCAAAAAATATGTGCGGCAGGCCTGTTCTAGCGTGCGGCTGTTTACCTGGGTCAGCTCCGCGCGAAATGTAGCGGCCCACGAAATCTGATTTAGAAGGTCAACCGGATGACAGGGGCAAAGCGGCTGTTTCATATCGTCGGTTATAAATCGGATGAGTTGCTCACCAACGCCGTCCTCGCAGGAGAGCAGCCGTCTGTCGCATTCTCTGCGAAGGATTTTGAGAAACTGTGCCGGGGTGGCGTAGTCTACGTTGATCTTATTTGGAATTCTTCGTAAAAACGCATCGTCGGCCAGTTGACGCGGATTGATATTTGTCGAGAACACTGCAAACAAATCGAAAGGTATCTCGAACTTCCTGCCTCCCGGGAGGGTGAGGAAATCAATGCGTTTGTCCAGAGGAGTCATCCAGCGATTCAGCAATTCCTCGGGCCGCATCCGCTGCCGGCCGAAATCATCGATGATCAAGACACCGTTGTTGGCTTTCATCTGGAGGGGAGCGGTATAGAAGCGACTCGCTTGGCTGTATTGCAGATCCAGCATGGTTGCGGACAATTCGCCGCCGACAAAAACGCTGGGCCGCTGGCACAAAACCCAACGTTTGTCGGATTGTTCCATGGCGATGTCTTTGACGCGATGGTGCACTCCCGGGTCGTAGACGCTAATGGTCTGGTTATCCACCTCTACCGCATACGGAATCCAGACACTGTCGGTATAGACGGCCGCAATACTGTCGGCGATGCTGGTCTTTCCAGTACCCGAAGGACCATGTAAGAACACCGATCTTCCGGAGACTAAAGCCGCTCCCAATTGCGACACAACATCCTCAACGAGAACCAGATGGTGAAATGCCCGCGCAAGATCCTCGGGCCGAATAACAGATTGCTGCACGCTTTGTGCTCGGACTCTTAGCTTGTAATCGGCCATAGAGACAGGAGCCTGGGCCAGTGTACTGGCTTAATGAGAGTAGTTCTGCCGCGCGCATTTTTCCCTGAATGCTCGCGGCGATACGGTGGATATTTCCCACCATACCTTTCACCTCGCAGAGCTGCTCTTTCCGGAAGAACTGAAAGATTCCCTCTATGATTGCGGGGCCGAGACAGAGATGGTCACTCAGTTCAACAAGCGACATTTCGCCATTCAGGTACAAAACCTTCAATGCCAAATCTTCCAGAAATCCTTTTCGGATACCGGTTTCTGGAGCCGCTTGCGGCATCGCGAGACCGAGTTCCATGTTCACCGTCCTCCGCGCAATTCCGATATCGGCGACCCAAGATTTAGCGGACGGCAAGCGAGAGATTTCTCGCTGCGCTCACTTGGAATTGAGAGGCGGTTGAGCGATACAGTCAATCCCATAGTTCGAAGTTAGAGGGAACTCCCACTCCTTTCAAATGTTTTTAAGAACAGCGAAAGGCCTGCAAATCGAAGGGAATTGTGTGCTAAACAGGATGGCCGCCTCGCGGTTTAGCGATCCACCCTGCCCAACTCGGGCCGACTAGGTGTTGGTAGTTAGATTGGCGGCGGCGTTTGAGAAGGCGTCACTGACCGCTTGACCGGCGACTCTTAGTGAAGCCACCGCGATAAGGGCAATCAGGACCAAGAGCAAGGCATACTCAGTTAGGTCCTGGCCTTCCTCATCCCTCCACAACATTTCTAGCGTTCGCATTTTCGATAATCCTCCAGTTTAGAAAAATTCAATTGCCTATGTACCAATTGAGATCACTGCTGCGGCCGCTCGTTACAAATGTTTCCGTGGCTGAAGTAGTTTCAACAAGGCCAATTCTGTGCCCTGATGGCTCGCGTGTCCATGATACTTGCGATTTCATTCCTGGCGGCTACAAGTGAGATTGGCCGCCGCGTTCCCAAGGCATTGCCGGCCGCTCCGGCACTTTGCAACGACCCGCGAAACTGAACGATAGCAGAACCAAGAGCAAAGCGTATTGGGCTAAGGCCTCACCCTCCCCTTTTTTCCAGAGCCTTTAAAAATAAGCCTCACCCGTTCTGCCACGATGATTTCTTGGTGAATTGCACGAAACACCGCTAAAGTAGGGCAATTATCGTGCCAAACGATATGCCCTTAAGTATATGAAGAAATGGAACATAAGAATGGACAGGTCGCAAAAGCAGAAACTAAGGCGCCTCCACTTCCTCAAATAGGCAAATTATCAGGAATCTAGGACGGCGGATGGTCGGAAGGCACGGCTATGGGACGGCACGCGTCACGAGGCGGCTAGACACCGTGCGGTCGAGCACGCCGGCTGGCTACTGGTCCAACCGCTTGATCTCGAGCTGATCTCCTATTTGAGTTCCAGTCCGATAAATCGTGTGGGGCGGAAGCTCCAATACACTCGTAGCCTTCAGGGACACAATGGAGATGCGGAAAGGCCGAAGATGTTCCTCGACATGTACGACCTGATTCTCCTTGCTGAGGAAGACGAGATCAATGGGGAATAACATGCCAATCGTGTGCACGCCATGAGAGGGAATGATCCAAAGTCCCCGACCTTGTTGCGCCCATCGTTTTGTTTTCCCCAGAAGCCCGACAAGTCTACGGACGTAGCTGTCGGCCAGAGTCGCCTCGGTAGCTATAAAAGCCTCGCGCGTTCGGTTATAGACGTAAATATAAGTATTTCCATTCGTGACAGCCATATTAGACGTACCCGCCCCTCCGCAGGTAGAAGCCTGGACGTGCCTCAAAAAGACTTACTGGCTCACCTTCCTGCGCCGACGCCAGATAATAATAAACCCTACCACTACAGCTAATACGCCCGCTGCGACGCGCACCAACATTGCAGTATCCATTTGTGTACTCCTCCTACGCTATAGTGTGTCCGTGAGCTCACGTTTTGTGCGCCTCTTTTCTACTTCAGCGCAGGCATCAACGTACGCATCAAAGTAAGTCCTGCCGGGCCCAGAATCACCACCATTAAAGCCGGAAAGATGAAAAACACCAGCGGCGGCACCATTTTGACGGTGGTCTTAGCGCTCATTTCCTCCGCCCGCTGGCGCCGCTTCGTGCGAAGATCATCCGAATGCACCCGAAGTGATTGAGCAATACTGGTGCCAAAGCGTTCCGTCTGTATCAACATGGCCGCAAGCGATTTCAGGTCATCCAAGCCGGTCCTACGGGCAAGTTCTCTAAGGGCATCAATTCGCGTCTTGCCAACGCGCATTTCGGTGTTGACCAACTGCAATTCATCGCACAGTTCAGTGTGGGTGATGCGCAATTCTTGTGAAACTCGCAGGAGCGCCTGGTCAAGTCCGAGCCCTGCTTCCACGCAAATCACAAGGAGATCCAAACCATCGGGAAGAGACAACTGCAAGCGACGTTGCCGCGCATGCACCCGCCAGACAAGCCACGCTTCGGGCAATAGAAATCCCGCGAGCGCCGCAACGAAGACTAGAAAAATTGTCTCCCGGTACAGCCCGGTAAGGAAAACTAAGGCGACCAGAACGATCGGCAACAATACCTTCACGCCCCGCATGACCAGAACGGCATTGTTGGTTCGAAAGCCGGCGCGCAGCATGAGAATGGGCACCGGCGCGCCCTGCGCCTGCGGTGGCCCCAGGAGTTTCCCCACCGACGCGAGAGTATTTTGAGCCATCTCTTTCTGCTTTTCCGCGAAACCCATCGGTTTCTTTTTCGGCGCAGAAGCTTGGATTAATTGCGAGATGCGGTTGGCGACTCCCGCTCCGCCGGGCGAAAAGGCGTAAACCAATGCGCCAACGATGGCAACGGTGGCGACGAAAGTCATCAAAGTAAGCGTCAAAAGCATATTTAACCCCTTAACACTAAACCTTAATGTGAATTATTTTCCAAAGGAGAACAGATCCGATGATTTGCATTCCGAGGGTAATAGCCAAAATCGTTGGTCCCAGCGGATCGTCAAACAGCACTTGCACGTAATCGTAATTCACTACTCTTAATATGAGGAACATGATCGGAGGCAGCGAGATGAGAATCAGCGCGGTCAATCTCCCCTGCGCAGTCCGCGTCTGTACATCGCGATAAATGCGGAAACGGTCCCGAATTACTCGTGCGAGGCCGTCCAAAATTTCAGCCAAATTCCCGCCCGTTTCTTTCTGTATCAATAAGGCGGTAATGAAGAAACGAACGTCAACCAAAGGGACACGTTCGGCAAGGTTCAACATAGCGTCCCGCAGCGGCAGACCGAAATTTTGCTCTTCAAAGGCGGTGCGGAATTCGCTGGCAATTGGTTCGGGAGATTCCTTGGCAATCATTTCGAGGCCGGTCGTGAAGGCATGGCCAGCACGAACCGCACGCCCGAGCAGGTCGAGGGCCTCTGGAAAGTGTTCCTCAAATTGCCCAATCGGCGGTTTCGTTTCCAGGCTACGATACCAAATGGAATAGTGCCGAAAGCCAGTCCGGTGACCGCGGGGATCGGAAAACGAAGGTTATAGGAGGCGGCCATCAAATAAGACAGCACGGCCACGATACCGCTGATTAAAAGAATCTTAGCGGGTTTAATTTTGAGGCCGGCCTGAATAAGATAGGTGTGAAAACGGGTAGACCACGACCAGCGCAGCAGAAAGCGGTTAAGCACGGGGACACCGCTGAGGAGTTCGTCGCGCACCAGTTTGAGGTCTATCGCGTGGTTGCCACGCTTCTCGGCCTTGCGCACGGATTCAATTCGCCTGCGGATGACCTCCTGATCTTTGTCGACAGCGCTAAACATCCATACCAGAGCGAGGATCGCGGTAACGATAATGAAAGTAATGATGCCAACGAGTAATGCCATCTTAAACTCCCTGATCGCAGGGGGAGAAGCAGTCCCGATTGTTCAGGCGCGTATTGGACGATGCTGACACAGAAGCTCCTAGCTAAGACGCGGGCACGTCAAACATTGCCACAGGAAGATGAATGCCCGCAACCGCCAAGCGCTCGGAGAATCTTGGACGAATCCCGGTCGCAATAAATTCGCCCAATACCTCGCCGCTCTCGCGAATACCTTTTTTCCGGAAGACAAAGAGATCCTGCATCGTAACCACGTCTCCCTCCATGCCGGTAACCTCGGCGACGCTAATCACCTTGCGTGTTCCGTCGCTGAGACGACTTACCTGGATCACCAAGTCAAGGGCCGACGAAATCTGTCTGCGCATGGCGTCCTGAGGAATATTCAGATTGGACATGGCTACCATCGTTTCCAGCCGGCCCAGAGCATCGCGCGGAGTGTTGGCGTGAATTGTCGTCAGCGAGCCATCATGACCCGTGTTCATCGCCTGCAACATATCGAGCGCTTCCTCGCCTCGAACCTCACCAACGATAATGCGGTCCGGCCGCATTCGCAGGCAGTTGATGACCAACTGCCGCTGCTGGACCGCGCCTTTCCCTTCGATATTGGGAGGCCGCGTTTCCAAGCGCACCACGTGATCTTGATGCAGCTGCAATTCTGCGGCGTCCTCGACAGTTACAATGCGCTCACGCCCTGAAATATATGACGATAAAACATTCAGAAGAGTGGTTTTCCCCGCTCCGGTGCCTCCGGAAATCAGCATATTAAGTCGCGCTTTAACGCACCCTTGCAACAGCTCCAGCATAGGCGCCGTTAGAGTATTCTTGGTAATCAAGTCCTCGGAGGTCAGCCGGTCGCGTCCAAAGCGACGAATCGAAAGGCACGGCCCGTCCACCGACAGCGGCGGAACAATAACGTTTACTCGGGAGCCGTCGGCCAGGCGTGCATCAACCATGGGTGAGGACTCATCCACGCGGCGCCCGATTGCTGAAACAATTCTGTCGATGATGCCCATCAAGTGGGCATCGTCGCGGAACTGGATCGTCGTTAATTCCAATATCCCCCGGCGCTCAATGTAGACCCGCTTATAGGTATTTACGAGAATGTCTGAAACCGCTGGGTCGGCAAGAAGGGGCTCAAGCGGCCCGAGTCCAAAGACTTCATCCAACACTTCTTGTGACAGGCGTTCTCGTTCCTGCAGATTCATCGGGGTGGACTCCCCGACGACAAGCGTCTCCAGGATCTGACTGACCTCGCGCCGGACAGCCTCGCGGTTCGCCTCAGTCAAGCGCTCGAGGTTCAGCTTCTGAATGAGCCTACGGTGAATCGCCGTCTTCACGGCGGCAAAATCTGTTCGCGTAACAGGGTTAGTGCTGAGTGC
>CAVRDM010000016.1:0-122495 GCA_963719845.1 uncultured Acidobacteriota bacterium | reverse complement strand
GTTGCGATTGCACGATCTTGCGCGCAAAAGGCACGATGATAAGAATGGCCACCAGCGCATGCAAGCCGATGGAATTTCCTGCGCCAGGCTGAATTCCTTTCGCTTGCCCCACAGCGGCCGCACCGGGACTGGCTTGCTCGTGAGCTTCAGCGGCGGCAGCTTTGGCGGTGAAATCAGGTCGCGAAGGTTGTGCCAGAAAACGAGGTATTCGGGCTCCAGGTCCACGACCATTCCGGCAGGCAAAGCGCCATCTGTGGCCGGACCTTTTCGCGGAGCGGGGCGGAAAAATGCCCTGAAGCTCTCGGCAAAACTGGTGTCAATTCCGTTGTTACGGAACACTTCCTGTTGAGTATTTCGCGGCAGCCTGACGGAGCGTTCTGTCAGAAAATCTTTGAGGTTGGTCCAGAAGCTTGGTGGGCGCAGTTGCCGTCCCGGGGCAAAACGCGGTCCGGAGGTCCCAGCCGGCAGCTGAACGGGGGCTTGGTCGGGGGCTTGCGGGTCGCGAGCCTCCGGATTAATGTTGAACGTCTGCATAAACTAAGCCCTATGGGACGTGCGCGGCTCTTTTGGCCTTAGAGGCGTTAGATTCAGCCCCCTCCGAAAGGATGCCCGCGTTCGAAAGCTGACTTGCTCGCAATTCCATTGTACCATGTGACGTTTATTGTGAAAAACGCGTTTCGATTCCAGCATGCACCGGTGCAGCACCAGCAAAAGAGCGGAAGCCCGCAATGACGCCGGTTTAACGGGGATTTGTTTCGCTGGAAGGCCCATGGTAAACGCCGCCCGGTTCGAGTATTGCAGGATCGCACGGGAGTTCCTTCACGAATGCCGAAAATTGTTGACCTGAAAGGCACCCTTAGTCTTCCCCGCACCTCCTTTCCGATGAAGGCGGGCCTGCCGCAAAATGAGCCGCGGATGCTCGCGGAATGGGAGAGCGGGGCCCTCTATCAGCGTATTCAAGAAGCGCGCGCTGACGCGCCGAGCTACGTTTTGCATGACGGGCCGCCTTATCCCACCGGCACGATTCATCTGGGCACGGCCCTGAACAAGATTCTCAAGGACATGGTCGTGAAATCCAAATCCATGGCCGGTTTTCGTGCCCCCTACGTTCCCGGATGGGATTGTCATGGTCTGCCCATCGAAACGCAAGTAGAGAAAGAGCTGGGAGGCAAAAAGGGCAGCGTCCCCCGGTGGAGTTCCGCCGCCTGTGCCGCGAATTCGCGCTGCGCTATGTCGATCAGCACCGCCGCGATTTCAAGCGCCTGGGAGTTTTGGGGCGTTGGGACGATCCTTACCTGACCATGAGTAACAGCTACGAGGCCTGCATCGCGGAAACGTTTCTTACATTTCTCGAAAACGGCTATACCTCGCGCGGCCTGAAGCCCGTTTACTGGTGCCTTCACGATCGCACGGCTCTCGCCGAGGCGGAAGTCGAATACGAAGACGACGCGAGCCCCTCGATCTGGGTTAAGTTCCCGCTGGCTGACGGCCAATCGTCGCAGCTTGCAAACGGCGCAAGCAATAATGCAAATATTGCCGCAGTCATCTGGACGACTACCCCCTGGACCCTGCCGCATAACCGTGCGCTGGCGTTCCATCCCGATTTCGACTACGTCGTGGCCGAGACGCCCGCGGGAAACTTATTGGTCGCGGCGGCACGGCTGACGGCGTTACCTGAGGAACTCGGAATCGCGGGCGCCCGCCTGCGCGGTCCTTGGAAGGGCCGCGATCTCGCGGGTCTCGAATTCCAGCACCCCTTCCTGGATCTGCGCGTTCCCGCCGTGCTGGCCGATTATGTGACCCTCGATCAGGGTACCGGTATCGTGCACACCGCGCCAGGCCATGGCCTGGAAGACTTCCAAACCGGGCAGAAATATGGGCTCGAGACCTACGCCCCGATTGACGACAGCGGACGGTACATCGAAGGACTGCCTGAATACCGCGGCAAAACGGTTTTCGAAGCGAATCCCATCGTTATCGCGTTGCTACGCGAACGCGGCATGCTTCTTAGCGAAGGGAAACTGACGCACAGCTATCCTCACTGCTGGCGCTGCCATAATCCTGTGATTTTTCGCGCCACCGAGCAGTGGTTTATTAACTTAGATCAGCCGGGCGGCGGGCCATCCGGCGTCGATGCCGGTGCCCTTCGACCGCGGGCGCTGGCGGCCATTGCCGAAGTGAAGTGGACGCCGGAATGGGGCGAGGAGCGCATCTATTCGATGGTTGCGACGCGCCCGGATTGGTGCATCTCGCGCCAGCGTGTCTGGGGCGTGCCCCTGGTGGTTTTTTATTGCGACGAGTGCGGCGAAATGCTGGAAGACTTCGCCGCGCTGCGCCACGTGATCGGCTGGTTCCGCCGCGAAGGCGCCGACGCCTGGTATCGACACTCCGCGGAAGAATTGTTGCCCGCCGGAACGCGATGCAAGTGCGGCGAAGCGCGCTGGCGCAAGGAAAAGGACATCCTCGACGTCTGGTTTGACTCCGGCTCCTCAAATCTTGCCGTGCTGGACCCGCCGGGAGCGAGCAAGCCCGATTTGCCCTGGCCCGCCGATATGTACCTGGAGGGCCCCGATCAGTACCGGGGCTGGTTCCACAGCTCGCTTCTGATCGGCGTGGCCGTACGCGGTGGCGCTCCCTACCGGCAGGTCGTGACGCACGGCTGGACGCTCGACGAACACGGCCGGCCGATGTCGAAGTCGCTCGGCAATACCGTGCTGCCTTCGGAGATATGCGAAAAATGGGGCGCCGATTTGCTGCGGCTGTGGGTCGCGTCGCAGGATTATCAGAGCGATGTCCGCATGTCGGACAACGTTATGACCCAGCTCTCCGAGGCCTACCGTAAAATCCGCAATACGTTTCGCTTCGCGCTCGGTAATCTTTTTGACTTCGATCCCGCCGCCGATACCGTTCCGGAAAGCGATCTGAGGAAATCGATCGCTGGATGCTGCAGCGAACCCGGCGGCTGATTCTGGAAGCCGAGGCCTTTTACCAGGCCTTCGACTTCCACCGCGTGTATCACGCCTTGCACGATTTCTGCGTGGTGGAACTGAGCGCCTTTTATTTCGATATCCTCAAGGACCGCTTGTATACGTCCGCGCCAAAAAGCTGGGCGCGGCGTTCGGCGCAAACTGCCGTCTATCGCATTGCCAACGCCCTGGTGCGGATGCTGGCGCCGATTCTGGTATTCACCGCCGAGGAGATTTGGACGCACTTACCGCACACCGCCAACGAGCCCGATAGCGTCCACATCGCGCTCTTTCCGCGGCCTGCCGAGTGCCGCGCGTTTCTCGACGAGGCGCTGGACGAGCGCTGGGGCTATCTGCGCCAAGTGCGCGCGGAAGTACTGCAAGCCCTCGAGCAGGCGCGGGCGCAAAAGCGGATCTCCGGGCGCGCTCGAGGCGCGCGTGGTGCTTGTGGTGGACGGCACCCTGGGGGAATTGCTGGAGCAATACGCGGCGTGGCTGCCGGCGCTCTTTATCGTTTCGCAGGTGGAACTAATCCTGCCCGGGGCTGCCTGCGATCTGGAATTGCCCGACGCCATTCGTTCGCAAACGCTGCCAGGGCTCAGCGTGGCGGTGTGCCGTGCCGACGGCGCGAAGTGCGAGCGCTGCTGGAATTATTCGACGCGGGTGGGCGAGAGCGGCGACTACCCCTCGCTCTGCGAGCGTTGCGTCGCGGCCCTTCGTGAAATCGATCCGCCGGCAAATAGTGCCGCGAATTATTGATGAACGCGGCGCGGACCGGTGATTGGCGCGGACGCTGGCTATGGCTGACGCTGGCGATTGTAGCGGCTGACCGCGCCGTCAAATATGCCGTCGAACGGTACACCTCCGAGGGATTTCGGCGCGACCTGGTGCCGAATATCGTCGTGCTCGTGCACAATGTGAATTCGGGCATCGCCTTCGGATTGCTCTCCGCCTCGGCGTCCAGATTGATTTCCGTCCTGTTGATGGGAAGCTCCGCAGCGGTCATCGTTCTGCTGGTATGGCTATTGCTTGCGGGCTGGGCAGGAGACACGTGGTGCCAGGCTGGTCTCGCGTTGATCGCCGGGGGAGCGGCTGGGAATCTGCTCGACCGGCTGCTGCATGGCGGCGTAACCGATTTTCTCGAGCTGCACGCCGGCTCCTTTATATGGCCCGCGTTTAATGTCGCCGATGCGGCTATAACCGTGGGCGCATTCCTGGTGATCCTCGATCTTCTCCGCGGCCAGCATGCAAGTCGCGAGCGGGTCTAGAGCCGGGTGCCAATGGCAGAACGAATCCCCGGTCAAGCCTTGCGCTCCTCCCCAGGAACGCTGCAGCGCGTAACCGTTTCCGTGGCGGATGCGGGGCGCCGCCTTGATCTGTACTTAGCTTCACGCCTTCCGGAGCTGAGCCGCACGCGTATCCAGGAATTGATCGACGAAGGGCGCGTGCGCGTCGGCGATCTGCCGCCGAAACGTGCGCAGCGTACTGCCGCGGGCGACATAATTGAGATCGAAATGGCACCACGCGCCGCGCTGGCGGCATCCCCGGAAGCAATTCCCATCGAGCTACTGTACGAAGACGATGACCTGGTCGTGGTGAACAAGCCCGCAGGCATGGTCGTCCACGCCGGCGCGGGTGTAGCCAGCGGAACTTTGGTGAACGCGCTGCTGCATCGTCTGGGAAGGCTGTCCGCGGAGGCTGGCGCTGTCCGTCCGGGCATTGTGCATCGACTGGATCGTGGGACTTCCGGCGTGCTCGTGGTGGCGCGCCATGATGTCGCGCATCGCGCGCTTGCTGAGCAATTTCGCGCCCGCACTGTACACAAAACCTATGTCGCACTGGTAACGGGCCGGCTCACGCGGGATGCGGGTACGATTCGTTTACCGATTACACGCGATCCCCGCCGGCGGACGCGTATGACCGCCCGGCTGCGTTCCGGCCGCGAGGCTCGTACCGATTGGCGCGTATTGTTTCGCCTGGGGAACTTCACCCTGGTTGCCGCCGAGCCGCACACCGGACGCACCCATCAGATCCGCGCGCATTTCGCCGCCGCCGGCCATCCGCTGGTGGGCGACACTCTTTATGGCGCACCCGCACTTCCACGCGCCGGCCCTGCCTCGCTTGCGCCCCTCGGCCGCGTTTTCTTGCATGCCGCGAAGCTGGGCTTTGTGCATCCTCGCTCCGCTGTCCCCCTCGAAGTGCGCGCTCCGCTCGCTAAGGAACTGCACGCCTATCTTCACGAACTCGCCGGCGCCGTGGGAATCGACCGGTACCAGGTTGACGCGGCTCTGCGCGGGTACCTATAATCACGGCAATGCGCTTTCGGCTGATCCCCGCGTTCTGCTGATTTTATGTGTTTGGCCGGTGCCTGGCGGCTCGGGCGCCCGCGCCCAGTCCGCGCAGCCTGCTCCGCCGCCTGTTCCCCAAACCGCGCCGCAAACTGTCCCGGACCAGGGAGGCTCCATCCGCCAGAACGTCAACCTGGTAGACGTGCTGTTTACCGTGTTCAACCAGCGCAATAGAATTGTTTCCGATTTGGAGAAAGAAGACTTTAAGGTCTTCGACGACAATGTTCCGCAGGAGATACGCTTCTTCAACCGCCAGACCGATCTCCCCTTGCGCGTGGGACTGCTCCTCGACACCTCCAATAGTATTCGCGCCCGCCTGCAGTTCGAGCAGGAGGCGGCCACCGATTTTCTTTTCAACGTGATTCGCCGCGATAAAGATCAGGCCTTTCTGATGAGCGTGGACGACAGCCCGGAAGTTATCCAGCCATTCACGAATGACTTGCAGCACCTGCGCGACGTCATTCTGCGCCAGCGCGCCGGCGGCGGCACGGCGCTCTATGACGCTGTCTATCAGGGTTGCCAGGAACTCCTTCGTTCTCCGGCGCCCGTACCGGCGGCAGTTACTGTTCCGGATGTCCGCCGCGTCCTGGTTGTCATCAGCGACGGAGACGATAACCTAAGCCGGCATTCGCGCGGCGAAGCCCTCGATATGGCGCAGCGCGCCGGAATCGTCATTTACACCATCAGCACCAGCATCGACTGGATTGTGACCGACCAGGAAACCAACGCCACCAAGAGTTTCGACCGCAAATATCAAAAAACAGGTGGCGACAGCGTTCTCCAGCAATTCTCCGTCGATAGCGGCGGACGCGCTTTCTTCCCTTACCACGTGGACGATTTAGCGCGATCGTTTCAGGACATCGGGGAGGAGTTGCGCAGCCAGTACTCGCTGGCGTACGTTCCCGCAGGCCGGCTGCCCGACCGCAAATTCCATTCGATTCGCATCGCTGTGGATACCAAAGGCTTGCAAGTACACGCCCGTAAGGGCTATTACGCGGCGCCACCAGATGCACCTAATCCGGCTCCCGGGCCACTACGTTCTGGCCCCTCTTCATAGACCGATCAGTTGCTAATCGAATCGAGCGCGCCCGATTCGGCGAAATGTTCGCATATTGGTACGGTTATCAGCGTTTAAGGCGGCTAGTCTTTCGGGGCGTAGTATCCGCGGCGCGTGAGAACATCGAGTTCCTTGCGGTTTGTCTCCACCTTAACCTTGCGGTAGCTGCCATCTCGCGCCGGGTTGGTGGACGTATAGCCAATGGTGTACTGGCTGCGAAGCTCTTCGCTGATCTGATCGAAGGCCTGCGCCAGGTTTTTTTCATTGCGGACGACGATCGTCCGGCCCCCGGTTTCGTCGGTGATCTTTTTAGCTACGCCTTCATTCACGCTGAAATGAAAGGGGTCCCCGATCAGCAGGATGTGCACCACCGTATCGGTGCGCTGGGCCACCTCGATGGCGTCTTGCACGCGCAATTGACTGCCTTCATCCTGCGCGTCGGTCAGGATAATTAGGGCCTTGCGTCCGGCCTCTCCCGCCAGCTTGTCGTGGCAGGCGACGTAGACCGCATCGTAAAAAACAGTTCCTGGTCCCTGTTGCGCCAGGGGACCCTGGCCGCTGGGCGCATTGATGCGCGTGCGTCGGACCGCCCGGTCCAGCACGCCGATGTCATCGGTAAAATCCGCCAGCAAATCGGTGTCGGTATCAAAGCTGAAAACCGCGGTCAGGTCGCCTTTGCGCATGATGCGAGACAGAAAGCGCGCCGCGGCGTCCTGCTCTGCCCCCAGCGTGTTTTGTTCGCTGCCGCTGGTGTCGACCAGCAGACCCAATGTCACCGGCAGCATGCTGTCCTTCGAGAAAAAGGAGATCTTCTGCGCGACTCCGTCTTCGCTGACGTTAAAATCATTCTGTTCGAGCGTCGAGATGATCTGCTTCGTCCGCTTGTCGCGGACCGTGGCGAACAGGTTTACCAGGCTTACTTGGACCCGAATCGGCTGCTGCGATTGCTGTATTTGCGGCTGCGTACTCTGGGGATTTTGTGCCGCGCGCAGCGACGCACTGGAACGAATCCCGGGTGAACCTGCGCCCAGTATTATCGCCATGACCGCGACTACAATACAAAACGCCGTATACCTGCGGCTGCGCATCGTATAATGGCTGTCGTCACCACTTCCGCTGTGGTGCCCTGAGTCAGTTCGGCTATTTTTAATTTGCATGGTTTTTTAGGATGCGCGGTGGCTGTCCAGGGTTGCGGTTCGCGAGGGTTCGAAGTGTCCGTACGCACCCCAGATGTCTACGGCTATTGCTCCGAGCACGGCAAATGGACGGCAAATGAATTTCCCTCCAGATACCCCGCCGCCACCCTCCGGGGGAAGACTATGCCAATATACTCGCAATCGTGCCTTTAGGGTGCCGATGATTTCCTCACCTAAGAACGTCACCGTGGCATTGAGTCTGGCCCTTGTTTCAGTGATCGTTTTACTGCTGGCCGCCGGGCCAATCGCGCCGCAATCCACCCCAGCGGCCCAATCGCCTCCAGTTCCCCAAAATCCTGTGCCGCCTACGCCTCAAGCTCCCTCCAACGGGGGCATTCGCACGACTGTCGAACTGGTCGTCGTTCCGGTCACGGTGAAGGATTCCAGGGGCGGCCTGGTCAGCGACCTGCGCCAGGACGAGTTCCGCGTGCTCGAAGATGGCGTCGAGCAGCGCATTTCGGTTTTCTCCGTGGAGGCGGTTCCCCTTTCCGCCGTGGTGCTCGTCGATGACGACTTAAAGACCAAACCATCCGCCCAAGTCAAGGACAGCCTCATGGCGGTTGCCGGCGGGTTCAGCGCCTCCGATGAAGTCGCGCTCGCGCGCTTCGATGCCTTTTATACCCCGGTGCTGGACTTCACGGCCGATAGCGACGAGCTCATCACCCAGCTCAAGCGCATGGATTTGAACAGCACCATCCCCGGCGTCGGCTCCGAACCTATGACTGCCGGCCCTACGATTAACGGCCACGAAGCTCCAGGCGCCCCGTCGGTCGCGGAAAAACCTCTGCGCGCCGGAGGGTCCACCAAGCACATGAACGACGCCATCCACGCCGCCGCGGAAGTCTTGCGCAACCGCGGGCGCGATCGGCGCAAGATGATCGTGATCATTTCCGACGGAATTAACGCCAGGAACAATACCTTCAGCTATGACGACACTTTGAAACTGCTGCTCTCTGCCGATATTTCTGTCTATGCCGTCGGAGTCGATGCCGCCGTACTCAATCGCGGCACCACAGTCATGTCCCATTATGCCCACGCTACCGGAGGGGACGTCTATTACGCCGCGCATCCCGAGGAGCTATCGAGGCTGTACGCGCAAGTCTCCGAGGAAGCCCGTCACCAGTACACGATCGGCTACGTGCCCACCACCGATCGCACCAAGGACTACCACACCATTGAAGTTCGCATACGCCGCCCAGGCCTCACGCTTCTGGCCCGCGATGGTTACTACCGCATTCCGCGCCCTTAAGCCACAGCGCGCAGTTCCGGCATGATCGCAACCTTACGAGTCAGCTTCTATTATCGTGTTATCGTGTCGGGTCTTCAGCGGCCGCTCTTCACTTCGGCATTTCCGGCTTGCTCCGCGCGTTGCCAATCGCCCTCCGGCTCAAGCGATTGGCCGCACAGGGATTCCTGCGACGGGCACAAAAACCGGTATTCGCAGGTCTTGCAGATGAACCCCGGCTTATAAGGGAATTCGCGGGCGCGGATATCGGCGGCCACTTCCTGGATGGCGCCGCGCACCTGGTTGAGCGCCTTTTCATCGCGAGTTGCCGCGACCACCTCGTTGGTTTGCAGGTTGTAGTAGAGCAGCCGCACGGGCTCGAGTTCGAGGTCTTCTCGCGCCGCCATCGCGTAAACGCTCAACTGCAGATCCTTCTGCGCGTGCACTGCCGTCTTCGCCTTGCCGGTTTTATAATCGACGATTTCAACTTCGCCCGCAGCCGACCTGGTTGACCTGGTCCATGCGCCCGATCACCTGCACGCCGTTATCCAGTTCCAGTGTGAAGCGCCTTTCCTGCGCCAGCACGTTCGGAGGAGCCCCCAGGCAACTGGCGTGAAAAACCTGCAACTGCGCGAGACCGTCATCCAGGTAACACTGTTCCTGGTAATCGTCCTCAAATCCCGCCGACGTCCACTCGCGCCGGAAAATCGTCTCCAGCTCTTCGAACGGCAGCGTCAGCCCCTTGCGCATCGCCGCGATGAATTGCCGGATGGTTACGTGCATCACATTCCCAAATGTCGTAGCCGCCCATGGACCTCCGCGAATGCCCCACACGTTGCTGAAGAGGTATTTCTGCGGGCATTTCAAGTACGATTCGATTGCCGACGCGCTCAATTGCAGCGGCTCAAAAACCGGAGGCCGGTACTGCGTCGCCCAAGCCCCTATCCGGGAATGGACGCGCGCATTGGCTCGCGAATGTCCGCCGGCTTCGTCGTATTTTTCCGCAAAAAGCGCGTCCCCGAATAAAAGCTGCTCGCCGCCGCGACTGCCGGCCTTTACTGGCGGTACGGGAACCGCCGGCGCGACTTGCTTCACGTTTTCTCGCGCGATTCGCGGCGCGCTCAAAATGTCGTCGAGAAACACCGAAGGCTTCGAGCGCTTGTGCACCACGGTCGAAAGCGTCAGCCGTTCGCGCGCCCGCGTGACTGCCACATAGAAGAGGCGGCGCTCCTCCTGGATATGGAAATCGCCCTTGGGCACTTCTTCCTTCATCAATGCTTCCGGAAACTCCAGCACGCGGCTGCGCGGCGCCATCGGGAAGCCCCGGGCGGTCAGCCGCAACACGAACACATGATCGAACTCCAGCCCCTTGGCCGCATGCACGGTCATTAACTGGACTGCGTCGCCTCCCTCCTGCTCGAGATTGATCTGCCCGCCGGCCTGTACGAAGTAATCGAAATACTCCACGAATTCCGCCAGGCGCGAGGTCTCGCTTTTCAGTTGCCAGTCGAGTACGAAATGGCGCAGCCGGTCGACATAGCGCCGTTCGGCCTGCGACACCACGGAATGAAGTTCCAGCCATTCGGCCAGCGCGTCGAATAACTCCGCGGCTGCCAGCCGCCACGACCGCTGTCGCAAATCGTGGATGCCCGCGACCAGCGCGTCCGTGCGGCGTCCCGCTCCGTTGAACGGTAGTTCGCCCTGCCGCGCTTGCAATGCATCCCACAGCGCCGGCTGGTTCTTCGAGGTTTGTTCGCAGAGCCTTACCAGGTCCGCCGCTTCCAGGCCCCAGGCCGGCGCCGCCAGTACCCGGGCACAAGAAACATTGTCCGAGGGTTTCGCCACCAGCCGCAGATAGGCCAGGATGTCCCGAACCAGCGGATGCCCCAGTATCGACAGATTTCGAATGACGAACGGGATCCCGCGTTCTCCCAGAGCCTCTACCAGCGCGTCGCGGTGATTGTGGATGCGATACAGCGCCGCGAAAGTGCGCCACGGTTGGCCAGCCGCATGGAGCCGCGCAATTTCGGCCGCGATCCAGCGCGCTTCTTCGCTCGCCGACGCGAACTCCACGATGCGAACCTTCTCGCCGTCAGGCTTATGCGCCGTCAGCTCTTTGGCCGGCAATAGAGGCGAACGCTCCATCAGGCTGGCCACTTGCGCGGCCACGCGCAAGATCCGTCCTGTCGAGCGGTAATTGTCGATCAGCGGCCGGACAAAACGCGCCGCTGCCTGTGTGTTGGACCTGGGCACGCCCGCAAAGCGCTCCAGAAAAATCGTGAAGCTGCCAAACGACGCGCCTCGAAACCGGTAAATCGCCTGCGCGTTGTCTCCCACCGCAACGATGTTCCGATGCTCGCCACCCAAGCGCCACAGCAGCTCGATTTGTGCGACGTTGGTATCCTGGAACTCGTCCACCAGGATGTACCGAAAGCGCTGGCGGACGCTCGCCGCGAAAGCCGGATCGGCATCGAGCGCACGCACTGCGTCCAGCAATTGCATACCGAATGTAAGCAGATGGCGTTCGCGCAACAGCCGGTCGCTCGCCCGGTAAGCCCGCGCAATCTCCTGCTGCTTGCCAATCTCTTCTTCGCGCAGCCGCCGCTCGTCCTCGGGAAGCGCTTCGCGCTCCGCTCTCGTAGTGCTCCGCAAGCGACGCCACGTAACGCTCGTAATCGTCTGGAGTGACTAACTCGTCCTGGCAGCGCGAGAAAAACTGCACGAAGTCGCCCAAAAACTGCCCCGGCTCCGCCAGCCGCCGGTACCGTTCGAGCGCCAGAACCGCCAGATTGCGGCGGAGCAGCACCCAGTGATCTTCTTTTTCCAGTGTCTTGAGTTGCGGATCGCGTTCCAGCAGCAGGCTGTTGCAGAATCCGTGAAATGTTCCCAGGCATACGGCCCCGCCCCGCTCCCCGGCCGTCTTGGCGACCCGGTGCTTCATTTCCGCCGCCGCTTTGTCGGTGAAGGTTAGGCCCAGGATCGCATTGCCCGGGAGTTCGGGATCGGACGCTAGCAGGTACCGTATGCGCTCGGTGATGACGCGTGTTTTGCCCGTGCCGGCGCCCGCCACCACCAGCAGCGGCCCATCCCCGTGCTCTACCGCTGCTTTTTGCTGTGCATTGAGTTGTTCGCCGAAAGCCGTGGACACCGGCGCCAGTTCAAAAAGGTTGGCCACAGCGCCATCCTAGCCGATTTGCGCTGGCGGCGCACGCCACGACAGGCCAGGCCGCGAACGGGCCGAAACTAAAAAAGTTTCACGCGGCCTTTACGCAGCTTGGTTTTGAATGCCCAGAACGAATCGCTTCCACATATCGCGATGCGCTTTAATTCATAGGGATCTTTAGGCGGCAGCCTGTTAATCCGCGAGCCGATCCGCAGCGCCAAACTCAATTCCGTAATGCCGGAAACAATTACGCATCGCTTGGTTGACGCTTGGTTCCCTGGGCATGCGCCCATAGGGGTACGCAAAGACCCGCGTAAACGGGCAACCGTTCTCTTCGAGCGTGCGCACGCATGCGGTTACGTCCGCCTCGATTTGTGCCGCCGAATAATTGTCATAGTTTTCGTGCCGGTAGGAGTGCAACCCGAATTCAACTAGCCCGCCCGCCATCTCCCGTATGTCCTGGTAGGACATCAGCGGTTCGTTCCCGCCGTCCCATTGGTTTACGCCCCCGATAAAGCTCACGGGGAGGAAAATAGTGGCCTTTACTTGATGTTTTAGCAGCAGCGGATATACCAGTTGAACGGTCTTCAAGTACGCGTCGTCGAATGTCAGCAGGATCGGTTTCGCCGGCAACGGATGCCCGCGGTTCAAAGCGTCGCTTAGTTCTGAAAACGAGATCGGTGTGTAGTGGTGATCTTTGACAAAAGCAAGCTGGCGATCCAGGCGGTCCGCGGATATCGTCAATGCGTCGTTTTCTTGTGGGGAAACCTTATGATAAAGCAAAATAGGCAGGCCTTGAGGCGCCGGTACCAACAAGCTATAGCGGTAGACCAGCCACAGGAAAACCAACAGCGCAGCGCCGGTTACCCACCATATTCCCGCCGGCGATAGCAACGGCCCCCCAGTGATATCAACCCACGAGTGATATCAACGGCCCGCCCAGTGATATCAACGGTAGGTTTGCTGCCTGCCTTTATAAATCAGCAAGCCGATCACCATCGACATAGCCGCGAAAACTACAAGCTGCGCTAACCCATCCGCGTCAGGCACGCAAAATTCTCCTCGTGGCTCAATTGCAAAGTAATCGAGCCCCGCCAGTGCCAGCACCGCCGCCGCGAGGCCTGGCCGCACTCCCCAGAACCACACGGTGGCTCCTATGGCCGCCAGCAGGACTACTGAATAATTCCAGGGGTTATCCCCGCCGAGTAGCACCATCAGCAGCAGCGCCAGGGACATCACTAAAGTCGCCAGGGCATAACCAAAAAGCCGCGTTTGATACACCCGACGCAGGACAGCCGCGCCCGGCCACCGCAGCGCAGGCAAAGTTGCGCCCAGGCTCGCGCCGGACACCGTGGCCCACTGTTGGCCGGCTCCCCGTTGTTCGTTTTCGATCGGGGCCGGCGATGCTGTTTTCCCCGCTGCCTGCGATATTGCACTGGCCTCGGTCCGCCGAATTTCCAGCAGCTTCAATAATTTAACCATCGAGTACAAAGATGAGAACAAACTCCAGACCAAGCCGACGGAGCCATCTTTGAAGAAGCCTTTCAAAAAATACATACGGAAAAACGTCAGCGGCAAACGTGCGGCCGCTCCCAAGAAACTCGGGCGCGTTTTGTGCGCCGAGCATTCCAGAGCCGCCGCGCTCGTGTAGCGATTGAACTTCTCGAAATAATCGGCAATATTGGCGTAGGAATAGTTGTACATGCGCTGGTGCAGCCGTTCCGTGCGGCCCTCGAGCAAAACCGACTCATGCACCAATTGGTTTTGGAAGTTACCGTGGCGGCGGTCGAACAGCCTCAGCTTCGCTTTTGTGTGGCGCTGGCTGGTTCTCACTACGTGATCCCACAAAACCGTGGTGATCGGCACGTAAAACCCGCGGCAATCTGGCGTGTCTGCGAGCCTTTTTAGGATCTCATCTCTCAGCGCCGCGGACACTTCTTCGTCCGCGTCCACCACAAAAACCCAATCGTTGACAGCCTGCCGCACCGCGAATGCTTTTTGCTCGCCGTAGCCGGAAAATTCATGCCGCAATACCCGGCAGCCGTGTGCCGCGCAGATTTCTACCGTGCGGTCGCTGCTCCCGGAGTCCACCACCACTATTTCGTCACACCACTGGATAGACCGCAACGCTCGCGCGATATCGGCCTCTTCATTAAACGCAATGATAACCGCACTAACCCTGGGCATACTGCAAAAGGAGGATTCCCCGATCCGGCTATTTCTGGGCGAAACTATAAGCCCGCTGAGCTACACGGTCAAGCGCAACTCCCAGGGACCATGCCATTTTGCTAACGCCAAGTCCTATACGATTCAGTACCGAACGCGTACCGGCGCTGTACACTGGCGGGGAGTTTTCCGTGGGATATTGCAGCCTCGCGGAGCGGCCCTTGCACGGGTCTGCAGCAAGCGGCGCTGTTTTGAGGGTTATGTGAAATGCGGAGCGCTATATCAAATCTGCACGCTAAAAGATGGTGGGAATTGAGACTCCGTGCTGAAGGCTTATCCTGATGCCCGATCTTCTGTCGTGGTGCCAGTGGCTGGAAAATACGCCGATGTCCGCGACGTTGCGCGACTCGTTATGGCTGTTTCCGGCGATTGAGACCGTACATTTATTCGGTATCGTCGCGCTGGTTGGTTCGACGGCCATCCTCGACCTGCGCCTGATAGGCTTCACGCTCGCCACCACCCCAGTTCCAGAATTAGCGCGTCGCGTGCTCCCTTGGGCCTGGCTCGGCTTTGCCATCCAGGTGGCCACGGGATTCTTTCTGTTTGCCTCGGAAGCTTCGCGCGTATATCTGAACCCCGCATTTCGTTTCAAGATGCTCATGCTTGCCGCCGCCGGGCTTAATGCTTTGCTTTTTCACGTGACCACAATTCGCCGCGCGCCGCATTGGGAGGGCCGCAGCACTACGCCTGTGGCTGCGAAAATCGCAGGCCTGTCATCCCTGGTCCTTTGGTTCGCTATCGTAGTCGCCGGCAGGATGATCGCCTACTTTGAATAATTGCGGCCATGCGGGCGGCGCGAAATCAGGCTCCCAATTCTCGCATCGGTGTTAATTCTAGTGGGCAATGAAGCGAGGCTCGTGCACTTGATTTCTTCATTCTGTGACTGGTTGCAGCAAACGCTCGTGGCTTCGTACATGCGCGCTTCTTTTTGGGCTTTTCCCCTGGTCGAATCGCTTCACATTCTGTGCGGTAATGTTCCCTTGCTCGTGTCCACGTCACTTTTAAGCGCGAGACTTGCGGGGTGGGGACTGCGGGAAGTGCCTGTTTCAAAACTCGTTCGCGGGCTACTGCCGTGGGCCTGGACGGGGTTTTCGATTCAGGTAATTACCGGCTTTCTGCTTTTTTCCTCGGCGGCCAGCAAATACGCCTCTACGCGTATTTTCCCGCTTAAAATGCTACTAATCTTGATGGCGGGCGTGAATGCTTTGATTTTTATGCGGACCACTTACCGCCGCGTGGCCGCCTGGGACACCGCGGTGCCGCCTCCGCTGGGCGCGCGCCTTGCGGGCGTCGTATCGCTCGTGTTGTGGAGCAGCGTCCTGGTGATGGGCAGGGTGCTTAATTCTGCCGTTTCACTCGTGGTCGCGGCGCATGTCTGGCTCGCTCGCTGAATGCGCTGAAATGGGACTCCCGCGCTACTGGGTCGCGGGCTTCGCCGAAGTGCTCGCCGGCGGAGCCGGCTTCGTGAACTTTGACGCGTCAATGGGAACATTCGTTTGTATGTTGGTGAACTCGTAGATCGAGCGTCCGTCCAACCACGTCACGGTCCAGTGAAAGGGCATTTTGATTCCCGCAACGTCTCGATAGTCGGAATAATCGACTTGCATGGGAATCAAACCGATTCGCGCGTCCGTATAACGCATCATTCGCGATAGCAGGCCCGTCTTCGAGTCGAAGTAAAGAGTAACGGTGGTACCGCCCGGGCTTGTGCCCTGTACGACTTGCATCTCTTGATCGTCGATTGTCGTGGGATAGCCTACCACCCATTTACTCAACGCCTGCTTGATGCGGCCGGGAAAGGCTAAATCTGCGTCTACCTTGGCGCTTTCGAGATCGGGCCCCGTCAGCGCCAGCACCGGCACGGGCGAATCGGTATCCGGCGCGGCGCTCCAACCGTTGCGTCCATCGAAGGTGATCGTGCTATCGCCGGTCAGCGTATGGTTGATGACGGTATGCTCATTGGGAGATTTGGCGTAAATGTCGAGCGGGCGCTTCTCGATCTTTTCGCCATACCCCGATGTGGTGCCTTTCGCGATATAGCTGGTCAAGCCGTTCACCCGCTGCGCTCCCCCCAAGGCTTGAATGTATTTGTCGAGGATCTGATTGGCGGCGGGCGCGTCTGGCGCTGCCTCGACTACGTCAGGGGGCGGTGTGGGAGGAGGCGTGCCATAGAGCGCGGTCAGATCGGGCGTGACCAGCGGGCGATCCCCGCCGCGATGGCAGGAGTAACAAGTCACCTCGCGCTTCCCGCTGAAGTTGGACTTGTTGATCGTGTTCATCATCAGGACCATTTTGCGCGCCGTCTGCTTGATGTCGTTGTCCTCGCCATATTTATCCCAGCCGCTGTCCGAGCCGCCATGGCAAAATTCGCAACTTTCACCCAGCGAAGCGGAAAAAAAGCCCATGGTCTCCATGAATTGGCTTACCGGTATTCCGCGCAGCACTTGAATATTTTTGAACGCCTCTTCTGCGAGCAACGGCTTCTGCTCTCCTGCGGCCGCAGTTCCCTGAGGGCGCGCTTGCTGTGGCGCCGCCTGCCCGGATGCCAGTGCCGCGCCGGCCAGGCACACCAGTGCCAGTGCAACGCTGCCCAGGACCGGTTTCCGCAACCCGAAGTTCATGTTGTATCCTTTCTCACTCCGCGCCTCACTCCGCAGAACGCGCGACCGGCGCTTCATCCAGCCAGTCTTACTATCCATCGTTCGCTGACCCGGTCCACAATATACACGCTGCAAGTCTCGACAGGCAATCGGACAGGCGCGCATCTCGTTCCAAAAAACGTGCCGGTTCCGTTCTCCAATTCGCCATACGCAAGTTGCCAAAGCCCCGGGGTAAGCTCTTTTTCGCGCCGCGCACATGGCGCCACCAAACGCCAACGCGAATGGAGATGAGCAAACCTCGGCTCGGGCAATGCCTGCCGTGTTTTGTCCCAGTGGCCGAAGAAGGCCCACCCCCCCTGAAATTTTGCAAGGATGTGAATCGATTGCGGTTATGCTGTGCTTCACACACAAGGATATGATTCCATGGTAGTTACGGTGCGGCGGGGCTACGGCGAGCGATAACGGTTCTAGAATCTGAGATTTGTGCGCTGGTGCGGACGAGGGGAAATGAATTTTGATTGGCGGCAAAACGCGATTTGAGGGCTGCGCGATCGAGGCTGCGATGGGGGACGAATTTGCGGGCGCCCCACGGGGCGCGAAAGAGGGTACATTCGCGAACTTCAAGAGGAACACATAGCATGATAGCACAATAGTAAACACAAATCAACAGCGATTTACTGTATTCGAATACGCCGTCTAGATGTCCTTGTCCTGCCTCAACTGGAAATGGAGAAAGCGTTCATCCGTTAAGACATTAACGGAGCGAACATCTGAAAAAGCAACGGAAACACTACACGCCAGAAGAGAAAGCCGCCATTCTGAGGAGGCATTTGGTGGAAGGAGTGCCGATCTCGGATCTGTGTGACGAACTGGCGCTTCAGCCAACGGTATTCTACCGCTGGCAGAAGGAGTTCTTCGAGAACGGAGCCGGCTTTCGAACAGAGAAGCCTGCTCGCCGGGGTATCAGCAGGAGATTCAGGCCAGGGGATCGGAAATTGGAAGCGGCGAGGTAAGAGCGGAAGAATCGCCGCCAGCGGGCCGCGCGACGGCATGAAACGGATTACTGTCGCGGTAGGGACGACCATCGCGGATCGCCCCCCGCACAGATCCGTACAAGCGCGTTTACGCATACGGCTCTTACCCTGGATGAGTAGCGGCGAAGCGCGCGTCAGGATAGGGATGCAGAATGCGGGGTTGCGGAATCCACCGGATCAAGAGTGGGGAGAGACGCTCCCAGCGCACTCGCGCGCGTTGACTGCGACGGACGAGGATGCTCCGCCACAACCGACAAACGCGGCGACAGAAAATGCGCAGCTGCGTCGAATTGCCCGGAACGGCATGGTATTGGTAGTAGCCCAGCACCACCTTCCGAAGCCATGTACCGACCGCGGTCGTGCGATCATGCTTCCGGCGTTGAAGCTCAGCCTTAATGGCCTTGAGCTTCGCGACCATTCGCTTCTTCGCAGTAATCCGCCAGACGTTGAAAGCTCCGGTCGTGAGCTGCCCACAGTAGTGGGTGAGACCCAGGAATGTGAAGGTCTCGGGTTTTCCCTCGCCCCGCCGTTTCCGATCTCGAGCGGCGAACCGCCCGAATTCGATCAGCCGTGTCTTGTCCGCATGTAATTCCAAACCAAACTTAGCCAGCCGTTCCCGGAATTCTCGCAGGAACTGCTCGGCGTCCGTCCGGTGTTGAAAGCCCACCACAAGATCATCGGCGTAGCGGACGACGATCACGTCGCCCTTCGCGACTTTCTTGCGCCAGACCTCCACCCATAGATCGAAAACGTAATGTAGGTACACGTTGGCGAGCAGCGGTGAAGCAACGGCTCCCTGTGGCGTGCCTAGCTTCGTCTCCGACCACTGACCATCTTCCGAAACTCCAGCCTTCAACCATTTCTGGATCAGGCGAAGTACTCGGCGATCGGCCACGCGATGCTCGACAAACTTCATCGTCCATTCGTGGTTCATGTTGTCGAAGAAACCTCGAATGTCCGCATCGAGCACCCAGTTCACTCGCTTCCATTGGATGCCCGCCGTCAGCGCGTCCAACGCTTGATGCGGGCCGCGACCGGGCCGAAACCCGTAGGAAAAGCCTTTGAAGTCGACCTCATAGATCTGGTTGAGGATCGTCACCACAGCCTGTTGAACAATTTTGTCCTCCAGTGCCGCGATGCCTAACGGACGTTGCCGCCCGTCAGCCTTCGGTATATAGACTCGTCGTGAGGGTTGTGCCCGATACACTCCACGGTGTACCCGACTGTATAGATCGACAAGTCGACCCTCCAGTCCGGTTTCATACTCCTGCCACGTCACGCCATCTACTCCAGGAGAAGCTTTTCGCTGAAGCGCGTAGAAGCTGTCGCGGAGTAACCCGACGCTTAGATGGTGGAGCAGGGCGGTGAACCGTTCCTGCTTCCTTTCTTTTGCTGCTTGCCGCACACCGCGCAATCCCTGGGACATGCGTTTCCCGCTCTGTGTCGGGCGCATGTGAGATTGAACGATGTTCTCCTGAGTCTGTGCCCTTCCCTCCCCGGCCTCCGCGGAAGGTTGCCCTTCGTTGTTCGGCTGGTTCACTGGTACTACGGCACAGTCCGACTTCTCCTGAACGTGCGCGTCCGCCGCTCGGTTTATGGCCTTCGCGGACCGGTCTTGATCGGCTGACCAAGACGTGCAGGAGATCTCCCGGTTCTCGTGCATGTTGTTTCTCAGCGTGCGCGGGTTCTAAGACTACGCAGGACCTGGCAATCCACTCGCGATAACGTGGTTGTCGTGTTGCCTTCCTCCACTCGGAATGGAGTCGGCGTCCTGTTCCATCGGCTTTTCGAAGCTCAATAGCCCGGCCCACCGATACCTCTGTCTACGCTTCAAGCGATACCTCGCGATATCGCCTGCAAGACTCGAGGCCAGGATGGATTCGCTGTTTCCTTTCCTGTAGGGCTCTTTCATCCCCTACAACATGCCGGTTTATCCCGGCGCTCTCCGGTTTGCCGACCACCCGGAAGGTGGGCAGACCAGTCAATACAAGCGCGTTTGTCGGTACTAATCCGATGGACGAACCGATAACTTCCGGCTCGCCCCTTTTCGCCCGTTTTCGTCCGCGGTTCAACGCGATTCTCAGTTGCTTGGGTGGGCGTTAGCAAAGATCAATTTTGGTCTTGACAGGCAATAGAGTACTATCGTACTCTTACGTCATGCGATATTCGCTGGAACACAAAGCGCGGAACCGCGAGAAGATTCTTGCCATGGCTGCTCGCTCGATCCGGGAGCACGGCGGGGACACGAGTGGCATCGGAACCGTCATGAAGAAGGTAGGCCTGACAAAAGGGGGCTTCTACCGGCATTTTGCAAGCAAGGATGATCTTTTCGTTGAAGCGGTAGCGCGAGCGTTCGATGAGATGGGAAATGGCATGCTGGAGGCCGCAAAGTCGGCGCCCGAAGGCGGGGCTCTGCGGGCGATCATTGAACGCTATCTGAGCACAGGCCACGCGAACTCGCCGGGAATGGGTTGTGTGCTGGCCGCCCTCGGGCCAGAGCTCGCGAGAAAGCCGTTGTCGGTGCGAAAACGGATTGAGGCAGTGCGAGAAGCGTATCGTGAGCGGCTGTTGCCGTTTGTGCCTGGCCGGACGCGAGAGGAAAAGCTGAAGCAGTTTCAGTTGTTGTTCCCCAGCATGGCTGGGGTGTTGACGAGTGTCCGAATGACTTTGTCGCCTGAAAAGCGCGAGGAGTTGTTGACGGAAGCGAGGAGCTTTTTCATAAAGCTCTTCGCTCAAGAGTAAATTTTTTGCCCATAAAGAGTATGGTCGTACTCTTTATGGGTGAATGGGCCAAATAGACAGCCTGAATCGAAAGGATAAGGAGATGAAATTTATGATCCCGTTTCTTATGGCAGCAGTGCTTCCCGCGGCGGCACTAGCTCAATCACAAGCCGGAACGCAATCACCGTCCGGGGCGCAAACACAGCCCGCAGGCGGCTCAGGCGTGCCCAGCATCGCTATACCGAAAACCACCGAAGTCATCGTCATCGAGACTCCAAAGCAGGGCGTAACGCCCCAACAAGTCATGGCGGTTATACCGGAAGAGATTAAGGCGACGGTAAAGCTTTACCTCGACGGGAAAATCCGCCAGTGGTATTCGCGCGGCGATGGCAAAGGTGTTGTTTTCGTGGTCGACGCGAAAACCGAGGACGAGGCACGAGTGATTATGGAAACGCTACCGCTCGCGAAGGAGCATTTGATGGATCACCAATACATTCCCGTCGGCCCGTTGATGCCGCTGAGGGCACTGAACCCAGGGGCGTTTCAGTGAGTCACGTCTCGACAGCGGTGCTGTACGAAGTGGGCGCTTAGAAGGAGATGAACATGATCAAGCCAAGAATTATCGTGACCGGTGCGACCGGAAAGACGGGGAGCATTGTTGCTACGGAGCTGCTGAAGGCGGGGTATCCCGTTCGCGCCCTCGTGCACCGAGAAGATGGCCGCAGCGCGCGACTGAAGGCGCAAGGGACCGAGATCGCGGTCGCAGACATGAGCGATGTCGAACGCGTGGCCGACGCGCTAAAGGATGTTCAGCGCGCCTATTATTGTCCGCCTATCGATCCGTACATGATTCAGGGCGCGGCCGCGTTCGCAGTCGCCGCCAAGGAAGCCCGGCTCGAGCACATTGTCGGCATGACGCAATGGCTGGCGAGCCCTTCGCACCCCTCGCTCATGACCCGTCAGCACTGGCTCGTCGATCGGCTGTTTTCGACGATTCCCGGAGCCGCGCATACGATCGTCCGCCCGGGCTTCTTCGCTGATGACTATCTGGTGACGATTGGAGCGTCCGCTCAGCTCGGCATCCTTCCCTGGATCTTCGGCGATAGCCGCAACGCGCCACCTTCCGACGAAGATATCGCGCGAGTCGCCGTCGCCGCACTGATGGATCCCGCGCGGCACGCCGGAAAAAGCTACCGTCCCACCGGACCGGAGCTTCTCGGCGCGGAGGACATGGCCAAGGCCATCGGCCGAGCCGTCGGGCGATCGGTTAGGGTCGTACCAACCCCTGCCTGGCTGTTCATGAAGGCCGCACGGATGAGCGGCTACCCGATCGATGTGTTCAGTGGCATTCGGTACTACATCGACGATCACAAGCGCGGCGCCTTCGAGGTCGGGGCGCCAACCACGGACGTGCTCGATGTGACCGGGCGCCCCGCTGAGGACTTCGAGACGATCGTGCGCCGTTATGCGGCGCTGCCCCGCAACCAGCGGAACTTCAGCAATTGGCTTCGCGAGTTTGCGCAGTTCATGGTCGCCCCGCTCAGCCCTGGCTTCAATCTGGACCGTTATGACCGCGAACTGCGGCGTCCGTTCCCGCTTGCGCCCCAGTTCGCGACGGAGTCAAAGGTGTGGCGGTGTGAGCACGCCATCGCCGACAACTTTCGTCCTCCGGCGCCCGTCCACGGGAAGGCCCCTATCGCCGCCACCAGCCGCGGTCAATCGCTGGAATTCTAAAAAGGAGATTCTTATCATGCCACAACAAATGATCTGGTTTTTCGTAAGCATCGCATTCAGCCTGATCGCGTGGGGGATCGTCGCCGCTCGATATATTTGGCCGGAACTCCGCCATCGGGAGCGGGCCGAAGCGTTGCGGCCTCTGCTCATCCTGCACAGCTTCCGCTTCATTGGGTTGGCATTCCTTGTCCCCGGCGTCGTGTCAGTCGATCTGCCCCCTGCCTTCGCGCATTCCGCGGCCTATGGGGACATCATTGCGGCGATACTTGCGCTGTTTTCGCTGCAATTGTTGCCTAGCGCGGCTGGCGTCGCCGCTGGATGGATCTTCAATCTGTGGGGCTTAGCCGATATTCTGAACGCTTTCTACCAAGCCAATCACGCCGGACTATTGGCGGGGCAATTGGGAGCCGCATACTTCCTTCCGACTTTGGTAGTGCCGCTGCTGCTGATTACGCACGGACTCGCTTTCCGGATTCTTCTTCAACATCAGGCTAAACCCACAATGCAAGAAAGCCAACACTTAGCATAAGGCCCCTCGGCCAAAGGAAGAGTGCTATTGTGCCGCACCGGCCGTTCGATGGCCGCCGAATTGGCCTGACTGCAAATCATGTCCACTTCGTCGGCAACCGGAAGTAATCTGTTCTGGCTCGGGATTAGTAAAGGGAAGTCGGCTTGTAGGAAGTGATCTCCGCGGTTGGCATCGATCCTGGGCGGATTACGGCGTACCCGAAAGTTGAGACCGATAGACGTGTGGAGCTACAATAATTTTGCCGGGCAAAACGGAAGCAGGCTCTGCGGTGAGGCAACCGTTCTGAGGGATATCCTAGTGTTGTTATGATGACTTGGAAATCTCCGCCCGAACGATTCGAGTCTGATCACGCTTTCCGGTGTAGTGTTAGGAAAGTGCGCACTTTGATGTTTCGCTAAATGACGCCCGATTTGCGCTGACGCTCGCATACGCAATATTTGAACACATTTCACCTACCAATTAATCGAAGCCAGCCAGAGCGTAGATGTTCGGGCGGCTCTGAGGGATTCTTCGCTTTATTGCGGGCTCCAAGTAGAGCCCGGACCATTTATTGCGCGGGCTCCAAGTAGAGCCCGCACCCGTCGCTTGATGGGATGACAGATCGTCGGACACGACCGGAATCGAGACCCCGGTCGTGAAGACGATGTGTTATTGCGCGGGCTCCAAGTAGAGCCCGGACCTTTTGTTGCGCGGGCTCCAAGTAGAGCCCGCACCCGTTGTGAGTACAATGGAATTTGAGTGTCGATGCCCAAACTCGACGAATACCGTCGCAAGCGCCACTTCGAGCACACGCCGGAGCCCGCGCCGGCTAAACCTGCGCCTGCTGGCGATCTAAGGCAACAACGGCGATCTTGGCTTTGATGCGGTCAGCATGGCGGGACCAACACGCCGGAAAGCCGACCTGTCGAGCTTCGGGCAGGAACGAATACTAAGATAGCACAATAGTAAACAAAAATCAACAGCGATTTACTGTATTCGAATACGCCGTCTAGATGTCCTTGTCCTGCCTCAGCTGGAAATGGAGAAAGCGCTCATCCTTTAAGCCCGTATCCACAGAATATTTATGTGCAGGCAGTCTAGATTGACTTTCTCGATGCGCTCGTCGCCCGGACCAATTGACACCTCAAACAGGTTCCAAGGGGCATCTGGTTACGCTTCGCGTCACCTCTGCCATGGAAGCGGGATTTCATATCCATCTGGACGCAGGATGCGGGAGACAACCGACTCGATCAGTGTGGCTTGGCGCGGTAGATGGTGTCGTGACTCGGCAGTGCGGCACCGACGACAGCACCCCCTGCAAAACCAATCCCTGCGCCGATGGCTGCTGGAATGGCCCTCCCGAACTCGGCATTTCGTCCTGGCGCCACCGCTCCGATGCCCGCGCCGACCCCAGCGCCCACCGCTCCGAAGATCAACGCATTGCGCCCACGATGGCCCTTGTCCACCGCGGTCACGCGCATAACGTTGTCTCTCTTGATCAGTTCGTCGGTGCTGCCTTCACGCAACTGAATGGCTTCGTCTGAAACGGTCACGAAGGTCCCCTGATGCTTTTTCAGGCCCGTCTCAACGACTTCAACCTTCTGGCCCGCATGCAGGCTATTCAGGACTTCCCACGATCCTCGGTTTGTCTGGGCCCAGGAAATGTGCGGGATTACCAGCAAGCAGATGGCGATCAGTAATTTTCGCAACTGTGTCCTCCCTGAAGGAATGAGGCTCGATGTGGCGCACGTCTACTCGCGGGGACCTGAAGCTAACCTTAACTGGGATTTCCATTTTGACCTTCCGGAAAAAGGGGTTGATCTGGATCCAGCTCCTGATAAAAAAACTAAGATTTCGGGTACCTTTGCCTATTTCTTTGCCTGTGACGTCGTCGCGCCAACGGGCCGCGAAGATGTATACGCGGCGATCGCGATCATGTCGTCACTGGTCAGCTTCTCGACCACCGGCTTCATCAGCGCTGTCCACTCTCCGTGTCGGTTCCCGGCCTGCATGTCGTATAGCTGCCGTACCAGGTAACTCGGTGACCTACCGGCGATTCCCGGCACCGGTCCCGACCCCGTCAGGTCCGTGCCGTGACAAGTCGCGCACGCTACTGTCTTTCCTCCTCCGCCGCGCACCACCAGCGCTTCGCCCTTCTTTATGCTTCCCACTGGCACATAGGCGATGAATCCCGAATGCGGATCGCGCAGCAGTTCGGTGCGCTCGGCGTCCTCGGGAGATTCAACGATGCGCTTCCCCAGCGGCTCGGTGTCATTGCCTTCCAGCTTCAGAAACATGCCGAACTGCACGCGCGTCTTCGGCACCCTGCTGGTCTCGACCACGCGGATCCACGGCGTCCATTTCATCGAGGAAAAATAGATCGCCGAAGCCTTCACTTCGCCGTCCGTCATGTTCGCGGCAAAGCGGATCATGTTGTTCGTGTTCGCCTTGCGCGGATCGGAGCTCTTGCGCAGGCCATTTTTGAAATCGGCCACCGTCTGCACGAAGTAGCTGTAAGGAAGTCCGGCTACGCCCGCGTTCTCCTGCCGCCCTTTTCCGTTCGGATAGTGACACAGCCCGCAGGCCTGAATCATCGCTTCCATGCGCCCTTGCCCCACGATCCCCGGCATGGGCGGATGGTCGCCGGGGAACCAGTCGGCCGGGCCGTAGACGTTGCGAACCTGCGTCAGCGTGAACGATAGCGTCGCTCCGGGAATATGCCGTTGCGAGCCGTCGTCGATCACCGCGGGCTGCGCCGCCGGAGCTTTCGGCTCATCGGCCACCGGCAGCACGAATCCATACGCCCACGCCGGTGGCGGCCCCGCCGCTGTCTCCTTCGCGGCGGGCAAAGCAGTTGCCGTCTGGCCCGCCACCAGCGCCGCAAACACAACGCCTGCCGTTACGACGCCTGCCAGCGCCATCACGAGAATCCCGCGCCGACTTCGCATACGCCACCTCCGCCGAAATTCTTCAGCCGTCATCCCTTCTATAAGCGGGTCCAAGTAGAGCCCGCACCCGAGCGCCTATATGTCACGCGAGGGATCGGCTCAATCCTACTCGCATGCTTCTGACAGGCCAACTCCTGAAAAACGCCGTATCCGGAAGTTGAGACCGGCAGCCTACGGCAAGATCGCGTCTGCGCAACGGCTTTTTGGACGCGGAGATTGGAAACATACTCTTGGGGAGCTTTAGTCGGCTTTCGAGGGATTGGCAAAGAGTTTCGGCTGTACCAGGGCCGATCAGCAGTTTTTTTGTCAAGTTGCTATCAGGTGTTCACTCTGAGAAAAGGGAAAAGCTGAAATTCGTTCTCGACCGCTATTGCGACCTCCTGCAACTTGGCAGACATGAGCCCAACGAGGAGGTGCAAACTTTTGATGTTTCGCCAAATGACGCCCGATTTGCGCTGACGCTCGCATACAGAGTATTTGAATACATTTCACCTACCAATTAATCGAAGCCAGCCAGAGGGTAGATGTTCGGGCGGCTCTGAGGGATTTGTCGTTTTATTGCGCGGGCTCCAAGCAGAGCAGGCACCCGTCGCTTGCTGGGATGACAGATCGTCGGACACGACCGGAATCAAGACCCCAGACGTGAAGACGATGTGTTGTTGCGCGGGCTTCACGTAGAGTGCGCACCGGTTGTGAGTACAATGGGCTTTGCTTAACGATGCCTAAACTCGACGAATACCGTCGCAAGCGCCACTTCGAGCACACGCCGGAGCCCGCGCCGGCTAAGCCTGCGCCGGCTGGCGACGGCACCTTCGTCGTTCAAAAACACGCCGCCACCCGCTTGCATTACGACTTTCGGCTGGCGATCGATGGGGTGCTCAAGTCGTGGGCCGTGCCGAAAGGTCCTTCGCTCAACCCTGCTGACAAGCGTCTCGCCGTCCAGACCGAGGACCATCCCATGGGCTATGCCAACTTTGAAGGGATTATCCCCAGGGGCAATTACGGCGCAGGATCGGTGATGGTTTGGGACCGGGGCACCTTTGTCGTCGAAGGGAGTGTCAGCGCCGATCGGCAATGTGCGCGCGGTGAGATCAAATTCAGCCTCCAGGGCGAAAAACTTCGCGGCAGTTTCGTTCTCGTTAAGCTGCAGCGGAGTGAAAAGGGCAACGAGTGGCTGATGATCAAGCACCAGGACGATGCCGTTGATCCCCGCTGGAATATTGAGGAGCACGACGGTTCCGTGCTTACCGGAAGGACGCTTGAGGAAATCGCCGAGGAACGTCCCGCGCGGCAACAAGCCAACCCCATGCAGCCGGCTGAGGTGCATGGAGCCCGCAAGGCCGCGATGCCCGCGAACCTTGCGCCCATGCTGGCGACGCTGATTGAACGGCCGTTTTCAAATCCCGAATGGCTCTTTGAAGTCAAATGGGATGGCGTACGCACTCTCGCCTGGATGGACAAACACAAAATTAGATTGCGTTCACGAGCGCAAAATGAGGTCACAACGCAGTATCCGGAAATCGCCGCGCTGCCCGAAGCCTTGAGCGCCCGGCAAGCGCTTATCGACGGTGAAATTGTGGTTCTGGATGAACGCGGCGGCAGCGACTTCGGACGGCTGCAGCAGCGTATGAATGTGCGCTCGCCTTCCCCCCAGACTTTGGCGCAGTTTCCGGTCACCTACTACGTTTTCGATCTTCTTCATTGCGATGGATACGATTTGCGCCAGGCCCCGCTTCTCGAACGCAAGAAACTTTTGCGTCATCTGCTGCGGCCCCACAATCTGGTTCGCTTTTCCGATCACGAAGCCGGCCGCGGCGAAGAGTTGTTTGCCCTCGCGCAGCAAAACGGCCTGGAAGGCGTTATCGGGAAACGCGCGGCCAGCCGCTACGTGAGCGCGCGCAGCAAAGACTGGGTAAAAATCAAGGCGACCAAGTCGCTTGACGCCGTGATCGGCGGCTGGACCGCGCCTCGTGGCAGCCGCTCGAAGCTCGGTTCCTTGCTTCTCGGCTTGTACGCAGGCGATACGTTGCGCTTCATCGGCCACGCGGGCAGCGGTTTCAACGAGAAAACTCTCAAGAACGTGGCTAAAGATTTGCAGAAACATGAAGCGGCGGTATGTCCCTTCGACAAGAAACCGCAAACGAACGAAAAGGCCTTCTGGACGAAACCCACGCTTGTCGCCCGCGTCCGATTCCAGGGCTGGACCCACGACAAGCATTTGCGCGCCCCGGTATTTTTGGAACTCGAGCCTGACATTCGCGCCCGCGATTGCCGCTGGGAGGATCACCTCGTTCAGCCTGCGCCGCCCGTAGCGCCCGAAACGGCCTCGGAGGAGTCCGAAGCACCGCGCGAGAATACTCCCGCAGCTCCAGCCGAGCCAGAGGCACAGCCTGCAGTGCCGCGCCCACACGCGAAAGCCAAAGCCAATTCTAAAACGGCCGCGTACGATCTGACGGCAACCCCCGACATTGAAGAAGAGCTATTTCATGGCCACCGCCAGGAAGTCACCCTTGATCTTCAGGGGAAACGGTTTCGGCTGACCCATCTCGACAAAGTTTTTTTCCCTGAGTCCGGTTACACGAAGCGTGACCTCCTGGCGCACTACTACCGGACCTCCGCTTATATTTTGCCGTTTCTGAAAGACCGGCCGATGGTTCTGCGACGCTACCCAAACGGAATTGCAGGGGAAGCCTTCTTCCAAAAAGACGTTCGCGAAGGCCTGCCCGACTGGCTTGAAACGGCTGCTATCCCTTCCGAAGGCAAACGCGAAAAAGTCCACTACGTCCTGGCCAATGACCTGGCCGCCCTTCTTTATCTCACCAACCTCGGCTGCATCGACCATAATCCCTGGTCCAGCCGCAGCGACGATATCGAGCACCCCGACTATTTTTTCTTCGATCTGGATCCGAGCGAAGGCACAGGTTTTTCTACCGTGGTCACGGTGGCCCGCGCCCTGCACCTGCAGCTTTCGCAGCTAGGAGTGAGCGTATTTTTGAAAACTTCCGGGGCCACCGGCTTTCACTTGTACGTCCCGGTCGAGCGTGGATACACTTACGAGCAGTTGCGCATGTTCGCCGAGATCGTCGCCCAATTGGTTTCCGCCAAGCATTCCAGCTTGATCACCAGCGAGCGTATCGTCGCCAAACGCCCCGCGGGCCGGGTCCTGATCGACGTGTCGCAAAATGGCCTCGGGCGGCCGCTCGCCTCCGCTTACTCCGTACGAGCTTTTCCGAAGGCGCCGGTTTCGACCCCGGTTTTGCCGGCGGAACTGCACGCCAGCCTGCGGCCGGATATCTTCAACTTGCGGACCATCTCCGGCCGGCTCGCCAGCAAGGGCGACCTATGGGCTGATTTCTGGGCGAGCCGGCAGCGCATCGAAGATGCCCTCGATCGCTTGAATGCCCCGAAGCCAAAGCGAGGCTCGCAGGGCCCAAAAAGCCGCTAGCACGTACTGTCTCCGAATCGCACGAAGGCGCATATTTCCGAGTGCCGCGTTAGAACGCTAAACGCGTTTGCCGCGCGTGCGCGCCTGTTTTTTCCGAGGATTTGTCGTCGCCTCGATGCGGAGCGCCGTCAGCGGCGCCGGGATAAGTGATTTGATTCCCCTCGACATGCGCAAAAGGGGTGACTAAGTGCACCTGGCAGCGCTTCTCGTTCAAAATATGCTGCACGGGAATTCCGCGAATCACGAGCGCATCCCCGATCATCGAGCGGTGGCAGCGCCACGGCACCGCTTCCGCGCACATGATCGCCGTGCGCTTCTTCTCCGCTAACCGGATCAGCCTTTGCAAACCCTCGGCAAACTCCGTCGTTTGCATGTAATCGGCATATCCCCGAAACGAAGCGTTGCGCCATCCCGTGTTTATCGACTCCCGTGCCGCCCGCCGCAATCCTCCCAGCCTGGGCAAGTGCACGTACCCGATTCGTGCGCTGCGCAGTTTCGCCGCCAGCTCCGCCCCGTTAAATTGTGGATTGTGCCGCGACCGGGGCATCGTGCGCACATCCACGACGCGCTCAATTCCATGGGCCCGCAGCAGATTGCGGAAATCCTCCCACGTGCGTGTGGAATGCCCGATGGTGAAAACTTCTTGCGCCATGCTATCTCCGAGCCCTCGAGATGCGGAACGTAGCCGCCGGTAAATCGGAGGCTGCAATCTTGTCATAAGATGTCCCTTTTTCTGGTACGGTAACTCAAGTGCGGGCTCTACTTGGAGCCCGTGCAATAAAAGGTCCGGGCTCTACTTGGAGCCCGCGCAATAAAGGGTCCGGGCTCTACTTGGAGCCCGCTCGATAAAGGTTGCGAGGCTCCCTTTCAGCTCACGCAATGAGCCATCCTAAAGGGGCATCAGGCGGCATGAAGTCATCTCGACCCAGACGTAACGCTCGAACCGATCGCCGAGCCACCCGGCGCCGGTTCTGCGCGCAGCTCCAAGCCCAAAATCCTGGTCGTCGATGTTGGCGGTACCCACGTGAAAATTCTTGCTACCGGGCAAGCGCAACCGCGCAAGATTCCCTCCGGCCCCCGCATGACGGCAAAACAAATGGTGCGCGACGTCAAACGTGCCGCCAAAGACTGGGACTACGAATTCGTCTCCATCGGCTATCCCGGCCCTGTTTCTCACGGCCTGCCCTTCCGCGAACCGCACAATCTCGGCTGCGGCTGGGTAGGATTCGATTTTCACCGCGCCTTCGGGCGCCCGGTGAAATTGGTGAATGATGCCGTCATGCAAGCCATTGGCAGCTACCAGGGCGCCGCATGCTCTTCCTCGGCTTGGGTACCGGCTTGGGAACGGCTATGATTATCGATGGAGCCGTGGAACCGATGGAAGTCGCCCATCTGCCCTATAAGAACGGCCGAACCTACGAGGATTACCTGGGACTGCGGGGCCTGCACCGGCTCGGAAAAAAGAAATGGCGCAATTACGTATACAAGGTGGCCCGCGAACTGGCCGCAGCGTTGAGTGCCGACTATGTTGTTTTAGGCGGCGGCAACAGCAAGAAGCTGAAAAAGCCGCCTCGCAATATGCGCTTGGGAAACAATCGGAACGCCTTTATCGGGGGAGTTCGCTTATGGGGCGCAGGCCACACCAAAATTTCGATGCAGACTTTGACTACGGGCGGCTGAACGACTCGCCTGTGGGAAACGCAAGGAGCTCGCCATGAGCGCAACACTCCCGTCGGTCCTTCCGCCGCAACCTGTCCCTGCGCAAAAAAAGGCGCAGGTCTCTGACGCGCTGGTATTTTTCGGCGCTACCGGCGATCTTGCCTACAAGCAGATCTTCCCCGCCCTCCAACGCATGATCCAGCGCGGCAACCTTAATGTCCCGATCATCGGGGTGGCCAAGGCGCGCTGGAATCTCGACCAGCTTCGCGCGCGGGCGCGCGACAGCATCACCAAGCATGGCGGGCTCGACGAGCCGGCCTTCGCTAAATTATTAGCCCTCCTGCAATACATCGACGGGGATTACAACGACGCCGGCACGTTTGAAATGCTTCGCCAGGCGCTGGGCCAATCCCAGTCTCCGGCCCACTATCTCGCCATTCCTCCGAGCGCTTTCGCCACCGTAGTCGAGGGGCTGCAGCGCTCGGGTGCCTCGAAAAATGCGCGCGTCATCATTGAAAAACCCTTTGGCAGGGATTTAGCTTCAGCGCAGGCATTGGACTGCACCCTTCACGCGGTCTTCCCCGAATCGGCCATCTTTCGCATCGATCATTTCTTGGGCAAGGAAGCCGTCGAGAATCTGCTCTTTTTTCGCTTCGCCAACACTTTTCTCGAGCCCATCTGGAATCGCAACTACGTCGACAGCGTGCAGATCACCATGGCCGAGAACTTCGGCGTCGAGGGCCGCGGCAAATTTTATGAGGAGGCCGGCGCCATCCGCGATGTCGTGCAGAATCACCTCCTCGTCGTCGTCGCCTTTCTGGCCATGGAGCCCCCCACCAACATGTATCCGGAATCGCTCCGCGACGAGCAGGTGAAAGTCTTTCGCACCATTCCTCCTCTGCAACGCGCGAATATCGTGCGCGGCCAGTTCAATGGCTATCGCCAGGAGCCCGGCGTCGCTCCCGATTCCAAAGTGGAAACCTATGCTGCCGCGCGCCTTGAGGTGGACACCTGGCGCTGGGCCGGCGTTCCGTTTTTGCTGCGCGCCGGCAAACACCTGCCGGTCACCGTCACTGAAGTCCTGGTCAAGCTCAAGCAGCCGCCGCTACGCAGAAACACCGAAAGCAATTACCTGCGCTTCCGCCTGGGTCCCGATATTTCCCTTAGCCTCGGAGCGCGCGTCAAACGTCCTGGTGCCGAGATGGTCGCCATGCCCGTTGAGCTTTCCGCCGTCAAATTGGATCAGAAAGATGAACTGGAAGCGTACGAGCGGTTGCTCACCGATGCCATGCGCGGCGATCCGCTCCTTTTCGTTCGTCAGGACGCCGCCGAGGCTGCCTGGGCCATTTGCGACCCGGTACTTGGCGAATCCGATCCGCCGATCATTTATGAGCCCGGAACCTGGGGTCCCCCCGAAGCCGATCGTCTGGCGACGGATGTAGGTGGCTGGCACAATCCCGAACCGTAGTAGACTCTAGCCGCCAATGTGTACTCTCGGCGTTCGCATAGGTGCCGGAGCCCGGGAAATCACCCCGCGGAATCGCCCGGCACCGTCACAAGATCTGCTTCCCGGCGTAAATGAGAACAATGAGAACAAGGTGCAGTTAGCTGCTTCACGCAGCCCTGATTTTTCATGATTCACACCGGCCGGCACTTCCTGCAAATTCCCGGACCTACCAACGTTCCTGATCGGGTTCTGCGCGCCATGGATAACCCCGTAATCGACCACCGGGGCCCCGAATTCGCACTTCTCGGTAAAGAGGTTCTGGCAGGAATGGCCGCGATCTTCGCCACGTCCGGTCCCGTCATCATCTACACCTCGTCCGGCACGGGAGCCTGCGAAGCGTCGCTCGCCAACACCCTTTCACCGGGCGATCGCGTCTTGATTTTCGAGACGGGCCATTTCTCCGCGATATGGCGGCAGATCGGCGAAAGGCTCGGCCTCCAGGTCGTCTATGTTCCTGGCGATTGGCGCAGGGGCGCCTCGGCCGCTGACGCGGAGGCGCATCTTCGCGCGGACAGCAACCACGCCTTCAAGGCTGTCGTCGTGGTTCACAACGAAACGTCCACCGGAGTCACCAGCAACATCGCCGGGCTGCGCCGCGTGATGAATCAGCTCCGTCACCCCGCATTGCTCATCGTCGACGCCGTTTCTTCTCTCGCCTCCATCGATTATCGCCACGAGGAGTGGCAGGTGGATGTCACAGTTGCCGGCTCGCAAAAAGGGCTCATGGTTCCTCCCGGCCTGGCCTTCAACGCCCTCTCCGAAAAGGCGCTCGCCGCCAATAAGACCGCCAAACTCCCGCGCTCCTACTGGGATTGGCAAGACATGCTGAAGTACAACCGCGACGGTTTTTTCCCGTACACTCCCGCCACTAATCTCCTCTTCGCCCTGCGCGAAGCGTTGCACATGCTGCACGAGGAGGGCCTGCCTAATGTTTTCGCGCGCCATAACCGCCATGCCGAAGCCACCCGCGCCGCAGTCCGCGCCTGGGGATTGGAAATCGTCTGCGCCGATCCGCAGGAATATTCCAGCTCCATGACCGCCGCCTTCACCCCCGAAGGCCACGACTCGGACCTGCTCCGCAAGAATAGTCCTCGAACATTTTGATATGTCCCTGGGCGCCGGCCTCTCAAAGCTCAAAGGCCGCGCCTTCCGCATCGGCCACCTCGGCAGCTTCAACGACCTGATGCTGGCAGGCACGCTAAGCGGCGTAGAAATGGGCCTCCGCCTAGCCGGCATCCCCCATCACGACGGCGGCGTAGCCGCTGCCCTAAATATCCTAGCTCCACCAGCCGCCGTCCCTGCCGCCAGATAGCCCGCAGTTTGTAATTGTCTTAGCATTTCCGGGGTGGCCCATTTTTGCGCTCTCCGCAAAAGTGGGGCTTTTTCCGAGAGCCGTTCCACGCAAAAACCGCCTTCATGCGCGAAGGCAAAGTATCTCCTCGACGCGCGATGTTGAGTGCAGGAGCGCGCGTGCTGCGCCCCTTCGTTTCTCCAAGTGCCAATTTTCTAAATGCAGCGCCGGGAAATAATTTCGAGGCCAAAGGGTGTGCAGCCCCATCAGACTGACTTAATCCTCTCTCGTCGTCTTACGCGCATACGAAGCCAGAGGAACAATACGGATAATCCTAAGAAGAGTCCGCTCAATGACGTCCACAATGTTAAATTGTACTCTGCCCTGACGGGAAAATAGTTTGGAGCACCCGCAAGCATCCTAGTCTGTATCACTGCGTCCGTGCAGTAAACGAGTGCCAAGACACTGAAAGTAACAAGAAGATTCAGAGTTGCTTTCATGCTGTTCCTCTCTCCGCGGATGGCCCATTCTTGCGCTCTTCGCAAAAGTGGGGCTTTTTCCGAGCGCGGGCTCCACACACAAACCCATCCTCATGGACGCCCGCAAAAGAATATCATTCGTGCATTATGGTTGAGAGTAGGAGTAGTGGGTGCCGTACCCTTCGTTTTCTAAGGGTACGGTTTTTTTCTCAATGCAAACCCTTTGCGGCACGACTACGGCCCGCGTGAGGTTCAATTACTTTGCAATACTGGCGCTCAACGGCTTGGCCTTCGTCTTACCTGCGCTCCACACGACTCTGCCGTCTTTGTCAAGAAGCTGAATACTCGCATTCCCATCTTTGTCGATTCCAAATTCTCCCTCAGGAACACCCGCATCGTTGACGAGGACAAACCTCTGAGCACTAATTTCTTTTGGTGGCGGAGTCTGGGTTTGTGCGTGGACAAGCACAGGTGCAGCATAATGAGAAAGAATTCCGCCCAACAAACCTGCAGCAAGCGATAGGCCCAGATTCAAGTGTCGTGTCATGTGAGAAAAGTCTCCTTTGCTTGGATAACTGGCACATCGAGTTCTTAGTTGCCCCGGTTTCGGCAATGGTTGTCAAAACGCACAAGCTCCAAAATCACGTCATTTCGGTGGGCAAGTGGGTGATACAAATCTTCTTCACGTGTCTCGGCAACGTATATCATCCGTGCACCATCGTCGAGAGCAGGAGCGGTGGGTGCCGACCCTTCGTTTCTAGGAGTGCGGATTTTCTCGATGCGCAACCCGTTGCGGCGCTACCATGGACGCTCCCATCTCCATGATTCCGTCCTCTAAATCCGCACCGCACCCAAGAAGGCGTTTCCCCGCGACCACCGTCGTCCTCGTGCTCATCTGCCTGATGTACGGCATCACCTACATCGACCGCGTCAACGTCAGCACCGCTTCTTCCGTCTTCAAACAAGACTTGCACCTCAGCAACACGCAGGTAGGCCTGGTCTTCTCGGCCTTCGCATATCCCTACTTGATTTTTCAAATTATCGGCGGCTGGCTCAGTGACCGCTTTGGAGCCCGCCTGGCCCTCACGGTTTCCGCGGTCATCTGGGCGGGTGCCACCTTATTCACCGGCCTAGTCGGCACCTTGGGCGCGATGCTGTTCGCGCGCGTCATGCTCGGCTTTGGAGAGGGCGCGACCTTTCCCACCGCCACGCGCGCTATGGCCGATTGGACGCCCGAAACCAAACGTGGCTTCGCGCAGGGCATCACGCATTCGAGCGCGCGCTTAGGTAACGCCCTCACACCTCCGCTGGTCGCTTGGCTCATGACGGTAATCAGTTGGCGCGGCTCCTTCGTTATCCTGGGAATTATCAGCATGGCCTGGGCCGTCGTATGGGGCTGGTATTTTCGCGATAATCCCGCGGCGCACCCGGCCATCACCGCCGCCGAGTTAGCCACGCTGCCGGCCTACGCCACCCGCGCCGAAAAGAAAAAGCAACCCGTGCCCTGGCGCCGCCTGACTCTCCGCATGCTGCCGGTCACAATCGTCTATTTCTGTTACGGCTGGACGCTCTGGCTTTATCTCGCCTGGATACCCTCGTTTTTCCTGCACAGCTACCGGCTCGATCTTCGCGACTCCGCATTTTTCGCCGCCGGAGTTTTCTTCGCCGGAGTTCTGGGCGACGCGCTCGGCGGCATCGTCAGCGACCGCATCTTGCTACAGACCGGCGACCGCAAAAAGGCGCGCCGCAATCTCGTGGTTTTCGGCTTTCTATGTTCGCTCATCTCGACTATCCCGATCCTGTTCTCGCACAACCTCACCGGAGCCGCCACCTGCCTCAGCCTGGCTTTCTTCTTCTCCGAGTTCACCATCGGCCCCATGTGGGCCATCCCCATGGATATCGCTCCGCGCTTTGCCGGCTCCGCCAGCGGCCTGATGAATACCGGGTCCGCCTTGGCCGCCATCATTTCGCCGCTGGTCTTTGGATACGTGATCGACAAAACCGGCAACTGGGAGCTGCCCTTTCTCGGCAATATCGTGCTCCTGCTTCTCGGCGCCGTCCTGGCCTTTCGCATGAAGCCCGAGCAGGCGCTCGACCCCGCCCCCATCGCGATGCCGGTAAGCTGACGAACAGCCCGACGAATAGCCTGAAACGCCACACCAGTGGTCTACTATAGGTTCCGGACCTGAACCAATTGCGCCGTCGCGCTCCAGAAAAACAACTTTGCCTCCCCCACTCCCGCTGCCGCCCAGTTCCCACGCCAAACCCGTGGACTCCTTTGCGCACGCCTCCGCGCTTGCAAGCGAGCTGCAGCGCACCGTGCGCGGTGAAGTCCGCTTCGACGCTGGCGCCCGCGCCCTCTACGCCACCGACGCCTCGAACTACCGCCACATTCCCATCGGCCTGGTCATCCCGCGTGATGACGCCGACGTGATCGCCGCCGCGGCGGCGTGCCGCAAATTCGGAGCGCCCATCCTCGCGCGTGGCGCGGGCACCAGTCTTGCCGGCCAGTGTTGCAACGTCGCCGTCATTCTCGATTTCAGCAAATATATGAACCGGATTCTCGACCTCGATCCCGCGCGCAAATCCGCCCGCGTCCAGCCCGGCGTCGTTCTCGACACCCTGCGAAATCGCGCCGAAAAGCATAAATTAACCTTCGGCCCCGACCCTTCCACCCACAATCGCTGCACCCTCGGCGGCATGATTGGAAACAATTCCTGCGGCACGCACTCACTCCTCGCCGGCAAAACCGTCGACAACGTCGCCGAGCTGCGCATCCTGCTCTACGACGGCACACAAATGACTGTGGGAGCAACCTCAGACGCCGAACTAGCCGCCATAATTAACCAGGGCGGCCGCCGCGCCGAAATCTACGTCGCCCTCCGCAACCTCCGCGACCAATACGCCGCGCAAATCCGCGCGAAATTTCCTAACATCCCGCGCCGTGTGTCCGGCTACAACCTCGATCAGCTCCTGCCGGAAAACGGATTCCACGTCGCGCGCGCGCTTGTCGGCACCGAGGGTACCTGCGTAACGGTTCTCGAAGCCCAGCTCCACTTGATCCACAGTCCGCAGTACCGCACGCTCGTCGGCCTCGGTTATCCGGACGCCTTCCACGCCGCCGACCATGTCCCCGAAATTCTCGAGTTCGGCCCCATCGGCCTCGAAGGCTTCGAAGCTTCCATGATCGACAACCTCCGCAAAAAAAATGAGCCCCGCCTCGATCTTGTTCCCGAGGGCCGCGGCATTCTTTTGGTCGAATTCGGCTCCGACCATCCTGAAAACACTCAACGCCTCGCGCAGCAGCTCATCGCCCGCCTGCAACAAAGCGCAAATCCTCCCGCCATGCGCATCTACACCTCGGCCGAAGCCGCCATTCTGTGGAGAATTCGCGAAGCCGGCGTGCGCTCCGCCGCCACCGCTCCGGGCGCGCCTCCCGAATGGGAAGGCTGGGACGATGCCGCCGTTGCCCCTGAAAAAGTCGGCGCGTATCTCCGCGATATTCGCAAGCTGCTCGACGAATATCATTACCAAACCTCCTTCTACGGCCATTTCGGCCACGGCTGCATCCACATGCGCGTCAATTTCGATCTGCAAAGCGAATCCGGCATTCGCAATTACGGCGAATTCGTCGAGCGCGCCGCCGATCTGGTCCTCAGCCACGGCGGATCGCTCTCCGGCGAGCATGGCGACGGCCAGTCGCGCGCCGCGCTGCTTCCCAAAATGTTTGGGCCAGATTTAATGCGGGCCTTTGCCGAGTTCAAGGCCGCCTGGGATCCGCAAAATAAAATGAACCCGCACAAAGTCCTCGATGCCGGCCAGCCAACCGAGGATTTGCGTCTGGGCGCCGACTACCGGCCGCTGCAACTGCTCACCCATTTCAAATTTCCTGATGATGACGGCTCCTTCGCCCAGGCCGGCGTGCGCTGCATTGGCCTGGGCGAATGCCGCAAAAACGACACCGGCGCCATGTGTCCCAGCTACATGGTCACGCTCGAGGAGGAGCACAGCACTCGCGGCCGCGCGCACCTGCTTTTTGAATTGCTTCAGGGTGAAATCGTGCGCGACGCCTGGAAAAATGAACAGGTCAAGCGCGCTCTCGACCTGTGCCTGTCCTGCAAAGCTTGCAAATCCGAATGCCCCACTAACGTCGACATCGCCACCTATCGCGCCGAATTCCTCTCGCATTATTACGAAGGCCGCTCGCGCCCGCTCCACGCCTACGCTTTCGGCCTCATCGATCGGTGGGCACGCAGCGCGTCGCGTGCCCCGCGCCTTGCAAATTTCCTCGCGCACGCGCCCGTTCTCGCCACGCTGCTACGCAACGTCTTGCATCTCGAGAAGTCGCGCCAGCTTCCGCGCTTCGCGCCGCTAAGTTTCACCCGCTGGTGCCGCACGCACGCCATTCCCGCCTCCGAAGCCCCATTGCCGCGACCTGTCAGCCACTCCGCGACACCCTCGTCAACAAACTCCGTGCCGAATCCCACGGTTGGCCCCGCGAAAGGCGCCGCTACCGATGCGGTGATAGACGCCGCAACTAGCGTCGCGCCAGGCCCCGCGCGGCCCCCCTCCTCCGACGTCATCTTGTGGGCCGACACCTTTAATAATTATTTTCATCCTCAAACTGCGCAGGCCGCCCTCGAAGTGCTTCGCGACGCCGGTTTCCACGTCACCGTTCCCGCGCAGCATCTCTGCTGCGGCCGCCCACTCTACGACTTCGGCATGCTCGCGCAGGCCGCCCAATATCTCACGCGCATCCTGCAAATCCTCGGCCCCAAGATCGACGCCGGCGTCCCCGTCGTCGTCCTCGAGCCGAGTTGCGCCTCGGTTTTTCGCGACGAGCTGCGCAATCTTTTCCCCACCGACGCGCGGGCCGCGCGTCTGCGCGCACAGACGTTTCTTCTCGCCGAATTTCTGCGTCGGCGCGCCCCCAGCTACCATCCTCCGCCGCTCGCGCGCAGAGTTTTTCTCCATGGCCATTGCCACCAGCGCGCGCTCGTAAAGACGAATGACGAAGCCGCGCTCCTCGCAAAAATGAATGTGGAACTCGAATCGGTGGACGCCGGCTGCTGCGGAATGGCGGGCTCGTTCGGCTACGAGCGCGAAAAATTCGCCGTCTCACAAGCCATAGGTGAGCGTGTCCTGTTGCCGGCCGTACGCCAGGCCTCGCCCGATACGCTGATCGTTTCCGATGGTTTCAGTTGCCGCGAGCAAATCCGCCAATCCACAGGCCGCCAAGCCCTGCACTTCGCCGAAGCTCTGCAACTAGCCCTGCGCATCAAAAAATCCCCGCCCGCCTAGGCAATTCACGCGGCGCTTGTGGCGGCCACGCTTTTGGTAGCACAGGCAAGAGTCCTGGCTGTGCACCGCGACCGCGCAGCGGTAGCCCACGATTTCCGCGAAAATCACAATCGGTAGCGCTGCAATCGCGCGATTTATCAGCTCTGCCCCTTGATTCCCGGGCCTGTCGGATTTACCGGCTGTATGCTGCAGCCGTTCTACACGCGCTCCCAGGCCCCTCCCCCGGCAACTGGTACACATCAAACCTCGTATTCGAAAGCGGCACCAGCCATTGTCCGCGATTCGCCGCGATGAAATCAGAAAGCACCCGGTCCTGAAACCAGGGAGAGGTCACCACGTACCTCACCCGCAACTGGCAAAAGTAGGCCTGCATAGCAGCTTGCGTGGGAGCCGGAACGTGCGGGTACACCGACGATTTCCGTTGGGTGTACAGCGCCATGGTACGCGGGGCGAAGAATTCCACCACGTCGTTCGGCGTGGCGTGTGCCTCGATAAACGCGAACATCTGCTGCGTTTCAGGCGAGGCCGTCCCGAAGGGAAGGTGGTGCAGGTCCAGGGCGCGATACTCCACAGCATAAAGAAGGACCACCAGCACCGCCAAACCAGAAGCTATAGCCATCCCGTATGGACGGGGTGCTCGTCGGCTGAGCCACTTAACACCTAAAATCAAATAAAAAAAATACACAGGAATCACGGGAATCAAATAGCGAGCTTGTTCCCAACTGATCAGTATCGGCAGATAAAATAAAACAAATACGTCGTGGACTCTCACGTTGCGCCAATGCCGAATACCGATTCCCACGAGCATCAAGACCACGGTGAAGGCGAATACCATCACGCGCAACGTCGCACTGTGGCTGTTACTCCAAAGCCGGTCTAAACACCCGATGTAAAATCGCGCAAAAGGCAGCACTTGTCCCACGAGCGAAGCGCCGCTATGCGATCGGTGAGCTTCGGCGACCGTGGACTGAAAGGTTTGAAATTTCGCCGCTTCGGCAAGTGTGAGTGCCCCGCAAATCGCCGCGCTCACCACCGTCGACTTCAGTATTCTACGGCCCCAAAGCAGGCCCCATACCAGCACCGCGGGAATCAGAACGATCCCCGCGTTCCTCGTCCCACACGCTCCATACATTACCAACCCCGCGGCGGCAGCCTGGACTCCAAAGCGTTTGCCGGAAACCTCTCGCCAGACCGCGACTTCCGTGAGGTACAGCGCCAAATAACCCAGGAACAGAAACGGGATATCGGACAGTACGGAATCCTTGTTGTCCCAGAAGAATGGACTAAAACCGATGAGTCCAACCAGTCCCAGGGCGCCGGGGAATGCCAATTCATTGCGGAATGTCACGTAAATCACCACGAGTGCGGCTAAAAAGAATCCCAGCAGCAAAAATTTCATGGGGCCCAGATCGAGGCCGAATTCGTGATAGACAGGCGCGAGAAACAACGGAAAAAGCGGCGGGTAAACCGAAGGGCCCGGGTTCCAGGCATCTTGGCGATAAATGAAGGCAGTTTGGCCGTAAGGGGCGCCCTCGCTGATGTTTTTGGCCTCCTGAACGTATTGTGCGAAGTCGTCGGACCACGGATCGCCCGGCCTCATCGTAAAACCGTAAAAAATCGCGATCGCCGATAGCAGCAGAAAGAGAACAGCAAGCTCGGATGGGCTGAACCGCTTTTGCCCTGCGAACGCGAATGCCGGCGCCCGCCCTCCGCTGTCGGCGCGCAGCTTCATGTTCAACGACGCGGCGTTAGTGCCCTGGTTTCCTTCTTCTGCCGGTGCCGGTACGCTGGGTGGCGTCGTATTCAGGCGGGTTTGCCCAGAAAATTCCATTTACCCCACGCAAACGATTCCTTCAGGGGAACAAAATGCCGGTGGGCCAGCCCCAAAATAACCTGGGGCTGGGCCAGCCATTGTTCGTAGGTGCGGCGTTCGTAGCTAATCATTACTGCGAGCGCATCAACTTTGCTGGATAGTCGCCGCGCGACCCGGTTCTCAGAAACCAGGCGAGCAAATTGCAGAAATGGCGTGGACCACGGTTCGACCATTATTAAGCGGCCATCTTTGCGCAGCACCCGGTGCATCTCCGCCAGTGTTTGTTCCAGGTCCTCCGGCAAATCGGGCAGATGGTGCAGCCCGCCCTGCACGATCACGATGTCTTTGCTCGCATTGGCGAAGGTCAGCCGCCGGCAATCCCCCTCGTAACATTTCGCGTTTCCTCGGTACTCCGCCACCAGCCGCGGAGATAAATCCACCCCTTCCAACCGCCTGAATCCCAGCCGCTCCAGCGCATGCAGGCCGTTGCCCCGCCCGCAAAATAGCTCCACGATTTCAGAGTTTCGCGGCCACTCGTCCGCCCCCAGCTTGCGCAGGCGCTTGATGAACTTTTGAATCTCCTGCTCCGGTTTTTCAAACCGCAAATACGCTGCTTCCCAGGGATCGGGTTCCGGCGGCGGGCCGCCCGGGTATTCTGGCCATTGAGAAATGTGTTCTTCGTGTTCGGACGGCATGATCGCAAGCTCCGATAACTTTTGACGTAACTGTAGCACACTCCCCTGCACCGAGTTTGGCTCGCGCCCCGCAGGCCCGAGGCCGGTCCCGGCGTCGCAGGATAATTACTACTTATGACATATTGACAATAAGGGCACAAATATGGTAGAGTCTGGTGTGCCATTCAAAATCACTAGCCGTTGCTCCCGCCCCTCTTTTTCCGACTCGGAGGAAACTCTCCTCCAGCCCCGAACGAGCAAGCCATGCCCTATGTTCTTTAATCTTATGCACTTAAGTTTTACTCGGGTCCTCGACCATCTGCTTACCGCCGACCAACTCCTTTGCCCTCATATCCTTGCAAGTTTTGGCGCGGCATCCAATTTGTTTTCATATCCTTGCAGAAAAACCGGGGGTGGGGGGGTAGGACTGAGTTTGAAAGACCGGCAGGTGTGCCGATGAGGGAGCTTTTTAACTCGGTACGTCTGTCCTCGCGGCGCACAGCCGTCCAGATCGACGGAAGCGATCCGGAGTCGGTTCAGGGCGCGAACGGGCCCGCCAAAATCGCCGCCCGACGCTATCGCGGTGTTCGCGGTTTTCGCGCCTGTGCGCTACTTCGGTTCGTTACTTCGCGTACCCTCGCGGATGCTCCAGCCGCCATTCCCACGCCGTGCGAATGATCGTCCGCAGATCGGAGGCCACCGGTTTCCAGCCCAGCACCCGGGCCGCCTTGCTCGCATCCGCAATCAGCCGCGAAGGATCGCCGGCCCGCGGTGGCTCGAGCCGCGTCGCGATTTCCCGGCCCGTCACTTCGCGCGCGCATGCCACCACTTCCAGAACCGAGAAGCCGCTGCCCGTGCCCAGATTCAAAAAATCCGACGCGCCCCCGCCCCGCAAATATTCGAGCGCGCGCACGTGCGCCTCCGCCAGGTCGGTAACGTGAACGTAGTCGCGTATCGGCGTGCCATCTGGGGTCGGATAATTGTTTCCGAAAACCGGCACGCTCGGTTGTTCGCCGAGCGCCGTCGCAAGCAAATTGGGAATCAAGTGCGGTTCGGGCTCGTGGTCTTCGCCGCGTTTCTGGGTCGCGCCGGCGGCGTTAAAATAACGTAACGCCACGAATTTCAGTCCGTAAGCGGTGTCGTAGGAATCGAGCAGCCGTTCGAGCAGCAGTTTCGTCCAGCCGTACGGGTTTTTCGGCCACTGCCGGCACTGCTCGTTGATGGGCATCTGCTCCGGCTCCCCGTAGGTGGCGCACGTCGAGGAAAAAACCAGCCGCAGCACCCCGGCCTGCACCAGCGCCCCCATAAAGGCCATGCCGTTCGCGGCGTTATTCTCGAAATATTTTGCGGGATCGCTGACCGATTCTCCGACGTAGGCCAGCGCGGCGAAATGAATGCACGACTCGATCTGGTGCTCGCGCGCGATTCGCGCCACCAGCGCGCGATCGCCGATGTTTCCCTGGTAAAAGGGAATATCGTTATCGACCGCCGCGCGGTGTCCTCGCGCGAGGTCGTCGAGCACCACCACGCTTTCGCCTTTCGCGCGCAGCCGCTCCACCGTTACGCTGCCGATATATCCCGCGCCACCCGTAACCAGAATCGCCATTTTGAAGTAAGGAGATCGAAGAGAAGAGATCGAAGCAAAGGGTCAGGGTTCTTTTTCGGTTTCCCGTTCGCGCTCGGGCTCGACATTAATTTCGGCGTTGTTCAAGCGCTCCACCAGCGTATTCAGCGCCTGCAGCAAGGATTCAACCAGCGGGGTGTGATTTCCGTTGAGGGGCAAGCCCCCCGCAGGAATGCCGTTGAGAGGCTGCGCCGCGGTCATGGCCTGAGAGGCGGGATCGACTTCGAGCAGCTCAAAATCATGGGCCACTTCGTCCACGACTTCGCGCGGCACGGGCTTCCGCTGGTCGACGAACGCGCTGATCAGGGCATGCTCGCTGAGAACGTTGGTGACGCGGGGAATTCCGCGCGCGTATTGGTGAATCGCTTCGATAGCGCCGGCGCTGAAGACTTCGCTTCCGTCGCTGCCGGCGATGCGCAGCCGCTCGTTGATGTAGCCGCGGGTTTCCTCGAGCGTCAGCGGAAGGGTTTTCGCGCGAAGCGTAATGCGCTGCCGAAGCTGGCGCATCTGCGGCTGGCTGAGCTTGCCTTCGAGCTCGGGCTGGCCGGCCAACACGATTTGCAGCAGCTTTTCGGTGGAGGTTTCCAGGTTGGTGAGCAAGCGAATCTCTTCGAGCATTTGCGGCGAAAGGTTTTGGGCCTCGTCCACGATCAGCACGGCGCGCTCGCCGGCCTGGTAACGGTCGAGCAGCCACTGGTTCAGCTTGATGAGCACCTGGCTTTTCATGCGCGACTCGCAGGGAATGCCGAAGTCCGCCATCATGAAGTCGAAGAATTGGGAAACGCTGAGCCGCGGATTGAACACGAATGCGGTGGCGACATTTTCCTGGTGCAACCAGCCCAACAGTTTGTTCAACAGCGTCGTTTTCCCGGTACCGACTTCCCCGGTCAGCAAGATGAATCCCTTGCGCGTTTCGATTCCGTAGGTCAGGCAGGCAAGGGCTTCCTGGGTGCTCCGCGTCAGAAACAGGTAGCGCGGATCCGGGTTGACGTTGAACGGATTCTCCTTGAGATTAAAAAACTTCTTGTACATTCTCGAGTCCTTTAATGTAAATGCGCGGGCTCCAAGTAGGGCCCGCACCCGTAGTGAGCAAAACAGTTGCGCTCAAAACTTTATCTCAAAACTTGAATCGCCGTCCCTCCCAGGCAGCAGGGCCATTTTACACGCCCGCCGAGATTGCCCGGCGGCCATCGTGGCCACGCAAAGCTTAATCATAACCCCATTTGTTAAATGCCACGGGAGATCTCACCGAGGTATATAGGCATCGAGTAACGGCACAAGATGCTGCGTGAAGGTCACTGCCCGGCGTTGGGCGTTTTCTTGACTTTCGCCGTTAGCGATAGGGGTTATCACCCGCACCAAAGCTCCGTCGGAGCGATTCATGCGAATGGCATCGGCGACCAGATAAAACTTGGCGGAATATTCTCCGGCCACCACGCGGCCGTGGGCCTGATACCAGTAAAATACCACCAACCGATCAGCGCCTTTCGCGACGATGTAACGATTGACCGGCATAGAGGTGCCATCGGCGCGCGGCAGGTACATGGTGCTGGACGCCAGGGGAGCCCAACCAGCGCCGGGCAGGCAATTCTGTGGTGAATGGATGGTGCTGCCCGTCCGCTGGCTGGCAAAATAGGCAATATAAAGGTCCATGGGAGGCTCCGCAGGCGAGCGATACGTGCGCGTCAGGAAGTCTCCCTTTCCCAAAACTTCCAGAACATCAGAAGTAAGCGGAACGTCCTGGCCGGCCCACCCGGCGATTCGTAAAGGAAATGAAGCCAGGGGGGTCGCAACCGGCAGGGTTTCTGCGCGACTACGGAGATTCAAAAAAACCGACGTGGCGATGATCAAGGCCGCCACGCAGAGAACGCGAGCCCAGGATCCGCGCACGGAATTCATGCCGCCACCCCGCGCCACCGAATAATCAGACCCGTCAACTGATGCAGAGAGACGAGCATGGCGACCGAAAGCAGAAAGATCACCATTCCCGAAAACTCGTGAAAGAATCCTTCGGCCTTTTCCGGATTCCAATATTGGACCAGCAGGCCGGTCACCATGATGCGCAGGGCGTTCGCGACCACCGCAATAGGCACGGCGGAAAAGGCCAGAGCCAGGCGTTCCCAAACCGGAGCTTTCCAAAAATAGCCGACAAAAATTGCCAACGCTACCAGCGAGATTAGCGAGCGAATACCGCTGCAGGCTTGCACGACCTCCAAACTGAGGGCCGGCAAATGGATCACGTTGCCTTCCCGCAGTACCGGCACACCCGCAAATACCAAAAGCAAGGTCGCAAATTTTGAGGCCAAAAACTGGAGTGGCAGAGTGATCTGGTTATAGAGCACGGCGGGAATGGGAATCATCAGGAAGAGAACGGCCCAGGGAAAAAAGACGGCCCCAAAGAAGCGCCACCCCGCGAAAAATATGATGAGTCCCGCGACCACCAGAATAAGCGACGACCGTGACAGGAACAATTCCGCGCCGAGCACTCCTACGATCAGAGTAAATAAAGCACCGGCAATAATTGGGAGCCCGAACCAGGAAGGTTGGAGGCGGCGGCGGGCCAATTGGTCGCGCTTTCGCCAGACAACAAAAGCTGCAAAAAGAGGGACAAAGAAGCCATGAGAGAAATCGGGATCAGTGGCCCATTGCCGGACCAAGGCGACCAAAATAGTATGGTAAAGGCCGGCGATTAGAAGCGCGACAATTCCAAGTTGCAGCCACGGCGCCGTCGTTGCTGCAGATAATTCCGGCGGCCATGCGGTTTCGGTGTCCACCAATGCCAAATTTCCTCGAAGCCGAAGGATGCAAGCCTGGGGCCACAAATCCATTTAACTTCAGCAGCAAGCCCTCCGGCGTTCCCGGGTCCTGGCAGCCTGTGATTGGAAATATGTACTTGCTAATCAGTGACTTGCCAATCGTACCAGGGGCGCGAGGACGGTGCCGCTCAATTTATCTTACGAAACACCGTCGGGTGCGCGCAGCTAGTAGTAAACTTCTGCCATCAAGTGGAACAGATGGGAACACCCGCCACGAACGGCCGTATGTCAAACGCACCCGGCTTCAGGTTATTTGGTTGCATGTCAACTAGATACGTTATTTCTCACCTGTTCGGTCCTCATGGTATTCGCCGTGCACCATATTCCCCCAAATCCGTAGCGCGAAGGAAGGTAGTCGTGGACTTGCCTGGTTCTTTGCAATGCGATGTAAAAGCGGACGCCCCGGCATTCTTTTGCAGGACGTTGTGGGGTCGCGGTCCGGCGATGCAGTCACTGCGCCGCCTTACCCGGTCCATCGCTGGCACAGATATGCCGGTGTTGATACATGGCGAGGCGGGCACGGGGAAACACATTTTGGCCCTATATATCCACCATTTGTCGGATTATCGAGATGAGCCGCTCATAACGGTGGATTGCCATAGGGCGGCGCAAGGAAATATGAATCACCTGGTGCGCGCGCTGAATGGGAACGTCGCGGATGGTCCAGCTCGAGGAACAGTGTTGTTGGAAAATATCAGCGAGCTCGATCTGGCGGGCCAGAAACGCCTACTGGACCTGTTACCGGACGAAAGCCGGCCGGCGGAAGAGAACCGGCTGCAGGCGCGATTAATTTCGATTTCGCGCCGGCGGCTGGATGACGATCTGCGGGAAGGTAAATTCATAGAAAAGTTATATTTTCGGCTGAATGACGTGTGTCTGCGCGTGCCACCTTTAAGGGAGCGGAGGGAAGACATTGCGGAGCTGGCTGATTTCTTCCTCAGCAAATACGGCGAGCTTTTCAAAAGGCCGGCTCTAGAGCTCAGCAATGAAGCGCTGTCACGAATGACTGCGTATTCCTGGCCGGGAAATATCCGGCAGCTCGAGAATACCGTGAAGGAAATCGTAACTTCCGGCGATGCGCAAGGGGCGCTGAATCTTCTGGCGGAAACAGTAGAGCCAAAAGAGGGGAACGGCGGTGCAGGCCTCTCCTTTAAGGCCGCCGCACGCGAAGCGAGCCGCCGTGTAGAACGGGAGTTGCTCGAGCGCGCGCTCACGAAGAACCGGTGGAATCGCAAGCGGGCCGCGCAAGAATTGCAAATTAGCTACAAGTCCCTGCTTTGCAAGTTAAAGCAGATGGACCTGGATACGTAAGGGGGCCAGGGTTAGCCAAGGTAAGGATAGGCAAGGCCGCGATAGGCGAAGGATAGGGCGTGAAATGTATAAACAATGGCAAGTGCTGGCAGGGATTCTAATCGTCGTGGCGGTGAGTGCGGCGCAAGCGCAGCAGAATGCGCCTGCAAATTCCGGGTCCGGGAAGACCGCGGCCCAGAGTAATGCGGGAGGTGTGGCGGCTAGACCCGCCACCGCCGATCCCAATTACATGATCGGTCCTCAGGATGTGCTAGACATCAGTGTGTGGAAAGAGGTCGAGCTCAGCCGGTCGGTACCCGTGCGGCCGGACGGAAAGATTTCCCTGCCGCTGCTTAACGACGTGCAGGCTGCGGGGCTGACGCCCATGCAGCTTACGACTCAGATTACGACGGGGCTAAAGAAATATATCGCCGACCCGCAAGTAACCGTGATGGTCACGCAGATCAACAGCCAGAGGATTTATATTCTCGGCGAAACCAACCGCCCCGGTGCATTCCCGTTGCTGCCGGGGATGACCGTACTGGAGGCGCTCTCCAGCGGGGGCGGTTTTACGATGTTCGCCAATACGAAGAAAATTTACGTAATGCGTAAGGTAAATGGCGAACAGCAAAAGTATCCGTTTAATTACAAGGACGTTGTGCACGGCAAGAGTCCCGAAGCCAACATTGTTCTGCAGGCCGGGGACACCATCGTCGTACCATAACGTGACCATGCGCAAATCAAGTTACGCTTTTTTGGCAGCCGCGCTGATGCTGGGAACGGGTGTGGCCAGGGCTCAGAACCAGCAGCAGCCTGCGTCACAAGCCGGCCCCCAAGATCAACAAACCCCGTCACAAACACCGTCACCCCAGGGCCCGCAGAACCAGCCTATACAGCCGATTCCGGCTTCGCGCGATCCGCTATTACGCAGGGCGGTGGGCGATGTGGCCGGCGCTGCCAATGATGAGACCGACATCACTGCTCAGGAGATGGTGCCCGATAACCGGTCTCTGGCGGGGGCCCAGGTCCTTTCGCTGGGCGCACCGAAACTAAGCCATAGTTATTGGGTGCCTTCTGTCAGTTTGACGTCCACATTTGATTCCAACCCGGTCACCACCACGACCGGCACCGGCCAGGGCTGGACCGTTTGGACCTCGCCATCGCTAAGTCTTGACCTGCAGCGTATTTCCGGGAACACCAATCTGGCGCTGGACTATTTGCTCATTGAATCCCTCGCGAACAACGGCGGCGGCAATACGACCTCGCAACAATTGGGAGTGTCCGAAAGATTTACCTTGCACAGGTCGGTGATTACAGCCATCGATCAACTAGTGGAGTTGCCCGGTTCAGCTTTCGGCTACGGAGGATTTGGCGGGCTCGAAACAAATCTAGGAACCGCCACGACGGGACTGCAAACGGGATTTGTAAATAGCCAGTCGATTTTGACGGGGTCGGGTGAGCGGATCAGCAACGCAGCCGTGCTCGAGCTGGACACATATCTGACGCCGCGATCGCAGGTCACCTTTGTGGGTTCCTATGGCCTGCTGGACTACATCAACAATAGCCTGCTGAATAGCGACCAAGAGAGTTTCCAGGCGGGATACAACCACGTACTGACTCGAAAAGACAGCATTGCGGTGTTTTATCGATTCGACGGGTTTCGTTACAGCCATATAGCGCAATCGATCGACAGCCATTCTTTGCAGCTTTCCTACGGCAGGCGGGTGACGGGGAGGATGGCTTTTCAACTCTCCGGAGGCCCGGCAGTGGCGTTTTCGAAGGCGCCGATTACCGCAAATTCTACCGGAATCGTCACCACCACCACTACTACTACGGGAACGACCCGTACCCTATTTTGGGATCTAGGTGCAAATCTAACTTACGGGTGGCGGAAAACTCAACTGACACTGGGGTACACCCACAGCGTTACCGGCGGGTCGGGGTTGCTGGGAGGTGCGCTAACCGATGATTTGACAGGCAACGCATCGCACCAAATCCGGCGTAATCTGAATGGAACGTTGACCTTCGGCTATTCGAGGAATTCAGGATTGGCGGCGAGCACGACATCCGGCGTTACAGGTGGGAATCAGACCTACGACTATTGGTTTGCGGACGTGGGTCTGAACCGTACCTTTGGGCGAGCGATAAACGCGTCTGTCGGGTATCACGTGCAATCGCAATCTTCCGGCGCGGTGTCTTGTGGCACGGGGACGTGCCCAGCCAACATAACAGAAAACTTGATTTACCTGTCACTGGGCTGGCGGCCGCGGCCATTTACCTTTTAATTCGAAAAGCTTGACTCAGTTCGACTTGCGGGGAAAGAGGTTGGCATGATTCAACGTGAATGGACTCCAGAAGACTACATCATGATGGTTCGCAGGCACTGGCTAATAATCTTTAGCCTAGCCGTGGTCGGCGGCCTGACGGCGTACGGGCTGTCGCGATTGCTGCCGAATCGTTACACGTCTCAGGCGGTCGTTGTCGTTCAGCAGCCTACAGTACCGACCGACTTCGTAAGATCGGTAGTTACCTCCGGGGTCGGCGAGCGGCTTACGACGATGAAACAACAAATCCTTAGCCGGACGCGACTGGAGCCAGTCATCAAACAGCTGGGGTTGTTTCCGGCGGATGCCGGCCGAGTATCGACAGCCGCGTTGGTAGGCAGGCTGCAAAATGCGATTACGATGACGCCGATGTGGGCCGCTGGTGATGATAGCGGAAGACTCACCGGATTTTCCGTGAGCGTGAGCCTGGACACACCGCAAGCCGCCCAATTGGTTTGTTCCACGATCACTTCGATGTTTATCGAAGAGAATCTCAAAACGCGGGAACAGCACTCCGAAGATACAACGCAATTTTTGTCCGAGCAAATGGTGGACGCCAAGGCGAAGCTCGACGAACAAGACGCCAAGCTGGCGGCGTTCAAGAGCCGCTATCTGGGATACCTGCCCGAGGAGGTGCAGACGAATCTGAACCTGTTAGCAGGTTTAAATTCGGAATTCGATGCGGCGACGCAGGCTCTCTCCCGCGCCCAGCAGGATAAGAGCATGACCGAATCGATGCTGACGCAGCAAATCGCGACATGGCGAGCTTCCCAGTCAGGCCGCAACCCGGACACCTACCAGGAACAACTGGCGGCGCTGCAAGTCGAACTGGCCACGTTGCAGACCAAGTACACAGATGACCATCCGGACGTCATCAAGATGAAAACTGAAATTGAAGCCGTAAAAAAGAAGATTGTGGAGTCCGACGCCGACAAAGCACTGCCGGATCAACCGGGTTCCGAACCGGCCCAGTTCAGGCCATTGCGGCAGCAGATCGTGGCGTTCGACCAGACGATTGCGGCGAAGACGGCGCAGCAAGGGCGGATCCAAGAAGAGATCAAGAAATACCAGGAGCGCGTGCAATTGAGCCCGTCCATCGAGCAGCAATACAAGGCGCTGACTCGCGATTACCAGACGGCGCTTGATAACTACAATGACCTTTCGAGGAAGCGCACGCAGTCAACGATGGCGACCGACCTGGAACGCGATCAAGAAGCGGAGCAATTCCGGATTATGGATGCGGCCAGTTTGCCTGGGGCGCCATCCTTTCCAAACCGTCCATTGTTCGGGCTGGGCGGTCTGGCCGGGGGATTGTGTTTGGGGATGGGCATTGTCTTCCTGTTGGAGCTACGGGATACAACGCTGCGAACGGAGATCGACGTAGAAAGGGCTCTAGAACTGCCGGTTCTGGCCCTGGTGCCGGCGATCGACGTTCTGAGCAAGATGGAAACCGAGGCCGGTGATTGATGGATACGCAGGCATCGGGTGAGTAGGATAAGAGCGGGGAGCACGTGGATGCTGCCCGAAAGGCTGATAGGGAGCCACAGTTGGACCGAAGACAGGCGGATGGACTGAGATAACTTTAGTACAACAGTACCAGCGCCCTAAGCACGACGAGCTGAAAGGAAGTCATGAGTCGCATTCACGAAGCACTGAAGAGGGCTGAAAATGAACGTGCCGCCGCTACTACCGCCGAGGCGGCCTCGGGGGCCGATACAGCATTTGATCCCGTAAGAAGAGACGCGCAAGGGTCGGGGCGGGGGGAAACGGCCGCCGCGGTGGCGAGCGGCATTTTTACGCAAACGCTGGTCGCTCCACCGCCCACCGAGCACCTTACCCTGGAGGGGTTGCGGACGCATTGCTATCAGCCTCACTGGAAGCTGCTACCCAACGTAAATGTTTTTTCCAATCCCTCCATTACCGCGCATGCCGCGGAACAATTTCGCACGCTGCGATCGCGGCTATATCAGATTCGGGGCGAACAACAGCTCAGAAGTATTCTGGTGACCAGCGCAGTGCCGAGCGAAGGAAAGTCATTTGTGACCAGCAATCTGGCGCAGGCGCTGGCCCGCCAGGCAGGCCGCAGCGCGTTGATCATAGACGCCGATCTGCGCCGGCCGCACCTGCATGTTCCGTTGGGGGCTCCGTCGAGCCCGGGCCTAAGCGAATATTTGCAAGGCGATGCGGACGAGACGGCAATCATTCAACGGGGCCTGGAGGAGGAACTGTATTTCATCCCCGGCGGGGGCACGGTGACCAACCCCAGCGAATTGCTGTTGAATGGGCGGATGAAAACTCTGTTGAACCGCCTGATGCCGATTTTTAATTGGATAATTGTGGATTCTCCCCCCTGCTTGATGGTCTCGGATGCCCGGGTCATCGCCGATCTGTGCGACGCGATATTGCTGGTGGTGCGTGCGGCATCGACGCCGGTGGCCTCCGCCCAGCGGGCCCGCCAGGAATTACAGGGAAAGAACGTGCTCGGCGCCGTGCTCAATTCGGTGGAAAGCGGTTCAGCGTACGGTTCGTATTACTACGATTACGGAAAAGCGAAAGAATGAAGAGTAACGAACAGTGATCCGCATCTTCAATCTATACGTTCCGACTCGAACTTTAGTGCTTTTGGCTGGGGAGATTGCGGCGATCTGCGCCTCTTTCGCGCTGGCCGTGTTTATTCATTTCGGAGAGCATAGTTCGCTGGTTTTCAATCATGAGCACGCCGTATGGAAAATTCTCGGAGTGGCGCTGCTGGCATTGCTGTGTTCGCACTACCTGGAGCTGCATGACTCGCGGGCCTTGGGGAAATCGGCCGAGGTTTACCTGCGCATTCTGCTGTTGATCGGGACGCTTTCTATCTTGCTCGCGGGCCTCACATTTATCTTTCCGCAGTTTCTGATCGGACGGAGTGTTTTCGTGACAGGGCTGTGTATTCTGGCGCTCACGTGGATTCTATGGCGTTGGTGCTTTGACCGCCTGCTGGACCTGCCGTCGCTTCGCGAGCGGGTCTACCTGCTGGGCAATGGTGAACGTGCCCTACGGATCCTGCAGGCGATTCGGATGCGGGCCGAGCTGGGAATGGACATGGTCGGGTGGGCAGGAGAAGCGGGGAACGAGGAAATGACGGGCGATTCGCTAGGCAAGATCTGCCGCGAACTCGGAAGCACCAGGTCGGTGGACCGGGTCATCGTCGCTCTGAAGGACCGCAGGTCGGCCATGCCGGTGCACGACCTCCTGGAATTGCGCATGCAGGGTGTGCGAATCGACGATGGAACGACGCTGCTCGAGAAGCTTTCAGGCCAAATTGAATTGGACAGCCTGCATCCCAGTTGGCTGATCTTTGGTGATGGCTTCCGTCTGACACAGCCGCAAAGAATGTTGCAGCCTGTGTTTTCGACGCTGGCAGCCCTGTTACTTTCCATAATTACGCTTCCGCTGCTTCCCATTATTATCCTGCTCATACGCCTGAGTTCTCCTGGCCCGATTCTGTACCGGCAGAAGCGCGTGGGCTTACGAGGTGAAATCTTCGATTGCTACAAGTTTCGGTCCATGCGGCCCAATGCGGAAGCCGACAGCGGCCCCACGTGGGCGTGTGACGACGATCCTCGAATCACGAGAGTGGGCAAATTTTTGCGCCTTACGCGCTTAGACGAAATCCCGCAACTGTGGAATGTGTTGCGCGGCGACATGGAATTCGTGGGGCCCCGGCCGGAGCGGCCCGAATTCGTCGAATGGCTCGCTCGGGAAATCCCGTACTACCGGCTGCGAAACAATGTCCGTCCGGGAATCACCGGGTGGGCGCAAGTCTGCTATAAATACGGGAATACGCTGGACGATGCCAAAGAGAAGCTTAGATACGATCTCTACTACATAAAAAATGTCTCTTTTGGTTTGGATATGCTAATCGTTTTCCGGACCATCAAGACGGTCGTATTCGGACGGGGCGGCAAGTAGGGCGCAGCACAATTCCACTATCCTACCTAACCCTAGATACATCCCGCCGGCTTTGAGGTTAATCTATCGTTGTCAATTAGCCTGTGATTCTGAGTTTCGAAAGACAATCATCCAATAGCGACGATCACTAGTCACTCCTTCGTTGCAATATCACACTATCGATTGAGAACGCACTCCCAAAACTAAAGTCGAATGCAACTTAATTATTGCCTGCGAATCAGTCACTCTAGCGACTCCCGAGACCTCGAAAATCGCATTATCCTTCGTGCCGCGTATCAATATTCGTGAGGCCTGAGCAATATTCGTAAACAAACATTGGTACCCTCGATTGTCGCATGTCTTGATGATCCAGCCAAACTTTAACTCCCCCATCATCTCGTTACTTACTGCTGCCCTCGCGCTCGCGCGGTTTTTCGTTAGAACCTGCCATACCGCTCTGCTCGAGAATCCAGGCATCAGTTTCCTGTTCGATCTGCCCATTGACAATATGCAAAATCCTTAAGTTTGTTAAGCATGAGTTCGATTTGATCGTTGCTGGGGGTATTATTTTGAATTCTGGCGCCGAGCGCGGTCCACTCTATCTCAATTGGCCAGAGTCCCTTGAATTACCAGCTGCGTCTGGTGTCCCGATCCAACTCGAAGAGAAACCATAAAACTTATCGGCCGCGAGGCAGGCTCCCGCGGTTGCGAATGCGATATAGCCCCATTGAGTATTCGAAAGCCAGCTAAGCCAAGGCTGGCTCTGCCCAAACACAACGAGTAGCGGAAAGAGAGCCCCCTCGAAGCGAGAATTATTGCTAGGGCTCGCAACACTTGGGATCCGTTTCTTTTTGACTTTCTGGCAACGTCATACCATTTTACGGTTGATTCGCCATAATTAACGGTGGCGGCGAACATCTGGCAAGCTCACAGGATCAGCAGGTCCCACTCAGGAAACTTCAACGCCACAGAAGAAGTATCAATACTATTTGGCTTTCGCCTAGCAAAGAAAACAAGAACAAAAAGAGTAGTCACTACTATTACAAATATGCCAATGACAGAGCGCCAGTCTGAGGCGACTGTTCCAGCCTGGCTCGTCTGCAAACTAAAAGCAACTGCGACCATGAACAATTAATATTCTGCATTTCTGGCTCCCAATTAAGATTTCCGGTTTGGCATTCACGCGGGAGCATGGTGCGCCTCGTTAGTCTGGCGCAATTGCATTCTTCGTTCGACGTGTGATTGCGGAATAATATGGCAAGTTGCCGCGAGATCGCCACCCCGCTCAGCTCCGAGCTTTAAATTCCGACCCTGCAAAGGCAACTGACGCGCACCTAAGCGGTCTGCCGCAGCGAACCGCAGTGAAGCTTCTTAGTGGTGCCGCGGTCTCGCGCCGCCGCCGCCGCCGGCGCGGCCGCGCGCCCGCCGGGCCGGCGCCGTCCCGCGCCTCTGGCGCCGCCGGCGGCCGCCCGCCGCGCTCGTGCTCTGCCGCCCGCCCGCGCCTGCCTCGCGCCGGCGGCTCGCTCCGCGCGCGCGCGCCGCCGCCGCGGGCGGGGGTCGCCGGTCGGCGGCCGTCGTCTGCGCGCGCCGCCCGCCCGCCGGGCCCGCTCCGCGCTCGCTCTCGCGCCCGCGCACGTGGCTCGTCGCGGACGTTTGTCTTCCAATATTCTCCGTCCGCCCGGCTCGGCCGCGGCCGCCCCGCCCGCCCGCCCGCGGCATCTGCCTGAGAATCCGAAGGCAATCGACGCGCACCGTAGCCGCGAGCGGTCTGCGCCACGAAGGCCTCCCCCGCCGCCTCTCCGCGCCGCGGCGCGGGCGGCCGCGCCCCGGGGCCCGCCGCGGCCTCGCGCGGGGGCGCCGGGCCCGCGGCGGCGCGCCGCCCGGCCGCGGCGGGGCCGCGGCGCGCGCGCGCGGGCCGGCGGCGGCCCGGGGGCGCCACCGGGGCGGGCCGCCGCCCGGCGCCGGAAGCGGAAGGGCCCCGGCGACGGGGCCCGCCCGGGACAAGCCAACAACGACCCAGAGCAACCAAAACACGACGCCACAAAAAAAACAGGAAAAAAACAAAAAAAAAAAAAAGCAACATCGTCATGAAGTGAAATGAACGACGGATTCGACCTAGGGCAGGCTTAATCAGCCGCCAAGACGGGAACGCCCGTACGAGCGGCCGTAACATTCGGACTCAGGCGCTGCACAAGTTCCATGGCGGTAATATATGTTCCAGAGGTAAGCAGCTCCCGTAAGCGCTTCTCCATACCCGTCAAACCCACATAGTGGCGTAATCGGGACTTCCATTTGCCGGCTATTCGCGGTTGTTCCGGATCAAGTTCCCAAGGATGCAAATACAAAATGACAGGCTGGCGTTCCTTTTCATGAATCTGCTGCACTGCCCATCGCGTGTAGGGCATGGGAATAAGGCGCAGATATCCACCGCCGCCCGCAGGCCAAGCCATTCCACCTATTCGTACTGTGCTCATTGGAATTTCGAACAGTTCCCGCTTCGATTGCAATTTCAGATGATGGGGAAAACGGGGGGCTCCCGGAAACCCATAAACATCGTGGCGGATCGGAAAAATGCTCGAATCGTAGAGGAAACCCTCTTCCGCGAGAATCTCTAAAGCCCATAAATTATCGCGACCGATGGAAAAGGTGGGCGCGCGATAGCCCGATACGCGCAGGCCCGCGGCATCCTCGATTGCGGTACGTGCGCGTCGCAAATCCTCGCGAAACTCTTCCGGGGTAAGTGAATTGACGCGACGGTGGGCATAACTGTGGCAGGCCACTTCGTGGCCGGCGGCAACAATTTCGCGGATGAGAATCGGATCTCGCTCGGCTACCCAGCCCAATACGAAGAAAGTCCCGCGACATCCATGCTCCCCAAAAATCCGCAAGATCCGCCGTGTGTTTTCCCGTACCCTAGAAGGATAATCCGGCCAGGAGCGGGCCGAGATACGATCCGCGAAAGCTTCGACGTGATAATAGTCCTCAACGTCCACAGTGAGCACATCGCTGAGCGTGTCTGCGGGTTTTGGTCTTGCCGGATTGTAGGTTGGCTTCCGTCCCATGAGAGAGTGACTGATGTGCTGGCGCTATCATTATTGAGCAATCCGAAGACCAACCGATGCTATTATGGCGGTCATGGACCAAGTAAGTTGCACACGTAAGGCTCATCATTTCAGTTGCTTAGCAGAAATTAGCCCCGTTCTCCTTCACGAAGATTCTTTCGTGCCGACGATAAGTCAGGGAAGGAATGAACGGGTGCAAGAATCTTCCACAAAAGAGAACTAAATTAGGGTGTTGTGAGCTGTGGTATGAGACGACGCGCCGGACCTTCTCAGCGAACCAGGACTTATAGCCATCTTTTCGCGATTTTGCTGACCTGATAGCGCTCAGCTGTTTGGGTTTAATTGAGAATCCGAAGCTGCGAGTGCAAGGAAGATCGACGAACTTCGGGACCGTGAACTCCTGGAGCCCTAAGCTCCCGTAAAAGCGTCGTTTCGATAGCCGGGCTTTAGCGACGCTTTCTTGGCTATCACCATGAAGTAAAAAGGACTTATATCTATAGCAGGAGCCCAATAGGGGCGACGCCAAATGGAATCTCTCGTGCTCAATGTCTCGCAATATAAAGCGAGGCTTTCTAAATCAGGCAACGTACCCAAACAATCAACTGGGCCTAGCCTCGTACCTTAGGTTAACCTAAAGTGAAGCGACATACGATTTGAGGCTCTGGCACTACGGCTTAAGACATGCCACACCTAACTAAGTTTGATAATTCTATCCAAGAATCTCCATACGCTCCCGGCAAGGGCGTAGGGTCTGTGGCCCGTTCAAACGGCACAGTAACAGGGAGGACGAACGCGACCCAATCTGTTAACGGGTCCAAGCCGATTGAGCCGGGCTGGAATTTGGCGTTTTTTGGAGTTCTATCCTATATGTTCATCGAGTACACCAGGTTGCCGTCGATGTACCCGATACTTCAGGCAATTCCGATAATGAAACTTGTAGTAGTGATCACGATAGTCGGATTATTGACTTCCGCTCGACCCCCAAGCGGTCAGCAAAGGTCCAGCTCAGGTAGCCTAGACTTCGCGATGCTTGCATTTCTAGTCGCTTGTATCATGTCCGCCCTGTTTTCTGGTCTCTTCCAATTAGAAAACGTTGTCGCCATGGTGACCTGGGCGGTCGTTTACTTTATGATTTCTCGCTCCCTAACCGGTTCCTGGCGATTGCGCATTTTCATTTTCTTATTCCTCTTGCTGTGTTTGAAGTTGTCTCAATTTGAAATTCGGGATTATCTCACTCAGCAGGCATTTGGGCGGAGTGCATCATTTCTCGACTCGCGCGGGGTAGGGGCGGGCTCGAGCGATTTCTTCGGAAATGGAGAAGATTTCGGGGTGGCGATGTGCGTGGTGTGGCCGCTCGCCGGCTCATTGCTGTTCGGGGAACCCAAAAAGCTTCCCAAGCTTTTCCTGCTCCTATGTTTTGTATCCTTCTTGATTTCCATTTTGCTCTGCGGATCGAGGGGCGCGGTGTTGGGAGCGGCTGTGGCAGCGTTTACAATTTGGGCGAAGAATCCCAAGCGCATCGTGGGCGGGGCTATGGTCCTGTTCTTCGCCCTAGGTACTTTTTATCTTTTGCCCGGACCCACTGGGGAGCGCATGCGCTCGGCTTTACACCCATCCCAAGATGATACAGCGCAAATGCGATTCACGTTATGGGGCGCTGGTCTTCACATGTTCGAGGATCATCCACTTTTTGGCGTCGGAATCGGGAATTTCCGTACGTCTTATGTGTTTGATTATGGCGGAGCGGCCTTGACTCCGACGGTTTATGCCCCGCACAGCATTTATGTGCAAGCCCTATCGGAAACAGGCATAGCCGGCACTGTGCCGCTGCTCCTGATTTGGTTCTTTTTCCTGCGCGTAAATAGCCGCACGCGAAGGCACCTAAAAACGTTGGGGTTGGCAAACCGCAAAAGTTTTGAATACAGGTTGTCGATCGGATTGGATTTGGCGTTCGTGGGCTATATGGTCAGCGGGGCTTTTATTACTGTCCTCTATTATCCACATCTGTGGTACCTGCTCGGGTTAAACGTGGCCCTGCACAATATCTGTCTCCGAAAACAGCCCGAAATTGCGCCCGTGGAATCTGGGGTGCAATTGAAACGGTTCGCGCTGGCGGCTCGCTGAATGCTGCGTTTTGTTCCACCCGCCGGCGCGCCGCTGAAGATCACTCAAATTCTGCGCGCATTGGAAGTGGCCGGGCGAGGTAAGGGCAGCGCCCAAGAATGCCTTACATTGGTCGGCGGACATTTGCAGGTTAAGTACGTCTTTGGAGCGTCATCTGGGCGAGCTGCGTTGTGGTTAATTCTTAGAAGCCTGCAGCGTCTTCGTCCGGAGCGCAATGTTGTGGCGGTTCCGGCCTACACGTGTTTCTCCGTCGCGGCATCGGTGGTCCGAACGGGGCTCAAGATATATCCCATTGAAATTGATCCGCACACGCTGGATTTTAATTTCGCGCAGCTTGACGCAGTGCCAGGCGAGAAACTGTTGTGCATTATTCCTTCTAACCTGTTTGGTTTATTGAACGATCTGCCACGTATCCGGCAAGCGGCGCGAGCTAAGGACGCTTTTGTGCTGGACGACGCGGCCCAGGCTTTGGGAGCGACTCGGAACGGACAGTTCGCCGGCACCGAAGGGGACGTTGGGCTCTACAGCCTGGGCCGCGGGAAAGCGGTGACTACCATTGAGGGCGGGTTAATCGTAACGAATTCAGAAGAAATCGCTCGCCTCTTGGAAAAAGAAGCCCAGGACCTCAACCCGCAGTCCCGGATTCATGGAGCCGGGTTATTATTGAAAATGCTGATTTATTCGGTTTTTCTTAATCCTCGCCTTTACTGGATCCCGAACTCGGTCCCGTTCCTTGGATTGGGCGTCACAGAATTTGATCCGGCATTCAAGACGGCCGAACTTCCCGGTCTGTGCCGGGCACTACTGCCCTCGCTGTTCAACGAACTGTCAGAGATAAACCTGGTTCGTCGATCCAATGCCACGATCATCATGCGGGCGCTGGCCGAAAATTCTAATTTTCACTGTCCGCCGCCGGTGCGGGATAGCCATCCGACCTTCGTGCGTTTGCCCGTTGTGGCCAGAAATAAAGAGACTGCCAAACTGGCAGTACGTCGTCTGCGCAAGGCGGGAATCGGAGCAGGTGCGTCTTACCCGAGTGCCATCTGTGACATTCCCGGTATTGGGGGGCACATGTCCGTCAAGAGCTTTCACCGTTCGGAGGCGGAGTTTTTGTCTGAACGACTACTGACGTTGCCGGTGCATTCGTCGGTTGGCGCACAGGATCTCAGCCGAATGGCTGATATTCTGAACAGCGTATGACTAGCGACCATTGAAAATGACTTCTCCTGGAAATGGAAACCAGATTAGCAAGTCCCTGGCGCCGCCTGCACCCGATGCGGTGCAAGCGCGGGGGGAAGCGCAGAGCAGGCCGCCGGTTTCCGTGATTATTCCTGCTTACAACTCCGCGTTCTCACTCCGAGCCGCCATTCAGAGTGTGCTCGATCAAAGCTACTCGGAATTCGAGATTCTGGTGATTGACGACGGCTCTACCGATGACACGGAAAGAGTAGCGCGCTCATTTGGCGACCAGATCTCATATTTTAGACAAGAGAACAGAGGTGCGGGCGCCGCGCGGAATCATGGGATTGCGAGATCGCGCGGCAAGTATGTGGCGTTCCTGGACTCCGACGATCTCTGGTTGCCCACCAAATTAGAAGAGCAGATTCCAATGCTCGATGGCGACGCCGAGTTAGGGCTCGTATACACGGATTGGGCAGTTGTTCCCGAGCAAGGCCAACCAGAGCCGTCCTTTCTGAGTAGCCGGCCAGCGGCCAGCGGCTTTGTTTTCGACCAACTCGTTCAGTGCGGGTTCATTCTGACCTCAGGAGCAGTGGTCCGGCGCTCATGCCTGGATGAGATTGGTAACTTCGACGAGCATCTCTCGATTGCTCAGGATTACGATCTTTGGCTGCGCATCTCCTACCGGTGGAAAGTTGCGTTGCTGAACAAGCCGCTCGTGATCAAGCGAAACCGTGAGGGTAATCTTTCTTCGAATTTGCCGAAGACGGCTGCCGAAAGAATCGTGTTGTTCGAAAAAGCGCTGACGAATTTTCCTGAGATGCCGCGTCACACGCGACGCCTTATAAACATTCAAGTGGCTCTGAACTACTGGGACCTGGGGTATCTCCATTTTGAAAACATGTCTCTTGCGGAAGCCAGGAAGAACTTCGCGTCCAGCCTAAAATATGATTGGACCAGCGGACGGTCGCTTTCCTACCTGGCCGCCAGCTACCTGCCGAGTAAGGTCACGAACGTGGCCCGCGCAATTAAACGAGCTCTTTCATGAGTGTGGAATCCAAACAGGTTGAACCGCGCCCGGCCGGAGTGCCGGATGTGAGTGGCAGCTTGCCACGAAAGGCAAAAAGAGTACTTGTCGTCTCGTATGATTTTCCGCCTAACCGGACAAGTGCGGTTTACCGCATGACAGGCCTGACGAAGTATCTGCCCGATTTTGGATGGCTGCCCACTGTTTTGACCATACGAGCCGGCGAAAGCACGCAGGAACCTAAACTTCTGGAAAAGCTGCCGCCTAGTGTAGAGGTCATCCGGACACAACTCATACGCATCAACGGGTGGGAAAATCGCGTTGCGAAGACCATTGCGGGCGGAGACGGCCTTCAGCCCGCCGCCACAGTTCATCGCGAGCGACGGTTCGCACGACAGCTGCGCTTTCTGGCTGAACTCATACGTTCAACTTTTTATTTTCCGGATGATACAGTTGGGTGGGTACCGTTCGCTCTCTCCCGCGCCATCGAGCTCCATCACCGCGACCCGTTTGACGCCATCTACGCCACCAGCCCGCCGCGCTCCGCCCCCATTATTGGGTTGCTGATGAAACTTCTCTACGGCGTGCCATTTGTATTCGAGCTTATGGACCCATGGTATCCGGTGAAAGGCCGGCTCCGTAGAAAATCCGACGAATGGTTACAAGCACTTCTTCTGCGGAAAGCAGATCGAATAGTGGTGATGGTCCCGCAACACGCCGAAGAACTGAACCGATTCTTCCACGTCCCTGTTGAAAAAATCACGGTCGTTCGCAACGGTTTTTTTGAAGAAGATTTCGCTTCCGCGGAAGCAGTAAAGCAACCCCCTTTAGATCCGCGTTATTTTCATCTCTCGCACTTTGGAACCATCTATCCTGAGAATTACGGCAGCTTCTTCTCCGCTCTAATTGAATTGCTCCGGGACTCGCCGGGGCTACGAGGATGGCTGCGAGTTAACATCTTCGGTTATCCATGCGAGAGCGTCCTGCGCTATGCCGCAGACGGGGAACTGAAAGACATTATGCAGGTCCGAGGTTTTCTAGAGGATCGCGCTGACATTCTGCAAATGATGCGGGCCAGTGACTGCCTGTTGTTGTTCTGGGGACGCGAGGATTTCTCCAAGCTGGCCGTGGCAGGAAAGACCTATGACTATTTGCGCGTCGGCCGGCCTATCCTGGCTTTGACGCACCAGGGCGGCGTGAGGGAGCTGATCGAAGCGGCTGGGGCTGGTTGGGCTGTTGCGCCAGGGGACAAAGAAGGTATTAAGCAAGCGCTGAGAACGGCTATAGAGAGTGAACGAACAAATGAAGTTCCTCGCCCTCCGCGACCCGAATTCGTTGCCCAATTTCGCTGGGAGTGCCTGACAGAAACTCTCGCCGGAGTTCTGCAAGGAGCCGTCAATAATGCTCGCTAAATTGCGGCGATTTGTGAGGGCCAGCGCCGCCAATGTCTGGCATTATTCCGGGGCCTCAGACTCATGGCGATTATTGCGCCAGCGAGCACTTCATAAAGATGAAGTCTGCGTATTCGGACTACATCGCGTACTGACGAATGCGGAACGATCGCTATCCAATTCGCTGGACGGCATGGTGGTTACCGATGTGACCTTTGCGCGACTGCTTGAGTATCTCCAGGGAGAGTTTTGCGTTATCTCGTTTGAGGCGCTTTTCGCTGGGGAACGAAAAATTGACCGGTCCAAGCCGCGATGCCTGCTTACCTTCGATGACGGCTGGAAGGATACCTACACCCGGGCCTATCCGTGGCTTAAGAAGTTCGGAATGCCAGCCATTGTATTCCTGGCCACGGGCGCGATTGAAAGTCGAAGAGGTTTCTGGGTTGAGGAACTAAAAAAGTTGTGGAGGATGCCGGAGGCCCGGGTCCAATTGAAATCAGACTTGCGGCGCTTGGCCGGGCAGAGCGGCGATGGGCTGGGGGAACTCGAGCAAGCCGTGGAATGGCTGAAGCATATGCCCACCGAAACACGAAACTCTTTCCTGACGCAATTGATTCCGCGGGAGGTAAGGAATGCTGAGCCCGATCCGATCGATTGCATGCTTAGCTGGAACGAAGTACTCGAGATGAGCCGCGATGGGATCGACATGGGCGCTCACACCGTAACTCATCCTCTGTTGACGTTTGAGCGTGCCGATACGGTTGAGCGCGAGTTGCGCGTCAGCAAATCCGTCGTGGAAGAAAAGACGGGCAAATCCGTGCCTGCCCTGGCTTACCCTAACGGCGATTGGAATGAGGAAGTGCGTCGTTGTGCAGAACAAGTGGGCTACCGATGTGCTTTCACCACTCGGCCGGGGTGGTTTGAGCGCCGAGAAGACCCGTATACGATCCGCCGAATTCTTCTTCATGAGGGTAACGTGACGGATCGTCATGGTCATTTCTCACCTGCAATGCTCAGCTTAACCCTGGCGGGCCGGGTCTAAAGGAGCATAAGGTGTCCATATTTGTAACCGACGGGGACCAGCGGGCCACCTTAGCCGTGGTACGAGCTTTGGGGCAAGCAGGAATACGCGTCACGGTCGGGAGTAGCAGCCCGACCAGCCTCGCCGGCAGCTCCCGATATTGCGCTGAGCAAGTCTGCTATCCGTCACCTGTCGTGCAACGAACGGAGTTTCAGTCATTTATTTTGGCGCAGGCGCGTGATGGCCGCTACCGGGTTTTGCTTCCGATGACCGATATCACTATGCAGCTCGTCGCGGAAATAGGACAGTCACTCGAGCTTGCTCGTGCGTTTACCCATTCCCGACCCGTCGCAAATTGCGCGAGCGCAGGACAAACGAGAAGTCATTCTGACAGCGCAGCGGCTGGGGATACCGTGTCCCGAGACATTGATGCCGCATGAAGAACACGATCTGGCGGAATGTGCGAAGAAACTCCGCTACCCGGTAGTGATAAAGCCCCGCCTTTCGTGGTTATTGCGAAATGGCAAATGGGTGAGCGGCAACGTGCAATATGCTCACGACGTTCAGGACTTGATTGAGAAGTATCACGAAGCTCATATGCTCATTCCAGATCCCTTGATTCAGGAGAAAATCGAGGGGGAGGGCAGGGGCGTGTTTCTTCTGTTGTGGAATGGAGAACTGAAGGCGGCATTCTGCCACCGCCGTTTGCGGGAAAAGCCTCCCTGGGGCGGAGTGAGTGTGTATCGAGAAAGCATTCCGTTCGACGAAGATTTGGTGCGGGAATCGTTCGATCTGCTGCAAGCGATTGAGTGGCAAGGACCAGCGATGGTGGAATTCAAGTTAGATCGGCGCGATGGGAAAGCAAAATTGATGGAGATTAACGGGCGATTCTGGGGTTCTCTCCAGTTAGCCATCGACTCGGGTATCAATTTTCCGTTGATGTTGTACCGGTTGGCGAATGGGGAGGACGTCCCCAGCGTATTCAACTATCAAGTTGGCGTAAAGAGCCGCTGGCTGCTGGGTGATTTAGATCACCTGTTGATTCGGCTAACCCACGGGGAGGGCAAGAACGGCTTTTCCCGTTTTCCGACGTCAAAGCTGCAGGCGTCCTTGGATTTTTTGAAACTATACGAGCGAAACCTGTACTACGAGGTATTCCGCTTTAATGACCCGAGACCCGGCTGGTATGAATGGAAAGCCTATATTGCGCACTTAATGCGAGCTAACCCTCCCCGCAAGGAGGAGCCGGGTGCGTGCTAAGGGTGCACTACACATTCATTCCCAATTGTCGCACGACGGCACACTGACCATCGCGGAGCTCGCGAGTTGGTATCGCGGCAAGGGATACCAATTTCTCGCGATGGGCGAGCACGCTGAGGATCTAAACGATGCGAAAGTTCAAACGCTCATCGATCAAAGCGCCCGAAATTCCGACGATAACTTTTTTGTAATCCCCGGAATCGAATTTGCCGTTACCAGGCACATGCACATTGTCGGACTCGGAGTCACGCGCCTAATCCCGCCGAATGATCCCGTAACCGTAATTCGCGAAATACATCAACAGGGCGGATTTGCAATCCTGGCCCATCCAATGCGAATCGGGTGGCAATGTGCCGCGGATGTGTTGCAGGCCATCGACGCGGCGGAGATTTGGAATGTTGGTTATGACGGCAAGTATCTGCCTTCACCCGTCGCATTGAGTGGATTTCGGAGGATGCAACAGCTTAACCCTAGCCTGTTGGCTGTCGCCTCGCATGACTTCCATCGAACGGCTTCTTTTTATGATATTGGGATTGAAATGGACGTCGCGTTGCTGTCTAGAGATGCAATCCTGACAAATTTGCAGAGCGGCCGCTACGTTAGCCGAAGTCGCTTTTTCCGCGCCGATGCCCACGGCGGAGTCTCGCGGATCAGAGCCGGATTACTGAACATAATTAGCCGGCAGTTGCGCAATATACGGAAAGCCCGGACCGTATTGGCACGATTCAGTGCGTGATGAAACACACTATTCTATACACCATTGAAACCGGGGGGCCGGGAGGCGCCGAGAGCGTCCTTCTGGCGCTCGCCAGCCGCATCGATACCCACCGATTTCGTTCCCTGGTGCTCCTTCCAGGAGACGGTTGGTTGCGAACGCAACTGACAAAACGCGGCATCCCCACGTTGGTGGCCAAATCAAACGCATGGTATGACCTGCACTTACCGAGAGTGATGCGAGATCTCATCCGTCGCGAAAAGGTGGATTTAGTCCATTCGCATCTCGGGGACCAGAATTTTTATAGCTGTTTAGCAAGCCGCTTCACCGGAGCTAAGGTCGTTGTAAGTTATCATGGCTTCCCCACCGCAGCGGAACGGGCTGGCCTGCGGAGCGCGGCAAAACTGTGGTTTGTGCGGCACTCGGCCGACGCTATTGTGGTGGTCTCAGAATACCTGCGCCGTTCTTTGCTCGATCTTCGTTTTCCCCCCGAACGCATTTTTCGCATTTATAACGGCGTCGACACCGATCGGTTTCATCTGGCGGCGACCGGACGGTTGCGCGCCGAGTTCAAGAACCTAAACGGGGACAAGTTGGTTGGCATGGTCGCTAATCTGCGCGAAAGCAAGGGTTATGAGTTCTTCATTCAGGCTGCCCGCCAAGTGAGTGATTCGATGCCCCACACTCGATTTATGGCGATCGGAGACTTCCACAAAAACATTGAGCCGCGGATGCGACAACTGGTGCAGGAAATGTCTCTTCAGGACCACTTCTTTTTTCTTGGGTTCAGAGAAGATGTCCCGGAGATTCTTCGCGATCTGGACATTTTTGTGTTGTCCTCGGTGAGCGAGGGGTTTTCGCTGGCGACGGTGGAAGCTATGGCGGCGAGTAAACCTGTCATCGTGACTCGTTCCGGCGGACCTGAAGAGATCATCGAAGACCAGCGCACGGGACTCTTGGTGCCGCCCGCGGATTCCACCGCGTTGGCTGCCAAGATTTGCGAACTTCTGACGCATCCGGAACGAGCCGCAGCTTTGGCTCAGACGGCGCGAGCCAAGGTTGAATCCATGTTCACAATCGAAAAAATGGTGCAAGAACACGAGCACCTTTACGAGCGGCTCCTCCGTGTGGCCTAACGCCATGCTGGGGGTCTTTTGGGGGGCGGCGGCATTCCTTGCCTACACGTTTGCCGGTTACTATGTGGTTTTGTGGATGGTGTCTCTTTGTTACCGGCGCCCTCACGAGCGCGCCGAGATTCAGCTGGCGGTGTCCATCATCATTGCGGCGCACAACGAAGCCTCCACTATTTCAAACAAAATCCGCAACTGCTTGGAGCTCGCTTATCCGGCAGACAAATACGAGATTCTCGTGGCTTCGGATGGATCCGACGACGGTACTCCTGATATCGTTCGCTCATTTGCGCCTCGCGGGGTGAGGCTAATTGAAATACGGGATCGCAGCGGCAAACAATACGCCCAGATGCTGGCGCGCGATGCGGCGACCGGGGAAATACTCGTATTTACCGATGCCGGCGTGGAATTCGAGCGCGACAGTTTGCAGAAAATGATCTCAAACTTTGCCGATATGTCAGTGGGCTGCGTAAGCAGCGAGGATGAGATTGTCGGGAAGAAAGGCTGGATGGGTGAGCAGCTTTATGTGCAGTTCGAGATGCGCATGCGGCGTTTGGAATCCCGCATAGGGTCGCTGGTGACTGCCAGTGGATCATTCTTCGCGGCTCGCCGCAGCGTGTGCGATACCTGGCATATCGATCAAACCAGTGATTTTTTTGTTGTTCTGAACACGGTCAGTTTGGGCATGCGCGCGGTGGTAGACCCCGAATCGGTCGGACGCTACGGCTTGGTGCGTTCGGAAAGGGCGGAGCTACAAAGAAAAATTCGGACGATCGTGAACGGACTGGCTGTTTTCTTCGGACATATAGAGCTTCTCAACCCGTTACGCTACGGATTTTTCTCATGGCAACTGCTTAGCCACAAGCTGTTTCGCTGGTTGACTCCGTTCGCTATGCTGCTCTTATTCGTTTCGAACCTGTTTCTATGGACGAAAGGAACCTTTTATCAGCTATCCCTGTTATCACAAGCCGCCATGTACGCAGCAGGATTGCTGGCTCTGGCTATCGATCGTTCCTCAGTTTGGAAGCCGATCAAACTGGCGGGTTACTTTTTATTAGGGAATGCTGCCACCGTAATGGCCTGGTTCTATTTTCTTTCAGGAGAGAAATTCGTTAGCTGGCAGCCGTCTCAGCGTGGTTGAGGCTGCTCTGGACCGACTAAGCGCCCCGTGAGCCCGCGAAGAATTGCAGTATGCCACGTCGCTTCAGGAGACCGTTGGGCTGGCGCGGAATCGCAGCTTGCCGGCCTGTTGACAGCTCTTCAGCGCATCGACGATCTGAGGGTTTCTGCCATTTTTCTAAACGAGGGACGGCTGGCGGCCGAAGCACGTCAAGCCGGAGTTGAAGTTTGCCTTCTACCGGAAAGCGAGTGGGGGTTTTTCAAGATCTGTTCGGAAGCATGCCGGTTCGTGCGAAGCAAAAAGGTTCAGATTCTGCATTCACATCGCTATAAAGAAAATTTAATCGCTGCTCTTGTCGCCGGCCGGTGTCATGTGCCGGTTCACGTATCTTCAAGCCATGGCGCGCCAGAGCCTTTCGCGGGGCACAGGCACTATAAGCAACACGGTATTCAGCTGCTCGACCGCTTGCTGGCACGTTATTCTACCGATCTTGTGGTGAGCGTGAGCGAAGACTTGCGAAGGAAACTCATACGCCAAATCCCCTTTGCCAAAGTAGTTACTGTTTATAATGGGATTGACGAGCGGCGAGTGTCTTCACCGCTTACCGTGGACGAAGCGAAGCGACGCTTGGGTGTTCCGCCAGACTGTTGGATCGTTGGTACGGTGGGACGCCTGGACCCGGTCAAGCGCCTGGATATATTCCTGGCTGCTGCGCGGGAGATTGCAAGCTCCCAGGCCAACACCAAGTTTCTTATTGCCGGGGAAGGCGGCGAGGAGCACGCACTGCGGCAGCTCGCCCATGATCTGCACCTCGATGATCAGGTTCTATTCCTAGGCCATCGAGACGACGTGTTCGACGTATTGCGGGCCCTCGACGTGCTGATCTTCTGTTCCGATCATGAGGGCTTGCCTATGGCTCTGTTGGAGGCGCTTTACCTAGGAGTGCCAATCGTAGCTCGACCCGTGGGGGGCATTGCCGAAGTGATCGAAAATGGTGTCAGCGGCGTGTTTGTTGACTCTTCTGATCCGCGGGCGCTGGCCAAGGCATGCGTGGACGCTCTTAGAAATGCGGACGGGCGGAAACAAATGGCTCAGGCGGGAACTCGTTTGGTGAGCGCAAAGTTTACGGCTGGAAACAGCGCCGCGGAAGTGGCCCGTTTTTATCGCTTGCTCCTCAATCCATCCGCAGGCGATGGCAAATGAAACTCATTTGGTTTTCGCATTTCGTACCATATCCGCCCAAGGGCGGAAATCTGCAGCGAAGCTATAACCTGATTCGACAGGCCTCGCATTTGTATCAAATCACGCTGGTGGCGCTCAATTTTTTGGGGGAATCTCCTGAACGCCTCCGCTCGCACATGGCAGAGCTAAAGAAATACTGCGCACGTGTGGAATTCTGGGAATTGCCGTATCCGTGGAGAGGCGTCCGGTGGCAAGCGGCGGCACTCGCCAGCCCTCTTTTCCGCGTGCCTTTTTCCTGCCGAGCGCTTTACTCACCTAAGCTTCGGTTGCGCTGGGAGCAAATTCTGCGCGACAATCCGGAAGCATTGCTCCACCTTGACTCCATCGATCTCGGTCTTTTCGTGCCAGCAGCAAAGGGCTTCCGAAAAGTGCTCAATCACCACAATTGCGAATCGGCCATGGCCTTGCGTCGCGCCCAGCGCGAACCAAATCGTCTGAGGAAAGCTTTTCTCGCGCTGCAAGCGCGTGAACTCAGGCGCATGGAACGATCTATCTGCGCCGATTTTGAAAACAACCTGGTCGTTTCCGAAGGAGACGCCAACCAGTTGGGTGCCATTCAGCCGCGCGCGAATTTCAGCGTTGTCGAGAACGGGGTCGATATCAGTTATTTCCAGCCGGCAGGAGAACAGGAACAATGCAACACTCTGGCATTCACCGGCCTGCTGGACTGGTATCCAAACGTTTCGGGCATTCGTTTTTTTGTGCGGGAGATATGGCCCCTGGTGAAGAACAGGTTTGCAGATGCGCGGCTTTATTTGGCTGGGAAGAACCCAGCGGAAGAGGTCCTGGCTCTTGCAAAAGCCGATTCGAGCATCGTGGTGATCCCCAACCCCGACGATATGCGGCCCATCCTGGCGCGCGCTGCGGTCTGCATTTGCCCGCTCCTGGAAGGCGGTGGTACGCGACTCAAAATTCTCGACGCCCTGGCCATGTGCAAGCCGATGGTGACTACGACAATCGGCTGCGAAGGCCTGCGCGTAACGCATGGGGAAAATATATTGGTTGCGGATGCGCCGCGGGATTTCGCCGACAGCATCGTGCACCTCTTCGAGAACGAAGAGCTTCGACAGAGGATGGGCGCCGCGGGACGTGCGCTCGTGGAACGGGAATACTCCTGGGACAAGATCGGAGAGCAACTCCAACAGGCTTACCGGGGCGCATTTGAACCTCAAACAAGCGATCAACGTTACGAGTCGATTCGCTAATACCCCCGTGCATTTCTGACCGACACGCCTGCCCGGAAAGGCCAAAGGCGCCTTCTACATAGGCGAAAGCGTCACGTGCGCGAGGAACTGACGATTGGCAGAAGAAGGCGCCAGTAAACAAAATCCGTCGCTTCCTCCAACACACTGTTCGTACTCCAACCGCGAGAAGAACGGGCTCAGGTCCTTCCAGGAGATTCGCGGGTCATCGTGTTCGACCCAGTTCCACCCCGGCTGTGGCGAGGGACTAAACACTCTTCGGGATACCCAGACGTTTCCCTGCCTCTCCCACGCACCAAGAGTATTTCGGCTGAAAGTGGCTTTCCACATCGGTACGTCGCTATGGCCGGTTTCGATGATCATTAGCACGCGAAACGACCGGCTTCTGTTGAAGGGGTCGAGAGGGAAGCTGCGAGCGAAGTTTGAGAACTCGTCGCCTTGGTGCGTCACGTACAACACACCAGCAGCGTTAAGCAGAGAAGGCGAGATGTCGCTTGCCCGACGGACGATTGTCTCTTCTTGCAATTTATTCGCATGGCGCGAGAGGGCAAATATGTTGACCAGTGCCATAGTCGCGATGAAAGTCACGCTGAGCAGCCGCTGAAACCGCTGGGCACGCTCAGAGAGACAAATTGCGATCGCCAGGAAAAGGAAAGGGTACAAAGCCAGGTAGCGCTCCAAGTCGCCTCCCTGCCAACGCACCGCAAAAAGAAGAACAGGGGCGAATGCCATCGTAAGCAGACCCAGGAGGCGCCAGCGCTTGGCAATCAGCAGGGTTGCAACGACCGATGCCAGCAGCGCGTAGAAGAAGACTAGTTTCGCGAGGGCGATGCGCAACAAAGCCGCTACGGATACGGGGCTGAACGGGTCGTGCAACAGATACCGTTTAAATAATGTGCCGTCGTCGCCCATATTGATGAAGGATCGGGCAAAGCCGAATACCGCCCGCGCGACGCCTGCGATCTGGATTCCATGGGAAGCCTCGCCTAACCACGCCAGGATCTGAGCGCGACTATGCAATCCCAGGCCAACAATTACGGCGAGATAGACTAGTCCGACCGCGATAGCGAATGAGAGGCCGGTTATTAGGCTGCTGCGCAGCGCCCGACGCAGCACGAGTGGGATGAAAACCACAGCGGGCACCACCAAAACGTATGGAAACCAGAACAAGACAGCGCCGGCCAAGGCGAATCCACCCAAGGCGCTTATACGATCAGCATGGAATGGATCGTCGCCGACATCATAAAGGGTATAAATGGCCAGCGTTAACAATGCCAGGCCCGCGATGTAGGCCGTGCCGGCTTGCACAAAGTTCAGGAACGCCTGGGCCGTGGCAAACCCAACCGTGCTGAGCGACGCACACCAAAAGTCGTTTGTAGCGAAGCACGCCATCCTGTGGAAGAGGTAAAGCGTTGCGAAACCTGCCAACCAGGAGACCGCAATAAGAGTGAGAACCACATGATAATCCGCGGCGTTGCCCTTAACCCAGTCCGGCCTTACGGCCTCGATGGTCCGGGTGATCGCCCATCCCACGGGCCTCCACAAGATATGGCCAAATTCCCAAAACTCACCATACTTGCCGTGAAAACGCAGCACGATCGAAGAGGCATAGTCAACCGTATCCCCGAGGAAGGCCGACGCGGTGATAAGGCTGAGAGAGACGTACAGCAGAAGACAAAACGCAAGCGCGCTGGCTGGGCTGCAACTCTCAAACCAGGAGCGCGCCCGAACCCAGGGTTGAATCACCGACAAGGCCTGAGCCGATGCGAACGTTTTTGAGACCGGCTTGCGTCAAACCGCAATGGTCCTCCTCGTCCCGGAAGAGGTAATGGTAACACTGCCGTCAGGTCCTGGCGCTCTCTTACATCTGTAGCTTGTGTAACTTGGAACGGGGCGATGTGACCTCGAAGGGGAAAGAAACGTCGTTTTATCTCGTCATTTGCAGGAGGGCGATTGGCAAGTCTATAGAATCGGCTACAAGAGTGAGCCCTTGTGACTCAGCGCCCAACAATTGTGCCAGGTGACCGTTCAACTCGCTGGGGTGAATGCTTGAGCGTTGGTTTCTGCGCCAGTGATTCTAAGTTAGACTTCAAGCGGAGAAACGGCGCCTCAACCAAGTAATAGGATCCGCTGGCAAGCAGTACGGTAACCAGGATCGCGGTGGGAATAGGCCATACGTGGAGCCGCAAGGCGGCGTTAAACCGCAAGGCGGCTCCGATTGCCCAGATGTGATAGAGATACATCGGATAGGAAATCTTTCCTATATACCGGCTCACGGGATGCTCAAGCCACCCCCAAAAGCGGGAATCGTGTAACGCAATTGCTTGAACGATAAGAATGGAAATCAGCAAAGCGTCCACGGTAAAGCCCAAGGTATAGTGGTAGAGTTGCGGCGAAAAGCTGCGCGAAATCACGAGAAGTCCGAGCGCCAGCAGTGCGAGCGGGTTTGACTGCCGCGATATCCATCGCGGAAGTTTTTGTGAATGAAGAAGTGCCGCCAAAAGGCAACCGATGGCCAGATTGTCGAACCGCGTATCAAACGCATTGTAAACATACGCAGGAGAAACGTGGTGAAAACCGTACAGATAGGTGCGCCACAGACATACCACCGCGATCGCAGAAATGAGGAATTCCTTCCGGCGGCGGAACATGAGAAACAGAAAAGGCCAAAGCAGGTAAAACTGCTCCTCGATAGCCAACGACCATGCGTGAGCTATGGCCCCTGGCGGGTGCCCGTGTAATGCGTTGTAGTAGTTGGTCACATAGAGGAGGCCTGAGTAGATCAGTGCGTGATCCCAGCGGTAACCACGAATGTAATCGAAGGCAATTGACACGGTGAAGAAGACATAGTATGCGGGGAAAATTCTTAGAATTCTGCGAAAGTAAAAGGATTTCAGGGATACGGAAGCGGTACGATCCTCTTCTTTGAAAAGTAGCCAAGTGATTAGAAAACCGCTCAACACAAAAAAAGCCGCGACCCCGAGGTCACCTGGAACCCGTTCGAGTCCTCCATGGTAGAGGATGACGATCAGAACGGATACGGCCCGGATGCCATCAAGAGCCGGTATGTGGGGGCGCTTTAGCGCGGCTGAAATATCCACATGATTATTATACTATCGTGCTCAGAGTTACCGGCGTCAGATTCGGTGATGAGATATCGCGGTGTTGCCGATATTGGCAGCTGTCTGAGGCTGCCTCGAAGAATTCTTGCGCGGTCAAGGCCTGATAAATAGGCTCGGCCCGCGTGATGGCTTTAACCGTGCGCGTTGATTGGCAATCGGAATAGACTGCCGCGTTCACCAGAGCCATGTTCTCAGAAGTTTGTGTGGAATTTGACGCTTCCCAAGGGCTAGGGAATGTCCACGTCTTCCCTATTTGGTACTCGATGGGTACCTAACGGCATGAAGTAGTAAAACTTTGCACACTTGCCGGTCGCTCGGTGCTTTCCTTGCCTACAGATAGCGATTGGTCCTTCGCGTGCGTACTAGGAGTACCAGGGGTACTTTCCACTGTGAAATTCGCATGGGCATTGGGAGCCTTGCTGCTGTGCGCTCTTCCGGTCAAGGCTGACAACATCGGGATCATAGGCGACGCAACGTTCACCGATTTCGTATTTGGAATTCCTGGGCAGCCGCCGAGCGCCAGTCTTGGCGTCGTTGAGAGTGTAGAAACGTCGTTCATTTACAACACCACCTCGCAACAAATCAGCAACATGAACTTCAACTCCAACGGGCCACTCGGGCCGTTCACGTTTGCGGGCGTCAGCCAGTTTTCTACCTTCAGCGCCGAGTTCGACTGGATAAGCTCGCAAGCAGAAGTTGATTTGTTTGTCGCCCACTTCCCACAGTCAGCCGCTGATGTGTCTGAGGGGTCAGGCACCAAGAATCTGGCGATGGGCTGCCTAACCACGTCCTGCAACGACGATTTTAGCGGAGGATTTAACATTAACGACGAACACAGCGTTACAACCTTTACTTGGCTGTCGGCAGACTCGCCAAGCAATGCCCCCAGTCCCACACCCGAGCCTTCCTCGCTCGCGCTCATGGGCGTTGGCCTGGTGGGCATCATTTCGCTCTTGCGCTCGAAGCTCATTGCTTAATGACGATGATGTCATCGAAATAGCGATGGAACGGCGGCGGGGAGTACATGGGACAGGAGCTGGCAAAGAACTGCGTGCGAGTGCCGTTGGCATCACAGAAATTAGTGATAACTCCGCCAGCCTGAACGGTAGCGTTGGTCATAGAAGTGCTGCCGTTCAGGTTAACATTCAGATTGTCTTCTACTAGTTGACCGTTGATATACATTCTCTGTTCCCCGTTACCGCACCCCACAGCGCCTGGTCCATCCGTCGTGCAGTGCGCGGAGGGAATTTGATATTGAGTGCCGGTAAAAGTGGTGCTCGGGGTGTATAAGACTTCGATCTGCCTCCAGGTACCTGGAGCTAGAGGGACGTTTTTGCCCGTATTGTATTGAAATTGATTGTTGCAATTAGGCAGACTGCTGACACTGTCTCCAGGGTCTCCCTCACCACCAGCGCCTACCCAGGCGGTCGTTCCTGGAAGAGTAGGAACATTAAAATCCTCCGCATCGTAAGCGGTGCCAGCGGGAATGCTCCCGCAAATCGCCGTGCCCAGCGACTGGAAATAATAGTAGTCAGAGTTCGGATAGGTGGCGTTGGAATCGACGTACTCCCAATAGGAGAGGTACATCGTCTTAAAAGAACCGATCACACCGTTGTTGAGAATCCAATCGACTTGGTCGCCGTCACCGCCATATAGCCCACCAAAACCGTAAGTCCCGCTGTGCGCCTGAGTAGTCTCGAATACGTTAGGGGTGTTGGGGAATGACGCGGAAGTGACTTGGTTCCCCGGGAGTGTGCCGCACGAGGGATTTGCTGGAATGGCATGCGAATTCGAGCATTCGAAGTCCTGTTGCGCTACAAGCGCCCAGCCAGCGGGCAGGGAACAGCCGCCGGAACCGATGTAGGTGCATCCGGACAGGACTCCCTGAGACGATGCCTGGGTTGATCCAACCGTCAGCTTCGTACTGCCGGTGATTTGCGCCCGGGCACCGGTGGCTAGGCAAACGATAACAATGATAACGACCAGAAATTTCTTCATTACAGGCCTACCTTTCCTATATTACATATTGCCTTAGATTTGAGCTCGATTTTTTTAAGATCGTAACTGAGTCGCTTAAGCGTTATCAAAACTGTCGCCCCTGATTGGCTATGACGGCCGCCCGGCGACTGCGTGTAAACGATTATTCGGCGGCCGCGATGGTCACGGGACCGTCGGCTACCGCTACCGCCAATCCGCCAGGGGTGATTTCCACGATCGACGGATCTGAGCTGGTCCAAAGCACCGATGACGTAATGTCGTTGCCCCGGTCGTCCACTGCCTTGAATTGCAATTTGTCGCCTACCGAGATCGTCTGATTGGCGGGCACGATACTGATGGAGATCGACGCAGATGGCCCACCAGTGCCCGCTAAATTGATTACCGTAACGGGGTTCGCCGCACCCGTGGCGACAGTCAAATCGCCGGATACGCCGCCAGTGCTCGAGGGTGAAAAAGTCACGGTTAAACTTACGCTTTCCCCGGCATCCAAAATGGTTCCTGCGGGGAGGCCGCTCGCGCCGAAGCCAGGTCCAGATACTCTGACGTTCGAGATCGCGATGGCATCGTTGCTGTTGTTGGTAAGAGTCACATCAAGAGCGCCGCTGCTGCCGACATTTACATCGCCAAAATCCAGGTTCGAAACGCTGGCCAGCAGTTGCGATGTTGCACCTGATTGGTTACTACTTCTTTGCTGGCGGTTTTGCGCACTATAAGCGGCGTGTGAATTCGAAGACACAGCGCTTGCACTGGACGCTTGGATCAGTGGCACGATGCCGGACATCAAGAGAACCAGACAGGTTGTTTTCATCGCAGTGTCGTCCCCAGGCTCTTTAGGTTGGCTCGAAGAATCGAGCCGCGCGCCTGGTCGCGGTGCAGAGGAGTGTTCCTCCATGGCGATTAGCACCATCGCCATCCGCTGGCGCGCGGTGAGCCCCGCATGATGCTCCGAGCTGGGTATTAATATCGTCTGGCCTGTGGGTCCAAAAAGGGTCAAAGTTGCTCCCTGTACCGCGCCCTGTACCTTACCTGCCCTGGTGGGCAGGCAAGGATGAAGGTTATAGCCAGTGCTCATTTCGTTGCCGCAACCGTTGCGCTGCCGTCCGCCACACCAGTGGCGAGCCCGGTTGGCGAGATGGTGACAATCGTTGCGTCCGAGCTGCTCCAAGTGACGGACGAGGTGACGTCATTCCCGAGGTTGTCCATGGCCTGGTACTGGACTTGGTTTCCAACCGAGACGGTCTGATTCGCCGGGGTCACGGTAATGGAAGTCGTGGCCGGCTGGATGCCCGCCCCGGACAGATTGATTTTGGCGGTTGCTGCGTTGCTGGTTACGGACACACTGCCCGATATTGAGCCTGCGCCCGACGGAGCGAAGGTGACGTTCAAGCTGGCGCTCTGCCCTGGAGTCAGGATGGTTCCCGAGACGCCAGTTGCAGTGAAGCCGGCGCCGGAGATGCTGGTGTTGGAGATGCTAACGCTCGAGGTGCCGGAATTCGTCAAAGCTACACTCAGGGTGTTGCTGGTGCCTATGGTGGTATTACCGAAGCTCAAGCTGGATGGATTAGCTGTCAACACCGGCGTGGTGGAGCTGACGCTGAGGACCGCGGCGCTGCTGGTGGAAGTACCCGCGGAGTTAGTGACGACGAGAACGAATGCAGCGCTGTTATCGGCCAGCGTCGTTGCCGGGGTCGTATAGCTTGCAGACGTCGCGTTGGGAATCACGGTGCCGCCCTTGCTCCACTGATAAGTCAGGGGGGCGGTGCCTGTAGCCTGAACCGAGAAGGTAGCCGTCTGCCCTGGCGTGACGGTTTGGCTTACTGGCTGCAGCGTGATTGCGGGCGCCACAACCTTGGGCGTAGATCCGACGACGAGGGTGGCGATTGCGGAGGTGCTGGCGCCATAGCTCGAATTTCCGGCGTATGTGGCGCTGAGCTTGTTTGTCCCAGCGGCAAGGCTGTTCACGTACCAATTCTCATCGGCAACCGGCGTCAGGCCGCAGTTTGCCGGCGAGCCGTTGTCCAGGACGCAAAGTGTTCCGGTAGGACTTGTCGCTCCGGTATAGATGACGTGGGCCGTGATCCTGACCCATTGGCCGACCGCGCCAGCCGTCCCGGCAACGCAGTTGAAGTTGGAGTCACAAGGAGCCACGGTCAAAGCTAGGGACGTCGGCGGAAACACCCCGAGGACTGCGGCGCTGCTGGTGGAAGTACCGGCGGAGTTAGTGACAACGAGAACGAACTTAGCGCTGTTATCGGCTAGCGTCGTTGCTGGGGTCGTATAGCTTGCAGACGTCGCGTTGGGAATAACGGTACCGCTCTTGCTCCACTGATAAGTCAGGGGGGCGGTGCCTGTAGCCTGAACCAAGAAGGTAGCGGTCTGCCCTGGCGCGACGGTTTGGCTTACTGGCTGCAGCGTGATTGCGGGCGCCACAACCTGGGGAGGCGGCGTAGCTGATCCGACGATGAGGGTGGCGATTGCGGAGGTGCTGGCGCCATAGCTCGAATTTCCGGCGTATGTGGCGCTGAGCTTGTTCGTCCCAGCGGCAAGGCTGTTCACGTACCAATTCTCATCCGCTGCCGGCGTCAGGCCGCAACTTGCGGGGGAGCCGTTGTCCAGGACGCAAAGCGTTCCGGTAGGATTGTCGCTCCGGTGTAGATGACGTGGGCCGTGATCCTGACCCATTGTCCGATCGCATCAGTCGCACCGGCGACACAATTAAAGTTGGAGTCACAAGGCGCGACGCTCAAGAGAAGCGACGTAGGATTCGCCTGAGAAACAACTGGTTGGACACCGGTGCCGCTTAAGCTGGACGCTTCGGTGACGCCATTGGCGCGAGTGAATGTCAGAGTACCGCTATACGCCTGGGCACCAGTGGGACTAAATGTGACTGCGCCGGTAAAGGCTTGCCCGGGGGCCAGAGTGACCGGGAAAGCAGGCCCGGAATAGGTGAACTGAATCTGAGATAACGAAACACTTACGACCTTCGTGCTGCTTTTGGTGTTGTTACTGAAGGTAACCAGCGCGGGCATACTGGAAGTGCCGACCGTTTGACTGCCAAAACCTAGAACCGCGGGAGCGACAGCGGAGACTACTCTCGCGCTTGCCGGCGCGCCTGCCGCGAATATCAGCAAGGTTAAGATGAGTGCGGTTATGATTTTGTTTCCGAAGATTATATTCATTCTCATGAAATCCCCCAGTTCCGTGTGGTTGGCTCAGCCCCAGCATTCAGGCCCTGCGTGCCGGGCGAGAAGGGCATCCGGCACGCCACCAAATTAGTTCGTAACGGGGGGAAGACTCGACTGGTCAGAGGGCTAGATCATGTACAGGACAAGAAGCGCAGATGAAGGTGTGCACTGTTCCAATTGACAGTAACGCTGAGCGCGGATGAGAGTTACTTAAATCCAGCAGACAGGGTTATTTGCGGCGATTCAGCCGGGCGGATATTCTTACCGCAGCCAGCCTGCAACTGGCAAGCGGCTCGCTCTGGCTAACAAGCCAGCGAACAGTCTTTCACCTCAAGAGTCAGAACGAAGTAGGGGGCGGCCATAGCCGCGCGATTTTATTCGTCGCGAAAGCGGCGCCGAAAGGCTGGGGCTTCGCCACCTTGGAAATCGCTACGCGATTCCCACTTTCCAACAGCCGCAACGTCGACGCTGCCCCTCCCCATTTTCCGCCCGAAACACATCACCAACTCCCTGCGCCGCTTCCCGCTCATACCCAACAACTCTGCCGGGCGGACACGTTGTACTTTTCCAATTCCAGCCTTATCCCGCGGTTGACAGGCGTGTGTGAATCAGGTTTACTGATGTTTCTAACGGTTGAATGTCGACCACAGAGCGCCCAAGTCCATTACTGTCGTCAATCCATTGGCAGCTGCCTCTCGGATTTATTGCCATAACACATTTGCTTATCCCCGGGTTGTTGCTATCGACTGCTCCCGCGGTATTGCGATCTCCACGCGGATGGATAGGGGCAACCCTCTTTGCCGCGCAGCTATTTTGCCTTTTATATACGTCGACGGTATTGGCGCTCAGAATGGCTCCGCTCCCTAGAATCGAAACCGGAATCGTCGCGCTCACGATTTTCTTGAGCTTCCCCGCAGTGATCGTTTCCTGCTTGGGATTGGCGGGCTTCCTGTCATTCACAAACCTATTAATCGCCATGGGTGGCCTACAAATTGCGCTTTTAGCGGCGTGGCGAAAAACCCCGGGCAGCACTCCTGCGCGTCCAACCGAAAGCGAGGCGAGAATAAATTTTGGCGAAGGATTTATAATATTGTTATCGCTCCTGGCCTACGGGATTATGGCATTCAACTCGGTTCGCTATACTGCCGCCGACTCAGATACGATGTGGTATCACCTTCCATTAGTCGCGGAAATGATCAAAAACCACTCGATCGCGCCGGTAAAGAGCATTCCATTGATTGCCCGCGCATACCCCGGCGCCAGGGAAGCCATCCTTGCTTGGCTATCCTTTCCGATGACGAGCGACAACCTGGCGTTGCTGTTTTTGATAGAGCTGCCGGGAGTATTTGTTTGCATGTACGCAATTTGCCGCGAGTTCGACGTGCCGCCGACTGCGTCGTTGAGCGTCGCAGCCCTGTTTGTGAGCACTCCGGAGATTTCGATGTGGGCCACTTCGCAGAAGAACGACCTCTTTCTAACCCTCACGTTTTTGCTGGTGTTCTTTTTTTTACTACGCTGGGCCCGAATAGGTTCCCTCCGCTACGCTGCCCTTGCGGGCTTGGCAGCAGGAATACTCTGCGCGGCGAAGATCGTAGGGCCCGTTTACGGAGTGGCCTTAGGGGGGACTTTAGGAGTGGCCCTATTGCTCAGGAAAGGCGGCGCTTCTCCGCGCAAGTCGATTGCCGATATCATACGGGCGGTGTCGCTCATGCTCGGGGTTGCGAGCATAGCCGGTACTCCTTGGTACATCCGCAATCTCATTTATTTTCATAATCCGTTTTATCCGAAGGAAATCACCGTTCTGGGTAAAACAGTTTTTGCAGGCCCTTTGGACGGCCGGTTTTTTGCCCCGATAACCATTGGTTTCCATTTCTTTCGACTGTTTTCCTATTGGAAACAATTCGTCGACGAATTGGGTGTAGCGTTGCCGGTTCTGGTGGCTGTGCCATTACTGCTGTTGGTGATGTTCTATCGTTTTCGCGGCGGCCGGCCAAAGAACAGCGATTTTCTCGCTTGGCTGGTACTGCTACCGTTGATGCTAGGTTTCATATATTTGATACAGCCGTATAGTCTTCTTCCTGTCGGAGTGAATGTTTGGCAGGTACAGCCGCGGTTTCTTTTATGTTTCCTAGCATGCCTAAACATTGGACTGGGCTTCCTTCTTTCCACCGGTCCCCAATACATGCAATTGGGGGTGCCTATCGTCGTATTGGCAACCATTGTAAACTTGGCTCGCGGGAGCCACTATTGGTGGGTAGTCATAATACTGGCTGCCCTGATGGCGATCATGATCCCCTTTCTTTTGCGGGCCTTTGTGGGACTGTTCGCGAATACGCGCTCAATAAAAAAGGCGCTTACTGCGATAGCTATGGTGACATTCGTAGTTTGCGCAGCGGGTTCCTATTGGCTCGATGGCTTCCGTGAGCGGCGAAAGGACGATCCTGAATACGGGTATAGCGACATTTCACCTGGCTGGGCGCGGATTTGCTTGTATGTTCGTCACAACATTGCCAATGAGCGACTCCTCTATTTGGGTCGTCCCGAAAATTTCCCCTTATACGGCCCTGGATATAGCAACAAATTATATGCCGATGACGGCGACGTTATGCAGCTCATCGAAAACGAGCACATTAAGTATGTTATCGGGTTTAGGCCTTTTGAAAGGCACGGCTCACACGGCGAGGAGTGGGTGTACGGCGCAGCGCCAACAGAACAGCTTATAGAACGTCGCCCTGACAAATTCCAACTGCTGTATTCCTTTGATGGATCTCAGATCGTACGAGTATTAGACTGAGTTTGTGTGTCCGAACAGCAGAGCAAGCGAACTCTCGAGGCGGACTCCCCGAGATCTGAAGTGGCAAACGGTTTTATTTCAAGAAATACTTTAATGAATTTCTAACCCACACAAATTCGTTAAATTCGACGGCGATCTGCACAATATACACGGAAACGACAAACTCAGCCAAGATGCGAGGCCAAGCGCCGGTTGAGAGAATCCAGCCGGGGCTCCAAAAGAGTTTTGGCAAGCCCGTACGCCGCTAGCCCCACGAGGAAGCCGGTAAGTACATCGGTTGGGAAATGACCGCCGACGAAGACCCGAGGAAGACTTACGAAGAATCCTAGGGCTGCCCATAAAGCACAACCGACCAGTTTTTTGCAGCTAGTATATTCCCGCAGCTACAGCAGCTTATACCGCAGTAGATTGACTAGGAAAAGAATTATCATTGATGTAGCTTATCTCAATTATGGCGGCCAATTTCCGATGACTCAGATCCTGTTGAGGAGAAACTGTGCCAGATAGCGCACATTAAGTGGAAGTCTGTGCCGTATCTTCTTCAGGCCAGCGAGCCTTCCAGTAGATAATAGGCATCTTACCCCTGCGGGGATAAATAGGGATTTTGGATTTTGGAACGCGGTTGCTCCCCGCGCGGTGGTGCCAGGTGCCCCAGAACCGTTAAGGCGAGGGTTGAACGTGCTTATTAGCGTCATAATTTGTACTCGTAATCGGGCAGAGAGCTTGCGCCAAGCGTTAGAGTCCTTTTTCTGTGACAGCAATTTAGAGGTGCCTAATTGGGAAGTATTGGTCGTCGAGACGTCCACCGACCATACGGTCGAGGTTTGCCGCGAGTTTCAACACAGATTTCCGCAGCATTTCCGATTTATTGAGGAGAAAAAACTAGGCAAGAGCAACGCGCTGAACACGGCCATTCCAGCAGCCAAGGGCGACATATTGGCCTTTACCGACGACGACGTGATTTGCGAGCCGAATTACATCCAGGGTATCGTAACTGTCTTTTCTTCCTGTTCGGCAGATGCCGCGCAGGGACGTGTGCTACTAGATTGCGAAGGCGGCTGGCCGAAATGGCTTGATGGGAAGTACCTCGCGATGATGGCGGATTTCCGAGATTACGGAAACGAAGTCATCGATTTGGATGGCACTCTTTGTGGTACCAATATGGTTGTGCGGCGGGAGGTGTTTAATAAAGTTGGCGGGTTCGCTCCGGAACTTGGCCCTGGCGGCTTGGGGATGTGGGAAGACACTGAGATCTCACTGCGCATACGCCAGGCGGGATATCGGATCATTTACGCTCCTCAGATTCTTCTGCGGCATCCATGGTCACGCGAGCGTCTGACGAAATCTTTTCTGCGCAGCCGCTACTTTGGGCAAGGTCGCGCGCAGGCGTATTATGAGCCGCTCCCGGTATCGCTTCTGCGATTCGGCACGTATGTAATCAAAGAAACCATTCTTCAGGAAGCTATGGCCCTGTGGCATCTGTGCGCAGGCCGCTCGGCGGCGGCGCTGACTTGCCAGTGTCAGGCTCGTTCGCAAGCGGGACTTTTTTGGCAGCACTGGCTCTTCAGACGCGGTGTTCCCCGGAAATTGTCGCAGCGCCCATCGTCGCCGCCAGAAGTGAAATGCCCCACATACAAATAGTCGCAGCCGTTCACAATAGCACTATCAATGTCGAGGGGTTGGCTTCAAGGGCTTAATTACAGACTTCTACAATCGAATCCCTACGCAAGTCGCGAAGCCGCAAGCACTGCTTCCCCGAAATGTTGCCGAATTGCGCGGACAGCTGCGTTATATCCGCACATCCCATGGACGCCCCCTCCGGGGGGCGTTGCCGCCGAACAGAGGTATACGCCGCGGGCAGGCGTGGAGTAGGTACGCCACGTCGGCCGGAAGAAAAGATTCACCAGGTCGTTTGATCCGCCGCCAACGTCTCCGCCCACCAGGTTGGGATTTTCGCTTTGAAGCTGCGATGGGCCACGAGCAGCGCGGCAAAGAATGATGTCGCGAAAACCGGGAGCAAATCGTTCAATTTGGGCTTCGATTCGCCCGGTCATGCAAACGTCACATCCGTTGGGGACGTGACAATACCCCCATGCCGTGTGTTTCTTGTACGGCGCACGAGTAGGATCAAAAAGACTGGGCTGTGTAACCAGAACAAACGGCTTCTCGGCACATTTATTGATCCACGGGGCCCGTTCTGCTTCAGCAATCTCGTCCAGAGTCCCCCCCACGTGCACGGTCGCTGAAGTCAGGCATTCACGTGCCTTCCAAGGAATGGGCGCATTTAGAGCCCAATCGACCTTGAAGACCCCGGGACCATAGGGGTACCCTTCAAGGGCTCGGACGTAGCTTTTGGGCAACCGGTCCGCCAATATGCGCGCCAGCGTACGGGGCGAGGTGTCAAACAGAACGATTCGTGATCGCGGCAACTCGCGCCAACTTTCAACCTTGAATCCCGGGACCGTCTCGCCGCCGAGAGACTCAAAATATCGGAGCAGCGCATTGGCAATCGCTTGCGAGCCGCCCTCTGGGACGGGCCATCCGTACACGTGTGCCACTGCTGCAAGCACCAGGCCGATTGCCGCACTGCCCGGACTGGACAGGGCACGAATAGAATGCGCGGCGTTTCCTGCGAATAAGGCTCGGGCCTTAACGGATGAAAAAGCGCTTTTTGCAAAGATGTTCGCCGGCAATAGCGCAAGAAGAGCGAATGACGCAAACGCTAAAGGATGTGACGGCATCTTCAGCGGGCTGAGTACGTCGGTTTCGATTTTCGGCCAGTTTCTAGCGATGGCTCCAATGGTACGGGAATAGCGAGCGCGATCTACTCCGAGAAGTCGTGCAGTTTCCTCAACATCATTCGTCAGGAGCGCTGCTTCACCAGAATCAAGGGGATGCGCTGCCGCCGTGGGGGGCGTGATCCATTCGAGTCCAAACGCTCGTAGCGGCAGGTTGCGAAAAAATCCTGAGGCCAATGCCATCGGGTGAACGGCGGAACAGACGTCGTTGAGAAACCCAGGCATAGTCAACTCCGCGGAACGCGTACCGCCTCCGAACGTTTCGCTAGCCTCCAGCACAACGGTGGAGAGGCCACATCGGGCTGCGACGATCGCTGCTGCGAGTCCGTTCGGGCCCGAACCTATTACAACAACATCGTAGGATTGATTCATTCCCCCTCAGTCAGGATAACCGTGATTCTGCGATCGGTATTGCGGTAGTGCGGTGGAAAAGTTGATAGTGCATTTTGTCTGAGAAATCAGTGATATTCGTGGTGCGCGCGGCAGATGCTGTTTGCGGCATCGCTCAAGGAGTTGAATTGGTGGCCACGAGCGGGGTCATCGAAGACAGGGCAGGAGATCTCGGACAGCTGAATAGACCGTAGGGACAGTTGATAGGCTCATCCCTGGGCCCAGTGTGAACAGACAGCAGTGCCAACGCCGCACAGCCGTTACCGAACCTCATCGTCATGAAGCTGCCATTGATGATCTAGAACGAAGAAGCCGTTCCACGGCGCTTTGCCCGTTCCGTAGTAATCGGATTCAAGGACCGTCACGATCGCCGCGTCCTCTACAAAGTCGCGCTCGGAATTATGAACATTGAGTGCGACCTTGAGTTTATAATCGCCCGGCATCAGAGTAAGGTGAGGGATTTCGCAGACAAAAACTTGTGGGCCGACCCTTTCACCCCAGGATCTTTGGGGCTCGAAGACGCTATGTGCCGTGAAAACTCGCTGTCCCAAAAGGTTATTGAATCCCAACCCGGCATCCACGCTCGACGTAGGCTCATCCAGATTGAAATATATGTAGGCCTTGAGAGTGCCGCCCATCCGCAAAACGCGAGTCAAAGGCCTGCCGTGATCGGTAAACAGTTCCAGTCTCTGCAGCAAGGGAGCGTATCGGGGAGACCTACCGGCCGCCCTGCTGAGATCAACGATGTGCGAGGAAGAGCCGTCCGGCCTCGCAGAGGCGCTCTGGAGATACCGATCTATAGTTCGCTTCATATCACCACTGAAAACGACCTTGCCTTCTGCCAGTAAAACCCCTTTGTGGCAAAGATTCTCGACGGTGGCCATACTGTGAGAGATGAAAAGCACGGTGCGACCGCTTCTACCAACTTCGTTCATCTTACCTAGGCACTTTCTCTGAAATGTTGTATCGCCCACAGCCAGTACTTCGTCCACGAGAAGAATCTCAGGCTCCAAATGAGCGGCCACCGAAAATGCCAGGCGCACATACATTCCACTGGAATAATGTTTGACCGGGGTATCGATGAACCGTTCAATTTCGGCAAAAGCGACGATCTCATCGAATTTGCGCTCGATTTCTACCTTCTTCATGCCCAAGATCGCGCCATTCAAGAACAGATTTTCCCGACCGGAGAGTTCAGGGTGGAAACCGGTCCCCACCTCAAGCAGCGAACCTACGCGGCCGTCGATTTTTCCATGCCCTTCGCTCGGTTCAGTGATACGAGACAGAATCTTCAGAAGCGTGCTTTTTCCTGCGCCATTGCCGCCAATAATGCCCACGATTTCGCCATGTTTAACTTCGAGCGAAACGTCCCTGAGAGCCCAGAACGTCTGGTCGAGATCAGCAGCTCCCGTGGCGCTCCCCCTCAAGAGCCTCGCGGCCCGACGAAACGGCGATACCAACGCGTCGGTTACCACATTTTGCAGACTGCGGTGCCCAGTCCGGGTGGTACCGATGTGATACATCTTTCCAATATTCTCTAACTGAATGGCGGTTTCGGACATGAATTTGCCCTACAATATGTCTGCAAAAGTTTTTTCCAACCTTCGGAACCAGTAAGCCCCACTAACCAAAGTCGCAGCCGCGGCAAGAGAAGAGACCAGGAGCATAGGTCCCGGAGTGGTATGCGCTCCGAGCAATGCCCAACGGAAGCCCTCAACCACTCCCACCATCGGATTGATGGCATACAATGTCCGCCACCGTGGGGACAACAGGCTGCTCGGATAAGCGATCGGCGTTGCAAAAAGCCATACTTGGATCAAGAAAGGAAGGGCCTGCTCGATATCACGGAACCTTACATTCATTGCTGAAAGCCAAAGAGCGGCCCCGAGCGCGGTGACCATTGCCAGCAGCAAGAATAGAGGTATCCATAACACCCTGACGGTGGGGTGTATACCGTAGTAGAAACTCATTCCCAGCAATAGAACGAATGCCAATCCGAAATCTATTAGAGCTGACAATACTTTCGAAATTGGAATCGCCAAACGCGGGAAATAAACTTTTTTGATGAGGCTCGAGTTGCTCACCAAACTATTCGACGCCTGATTCAGTGCGTTGGCGAAATAGGTCCACGGCACCAGCGCGGTGAACGAGAAAAGAGGATATGGAATGTTATCGGAAGGAACCTTGGCGAGCCGCCCAAAGAACAAGCTGAAGATCAACATCGTGAACAAGGGCTGGATAAGGGCCCATCCGGCGCCCAGTACGGTCTGTTTGTAGCGTACCTTGATGTCTCGCCAGATGAGAAAATAGACAAGTTCGCGCGCTTCCCACAGCTCGCCCAGCTTTAAAGAAGGCCAATTCTTGCCCGGTTCAATTCGTACTTCATTGCCGGGCCGCGGCGAAATCCATGGCACCGGCAGGCTCTCGATATCTTCTTCCACTCGCATAAATCGACTGGTTTTCTCCATTCAGTCTCGGATGGGCAAAGACAAATACATAAGAGCAGGCACGAAGTAGTGTGCGGCAATAGCAGCCTTGGGTCAATAGAAGCGAGGCCAACCTGTGTCTGCCTTACACCAAAGTGTCCAAGCAATAAAGTTTTCTTTTCGCAAGGGTTGCAAAGTTATGGAAACAGGCGCTAACTTGGCTACAGCACTTTATGTTCGCTCTCGGGCACCGATCTCAAGTGGTTGATCGGGCTAAGCAAGTCAGAAATCTTCGGCCTTTGTCTTGTGTATGGCGCGGCTCTCCACTGCGCGCCCTATCAAGTAATGCCATCGCCACCGTTCTTTGAAAACTGTTGCTGCATTTTGGCTGAGTTTCGCACGTCCCAAGCGAATAGCTTGCGTCAGTATCTCGCGAATCATATACCTAGGCATTCCAAACAAGAGCACTGGAGAGGTGGGCGAATCTCTAAACTCTCGCCAATAACTTACGCGACCTGACGGGAACGCTCTACGGAGCACCCAGTCCCTGGTCATCTGGTCGCTTCGAATCATGTGCGCCACTACGGCACGCTTGCAATACCAGGCCTTAAAACCCGCGTGCCCAATCCTTTGAACGAAGTCGGTGTCTTCACCCATCTGATAACGCGTACCGACCGGGCCCAGTGAGGAATCGAATCGAAAGCCAGCCGCAATAACCTGAGAACGAACCGCCATGTTCGGCCCAAATAACCGGGGGGCGGGGATGGGACCTTCTTCCCAGGCGGGATTTGTGATTGCCAATATTGAGCCGTCGATTTCCAAAATCCAATCCTCGGGCGGACTTTCCCAGCGCGGGACGATACAACCACCAAAAAGTGAAAATGAGGGCTGCGAGTCGGCACTGGCACGCATTTGCACCAGCCAATCCGGCCTTGGCAAAACATCATCATCGGTAAACACGACAAGATCCCCGGTTACGTTGAGCAAGCCGGTATTTAACGCGGCACTTTTTCCCACGACCGGCTCGAAAACGTACGTCAGAGGCAGAGTTGATTTAAAGGAGTCAATTATTTCTCTGGTGTGATCTGTGCTTCCGTTATTTACGATGGCCAGCTTCCATCCGCCGCTGGGCGCATCGAGCGTAGAAAAAGTCTTCAAGACTTCCGGCAATGTCTTGGCACCGTTATGTGTCGCCATGACAACCGTCAGCATCTGATTTCAGTACCGGCCAGGTAAGCACTCTATCATCATAACCTTATGCCCAAGTGCAGAGCTTACCTCAATCTCCCAAGCAGATCGGCCCAACGGGCCCATTGCTCGGTCCGCTGCATTCCTGCTCGCAAGTCGAAATCCGGTTCATAACCCAGCAGCTTTTTCGCCTTATCGATTCGAACTCTTCCCTTAGCGGCATAAAAGCGAATCATAGGGGGGGGTACCGCAGGCATAGGTCTGCCGTCTGGCACGGCGGACGGTGTTTGCGTCGTCGAAGCTTTGCTTTGCCCCATGAAACGTTCCTTAGCAGCTTCCCATAAAGGTCGTGGCAGCAATAGCCGCGCCATTTTGCGAACAAATCGCACCTCTGGTGTGGTCAGAATGCGTTCACGAATGTCATAGTCATCACGCAAAACCGTGATCGCCTCCCGAAGGAGTCCTCGGCCTTTTTCTTGCTGGTTGTAGTATCTCAGGGCTTCCTCGGCCGACATACTCACCGCGGAAACATTCGAGGAACTTCCCAACATGCGCTCGTACGCTTGGTAGAATTCCCGCCAGGTGATCGCCCGCTCTCCAGAAATCAGGAATGCTTCTCCCACAGCGGCCTTTTGGGTCGCGGCAAGAAGCATGGCGCTGACCACATCATCCACATAAACGGGGTTGCATGAGCCCTCGCCGCCGTCCACCAGAATTACGCGAGTCGATTTCAGGCTTTCCAATATCGCCACTGTGTGCCAAGTCGAGTAGGGGCCGTATACACTGGTTGGTTGAATGACGCAGACGGGGACGCCGCGTTTTTCGTAATATTCAAACACAAGCTTTTCCGCATCGAGCTTACTATCCGCATATAACAAATCCATATGCTGCCGTGGCGCAGATTCGTCGAAATCGCCAGCTTTCGGGATCCCGTAAACCATCAAAGTGCTCAGATGGACCACTCGTTCAACCTTCTGTTGTGCCGCAGCTTCCAAGACGTTCCGCGTACCTTCGATGTTGATGCGTCGTTGCTCCTCTTCGGTGCCAAAGGGTCCGTAGGCGCAGTGGAAAACGATGTCGCACCCTTCGGTTACACGGGCGACTGCGGCCGCGTCCGTAACATCGCCGGCGATCATTTCCACCGGAAAACGGGCGATACCGGCCGCGTGCGAGAAGTTACGTATCAGGACACGGACCTGGGCCTTACAATCCAAAACTAGTCTCTCGACCAGACAGCCTCCGATGAAACCGGTTCCGCCGGTCACGAGCACTCGCTTGCCCGACAGGTTCGCTCGCTGGTTTACCGACAATTGCCTTCGGGTTTTTTCGCCGATGTCCCATCCGGAGAGAGGTTGCCTGAGGGCATAACACGTTTCAATAGCCTGGACGGCTCGCTTTCCCTCGTAACCGGGCACGAAGGGTGCGACACCGTCGCGGATGGCACTCGCGAAGTTTTCGATTTGCCGGCGAAAAGCCTGCTGCACGGGCTGCTCATTAGATCCCGACGGAGTAGCCCGCCCCGAAAGGGCACCATGGCCGCCTCGCAGTGCCAGGTCCAACTTAGAACCAAAGCCGGCTTCGACAGTGAGCGTTCCGCGGTCCCCTTCAATTATGCAAGTGTTTCTCAAGTTCCTGGTGCGGCTCAGCTCGACAATTCCCGTCATGCCGTTTTGAAAACGCAAGTGGACTTCGCAGTCGGTTTCCAACCCTCCTTCGGAATCGTCGCGGTAGCTTACTAATTCGCACTCGCCGAACCACCAAAGCAAGAGATCAAGGGCGTGTACCCCAATATCCATGAGCACACCCCCGCCCGTCATGTTTTTTCGAAACATGGCGTCGGAGGCAATTTTCCAATCGAAAATTCTGCCTTCTCGCAGATCAAAATGTCGTATCTCTCCCAGCAACTCTTGTTGGATCGCTTCCTTAACGAACTTCGAAGCTTCGCAAAAACGACGCGCCATCCCCACCGCCAGTATCCTGTCATGTTTGGCCGAAGCCGAAAGCATTGCATCACACTCGCGGCTGTTTAAGGCCATGGGCTTTTCCACCAGCACATGCAGTCCTTGTTCGAGCAGATCAATAGTGATTGCCGCGTGCAGCGCATTGGGGAGGGCGACTACGGCCGCTTCCGCCTTGCCCAAGATCTGCCGGTAATCATCGAAGACAGCGGGCTCTCCCGAGCACTGAGCGCTCAACTGGCGAGCTCGAGAGAGGGATTTGTCCACCAACGCAATCAGTTCGACGCCCTCCGAATGCGCTATAGCGGGCAGATATGAGAACTCAGTTACAGCACCGCAACCGACGACCGCCAATTTGAGCCTTCCCATCTTTCCCTCTTCGGCCCTCAACTTTGGTCCGTCAAAATATTTCCGTTGAGCTGCAAACGGAATTACGAACGATTTCTTCTACCGCAAGAAATATTTACTACGACGGGGTTGAGGATTTGGCAAGGAGATGAACGCTTCTCGCCTCGTAAGCTTGGCCAGCAAGGAAGTTCAAGTTCCATCTCTCAGTGAACAGCTTGCCCTTATCCTTGCCGATGCTGGTTCTTGCAACCCGGAGCGCTTGCGTCGCGACTTCACGGAGGATGAACCTCGGAACTCCAAAGATGAGCCTGGGCGATTTGAGCGTATCCTTAATCTCCTGCCGATATTGGCCCCGGCCATAGCGAAAGGCCCTGCCCAGCACCCAATCCTTCTCCATCTGAGACTTGCGCACGATGTGTTCCACTACTGCTCGCTTGCAGTGCCAAGCGGTATATCCGGCTTTGATCAGTCGCACGTGAAATTCGCTCCCGCTTCCCATGGGGTAGTTTGAACCCGAGGGCCCAATCGCCGGGTCAAATCGGTAGCCAGCCTTAAAGATATGGGCTCGGTAGGCTGAATTGGGCTCATAAATGCGGCGGGGGGTAATCGGCCCTTCGGGCCAGTTTGGATTGGTTAGCGCGTAGGCGACGTCGAGTGGCACCCAATCTAAAATCCACGGCTCGGGATTCATTTCCCACTTGGGTAAGATAACGCCCCCGAAGATAGAGAACAAAGGCTGCGCGTCGGCGACTGTCCGCAGTTGCACGAGCCAATCCGGCCGGGGTACGGCATCGTCATCCGTACATACAATCAAGTCCCCTTCAATGTGATTTATGCCGGTATTGAGAGCGGCATTTTTCCCCCGTTTTGGTTCAAACACGTATGTGAGCGGCAATTTTTGCGCAAAACTAGACACTGCTTTGGGGGTGGAATCTGTGCTCCCATTATCTACGATAACCACCTTCCAGCCACCCCGAGGCATTTCCAACAGGCAGTACGCCTCGAGCACCGTTGGTAGCGTTCGAGCACCGTTGTGAGTAGCCATCAGGACGGTGAGCATAAACGTCAGCACACGATTAGGGGGTGCATCTTGTGCCTGTGGAGTAAAAACCCCGTCGAGAATAGCAGTCTTTTTGCCAGGCCGATTTTCCGTGAATGGTTTCCTGCGGCTCGGCCAGCGGCGGCTGGACGCCAAATTCCACTCAATGCGCGAATAGAGTGCTTAGGCGCCCGCGCGATTGAAGGGAAAGTCTCTATCTGGGGACTTCGGACGAAACCAGCTCGATCAGTCGTCTCGCACAGGGAGGGTCCCATGATGTTGTTTTTCACAAGAAAGTATACCGTAACCAGGAGCCTTCCCAACTGCCCGTCTTGTCTAAAGTTTACAGTGTTTCAACACCGCGTGAGGGAACAGGCCTAAGCATTCGCTATCGTTTGGCTCCAACCTCAAATTCCCTTCTTGCGTATCTTGAGAAAACGAACAGTTTATTGGACGGAGTGAGCCAGGTTGGGAGGGAAATTCAGGTTAGTAGATGTGGGGCTTAATCAACTTGCTGGCATGTCTCTTGAATCGGGTGAGCAGTCGCCAATCACAAGGGTCCTTCTTGGCAACGCTATAAGGCTGATGAACCCATTCGCGAAGCTGATCAGTCAACTTCGTATAAAAGCGCACGAAAACGGATTCGAGAACAACACCGCTTAACTTATACGCACCGTTCTCCTCCAAAAACTCACAATGTTCCCGCACAGGCCGAAGTTCGGCATTATCCATGCCGATTATGCCCCCAACCCTGAGTTGCTTGTCGACATAATGCCAGTCCAGAGCTGGGAACGGGTAGCCATGGCAACCGTCGATGTAAGCGAAAGCGAGCGGCGAAGGGAATGCCAAACTCGGCAAGGTTTTGTCGGTGGATCCAATCACCGCCGTGAGCTTGTCATTGGAGACCCCTATTTTATCCAGGTAGCCGCGAATCCTGTCCGCTTCGAGCTGGGAGCGTGTGCAAACATAGTGGTGCTTGCCCAATGCCGTGAGTACTACCGTCGTATATCCAGCACCCGTTTCCAGTGTGATCATATCGTCGGACAAATGATCGGCTATCCACTTCAGCACTCCCTGAGTAACTGCAATGTTAACTGCGCGTTGCACGCCTCCTTCATCGATAAAATGGAATTCCGGCCGATCTTCGGCGAGTCGCGCTAACACGTCGCACTTGTCCATCACCACCCTCGGGTCTTACTTACATGGTCAGCTAGCTTTTTCCAACACTCGGATCGGACACTCACTGGAAAGGCGACAGTAGCCGGATAGACGGCTGGCGACTCTGCAAACCGGAAATTTCCACTTTTAACCTCTGATGCATCATATCGTACCCTTGCCCTGCCCTGGACACAAAGGATTGGTGCCACGCAACAGGGCCCTCAGTGTCGATATCGGCAACGTACAGAACCGCCGAAGCATCTAGTAAACAGAAGCCCAATCGCACCCCAAGGGCGTCACGAGTTCTCAGCATAACTGAATCGTTGGGACGTGATCGGGGGCGGGGATAGTCGTCGCCACCTTGCGTCCGCGCTGCTTGGTGCTGGATACGGCATTGAAATATCGTTCGTTATGGTCCCCCCTGTGGAAAAAAATGTAACCCGCGACCCCTGCAGAACTGCAATGGAGTTCTGTTTGTTTGCAGCACTGCTCATAGTGATCGCCTCAGCCCCGAGTTTTTCTTATCAGGTCCATAGAGTAACGCCGGCAGACCCTCACGCGTCCGATGCCGCAAAAGAAGTCTTGAACTATTTGGCGAGTCTGCCGAACAAGAACAGCAAGAGAGTAGTTTCCGGCCAGCTCATTTTTTACGCCGGCAGCGCAGACTTCCCGGATTGGTGGACCGACATTATACGGCAAACCGGTTATGCTCCCGGATTGATGCATGCAGACAATCGCTGCACCAGCGGATGCTCGATTGGCGCTATCTCGCCGGAGGTCTCGCAGCAACTGATTGACCATTGGAACGCCGGAGGACTGGTGATGATTTCGGCGCACCACAGTAATCCCCTAACGGGAGGCGACTCAAAAGATAAGAACTTCTCCGCTGCTGCATTTACTCACCTTTTGAAGCCTGGGGATCCCATCAATTTGGCATACCTTGCCGAACTAGATCTCATCGCACGGCAGTTGCGGACCTTTCAAGACTCGGGCGTAGTGGTCCTTTACCGGCCCCTGCTGGAAATGAACGGGGATTGGTACTGGTGGGCGATGGGAACTTCTACCGAATACGTTCAGCTTTGGCGGATGGAATTCGATTATCTCACCCAAAAGAAGGCCCTTCACAACCTTCTATTTGTCTGGGCGCCCAATTCCGGCTTCGGCCGTTATCGTGACTATTATCCGGGCGACGCTTATGTTGACGTCTCGGCGCTCGATTTTTATCAGCGCATAGACGGAATGCCAGTTCCAAAAATGGATGGTTATGACCAACTGACAAACCAGGTCGCTCGCTCAAAACCGTTTGGCTTGGCGGAATATGGACCGCTTGACCCGGGTCAGCCAAGCTTTAGTCCGCAAGACTATTACCAGCTAATTGTCGGTATTAAGCGGAATATGCCCAGGACTACTTTTTGGTCTTCCCATTGGACACTTTGGTCCATGGGTCTTGCCAATCCGCCCACTGGCCGTCACTTGAATGTCGCTAAATTATTCGCGGATCCCTGGGTCGTACACGAGGGAGAATTTAATTTTTCTGATTCGTCTCGTGCATCAAAGTCAAGTACTGCCGGCCCCAGCACGCAGCACTAGCCCAATACTCCCGTCATCCCTGCTAAGCTGAAAAGCACAATGCAAGATTGGGCTTGTGAGGCTGCGTGACTCGGGTGGCCCGATCCGCATGTGAGCATTATCTTTTTTCAGGGCCGCAGCACCGGCAATTCGCAGACGTTGCTGTTGCGCCGCGAAGCCACGGCGCCGTAGACGTAAGACCCGGCCCAAGCGACACCGGGAAAATACAGGACAGGCAACGCAAGCCAACCTAACGGCAGGGCCCATGCCAGTGAGCGGTAGCCGTAAAAGCCCGTTTTGATTCGCCCATGCGGGGTTCGGACGTGCATCTCGGTATGGGCGCGTTCGTGATCCAATCCGGGGAATTGCTTTTCGATATCCGGCCATTGCTTCACGGTACTGAGGAATTCCACGCGATGCAGTAGATCCAGACTCTTGAGGATATTGATAGTCCGCTGGCATTGGCCACAGGCCCCGTCGAAGGCTACCGCATAAGTTTTTGGACCGCCAAAGCGGGCTACAAGCTTTTCCACCACCCAGTCCCAAGGCACCCAGAGCGCCTGGCAAAAGATCATCTGATAGAAGTTAGGGCCCATGAACAGCGCTATGCTCGCTTGCATGCCCACTACACCCGGTACCAATATCCAACGCGACTTGCGGCTGAACAGCGCGACCACAATACCGACCTCAAACAGTATGGAGGTAGCCGCCAAAGCGCTGGCGAGCCAGTGAGTGCGGGCGAAAAACAGGCCCCAGGTCGTCAGCGGTTCCGAGTCCGAGACATGATAATAACCCTGCAGCAAATAGTTCTGCATCGTCGCAGTGGTGATCCACGCAATCCCAGAGTGCCGCAACTTGGAGGCGCCTGCCTCGACATAGACCATGGCCGAAATGGCCCAGATCAGATGCACTGGCCACGTGTATTCGCCGCTGGGCGCCAAGTCCAGCGCCTCTGGAGTTCTAGTTTGGGCCTTACGGATTAATGCATCGACCGACCAGGCATCGCCACATCGGGAAAAAGCCATCACCATAAACGCAAATAAGAGGAGTTGATCGAGATGGTGAATTTTGCCAAAGTTGTTCGACAACCCGAGCAAGTAAGCGCCAAGAATGAATGATAACGCCGTGCTCACTCGCGTAAACAATCCAACGCAGCTCAGAAATAGGGCCGCCCGCCAGACCGATTGCATGACAATCAGAGGAACCGTCGAAAGCTGTGGCAGATGCAGCACCGCGAAAAGCCAAACCGGGTTCCAGAAAGCGCTGGAAACCTTACCCCACAGAGTGAAATTCTCGTGCCAGCCCCAGGACTTGAACAGCAGAGGGCTCAGAACGTAGAAGAGAAACATCGAGCCGTACAAAATAATGCGGCACAGCCCCAGATTGTCTGCCGATGCAGGCTCGAACCAGAACCGATTCCAATACTGGCCTAGCGATTTCATTACCGCGGTTGCCCTTTCGTTTCGGCTTCGGAAAATTCGGCCAGCAGTTCTTTGTGGTCCGGGGTTCTCACGTTACTCGCTTGGGCATTCAAGTGCCAGGTGACACGATAGAGCCGGAGCGCTTGGATCGCGGGCCCTTGGTGAATACCCGAGACACGCAGGGATTCATAGCGTTCCAGACAATCTTTCAACAGAGGTGTCATCCGATTTTCGAGAACCGCCGGGGCAAAAGCGGTAGGCAATCTCGAGTTGTCGAATGGTTCGAGGTACTCGTTCTCGTCGAGTGGAAATTCCGAAAACGGCTGCTCTTGCGTCACCCCATATAGCCGCAGGGTCGTAAACAGAAAGTCGGTGCGGGGGGACAGCATAGAAAACATCGGATACGGAGAGAAAGGCCAGTATTCCGTGTCCTTCACCCAAGAAAAAAGCGATCCGCCCACAATCGCGGCCCCCAGCGCGTAGACGATTAGCAGCCGCGCAGGGCTCATGGCAGAAGACGCTGGGGCCATATCCTGGGAGCGAGTAGGGGCCCAAAAGGCCTCGCGAGCTTCTCGAACGGCGGCAATACCAATTAGAACTAGCAGGAGGCACAAGCCAAACAACAGTTTCCTGTGGGAGACGCCGGCGACAAAAACCAGGACAGACTGAGGGGCGATTCTATTCATTGTCTTTCACTGCTACACTTAGCATTCTACTTGCCACGCGAGAAGAAACCGAGTCGACTCAATGAGTTCAACTCATCGTCATAAGCCATTATTGTTCAATCAGTTGAAAAGCTCCATAACTTTGTTCCTGCATTCCCCGGCCCTAAATCTTGCCACGACGGCCTATCAAATGAGATAGAGCTTGCCGAAATATGGAATTGCTCTTCGTATGGCTTGGAGCAGATGCTCAGCCCTTTGCTGCATCTCGAGTCAACCGGGCAAGCGATCCAACGTCGATTACAGGCGCTCCGAAATCTAGGGCAGGCACTTCACTATTGGTGGCCCCATCAGCTTTGTGACGGACACGGGAAGCTTCTGCCATATTCGAATTGCGAGTTGGTATCGCGGATTTTCGTTGTTTACTTCGGGGAGCGACGCGCCGCTGGGCACCCAGTAAACCCAGTGCAACGGAACCTCTTGCGCGCCCCATTGCTTCTTGAAACGATGCGTCCCCGAGCCGACGGAAGACCGGCCAAAGTCAAAAAAACGAAAGCCTTTTTGGCTCGCAAAGCACAAGATGCTCCAATACAAGAACATGTTTGGCTTAAGGGCAGCAAACTTGTACAGCGAAGAGACTCCAGAGCGCCTCGATCGTTCCCCGATATTCGGATAAGAACGAAACCGCGACGGCTTTGCCTTGGTGGCGAACCACGCAGATGTGGCTGTCGTTTGGGAAAGCCTTGAGAATTTCAGAGAACAGTGTGCGCCCGTAAACGGGTGTCCCGAGGTCCCTCATGTTCTTTGCGAAAATGTCGTAAAAAATATCCAGTAATACGTGGCCGCCGAATTCCGCTTCGAGCCCCGACTTCATGGACTTGCGAATGTCGGTGCGGACTTTGTGGGGAAGCGCGGCCCACATGGCTTCGGAGTTGGGCTCAATCGGAAGGATCATGGCGACTTTGTGTGTCTTCGTGGGCAGATTGAGCTCTGGATTCGCGCGCTGGCGGAGCTCAAGATAGTCGGCACCCTTCTGTTTGGCGATGACGATCGCCTCCGCCACCAAGAAATCCATGGCCGTCTGATTCTCGGCGATGACCCCGCCACAGTTCAGAAAAGGCAGCGAAGTGAGGAAGTTGCCAAAAATCCTGCTCTTCTGCCAAACCAGAGGAAGAATTCCGCAGATGCGGTCGTCCTCCTCCGCCATCAGGTAGAAAGTGGGCCAGTGGAAGCTGTTTTCGATCGCTCGCTTCCATCCCCAGCGGTGGTAGTTGCTGCAGGCAACGTGTTGCTGCACGAATTGGTCCCAGGCTTGGGCGTCTGTTGGGTCGTTCGCCACGCGAATATTCATTGTCAACAAGGAGCCGGCCGCGAATTGCACCGCACACGAGCCAGCGTTTAACGCCTATTTTACTTTGGTAGAGCCCCAACGGTTCTTAAAAGAAGAATTCTGTTTTTTGGCGACGTCAAACGCTGGAGCTGGTCAAACGAATTGGGTCGCTGGCTTAAAAGAACATACAAATGAGGCCGCCTACGACGAAACCAATACTGTGTCGAGGCTCAGTTCGGGCCGGCCAAAACTGTGGTATTCGAATCCCAAAGCTTTCATCTCGCTAGGCGAGAGCGTGTTCCGAGCATCGAGCAGCAATGGTCGTGCCATCTCATTCTGCACGCGCTTCCAATCGAGCTGGCGGTATTGATCCCACTCCGTCAATAGAAGGAGTGCGTCGGCGTCCCTGGCCACTTCGTACGGATCCTCGAGGAAAGTAACGCCGTGAAGGGCGCCGCTCGCTCGCTCAATGGCCACCGGATCGGACGCCCGAACGCTCGCACCTTCGGCAAGCAGGCGTTGCACGACCTCAATCGCTGGCGAGAACCGAATATCGTCGGTGTTGGGTTTGAACGCCAGGCCCAGCACGCCTACCTGTTTATCTTTCACGACCCATAACGCCCGGCGCACTTTTTCCATGAATTGGTCGATGCGCCGCTTGTTCACCCGTTCGGCCTCCTTCAGCATGCTGAAATCGACGCCGTTGCGCTCGGCCAGGCGCAGAAACGCCTGGATATCTTTGGGCAGGCAGAACCCGCCGAAACCCAGGCCGGCGTTGAGAAATTGTCCGCCGATGCGCGGGTCCAGTCCCATGGCGCGCGTGACCTCTTCCACGTTGCCGCCGAGCCGCTCGCATAATTCCGCGACCATGTTGGCGTAGGAGATTTTCAGTCCCAGGAAGGAATTCGAGGCGTGCTTGATCAGTTCCGCGCTCGCGATGGTGGTCACCAAAAACGCCGTCCCCGGACCCGGCGGGCACTTCGGCTGGTGCACGGGGCAGTGAAATTGGCCCTCCAGGATCGGCCTATAGATTTCCCGAAGCTGCTGCTCGCTCTCGGCGTCCTCGACGCCCACGACGATGCGCTCGGGATGGAAAAAATCGCCAATGGCCGTCCCTTCGCGCAAGAACTCGGGATTAGACGCCACGCGGAACATCGAGCCACCCCTCCGGCCGTACACGGTGAGCGCTCGGCGCAGTTGCGCACCTGTTTGAGCGGGCACTGTGCTTTTTTCGATGACTAACTTTGACGAGCCCGCCGCCTCCACTCCAATCTGGCGCGCCACATTATCAATGGCCGAAAGGTCGGCGTCACCCGATTCCAGTGGCGGCGTTCCCACGCATATAAAAATGGCGTCGGCAGCCCGCACAGATTCCCCGCAATCGGAGGTGAAACGCAGCCGGCCCGCCCGGCGCGCGTCTCCTATGACGCCGTCGAGCCCCGGCTCGTAGATGGGGAGATGTCCTGCATTCAGAGTGGCGATGCGGGAAACATCATTGTCGGTGGCGACCACGTCATGCCCCGCCTCGGCAAGACAGCTCCCCGTTACCAGTCCCACGTATCCGCAACCGATTACCGCCAATCGCATGATATTTCCTTCCTTTGCATACGGTGCTGAGGTAGTCCCACATTTTCACTCATCCAGCCCCGCGGAAGAAAGAGAAAATGCCCGCCGTGTTCTTTCGCGTTAACCTTTATGTTCCAGAGCGCTGCTTGAATCCTCCGCCAGAACTGCGCTTGCCGAATGGAAAGGCCTAAGCACTGCAAAGGCAAAGTCTCAACACGCCTGCCTCAAGGGAGCTTCAACATTAACGTGCGCCAGCGTGCGCCGCGTGATCCCGAGTCGAAAAGCAATCCTTGGGGCATGCCCGCGGGCCGTTGCCCCAGCGCAGCCCGCCGTGGCTTGGTGCGACGATCAGGGGACTCCTTATCAGTTTCTCGTTGTTTGCCTGAAGGTCGTTGACGCGGATGAGTTTTCATATCTATGATCCACGAATCCCACTGCTCAGGGAGAACGGGGTCTCCGCCTTGACTCGACTGGGGAAACAGTTTTGCGGTCCGGCGCTATCGATCGGCTTGCTGATCCTGGGTACTACTGCGGCCTTCCCACAAATGAATACAGCAGACATCACGGGCGTCGTCAACGACCCCGCCGGCGCCAGTGTTCCGGGTGCCGCAGTTGTAGCGCTCAATATAGGAACCCAGCGGACCTTTAAATCCATGACCAGCGATGCTGGGCAGTACCTACTGGCGCAACTTCCGCTGGGCGAGTACACGCTCACGGTCGATGCACAGGGTTTCAAGCAGGCCGTTCAGGAACACGTCGCCATTCATGCGAACGACCACCTCCGGCAGGACTTCACGCTTCAGCTCGGCGACGTAAACGAATCGGTGACCATACAGGCAGTGCCCGGGACTCGCTGCAATCCGAGTCTGCGGAAGTCAAGGACGTGATTTTCAACCAGCAGGTGGTTGATCTGCCTCTCAAAGACCGCGAGTTTCTGCAACTCGCGTTGCTAAGCGAAGGAGTCGTTAATCCCCCGGGCGGCACGCGTGGGGACTCGTTGCAGCAGACGGGTAAGCTGATCAACATTCTCGGTCAACGTACCGGACACAACCTCTTTCTCGTGGACGGCGTGAGCGTCACCGACGAGTATTTCAACAACGTGGTCCTGAACCCGCCGCCGGACCTTATCCAAGAGGTTATGATCGACAAAACCGACTACGACGCGGAATTCGGCGGAAAGTCCGGCGGCGTGATAAACGTCATCACCAAATCGGGGACCAACCATTTCCACGGCAGCCTGTATGAGTTCGCAAGGAACAACATTTTCGACGCCAGGAACTTTTTCGATCCCGCCAACCAGCCGGCCCCACCTTTTAGAGAGAATCAGTTCGGGGGAACGCTGGGAGGCCCGATCGTAAAGGACAACACATTCTTTTTCGTCAATTACGATGGCCAGAGAATGCGAGATTCTCTCGCCAACGTATTCAGTGTTCCAACCGCCGCCCAACGCTCCGGGGATCTCTCAGGCCTTGTCCCCGTCACCACGAAGCAACTCATCGATCCCGTCACGAAACAGCCCATCCCCGGCAACAATCTGAATAATGACCCCCATTTCAGACATCAATAATCCGGCGACCGCGACAGCCCTCGCTTTGCTTGCCAAGTTGCCACAGCCAACCTCGTCGGGAAACAGCAACAATCTTCTCTCGGTTGGGGGACAGACCATCGACACGAATCAGTACAACCTGCGGCTCGACCGTAATTCTCCGACCGGGACAACGCGTACATCCGCGCGTCCGTTTTTGACGCTCAGGAGTTAGATCCGTTCGGTTCCAGTGTGTTGAACGAGGCGCTTCTCCCGGGTTTCGGGCGCACCCTCAGGACGCATTCGGTCAATCTGGCGGCCGCCGAGACGCACACCTTCTCGACGAACATCGTAAACGAGTTTCGGCTCGGCTGGCTCGCAGTCTCCGGCGGACAGGGAGACCCCAATGCGGGGAATCCCTTCGCTTCACAGTACGGCCTTCAGGGTATCACCACGAATCCGGCGGACCTCGGCTACCCGCAAGTTTCGTTGAGCAACACCTTCAGCACGATGGGTGACGCGGCGGGCTTTACGTCTCGCACCGATCGCGATTTCGAACTCTACGATAACGTCCTGATCCATCGCGGCAGCCACGGCATTCGGTTTGGGGGCTATTTTTTTCATCTCGACTTCAATCCCCGCTTTCCGAACGACGCTCGCGGAATCTATACCTACAATGGCACCTATAGCGGAAATGCCCTGGCGGATTTCCTGTTGGGATACCCATCGCAAGCGCAAGTTGGCATCGGTGAGGGCGCTGAAAATGCTCATACGAGCTGGGCGCAGTTCTATGTGGAGGATGGTTGGCAGCTCCGACCCAGCCTGAAAATCGAAGCAGGCCTGCGGTACGAATACAATGCGAACCTTGTCGCGCAATCGAATCAGACATCGGACATCGACCTCTCTGCGCCCAGGTGGCCCTGCGTTTGTGGTTGCCGGCAACCCAGCGGACTTGCCTCCCACGGCGATCGCGCTCGCAAAACTGAGCCCCATTCCTGTCGTTTCCGCGGCCAGCGTTGGCTGGAACGACAGCTTGCTCACTCCCCGTTATTTGCGGTTTTCTCCTCGGCTCGGTGTGGCCTGGCGAGTTCCGGGCTCGCGCGAGACCGTTGTTCGAGCTGGATTTGGCATCTACACCAACCAGGCCGCCTATAGCATTCTGCAAAATCTGGCAGAAAACATGCCGTTCTTCCTCGTAAAGACCGTCGGCAACTCAGGCACGACGCCGTCGTTTACGACCGAGAATATCTTGGCCAGTAGCCCTACGGGCGCTATTGGAGCTAATAGCGTGAACCACGACTATCAGATTGAGTACAACGAGGTTTGGAACCTGGCGGTCCAGCGGGCGATCACCGCCAATACAACGGTTGAAGCCAACTATGTGGGGTCGCGAACCGTACATGCCGACAGTTCTACAGTCGTTAATGTTCCCTTGCCCGGCCCGGGGGCCGTCCAAGGACGCCGCCCTTACCCAGAGCTGGGCGCCTTCACCACCATTCGCTGGGACGGATGGGCAACCTTCAACGGGCTCACGCTGAAGGTGACGCGTCGGTTTACTCGCGGCCTCTCGTTTGACGCGGAGTACACCTTTTCCAAGTCCATGGACGATGCGTCCGACACCGGCACGACCAACGCCGAATACAACCTCCCGCAAAACGCGTACGATCCAGATCTAGAAAAGGGACCTTCGAGCTTTGACCACCGCAACCGGTTCACGGCCAACGCGGTCTACGATCTTCCTCTTGCCAGAGGATCGCATGGGTTGCTGCACGCTTTTGCAGGAAGCTGGCGGGCCAGCGGCATTTTGATGCTCCAGAGCGGAGCTCCGTTTACGGTGAACCTGTCTGCGGCGGCCGACGTAGCAAATATCGGCCTTGTGGGCGGTAACAACCTTGAGCGTCCCAATTTAGTTGGTGTTCCTAACGCCGGCCCAAAAACGCCGGAGCAGTGGTTCAACACCTCGGCCTTTGCGCTTCCTGCTCCATACACCTTCGGAACCGCAGGGCGAAACGACGTCCTTGGACCCGGATTAGAAAACCTTGATTTGTCACTCCAGAAGGAGTGGATCTCACATGAGAACTTCACGATGCAATTCCGCTTCGATGCTTTCAACGCGCTGAATCATCCGAATTTCAATCTTCCAGGCCGAATTTTCGGGGCATCTAACTTCGGTGCGATTACCAGTGCGCAAGACCCGCGGGAACTTCAGTTTGCTGCGAAGTTGGTATTCTGACGGGGTGCGAACGTCCGTCTCCTTCGAGGTCGTTCCGGGGTGCTCCCGAGAGGCGGGGCGTTTCTTCCCCGTGCTGCCGCCGGAGCGAGGCGTTCGGATGTGAAATAGACATTAAACTTGAATCCTCCGTCAGAACTGCGCTTTCCCGAATCTAACTTATAATGGGACATGGATGTCACCGCCCCAAAGTCTAGTCGTAGTCTTATTTCCTCAGAACGGCTGATAACTCTGGCGGTCGTCACGATCTTGACTTTGGTGTCGGTAGTCCTCATGCTCTCGTGCGCCTCGCCGGAATTGGATTGGGACGAAGCCGATTACGCTAGTAACATATCCAATACTTGGCGTTTTCTTTGGAGTCGATCAGAGTATTTCCGTCACAGTCATGGCCCCATGGCGATCTATCTCGCTAAACTGGGGCAACAAGTGTTGCCGGCAGGGTCAGTCGAGGACCGCTTACGCTTCTTTGAAGCGCTGGTGGGCTCCCTCGCGATCGGATTATTATATTGGACGCTAAGGCGCTCTTTTAGAACATCGCGGGCTGCGGCGCTTGCCGGCTCCAGTTTATTGCTGTTCAGTGTGATCCGCCTCGAAGAAACGTATATTCTTGGACCCCACGATCTGATGCTATTTTGCACGCTCGGGATCGTCGGCTTGGGCTATCAGTGGCTCGACACGCCCACGCTGCAGGCGGGCATCGTGCTCGGGGCAATCATGGGCTTCGGCGCCGTCTCGATGACGTATGTGATACCCGCCGCTCTCTGCTGGGCCGTGGCCGTCACCCTGTCGGGCGGAAAATGGATTGCGTGGGACCGAACACACTTCAAAATTTCATGGTTTATTCCAGTCATTTTTGCGACGGCCGCCATCGTTGCTTTGACCTTGTGGCCTCCCGGTGTTCTGCAGCATGTCATCCTTAGCGATTTTAAATTTCTTGTTTTGAATTATCCATCTCACCCCACCCTCGTGGGCGATAAAATCTTCGAAGTCACGCCACGCTGGTCGGTAGTCTACTGGCTTGCACACCTTGACGCGCCGATTCTCGGATTTTCCATCTCGATCATTTTAATGGCTCTATGGAAGGCCTTCAGAAACGGCCGCGTATCATCCAAACATGCTTACCTCGCAATTTGCTTGGCGTTTTTTTTAGCCACCGCACTGGTGGCGGCTATAGCGGGAGCACGATATCTCCTCCAGTTCATTGGGGTGTTGTGCCTGGCAACCGGCGCCCTATTCGATGAAGCACTGAGTTACGAGCCCCGGCTAATCCGGTTCGGTTTGGCCGCAGTCATGATCCTGGCAGCGCTAAACCTGATCTGGCTTTCGCGAAGTTCCAGTTACATACCTTACCTGGCGACCGACGGATACCGAGCTTTTTTGAAGGGAAACAATAACCGCTTGGGTGAAAAAGCCAAAGTGCTCGTGTACGGATCCCCTATCCTTCGGTTCTATGCCCAACAATACGGCATTCCGGTTGCCTGGGACGTAAGCGAAATGCGCTTTAGCACTTTCGCCGACACCCCGCTTCCCGCCGATGTTAAGTATGTCTTAATGCCTGCGTTTATCTACCAATACATGCCGCCGGAACAACCAATGCGCCTTATCGTTGCCCAACACTGGAACGTGGCGTGGTCATTCAAGAGGGCCCACGTGTGGGAACTTCGGCTTTACGAAAGACCACAGGTTATTACCGCACCTTAGATACTCCGCTCCCGACTCTTGGCATAGGGCGTCGCCGCACGTCTGATCAAGCCATTTTCCTCGGATTGTCCTCTTACGGAGCGAGCTGATGACAGGCGGATAGCATCATCCGCGGATAAAAGAAAACGGGGCGGACGTGCTATTTCAGGAAGAGAACCAATTCTGACACTTAAATAGGTCGCGATGGAACGTATGTAAAACGCTTCTTCCATCGTAGAAATGGCAACTCGAGGAAATTGTAAGAAACCAATGCCAGGATGATCGTCAAGCAAAGTCCGGCAGTAATTCCAAGGGCAATGTGGAAAGATCCACGGAAGGGCGGTAATAAACGCTCGGCAATCGACATACCGAGGATGTGATAGACATACAACCCGAAGGAAATCTTCCCCAAGTAGATCAATGCACCGTTACGAACTATTCGCGAACTCACGCCTCGTGTCGCCAGGAAAATCCCAGCACAACCGAGGGCCACAATCGGATAACTGAATAACCCAACGACTGACATGGGCTGCGCATCCCAATTCAAGTCGGCGAATGCGGATACAGCTAGCAGGGCCAATAAAGAAACGCTCAACAACAGGATGCGCCCCACCCCTCCCAGTTCGATTCTCTTTGCGAACAGTAGAAGCGCCAGGAAGATGCCCAGCGCAATCGGATCAAGGCGAGTAAAGGTGTTAAACCAGATAGTTTGATTTCTCGGATGGATAAGAACATAGAGAAGCAACCGGGTCGCATTTGACGTAAATAGCAGGATAATTACAGCGATCCCCAGGCCTTTAATCGACAGCCTTCTAACCAATGGTGGCCAACAAACGTAGAACTGTTCCTCCATGGAAACGCTCCATAAAGGATGTGCCACGGAATGCGGCACTCCCAAAAGTATCGTCACCCAGTTACCGGCAAGCAGGCTGTAGCCGGCCAAATACTTCCACCCAAGGTGCGGGCCGCCGTCAACCAGAGGCCATAAAGAGGCGAGGCCGAGGAAAAAGAAATAAAGAGGCCAAATGCGCAGGATTCTTCTCAGATAAAATGCCGGGACATTGAGATTCCCCGTTGTTCTTTTCTCCCTCAGCAGGAGTGTGGTAATCAGGTAGGCGCTTAAGACAAAGAAAAGATCTACCCCGAACGCGCCGGCATCATCTATCGTAAGAGTTATGGCCCGCAGCCGGGGAGATAACCAGGCGTACTGAAGGTAACTACGCGTATGAAAAGCGAATACTCCTAAAAACGCCAGCAACCGCAAGGAATCAAGTTCGGGCTCATAAAATGGTTTTGGCGCCTGGGCGTCAACGGGTCGCGAAGCGCTAATGCGCGGCGCCGAGGGGGCCCACCGGCAGCCAGACGGTCCGGGGCACGGACTCATAGGCATTTTCTTTGGTCGGTGTTTTTTCTCTCCTCATGCCACGAAATACCTATAAAGAATTAAGCCCCTCAGTAATTGCAAGATAAATACATAAACATCCGGATATCTTTGAGCGAAGGCTTGTATTTAAATTCTGTTTGCAGCGGGGCTAGGCCAGTGATCAGGTCACGCTCGCGCCAGACTCTTTGCACTGCATGCGATGCCATCTGTCCATTGGGGTCTGAAAGCGATCTTGACAATGAGGTTTTGACTTAAAGCCAACAAATGCAGCGTGCCAACAATAGCGTCAATCGCAAAGTGAGGCGACGGATGCTTACCTGTGCTCTTAAAGACTATCAGGTCAGCAGGATAAGGCAGAACTCTAACGAGCCGACGGCCCTTCCAGCAGGCGTCTTTTCAACGTGTGACCGAGAAAATGCCTGCCGAGTAGAGACCGCGACCACTCAATCCAATCCAAAATGCAAGCACGCCAATAAGCGCTAGCGCAACATCGCTAAAACTGTTCGCAAAAGCCGTCGCGTGGATTGTGCTTACCAGACACTGGAAATCCGGCTGCCTATGCGCAAACATATCAGGTGATCTCGCCGAGCACGCGCCGTGCAGCCGAGCCGGAGCTATTTAGACCGCGGGTGGCATCTTGGCGGCTTCGCTGCACACGCAAAAGTTCCGCAGGCACATCGATCCCCGAGCCACAGTTGCAGCACAAGGGGAAGGCGCCGAACGCACGCTAAAGGAGAACAGATGCAACCGCCTGTCCCACAGAGCAGCCAAAGCTCCTTCTCCAAGGACTTGGACGATTCTGTTGGGCTCCCCGCAGCCCATGCGCCCGCCGGGAAGCGGCTACCGTGGTCCCGCGGGGAGAAGATCTTCGTACTCGGGGCCTCGATGTTGTTCCTGGCGTTATGCATCGGATCCATCCGTACGGAAGCAGTTACTGCCAACGAAACGGTTCACATTCCCGCAGGGCTGAGTTACTTACAGCGTTTCGATGTGCGCATGAACATTCAGCATCCGCCGCTGATTAAGATGCTCGCAGCGTTCCCGCTTCTGCTGATGCACGCAAAGCCCGATTACAGCGATTCAACGTGGAATGTCGTCAGCCCCGGTGTAAAAGCCGAGAACAATTTCGGGGAAAAATCATTCGAATCGTGGACCAATCGAGGAACGCTCCTGTTTCTTGCCCGCCTTCCGATGATCGCCATAACACTATTGCTCGGGCTAAGTTTATATGAGATGGCACGGCAGCTTGCCGGAACTTGGGGCGGAGCGCTAACGTTAACGCTTTTCGTAACGTCCCCATTCTTCATTTCCTACGGATCGTTGGTGCTGACGGATGTTCCCGTGGCGCTGTTCGCGATGTGGACGATGTGGTACTTCGCATCTTTGTGGCAGGAGCCAACCTGGCGCAACACCGTAATGTTTTCTGTCAGTTTAGCAGGGGCACTTCTGACAAAATTCACCGCGGTCTTCCTGTTTCCAGCACTACTCCTTTGCTGGGCATGGTTTCAATTTCCAAAAACGGGTACCCGCGTCTTTGGCGCTTTGGCATGTGCACCGGCCAAAAGGTTTAGACGCGAGGGAGCCATCGCGGGTATCGTACTGGCCGGTTTTATTGTGTATATCTTTTACCTAGGAGTCTTTCACAGAGCTGCTCCTCTTTTGCTGACGCAGAACGAGGTAACTACGCTGACGCAGGACGCATCTCCCATTTATCTGCTGTTCCGCACCACTGGAATCATGATTATGCACCCGGGGCTCGAGCGACCTCTGCTTCCGCTCTGGCTGTATGTGGACGGACTCGCCTTTGTCAAAGCTTATGAGACCAGGCCCTTCTATTTTCTGGGCCGCATGCGTCCTCGTGGCGTTTGGTTTTACTTTCCAGTGATGTCTTTCTTTAAGCTGGCCCCGGGAATGGTACTCCTGTTCCTCCTGCTCGCGGTTCTGATAGCAACAAAATTTCTAAGGAATAAGGGAAATGGGGCCCTCGATTGTTCCGGATTCCAAGCGGCGCCACGTGCAGGCTATGCTCTCGGCCCTGGTTGTGTTTGCGGCCATCCCCATGGCATCCGCACTTAATGTGGGGGTCCGGCATTTTTCAGTCCCCATCACCCTTCTCGTTCTCTTATCTAGCTTGGTTGTCCCACTGGCGCAGGCTGTACCGGGAAAAAGAATACGCCCATTCGTTTTGGGCACCGTCGCAGCGCTGGCCTTCTCCTGCCTGGTCACCGCACTGCTGTCATATCCACATTACATTTCCTACTACAATGCCTTTCGGTTGAATATGCCGAAGCAGGAAATCGCAGTGAATGCCAATCTGACCTGGGGCCAGTCAATGAAGGAGTTGAACTCATTTTTTGAGCAGCACCATGTCTCTGCGTCTTACGTCGATGCGCGGCTGTCGACTCTAAATCCGGCCGTGTATATCCCAGGAGCACGCGCGTGGCTGTGCGACAAGGGAGACCCCGTTGCGCCCGCATGGGTTGCAGTCGCGGCAGATCGGGTGCTACGCCACCAGCCGGGTTGCCAACAACTACTGCGCTATCCATCATTTACCGTCGGCGATGGCAGCATTATAGTCTTCCACGTTCTGGATTGAGGCCACTTGCCGTTCGGAAACGCGTGAACGCGGGCGCGCCTCTTTGTAGAAACGCACTACGGCTGGAATCGGTCGCACGAAGAAGAAACGTTGAGCAGCTATGAACTGCCTCACCTCCCGTGTTCGTGCCACCTTGGATGCGAGCGGTTTAGGGCCCGACATTTTCGCACCTCTCGTAAGAAGCGGTTAAAGATTTAGCTTTGCAAAGATTGACTCGGGCACCAGTCGGAGAATAGCCATAATCAATCGCCAATACCCGGGAAGGTAAACAACCGCGGTGCGAGAAGTCATCGCCTTATGGACGCCGCGACCCGCCTTCTCCGCCGATATATATAGAAAATTCTGGCGCAGGCGCTCCGTCATGGGAGTGCTGACCCAGCCCGGCTTGATCAGTACAACCTTTACGCCCGCGGGCAGCAAGCGCAATCGCAGTCCGGCAGCAAAAGTTGCTATCGCCGCCTTCGCACTGCCGTAAACGTAATTACTCCGGCGACCGCGATCTCCGGCCACCGATCCAATAATTGCCAGAACACCGGAGCGCTGTTCTTCAAAAACGCTTGCCAGATGCATAGATAGCGAGGCGGCGCTGAAGTAATTGATATCGAGGGCCTCGCGCAGAGCCAGCGAATCCATTTCGACCAGCGTTTGGTCGGGCAGGCTGCCATGCGCGATAAGCGCCGCATCCAGACCCTGCCACACACTTACGGCCCGCTTGATGATTGCGGGATGATCGCTATATGCAGCGAGGTCAGCTTGATGAGTTTCCACAGCCTCTGCGCCACGAACCTTTAGATCGTCGGCCACCGCTGCGAGTTTCTGGGAATCACGAGCCACTAGAAAGATCTTGGCGTGCTCGGCCGCAAAACAGCGTGAAGTCTCTTGCGCAATTCCGGAGGTTGCTCCCAAGATAAGTACGCGACGCGTCATCGTCGAATTCCGTTGGTGGGCGTGCATCTCCTCCAAAAATCAGACTCAAACCGCGGGTCCAGGAAATTGGAAAGTTCTTTCCACTGCGGAAAGTAGGTCTGAAAACTCTCGGCGGACATGCGCGCGTCTTTCGCCGGATACACTACGCCGCCATTTCTCTTCATTACCTCATCAAATCGCTCGCAGAGATCGAGTGTGGGCTGTCCTTGGTATGGAAAATCGAGCGCGAGGGTCACACCGGGGCGCGGAAAAGAGAGCAAACCGGGGGACCGCACCGCGCCAAAAACTTTCAAGACCGAAAGCGTACAGACTTCGCGCGATCTGGCAATAAGATTAAGAATCTCGCCCACGACCTCCCTCTTCTGATACGGAACCACAAATTGATACTGCAGGAAACCGCGCTGGCCATAAAGGCGATTCCATTCGGCGACCCGGTCCAGAGGGTAGAAGAACTTCTCGTAATGAACCTTATTCCGCGTAGCATCGCGAAATTGGCTATTGAAGTAGGCCCAATTGAACGCTCGCACGGTCGGCCGGCTGATCAGCATTTCCGGGGCTTCAAAACCAGGCAGCGGGAACGGCCCTCGGGAGTCTTGCGGGCCGGACGAGGAGTGGTTTCCCCGGATAAAAATCCCCCGGCCGAGTTTATTGCCTGTCGAAGCGCAATCGAGCCATGCCACCGTGTACTCGTAATTTTCATCGGATGCGGCGGATAACTCGAAAAACGAGTCCAGTTTTTCAAACCGGATTTGCTCACATTCAATCCAAGGTCCGGAGGCTCGTTTCAACTGAAACTCGGCCCACAGAATCATTCCGGTGAGACCCAGGCCGCCGATAGTCGCAGCGAACAAATCCTTATTGTCGTCCGGCGAGCAAAGGACACGGCCCTCATCGGAACGCAGAAGCTCAAAGCGGCGAACGTGACATCCAAACGAACCCGCTCGATGGTGGTTCTTGCCGTGGACATCGTTCGCAATGGCGCCCCCGATGGTCACGAATTGCGTGCCCGGTGTGACGGGGAGAAACCAATTGGGAAGGCTTAGTCGCAGAACCGATTGGAGCGTTACCCCCGACTCGCACCGCAGTACTCCGGTATCCGTATCAAAGTGAATGAAACGGTCCAGGCCCGTAGAATCCAGCAGTACGCCTCCATCATTCAGACAAGTGTCGCCATAGCTGCGCCCCTTCCCATAAACAAGGACTGGGCGTGAAAATTGATTAAAATCCGGAATCCGCGATATCCAAGACAAAGGAATAATCTCAGCGGGATGTGAACGGGGGTAGCGTCCCCATGACGTGTATGAATTCATCGGAACGAATCAATGAAAGTGCCGCTTGCGAGAAAGAGAATCAGGAAAAAGAAGAAGCTCAGAATATAACTGAAGGGGTCGCTGGCCGCGAACACCACCGGGTCCTCGCTAAGTTTGCCGCGGTTTGCGAGGAACCAGATACGGGAAACCCAAAACAAGAGCATCGGACAGGTTAACCAAAGGACTTTCGGGTGTTGGTATAACGCTGTCACGTCTGCGCTGTTTACGTAAAGAGCCAAAACCAAAACAGATATATAGCCGCTGGTGACACCGAACTGCTGCACGAGCATGGTGTCTTGCACTCTATAATCACGCTTCGAGGGCGTAGATGCCGCCATCCCCTTCTTATCTTGTCTAACCAATTCTGCATGGCGTTTTGTAAAAGCCAAACTCAACAAGAGGAACATTGAAAACACCAGCAACCACATCGAAATGGGTACCTGAGCGGCGACGCCTCCTGCCAAAATGCGCAACAGGTAGAGTCCCGTCAAAACAAGCACATCGAGAATCGGGACGCGCTTCGCATAAACCGTATATCCGGTACTCACCAGGAAATATATTGCGATCATCCCGAGAAAGCCGGCTGAAAGCTGCGCCGCTACGAGTAAGCTCGAACCCAAGAGTAACGGTGCCAAGCCAAAGCCGACCCACACGGGAATATTGCCGGAGGCAAAGGGGCGGTGTTTTTTTATCGGGTGCAGCCGATCCGCTTCGAGATCAAATAAGTCATTGAGCACATACACGCCCGATGCGCACAAAGAGAAACTCAACCAAGCACCCACAACTCGCATCACTCGGTGGATATCGCTCAAGTCATGGGCGAGTACAAGTGGCACGAAGACAAGCAGATTCTTGACCCAATGATGCGGCCGTAAACAACGCCAGATGGATGGCCAGTCATTTCTCGGCGCCTCGATCACCCCGGTGTGCGAAACGCTGCTTTCAACGGCTCTTAACAGTTTGGGACTCGGCCCCACCACAATTGCGGTCCTCGCGACGCTCCAGATGGGGATGTCCTCCCAGCTGTTCCCGATATAATCAAAATGTTTGCTCTGAACGACCTGTTGGATGGCCTCCTTTTTTCGCTCACCAGTTAGATTGGTCACGCCGTCGCTTGCCAATACGAAATCGAAGACGCCTAAATGCTCTGCGATCGCCGCGGCGATTTTGGTATCCGCACCTGTCGCTAGGATTAATTTCCTGCCGCGACATTTCTCTTCACGCAAGAAGTCAACGACCTTGCGGTTTGTCGGGATGGTTAGAGGATTAAAGACAGCTCGACGTGCGATTTCATGCTTCAGCGCGGCTTTGCCTCGGAGGAGCCAAAAAGGAACGAAAAACGCGTACCAGAAATGGGTGCCGATGAGCGAAAGCAACGATTCCCATAGCGAGTCGCCAATGAGAATGGTTCCATCTAAGTCCGTACAAAGGAACTCAGCGGTCGACCTTTCAGAACTTTCGGCCGGCACTACAGGGTCGATAGTCGATCGCTCCACTTCGCTTGGCCTCCCATCACGGAACTGTAGCTTAGATTAAAGCTGGCCAGCACGCCATACCCGTGAAATCAAACAGTTATCATTGGTTCTGCACAACAATTTCTATTACCAAGGGCACGTTACATGCGAATGGATTTAAGTTGGGAGGCTGGGCGGGAATAGATCAGTCGTGTTTTCTATTAGTTGCAGCCATATCGAACATCGGGCACTCTCTGCCCCGGCAGGAATGGAGGAGTTTTCTCCGAAATGGAGAGCTGTTACTACACAGGACTCAGCCATGCTGACGAGCAGAATCGCGATTCGTTAAGCGCTATAATATCTGCCGCACCCGGTCCTGAAGCCCATTAGGGTGGCCATAGTGGACTTTGTAAATGCCAGGAGTGTATTCGCCTTGAATTGTGAATCCACAGACTCATCCAAACAGCGGCCGGCGATGGGTTCCGCAGTTTGGCGTGGGAAACGCTTGGGCCTGGCTTCCACTTTCATTGTAATCCTGTTGGTTGGCTGTTCCCGCGACCCAAATGTGCGTAAACAGGCTTATGTTTCAAGCGGGAACAAATATTTCGACCAGGGCAAGTACCGCGAGGCTGCAATTCAATATCTTAACGCCCTGCAGATCGATAACTCCTACGAGGACGCGCATTACCGGTTAGCCCAGTGTTATTTACGGCAGGGTATTTGGCGCGGTGCGTACCAGGAGCTGATGAAGAGCACTGAATTAAAGCCGGACGACGCGAAGGCGCAAATTGGCCTAGGGAACTTATTACTATCAGCGAAGCAATTCAAGGACGCCCAGTCTCACGCGCAGGAAGTCCTGAACCGTGATCCACAAAGTGTAGACGGGCACATCCTGATGGCAAATTCGGACGCGGCTCTCGAAGATATCCAGCAATCTCTGCGAGAGATGCAAACCGCAATCCAATTGGCGCCCGATAAACCGGGTTCGTATCTCGACCTTGCTCTTCTCGAATCGAATGCGAAGCAAACCGCTCCCGCGGAACAGAACTTCCTTAAAGCGATATCGCTCGACCCCAAGTCTGCGCCGGCGCACCTGGCGCTGGGTAATTTTTATGAGCGACAGAAACGCTGGACCGAGGCCGAACAGCAATTTCGGCAGGCGAATCAGTTGCAGCCGAAAAGCCCACTGCCATATGGCGCCCTGGGAACTCTCCTGTTAGGCGAGGGCAAGCGTAAGGACGCAGAACAGGTGTTTACTGAGGCAAAGCGTGCAGTACCGAATGTGTCCGAAGGATATCGCATGCTGGGCGATTTTTACTTCACCATAGGCGATCTCCCGCACGCGCTCGAGGAGTACGCATCTCTCTACAAGCAGCACCCCAAGGATGAACGGGTGCAGAAGAATTATATCCAGCTTCTGATCCTGAGCAACAACCTCAACGAAGCCACCAAGCTGACCGACACATTACTCAAGGAGCGTCCCGAGGACATCGACGGCCTGATCATGCGCGGGCAGATCTTGAATACGCAGGGCCATTCAAATGAAGCGGCACAGTCTCTAGAATCCGCGCTGAAGCAAGACCCTCAAAACCCGGGGGCCCATTATAGTTTGGGCGTCACCCTTGCCGCCCTGGGTGACACCGGACGAGCGATAGGGGAACTTCAGGAAGCCGTACGGCTCCAACCGAAAATGACCCAGGCCTATCGGGCGCTGGGAGCGGTGGCGTTACGCAAAGGCGACAATAACCTTCTGCTACAGAGCGCACAGAGCTTTATTGCGGTCCTGCCCACCTCACCAGACGGCTACATCATGCGAGCATCAGCACGAGCGGCTGCCGGAAACATTGCGGAAGCCGACGCCGATCTGCAGAGGGCGATTGTACTGGCTCCCACTGATTCACGGGGCTATTCGGCACTTGGGCGGTTACGAGCGACTCAAAAGAAGTATGACGAAGCCGATAAACTTTTCGAACAAGCACTTGCGAAGGATCCACGCGATTTATCGGCATTGGGTGGGCTGGTGCAAATCCAGATGCTTCAGAAACAGCCGGCCCGCGCCGCAGCTCGAATCGACCAGCAAATCGCAATAGTGCCCGACAACAGCGGTCTGTATGTTTTGAAGGGCCAGGCCGAAATGGCCCTGAAAGACTTGCCCGCGGCTGAGGAAGCACTCAAGAGAGCGGTTGCACTTAACCCCGGCGGTATCGACGCAATTTTGGCCTTGGCGAGTGTGGAACTGGCCAGAGGCTCGGCTGCTGAGGCAGTGACTTCCTATCAACAAGCCGTCCAACAAAATCCGCAAGACGTACGTCCCTATGTTTTGTTGGGATCGCTGGAGGAGTCCCAAGGCAACTGGCAGGCTGCTCAGCAGCATTACCAACAGGCACTGAAAGTGCAGCCCGACAACCCAGCCGCAGCCAATAATCTGGCTTATTTGATGCTCGAGCATGATGGGAATGTGGATGTAGCCCTGTCGCTGGCGCAGTCGGCCAGGCGCGCACTGCCGCAGGCGCCCAATACCGCGGATACTTTAGCGTGGGCCTATATCAACAAAGGGGTATATGGGCTGGCGATCGATTTGTTGCAGGGGGCCATAAAGGCCTCCCCACAAGTCCCCACTTATTATTATCATCTCGGCGTAGCGTACAAAAAGAGTAACGATCCCGCGCATGCCAAGGTACAATTTGAACACGCCCTGCACCTCAATCCTCCTCAGGCATTGGCAGCGGAAATTCGCAAGATGCTCGCGGAGAGTTCGAAAAGCTGAAGCGAAATACTTTTCCTGGCGCGATTTTCCCCAAACGTCGAACAATAGAAAATCGGACGGCGGGCATGCGTTGCGCGGTTTGTTGCGTGGGTGCTTATCCCCTCCTGGAGGTGAAACTATTTTCGCCCACATTACGCACCGGCGGTTGAGCAGATGAAAGGCGTGGTTTTGGCCGGGGGCACGGGCAGCCGGCTCGACCCTCTAACGCGGGTAACCAACAAACATCTGCTGCCGATCTACGATAAGCCCATGATTTATTATCCTATCCAAACGCTCGTTAATGCCGGCGTTCACGAAATCCTCCTGGTAACCGGAGGGAAGAGCGCCGGGGAATTTTTGCGTCTGCTCGGCAACGGACGCGATTTCGGACTGAAGCACCTTAACTATACGTATCAGGAAGGCGAAGGCGGCATCGCGGAAGCGTTGGGTTTGGCTGAGTATTTTACAGACGGCGAGCCGGTTTGTGTCATCCTCGGCGACAACATCATTGAGAATAATATTTGCCTGGCTGTCGAGAACTTCCAGAAGCAACAACAGGGCGCCAGGATTCTGCTCAAAGAGGTCCTCGACGCCCAGCGGTTTGGCGTGGCCGAAATTGACGGCAACCGCGTGGCCAGAATCGAAGAAAAGCCGGACCTGCCGAAATCCAATTATGCCGTCGTGGGAATCTATCTTTACGACCACACGGTCTTTGAGAAAATTCGCAGATTGAAGCCTTCAGGGCGGGGCGAACTCGAGATCACCGATGTCAATAATTTTTACATCACTGAAGGAAACCTCACATATGAGATTCTAGATGGCTGGTGGACCGACGCGGGCACGTTCGAATCGCTGCTACGGGCCAACAACTTGGTCGCCGAGACCGGTGCAAATAAGATGTCTCCCCTGAACAAACAACCGGCATCACCGAGGTTCCCACGTTGAAGATTCTGGTGACCGGTGGTGCCGGCTTCATTGGCTCGAATTTCATCCGTCATGTTCTCGCCTCAGGAAAAGACTACTCGATCGTTAACTTTGACAAGCTGACGTATGCTGGCAACCTGACGAATCTGGCAGACGTCGCCGACAACCCAGCGTATTTGTTCGTCAAAGGAGACATTTGCGATGCCGGGGACGTCGAAGCGGCCATGCGTGATTGCAGCGCCATCGTCCATTTTGCCGCCGAGTCGCATGTAGATCGCAGCATCTATGCGCCTCGATCCTGCGTCGAAACGAACGTGACCGGAACGCTCGTTCTGCTCGAAGCGGCTCGTAAGCTGGGGGTCGCCCGCTTCATTCATATTTCAACTGATGAAGTCTACGGCGATATGCCTCCCGAGGCCTTTGCCGAGGAAGATTCGCCGTTGCGGCCAAGCAGCCCCTATTCGGCGTCCAAAGCCGGCTCCGACCTTTTGGTTCAAGCGTACGTTCGGACTTATCGATTTCCCGCTACGATAACGCGGTCCTCTAATAATTACGGACCCTTTCAATTCCCCGAAAAATTTATGCCCCTTATGATCAGCAGAGCCCTCGATGATAAGCCTTTGCCCATTTATGGCGCTGGAGAAGAGCAGCGGCATTGGCTGCACGTCGAAGATCATTGCCGTGGTCTCCTGATGGTTTTGGAGCGCGGCCAAACGGGCGAGGTCTATAATCTTGGCGGCACTGACATAGAACGCAATATTGCGGTGGCCCGCAAACTGCTCCGCATATTGGGTAAGCCCGAGTCGCTGATTTCCTATCGTGCAGGACCGCCCGGGACATGACCGCCGGTATGCCTTGCGGCGGGACAAGATTGAAAAGGATCTCGGTTGGAAGCCGCGTGATCCGCTTGGAAGACGGCCTCCGGCAAACGATCGCCTGGTACCAAAACAATGCGGAATGGCTTAGCAAAGTACGTGGTGGCGAATACCGTTCTTATTATGAGCGATACTATGGGAATCGTGATTCCTCATTGTTGGAGATCGCGCGATCGAAACCCCGGCCACCTTGAGAGACAGCGAAATATCTGAATTTGATTGCATTCTGATAGATTTGCGGGCTGATAGAGCTGCGGGGTCATGCGAACGGACGCGATTGCGCTCTAACTTTTTAGGTGTCGCTTCCATTGGATAAACTCGAGACCTCTCTTCCGTGTGTCTGGGAGCTTCGCCCCAGGCTGATTTACGATGTGCGCGGGTTCTTCATGGAAACCTATCAGCAAGAGGCATTCGCCGAATTGGGTATTGCGGATACGTTTGTTCAGGATAATCATAGCCAGTCCACGAAAGGCACTTTGCGAGGACTACACTACCAATTGCGCCATCCACAGGCGAAATTGTGCCGTGCGGTGGAGGGCGAGGTTCTCGATGTCGCCGTGGATATTCGGCTCGGATCGCCATACTTTGGCAAATGGACCAGCGTGCTTCTGTCCGCGAAAACCCATAATCAGGTATATATTCCCCGCGGTTTCGCTCACGGCTACGTAGCGCTAACAGACAGCGTCCAGTTCCTATATAAGTGCAGCGACTTTTACGAAGCGGCCGATGAATACGGCGTCGCCTGGAACGACCCCGATCTCGGAATTGCATGGGGTTTCCTGAACCCGCTGGTCTCCAAGAAAGACGGCAAACTTCCACCCCTCTCCGCGATTCCGCCGGAATTGTTGCCAAAATACATCGCTGCGGCAAGCTAAGTGACAAAGTGAAGATACTGCTTACCGGTAAGACCGGCCAGGTGGGGCGAGCATTGTCTGTTTTGTTGCCTCGCATCGGTGACGTATTCGCCCCGAATCGGCACGAGCTGGACCTGGCAAATCCGGACGAAATCCGCAGATCAATCCGTATCATTCGTCCCCAATTGATCGTAAATACAGCCGCCTATACGGCGGTAGATCAGGCCGAATCGGACCAGGCCATGGCCCAGGCAATAAATGGCGATGCTCCACAAATAATCGCCGAGGAAGGAAAAAGAATCGGCGCCTGCCTGGTGCATTATTCTACCGACTACGTCTTCGACGGAAAGAAGGAAACGCCTTACGTTGAAGACGACCCGCCAAATCCGCAAAACACTTACGGCGCCACGAAGCTTGTGGGCGAACAGGCTATTCAAGAATCCGGCATTCCCCACCTGATTTTCCGGATTGCTTGGGTGTACGCACAGGAGGGTCGAAATTTTCTTCTCACCGTTTTGCGGCTGGCAGCGGAGCGGGAGGAACTGAAAATCGTCTGCGATCAAAAAGGGGCGCCTACCTGGAGCCGTGAAATAGCACAAACTACCATACAAATTCTGTCCCGAGCGTGCTCGGCCAAGAACTCAATCTCCTTTTCAGGAATTAGCGGCACCTATCACATGAGTGCCGGCGGCGAAACAACTTGGGATGGTTTTGCCGCGGCGATCCTGGAAGAGATTCGGAGCGCAGCCCCAAGTGCTCCGTGGATTGCGGCCGCGACCGGTGGGCGGCCGATGATCGCACGCCGCGTGCTGCCCATCACGAGCGCTGAATATCCCCAGGCAGCGCGCCGGCCGGCTTATTCGGTGTTGTCAAATGTTCGCCTGACACGCGCGTTTGGAACGACCATGCCGCATTGGCGAACTCAGTTGCAATCTGTATTCTCGGAGCATTCTGCGGGAATATCGCAGCAAATATGAACTCGTTCAGGAGTGACGGACGCGTTGCGGCGCGTCAAGGTTTGGCGTCCACCGGGTAGGGACCGAGACGCGGAATAGCGGCGTCAGGCTCAGCAAGCCATACGCGGCGGCCGCTGAAATGGCGCAATAGTGGGCCAATATCCAGGCCGGGAATATCGCGGGCCCAGACGATTTTGGCGCGGTCGAGGTCGGCGCCATTGTAAATCCACTCGCCGGCTTCGGTGGATACCGGGCCATAACGGACGATGACCAGGTGCTGGCCGGGCAGCGAATTCAGGCGCGCGGCGAACTGCGCGCGGTAGGTGATCCTTGGAGTAGCGGCGTTGGCCGCGGGCGAGAACGTTCCGGCGCGCTGGTGCAGAGGCGCCAAGATCACGGCCGCGAGCACGACCACGCGAGACACGCCGATGCCCACGGGACGGCCGTCAACTTTCCAGCGCCGGAGGTGGCGCAGGCCTTGCGTGACGACGGCAAAAACGGCAGCGACCACTGGGGCCATGTAATGAGGCTCAAACCACACTCCTGGAACAGAAGCGATAAGGCAAAGTGCCGCCTCGAAAACGAGCAGCCGTATGCGGCGATCGCGCAATACCCACGGCAAGGCCAGCAATGGCACGCAGAGTTCCGGCCAGAGGAAAAAGTACACGAACTTTCCGGCGACCATGAAGATGTGGTGGGCGAAATGCGGCAAGGTATCCATGCGGTTCGCGAGCCAATAGTCGCGCAACCAGCCGTTAAAATATGCCTCAAACTGCGGATTTGCATAATGGCGAAACGGTACCGCTTTGCTCCAGATGAAGGAGGGAGCGCTGAAATATGACCGATTGTATAAAACGTAAGGAAATAGGAACGGGTTTCCGGTGAGGCGCCAATTATAAAATGCCACGAACGCCAGACATGGCAAAGCCACCGCGCAGAAAGGTACGAAAAACTTCGGACACATCTCGCGCAATGGCGGACTGTTCTTTTCGCTGAGCCATAGTATGAGAACGACGGCGACCGGCAGGCAGAGGGTGAGTCCCTCAACAGGACGGCTGTTCGCCAGAATGGCCGCACCCAATGCCATGAGAACGGCGTCTCGGGGGCGTTGGAAGTGCTTGATGCGCGGCAACGCGCCCAGGACCAAAGCTCCGCCGATGGCGGGGACGGCTCCGCCCCAGTAGCTATCGATCCAATACGTGAAAATTCCCAGCCGCAGCAGAACGAGTGTGCCTCCCAGCAGAGCCCACTCCGGCGGGAGCCATCCCTGGAGCATCCATAAAATGGCCGCACACATGATGGCGGCGCTTAAAACGACACCGATAAAAGGGTGACCCAGTAATTGCCCAATAGCCAGAATGGCGCCCTGTGCCGGCGGATACTTGGACATGTAGGTGGGCAGTTGATTGACGTGCACTTCATCGAAGAAAACCCAGAAGGGACTGGGCGGATTGGTCAGACGGCCGTGCGCGAAGGTATCGGCGGCGAGGAGGTAGCTGAACTCATCCTGAATCACCGGGATGGGGACCGCCAGAATCCACAACAGGCTCAGCCGCAGGAGAATCGTAAGCGCCGCAATGGCCACGATGGCGAGGCGCTGGTGATGCGCCAGGCGGGCGCCCAGGACTTCGAGACGATGAAAAACGCCGTTACCGATCCGCGGGAAATACCAAGCCAAGACGAGGAAAGCAAAAAGCACGACATCGACGATCATTTCCCGAAACGCCGTGTGCGAGAGCAGCGCGGTCAGCATCGGAGAGGAATTGTAAAGGAGAACGGCAGGTGGCGGCTATGCCTTGGGGGCGCTGGCTGCTCGTACGGCAATTTCTTCGGGCAAAGTTACCGCTGCTAGTCGCAAGTTGGCGACGATGGGAGGCGGCTCTCCCTGCAGGAGTTGAGGCGGCACCCTTCCGCCTTTTTACGCAAGCAGCTTGACCTCACCGCTGCGCGCTCCCAGCGCGAGCCACGGGTGCGGGCTGTACTTGCAGCCCGCGCAATACGGGTGCGGGCTCTACTTGGAGCCCGCGCAATAATTGATCGAGATGTTAAAATAGAACATGCTCGAATCGCGCATTCTGAGCGCCTATGTGGCCGGCGTAGGCCCCGCACCCATAATCATCCCGGCCATCAATGCCGCAGCGCTAAAGGCCGCAGAATCATATCCTTGTGAGAAAAGCAGAAGGAACTCCCATGGAATCACATCCTTACACAAAACCTAGGGGGGTAGGCCCGTAACCACCCAGTTAACTCCCGGCGCGGAGCCCGCCGGCTACGGATTGCGACGCTGGCGTTCGTAGGGCGCATTTTCGAGCACGGCCACGGCGATGAGTCCCAGGACGGCTGTGGCGAAAGAGAGTTCAGCCACGTGCCAGGAATCGAGGCGGCTGGCGAGCAATGCCAAAAGGCCGAAAATAATTTCGAGGGCGTAGAGGGCGAGAACGGCGCGGCGAGTGCCGAATCCCCAATTAGCGAGGCGGTGCCCGGTATGGTCTTTGCCCGGGGTGGCGAAGGGCAGCAGGCCGCGGCGGGAGCGGGAAATAGAGACCAAGACGGTGTCGAAGAGAGGCACGCCAATCACCAGAATGGGGACGGCCCAATCGGCGCCGTGAGAGGCTCCATTCATGCGGAGTTTTAACGCGAGGGTGGCCATCAAAAAGCCGAGCAGCATTGCGCCGCCGTCGCCCATGAAGATTTTAGCGGGATTGAAATTCCAGCGCAGGAAGCCTAGGGCCGCGCCCATGACCGCGGCGGCGAGCGTACTGACCAGCACTTGTCCGCTGAGGAGCGCGAAAATAGCGAAAAAGAGCGATGCAATGGCAGCGATGCCGGCGCACAGGCCGTCCATATAGTCGAAGATGCTGAAGGAAGCGATGACCCCGGTGACCCAGAAAATGGTGAGTGCGCCGTCCGCAAGGGCGCCGGTGCGGCCGGGCGATAATACCGAGAAGACTTGGGTATGGATTCCGGAGGCCAAAAGGATGAGGCCGGCGATGGGCATGCCCACGAAAAGCTTTATTTGGTGATGGAGGAGGCCGCGATCGTCGAGCGTGCCCACCAGGATCACCAGTGTCGCGCCAGCCAGGATGCCGAGGGTTTCCGTGATGGCGGGACTTCGCAGCGAGACCAATATAGCCAGGAGCACGCCGCAATAAATGGCAATACCGCCCAACAGGGGGATCGGCTGGAGGTGGAGTTTTCGGGGGCCGGGATGGTCCACCATGCCTACACGCAATGCAAATTGCCGCACCGGAACGGTGAGTCCAAGCGAAGCGACGAGGGCAATTGTGAATGCGAGCAGACCCGAGACCATCCGTGAGGCTCCTCTAGCGCTCCGTCAAGCTGCGTTCCAGGGTGGCTTTAACGTGGGCGCGATCTTTCGTTTTATAGTACCACTCGACGGTGCGCTTAAGCCCGTCGCGAAAGGGGACTTGGGGCTCCCATCCGAGGAGTTTTTTGGCGCGCGAATTGTCGGCGACGCGATTGAGCGGGCCGGTGGGCATATCGGGACGGAGCTTGATCTCGGCTTTGTGACCGGTCAGATCGAAGACCATTTTGACCGCATCGAGCACTCGGACGCGCTCCATCGTGCCCAGGTTCACCGGAGTGCCATCGTCAATTTTCTCGGCGGCGAGGATGGTGCCGGCAACGATGTCGTCGATGTAGGTCCAGTTGCGAATTTGCGTGCCGTCGCCCCAGACCTCGAAGGGATTCTGGCCGATGAAGGCGCGCG
>CAVRDM010000015.1:0-65336 GCA_963719845.1 uncultured Acidobacteriota bacterium | reverse complement strand
CTCATAACCCGAAGGTCGCCAGTTCAAATCTGGCCCCCGCAACCAATTCTTGCAAGGGCTTAGGGCATCTTCCCCTAGGCCCTTATGTTCCATCTAACACCCGTCTAAGAGATGGTCGCCTCCCGGAATTCTTCGATCTGTTTTCCACTTCTAACAATCCCGCGTGATGCGCTGCGTGAACACAGGTGATGCATCTCTTTTACGTAAAAGGCTCCGCAAGTAGTCCCGCCACCCGGTCCCAATTCGGCAAGGCCATGCGGCCACAGCAGCTCCGTACGAGTTCACACCTTCGCGTGAATACTTCGCGGGCGAGAGAGCGCCAGAGCGAGAATGTCCGTAACCCTGGACCATCATGGCCATCTAGGCGATAAGCCAGCCGCCATTACCGTTGTTGGAGAAGACGCTGGCGCAAGCAAGGGCTCGCCGCTGACCGCGTCAAAAATGTGCTGGCACCAGAATGGCACCGAGTCGGGAACCAGGCGCCTAGGTGGCGTGGATTCAAGGACGCTTGCGCTACGCGCTGGACTAATTGTCCGCTGCGAATCCCGCCGAAAAACGCGGAAACGCCTTGGTGCGCATGCCGCGAGGAGCCCGTTAAGTTTGCGGCCGGGCATGGGGCTCGACTGGAGTTTCCTGACGGCACAGGTAGAGGATGGTTTTCATACGGCTCACCAGCACGGTCGCCGGCAGGATGGTTTTCACGGCCCTGAGCGCCGTGGCGGAACTTGAGCGCAGCTTGATCGTCCAACGAAATAGGAGGGCGAGCCGATTCTTGTCTCCGATTAATTTCGTAGATCCGAGGCAATCTCCAACCCCGCCTTGCGTAGACCATCGATCAGGTGCTCAATGAGCTGTGGATCCCACCACTTCCCTAATTCCTCGCGGGCGACCACGGCGAAGTCCGGCCTCAAGGCAAGCAGCTCTCGTACTGCATTGCGCGCCGCCACCCGTTCGCCGAGTTGCGCGTAGGAGATTGCGAGCGCGAGCTGCGTGCGCCAGAAGCCGGGCATGTTGATCTTGTGAGCGATGTCCAGCGCGCCGCGATAGTCGCTTTTGCGATAGGCGTCAAAGAAGAAGACAAACCAGTACCAGCCAGGATGATCGGGGTTGAGCCGCATGGCCCGCGCGCCGAGAGCGCAGCCGCTCTCCCAGTCGCCCGAATACGCGATCAGAAATCCCAAGTAGGCTGCTGTGAATCCGTCCATGGAGTTGAGCGCAATGGCGCGTTCCGCGGAGTTTCGGAAAGCCGGGAGTTCCCGCCGGAAAAATTGGGCCGAGGCCAGAGCATGATGGGCGAGGTGATTCGAGGGCGCCGCCTCGACAGCGCGGCGCGCTGCGGCAAATGCGCGTTCGATGGGATCGGGCCGGAGGTTGAATCGATGCGTGTACTCGTCTCTGTATAACATGGACAGCATGGCCCAGGCATCGGCATATCCCGGCGCTTGTTGAACGGCACGCTCGAGGCCAGCCAGCGCCGCGGCATGTTCTTCCGCGGAGAGGCGTGGGAAGTGCGCGAAACTGCGGAGGACCGCTTCGTATGGGGTCAGCTCGCCAGGGTCGCGGCTGCGAAGAGATTCGCTCATGATGTGCGGCAACACGCCATACGTGTCGGCAACGGTGGAGACGATCCGGGGGACGAGTTCATCTTGCAGCGCGAAAATGTCTTCCTGTCGGAACGTGCGATCGAATGTCTCGGCCCACAGATGGGCTCCTGAGCTCGCATCAACCAGCTGCACGGCGATGCGCAGTGTGGCGCCCGCCTGACGAAGGCTTCCTTCCATTACGTAGCGCGCGCCGAGTTCCTTGCCGACCGAGCGGACGTCGACGGCGTCGCGTGCGAATCGAAGCGTGGAGCTGCGCGCAATCACACGGAGGTACGAGAAACGAGACAGACCAGTCGCGATGTCGCCGGATAACCCCTCACAGAGCGCAGTGATCTCGGCGTTCGCTCCTCTGTACTCAAACGGCAGCACGGCGGTCCAGAAACCCTCCTGGGCTCGGACCGCGACCGAGTCATCCTTTTTCGCGGTGGCCGCGCCATGCAGCCCGCCGAGCAGGTCGCGCGCTGACTGAAACCGGTCCGCGGCTTTCTTCTCCAGGCAGCGCTGAATCACCCTGCACAGCGCGTCGGGCACTCCGGGCCGCAATTCTCCAAGCGGACGTGGGGCGTCGCGCAGAATTGCTGAGGCCAGCTCAGCAGCGGAATTTCCCTGGAAAGGCTTTCGCCCGGCCGCCATCTCGTACAACATCGTGCCCATTGAGAAAATGTCCGTGCGATGGTCGACGGCGCGGCCCGCAATTTGTTCGGGAGAGCAGTACGCAGGCGTTCCAAGCACAACGCCCACCTCGGTAAATCCGGCAGAGGTTAATGTGTCTTCTGAGTTTACCGCGTGGAGGTCCTTGGCAAGGCCGAAGTCCAGAACCTTGACGCGGCCCTCATTCGTCACCATTACATTGGCGGGCTTCAGATCTCGATGAATGATCCCCCTGTCGTGAGCGACGGCCAGCGCTTCGGAAATCGCGGCAACGAAGTCCAGGATTTGATCGACGGGGAGGCCACCGTTCGGAATCAGCCGACTGAGTGGCTGGCCCTCGACCAGCTCCATCGTGAGGAAGTTGACGCCCTCGACTTCCTCAAACGAATGGAGAGTGACGATATTGGGATGATTGAGCGAAGCGAGTGTTTTGGCTTCGCGCCGGAAACGAGCGAGCCGCCCAGGTTCTTCTACGAATGTGGGAGGGAGAACTTTGATTGCCACGCTGCGGCCAAGCCTAGTATCCCTAGCCCGATAGACATCGCCCATACCACCTTTACCGATGCGCGCTAAGATTTCATAGCGTCCGAGAAGTGAGCCAATCGCCAGCTCCTCTGGTTGGACGGCGGGCTGAGCCAGGAAACTCGATTGGGCTTGTTCGTGGGCGGCAATGAGGGATTCCACCTCATGGCGCAGATCCGGTTCGGCGCAGGCTTGGTCAAGATAGGCATGCCTCTCGTCGGGCGCCCGTTCGAGAGCGGCAGCGAGCACTTTCTTAACCTCCTGCCAGTATTCCTGCGTCACATTCGTTCGTTCCTCTTCAATTCGCGGAGCAGCCAAGCGCGGGCCGTCACCCATTCCCGCTTTACTGTAGCTGGTGAAACACCCAGCACGACAGCAGCCTCCTCGATGGAAAGTCCTCCAAAAAATCTTAGTTCGACAAGGCGGCCCTGTTGCGAATCCAAAGCGGAGAGTTTGGAAAGGGCTTCATCGAGGCCGACAAGATCGATTCCCCGGCTCTGTGCCGGGACAAGTTCCGGATCGAGAGAGAGTCGAGGCGCTCCCGCGCCGCGCTTGGCAGCGAGACGGTTGCGCGCATGATCGACTAGGATGTGCCGCATCAGTTGCGCGGCCACTCCAAAAAAATGGGCCCGATTTTGCCACTGCGGCACCTCTTGGCGAACCAATCGCAGATACGCTTCGTTGACCAGCGCGGCGCTTTCGAGCGTGTGGTCCGGACGTTCGCCCCGCAGATGGCGGCGCGCTTGCCGGCGCAGTTCGTTGTAAACCAGGGGGATCAGCGCTTCCCGTGCTTGCTCATCGCCCTGGCCCCAATCTGCGAGCAGCTTGTTGATCCGTATGGATGAATCGGCGCCCACGTTGCTTCTCCACCCGATAACCAGGACTCAGATGTTGACCGGGAAAGTAGCGCCCCTGGCAACCAAAGTCAACTTGCCCGCGAGGGACTGGCCAGCGAAATCGGTCAGAGGGTGCGCCGGGGCCCTTCAAAATACTCGATTCTTATGAGCCGGTTTTTCCATCGTTCTCGCTTAATAGAGTGAAGGCAGGATGCGGGCTTCCACAAACTGCAGATGCGCATCGCCTAAAGGAAAAGGAGGACGACCATGAAAACCGTGAGAACGACAAAACATTCAGTCACAGTGAAGCTGATTCTGGGTATTCTGATCGCCAGTTGCGCGTTCACCTCCGCGGCCAACGCTCAACCGATCTTCGTAGGCAAGGTGACGCTGCCGTACGAAGTGCACTGGAACCATGCTGTGCTTCCCGCCGGAGAATATTTCATCCGAATGGACTCGAAAGCGGGCCACGCTGTGTTGCGCTCGGCGAGCACCAACAAGTTAGCCTACACATCGGTTCCGACCATTGCCGATGGAGAAAAGGGCGGTGCCTTCCTAACTGTCACGATGCGCGGAAATGAGCGCAGAGTTCGTTCCCTGAACTTGCCTGAGACAGCACAGTCATTGACTTTTGAACCCTTCACTAAGACTGAACGCGAAATGCGCGCCTCTGCAGGGCAGATAGACGCCGTGCCGGTCATCACTGCCCGGAAGTAGATCCTAAAAACGCTCGGCCATCACGCACACCGACTGAAGGGGATGAACCGCCAGGTTCATCCCCTAATTCTCATTCCGCCTCAGAAACGGATTCTCGGAATGTAGCTTTTCTTCGGCCGAAATCGTGTCATTTCGTCCTTTTTCCGGCCCCCGATAGCACATCGGCCAACGGGCGTGCCAATCCTGACGTGACTTGGGGCACGACTTTGTCAAGTTCGTCGGGAAACCACTGATCGGCCTTCGCCCGCTTATCAGGGGGCGATGCTAGAGTTTTATCGACAGGGCTTGGCCGCCAGGACTTGCCTGTTCAGATCCTTTTTCCATGTACCCACCCGCTGCGTAGCTGCGGCGTTCGCTTGAAAGGAGCAGAGGAGCAGTGCAAAAAGCAAAGCGGGCTCAACCTGAACCTTCAATGTCATATTGAAGTTTTTCATGCACCCTCCATTCGCCGTTCCAAGCGTTCGGCGTTCGGCGTTTAGCGCTTCGTGTCTTTCTCACTAAGAGTGCACGGCAGTGCCTTCTAGTACGCCCCTACACATGGAACGCGGTAATCGACGATTATCCTTTATCGAACGCGCCAGGAGCACCTTGCCCAACTTCACTTCGTGAAAGTGCGCCTACGATAAAGCTCTAACGTTAATCCGGCATTTAGTTGCCAAGCGGCTCATAGCCCGCTGCTTGAAATCCTCGCCGTTTGTTCATCGATTCTTAACAACCCGTTGAACTCCGAGGCTTTCGGATGTGAGAAGGTCCCACGTCCCCATATGGCTTAAGGAGGCCACCAAACGTGAAGAAAAAACTCGTTCCCGCAGCGCTTGCCGTTGCAATCGCATTTGCACTGGCATCATTCGCAATCAAGTTGAAAGCTGACCACGGTCACGACCATGATTCCGAATTCAGGGGCTTCGTGCCGGGCACGATCGTAATCACCCGAACAGTCTACGAAGGGACGGCCGACACCGTCGCCATTGGCGAGAGCTTGCCGCCAGGATGCCAACCCGCCACCGTCCAGGAACCGCCTCCAGCCGCGCCAGTCTCGGCAACCGCAACCGTCAATGTGCCCCTTTTGCCTGCTGACCAGCCGCCTGCCACCACCGCCGTAGGCGTCTCTTGTGGCTTCGCAAGCGACAACGGAGAAGCCCCCAATCTGAAGGATTCGCACAACGTCTGGAACAACGCCGCCACCGACGGCAGTTTCGGCGTCTCCTCGCCCATTTACCTCGACGATCTGACGACCGACGGCGACAAGATCGGCACTCTTCCGATTCCCAGCAACGAGATCGTCACCAGCTTCAGCTCGAAATCCGAGCTGGCCCTGAATCGATCGATCGACGGCGAGTCGCTCACCTTCATGGGCTATCGCGGCGGCCCGGGCTGCCCCACCCTCACCCTTTCGGGAAGCGGTGCGAACCTCACTCTCACGCAAGGAAACAACGTCGGTCCCGTCTCCCCAACGCGGCCCAACCTGGTCGACGCTTCAGCCTCCAGCACGCCGGGCCTTTGTGATCCGACCGACGCTGCGGTCTCCAGCTACGTCGGCGCTACCGGTCCGACCGCCTACTACCGCTCCGTTGCTGAAGTCGGCCCCTCGGGCCACATCCGCTACACCGACAACAACGCCTACAGCGGTGACAACAGCCGCGCCGTAATCAAAGCCGATAATTCGCTGTACTACACCGCAGGAAACGGCAACAGCGGCAACCTGTCGAAGTCACAAGTCGGAATCACGACGCTCGGCTTCGATCTCTCCCATGCCGTCGGTGCCGAACTCATCGTCCCCGGCCAGACGCCCCTCGTCCCGCCCAACAACAACATGCTCGGATTCTTCGTGATCGGCACGGACAAACCCGGCAAGGACACTAACTTCCGCGGCATCACCATCTTTAACGACACGGTCTACGTCACCAAGGGCAGCGGCGGCAACGGTGTCAACACCGTCTACCAGATCGGCACCCCGGGCACCTTGCCCACTCCGGCCAATGCTCCCAAGGGCGCCACGATCAACGAACCGATCATCGCCCTCCCGGGATTTCCTCCGATCGCTCCCGTTCCTGACACATCAACCACTGCAGCCACTGCCAGCGCTGGTGGGTACTATCCGTTTGGCATCTGGTTCGCCAATGCCACCACCTTGTACGTTTGCAACGAGGGCGATCTGAGCTACACGCCGAACCAAGTCATCAATGGACACGTAAACGTGGCGGACCCCGGCGACCGGGCCCCCGGCACCCTGTTCTCCGCCGGCCTGCAAAAGTGGTTCTTGCAGAACGGGACTTGGGTGCTCCAGTACGTCATCCAGGACGGCCTCGACATCGGCGTCCCCTACAGCGTCCCGGACTATCCCGCGTCCATCGAGCCCGCGACAGGCGGCTGCCGTAACCTCATCGGCGTCGTCAACCACAACGGCACAGCCACCATCTACGCCATCACCTCCACCATCAGCCAAAACGGAGACAATGGCGCTGACCCAGACAAACTCGTCAAAGTCACCGACGTCATCAGCGCCACCAAGCTGGCGACCAGCGGCCACGTTGACCAATTCGTAACGCTGCGCACGGCCCGCGCCGGCGAAACCTTCCGCGGTGTCGCACTAGCCCCCGAAGACCACGACCGGTAAAAAGCTGCACCAATCGTCACCAATAAAGGCTCCCCAAACCAGTCAGGTTCGGGGAGCCTTTGTCTTTGATCTTCGGTTTACGCACCGGCCGCAGTCATCCTCAGATTTTGAAACCTTCCGCTTCGGGTACCACGCCTTTCGGTTTCAAGGGCGCGGCTCTTGAGGGCGCGACGAGGTGGGTTGTTGGGTGTGAACAAGCACTCGCAAGACGGAACCTTCGAAGTAGTCACGACTACGTCTGATTTGTCGGCGATTATTAGTGTTTTCGTTCGTGTTGGCCAGCTACGGTATTAGTGCGTCGCCTGAAATGCGCGAGCTGTCTTCTGCAATAACGGCTTCTTGCGGTTCGGCTTCAAGCGCAAGGGTGCGTCGCGGTATTCGTTCACTCTGACGAGAGCGCGAATCAGAAGTGAAATCGCTATAAAGGGTGCTATTTGTCGTCCTTGTTGCTAGCAGGATTGCCAATGAATTTGTTATAGTCCGCAAGTTCTGATGGCGAGCACATCATCTCGGTGACATCGAAATGGGGCGACTGCAACTTGAAACGTAGCTTATTAAGCGCTACCCAGGGTTTCGTATACATCTTCGGGTCGTTAATAATCACAGTGAGCTCTAGCGTCCCGTAGTCGACACGGTGGTACCGCTCCTCAACGCGCAGATCGCTGCTGTGCGGACGACCCGCTCTATCGATCCACGTCCTTGCATCGGTGCCCCATGTTTGCACGACGAACGTGTAATCATCCTCCCATTTGCCTACCGAGTACCCGTACCATCTCGGTGCGGGATCCTTTGGAAACTCTCGCCCGTCGGTCCAGAATACCCGCCACACTTTGCCAAATTCGTATAGGGCTATGAAGCTTGCTGGCGTTTGAAGAATCTGAGTCGTTCTTAGTTCATAAAGGTCTTCGCGGGGAAATCCCTGGGGATCACAAGAAACCACCGGATCGTTAGTTTCCCCAGGAAGAACAGTTCTGACTCCATTGCTCGGCTTAGTGAGCTTCAACGCCGCCAACCCGGCGGGAGTGTACGGTAAGTCATGCCCCGCCTTACCGTCTTCGGGGATTGCCCCCGCGCCCATTGCCTGGATTCCGCCGTTACCCGGGTCCCAGATCCCAGAAATGTCCCGGGGTGGAGCGGGAGCTGCCGACTGACTGTTCACCGCATCGGTAACCGGCTGCCCCGTCCAGCCATCAACAGGAACACCGATGTACGGGTTTTTACGTGTCGTGGTTTGAGTGGTTTGAGTCGTTTGAGTGGCTTGAGCGTGCGCGAGAGATGAGAACGTCAGCGCCGCAACAAAGGCAATGGTAGAGGCTACGAGACCTTTTGACATTGTTAAGCTCCTTCTCTCAATCGGACTTCACCTAGCGATTTTATCGCTGGTCACACAATGCCATCAAACACATCCAAACTTGTGCGTGTATTTCGCACCAGATGTGCCCCGGGCGAGCGATTTCCTCACAAACTTGGCAACCTCGTTCGTCGACTTCGCTCACTGTGACACCAGGTCGCTTAGTTGCCTAGAGTCTGGCCACTGGGCAGCACCACATGTACGAGGCGCCCGATTGGCTTGCCATTCTTGACTGGATACACCGTGGCGGTAATTTCATCTCCAACCTTCAATGTATGCGGGCCCCAACCTTTGTTGATCATGTCCGGCGGATTACTGGTCTCGACGACCCAATGTTCGACGTCGCCTTTGTCATTCTTGAAATCGAACTTCACGAAGCAGTGGGGATTGGACCAAAACCAGTCCGCGACGGTCGCCTTCATAGTAATTGTCTTCGAAGTGTCGAACGCCGCCGTGCCGTGGTGTGCGAATACCGGAACTGCTGCAATCAACAGACCGATAGCCATGAGGGAAATCGCCGTAAGCTTATTTCTCATAGGGTGCCTCCCGGTTTCTTTTACCGGACGCAAGAAGTGCGTCTCGGTGGATTTTCTCGCAACAGTTCGTTGCTCATGCTCGAAATCGGCGACCAGAGATTTCAGCCGCTGTGTGTCTCTTCGATTTCCCGTTCGATAAAAATGAGATCCGGCGCCGGCTGTTGCGCTATAAAGAATCGAAGTCGCGCCCGTAATCGCGAACAGCGCACCCTGGGGCAACGATTTTTTCCAAGTCCCCCCTTTTATCTGTCTTCCGGCTACTTCATTGAGCATCCCCCATATTTCTCAAGCCAGCCACTATTAGAAGATCAGCTTCAGACCCAACTGGACTTGCCGGGGACCGCCGTTTCCAACTACGGGGTTGCCCGAGCTAGGCGTTGCCTGGGCCTGACCGAACGAACTCGGCGAGCTGAGACTGCTAGAAGGCTGAGCGTAATAGGGGTGATTGAGAATGTTGAAGAATTCGGCCCGGAACTGGGCGCTGAGTCGTTCCTTGAATTTCCAACCTTTGGTCACCGACATATCCCAGGTATTCAAGGGCGCGCCGCGGAGGACTCCCCGGCCCATCGTGCCAAAGGTTCCCTGAGCTGGAGGAACGATGACCGAGCCGCCTTGCATGTAGCAGCCCATAGTCCCGAGCGACTGGGTTCCGGTTGTGCCGCCTGGCCCCGTCGCCTCAGCCGCGGCTGCCGTCACGCATGCCGCAGGCATATTCGCCACGAAAGCGGCAGTCCCGGCGGCGGCTCCCACAGGGATCTGCACTGTCGTACAATTCGCCGTTTTACCGAACTTGCTGCCGGTAACCCCCCAACAAGGAACCAGTCCAGAACGGCCCACCACAAAGTTGTTGGCGTTTCCGACCAGGGTCCAGCGATCGTTGCCTTCGCCAGTTCCGCTAAAGTCGGTCGAGCTATCTTTTGCAGTAAACGGCACACCGCCTAACAGCTCCACTATGCTATTAATCTGCCATCCTTCCAGCAGTTGTCCCGGTGACCTTTTCCCAGGGATGTTATAGCTCGCCGACACAGTAAAGTGAGTGATGGGGTCCTGAATGCTGTTCGAGTAGTCCAACCTCGGATTCCTGCTGTCCATTAGCGTTCCGCCCTCGGAAGCTGAATCGTCGAGGTCATGCTCGAAGCTGTAACCGGCATTGACGGTCAGTCCCTTGGAAAGTCGCTTGGTCAGAGTCGCTTGCACGGCGTTGTAGTTGGACTCCATGCATCCCGTGTACTCTCGGATTTGCCCCAGATACGGGAACTGGCTGTAGAACGGCCTTCTCACCTGCTCATTTCCGCTTCCAGGAGCGCTGCCCGTGTTCGTGGCGCCGGGGGCTGCCTGGTTGATATCCATAAAGCAGCCCAACCTCGTGCCATGGGCGCCGACGTAAGCTATGGTCGCGGAAAGGTTATTCGTGATGGCGTGCTGCACAGCCAAGTTCCAGGTACTAACATACCCCAATTGGAGATTGGGGTTCATCGCCTGAATGGTGCACGGCGGGGCGTTCGCTGGATTTGTAATCGGGTTCGTGGCAAGCCCGGGGGAGACGGAACCGAGGCCGTTGCCGCATTTCAACCCGCTGGAACTGACATTGAAGATGGGTTGGTTGACGGCCCAGCTAACTTGATTACCAACGAGAGTAACGACGCCGACGGCGATGTTGCCGGGACTCGCCAGCACGCTGCCATTGGGGTTCTCCAGGGTCCACCCTGTGGGGATGACGTTCAGGCCTGTTGTGGCTGCGAACACTGCTGTGCCGATCGGCAAGTCGGTGAGGTAAACCATGCTGCCGCCCGCCCGGACCACGGTAGTGCCCTTACCCGTGACATCCCACGCGAGGCCCAGCCGCGGCGCGAAATTATCCTTGTCCCCTTTCCAGAGTTGGACATTCGGGCTCTGCTGTATGAGTCCTGTGGGGGAGGTCGGATCGAAATTGCCCAGCAGGTTGTTCTTTTCCTGGTAGGGCGTCGAGTACTCCCAGCGCAGCCCAACGTTCACGGTCACTCTCGAGGTGACCCGCCAGTCGTCCTGAACAAACAGGGCGTACCGGCCAAAGGTAACGGTTCGATCACCGGCTCCACTTTGAATTTGCCCCGAGGATGGCACCCCGGCCAGGAAGTCTTCGAGGGGCGTGGCTTTCGAGAAAGTGGGGGGAGCGATGCTCCCGAAACCTATGGTGCCCCCAGTATTCCCGTCATCGGCCCCGTTAAAGAGAACGCGGTGGATCTCGCCACCGAACTTGAATAGGTGCTTGCCACGCGTATACGAAACAGAATCTGCACCCTGGAAAACGGTGAAAAAAGTGAGCTGGCCCGTGTTCTGACCCAGTCCGGTAAACCCGCTAATGCTAAGCTGCGGAAATCCACACAACGGAGGCGGTATCATTGCACCCGTGACGAAGCCGAATGAAGCGTAGTTGGGCGCACCCGGCTGCACGCACTCTACAACAGTCTGGGGCTGATTCAACCGGTTATAACCAAACCTGGCTTCATTCACCCAAGAGGAATTCGGGTTCCAAATCCAGACCCCTCTCACCAGTTTAGCATTCGTCGAAGCGCTCCTCCGCCAGTACGGGGTTATGCCGGATGAGGCGTTAATAAGGTAGCCATCGCCAGCGAAATATTCGCCATTGAAGGAATTGTGGTCGTCGGGGTGATAATCAATTTTTCCTATCCCGTTATCGGAACCACCCTCATTGTTTAGAGACAACGGAATCGTCGCATTGCTTGAGGAATTTGGGAACAAGCCATTGGCTGCGTTACACACGCCCGCCGCCGTGCAGCCCGCCAGGTTCAAGCTGAGTTGACTCAGCGGCACGCTATTTGCGCGCAGTTCAGCGATGGCATCCGGGAAACTGTTGGTTGGCCCGGCACCGGAGGCCGAGGTCGGGATTTGTACAAATCTTGGGCCCCCTACCGTGAAGCGCTGTCCCTCGTAGCCCGCAAAGTAGAACAGCTTGTTTTTCTTAATGGGGCCACCGATGGTCGCGCCGAACTGCTCCACGTTATCCAGAGCCTTTGGGAGCGTCCCGAGGAACTGGTTCTTCGCATCCATAGCGGTGTCGCGGCCAAAAGCGGAGGCGGTCCCGTGAATGCTGTTGGTACCGGACTTCAGCCCCACGTTGACTTCGGCGCCCGGCTTCCAACCATATTCCGCCTTGGGAACGTCTACGACATTGACTTCCTGAATGGTGTCGATAGGCAGGATGGTCGCCTCGTCGTACATGTTCTGCCCGCCGACGATAGGCCCGGAGGCGCTCCATTCATTGAAATCCTCCAGACCGTCGAACATCCAAGAATTGCTAGAGGCACGGTTGCCGTTAACATAGATGTCCAGGCCATTCGACTTAGCTCCCGGAGCATACGCAAGCAGTTTTGTGAACTCGCGGCCGTTCAACGGCAGTTCATCGATCGTCTGGTCTTCCAGCGTGGCGGTTAGTTGGGCGCTGCTGGTCTGAATCACCGGGATCGATTCGGTGACGGTGACCGTCTGGGTTTGCTCGCCGGGCTGGACGGACAAGTCAACGCGAACATCCTGGCCGACCTCCACCGTAATATTCTGGCGCTCGGTTGCCTTGAAGCCTTTGGCCTCTGCGCGGACGGTATACGTACCCGGAATCACGCTGGGCGCGGAGTACTCCCCCGCTTCATCCGTGGTCAAGGTTCGCGTGATGCCTCTCTGCACATCTGTAACGGTCACCTCGGCACCAACGATGGCGCCACCGCTTTGATCCGTAATGCCCCCGAAAATACGGCCTAAATTCAGTTGCGAGAAAGCGGGCAGACAGAAAAGCAGCACTCCGAGGGTCGCACCCAGAACCTGCATCGCTTTCTTTACGCTGACCCACAGCCGTTTGTTGGAAACAGGTGTTAAGGAACTCATAGAAACCACCTCCCTCTAATCAGAACAAGATCCTTTGAACAAGATCCCCGTGCATCTAGAGCCGTATCGCAATTGAAAAGCTCGATGCCTCGCCCGCTGTGACGCGCGTCCGTAACCTCCGCTGACGCCTACAGCAAAACTGTGACCCCGCAAAGACCGTGGAGGGTGTGTCCCAGGAATGCCGGACTTGAATCAATCCGTCCGTTCCATCTGGCCACTGGTTTTTCTGGTCCCGACGTTACTATTTCAAAAGGCTGTATAAGACCTGCGGGCCTTATAGTCCCCGTATAACTCGTTGTCAACAGTATTATTCCGATAATGTCGATAGCACATGATATGTCCGGTCCAGAGGTCCCTGACGGAGGCAGGCATGGTTTTCTACCCGGAGTCCGCCGTCGAGCGGGCCATGAAAATACAGGAAGTGATTTTGCGAACGCTGGCGAAGAGGCTTACCTGGTGCCAGGCGGCCGAGATCATCGGCATCAGCGACCGGCAGATGCGGCGCTGGTACCAGCTCTACCAAGAATTCGGCTACGACGGGCTCTTCGACCGCCGACTGGGGCGACCGAGCCCGAAACGCGTGGCCGTGGAGACCGTCGAGCGGATGCCGAACGCACGGCGAACTAACAATCTACCCATCAGCCGGTCGATCATTGAGTCGCATGGCGGTCGTTTGTGGGCCGCCGGCAACTTTCCGCGGGGCGCAACTTTTCAGTTCACCCTGCCCGCCACGGCCGCGGCGCACGCATGACCTCCTCAACTGCTTCAACGTAGTAGCCAACCTTCGTTTTCCATATGGGCTATCCCACACTGTCTACACCGACATTCAGGTACCTTTCGAAGGAGCGGAAACTCGATTCACACCGACCAAGGAGGACCCACCAAGCCGATGCCCGATGGGGTTCATCGTTTTGCAATCATAAGCTCTCGTGGACCAGTTCCCGAGTATGTCGCGATCCGTCCTGAATGTGGTGTATATTCGGTCGCAACTTAGGGCCCGAATGGGATTCCATGGCAATGGAGGAAAACTTTCATGCGACCATTTCGCTTAGCAGTTGTGCTCGTGGCAGGGATTGCGATGTTGGGTTCCGTTGGGCTGGCCCAGCACGACCCAACATCAGGTCCTAACAAGGTGCTGAAGACAGCGAAAGTTGGCGGCGAGGGCGGCGCTGACTATATTTCCGCGGATGTCGAAGGCCGTCGTTTGTATGTCCCGCGGAGTGGTCCGATGGGGCGGTTGACGGTCTTCAATTTGGATACGCTTGAACCGGCCGGCGCGATTGATACTGTCAAATCCGGTGGCGCTGTCGTCGATCCCAAATCGCACCACGGATTTTCCACGACAAAGCCGATCACCATGTGGGACGCGAGTACTTTGCAAGTGATCAAGATGATTGACGTGGGAGATAGTCGTCCCGACGGGATCATGTTTGACCCGTTCAACGAGCGTGTATGGGCGCTGAGCCACACGCCACCGTACGCCACGGTGATCGACGCGAAGGACGGTACCGTAGTTGGGACGGTTGATTTGGGCGGACAAGCGGAGCAGGCAGTGAGCGACGGCAAAGGCACGGTCTACGTGAATGTCATGGATAAGGCCAACGTTGCCGTGGTCGACGCGAAGAAGCTGACCGTGACAGCGCACTACGACCTCAGCTCGAAGAAAGTTGACTGGGGAACCGGGCTGTCCTTGGACGCCAAGAATCACATCCTCTTTGCGTATTACCGCCTGCCGACACCTATAGTGATCATTCTGAACGCCGACAACGGCAACATCATTACCACCTTCCCGACTGCCCTGAATGTGGATACCGTCGCGTTCAATCCTGCCACGATGGAAGCCATAAGCACCGCAGGCGAGGGCTCGATCGTGTTCATCAAGGAAAACAGTCCCACCAGCTTCGTCGTAGAGCAGAGGCTGCAAACGATGCTGGGCGCCAAGACCATGGTACTCGACACAAAGACGAATCACGTGCTCAGCATGGCGTTCGAGTACGGGCCGGTGCCGGCTAACGCGCCGCCGCCAATACCAGGTCGCATTCAACTCGGTCCCCCGCTACCAGGTTCGTTTACACTTCTGATGGTGGGAAGGTAGTAGATAGCGCGCTAAGACCTGCATGCATCAGAGGAATAGCGGCGTCCGCCTGGCACGCGGCTCGGAACGCCTTAACCGCGGATCTCCCAACCAAACAAGCCGCGGTTGAGAAAGTCGACAGGCCCGCACAGGTGGTTTGCGCCCGGATTACGGCGTACCCGGAAGCGATTCCGTTTAAAGCGAAAGAACTTTTATCGGCGTTTATCGGCGCGCTGACCGTCTGCTCCGCGATGTTCGCGCGGCTCCCCGCCCAGATTCAAAGCTCCGCAAGTGCGCGATGTACCAGATGCACCGCGATCGACCCCTCGCCAACGGCCGCGGCCACCCGCTTGACGTTAGCGGCGCGTGCGTCGCCCACGGCAAAAACGCCCGGCAAGCTCGTCTCCAGAAGCTGCGGCGGGCGGCTGAGCGGCCACCCCGCAGCCTCCAAAGAACTCGCCTCAATATCCCGCCCGGTGACGATGAAGCCTTTGTTGTCGAGCGCCAGGCATCCTTTCAGCCAGGAGGTGTTGGGCAACGCACCGGTCATCAGGAAGACGTGGCGGATCGCGCGCTTCTCTTCCTCGCCCGTACGGCGGTTACGCCACACCACGCTCTCCAATTGCGACGTTCCTTCGAGCGCAATAATCTCTGTGTGCAGATGCACCTCGATCCCAGGATTTTCTTCGATCCGCTTTATGAGGTAACGCGACATGGTGTCGGAGAGTTGGCCGGAGCGCACCAGCATGTGCACCTTCCCCGCGGTTTGCGAAAGAAAAACCGCCGCCTGCCCCGCCGAATTCCCGCCGCCGACCACGATCAGCTCTTCCCCTTCGCATAGCTGCGCTTCAATGTAGGTGGCTCCGTAGTACACGCCCACCCCTTCGAACCGCGCCAGATTGGTAATGGCGGGCTTGTTATATTGCGCGCCGGTAGCGATCACCACCGAGCGCGCGATGATCTTCGTGCCGCCCTCAAGTTCGATCTTATACGGCCTTTGGCTGCAATCCAGACGTACGGCGCTTCGGGCCACCACCATCTCCGCGCCAAACTTCTGCGCTTGAACAATGGCGCGAGTTGCCAGCTCCTGCCCCGATATGCCCGTCGGAAATCCCAGATAATTTTCAATTTTCGAGCTGGAACCGGCCTGTCCCCCCGGAGCATTGGTTTCGAGCACCAGCACATCCAGCCCCTCGGAGGCCCCATAAACGGCCGCCGCCAGCCCCGCCGGCCCCGCGCCTATAATCACCAGGTCGCGCACCTGAGACTCGTTCACGGCCGGGTTGAAGCCCAGGCATTCGGCCAGTTTCTGCGGAGTGGGATTGCGCAGCACTACCGACCCGTGACAGATCACCACCGGCACCTCGTCGAGTTTTACCGCAAAGCGATCGAGTACTTCCTGCGCTTGCGAGTCGGTCTCCAGATCTACGTAGTTGTAGGGGTGCCCGTTGCGGGCCAGGAATTCCCGCAACTGCAGGGTTCCCGCGGAATGTGGCGACCCCAGCAGAATCACGTCACTAAGGTGTCCGGCAATCAGCGCCAGGCGCCTCAGTATGAACGCTCGCATGAAAATTTCACTCAGTTCGGCGTCCCGGCCCACCAGCGCGCGCAAGTTCTCCGGAGTCAGCTCCAGAAATTCTCCCGGCTGCGTCACCCGCCCGCGAACCAGGCTCGGCCGCCCGGAAATCATGTTCATCTCGCCGGTGAATTCACCCGCGGAATGTTGCGCTATCGGAGTTTCCTTCCCACGGTCAGGCTGCACGATCTCCATCGCGCCGGAGAGCAATACAAAAAAAGAGATCGAGGAATTGCCCGGCTCGAAGAGAATCTCTCCGGCATTCACGTTTCTAAGCTGGCCGAAGGGACGCGCGCGTTCGATCTGCGCAGCCGTGAGCGTCGGAAATATCTGCGTTCGGCTGTCGAGCGCGCTGGGCGGCGCAAAAGGTGCAGGTTTGTCGGCCATAAGGAACGGGTGCGGGCTCTACTTGGAGCCCGCGCCAATAATCGTCCTGAAGCAATCTAAGCGTATCATGCGTAATATCCAAATTTGTACCGGCTGGAGGCCGCGATGCGGATCGGCGTACCCAAGGAGATCAAAGTTCACGAATACCGCGTTGGTCTCATTCCCTCGAGCGCGCACGAATTGATCTGCGCCGGACACCAGGTAGTGATCGAAAAGGGTGCCGGTGCTGAAGCTGGTCTCACCGATGAGGCCTACATCCGGGCCGGTGCCCAGGTCGTCGACACTGCCGACGAAGTGTTCGCAATGGCCGATCTGCTGGTTAAGGTCAAGGAGCCGCAGCCCGCCGAACGAAAGAAACTTCGCCCCGGACAGGTGCTGTTTACCTACCTGCATCTGGCGCCCGACCCCGAACAAACCCGCCAGCTGCAGCAAAGCGGCGCCACCTGCATCGCTTATGAGACGGTAACTTCTCCCGATGGCTCCTTGCCGCTGCTGACCCCCATGTCGGAGGTCGCTGGCCGCATGGCCCCGCAAGTGGGCGCCGCGTGCCTGGAAAAGGGGCATGGTGGCCGCGGTATTTTATTGGGAGGAGTCCCTGGTGTGCCGCCCGCCGATATTCTGATTCTCGGCGCAGGTGTGGTGGGCTCGAATACCGCTCTCATCGCTGTCGGCATGGGCGCCAAAGTTAATATTGTGGACCGCTCGATGTCCGCGCTGCGCCGCACTGCCGAGCATTTCGCCTCCTCCATTGGAACGGTTTTCTCCACCCGCAACGCCATCGAACGCCTCGTCCTAAAAGCTGATCTGGTGATCGGCGCCGTGCTGGTGGCTGGTGCTGCCGCGCCTAAGCTGGTGACCGCTGCGATGGTCAAGGCGATGAAACCAGGTTCCGTGCTCGTGGACGTGGCCATCGATCAGGGCGGATGTTTCGAGACCAGCCGCCCCACCACCCATGCCAATCCCACTTACCTGGTCAACGATGTCGTTCATTATTGCGTCACCAACATGCCCGGAGCCGTGCCGCGAACTTCCACCTTCGCTTTGAACAACGCCACCCTGCCCTTCGTGCTCGCTATCTCCAACAAAGGCTGGCGCAAAGCCATGGCCGACGATCCGCATCTGCGCGCCGGCCTCAACGTCTACGACGGCAAAATAACCCACCCCGCCGTGGCCGCCGCCCTAGGCTTGCCTTACACCCCCGCCGAAGTCGCCATCACCTGAAATTCCCAGCCAGTTTCAAGATTTCCGGTTCGTTTTCACTAGCTCCTCAAGACGGTCAATTGTCTGGTTTACGCCCTCAAGCGCCCGGAATTCCTGCGCCACCTTGTCGCGCAGTTCGGCCGATTCAAAAACCATCCTCAATGCAAGCTTGGTCTTGTCCCCCTCCTCGCCGAAATTTACCGTCACGTCAAAATGCGGTTCGGAAAGGTGGGAGTAAACCAGCCGCTCCGGCCTGACCACCTCGCGGTACACAATTTCATTCTGGTAGTCGACCCCATTTGGACCGTGCATCACAAAACGCCACACGCCGCCCGGCCGCACGTCCATCTCTTCAATCGTATTCGTGAACCCTTGTGGGCCCCACCACTCCGCGATGTGCTTTGGATTCGTCCACATCTCGAAAACGGTTTTTTGCGGCGCATCAATTATGCGCGTCACGGTAATTTCCCGCCCCGCCGTACTGCTGGCTTCATCCCTTTCATTTCGCAAATCAGTTCGCGAATCGTCCATCATTGACTTGCCAGTCGCGGTGAACTGTTCCAGCCGCTCCAGGGTTTCGGTCCACCCCTGCTCCATCCCCGCCAGCGCCCTGTCTGTGCCCGGCCCCGACTTGACCACCTCCGCGTGCAGCGTAAGCCTCGTTTTTCCGTTGTGCTCGGCAAATGTCACGGTGTTGAACACTTCCAGCTGGGGCTCGCCCCACTCGTCTTCCATCGCCGTGCTGGTGAACACGATTCGCTCCGGTTCCACGATTTCGTGAAACATTCCCCCCATCGGATACACCGTGCCGTCGGGGCCGCGCATGTGCACGCGAATCGCCCCGCCCGGACGCACATCGAGCTCACAAACCGGATTGGTGAAGCCCTTTGGGCCCCACCATTGCTTCAGCAGTTTCGGATCGGTCCACGCCTTGAACACGACTTCACGCGGCGCGTCCAGCACCCGCGTTATCACGAGCCGATGTTCTGCCGATTCCCGTGTGCCCTCAGCTTTGGCGGCCATGTTTCTTCTCCTTTGTTTTCGCTTCTATTTTAACTTCTGTTTTCGCTTCGCGTTTCTTCAGCTCGCGCAAATAATCATCCAGCCGGTCAAAGCTTTCTTCCCAAAATCGGCGATAATGTTCCACCCACTCAGCCACGTCTTTCAGAGGACCTGCCTCGATCCGGCAGGGCCGCCATTGCGCTTCACGTCCCCGCGCGATCAGTCCCGCCCTTTCCAGCACCTTCAAGTGCTTGGAAACCGCCGGCAGGCTCATCTCGAACGGCGTGGCCAACTCGGTAACCGAAGCCTCCCCGGAAATCAGGCGCGCCAGAATTGCCCGCCGGGTTGGATCGGCAAGAGCAGCAAGGGTCGCGCTGAGGCGATCGGGCGGCATTTGTATTTAACCTTATGGTTAAATACAACGCCCGCTCTTTCCTGTCAAGTATTCTTTCCCACGCCCCGCAAGTTTTCCTCACCGGCCCCGAAACCAGCGCCGTCCTCCGGAATCTATTATTGAGTCTGAAATCTGCCGATACCATCGGCCAGGAGTTCCTATGTACGTCGTGACAGGTGCCACTGGAAACACGGGAAGCGTAGTCGCCGAAAAATTGCTATCGCAGGGTCAGAAAGTGCGCGTGCTGGGCCGCGACGCGCATCGGCTTGAGCAGTTCACCAAGAAAGGCGCGGAGGCGCTAGTAGCCGACGTCTCTGACGGGGACGCGCTTGCCAAGGCCCTCTCCGGCGCGACGGCTCTCTACGCCATGATTCCGCCCAATATGAGCGCTCCCGACCTTCGTGCCTTCCAGTCCCAGGTGAGCGACGCGATTGCCCACGCAGTCCAGAAGAGCGGCGTGAAGCACGTGGTCGCGCTCAGCAGCATTGGCGCGGACAAACCGGACAAAACAGGTCCCGTAGTCGGATTGCACGATCTGGAGACCAAGCTCGGAGCAATTAGTGGGCTGAACGCCCTTTGCCTGCGAGCCGGCTATTTCATGGAAAATATTCTGCCTCAGGTGGGAGTGATTCAGTCCTTTGGAATTGTTGCCGGGCCGCTGCGAGCGGACTTGAGGATTGCCATGATCGCGAGCCGCGATATCGGCGCCGCTGCCGCCGGCGCCCTGCAGAAACTCGATTTTCAGGGCCTGCAGACGCGAGAACTGCAGGGCCCTACGGATGTGACTTTCCCGGACGTCGCGAGAACTGTCGGTGCCGCCATCGGCCGCCCCGATCTGTCTTACCGGCAGATGCCGCCGGCGCAGTTGAAGCCCGCTTTCATGCAAATGGGAATGTCCGCCAATGTTGCCGATCTGCTCCTCGAGATGGCCGACGCCCTTAATTCCGGCTACATGAAAATGTTGGAACCGCGCTCGCCGGCCAATACCACTCCCACTAAACTGGAGACGTTTGTCGCCGAGGTCTTTGTTCCGGCGTATCGCAGAAAAGCGGCTGGCGCGTAGCTTCCTTTTTTGTGCCGCAAACCCTTCCCATCCGCGAGGTTTTGCCGCATTCTACTCAGGCTGCATATAGAGCCTTTTACTAGGGGCCGCTCGGTTCCCCGGCTCGCACGTGGAGTGCGAACCTAAGTGGAGCACGGTGAGTGCGATTCAAAATAGGGAGCTGGGTATCGACTGACCATGGAAAGCACGGCCGCATACCGGGCGAAATGTTTTTGCGTTCGCTCGCATCACATCCAATCGCGAGGAGGAAACACCACCAATGGTTCGTAAAGCTTCGGCAGTCTGGGTCGGTTCGTTGAAGGAAGGAAAAGGAACGATCTCAACGGACAGCGGAGTACTCTCCAATACGCCGTACTCGTTCAGCACCCGCTTTGAAAATGCGCACGGCACCAATCCCGAGGAACTCATCGCGGCCGCGCACGCCGGATGCTTTACCATGGCGCTTTCCGCGCAGCTCGGCAATGCGGGCATCACCGCGGAGAAGCTGGAAACCACCGCATCGGTGACGCTCGAAAAGCTCGAGGCCGGCTTTACCATCACCAAGATTCACTTGGACCTGAACGCCAATATTAAGGGCGCCGACAAGGCGGCCTTTGAAAAAGCCGCGCAGGACGCGAAAGCGGGTTGCCCGATTTCGCGCCTGCTCAAAGCGGAAATCACGCTGGCCACCAAACTGCAAACCTAACCCGGCAATCAGCCGTTTTCGGGGGCCGCGCCCGCAGAGCGCGGCCCCTCTGCAAAACAAGTTACAAAAAACAATTCCAAACCAATCGCACAAAATCCCTTTACTGCGATTCCTCATACACCCGTTGAACGACGTTGGCTATGCCCGGGGTGTTACCGTAGTCCGGGTATTTTCCCTGAAACTCAGTCGTCAACTGGCGGCCCGCGTCTTCCACCGGCGTTCCTCCGCGCTGCAGTTCGAGCGCGCGCTGCTGCAAGTCCGCCAGGAACGAACGCTCGCGGCCGATGAGCGACCCGTCTCCCAGCTCACCATGGTCCGGAACCACGTAGCGCGGATGCAGCGGCTCAAGCTTATCCAGGATCGCCAGCCAATTCTTCGGACTGGCTTCGAGCGTGGGCATGTTGGGAACCAGTTTGCTCATCACAATATCACCTGGGAGCAGCGCGCTATCGGGGTCGACGAAAATCAGCTCGTCGCCGGTGGTATGCGCGGGGCCCAGCCAGAACAGGCGCACCGTAACGCCTCCCAGATCGAGGTGCAGTTCGGTGTCAAAGGCCATGTCTGCCCGGCGCAGCGTCACGTCCTGCAGCAGTTCCTTGTTGACCGCCGATATTCCGCGAAAGCGTTCGATGAACTCCGCTCCGTGCAGGTCCATCTCCCCCTGCTGCGCCACCGGCCGGATCAGTATCGTGCTCGGGGGAAATGCCTGGGCCCCCGAGGCATGCTCGGGATGGAAATGAGTTGTGGTGAGATAAAAGTTGGAATTCGGCCGCGCCAGTTTTTGCGCCGCGCGCCACACCGTAGCCCCATTGCGCGCTCCCATTCCCGTGTCCACCACCAATGTCGCGCGGTTTCCCACGATAAAACCAACATTGGGGAAGCCCATAATCACGTATACGTGGTCTGAAACGCGCTTTACGTCGTTACCTTGCAAAATGGGGTTCGCTGATCCCGGCATCTGCGCGCGCAGTGTGCCTGCGGCCCCGAGCCCGCACAGTCCCGCTACAAATAAAACCAGCAGTACACCGCCCTTGCCGAACCGGTGAATTCGCACCATCGTGGCCTCCTGTTCGGACGGTATGGTAGCAGGCTTCGGCGGCCCCGCTCTTTGCGCAGTTGGCGACTGGTAATGGCAACCTGGTGCGCACCCGCGCCCCCGGTCCTTCGTTCAGTTCGTCGCGTTTTTGGAAACTGCGCGCCGTTTTGCACAACGTTTTGGCGCCGAAGTAAATAATTCACCGGCTAGAATAGGTTAAATGGAGCGCAAGGTCTTCTGGACGGCTTTTACCGTGTTGGGGCTGGTGGCCGACGTGGCCTTCCCCCTGTGGTGGGCGCTCGCAGCCACTATTCCCATAGGCGTACTCAGCTGGTGGCTGGCATATCGCAGTGGCTGGTTTTGATAATCCGGTCTAGTCCCGGAACTCCCGAGACCCGGCTTTCCCGCCGAAGATTATGCTGTATGTTGGAATTTTTCGACGAACGTGCGGCGGCGTGGATCGTAAATGAGATATGGACCGGGCTGGACTCGAGCCAGGCTGTCCAAATCCTGGCGCGCTTGTTCGATCGTGAAAACTGTCTTTATCCACACGTAGCCGCCCACGGGAAGTTCTCTGAAGATGTCAAAGGATGGTTTCACGGGGCCTCCTGCAAGAGACCACGTGCAAGAACCGGCGGTGGTCTCTTTTGTTGATTTGCAGCCCCTGAAGTTTACATCAAAGGTATTTCCTTGCAACAAAAATGTTATATCGCAAGTTATCAATCGAAAATGTGGCCCGCGCATCCCTCGTTTTTGATTCACTCGCAGTAAGATTCTGTGGGAGGATGCTGGAGGAGGTGTCTATGGCTGCAAAGCTGTACAAGGCCACGGCGACTTTTCCATCTTTAGGCGATGAATCCCGCCAGGAAGTGATGGTGGAAGCGGGAGGCTGGGCTGCCGCAATGGGCTTGGCGGCGCGGCGGTTGAAAGCGCTGCCCCCACTCAAGCGCAAGCAGATCAAGATGTGCTCGATCGAGCTCCAATTGATGGAGGGAGGAGCACCGCCATCCATCGAGACTTCCGAGAGCAGCACCGGCGCCTCCGAAGAGCAGGCCTAGCAATGTTCCGGGCACGCCACGCTCGGTCGCCGGATGTATTCGCCGGCTAGATTCCGGCAAAGCGCGTGCGATGAAAATTGCCACGTACAATGTAAATTCCATTCGCAGACGCTTGCCCTCGGTTTTGAAGTGGCTCGAGGAAAATCAGCCCGACGTGTTATGTCTCCAGGAGACCAAAGTGCGGGACGAAGATTTTCCCGCGCAGGCGTTTCGCGGAGCCGGATATCACGCCGCGTTCCGCGGGATGAAAGGCTACAATGGCGTCGCGACCCTCACTCGCCATCCGCCGCAGCGCGTGGTTCACGGCCTGCACGAAGGACCCGACAACGAAGATTTCAGAATCATCCAAACCGTGGTCGCCAGTCCGAGCGGCGACATTCCCATCATCAACAGCTACGTTCCGCAGGGCTATTCGATCACCTCGGAAAAATATGTGTTTAAGATCGCCTGGTTCAGGCGCCTCCGCAGTTACATCGAGAATCACCTTGATCCCGGCAAGCCCGCGCTGTGGGTGGGAGACTTAAACGTCGCGCCGGAGCCGATCGACGTCTATCATCCCGAGCGGCGCGTAAATGACGTTGATTTCCACATTGACGCGCGCAATGCTTACAAAGAAGTTCTCTCCTGGGGCTTCGCCGATGTCTTTCGCCAACTCCATCCGGATCGCGTGCAATACACCTATTGGGATTACTTCCGCAACGCGTTTGGCAACAACTGGGGCTGGCGCATCGACCATATCCTGGCCACCGCGCCCCTGGCGAAACTCTGCACCGCAGCGGATGTAGACCTGGCTCCGCGCCAAGCTGAAAATGCTTCGGACCACACCGTGGCGTGGGCCGAGTTCGATTTGCCCCTTGATTAGCCTCCGATATGCAGGGGGCATGATCGGGCATTCCGGATAAAACTACAGTATCCAAAAGGCTTACGCCGAGAAACGCCATAACCCCGGGATAAATCGGGCTAGTTAAGGCTTTCGTTGTATTGCCGGTCTGAATCCTCCGTCCTAGGCTCGGGCTGTGGAGGATTGCTATGAACATTCGACGCTTCGCCGCTGTTACGACCATTGTGTTAAGCATGGCTCTGGCTGCGCCCATAACGCACGCTCAAGATCGCGACCGGCACGACGACCGAGGAGGCCACGACCATTTTGACGATCACGACCGTGGTGCCGCACGGGATTGGTATAAGGATCATCACGATGCGTTCCGACATGATGAAGGACGATATTGGCACCGGGACTGGGAGCCTAACATTCGCGAGGGCTTCGTGTTGACACCGGAAATGCGGGGAGCCATCCGCCCGGTGCCACGAGATCTTTATGGGCGACTTGCGCCGCCGCCTCGAGGCTACCGTTACGTCATTATCGGCGACCATATCGTTCTTGTGGACCGCGGATACCGGATTCATGACGTCCTGCACTTCGAGCTGAATTTCTAGAGTTACGGCTTGCGCGAAGGCCAACGCATGGTGTATCGAGTGGGTGGCCTTCGCGCTTCCTTTATGTGAGCGAGAGCACATGCCGCTTCTCGCCCTCGTACTCCGAAGACCCTTGGGGCCGTCTATGAACGAAGAAGATTTTGATCGGGCGCTTGACCGGCTCAGCAAGTTGGAAGCTGCGACGGCGGGGGCCACCGAACAGCAATTAGCTGCCGCGCATAAGAAAATACTCCACGACCTTCGCCGGGACTGGCTGACGACAATATGCAAGGCCGTTATCATTGCGCTTACCACAATGGTGGCCTCCCTCGCCATCGTCGGTAAGAAGAGTGAAAAGGACAAGCCGGAGGGCGAAGATCGTCCCTGAGCGCGGCCAGCACTGAAAAGCACGCAGGCAGGAGTGCCTGCGCTACTGGAGGTGCCATTAAGTATTACGGAATATTTGGATTGCTCCCCGATAAAGTCGGCCCCCCACCCCCCGGTGTTTTTTGCAAGCATATCAAAACAGGTGAGTTGCTCCTGGCGTGTTTGTAAGGATATCAAAATGGCCGGATTGAAACTGCCTGTTTTGATATGCGTTGCGGATTCTTGCTTTGATGAGGGTTGTGCGCGGCCTTTTCGCGGCGGGTATCGGAGGTAAATTGAAAGACATCGTTAACGCACTCACCAGGGCGGCGGCAGAGCTCCCGAGTGCTCCGACGAGACTCCGTTATTTTTGCTTCTGACTCTATTTTAACAGGCGGGTCAATGAATTTACGGTTCACCGCGGGGGTGACAGCTGCTTGTCTAAAAAGGCGGAGGGTGTGGTTTTGCCAGTCTCCATTGAAACGACTGAAAATCGCGCAGATGATTTCGCTCCGCGCTAGCTACGTTGGTGAAACAGACAAATGTTACGAAGTGGAGATTACCTCGCCCGCAGTGCCGCCGCAAAAGGGTTGCGCATTGAGAAATCCGCACCCTTGGAAAAAAACGAAGGATGCGGCACCCACTGCTCCTGCGGTCGACCATAAAGCATGGATGCCGTAGTGTGCCAATGTTACTTAAGTATGGATGTATGTACCACCCGCCTCATATATGCCGCAGTGCCCAGGATCACTCCGTGCATCGTCGCGGCCATGCTCAGCGTTGGCGAATTGGAGGGATTGTCATTTGCTCTCTCACCCGCGAACGCCTTCGCCAAACCAAAATCCAAAACTTTGACCTTACCCTCTGGTGTCACTTTCACATTCGCTGGCTTCAGATCGCGGTGAATGATGCCCTTCTCGTGAGCCGCTTCTAGCGCCTCCGCAATTTGCTTCGCAATGGTGAGAGATTCTTCAACCGGAACCGCCCCGTCTCGCTTAACGCGCTCCGCCAGCGTCTCGCCTGACACCAACTCCATTACCAGATAGCTCGTGCCGTTTGCCTGCTCCAACCCATAAATCGTGGCGATGTTGGGATGATTCAGCGCCGCTAGCATCTTCGCTTCGCGCTGAAAGCGGGAAAGCCTTTCGGGATCGTGCGCAAAGGCTTCCGGCAGGACCTTGATGGCCGCATCGCGCCCGAGCTTAGTGTCGTGCGCCTGATAGACTTCGCCCATGCCACCTGCGCCAATCGGTGCGACGACTTCGTACGAGCCGAGTCTGGTGCCGGCGGCTAGCGCCATCACTTATTGCCCACAGGAACTTTCTGCTTCAGCTCTTCAAACCAATTCAGCACCACGTTGATTTGCGCTGTGGAGGTGGCTTGGGCGCTTTCCTTGACCATCAGAAACCGCTGCCCGTCCCGCGAGACATCGTAATTAGGATTCGTTTGCAGAGGTGTGACGTACGTGCCCTCGAAAAGTACCTTCGGCCTCCCGGCGGAAAAAGTTGGTTGGGTCGTCGTGTCGACGGCGACCATCTTGTTGCCGCTGCGGTAGAAGATTTCTCCGTTGCGTCCCCATATCGGCTCGGTACCCCCTTCGGTCGAGATTTGGTATTTCCCCCCGGGGCCAGGATAGGGTTGCACATAAATCTCATTCCGGCCCGACTCATCCGACAGATACGCCAGCCAGCGGCCATCGGGCGAAAACTGGGGGGCAGATTCGTTGAACTGAGTGCGAAGAAAGGGCTGTGGCTTGCGGTCACCGCTAACATGCAAGGTCCAGAGGTCGCGGCCCGTGGTGGGATTGAGTTCTGCGAAAGCCAGCACCTGCCCATCCGGAGACCAGACACCAGGAATGTTCTGATTCTCGCTGGTGGTCAGGCGTTCTGCGCTGCCACTTCCGTCCGCTAGCTGCCAAAACACGTTGAAGACGCCACCCACTGTTGATTGGAACGTTACGCGCTTGCCATCGGGTGTCCAAATTGGAGTATTGGCGTTCCCTCCGAACGTCAAACGCGTCAGCGTCTCCCGAGCGAGGTCGTAAAGCCAGATTTGAGCCTCGGTGGTTCCGATGGCTATTCGCCCCCCATCAGGGGAAATTCGCGGAGTCCGATAGCCGCGCGAAGGCGCGGGAAGTGGCTGCTCTGTTCCTTTCCGGTCTACCCACACCAGTCTCCGCTGTGTTCCCTGAAGCCCACCCGCAACATAGATCAGCGATCCAGTGCTCGAAAAACTGTATTGCGCGACCCCGGTAGCCGGCGACTCGTAAACACTCTCAAGCACTGGAACGGGTGAGCCGCTCACCGCCAACCGTTGCGCATCAAACGGCACGGCCATCAGCGTACCCGCTTGCGCGTAGATCAGGTGTCCGGTAGCAGCATAACTTGGACGCGTACCTGTGATCAGGTCCCGGCGCTCCCCCGTCTGCAGCGAATGGACTGCGATTTGCCCGTTATTCGCCAGGGCAGCTAAGCTGGCTCCAGCAGCGAACAGCACCGCTTTCCCGCCCGGCAAAAACTCGGGCCAACTATGGGCGTTTTCGGCCTTCTTGGTATCGACCGTAGTCACCCGTTGTGGCGTGCCCCCGGCTGCTGAAACCCGCCACAGACCCGAGTTCTGAAAGACGATCGTGTCACCAAATCCCCAGCTAGCGTCTAGGAAGTTGCTGCTGGGCACGTCGCAAAGGGTTACGGCCGCTCCGCCGCTGACAGATATCTTTTTTAGCTTAGTTCCCACAAAAAACCCCACCCATAGACTATCCGGTGAGAAAAACGGCGCGGCGGCACCCTCCGTTCCCGGGAGTGGCTTTGCTTCCGGACTGTCCATCGCCCGCAAGTAAAGTTGCTGAATGCCGCCCTGAATAGCAATGTAGGCGAGGCGAGCCCCATCGGGTGAAAGAGCCACGACCGGTGAATCCAAGGACGCCAGGCTTTGGCCCGCAGACAGAGATATCGTGAACCGCGTAACAGGCTTGCTTGAGGCGGGCTTGAGAATCCACACGGCAAGCCCGACAATGGCGCAGGCAACGAGACTTGCTGCGGCCCATAGCAGCACTTTGCGCCGGTTTTTTCGCGCCGAAGCAACCGCAGTCGTGCTAAAGCCCGTTCGCGATCCGCCCTCTGCGATCCACTTCAACTCCCCACAAAGATCACTGGCTGTCTGCCATCTTTGATCCGGTTCCTTGGAGAGACATTTCTTGACGACGCGATCCAGCGCCGGAGGCGTCATGGGCTGAAGCGAGGAGATCGAAGGCGGCTCGCTCTCCAAAATCTTGGCCATAATGCTGGCTTGGGTCTTGCCCTGGAAGGCCTTCTTGCCCGTGGCCATCTCGTAGACGACCGCGCCAAAGGCAAAGATGTCGGTGCGTGCATCGACTTCCTTGCCTTCCAACTGTTCCGGGGCCATGTACTGCAAGGTGCCGAGGATCGTCCCTTGTGCCGTTACGGCATCGTTGCAGTCGGAAGCTGCGAAAGTGGACGCTGCCGGAGACCCTCCTGCGTCAACTTGGCCAAACCGAAGTCCAGCAGCTTCGTGCCGGACTTGGTCAGCATGATGTTGCCAGGCTTCAGATCGCGGTGCGTCACGCCTTTCCGGTGAGCCTTGTCCAGCGCATCGGCAATCTCGATGGCGTACTGCAATACTTGATCGAGCGGCAGCGGACCTTTCACGAGCCGCTGCGCCAGCGTCTCGCCTTCCAAATACTCCATCACCAAGTAATCAGTGCCGTCCTGATGTCCAACGTCATAAAGCGTGCAGATGTGCGGATGATTCAGGCTGGCGATGGTCCGAGCTTCGCGCTCGAACCGTTCTCTCAATTCAGGACTATCAGCAAGATGCAGAGGCAGAACCTTGATGGCGACAATTCGGTTGAGACGGGTATCTTTGGCGCGGTAAATTTCGCCCATTCCGCCCGCACCGATGGCGGAGAGAATTTCGAAGGGCCCTAGACGTTTGCCGGAAAGGATCGGCATGGGCTCCCGCCAAATTAGAATCGGGAGAGTATACCGCCTGTCAGGTGACAAAACGGTGTTTTTTGTTGTTACGCGACTCGCTTGCCTAGTCATGCCAACATGGCGAAATCGGCGGGGTTAAGGTTCGTTGCTGTGGCAACGAGCCATCCGCGCCAGCAACCTTAAGTCTGTGTCCGCGTCCTAGGCTGGTTATCTCATTTCATCGAGAGATTCGAGGCATGCAAAAACGGTATAGGCGCGGAATCTCAACGTGGCGAGCACCTATGTCAGTTCGCAGAAAACCCGCACCCTTGGAAAAAACGAAGGGTGCGGCACCCAATGCCCTTACTGTCGACCATGCGAGGTGTGGGCACCCCCCCAGGATCCATCGTATGAATCGGCAGAGCACTGGCAAAAGAGCGCAGGCAAGAGAGTGCCTGCGCTACTGGAGGGCGGTGCGCATGGGGTTTCGGGATTTGAGGGTGAGGTGGCGTTATGTTCGGAAAGGTTAGGATTTGAAGAGAGGCGCGCTGGCGCGAGGGTTGTGTTTACACGCTGCTACAACTACACCGGTTGCGTGTGGGCCATTTCGGCGAAGCGGCAGAAGGCGTTGGCTAGCTGCATTTGGCGGGGGCTGCGGCATTCGGGCTCGAAGGAGATGTTTGCTGGAACGTTCATAACAGTGAGGCCGTGCTTCAATGGGAGCGTGATAAGGCTGCCGCTTCTTAAATGGCAATGGCTTTGATGGACTTTTGATTTCGGGGGAGCGAAAGAGTGCGGGCCGTCCTGCGGGTGAAAATTTCATCTCGACAATGGTGAGCAATTGAAGAAAAGAATGAGGGATTCTTCGCTGCGCTCACAATGACGGATCGAGGCTACGGCAAAGGCAACAGCAAGGCATGGCCAACGAGCAGTTGGTGAGCAATTGAAGAAAAGAATGAGGGATTCTTCGCTACGCTCAGAATGACAGCTCGAGGCCACGGCAAAGGCAACAGCAAGGCTTGGGCAACGAGCAGTTGGTGAGCAATTGAAGAAAAGAATGAGGGATTCTTCGCGGCGCTCAGAATGACAGCTCGAGGCCACGGCAAAGGCAACGGCAAGGCAGGGGCACGAGCAGTTGGTGAGCAATTGAAGAAAAGAATGAGGGATTCTTCGCTCCGCTCAGAATGACAGCTTAAGGCCATGGCAAAGGCAACAGCAAGGCAGGGCAACGAGCGGTTGGTGAGCAATTGAAGAAAAGAATGAGGGATTCTTCGCTCCGCTCAGAATGACGGCTCGAGGCCACGGCAAAGGCAACGGCAAGGCAGGGGCACGAGCAGTTGGTGAGCAAGAGAAAGGCGAAAAGCGAAGGCGAAAAGGAAAGAATGAGGGATTCTTCGCTGCGCTCAGAATGACGGCGTAAGGCCACGGCAAAGGCAACGGCAAGGCACTGCAAAGGCAACGGCAAGGCAGGGGCATCGAGCAGTTGGTGAACAAGAGAAGGCGAAAAGCGAAGGCGAAAAGGAAAAGAATGAGGGATTCTTCGCTGCGCTCAGAATGACAGCGTAAGGCCACGGCAAAGGCAGCGGCAAGGCACGGCAAAGGCAACAGCTAGGCAGGGCAACGAGCAGTTGGTGAACAAGAGAAAGGCGAAAAGCGAAGGCGAAAAGGAAAAGAATGAGGGATTCTTCGCTGCGCTCAGAATGACAGCTCGAGGCCACCGCAAAGGCAAACAGCAAGGCATGGGCAACGAGCGGTCGGTGAACAAGAGAAAGGCGAAAAGAGAAGGCGAAAAGGAAAGAATGAGGGATTCTTCGCTACGCTCAGAATGACGGCTCGAGGCTACGGCAAAGGCGACAGCAAGGAAAACGAGGAAATCTGGCGGCACGTTGGGCATGGGTGCTGCGAAGAAGGCGGTGGGTATTAGTGGTGTGCCAGGTGATAGTTAGCTTTCCTATTAATTGGTCAGTGGGCGGATCTGAGCCCGGCGTATTCCGAGCACCAATACTAAGCCGATGCCGAGCAGCATGAGGACGGCTGTGCCGGTTTCGGGAGTGGCTACGGGCGCGAAGGTTAATAGGCCATCCGCGTGGTCGACTATGTCGCTTGGCTGTAGGGAGGTGGCCACCTCCCTTGTTGTGTCATCTAGGATATCAAATTCAAGTGTATCGGGGCCGCCGACGAAGTTCACGAATGTGTAGGTGTCGGTTGGGGCGTCGGGCGCCACCAAGGTGAGTGTGGCGGAAACACCATCCCAGGTCTCATTGATGGTTGTCGGGGCTGGAAAGGTCACGGCCGGAGCATTTGGGGCGGAGGTGCATAAGGGGGGTGTGCAGTTGAAGATGGGGGTGAACGAATCTGCGTGGGCGTTGGGCGCGCCTAGAGCCAGCAAGAAGACAGATAGGACGAACCACAAAGAGCTTCGCATGTTCGAAATACCTCCGGCGATCCGAGTGTCGTTTGCCGCAGGCCCAAGCGTACTTTATACATGCATAAAGGCACGTTCGTCGCCAATCTTATCGTGCTCAAAGAAAATGACTTCAGATTTCACCAACTGCAAAGTAATGCGGCGCAGTTGTAAAGGTTTTCCTATCTTAGGCACCATCTGGGCGCGGACCCCATAGGACCCCATGAGCCACCGCACTCTCCGAAATCGCCCGCTGGCGGCGATCTTCTGCCGTTGTCGTGCCGACTCCCATATTACGCGAGCTCCAAGTAGAGCCCGCACCCGTGTTTCCTGACCTCATGGGATGGACCGTTCACCGAACTCCGAAATCATATTCAATTTCGGGCGGATTTTGAGCAGCAGACAGGGAGCCAGGCGTCCCATCCAATGAATCTGCGGAGCGCGGTGAAAAGAGCGGGGCAAGAAGAGTGCCTACGCTACTGGAGGCCAGTGCGCATGGGGTTTCGGGATTTGAGGGTGAGATGGCGTTATGTTGGGAGAAGTTAGGATTTGAAGAAAGGCGCCTGGCAGGATGGTTGCGTTTACATGCTGCTACAACGAGACCGGCTGCGTGTGAGCCAATTCGGCGAAGCGGCAGAAGGCGTTGGCTAGCTGCATTTGGCGGGGGCTGCGGCATTCGCGATTCGAAGGAGATGTTTGCTGGAACGTAAGGGCTTTATTGTGACGGAGTCGCGCAAACCATTCCTTGACACCTGCGGTTAATAAGCACAGTGTCCAGTCAGCACCCCCACCTCAAATCCCGCAAGCGGCCCAAATGGAGTGCACGGGCCGAGGGTCCTAGGAACAGCGGAATAGCCTACGATCAAGATTGTCTGAGACAGGAGTCAGAACCTAATGATTTACGTGATGCGCTACCTTTCTAGTCTGGCGTAGTGCGGCGAAGCATTTCTCCAACATCGCAAGCTCGATGGCCCGTGCTCCTGCGCGGGTGACACCGCTGCGCCGGATGCTTTCGTCCAACTGGCGGCAAACTTCTTCGAGGAGCTCGCCCGCAATACGGCGCGCCTGCCTGAGCTGAAGACAATAGATGTCCCGGTCAGGGTGATCTGGGGAGAGTTCGATCCCTGTATCACTGTAGATGTTGCCAAGGATCGCTTGTCTCACTTTGGGCATGGCTCACTCCACCCTCTTCCCGCAGGACACTGGGTGCAATCGGATCTACCGGAGCAAGTGGCCACGGTGATGCTATCAGAGGCTTGGGCCAGTACGGGTTAATACTGACGGGTTGCGGAGGGCGGGGAGTGGAGTGATGGGTATGCGTTCGAAAATCGACATTCCCAACACGGACGCTGGAAATCAGCGCGAGTGACGAGCCGGCAATAAGAAACGCACCAGCAACGCGCCGATTCGCCACGCTTCCAGCGCCCGCGATGGCCGCCGAAGATCGCCAGCCAAGAGATACCGAGTTGCGAGCGCACGATCAGAGCTGTCAGATGTTGATCTTGCCGTGTGTCACCCAGTACGAGCATTAGTTGATCCTGCGAGCCCTTCCCTCTACGAAGGATTTCCACGCGTGCCGCAGGTCGTGTGGTCGCGCCATTAACAGACGAACCGGCCGGGGCGCAGGCCGTCTCGCGACTAATGTGGGTCTGACCGGGAAGTGGAGAGATTTCAGACACAAAGATACGCCCGGGGCCAAACTCAGGTGCCGTCCCCCGGGCAAATACGGTATGGAAGGTATCCAATGGAGAAGCTCACCGAGCTAGGTTCGGGTTCTCTACTGCGGCTGGGAAGGAAGAAGTAGCCGTTCCCTTTATGGTGTATGGTGCGGCGGATTTTGAGTTAGCGGAGAGAGCCAGACGGATCGTTTGCAAATATCTGAAATGGGGATGCTTACCCGATATTTCCGGGGGGAGTGCACCATGAAGCTCGCATACGACATATTTGAAGAATTGCCGGATGGCGCTGTGCGACGAGCGACGGTTCTGGGATTGCATAATACCCAGCACAGGCTGTCGGAACTGGCGGAAACAACACCGAATGAATGTTACGCGATATGTCCGGCAACGAAGAAAATCGTCGGTCGCGTCAACGTTCATAGCATTGAGGCCGTGCTTCAATGGGAGCGTGGTAAGGCTGCCGCTTCTTAAATGGCTATGGCTTTGATGGACTTTTGATTTCGGGGGAGCGAAAGAGTGCGGGATTCTTCGCTGCGCAGCTTAAGGCTCACGGCAAAGGCAACAGCAAGGGATGGGCAACGAGCAGTTGGTGAGCAATTGAAGAAAAGAATGAGGGATTCTTCGCGGCGCTCAGAATGACAGCTTAAGGCTCACGGCAAAGGCGCTACGCTCAGAATGACAGCTCGATGCCACGGCAAAGGCGACGAGGGAGTCGACCGATTCCTTCGTCGGTTCAACTATTGGTCGAACGATGTCTCGCATCTGAAGCTTCTTCCCGACTAGCCCATATTAGGCATGGGAAGGCGCTTATTCGGGCAGGGATACTACATTCGCCATTTCTGAGAAGCGGCAGAAGGCGTTGGCTAGCTGCATTTGGCGGGGGCTGCGGCATTCGGGCTCGAACAGGCGGGGATTGCCGACGACGATGACGTTGGACATGGCGCGGGAGGTGGCGACGTTGAAGCGGTTGAGGCTGTAGAGGAATTCCATGCCGCGCGGGGCGTCCTGCGGGGTGGAGGTGGTGAGGGAATAGATCACTACCGGGGCTTCCTGGCCCTGGAATTTGTCGACGGTTCCTACGTTGGCTCCGGGGAGGCGGGCCAGGAGATCGGAAACCTGGGCGTTGTAGGGCGCGACGATTAAAATGTCCTTTAGTTCCAACTTGCGGCTGTTGCCGGTGCTGCGAAACCAAACCACTCCCTGCGCGAGCAAACCGTCTACGATTCTTACTACCACTTCCACTTCCTGGGGCGAGGAATTGCGATTGCCGTCGTGCACTACGGGAACAAAATATAATCCTGGACGGTTGAGCCAAGGATGGCCTTCGAGAATGCGGTTGTGCGTATGGTTCCGAGCTTTCAGCCGGCCGTCGTAAAATAGTTCGGATGTAAAATCACAAATGCTGGGGTGCATTCGCCAGGTTTCGGGGAGCAGTAATCCCATTGTTTCGGGGATCGTCTTATGGGCTCCCAACAGGTGTTCGAGCGCCGACTTTTCGGCTCCCGGGGGATGGCTGCCCTGCAAGGGGCGCTGCAACTGCTGGGGATCGCCAATCAAAACGAGGTTTTGGGCTGCCGGCGCCGCGGCGACTACATCTGCGAGAGCCATCTGTCCGGCCTCATCAATAAGCAGCACATCCACGGCGTGCTGATATTCGGGCCTCGACCAGAGCCATACTGTTCCCGCGACGACCTGGGCCCGGCCTGAGTTGAGAGCGGCGAGAGGCACTTTGTTGTTGGTGGTGGTTTCGACGCCGGGCAGATCTTCATTGCAGGAGCCTTCGGCTATTTTCTGAACGCAGCGAACCTCCACTTCGAGTTCACTCGCCGCTAACTGCACCTGCTCCAAAACCTTCCGAATGGCTTTATGGCTAAACGCGCTCACGCCCACCTTTTTGCCCGCCGCAACAAGCGTGCAAATCAGTCTGGCGGCGGTGAAGGTTTTTCCCGCGCCTGGCGGCCCCTGTATCGCAAATACGGAGCGATCGAGCGCGGCGACGACGCGGCAGGCGGTTTCCACGGCTTGTTCGCCGGGCAGCGCTTTTATGTTTTCGTTTTTCAGGAGCCTAGGCGCGCTGCGGAGCAACAAATCGGTAATCGACTGGAAAGGCCCCTTGCACGCGAGCGCGTTTTCGTTTATCCAGGTTCCCACGCGAAACGCGGAGTCGGCCAACACGTTTGAGTTGACCCCGCGTTTATCGACGAAGATCGATGAAGGGTGAACGTCCAAGCTTTCTCCGGTTTTCTTGATATCCACCGTCAATGTTGCGAAATCAATGGACTCAACCGTGCCCAAGTTCAACTGGCGACAGGAAACTTTGTCACCAGCGCGGATATCGGTGTCCTGCTTGATAAAAGAATAGGTATCGACCGGAAGAAGACGCCCCTGCGGCGTTCGTAGAACAAAGTTCAGTCCTGACAAGGCTGCGCGGTCATCCAGCAAACTTTCGTCGTCCATATCAGCCAGCCGATAGTATTCCCAGCAAGAGGCTTTATTCTCGCGGCGGTGCCAGTCGAGGAGCTGCGCGAGGAGCCAGCGCGCCGACTGCTCGGGGGAACGCTCGGCGGGATCGATGGGGATATTTTCGGTGAGCTGGGCGACCAGGGCGGCGACGCGCTGTTGACGCTCGTCCAGTTTTTCCGATGGCGCGCCATCTTTGGCGACGGGTCTGGGGATAAGGATGCCGGCTTGTTCGAGCTGCGCGCGCTGGTTTTCGAGCCAATCGCGCAGTGAGGCGGTGGAGCGGCAATCGTCTTCGTTATATCCCTCCATCGTGGCTCGCACACTATCCGGCAACTCGGTGTCCCAACCGAGCTCGAGCCAGTGATCCATATAGCGCATGGCGGCGCGTGATTGGTCCAGGGGCGTCGTTCTGTGAAAATTGTGGAAAGGCTCGAGCGTCTTCAGCGAGTATTCTTCGACGCCCGCCCTGACGGCTTGCTTGAAGATGGTGTGCAAATCGACAAAGACGCCGGCGCGGAGCATCCGGTCGATTTCGTCTTCGCGCGTGGTGTAGCGGCCCATCAGCCATTTGAATTTCACCGGCTCGTAGGCTCCGAAATGGTAGACATGCATGGTGGGATCGGCGTTCCAGGCGTGCATGATTTCGTCCACGGCCCATTCGAAGGCGTGCTTTTCTTCTTCAGGAGTGAAAGACCATTTCTTGGCGTAGAGCTGCTGGCGGGGCCGGTCGGCATCGGCCGAAACAAAGCCGAAAAGATATTGGCGGCCTCCATCAGAGCCTGAGGGGTCGGCGGCGAACGGGTCACCTTCCAAATCCAGGAACATATCGAGGGCGGAAGGAACGGGCAGGTTGCGGAATCCGGCCGCTTCGACGAGCGGCAAGAGTTCGTGCACAGCTCTTTGCTCGGAGCGTGCCTGGACCTGCAGGCGAGCCTGCTCGCGGACGCGGACGTAGGCGTCTCTTGATCCATGCAAAGGCTTTTGCTTTAGAGGAAGGGGCAGAACGGCGAGCTGGGCCATGGTACCCGTTTGCCAATCAACGAGCTGATTGCGCTGGAGGGTGGTAATACCGGCGACGAAAGAGAGATGGTCGTCGGCGCGCCGGTGTGCGGTGCATTCGGCGAACCAGCGGCAGACTTCGCAGTGCGCGCACGGCTCGGGATAAGTTGGTTCGGTGCGGCCGTTGTTGCAGACCCTTTCGAGACGGGCCTTTACGTAGCGGTAGTAAGCGGAATACTCGGCAACGCGGTATGGCTCGGGTACGAAATTGCGTCCCGCGGGAACTACGTACATAAATTCGGGCGTGAGGGATTGGACGCCGGCCAGCAGCGCAGAATAAAGAGCTAATTGAAGGATGGTGGCGGCCTTGGTCTCGCGCGCGAGTTTGCAGTCGTAGACCTCGTAAGACCAAGCTCCCAGCGCGCTCGACGCGGGGACTTTGGCGAGAATGTCGGGGCGGCCAAACCAGTTCCCTGCCGCGAGGCTGCCCTGGGCGATGATTTCGACTCCGCGTTGCATGCAAGACAATGTTTCTACGACGGCTTCGGCGTCGTCGTGGATGTGGCCCAAGTTCACGACGGAGGCACGGCGCGCTTGCAGCAGGCGGAGGTAGGCGGCCTCATGCCGCAGGCCCAGCTCCTGAATGACGGCGAGGTGGGGCGCGCGCCAGGGCGGAGCGGCAAGTTCGTCACGCGCGACGCCCAGATCGAGGACCGTGAGATGGGGGCAGGACAGGTGGTTGCTGAGGTCGGTGGCGGAGAGGCGCAGTCCTGCGGATTGAATTTTCATGGGCGCACGAATTTCGAAACGGCTGAGAGAGACATGGGAACTCGTGGGACTCTGTAGCAGTAATTGCTACCACGCCACCTGTTAAAAATGCAAAGGGAAGACGAGTGGCCCGAAGCGAAACGAACATGGGCCGGGTATGGCAAAACGGCGCACGAATAGTTCTGGGGAAAAGCGCACAGGCAAATGAATTGAACAGCGCGTGGCGCGATACCGGAGCGGCGGGCCATTTTGAAAGAGTTGATAATGGAAGGAACGTCGCGCTTCTCGTTGTATTCTATTCGTGCGTCCATCGATGCGCGTGCAGTGCGGCTGTGGTGGCCGCAGGGGTCTATTCGACGGTTGAAACTTCAAAAAGGACTGATTTTTCGAATGACAAATACTCAGATTAGTTCGCAAGGGATTAGCGGGGTCAGCCAACAGGTTCAGGAGAGCTACGAGATTTTCAAGCGGCGGGGACTGAAGCTGGATTTGACGCGCGGCAAGCCGTCGGTGGCGCAATTGGATTTGAGCGCGGAGTTGCTGGCGCTTCCCGGCCGGGGGGATTTCACGGCTGAGGGCGGAGTCGATTGCCGCAATTATGGCGGAGTGCAGGGGCTGGCGGAAGCGCGCAGATTGTTCTCCGGGATCATGGGAGCGCCGCCGGAACAAGTGGTGATTGGGAATAATTCGAGTCTGGCGTTGATGCACGACACGATTGTTTACGCGCTGCTTGCGGGGACGTGCGACAGCTCAACGGCGTGGTCTTCGCAGGGGACGACGCAGGGCGGGATTGCGTTTCTGTGCCCGGTGCCCGGATACGACCGGCATTTCACGATCTGCAAGGAATACGGAATCCGGATGATTCCGGTGGCCATAAAGGAAGACGGCCCGGACGTGGAAGAGGTGGAGCGGCTAGCGGCGCAAGATGATTCGATCAAGGGGATGTGGTGCGTTCCGAAATACAGTAATCCCACGGGCACAGTTTATTCCGATGCAGTGGTGGAGCGGCTGGCGGCGATGAAGACGGCGGCTCCGGATTTCCGGCTCTATTGGGACAACGCCTACTGCGTACATCACCTGACGAACGAACGCGTCGAAATCGCGAATGTGCTGGAACTGAGCGCGAAGCATGGGCATCCAAATCGTGCCCTGGTGTTCGCTTCGACCTCCAAGATTACGCTACCCGGCGCGGGATTGGCCATGTTTGCGGCGTCCAAGGAGAACGTAAAATGGCTGCTGGCGCGCCTGACGGCGCGGACGATTGGGCCGGACAAGATCAACCAATTGCGCCACGTGCGCTTTCTGAAGAACGAGGCGGGAATTTTGCAGTTGATGGATAAGCACAGGGCGCTGATCGCGCCTAAATTCCAAAAGGTGCTCGAAATTTTCGGCGAAAAGCTGGCGCACGTGGCGCGCGTGAGCTGGACGAGCCCCAAAGGGGGTTACTTCATCAGCCTGGATGTTCCCAGGGGTTGCGCGCAGCGCGTGATCGCTCTCGCCAAAGAGGCCGGAGTCGAGCTGACGCCTGCCGGAGCGGCGTATCCGTACGGGAGGGATCCCGAGGATCGTACGATTCGCATTGCACCGACTTTTCCGGGGCTGCCGGAAGTTGCGCAGGCCGCGGAGGGCGTGGCGGCATGTGTGTTGGTGGCCGCCGCGGAGAATGGCAGCAGGGTTTAGTCTGGAGGCGGAAGCGGGAATTTCAATATCAAATAAGATCGCGAAATGAGCGGCGGGAGCCGCACGGTTCCCATGTGGCCACGCAAATCAGCGGATCATTAATTTTGCGATGTTCGGGTTGCGTTGCGAGATGGGCTCAGCCTCGCGCCGCACCGCTGCCTTGGTATTGTTGAGCGTATCGAACATGATCTGTCGCGGAAGTTTTTCCGTCAGGGGTTTGATCAGCCAGCGAAACTCGATAGGAATGCCGCGACTGAGGGCGATGGTCTCCATTTCGACATAGACGCCGCCGTCGCGCTCTACGAGCCGCGTGATTCCAGACGTGCGCCATATGTAGCCGGGGCCCTGGCCCTCGGGGAGGAGTTGTTCGTCGCGGCGACCGTAGTTGGCGATCTCCTGAATACGGACGGCATTGCTAAAGCTGTAGAGTCTGCTGTCATCGAGCTTGGTGACGCGAATTTCGTTATCGGCTTCCACGGCAGCGGTAACGGAAAAAGCTTTCTGCACCATGAGAATGGTGATTTTTTGGCGGTCGGTCGTGTCTTCAAGGAGCTTGGACTTCACGACGAACGGGCGGTAGAACTCCGCGTAGCGATTGTAGTCGTTGAGGACGCGGGTCACATCGTCGAGGGTGGCGTCGCGCAGGAACATGGCGCCCATCCAGTGATGGATGAGTCCGTGGGGAACTTTGACGAGGTCGTGAGCCGCGACCAGGACTTCGCCCGCTTGCACCCGCCGCAACAGATCGGGCGACTCGTCGACCCATAGGAAGGGCGTTTCCCCGGCGGTGCGCCGGGACATCGCCGAATTAACGGTGCGCACGTAGCCGTCCCAGGCCTCGACCGTGGCCTGTTTCAGATCCGCGGCCTTGGAGGGCGTCGCACCCGGTGAAAAAAACAGGGTCGCGAGAGCCACCGCGATCCTGATGAGCGAGCCTGCTGGATTGATGATTTTGGAAGGAGCTTTCATAAGGGGCCTCCCTCTCGCCGCGAACTGGCGGCGGAGGATCATCCTGCGTGCAACCCGCACCGGAAAGTCGCTTCGCGGGGAGCGCTGAAAATTCGGCGCGTGGCGAAGGTGCCGATCAAGTTTTTCGGCGGCCTTCGGCGGGGTTTTCGTTCGGGCTTCACCCGCGCTTAATCTCTGACGCAACCCCCGCGCGACCCTGATGATCTGATTCCGCGTGACGCGTTCGGTTGCAAAAGAAATTGCACCCGACTCGTCAGGTACCGGAGGATTCCGCTCTACGCGGAAGCCTTCTGGATTAATTCAGCTTCTATGGTGATGGAAACCTCGTCGCCCACCATGACTCCGCCACCTTCGATCAGTGCATTCCAGACAAGTCCAAAGTCCTTGCGATTAATTTTTTCGGTCGCGGTAATGCCGGCGCGCACGTTGCCCCAGGGGTCCTTAACGGGCGGCGTGGGGCCGTCCACGTCAAAGGTAACTTCGTTGGTGACGCCGCGAATGGTGAGATCGCCGGTGAGCTTGAAATGATTCGGGCCTGCGGCGGTGATGCGCCTGGAGCGAAAGGCAATGGCCGGATGATTAGCGGCATCGAGGAAGTCAGCGCTGCGCAAATGCTCGTCACGCTGGGGTTCGCGGGTGTTGATCGAGGCCGCGTCGAGGCTCACTTCGACGGTGGACTTCGTCACGTCGGCGGGGTCGATGACCACGGTGCCGCTGAGTTTGCTGAATTCACCGCGGACGTTCGAGATCATCAAATGCCGGACGCTAAAATGGGCGGCCGAATGGGCGGGATCGATTTGCCATTCGACCGGCTTGGTCGACTGAGGCTTAACGGACTGGGCGTCGCCTGTTGCTGCCGGGCTTGTTGCTGCTGGTGTTGCGTTCATGGTGGTTCCTCCTTTTGGCTTTGAGGCCTGGGCTGTTGGATGCTGCTCGCGGTACATTGTCTACATCACGACTATCGTTAAAACATCCTTTTAGACAAAAAAATCAACGGTGCGGGTCCGGCGCCTCGTCCGGGGTACGGGCCAGCTCCAGCAGGCGCGCAAGCCGCCGTAATTCTGCCTGGGGCAGGCGGCGCAACTGGCGGCGATGCAGCTCCCGCACGGGGGCGTCCAGGCCGGCCAGGACCTGCAACCCCTTCTCGGTGATGTAGGTTTTCACCACGCGGCGGTCCTTCTGTTCGCGGGCGCGGGAGATCAGGCCGCGAGCCTCGAGGCGATCGAGGAGGCGGGTGATGTCGGGGTCGCGCGAAATCATCCGGCAGCCGACCTCGCGGCAGGCTAAGCCTGCGGCTCCCGCGCCGCGCAGGATACGCAGAACGTTGTACTGCGTGCCGGACAAGCCGGCGGGCTTGAACAGCGCCTCGCCGGTGCGAATTAGCGCATCCGCAGCACGCATAAGAGCGACGGAGACCTGCTCTTCGAGCAGCGGCTCAGGTGCGCGGGTGCGAGGGGCGGATTGGCGTTTATTGGTCACTCATTGTGTATAATCGTTGTAACGATCATTGTCAAGAGGAATGTTACGGAAGTGACCATGGCTGCGGCCCGTCCCGCCGGGGCACCGGGACTTTCGGATGGCGGAAAGCCCGAAACAGTGTGGGCACAGCTCAGGTGATGGAGATGCAAAGATGCACAGAAGAGTGGCTGTGCTACTGGAGGCGATGCGGCAATCGATCTGCGGTGGAAAGCGCAAGGGGGCGAAGGGGAGCCGGGTGGCTCCCCTATTGCGCTACTTTGTTTTTGTGCCGGCATCGCTGAGGATGCCAGGCAGCACCGCAGCAGCGGTGCTGGTAATTTGTTAATGCTCTAACTTCGGTGGAGTCATACCTCCTCCGTGCTGTAGAGCTGATTTTTTTGTACACCCGGCGAATGCGAAATGCAAGAGGGACATTCTTTCAAAATGAAACTCGCCAGAGGTGTGGCGTGTGGCTTATCCGGCGGTCTGATAGGCCTGCTTAAGGAGATGTTTTAACGCCTGTGGATAGGATAAAGCGGATTACAGACGGCGGCAGCGATTCGAACGGCAGACGATTGTGAGCCACGGGTCACGCCTGCGGCAGGAGCACGAGCTTGCCGGCGACTTGAGCCTTTTCCAACATTTCGTTGGCTTGCGGCGCTTCGCGGAGGGGGAACTTCGCGGCGATGATGGGTTGGATCGAGCGCGCCGACAAAAGGGCCAACAGTGCGGACAAATCGTCGCGAAACCATTCGGGGTGCCGGTCGCGAAGGGTTTTACTGTTGTACCAAGAGGTCTTCTTTCCATCGGGAAGCATTTTCATCAGGCCTAACAGCGCGAAGCCCAGGCCCGCGGCGGCCTGACCTTTGGCGACGGCGACCTGCGCGCCGTAGCACACCAGAGTGCCGCCACGCCGCAGGCAACTATACGAGGCCCACCATTGCTTTCCGCCGATGGGGTCGAGCACGCAGTCGAGGCCCTGAGGAGCGAGCTGGCGGATGCAGACGACGAAATCGTCGGCGCGATAGTCAATGGGAGTGGCGCCCAGCGCAGCGACTAAGTCGTGCTTGGGCTTGCTCGCAGTGCCGAACATTACCAGCCGCGCAATTTTTCCGAGCTGCAAAGCTGCCGTGCCGACTCCGCCGGCGGCCGCGTGGACAAGTAATGCCTGACCAGCGCGCAATTGAGCGACGCGATGTAACATCTGCCACGCAGTTACATAATTTAAGACCAGGCTCACGGCTTCGGAAGGATCAAGGCCATCGGGAACCGGAACCAGGTGTGCGGCGGCAACCAGCGTAAACCGGCTGTATCCGCCAACCATCGTCAGAGCGGCGACGCGCTGTCCGATGCGGAACTCCTGCACATTTTTGCCCACGGAGTCGATTTCGCCCACGATGTCATACCCGGGCGTGAATGGAATCGGGGGCGTGCCGGGGTAAATGCCGCGACGCATGAGAACATCGGCGTAGGCGACACCTGCGGCGAGGACCTTGACGCAAACCTGATCCGGCCCTGGCTGGGGCACTTGTTCTTCTTCGATGTACTTCAGGACTTCCGGACCGCCGACGCCGGTGACCATGATGCGCGCGTTTTTCTCGAAGGGCATTCGGGAGAACTCACTTTCGTAGAAAAAAAGATGGAGCCAAAACCGCCGCCCCATCGAAAAGCAACGAAGGAGCGGCCACCCGAAAATTCCGGGCCAAAGGCTGCGGTACTCCGCCCGTCTAGCTTTTATTCATGCGAAATCCCAACGAGCGTGAGGAAAAAGCCCCACGTTTCCAGAGCGAAACATGGGCCACCCGAAAATTCAGGGCTCCCAGGCTGCGCCACCCGCAAATCGAAGAACGCCGCCCTTCCAACAACGAAGGACGGCGCCCTGAATTTCTAAATCGAAGGCCGGGCCACCCGGCCTTCCTCTGTGTTTAATCCTGGCTCGTTCGTTACATCGTGAGGACGGCGCGGAAACGCGCCTGGCCGTCGACGACGCGCTGATAGGCCTTCGGAGCCTCGGCCAATGGGTAGGTCTCGACTATCGTTTTAACTTTTCCTTGGGCTACGAAATCGAGGGCTTCGTAGAGATATTCGGGGCCGTTTTGCTGGCTGCCAATTATGCGAATGCGCTTGGAGATGAGGTCCATCAGCGAGATCGAAAGGGGCTCGGCGTCGGCGCCCATGGTGACGAGGCGGCCGTCCGGGCGCAGTCCTTGAATGCTGTCCACCATCGACTTGGTCGAATTGGAAGTACTGAGGATGACGTCTGCGCCGCCCGCCGCGGCCAGGCTCTTTCCGTCGCGGACAATTTCATCCGCGCCGAGATCGCGGATCATCTTGTCTTTATCGGGAGAGTGCGAAATCGCGATGGTTTCGAAGCCGGCGGCCTTCGCGTATTGCACCGCCAGGTGCCCCAGCCCGCCGATTCCGAGAACGGCCACGCGCTCATGCGGCTTGGGGATCGGCCCAGCGGAGCCCGCCATAGACGGTGTAACCCGCGCAGAAGATCGGCGCCGCTTGCTCGTAGGAAACCTTGTCCGGGATCAGGTAGGTGGCGTCCACGTTCATCAACATGTACTCGGCGTGACCGCCTGATACATCGAGCCCCGTGCCCTTCAAGTAGGGACAAAACATCCTGCGGCCGCGCTGGCACCATTCGCAGCGCCCGCACGTGGATTGAATCCAGGCGGTGCCCACGCGATCGCCAACTTTGCGCGTTATGACGCCAGGGGCAACCGCAACAATCTCGCCGACCGGCTCGTGGCCTAAAATTCGCGGGAATGGGCCGGGAATGTGTCCCAGAGTTTCGTGCACGTCGGTGTAGCAAATGCCGCTGGCGTGCATCTTCACCAAGACTTGGTTGGGGCCGGGTTGGGGCTGTGGAACGTCTTTGACTTGCCAGGAACCACTCACAGCGGGTACGACTGCAGCTTGCATTTGTGTTTCCTCCGGGGGATTCGATGCACGGGGCCCGCGAATTGTAATATGACCCTGCAAAATCCCTGGTAACTGAGCATAGGCGCTACATGCACATGAACCGCAGGAAGCGCGCTTGGTCGTTCATCGGAAGGACTGGCCGTCGAGCAGCTTTTGTTTTATGCGAAACCCAACGAGCGTGAGGAAAAAGCCCCACGTTTCCAGAGCGAAACATGGGCCACGGGCCCACGCGCCGGGGCCTAACGAGGATTAGCGGGGTCAGCGGGCGCGCGTCGCGCGGGGCGGAAAATGCTTGCGGAGGACGCGATTCCACCACATTAGGGCACCGGTGACGAATAAGACCGCGGGTGCCAAGCCGAAGATGGTCCAGATGGGGCGCGAGGCCCAACCCATCCTGCCAAAATGATACCGGACCAGTGCGGACATCACGCGGTCGCCAAGTACCCTGGTGATGGTCTGAGGGAATGTGAAATAGATTCCGGAGACTCCCCACAGCAGGACGAACAGCACGCACCAAATACCCACGGCGCTGTGCAGGTCCCAGTTAACGCGGGAGAGATTCGTTTTCCAATTGATAGCGAGGCTGCGGCGCCAGTTTTTGATTCCCGGCCACCAGAGGACGACTCCCGTGAGCGCGAGCAGGGTGACCAAGATCGCGGCGAGGCCGTTCAGCAGGCGGCCGGTGGTTCCCAAAAGCAGATTGTCGTGGAGGTCCACGAGCCATTCGACGATGCGCTGGACGCGCGTTAAAGGATCGCCCAAGTCGGCGCCGGTGTAAGGATTGAACAGGCGCGCAATGCGATTGTGGCCCCGTTCGAGAACGATAGTGGAAGGACGGTCGGGGCGCCTGGATTCAGAAACGTAGTCCACCTGGTAGCCGGAATAGAGACGCCGGGCATTTTCCTCCTGTTGCGCGGAAGTCATCCGGGAGGCGGAGTGGAGCAAAATGATTTCGGCGCGCGAAAACTTCTTCGAGAGCTGAGGGCGGTAAACGACCAGGCTGCCGGAAATGCTGATGACCAGGACGTAGATGCCGAGGCCAATGCCGACCCAGAGATGCACCTGAAAGAGGGCCCGGCGCAGCCATAAACGCTGAGGACGCCGCACCCAGCGCTGCCACGCGGTGAGGTGGTTTTCGTGCGCGTCCGTCGGTTGTGTGTACCCGGGCGGCCGCTGTGTATGCACCGGCGGTTGCTGCGTCTGCGCGGGCTGCTGCTTTTCTACACGGGCTGTGAGTGAATCGGTCATTGCGGAACCTTAGAGAATCATGCGCCGATATTCGCTGGTCCAGCGCATAAATTCGCGCAGGCCTGCGCGCTCGCGCCATAGCAGATGAAAAAAAAGCCCGGCGCTGAGGGGGGCGGCCTCAGGGCCAAGGAACGTTTCCATGCGCCAGCGTATGTACGGGCTAAGCCAGGGACGCAAGCGATAGCCTTTGGCGGCAATCCAATAGTAGCGCAGAGCGTTGAACATTTTTATCCGCTGCTTGCGGCGTTCACCTGGTGGCCCTTCACGGCCTTCGCGTGAGCCGGCCTGCTCATGAGGGGACTTCGCGTCCCCAGATGCGGCTGGTGGCGGGCTTGCCCAGGTACACCTTGCGGCCGGAGACCGACACGGTCGTGGTCTCGTCATATTCGCGGTGCAATACGCGCACGCGGGCGCCGGGGCGCAGCTCGCGGCCGTCGAGAAATTGCAGGAACTTGGGATCTTTTTCGTAGACGCAGAGAATTTCAACGGTGCGGCCGGGGGGAACGTCGGAGAGTGAAACCGCGCCGCGGGCGCGCCGCAACCGCGCCAAGCCTCCTCGCAGCGGAAGGCCGTGCGGGCACGAGCTATCCTTACCGAAACGTTGCAGGAGCAGGGCCTCGACCTCGGGAGAAATGCCGTGCTCGAGGCGCTCGGCGGCATCGTGGGCGCGGGTCCAATCGAGGCCGATTACGTCGGTAAGCAATTTTTCGGCGAGCTGGTGGCGCAATTCGAGGCGGGCGGCGGCGCTGCGGCCTTTGCGGGTGAGGCGGATTTCGCCGCCGCGTCCGACGCGCAGCAGGCCGTCGCGGGTCATGCGCTTGAGGGCCGCGGTGACGGCGGGGGGAGTGACACCTAATTCCTCGGCGAGGCGGGCGCTGATGGGCACCTGTTCGTCCTGCACAAACTCCCAAATGACTTTGAGGTAGTCTTCGCGGGATACGCTGGTGGTTTCGCGAGGCATCAGCTTCCTGGGACTGTGGCGGCACGCAGGCGCGAGGCGAGCGCCACGATGCGCTGCTCGATCTCGTCGCGGATACGGCGATAGACGGCGAGATCGGAGCCAAACGGATCACCGACATCCCAATCTTCTACCGGCAGCGTGCGGTCGTCAAAGAGGTTTTTGGCGGGCTGCCCGGTCATGTTGACGATGAGATCGGCGGCGTACAGATCGGCGGCAAGCAGGGGCTTCGAGGCTTGCCCGTCGCACGGAGCGTCAATTTCGGCGAGCACGGCACGGGTGGGGACCGCGATGTAGCCGAGCGGGTAGAGGCCGGCGCTCGTGGCGGTGATTACGTCGGGGGCCAGCTTGCGCGCCAGGGCCTCGGCCATGGGGCTGCGGCAGGCGTTGCCAATACATAAAAAGAGCACGCGTTTGGGCGGCAAGGAAGATTTGTCGTCATTGTGGAACGGCGATGGGCGCGGCATGTGATTTTGGCAATTCATTGTACAGGCGATTGGGCGGAGAAAAGAGGAAAGAGGGCCGGGGCGGTCCGTTTTTGACGGCGGGAGCGAGAAGCCTCGCCAGCAGGAAAAAGGCTCAGGTCTTCCGCATAAGTCGGGGGACGACCTGAGCTACACGGACAATCCCTTGGGGACGTGTATGTGATATGCTCCTTCGCAACTCGAGATACCGGGAGGCTACTTTTATGAAAAATGTGATTGTGGGCTTTGCGCTTTCCGTACTGCTTAGCTTGCCGCTTTTGGCTGCGCTCAAAGTAGGAGACAAGGCGCCCGATTTTTCGGCTCGCGCTTCGCTGGCGGGGAAAGAATTTAACTTTTCTCTGCAAGATGCGCTGAAAAAAGGGCCGGTGGTGGTGTATTTCTATCCGTCCGCCTACACGAAGGGCTGCGATTTGGAAGCGCATACGTTTGCGGAGATGAAAGATAAATTCGATGCCGCCGGCGCGACCATCATCGGGGTATCGGCGGACAGCATCGCGCGACTCAATCAGTTCTCGGCAGACCCGGATTATTGCGCCGGAAAGTTTCCGGTGGCGTCGGATGCGAACCGCGAAATCTCGTCGTCCTACAATCTGACGGCGACGCCGGTGAAGCCCGGGCAGGCGGATGTGCGCGGCACCGTGATTGACCACGACTTCATCGAACGTACGACTTTTGTGATTGGCAAGGATCACAAGATTATTGCGACGCTTTCTTCGAAAGACGACGGGCTTTCGCCCGATGCCCATGTGCAGAAATCGCTGGCGATCGTGCAGCAACTGGGGTCGAAATAGCGCGCTGAACAACAGGTGGGACAGTCCGAAGCCGCATTCCCCGTCGTGGCCGACACTCCTCTTAGTTTGCCCGTAACCCCGATCTGTCAGGGGAGCGACTGTGGTGCAGTGCATTGATCGGAGTTGTATATGGGCGCCGTCCTGCCGTTGATGGACGACCAATTTGACCATTCCGTATAGGATTGTTTGGCTGAGTCTTCGTCTCCTACTCCATACTTGGAAGTCCTGTGGGTGAGTGTCGCCAAGGCGTCTGCCGCGGCTCGTCGGGTAGTACGGTCCGAATTGCTTAATAGGCCGATCAGGGGAGTGACTGCAGCGCGAGAGGAAGTGTTTGCAAGACCGCCGGCGACGCCCATTAGTAGTTGCGATCCACCTGAAGCCAGCAAGCCGTTCAGCGCGGGTAGGGCCGTCTCCTTACAAATACGGCCTGCCATAATGTATGCCTCAGCTTGTGTGTAGTTCTTGTTCTCGCCGGCAATTGCCAACATAGCCTGACAGTCTTCGGGATTTCCGATCTCACCGAGAGCTTCGATTGCGGGTTGGCGGAAATGTTCAGGGAAAGCTGTCGAGGCCATCTCGAGTTAGTTTCACCGTGCTGCGAGTGTCGCCAAGCGATTTTAGCCCCTGGATACTTCCGGTTGATATCAATGGGTCATTGGTTAGTGCCAGAATGGCAGTCTCTGCGAAAGCGGGCGGATTCTGGGTGACAGCAGACGCTGCGAAGGATCGAACTATGATATCCCGGGTGTGGAGATCGTCTAGGAACGGTTGATACGCCGCCTCGAGTTCACCAGGATTCGCCGCTCGGAGGTTTACGTCGAATTCCGAGGCGACCTTGAGATCGACGCCAAGATCATTTTTCTCTTTGCTATGGATCGTCTGTTCGCGCTTCGCTCTGACGTGGTAATTACCGGGTGAGTCCAATTCGAAGGCACCCTCTAGTAGGAAACGCTGTCGATATTCCCCACCGGTAGGAATTTCTCGCAATGACCCTGCGCAGCTACCACCGGATCCCTTTTCCCCGCAGCCGTAAAGCTAACCGTTCGTCTCAGAGGCGCATTGTCGACCTCGAATTGGTCGGGATTGAGCGAAGGGCAGTTGTTCTCAGCAATTTCAACCGTTTGGGCGCTACTGTTGAGGACCTCGAACACAACGACAATTGGCTCGCCGACTAAATACTCGTGTTTTTCAGGATAGAAGCGACCAGAGATTTGCTGGGCCGAGCATGAGGTGCCCATGCAAGCGAACATACAAACAGAAGTTTAGCAAGGGGCTTCATCTGTAATAGGTTTCCCGCTCACTTCCGTATAACTTCACACTTATTTGGACACCGGCAAGGTTGTCCGAGTTCCACCAGGGACATTTCATCGCGATCCTCGGATTATCGCAATGTGAGAGCGACATTTCGCGATAATTGACACGTCAGGGATTGGGTTTGGGGGCGGGTGGAAGCGCGGGGGCGGCGGCAAGCTTCAGGAAATATTCGTGGACCGTGGTGTCGTCGGACAGCTCCGGGTGGAATGTGGCGATCAGTTTCTTGCCTTGGCGGACGAGGACGGGGTGGCCGCGATCGGTGGCGAGGACTTCGACATCTGGGCCCAGTTGCTCGATCAGAGGGGCGCGGATGAAAACCATCTCGAGGGGCTCGGATTTTAATTTTGTGGCGCCGGAGCGGACTTCGCTGGAAAGCTGGCGGCCGTAGGCATTGCGTGTGACGACCAGGTCAGCGAAACCGAGGGAAGGCTGCGCGGGGCCGCGCACCTCGCGGGCGAGCAGAATGGCGCCCGCGCAGGTGGCCAGAAATGCTCCGCCGCGGGCTTCGAGCGCGCGCAACGGGGCCGCCAGACCCTCTTCATCGAGAAACTTGAGCATCGTAGTGCTTTCGCCGCCGGGCAGAATCATGGCATCGACATTGGCGGCCTGTTCGGGCGTGCGGACGAGCTGATAGGGGACGCCGAGACGCTCGAGAACGCGGGCGTGGGCTTCATAATCGCCCTGCACAGCAAGGATTCCGATACGCATGAAGTCCGGTGGACTTGCGGCGGAACGCGCTCGCGGCGCTACCAGCCTCGGGTTTGCAGGAGCTCCTTGGGATCGAGTTGGCGCACGTCGAGGCCCTTCATGGCCTCGCCCAACTCCTCGGAGGCTTCGAGGACAGCTTGGGCATCTTCGAAGTGCGTGGCGGCCTTGACGATGGCGCGAGCGCGCTTTTCGGGATCCTCGGATTTGAAAATGCCGGAGCCGACGAAAATTGCTTCGGCGCCGAGATGGCGCACCAAAGCGGCGTCGGCGGGAGTGGCGATGCCGCCGGCGGAAAAATTGGGCACCGGGAGCTTTCCTGTGCGAGCGACCTCGCGGACGAGGTCAAGAGGAGCGGTCAAATCCTTGGCGGCGCGGCCCAATTCGTCAGGGCGCAAGGTAGTGAGCCGGCGCATTTCGGCCACGATGGTGCGCATGTGGCGCACCGCTTCCACGATGTTGCCCGAGCCGGCCTCGCCCTTGGTGCGAATCATGGCCGCGCCCTCGGCGATGCGGCGCAGGGCCTCGCCCAAATTGCGGGCGCCGCAGACGAAGGGCACCTTGAAATCATGTTTCCAGATGTGATTTTCCTCGTCGGCCGGGGTCAGCACTTCGCTTTCATCGATAAAATCCACTTCGAGCGCCTGAAGGACCTGGGCCTCGGCAAAATGTCCGATGCGGGCCTTGGCCATTACGGGGATGCTCACCGTTTGCATAATCTCACGGATGATGCGCGGCGAGGCCATGCGCGCCACGCCTCCGTCTTTGCGGATGTCGGAGGGCACGCGTTCGAGGGCCATGACGGCGCAGGCTCCCGCCTGTTCGGCGATGCGCGCCTGATCGGCGGTGGTAACGTCCATAATCACGCCGCCCTTGAGCATTTCGGCCAAGCCCACTTTCACGCGCCACTGATTGGTGTTTCCGTTGTTGGTGCTCGCATCCATATTTCGTCTCCTGACCTGGTTACTTCGATTAAGTCTTAGGAACGGCTGAATTTTCCGCAGCGCGGTCGCGGTATTTTTCGGGGTCGACGATCACGAACCGGCCCCGGCCGCGCGCCAACAAGACTCCCTCGGCATTGCGAATCTCACCTTCATGATACAACTGGCGGCCCTCCTGGCGAGCGGAGAAACCTTCGACGAAGATTTCCTGGTCGACGCGAATGGGCTTCAGATATTCGACATTCAGCTCGGCGGTGACGGCGCGCACGCCGCTGAAGCGGCTCACCTTGCTCATCGCTTCGTCGAGCACGGTGGCAATGATGCCGCCGTGCAGGAACCCGCCGCCGCCTTGAAAATCCGCGGGGATGCGGAATCTGCCCACGATGCGCTGCCGCGGCTCATCGCGGTCGAAGGCGAGATGCAGGCCGCGCGGATTGGCGCCGCCGCAGCCAAAACAGGGATTGGTGTCGCCGCTTTCAGTCATTTGCGCAAGTGCCAGCAAATTGCATGCCCCGAAGCCGCCCCGAAAATCGCACCAGACCGTGGAACGAATCGCGCGCAGTCGCTACGTGGGCCTCAAAGCCACGCTCCGAGATAGGAGGCCGAGATTACGGCGCGGAGGGTTTTCACGGCTAATGGATGTATCTGGAGAAGGCTCCCTGTGCGCACCGGTCTTACCATTATTATGCGCGGCTTAGAGCCGGATTGTCCACCTGGAGGCCCATAAGGTGTTAGAGCAAACTCCGAGGATCGCCTCTTGGCCCGCTGTGCGGAGCAAGCCAGCGGATGCAGCCCAGGAGAACGCAGCCACTAGGGATACTCAATTTGGACACTCACTTGATGCTGGGGATATGAGCTACTTCGAGGCGGGGGTTTCGCCCAGCTTGCGAAGGCGCTCCTGCAGCTTGCGCCGCAGGACGGACGGCGTGTTGGGATTAAAGGCCACGAGATACCACAACGGCTGGCTGCGATCGCGCGAGAGCCACGCGAGCGTGGTGGGATCGGCATTGGGGTGCCGGGCGACGTTTTCGCGAATGGCTCCGTAATCGTGGCGCGCCAGGCGCCCCAGCGTCTTGGAGGACACCTTGGGATGTTCGCTGATCAGGCGCAGCAGGTAAAAATCCGTCTTGGGCGCCTGTTTGGCCAGCTTTTCAAGCTGCTCCGCGCTGGCGTCGGCGCTCAAGACCATGCCCACTTTTTCATCCCAAGAGGCGTTGACCTCATTGAGCTCCTTGGTGCGAGCGTGAATCAGTTCCTCGAGAACACGCCGCTCGTGATTGCGCCGGGCGGGAGGCAAATGCGAACCTTCGAGCGAGTCAAGAACGCGCAGCAGGTGCTGGCGCTCGCCAAAGATGATTTGGGTGGTGCGAGTAGGAGCCGTCTGGCCATCATTCTGCACAAGATCTGAGCGTCTCATGTTCCCCTCAAGGCAGGATGCCTAACTCTGCCGCAAGTTCCGCCAGCACTTCATCACGGATAAACAAATTTTGCGAGTCCAGCCCCACCCCTGCCTCGAATTGCCGCCGCAACATCAGTCCGGCAATGTCGATCTTCTCCTCGCGGCTCAGGCGGCGGCTCTTCTCAAATGTCTTCAGCGCGCTTCCCGAAATGCCCACGGCGAACTCTTCACCAGCCATTTTAAAGAAGTACAACTCCGGCCGATCCCCCACAGTCAACGTGCCGGCCCTGAGAAACTCGGCGAGCGATTCCCGGCCGTCCGGCCCCCGTACTTCGAACCGTTCAAAGCGCGGCTCGTACATCATTCGAACGAAATTATGCCGCTACCCGTGGAATAGAGTAAAGCATTGCCGCCTCGTTTGATTCGAAGGTGTTACTACAAGGAATCATCGTGTGCAGTAAGGGTTACGGGGTACGCGCGGCTGCTTGCGGGGCGCGGCGCGACCGCGTAATCTCGATGTAGGGGGGTGGGACTCATGGCGGCGTTCGACGAGCACAGGGAAGAACTTGAGCATTACGAGCAGATGATGGGCGCGTGGCGCGGGAGATTGGCCGTGACCCTGGACCGGCTTACCGATGCCATGGTGCTGGTGGGCCAGCACGGCGTGTATTGCCACTCAGCGCGCGACCCCGAAAAACCGACGCTCGATATTCAAACCATCACCCGGGAGTTGCGGAAGGCCAAGGAACTGATTCAAAGCGTAATGGAAGGGCTGCGAGCCGAACGGGGCGACCGCGATTTACCGCTGCAATAAAGCGACTCATTCCCTCCAGGGGATCACGAAGTCGCTTGCTGGGCAACGGGCGATATTCTCGCCGTGGTTTCAGCGCAGGAAGGGATTGCGCTCGCGCTCCTTACCAATTGTGGTAGCCGCGCCATGGCCGGGAAAGACCGCGGTTTCATCTGGCAGCGCCAATAGCTTTTGGTGAATGGAGCGAAGTATATCTTCAAGCGATCCGCCCCAGAGATCGGTGCGGCCGATGCTTCCAGCGAACAAGGTGTCGCCGGCGAATAGCGTGCCCGCTCCAGCAAGAGTCGCGGAATCCTTCATTAATTTGGGCATTGATTTCGTAACCGGCAACGCTCCCGGTTCTGCAGGCGAGGCCGCAGCGAAATCCGGCAAATAAAGTGAAATGCTGCCCGGCGTGTGGCCGGGCGTATGCAGCACGTTCGCCGCGAAACGTCCCCAGCGCAGCGTGTCGCCTTCAGTGAGCACGCCGATCGACGGGCGCAGCGTCGGGCGGGGGAACGCCCAGCCATTCGGCCTGCAAGATCGAGATGGCGATAAAGATCGAGATCGTCGCCATGCATCATGACCGGCGCTCCGGTAGCCTGCTGCAATTTGCGCAGGCCGCCTACGTGGTCGATGTGCGCATGAGTGCTGATAATTGCGCGCACGGTGAGCGAATGGCGCGCGAGCGCTTCGAGGATGCGCTCGACCTCGTCGCCTGGATCGAGCACCAGGGCTTCGCGCGTTTCGGGATCACCCAGAATCGAGCAATTGCATTGCAGCCATCCGACCGGCAGATTTCGTGGATCATGCGCGGCGTGCGCAGAGCGCTGGGGGCAACCATGGCCCAACTATAGCACCGCGCAGTTTCGCGCCAGTGGCAAGCGCCATCACTTCCTCCCGGGGTGGCCCATTTTTGCGCTTTCCGCAAAAGTGGGGCCTTTTCCTAGCGGTTCAATTCAACCGATCAAGACACAGAATCGATACCCATCCGCGGGAGCACCAGGGCTTCTCGCGTATCGGGATCACCCAGAATCGAGCAATTGCACTGCAGCCATCCCACCGGCAGAATTTCGTGAATCATAGGGGCGTACGCAGAGCCCTCGGGGGCATCATGACTCAACTCGTGAGAACAGTTAAGAGTTGATCTAAAAGCTTTTAAAGTTCTGGTACTCGGCGGAATGTTTCATCTGCCTCATTGTAATCACCATCAAATCAAGAACGGCCACGCTGCTTTAGCCAGACCGGCAAGAATATCCTGCCGGTCGGAAATCTCTTTCTCTCCCCAGTCAGCAGCTTTGCCAGCATTGCTAGTTAAGCTAAACGGAGAATTCGCAAGCGCTTTCTTTTTCGCATCAAAGCCGACATTTCCAATTTTTGAATTAATTGATCCAAGGAGTAACGCCTGATTCCCGAGCCTGTTGTACAGCGCTTGCATCAATTCGGGAGCGAGTTTCCAATCACTCCCCGGTTTCTGGGGCAGGATGTGTTCTAGCGTTACATCTGTGTCCGCACTTGGCGTATATTGAGGCTTGCTATTTCCATCCGCCACGATTTGCAGCTTGCGCAAATAATACCGAGCTAACGAAGCGGTCGGAACTGTCGCAGTGCGGACAGCAGAGATAAAACGGTCGTCTTGCGGGATAAGCGATATGACGGATTGGTCTTTCGCCAGTTGTTCCACCGACTTAATAGCTCCATCGCTAATTGCTTTCGCATTCTTGCTGTAAACGCCTTCAAGGTTGCCACTTGGAACGCCTGTGATAAGGCATCTAACCGACCAGTTCACAGCATTCTTGATTAACCGCGCCAATTCCTTATCAGGGAATTTGCCGAAAGCAGCCAGTAGGAGTGGCCTTATCTGACTGACACCAAGATACCGAAGCGTATCCAAGTCGGCCTTTACTTCTTGGTGGTACGTACTCCATGCGTCATGTGAGGGGGTCAGAATAGCGGCGTAGTCGTTAGCGCGGGCCTCAAGCACAGAAACCCAAGCCAGGGCAGTTGCTTCCGAATGTACCTCTTTCTTAATTTTGTCGAACAAGTCACTACTGCGCGTGTGTCCATGCGTTGTAATCCAAAAATAGCGGATGTAATCGACCACGTCGCCATCTTCGCGTCCTAGGGATTCGAGGATAGCCGACATAGATTGCCATTTTTGTGTGATTTGATCTGCTTGATTCTGGGTGACGAGCGAATACAAATAATTCTTAACCAAGTCGGCTGCTGACAACTTCAGCCCTCTATCGTTCATCGTCTCGAAAATGCGGTATGCTGTAGCTTGATCTTGCACTTCTACCCAGATCACCCGCGCCCCACTTTGCAAATAATCCAACCACTTGTGGAGAGTTGTGGCTTGTACATCAGCGGGAAGACTCTTGGTTATCGTCTTAACATGATCCGTGGCCGCCTTCGCCGCTTCTAAAATTAGTTCGTGGGATTCTTTCTTTGGATCAGGTACGGCCGTTAGGCGGTCGGGAGTGTTGCTCTTTTAAGATTCTGGACACAAAGAACTGCTGATCTGCGGCGCTTAATGAGAATGCGGAGTTTCTCTACCCGTGCGCTCCAATGAAAGAAGGCTTTCCCCTGTAATCACCCCGGCGATTTTCTTATCATTCAGAACTTCCCAGAAAAAATCGCGTATCGCAGCAATCAAAATCATCGTTGTGGCAATCCGTTGTTGACCGTCATAAACCTCTATAAAATTAGTTCGGCCCAGAGGATTGACAACGATTATGCTTCCCAAGAAGTATTCATCGGCTCCCGTAGTAATAGCGCCATTGAGGTCTTTGAACAGGTCTTCAACATGGGACTGTTTCCATGCGTACGAGCGTTGGTTTATGGGAACATGCAAACCCTTGCGGTTTCTGACGATCTCCCCAAGAGTATCTTTGCCAAATTCTATTGATGGCATAATTTCGGCCTGATCTCCAGTTTGCCAAGAGATCCTACGCCATCCCCATAACTGGATGGCTCCGAATCCTTGACATCGGCATCTGCCCGTTCACCCCACCCTCACCCGCTGCCCTATCACCCCCGTTTTGCGCTTGATGCGCAAGTCTATTGTTGCCCTCCCATCAAATTAGAATTGAAGGAGTATACCGCCAGAGTGGTGAAACGCTGTTTTTCAGAGGTAACTCCCCCGTCGCGCTCCCGTATGGGCAATTCGTTCGCTGCTCTATTCGAATGCTAAAGCTCGATTCGCAGGGCGGCCCATTTTTGCGCTTTTCGCAAAGTGGGGCCTTTTCCTAGCGGTTCAATCCGACCGATCGAGACAAAAATCAATACCAATCCGCTCCGCTCCTCGTTGAGACAAGCTCGATTCGATTCGAAACCGGTACCCCTGGCTATTCGAATGTATATCAACACTTAATATATTGAGAAGGTAATTACCCTACGTTAGTATGGCTGTGACCCCCAAGGATCAGCGGCCCACCCACGTCGCCTCGTCACGGTTTCCCGTTGATCGATCGGTTACGAGTCCGCCGCACCGCGAGCACAAACCGCGCGTTGCTTCTCCTTTATTTTGAAGAGAATACCAACGCCTCATTTCGCATCCCTTTTCTCTTGAGTCAGTTGCAAATGCCCGGGGTATAGGCGCACTTTCCCCGATTCCGCCGCACACCCGACGGAGACGATGACGGAGAGGACTTCGCAGGGGCCCAGATGTTGACTGGCCCGACGTCGGTCGGGAAAGGTGCGGATAACTCCACTTAATTAAGTGCGGGATCAGACAGACCTTACCCGGTTTCAGAAGTCACGCACTACCCGAGAACCGGGTTGGTAGGTTCCTGTGGTGGGTTGTGCGAGGCTCGTCTCGATCTCATGCCGTGCGGCATGATTTGCGACTCGGCCTCGAATGGAGTCTCGCTCGATATGCCGCGTTGGGGTTCTGCCGCGGTCTGAACGACGCGCTTCTGGAATCGCCACGACTTGAATTTCACCGGGCCGCGAACGGCGAGCTTGCTCACTATTTTGGCGAAACGCTGCCGGCACAATTCCAGGTACGCCGCTTACCAACATTGTACGGCGCGCCAATCGGTGGCGTTGATCGATACTAATTTCCGGAGTGCTTTTCGTTGGCGGGGCCTACTGGGTTCGATGATCTCAACGCCGTGCTGACCAGCAATGTGCGGCATCTGCGGCCCCGCCAGGGAACGGTGGGGTTGCTGCTGAATGCGCAAGTACATTTTTGGCCGAACTCGAAACGCTCGCGGGCGAAGACCACATCCTGGCGCTCGGGCATATGCAGGTGCGCCAAAGACGGGTGAATCCTGGAGACGTCATCATCATGGATGACGTCGCGCTCAGCGACGAGACGGCCGCGTACGGCACGGTGGCCATTGAGGGACCGCAGGCACCCGCGGTGGCCCAGGAGCTTGCCAGCATCGATCTTAGCGCGCTTCCAGCGCGGGGGGATTTTACTGGCTTCCTGCACTCGGCCATGCCTGCGCGACGGGGCGTCGGCGGCGGGGAAGATTAGCTGCCGCCTAATTAGCCGCTCGCTCTATGGTTTCCCGGGCGCGGAATTTCTCGTTCGGCGCGACATGCTCGGCCCGCTGTGGGAGGCGCTCGGGCGGCCGTTCGCGCACGGCGGGGCGCCTATCGGCTATCGCGCGCTAAACGCGCTGCGCCTTGAGGCCGGGATTCCATGGTTCGGCGCCGATTTTGACGAGCGGCAGATTCCGCACGAGGCCGCCTTGGAAAAATCGCACATCAGCTACATCAAGGGCTGCTACACGGGGCAAGAGATCGTAGAGCGGGTGCGCTCGCGCGGCCGGGTTAATCGCCGCCTTACCGGTCTGCAGTTCGCTGGCGCGACCGCGCCCGAGGCCGGCGCGGCGCTTATCGCCGGCGGCACCGAGGTGGCACCGTCACGAGCGCCGCCTTTTCACCGGCGCGCGACCGCCCCATTGGACTCGGTTATGTTCGCCACGAGAACATCGCGCCGGGCACCACGTTGGAATGCGCCGTTGCTGGCTCCAAAGTGGCAGCCGAAGTTATCGAGTTCCCTCGCGTCGTAACAAGCTCCCAGAGTTATAGCTAGCCTCTTCCAGCGTGCGCGTCATGTGCCTCGACTCATCCAACGCGTTGCATCATGTACCTCGCGTCGTCCGGCATTTTGCGTCGGCGAGCCGAGGCCTTTTCCTTGCCTCAAAAAGGTTCAGCACTACAGGCCGTGGATTATTCGAGGTTTAGCGCCTTGCGGAAGCTGCCGCGCTCGCCCGGCGATCTTTTTCTGCAACTGCATGATGCTGTAAATCAATGCTTCGGGCCGTGGAGGGCAACCGGGCACATAGACGTCCACGGGAATAATCTGGTTGACGCCTTGGATGACGGCGTAGTTGTTGAAGACTCCCCCCGACGTGGCACAGACGCCCATGGAGATCACCCATTTCGGCTCAGGCATCTGGTCGTACAGTTGGCGGATCACCGGCCCCATCTTCTGGCACACACGCCCGGCGACGATCATCAGGTCAGCCTGACGGGGCGACGGGCGGAAAACCTCCGCGCCGAACCGCGCTATATCGTACCGCGAGGCGGACATCGACATCATCTCAATGGCGCAGCACGCCAAGCCGAAACCCAACGGCCATAGAGAGTTTTTGCGGGCCCAGTTCACCGCCTTGTCGAGCTGGGTAAACAGTATCCCCTCGCCGGCCAGGACCTTGGTGAGGTCACTGGGATCGTCGAGCTTCACGGCGGGCGCGGGCCCACCGGTGGCATCGGAGGCGGCATCGGCTTTTGCACCACGCCACAAACTACGGTCGCGAACGTCAGTCATACTGTCGATCCTTCCACAAACCCCGCACTGATTGTATTTTCGCATATCCTTCAGGCGAGCGCCAAAATGTTGCCGGCGATATTGAATTCCTGGCCGACAGGTGACCATCGAGAGCGCTGGAGGGGTGCACCGATTGACAGCGATCAGGCGCCGCCGTACCCTGGATTAGACGATTCTGCCGTTTGAGGGAGCTTTCTGCATGGACCTATTCGAGGAAGTCATACGCTTGCGCCGCGAAGGCAAGCGCGGCGTGATGGCTACGATCGTACACACGAATGGCTCGATTCCGAGCTTTGAAAGCTCGCGCATGCTGGTCAAGGAAGACGGAACCATCCTGGGCACTATCGGCGGCGGGTGCGTCGAAGCGGAAGTCTGGGCGGCGGCGAAAGACGTGCTGAAATGCGAAGCGCCTCGCAAGATGACCTTTAACCTGAACAACGAGGCCAGCTACGATAACGGGCTGATTTGCGGGGGCACGCTCGAGGTTTTCGTCGAGCCGATCCTGCCGCAGCCCACGCTGTATATTTTTGGCGGAGGGCACGTCTCGATGTCGCTGGCCAAGGCGGCGCATACCGGCGGGTTTCGGGATCGGGGTGATCGACGACCGGGAACAGTTTGCGAATAGCGAACGGTTTCCGATGGCGCAGCGAGATTTACACCACATACGAAGATGCGTTCGAGAAGCTGAAGCCCAACGCTTCGAGTTACCTGGTGATCGTCACGCGCGGCCACCGCGACGACATGCGCGTGCTCGGCTGGGCCGTGGGCACCGAAGCCCATTACATCGGCATGATCGGCAGCAAGCGCAAGGTGCTATCGGTGTATAAAGCGCTCGAACGTGAAGGCCTTGCCCCGGAGCGTTTCGAGAACGTGCATGCGCCGGTGGGGCTGGAGATCGGCGCGTTGACGCCGGAAGAAATCGCCATCAGCATTACCGCTGAACTTATCGCCGTGCGGCGAGGCGCGACGGGCGCTACTCACATGGCCGTGACCCCGCAAAAAGCGGTGAAAGTCTCGACTCGCTGAGCGCATCTCGCCGCCGTCATACTTTCGGCCGGCGAATCTTCGCGCATGGGCTCCCCCAAAGCCCTGGTTCCCTTCCGTGGCCGTACATTTCTCGAACATCTGCTCGATGCGGTACGTCAGGCATCATCCTCGATAAAAAGTTCCGCTACATCAAGCGCGGGCATCGGCTGGACGCGCGTGGTCCTGGGCGCCCATGTATGCGAAATTAGCGGCGCGATGGGCCTTGATGCGGAGACGGTGATCGTCAATTCGCGATGGCAAGACGGGCAACTCTCTTCCATTCAAGCCGCGATTGAGGGTCTCTCGCGGCTGCCCACAGACGGGCTGCTGCTTTTTCTGGTGGATCATCCGCTGGTAAGCGCCCGACTGGTGAAAAACTCGTGGAGATCTTTTACGAAACCGGCGACAGCATCGTTTTACCGACCTATCGGGGGAAGCGGGGGCATCCGGTAATTTTCGCACGGCGCCTGTACACCGAATTGCTGGCGGCGCCGCAAGATCAAGGCGCACGCGCAGTGGTGTGGGCGCATGCGGCGGAAGTGCTGGAAGTTCCCACAGACGAGGAAGGCGTGGCTTTGAACTTGAACGATCCGGAGGCGCTGCGCAAGGCGATGGACGCGGGCGCACCGGATGCGAACGGGTGATGGCATAAAGCTACTAATGACGAATTTGCTTGGGGTGGTTCACTTTCCGCAGGGGGGCGAGCGCTACAAACGATCCACGAGGACGTCGACGGCGTCCTCGGCAAGCTGGCTGGCATGGTGGGTGGCGGGGGGCAGGCCTCCCAGAGAGTCCGAAATTTGCTCGGCGGTGATCTCGCGGATTTCGGCGACGGTTTTTCCTACAAGCAGCTCGGTTAATAGAGAGGAACTGGCGATCGAGGCGGGCATCCGCGCGTGCGGAAACGCGCCTCGGCTATGCGGCCGTCTTCCACACGCACGGCAAGCGAAAGCGTGTCGCCGCATACGGGATTGGATACCTCGATCTTGACGGTGGCATTCGGCAAATCACCAACATTACGAGGATTTTTGTAGTGATCGAGCACTTCTGGGCTGTACACAGTCTCAGTATCCCAAGCGGATTGCCGCAATGCAATATGCGCTGCGCAGGGGGTTTTGTGCGCGCAAGTATGGCGGCGGCATGATTCGCGTAGTGGCCGCTGTGGTCGAGCGTGGAGGGCGATTGCTGATCTGCCAGCGGCGCCGCGGAGGAGCTTTCGCACTCAAGTGGGAATTTCCTGGCGGCAAGATGCGGGCTGGAGAAACGCCGTGGGAGGCTCTGACGCGGGAGTTGCGCGAGGAGTTAGGGGTGGCGGCGAGCATCGGGCGCGAACTTTATCGGGTGCGCCATAGCTATGCCGAGGTGCGCGATCCGCTGCAAATATCTTTTTTTGCAGCGAGCATGAGATTGCGACGAGCGACAGAACCAGGAATGGCTCTGTGGCATTGCTGCGACCGTATCAAAAATGCCTTTCGAGCGCGTATCGTGGGTAAAACGCAGCGATCTGGCGCGTTACGATTTTCTGCGCGCCGACCGCGGATTCGTGGCCCGGCTCGTGCGCGGCGAATTCGCGGACGCTGGCGTTTCCAATTGACAGCTCGCTCGCCACTTTTTCAACGGCTCGTGTAGTGCTTCATTCACGATAAGCGGCCGCGAAGGTGCTGGCCTCGGCGCCGGCGAGATCGGCGGTGAATTGGCGGTGCAACAGGGTGCCGTAGGTGACCAGGTCGCGCGCCATCATTCTGAGCCGCACGTCGATGCGGGCGTTCACAATCACACCTGCAGCATCGAGATCGGAGCTGCCGTGAAACGAGAGGCCATAGGGCAACCTCCACCCATCGCATGGCGAACTACCGTTCGCATCTGATCCATCACCGTCAGACCCTTCTCGTGTGACGAGCAGATGTACCCGAACAGCTTTCCCGCACATTCCTCCCAGTTGTAGTCCAGGAAATTTTTCAAGGCGCCCGACATAGAGCCATGATAGTCCGGGGAGGCCAGGACCACGGCCTCGGCCCAAAGCATGTCCTGGAACATACGTTCTTCGGCGGCGGAGGGCGGCTCGCGATGGGGGCGATACAGGGGAAGCTCCACGGCACGCAAATCGAGCAGGCGCGTCTGCGCGCCGCGCTCGGCCGCCAGCCTCAGGAATAGCTCCAGCACCAAGGCGCTGCGGGAGTTTTCGTGCAGACTTCCGCTTACTCCCAGAACGTGAAGCCCTTGGGGCTCGTTAGCCAGATCGGGCATCGCTGCGTCTCCTTGTTCCCTTTGCGATTACGGATAGTGGCTGTGCGCATCTTTCTGATGCCGCACTGATTTCTGATACCGGGCGAAAATGGCAAATCCATCAGGAGGGTATGGAGCGGCCACCGTCGACGGTGAGAATTTGACCTGTGACGAATCCCGCGCCGACGAAGTACATCACCGCATCCGCAATGTCTTCGGGCCCCCCTGTGCGGCCCATGGGAGTGCGCTGGACGTAGAGATCGGCCAATTCCGGCGAGTCGTTTGGAAACGAAATAGTGCCGGGGGCAATGGCATTCACGGTGACCGAAGGAGCCAGTGCGCGCGCCAGGCAGCGGGTGAGCATGATGACTCCGGCCTTGGAAACGCAGTAGGCTGTGAATTTTGGCCAGGCCAGAAGACCGCCCAGGGACGCCAGATTCACAATGCGGCCATGGCCCGTGCGGGCCAGCAGCGGCGCCGCGCGCTGGGCGCAAAAGAATTGGGCTTTGAGGTTGGTGTTCAAGATCGCATCCCATTGCTCGTCGGTGGTTTCGGCGAGGCTGGTGGCGGCAAAGACCGCGGCGTTATTCACGAGGATGTCGAGGCGGCCGAACCGCTGTTCCGTGCGTTCAAACAGGCTGGCGATCTCGTCGGTGCGCGTTAATTCGCCATGCAGGACACGCTTCCCCACCGCCGGCGGCAATTTCAGCAGCCACCGCGTTGGCCTCGGATTCGGAATTGCGGTAGTGGAGGGCGATACGGGCACCCTCGCTTGCCAGCCGCAGAGCGATGGAGCGGCCAATACGGCGACCGGCCCCGGTTACCAGTGCCACTTGGCCCTCGAGTGGTTTCCCTGTCAGGAGGCACCTTCCTTCCGGCAACGCGGGACGGGTTCCCGCGCTCCCGGTGGCCAACATACTATGCTAGAGCATTCCAATCGAGCCGCAACAAAGACTAGAATCGACTTCGCGCGATTGCGCGGAGGCGTGATGAAACTGGACTTGCTAGCTATAGCCGCTCATCCCGACGACGTGGAGCTGACCTGCGGGGGCACGCTGATCAAGATGGCACGGAGCGGGTATGGCGTGGGCATCCTCGATCTTACCGAAGGCGAAATGGGCACGCGGGGATCCATGGAAATACGCCGAAAGGAGGCTGCGGTGGCCGCCCGCGTTCTGGGCGTGAAGCACCGCGAAAACCTGGGCCTGCCCGACGCACGCCTTGAAATGCGCATGGATTATAAGCTGGCCATCGCGCGGCGCATCCGCACTCTTCGCCCTCGCACGGTGATTTTGCCTTATTAGGAAGGCCGCCATCCCGACCACTACACCGCTGGCACCTGGGATATGAAGGCTGCTTTCTGGCAGGCTTGAAACGCCTGGATATTGAGGGCGAACCGTACCGGCCGTTCAAGATGATCTATTCGACGACCTACGACCGCACCGTGCGGCCATCCTTTGTTGTGGACATCAGCAAGGAGTTCGCGCGGCGTTTCCGGGCGATCATGGCTTACGGCTCGCAATTCCGGCCCAAGCGAAACGAGCGGCACTCAAAAGTGCATATACCGCTCGACCGCTTAGTGGAACAAGTACGCCTGGCGGCGCGCTTCTACAGAGAGATGGCGGGCGTTGAATATGCGGAACCGTTTCTGGCCAAAGAGGTGCTGCAGGTGGAGGACGTAGTGGCGATGCCGGTGCGCTCAATCTGAGAAATGGCGTGGAGAGCGGCGGGGCACGCTGCGGCGCTAGGCAGCGTCAGAATCCTGCGCCATAGAAAGGCCGGGGATCGTTTGACCATCCGGGTTGCGTTCAACCTTTATCCGCAGCATGGCCGCGTTCTCGCTACCTGTGGGGTGGAGGATGGCGATGGTCGTGAGCACTTCCGTGTACAGGCGGGTAACGAGGGGCGTTTCTTCGCTGCCGACCTTCCCGACACCTGGCCCACCTGGATTTTCTTTAGTGACATACCTTACAAATTTAGGGGCATAGCTTGCAGGTGTCAATCGGCGAGCGCGGGAGGCGTTCCTGGGAGACACGAGCCTGGTCGAAACGGGCCGTGCAGGCGCCAATAATAGTTAAATATGCGGAACACCCCCAATGAGGTAAAGCCATCATAGGCATTCAGTCATTGTGTTTCTGGCTGCATTGGCTGTTTGGTGTGGTACTTAGTGTCGTAATTGGGGGCTATCCGCCATCGGGCGTATAATCCCCTAAGCAAGGGAGGCGCTGGATACATGACTCCAAACCGCATTGAGTTTCGCTCAGGCGCATACACATCGCGCGGTTTTTTGACGATCGCTCTGGCGCTGGCAATCTCCGCCGCGCCGGTAATAGCTGCACCAGGCGCCTTCGGAACCGCCGCCCCCTCCGCCGACAGCCGCCGGGAAAACCATACTCCGGCCAGCCGCAAACCGGCCAGCCTGGCAGCCCAGGTCAAAGCGATCCGACGCAACAACCAACGCAGGCGAAAACGCCGGCAAAGATGAGAAGCGGGCGGCCAGCCAACGGCCGATTCCTCAAAAAGAAAACCCCGATGTAAAGGCGGGGTCAAAGGCTGATGTGGAAGCCATCGGCAACCGCGGTGTGGGCAATGGAGTAAATTTTTATTCACTCGAACGTGAAATTGCTCTGGGAAAAAGCCTCGCACAGGAAGTGGAGCGGTCGGCCAAGCTGGTTGATGATCCCATTGTTTCCGAGTACGTCAACCGCGTGGGACAGAACCTGGTGCGGAATTCCGATGCCAAGGTGCCCTTCACGATCAAGGTAATCGATTCTGACGTGGTGAATGCGTTCGCACTCCCCGGTGGCTTTTTTTACGTGAATAGCGGGTTGTTGTTGCGGGCCGACTCGGAGGCGGAACTGGCCGGGGTGATGGCGCACGAGATCGCCCACGTTGCGGCGCGGCACGGGACCAAAAACGCCACGAAAGGTGAGCTGGCGCAATTGGCTACGATTCCACTGATTATGCTGGGGCCCTGGTGGCTGGGCGGGTTACGGGCTGTATGAGGGCTTGCAGTTCGCGATTCCGATGGGATTCCTAAAGTTTTCGCGGGATGCCGAGCGCGAAGCCGATTACCTGGGACTCGAGTACATGTATAAGGCGGGATACGATCCGAACGCTTTCGTGACCTTCTTTGAAAAAGTGGAGGCTGAAGAAAAGCGGCAGCCTGGGACGATACCTAAGTTTTTCTCGACACATCCGCCTACCCCCGAGCGCGTGGAAGCCATCCAGAAGGAGATCGGCAACGTTTTACCGGCACGCGATCAATACATCGTCACCACCTCAGAATTCGATACCGTGAAACTGCGCCTGCGCCGCATCGAAAATCGCAACAAGCTGCAGGACAGCAAGAACGCCAAGGACAAGCCTACGCTGCGTACGCGCACCGAACAGCAGCAGCCGAACGGCGAGCAGC
>CAVRDM010000014.1:0-348648 GCA_963719845.1 uncultured Acidobacteriota bacterium | reverse complement strand
CACTGGGTGGTTACCGAATATGTTTGCACCAAGATTCGCGAGCAGACCAGTTTGCGTCAGATCTTCTCTTCTGCCTCAGCCCCTGACGAAGTGAACGATTCGGTAGGGCTTCGTCGATCTCGTAAATCGTGCAGATGTTCGGGTGGTTGAGCGCGGAGGCGGCGAAGGCTTCGCGCTGAAAGCGTTCACGAGCGGCAGGATCATTCTCCATCTCCGCAGGCAGGAACTTCAGCGCGACATGGCGATGCAGCTTGAGGTCTTCCGCTTCGTATACCACACCCATGCCGCCGCCACCGAGCTTCTCCACGATGCGATAGTGCGAGATGGTTTGGCCGATCATGCGTTCACTTTCCGGGCGGGACTTTGCTTCTGATCTCGTCGAAGAAATTGAAGATGAAGTTGACGTGGTTCACCGCAGCATTCTGTTCTGTGCCCGGGGCCTTCAACACGGCGAAGCGTTTGCCGTCGGGGTGCAAGTCAAAGTCGTAGATGCCCAGACCAAGGTCGGTCATCTCGCCGGGCGACCAGAGCAGGGGCTTGTTGGCCTGGAAGGTATCACCGGAAGCGACGTAAGTGACCATCATGATCTTGCTGTCTGTCACCGTCCGATAAAAAAGCTCCTTGCCGTTGCGTGACCACTTGGGCAAGAGACCGCCGCCGGTGGAAACCTGCCACTTCCCTCCCGGTCCAGGGAACGGCCGAACGTACACTTCGTAGTTTCCGGATTCATTGGACTGATAGGCGATCCAACGGCCATCAGGCGAGAAGGCGGGCAGCCTTTCATCGAAAGCGCTGTTGGCGAAGGGCTTTGGCTCCCCGGGTTTCCAGCCCGATTTCTCGTCCCCTTCGATGGGAAGAATCATGATGTCGTAACCCGTGTCGGGATTGTATTGGTGGAAGGCCAGGAACTTGCCGTCGGGACGCCAGGAACCTCCGCCTTGCGTATTCTTGCTCTCCGCGAGGCGCTGGGCATCCCCCCCACCATTGGCGCGTATCCACCAAAGATTTCGCGGTTTGCCTTTCTCCTGAAGCCAATAGACGATCCTCTGACCGTCGGGTGTCCACACGGGGAACCCGCTATTCTCGCCAGCGAAGGTGAGGCGAGTGAGCGCATCGCGTTCCCACTCGTACACCCAGATGTCGGACCGTTTCCCATCAGAGATTTCCAGAGCCAAACGCTTCCCGTCGGGTGAGAAAGCAGGATTGGCGTAATTGCCGGGAGTATCGTGGAGGGGCGTGAACTTGCCCTCGCGGTCCATCCAGTAGATGGAGGCACTCTGCCCTCCCCCCGCGCCACCCGCGACATACACGAGGTTTCCGGTCTCGGAAAAGGAGAACTGCGCCCCGGCACTGTTGGGAGTGCTGAGCACGCCTTCGAGGATCGGCAAGGGCTGGCCGGTTACCTCCAGTCGTTGCAGATCGAACGGTACGGCGAACAGGATGCCTTGGTGCATATAGACCACGTGTCCGCTGGGCAAATAGCGGGCATAGAAGCCGCCCCGTTGTAGCGTCTTTCGTTGCCCGGAAGTCATCGAGTACACGACGATCTCCGCGTCCTCGTAGTTGCCCGCATTCGTGCTGCTTGTGAAGAGCACAGCCTTGCCTCCGGGCAGTACCTGCGGCCAGCGGTGCGTGACTTCGCCCGCTTGCGTGTCGAGCATCGTCAGTGGTTCGGGTGTTCCTCCGGTCGAGGGGACTTTCGATAAAGCCACACGGGTGTCCGGCGTGAAGACGATTGTTCCATCTTCGCCCCAGCTTCCGCCGCGGTCGGTGGGAGCGTCGCAGAGCGTGACCGCCGCGCCGCCTTGCATGGAAATCTTCTTCAGCTTGCCGTCGGCGAAGAAGCCGATCCATTGGCCATCCGGGGAAAAGAAGGGATTGAAGGCATTCTCCGTGCCGGAAAGCTCCGTGGACTGCAACTGATCGACCGACCGAACGTAGATGTGCCGCTTCTGGTCAGAACCGGCGGCCACGAAAGCCAGCCGGGTGCCGTCTGGGGAGAAGATCGCGGAGGCCCCGAGGCCGGTGTATAGGCTTGCGTCCGCGCCGATGTCCGAGTTCAAATGAACCGGTGGCATCGGCTGCGATGGCTTCGGAGCACGCAGTACGAAGCCCACGGCGAATGTAATTGCGATCAGCGTCATAGTTGCTGCTGCGGGCCATGCCACCCGCTCACGCCAGCCTCTCGTCAGTCGGGTAGCTTGCGTGGCACCGGAATCTTTCGGTGCCGCTAGCGCATCTTCAACCTCGATTCGCACGGAGCCCGCGTCTGCAAGGCGCTGAAGGCGATTTTTCCGCAGGCAGCGTTGCAGCAGAACGCGAATGGATGGAGAGATGTTTGCGGGCAGCGCGGTCCAATCCGGCTCGGACTTCACGACGGCAGCTAGAATTTCGGTTACGTCTTCACCCTGGAACGCCTGTTTGCCGGTCAGCAGTTCATACAGCACGCATCCAAACGCCCAAATGTCCGTGCGCTTGTCTACCGCTTTCCCACGCGCTTGCTCCGGTGACATATATGCCGCCGTGCCCAGAATCATTCCGTGCATCGTCGCCGCCATACTCAGCGTTGGTGAGTTGGATGGATCATCGTTTGTTGTGTCACCCGCGAATGCCTTCGCCAGACCAAAGTCCAATACCTTCACCTTGCCTTCCGGGGTCACCTTTACATTGGCGGGTTTCAGGTCGCGGTGAATGATTCCTTTCTCGTGTGCCGCTTCGAGTGCTTCCGCAATCTGTTTTGCGATTGCCAACGCTTCTTCGATTGGCACCGCTCCGTCTCGCTTGACTCGCTCTGCCAGCGTCTCGCCCGATACCAATTCCATCACGAGATAGCTCGTGCCGTTTGCCTGCTCCAGTCCATGGATCGTGGCGATGTTGGGATGATTCAGCGCCGCCAGCATCTTGGCTTCGCGCTGAAAGCGGGAAAGTCGTTCAGGATCGTGCGCAAACGCTTCGGGCAGGACTTTGATGGCCACGTCGCGCCCAAGCTTGGTGTCGTGCGCCTGATACACCTCGCCCATCCCACCCGCACCGATGGACGAGAGGATTTCGTAGGGCCCTAGGCGTTTGCCGGCGAGAATCGGCATGGACTCCCATCAAATTGGAATTGAGGGAGTATACCGCCAGAGTGGTCACTAAACGGTGTTTTTCAGATACGCAACTTGACTCTCGGAAGGAGGGCCATAAACTCCACTCAATGAAGTGCGCGGATTATACAGCCCTTACGCGGTTCTTAAAAACTGACGCAGTACTCGATAGCCGGCTTGGTAGGTTCCTGCGGTGGGTTCTGCTAGGCTTGTCTCGATCTCATGCCGTGGGGCATGCTTTGTGACTCGGCCCCGAATGGAGTCTCGCTCGATATGAACGATGCGCTTGTGGCATCGCCACTACTTGAATTTCACCGGGCTGCCAACTGCGAGCTTGCGCCCTATTTTGGTGTCACGCTGCCGGCCCAATTCTCGGACCCGCTTAGCGAACATCGTACGGCGCGCCAATCGGTGGCATTGATCGATACCAATTTTCGCAGTGTCTTTTCGTTGGCGGGGCCGGACCGGGTTCGCTACCTGAACGCCGTGCTAACCAGCAACGTGCGGGATCTGCTTCCCGGCCAGGGAACGGTGGGGTTGCTGCTGAATGCGCAAGGACACATTCTGGCCGAACTCGAGACGCTCGCGTGCGAAGACCACATCCTGGCGCTCGGGCATATGCAGGTGCGCCAAAAGACGGGTGAGATCCTGGAGAAATTCATCATCATGGATGACGTCGCGCTCAGCGACGAGACGGCCGCGTACGGCACGGTGGCCATTGAGGGACCGCAGGCACCCGCGGTGGCCCAGGAGCTTGCCAGCATCGATCTTAGCGCGCTTCCAGCGCGGGGGGATCTTACCGCGCTTCCTGCACTCGGCCATGCCCGCGCGAGCGTGGCGTCGGCGGCGGGGAAGATTAGCTGCCGGGTGATTCGCAGCTCGCTTTTTGGTTTTCCGGGCGTTGAGTTCCTGGTGGCGCGCGAGATGCTCGGCTCACTATGGGGCGCCCTGGCGGCCGGGGTTCGCAAGCATGGAGGCGCGCCCATCGGCTATCGCGCGCTGAACGCGCTGCGACTGGAAGCCGGCGTTCCGTGGTTCGGCGTCGATTTTGACGAGCGGCAGATTCCGCACGAAGCCGCGCTCGAGACCACGCACATCAGCTATGTGAAGGGCTGCTATACCGGGCAGGAGATTGTGGAGCGCGTACGGTCGCGAGGGCACGTAAACCGGCGCCGGGCGGGATTGCAATTCGGCGCGGCGGAGCCTCCCGCGGCGGGGGCGGCGCTAACAGCCTCAGGCGCCGAAGCCGGACAGGTGACGAGCGCCGCATTTTCGCCGCTTCTTGGCAAAGCGATCGGGATGGGTTACGTGCGCCGCGAATACAACAAGGTGGGTGCTGCGCTGCAATGTGGCGAAATTGCCGCGGAGGTGATCGAGTTGCCCCTGGCAGCAGCCGCGCCGCCGGACGCCGCGCAAGGCAGCGTTAGCTGAAGATTGTCCGCGGTTCCGACAGCCGGTCGGTTCGGAAAAAGCCTCAGGTCGCCCGCATAGATCGCGGGACGACCTGAGCGACAGTTCGCGGTGACGGGTTTGCGGAAAACCTGAGCTGCGAGGTTTATTATTCGAGATTCATGGCGCGGCGGAAACTGCCTTGCTCGTTCTGAATTTTTCTTTGTAATTGCAAAATGCTGTAAAGCAGCGCCTCGGGACGGGGCGGGCAGCCGGGGACATAGACGTCCACCGGGATTACCTGGTTCACGCCCTGTACGACGGCGTAATTGTGGAACACGCCGCCCGAGGTTGCGCACGCGCCCATGGAGATGACCCACTTGGGCTCGGGCATTTGATCGTAGAGCTGGCGGATGACCGGAGCCATCTTGTGCGAGACGCGGCCGGCGATGATCATCAGGTCAGCCTGGCGGGGTGAAGGGCGAAAAACTTCGGCTCCGAAGCGGGCTACATCATAGCGGTCGGCGGCCATCGACATCATCTCAATGGCGCAGCAGGCCAAGCCGAAGCTGAGCGGCCAGATGGAATTTTTGCGCGCCCAGTTCACCGCTTTGTCGAGCTGGGTAAAGATGATTCCTTCGCCGTTGAGGACTTTGGTGAAGTCACTGGGATCGTCGAGCTTCACGGCGGGCGCGGGCCCACCGGTGGCATCGGAGGCGGCATCGGCTTTTGCACCACGCCACAAACTACGGTCGCGAACGTCAGTCATACTGTCGATCCTTCCACAAACCCCGCACTGATTGTATTTTCGCATATCCTTCAGGCGAGCGCCAAAATGTTGCCGGCGATATTGAATTCCTGGCCGACAGGTGACCATCGAGAGCGCTGGAGGGGTGCACCGATTGACAGCGATCAGGCGCCGCCGTACCCTGGATTAGACGATTCTGCCGTTTGAGGGAGCTTTCTGCATGGACCTATTCGAGGAAGTCATACGCTTGCGCCGCGAAGGCAAGCGCGGCGTGATGGCTACGATCGTACACACGAATGGCTCCATTCCGAGCTTTGAAAGCTCGCGCATGCTGGTCAAGGAAGACGGAACCATCCTGGGCACTATCGGCGGGGGGTGCGTCGAAGCGGAAGTCTGGGCGGCGGCGAAAGACGTGCTGAAATGCGAAGCTCCTCGCAAAATGACGTTTAACCTGAACAACGAGGCCAGCTACGATAACGGACTGATTTGCGGGGGAACACTCGAGGTTTTCGTCGAGCCTATCCTGCCGCAGCCTACGCTGTATATTTTTGGCGGAGGGCACGTCTCGATGTCGCTGGCCAAGGCGGCGCATACCGCGGGTTTCGGGATCGGGGTGATCGACGACCGGGAACAGTTTGCGAATAGCGAACGGTTTCCGATGGCGCAGGAGATTTACACTACGTACGAAGATGCGTTCGAGAAGCTGAAGCCCAACGCTTCGAGTTACCTGGTGATCGTCACGCGCGGCCACCGCGACGACATGCGCGTGCTCGGCTGGGCCGTGCGCACCGAAGCCCATTACATCGGCATGATCGGCAGCAAGCGCAAGGTGCTATCGGTGTATAAAGCGCTCGAACGTGAAGGCCTTGCCCCGGAGCGTTTCGAGAACGTGCATGCGCCGGTGGGGCTGGAGATCGGCGCGTTGACGCCGGAAGAAATCGCCATCAGCATTACCGCTGAACTTATCGCCGTGCGGCGAGGCGCGACGGGCGCTACTCACATGGCCGTGACCCCGCAAAAAGCGGTGAAAGTCTCGACTCGCTGAGCGCGTGCTCGCCGCCGTCATACTCTCGGCCGGCGAATCTTCGCGCATGGGCTCCCCCAAAGCCCTGGTTCCCTTCCGTGGCCGTACATTTCTCGAACATCTGCTCGATGCGGTACGTCAGGCATCATCCTCGATAAAAAGTTCCGCTACATCAAGCGCGGGCATCGGCTGGACGCGCGTGGTCCTGGGCGCCCATGTATGCGAAATTAGCGGCGCGATGGGCCTTGATGCGGAGACGGTGATCGTCAATCCGCGATGGCAAGACGGGCAACTCTCTTCCATTCAAGCCGCGATTGAGGGTCTCTCGCGGCTGCCCACAGACGGGCTGCTGCTTTTTCTGGTGGATCATCCGCTGGTAAGCGCCCGACTGGTGAAGAAACTCGTGGAGATCTTTTACGAAACCGGCGACAGCATCGTTTTACCGACCTATCGGGGGAAGCGGGGGCATCCGGTAATTTTCGCACGGCGCCTGTACGCCGAATTGCTGGCGGCGCCGCAAGATCAAGGCGCACGCGCAGTGGTGTGGGCGCATGCGGCGGAAGTGCTGGAAGTTCCCACAGACGAGGAAGGCGTGGTGCTGAATTTGAACGATCCGGAGGCGCTGCGCAAGGCGATGGACGCGGGCGCACCGGATGCGAACGGGTGATGGCATAAAGCTACTAATGACGAATTTGCTTGGGGTGGTTCACTTTCCGCAGGGCGGGTTAGCGCTACAAACGATCCACGAGGACGTCGACGGCGTCCTCGGCAAGCTGGCTGGCATGGTGGGTGGCGGGGGGCAGGCCTCCCAGAGAGTCCGAAATTTGCTCGGCGGTGATCTCGCGGATTTCGGCGACGGTTTTTCCTACAAGCAGCTCGGTCAATAGAGAGGAACTGGCGATCGAGGGCGGGCATCCGCGCGTGCGAAAACGCGCCTCGGCTATGCGGCCGTCTTCCACACGCACGGCCAGCGAAAGCGTGTCGCCGCATACGGGATTGGATACCTCGATCTTGACGGTGGCATTCGGCAAATCACCAACATTACGGGGATTTTTGTAGTGATCGAGCACTTCTGGGCTGTACACAGTCTCAGTATCCCAAGCGGATTGCCGCAATGCAATATGCGCTGCGCAGGGGGTTTTGTGCGCGCAAGTATGGCGGCGGCATGATTCGCGTAGTGGCCGCTGTGGTCGAGCGTGGAGGGCGATTGCTGATCTGCCAGCGGCGCCGCGGAGGAGCTTTCGCACTCAAGTGGGAATTTCCTGGCGGCAAGATGCGGGCTGGAGAAACGCCGTGGGAGGCTCTGACGCGGGAGTTGCGCGAGGAGTTAGGGTTGGCGGCGAGCATCGGGCGCGAACTTTATCGGGTGCGCCATAGCTATGCCGAGGTGCGCGATCCGCTGCAAATATCTTTTTTTGCAGCGAGCATAGAGACTGCGCACGAGCGACAGAACCAGGAATGGCTCTGTGGCATTGCTGCGACCGTATCAAAAATGCCTTTCGAGCGCGTATCGTGGGTAAAACGCAGCGATCTGGCGCGTTACGATTTTCTGCGCGCCGACCGCGGATTCGTGGCCCGACTCGTGCGCGGCGAATTCGCGGACGCTGGCGTTTCCAATTGACAGCACGCTCGCCACTTTTTCAACGGCTCGTGTAGTGCTTCATTCACGATAGGCAGCCGCGAAGGTGCTGGCCTCGGCGCCGGCGAGATCGGCGGTGAATTGGCGGTGCAACAGGGTGCCGTAGGTGACCAGGTCGCGCGCCATCATTCTGAGCCGCGCGTCGATGCGGGCGTTCACAATCACACCTGCAGCATCGAGATCGGAGCTGCCGTGAAACGAGAGGCCATAGGGCAAGCTCCACCCATAGCACTGGCGGACTACCGTTCGCATCTGATCCATCACCGTCAGACCCTTCTCGTGTGACGAGCAGATGTACCCGAACAGCTTTCCCGCACATTCCTCCCAGTTGTAGTCCAGGAAATTTTTCAAGGCGCCCGACATAGAGCCATGATAGTCCGGGGAGGCCAGGACCACGGCCTCGGCCCAAAGCATGTCCTGGAACATACGTTCTTCGGCGGCGGAGGGAGGCTCGCGATGGGGTCGATACAGGGGAAGCTCCACGGCACGCAAATCGAGCAGGCGCGTCTGCGCGCCGCGCTCGGCCGCCAGCCTCAGGAATAGCTCCAGCACCAAGGCGCTGCGGGAGTTTTCGTGCAGACTTCCGCTTACTCCCAGAATGTGAAGCCCTTGGGGCTCGTTAGCGAGATCGGGCATCGCTGCGTCTCCTTGTTTCCCTTGCGATTACGGATAGTGGCTATGCGCATCTTTCTGATGCCGCACTGATTTCTGATACCGGGCGAAAATGGCAAATCCATCAGGAGGGTATGGAGCGGCCACCGTCGACGGTGAGAATTTGACCTGTGACGAATCCCGCGCCGACGAAGTACATCACCGCATCCGCAATGTCTTCGGGCCCCCCTGTGCGGCCCATGGGAGTGCGCTGGACGTAGAGATCGGCCAATTCCGGCGGGTCGTTTGGAAACGAAATAGTGCCGGGGGCAATGGCATTCACGGTGACCGAAGGAGCCAGTGCGCGCGCCAGGCAGCGGGTGAGCATGATGACTCCGGCCTTGGAAACGCAGTAGGCGGTGAATTTTGGCCAGGCCAGAAGACCGCCCAGGGACGCCAGGTTGACGATGCGGCCATGGCCCGTGCGGGCTAGAAGCGGCGCAGCGCGCTGGGCGCAGAAAAATTGGGCTGTGAGGTTGGTGTTCAAGATCGCATCCCATTGCGCGTCGGTGGTTTCGGCGAGGCTGGTGGCGGCAAAGACCGCGGCGTTATTCACGAGGATGTCGAGGCGGCCGAACCGCTGTTCCGTGCGTTCGAACAGGCTGGCGATCTCGTCGGTGCGCGTTAATTCGGCATGCAGGGACACCGCTTCCCCACCGCCGGCGGCAATTTCAGCAGCCACCGCGTTGGCCTCGGATTCGGAATTGCGGTAGTGGAGGGCGATACGGGCACCCTCGCTTGCCAGCCGCAGAGCGATGGAGCGGCCAATACGGCGACCGGCCCCGGTTACCAGTGCCACTTGGCCCTCGAGTGGTTTCCCTGTCAGGAGGCACCTTCCTTCCGGCAAGGCGGGACGAGTTCCCGCGCTCCCGGTGGCCAACATACTATGCTAGAGCATTCCAATCGAGCCGCAACAAAGACTAGAATCGACTTCGCGCGATTGCGCGGAGGCGTGATGAAACTGGACTTGCTAGCTATAGCCGCTCATCCCGACGACGTGGAGCTGACCTGCGGGGGCACGCTGATCAAGATGGCACGGAGCGGGTATGGCGTGGGCATCCTCGATCTTACCGAAGGCGAAATGGGCACGCGGGGATCCATGGAAATACGCCGAAAGGAGGCTGCGGTGGCCGCCCGCGTTCTGGGCGTGAAGCACCGCGAAAACCTGGGCCTGCCCGACGCACGCCTTGAAATGCGCATGGATTATAAGCTGGCCATCGCGCGGCGCATCCGCACTCTTCGCCCTCGCACGGTGATTTTGCCTTATTGGGAAGGCCGCCATCCCGACCACTACACCGCTGCGCGCCTGGGATATGAAGGCTGCTTTCTGGCAGGCTTGAAACGCCTGGATATTGAGGGCGAACCGTACCGGCCGTTCAAGATGATCTATTCGACGACCTACGACCGCACCGTGCGGCCATCCTTTGTTGTGGACATCAGCAAGGAGTTCGCGCGGCGTTTCCGGGCGATCATGGCTTACGGCTCGCAATTCCGGCCCAAGCGAAGCGAGCGGCACTCAAAAGTGCATATACCGCTCGACCGCTTAGTGGAACAAGTACGCCTGGCGGCGCGCTTCTACGGAGAGATGGCGGGCGTTGAATATGCGGAACCGTTTCTGGCCAAAGAGGTGCTGCAGGTGGAGGACGTAGTGGCGATGCCGGTGCGCTCAATCTGAGAAATGGCGTGGAGAGCGGCGGGGCACGCGCGGCAGCTAGGCAGCGTCAGAATCCTGCGCCATAGAAAAGCCGGGGATCGTTTGACCATCCGGGTTGCGTTCAACCTTTATCCGCAGCATGGCCGCGTTCTCGCTACCTGTGGGGCGGAGGATGGCGATGGTCGTGAGCACTTCCGTGTACAGGCGGGTAACGAGGAAGGTTTCTTCGCTGCCGACCTTCCGCCACACCTGGCCCACCTGGATTTTCTTTAGTGACATACCTTACAAATTTAGGGGCATAGCTTGCAGGTGTCAATCGGCGAGCGCGGGAGGCGTTCCTGGGAGACGCACGAGCCTGGTCGAAACGGGCCGTGCAGGCGCCAATAATAGTTAAATATGCGGAAAACCCCCAATGAGGTAAAGCCATCATAGGGAGCATTCAGTCATTGTGTTTCTGGCTGCATTGGCTGTTTGGTGTGGTACTTAGTGTCGTACTTGGGGGCTGGCCGCCATCGGGCGTATAATCCCCCCTAAGGCAAGGGAGGCGCTGGATACATGACTCCAAACCGCATTGAGTTTCGCTCAGGCGCATACACATCGCGCGGTTTTTTGACGATCGCTCTGGCGCTGGCAATCTCCGCCGCGCCGGTAATAGCTGCACCGCAGGCGCCTTCGGAACCGCCGCCCCCTCCGCCGACAGCCGCCCCGCAAACGACTTCCACCGGCCAGCCGCAAACCGGCCAGCCTGGCAGCCCAGGTCAAAGCGATCCGACGCAACAACCAACGCAGGCGAACGCGCCGGCAAAAGATGAGAAACCGGCGGCCAGCCAACAGCCGATTCCTCAAAAAGAAAACCCCGATGTAAAGGCGGGGTCAAAGGCTGATGTGGAAGCCATCGGCAACCGCGGTGTGGGCAATGGAGTAAATTTTTATTCACTCGAACGTGAAATTGCTCTGGGAAAAAGCCTCGCACAGGAAGTGGAGCGGTCGGCCAAGCTGGTTGATGATCCCATTGTTTCCGAGTACGTCAACCGCGTGGGACAGAACCTGGTGCGGAATTCCGATGCCAAGGTGCCCTTCACGATCAAGGTAATCGATTCTGACGTGGTGAATGCGTTCGCACTCCCCGGTGGCTTTTTTTACGTGAATAGCGGGTTGTTGTTGAGGGCCGACTCGGAGGCGGAGCTGGCCGGGGTGATGGCGCACGAGATCGCCCACGTTGCGGCGCGGCACGGGACCAAAAACGCCACGAAAGGTGAGCTGGCGCAATTGGCTACGATTCCACTGATCATGCTGGGGCCCGGTGGCTGGGCGGGTTACGGGCTGTATGAGGGCTTGCAGTTCGCGATTCCGATGGGATTCCTAAAGTTTTCGCGGGATGCCGAGCGCGAAGCCGATTACCTGGGACTCGAGTACATGTATAAGGCGGGATACGATCCGAACGCTTTCGTGACCTTCTTTGAAAAAGTGGAGGCTGAAGAAAAGCGGCAGCCTGGGACGATACCTAAGTTTTTCTCGACACATCCGCCTACCCCCGAGCGCGTGGAAGCCATCCAGAAGGAGATCGGCAACGTTTTACCGGCACGCGATCAATACATCGTCACCACCTCAGAATTCGATACCGTGAAACTGCGCCTGCGCCGCATCGAAAATCGCAACAAGCTGCAGGACAGCAAGAACGCCAAGGACAAGCCTACGCTGCGTACGCGCACCGAACAGCAGCAGCCGAACGGCGAGCAGCCTGGGGCGGGGACCAAGACCGCCGATCCATCCGACGATCCCGACCGGCCAACGCTACACAAGCGGACCGAGGACGGATCAACGAATCCCTAGGCGGCTCCTAGCGAACCAAATTTAACTTCGTTGGAGACTAAAAAAGGGGCGTTCGCAGATGCGAACGCCCCTTTTTCCGTTCTCAGCATCGCGGCCCACAAGGCCGCGCGCTAGGTACTCGGCTGGTGAACGATGCCCATGCGCCGCAATTCCTCCGCGTAATAGCGGCGATAGAGCACGTCCCACTCCTCGCTGCCTTCGATGATTTCTTTCTTTTGGGACGCGATTTTCTGGCGGACCTGGGTGTCCACCTGCTCTTCTTCTTTCAACAAGCTGCCAATGATCTCGGTGATATCTTGGCGGATGGTGGCCCGGTCCTCAACGAACTGCACATCCTGGCTGGCGACGAGAACGTCGGTAACGATGTGCGATATCTTCACGATCTTTTCGCGGCTCAATTTCATGGGGCTTTCGTTTTAGCGAAGGATCAGCTTTCGCTGGCGCGCCAGCTCGCCTTTCACTTTTTTGTACATTTCCTGATAGGAAGCTCCCGTCCGGCGCATTTCATCCGCGTGCTGATTCAGGATCTCCCGAACCTCTTCATTCAGGCGGTCCTCGACTCCCAGTTCTTCAGAGATTTTCTGACGAATGCGATCGGTGAGAGCAGCGGGCGCGTCAGCCTCGATCATCTCATTGTCGATAAGGCGCTTGCTGATTTCCGCAGCCATGTAACCGACAAAATCGCGCGACAGCAGCATCCAGTTTCGCTCCCGGGAAAACGGCCGACTGAGGAGTCTAATGGGTGGCGCAAGAACGTGTCAAGGAAGCACGGCCCAATCATCGCGGCGCCAAATCTAAATTCTGGTTCGGTTAACGTGGGCGGTGCGAGGCGCACAGTCCGTGCTGCCCGCCGAGCAAGCGTAATTGACACGGGAAGCAAGGTTGCGTAACCTGATTGCGCTTTTGACTAGAAATGATGGGCGGTTAGCTCAGCGGTTAGAGCGTCCGGTTTACACCCGGAAGGTCGCGTGTTCAAATCACGCACTGCCCACCACTTACGAACACAATGCGGGGCCGTAGTTCAGTTGGTTAGAACGCCTGCCTGTCACGCAGGAGGTCGCGGGTTCGAGCCCCGTCGGCCCCGCCAGACTTTTCAAAGAGTTAGCTGCAACCATACTCGTCGGCCTCAGTTCACTGTAGTGGGAATTGTAGTGACTGCTCTGACTTTTTTGGACCGCTTGCACGATCCCGGCGAGCCGAAACGTCTCGAGCTTCCCTGCTGCGATTCTCTTCTGCTCCTCTGCCGGATGAACGTATCGCATCGTCATCTGGATCTTCGTGTGGCCAAGCATTGCGAGAGTGTCGGCAAGATCCACGCCGCCGGCCGACCGCCCGGGTTGCGAACGTGTGTCGCAGATCGTAGAGCCGAAAGTGCTCTTTGATCCCGGCTCTCTCAACCGCGGCGTCATGCGCCTTTCGGACGCTTCCGATCGGCCGGTCCTGGCGTCGCGAAGGGAAAACAGAACTGGCCTTTCGCTTCCTTGGCGCGCCGATCGAGTGAGCTCGATAGACCTCTGTCGTCATCGTGACCCGCCGGCGAGCAGCTTTCGTCTTGCCAAAGGGATTGAAGATTGTGCGCGCAGCAAAATCCAGATTCTCGATTCGAATGCGAAAGGCCTCTTCCGGCCGCAGTCCGGTATCGAGAATGATCTGCGCGATATCCTTCAGCGGCTGGCTGGCTTTCGCCAGATACAGAAGCTCCTCCTCGAAACTCACCACGCGCATTCGTCCCGCTCCCCTCCGGAAGAAACGCAATGCCTCTTGGTCGGGATTTGACAACAGCGTATCCGCTTTTGCTCGGCATGGTGGAATAGCATCTTCAACGTTGTGAGTGCGCGATTGACGGTTGCGTTTGAAATGTGCTTCCGTCTTTCGCGTTGCCTTCTGCTCTTCATCGATCCGCGCCAGCTTGAAATCCTCGACCATGCCTGACGTGATTTCGTCGAGCCAACTGCCGCGGAATAATCGGAGCAGCGTGTCGCAGTTCGTGCCATGCAGGTCTCGGGTTTTTGGACGGTGCTGCTGCTTCGACCAGGCGAGAAATTTGTCGACATATTCATCGAACTTCGGCGCCAGTTTGGCTTGTGTGAATCCCGCTTTTCGATCGAGTAGATTCCGACTCTGCGTTTTGCTTCAGCTCTGAGAGCGGCCGTTTTATTTGTGAAGCCAGAAGACTCCTGGATGTGCCGACCTTGAAACTCGAAGTTGTACCACCAGATCTTTCCTCGTCGGTAAACCGCCATGGCTAGTGCTCCTCCTGCGTTGGATGGGTCGTTCTCGACGCGCACTATACGCTCCTGCAGCCACGCGTCCAAATCCGCCTGGCGATAGCGGACTACATTTCGACTCAATTTCATGAACGGAATGCCGCGGCGCTGCGCTTCTCCACTGCGCGAGCGTTTCAGTAGAAAGGCCGGTGATCTGGGCCACGTCTTCGGCCGTGAGCAATCGCGGAGTGATCGGACGCTCGATCACTTTGAGGTCACTCCGCGCGGGTTGTGTTGCGCTCGCCATCTGCTGCTCAGTTCACCGCTGGCGTAGGTTCGGATTTCGGTTCTCGCGGGCGAATCAGTGCCCCGCCCAAAACAAACTGGTAAGCCCCGCATTGACAGTCCAGGATCTTTCTCTGCGACGGCAAGCGTAGCTCGGCCAGAATCTTTGTTTGTGCCGTGTGGTCCAGTGTGATCGTGTGGCCGCAAGCGCGGCACGTAAGGACAAGGTTGCTCATCAAAGCGCGCCTCGCGTTTTCATGCACTTGCAGACTCCGTGGAAATAGGGTTTTCGGAACTGCGTACGCGGCTGCTGCGGCCAGTTTCGGCGTTCGCCGGTGAATTTCCAGCCTCCGGAGTTTCAAACCGAAGCGTCTCAATATTGAACTTCGCCTCGACGCGGCCGACTCGACCGTCGCGGTGTTTCAAAACCACAACGCGCGCTTCGGTTTCGTCACCCTTCAGATCCCGAACAAAAGGCCGGTCCACGAAAACAACGCAGCTCGCATGCTTGGCCTTCGCACCCGACCCGTAGAGCCCGGCGAGAGTCGGGCGCCTGGCATCTTCCCCGGTCAGCGGCTTGCGGAGTTGCGATACCAGAATGGCGACGCAGCCGAGCTCCATGGCGAGCGACTTCAATCCGCGCACAATGTTTCGCTGCTGCTCAAATTCATCTTTCCCGGGCGCCGTAACCAGCTCGTCATAATCGACGATGAGTAGCTCCAGACCCTCGCGACCTTTCAGCCGACGAGCGACACGGCGGATCATGGCCAGCGCGAGTTCACGATCGAGGATTTGACAGCGCGTGCACTGGTGGCTCGCCGCAGCCACTAAAGCGTGCCAGTCCTGTTCGGTCAATCGATGAGGAAGGCGCATCTTCGAAGGTTTTACATGTGCATTCGCCGCTAGTTCCCGGGCGAGAAGTTGCGGCGCGAGCATTTCTCCGGAGCAAAAAAGCGAATGGTAGCCTTCACTACAGGCACGCCGGCGCGTTTGTTGGACGAGCAGCGTTTTCCCGTGCCCTGTGCCCCCCGTGAAAACCACAAGTTCGCCCGCACGAAACCCGCCGGTCAGTTCGTCGAGCCCTGATAGGTCCGTGTGAATGCGCAGGGAGTCGGACTTTTCCAGATTGCTGAGCAGTGCAGCGCTCGCATCGCGATAGCTTATGGTGTGGTCTTCGTCCGCGGCGCTTTCCCGTGCAATAGCCGAGAAATCCTCGATCGCGCCATCAAGTAGCGTGTTTGCGTCTTCGCCGGCTTCGAACGCGCGCTGCTTAATTGCGTTCGCCGTGCGGATCACGGCGCGCAACGCTGCCCAGTCTTTGAGAGCGCGAATGTGATGATCAAGCTTAAGCCCAGAAGGTATTCCGTTGCAGAGGCTCGCTAAGTATCCGATGCCGCCAGCGGCAGTAATCTTCTCCGTGCGGCTGAGTTCCGTTTGCACCGACAACAGATCCACCGCGCGCCCCTTGGAGTGAAGCTGCTGAATTGCACCGGCGATGGCCTCATGCTCCGATACGAAATAATCTTGAGGGCCCATTCGCTCAAGAAGCGCCGCGCGCGTTTTGTGTCCCTCTAAAATCGCACCGAGAATGACCTTCTCCACCTCCGGGAGGTGCGGCATGGTCGGGTCCGTGGTCTCGATCGTCTTACTCATACATTCACCGTCGCCAGCGGAATTTCTTCTTTGAAGCCCGAGTCGGCCCTTACTTTTTCGGACTGACGAACCGCATTGAGCGCGCGGAAGAGGGGCGCTAGCCCTCGTTTCCAGGTCTCGTCACCGGCGTTTGAATCTCGCCAGCCATCCAAGCATCTAGCGACCACCGCGGAAGGCGGCTCTCCGTTTCGAGAGGCCCAGCAACTCTCTAGCAGCGCTCGAAAACTGGAATGACCGCAAGGCTCTATTTCCAGGAAGGTCCATACGGCGGCTGCAGCTGCTTTACTTCTACTGCCTTCTACTGCCTTCTTAGGAGTGCTGGAAGGCGCATCATTACTGAGTTTTGCCGATGTGCTGGTGCGGGTGCTGGTGCGGGTGCGGGGTGCATGCGGCGCACCAGCAGGTTTGCTTGGTGCATGCGGCGCACCAGCACTTTGAGGCTGTTTGTCGTAGTTCAGGATCCGAAGCGTCGATGGCTTGTGCTGATTCCCGGGCTCCACGACTACGTACTTGCGAAGCTGCCTCGCGGTCCGCTTGAGTTTGTGGATCGACCAACCCAACTCACGGGCAATGTCGGCAAAGATCATCTTCACCGTGCCGCGGTCTTTACCGCTAAAGCGAGCGACAAGGTGAAGCCAGAGATAGAACTTCACACCATCGCTCGACATACCTGGAAGATGCTCACGAAGACCCCGCCGGATCGGAGCAAAACCACGATCGCTGAAGCGAATTTTCATTTCGTGCGCTCTACCAGGTTCTTACTCATACGGCTCCTCCGTCGTCACTCTCCGCTTCCGTGATCGCAAGGTATGCGAAGGCCAAATTGAACAAGGAGCGGACATCGATGGGCAGTCCCTGCTCTGACCGCTCGGCAAGTAATCGAGCCTGGCCGGCAAACAGCGGGCGTAGTTCCGCCGGGGTTGGTAATTCTGTGACACCCGTGGAAAGTTGACGATTGCCTTGACGGGAATCAGGACGCGTGTATATTTGCATGCATTCTGGTGGTTCCTTTCTTTCGAGTTCTACCCCTTCCGCACGCAGACACGTTGCGGCAGGGGTGCGCCCATTTTCGGAGGAACAATGGGAGCGCTCCAGAAGAAACTCCACTTTTAGATAATCAGTTAACCGGAAAGATTAACCAAAACCAGTTTTGGTTAATCTTTATGTGGTGCGGGGAGGGGGTATGTTTCAGCTTGTGAAACTTCGAACAGGCGACCCTAACCGACTTCACATTCACCTTAAGCGTCAGAGCCACACATAGCTGAGCTGCACCCACGGCAGTTCTGGCTGCAAGAAGTGCTGCCACTTCAATATCTGAGTATCTTGCTTTGACGAGGCCGTTCTTCCATTCTTCTTGCGCCATCACATACCGCTTCTGTAGGCCACTCAGGATTGTCCTGCCACTGCGACACCTGGGTAGTTCACCCTCAAACATCTGCCCAATCCGAAAAAACCATTTCTGATCTTCTGTTTTCTTCTTCCTGCCACCTTTGGACTTGCCAAGCGTTCTTGTATTTCGTCTCGGTTGGCATTTATGTGCCACTCCATCGTTCGACCAGGAATACCGTAAGCATTTCGTGCAGCGAAACTCCCAATATTGTCCCCGCCGTTCACTTCGGCGCGGTCCGCCAGCCATATCAAGATTCGCGCCGCACGAAGGCCAAGGACACTGCGGGCGTGGAAAGGGTGTAGGTTTGAGGTTGTGGCTTCTTCCTGATTCACCGCCGACGGGCCTTAATGTGTCTGGCTTATTTCTGTCCCAAGCGAACTTGCGGTTACAAGTCTTGCAGCGTGCGTATAGGTTCTCAAGGTTCGTACCGCGGAATTTGCTTATGACTCGAACCGAATCTGTTGAGCAATTTGGACACAATGGCAACACATACTTCCGTTTCCATCCCTGGAAAGTCTTCAAGCTGACCAATTTCCCGTTATCGTCATACCACGAAGACACGCTTGAGCACCCTGGCCGGCGGCACTGCTGCAGCCAGAGCCTTCTGGCAGAAGGTTTGTGTAAGTTGTAGGAAGCTGTTTTGGGCTTATTGCAGGTCGGGCATATTTCGCGCTCCATCGGTAGGTCATCGCGCGTACGGCCTGTAGGGCCATCTACCACAACGCCTCGCTGATCAAACCAAAATATCTTATTGTGAAGTGCGCACCCGAAAACATTACAGAGGAGCCCGTATCTCCTCCCGATTGTCGGGTGATCATTTATCCTCTTGAACGTTAACCGCCGACCGCACTTGGTGCACGGCGGACGCTCGAAAGGCGTTTGAACCGTCAGTGTAGGGAGCGCCACCTGCTTTCCTTTCACCGTGAAGTAAACCAGTTGCGCGAGTCGCGCACAGTCAGGATTGCCGCACTGCAAGCGATACAATTTCTGGCCAGCGCGTTTTGAATTACGTGCCAACCCTCGGTGTGGGACTCGTTGCAGAAAGTGATCGCATTCTTCGCATGGTGGTATGGGGAAGGGCAATTCCTTGAGCGAGTCTCGTGTCCTGCCATCGTTAGCACGATTCGGCGCCGACGACGAGTCAGCCATTGCCTTAGCAACATTAGGTAGCGTATTGTCCGCAGGGCTGCTCAAGTTCCACCCCGCCGCCGGAAACCAGACCCGGCGGCTTTTTCTTTTCTACCGGGCATTCTACTTATTAACTTGACAGGTGTCAATGGAGCGTGATAAATAAACTGCCGATGAGCCCAAAGCTCTACACCACACGCGAGGCAGCAGAGGCCGTTGGTATCACAAGAGCCACAATTCAAGAATGGATTAGAAGGCGGAAGTTCGATCCACCCGAGCCTAGGCTGCGTGGCAGTGTTGGAATGAGACTTTGGACGGCATCAGACGTTGCCCGTCTTCGAGCAACAAAGGAACAAATCTATCGCAGAGGTAAAGGCCGAGGTCGAAAGTCGAAACCGAAGCGGTAGAAAAAACGGGCCACCGCGTAGCTCTAACTACCCGGCAGCCCTAAATCCCAAAGGAGAGTGACCTCCCATGGCATCTGGAAAACAGTCTATTCCATTCGTTGTTCCCGCTCCAGTCGTCCCGCAGCCTGAAATCATCACCCAAAACGAAGTCGCCCTGCTGCTGTCTATGCGTGGCCGGCTTCATCAACTCGCCGATCAGCTCGAAGCGGCTGAGAAAGTGCTGCGCGCACGCCTGGAACGCGGCGCCGTCGTTGAGGAAGGCGATCACAGCGCCAAGCTCGCAACCAACTTCCGCCGAAACGTGAGTTGGAAGAGCGTGGCCGAGCGGCTCGCGTTCCGGTTCAAGCTGGACGGAAAGGCTTATGTCGCCCGCGTCCTCGCAGGGACAAGGCCGACGCCGGCAGTTTCACTCGAAATCGAGTAGCGCTCCGAAACGCCGGCGTGGGTTCGCACTGCGCCGGCGTCTGCCGCATTTCTGCGTCTCGCCGCGGCACCGATGAGGAACGCGAGCGCTTGGAGGAATGACATGGACACACGAAAGGCACCGCAAGAGCAGCGGAAGTCGATAGCGAGCGTTCCAAGCCGCCGCGTCCACACAATTGAGCACGAGGATCTTGAGGACTACCTCGATAACGTAGACCGCTATCGGGCATGCATCGAGGGCATGGCTACCATCGTGGACCTACTTGATACCGGCCGGCTGCACTCTGAGTCGGGAAAACTCATTGATGAATCACACGGCAACATCGCTTCCGGCCTCGCCGTTGTTCTCGCGGTCTGCGCCACTGAGATGCGGATTGATACCGAGAATTTCCGACACCATCACCCGGCGGACAACGAAGGAGGGATTCAATGAAACGCACAACGATGAAGGCGCCCGCGCCGAAACGGCAAAGAAGGCAGGAACAAACACCGCGGCTGCCGCGCAGCTACATGGAAGCGGTCGCGCTCGGCCATAAAGACGAAGGGTCGCATGACTTTATAGAGAAATTCCTAGGACCCAACGTACGGGTAGAGAAAGGCTATGCGGAATTAGACGATGGGATTGACGTTCCGTACATCGCGACATTTCGCTACGGCCGACCATGCGCCCGGAAGAGCGCCAGAGAACGCCACGCTTCAATGGATGCGGGAGGCAACCATGGCAAATCTTAAAACTGAAAAGTGCGCTTCCATGCCGCCAGAGCCGCAGAAGGTCACGCTCGCCGAGGCGTTCGACTACTTCAACGTACCCGATCAGTCATCTTCTCCTGAACTCACTGAGATCAACCTGGAGCGCGCGCTCCGCAGCGTGACGTTCCTGCTGGAGTGGCTCTCTCATCACGGCAATGAAGCGGTGGATGGGTTCGCGGCACACGGACTCGCCCAAGTCCTAGATCGTTGCGCCGAGAGAGTCAGCCATCCACGGGCAGCGCGGCGGTCATGATTTCCCTTTATAGGCGCAATCGCATTTTCTGGGTTCGGTCCTGCTGCGGTGGACGCGAGCACAGAAGGAGTTTGCGCACGCGTGACCAGCAGACCGCGCGTGCGCTTCTCCGTCAACTGGAGCTGGATGAAATGAGCGGCGGCGCGTTCAAACGTGTCTATTGGCCTGAGTTCGAAACGGAATTTCTGCGGTGGATTGAGAGCCAGGTCCGGCCGAGCACGGTCAGAGGCTACCGCCTTCTGGCCGTGCGCTTCGGTCGCTTCCTGCATAGCGAAGGCACTTTCGATTTGCGGCAGATCACCCCGTCCGTGGTTTCGAAGTTCTGCGAAGTGCGGAAACAAGACATACACCCGCTGCGCAAACGGCCCATGTCTGACGGCGGTATCCGTTTGACCTCCGGATTCTTCACCGGATTTTCAGCTTCGCAATCGAGTGCGGGTATGTCGCTGCAAACCCGGTCCGCGTGCGTAACCTCAACTCAATTCCGGGCCAGACAATGCCATTCAGCCAGGACGAGATTACGGCGATGCTGGCGCACACGAAAGGCAATCCACAACTCCGAGCTATCGTCCTTACGTTTTTGTTTTGCGGCCTCCGCATCAGCGACGTGATCGAGCTGCGTAAGCGCGACATTGTAGGCGGCGAATTGCGGGTAAGGACTAAGAAGCGGGGAAGCATCGTATCGCTGCGCGTCCATGACGCCCTGCAGGAGGCTATCGCCGCACAAGCAGCGGTTCAGAACCGCAAGCAACGGGAAAGCGAGTTTCTCTTCTCCACCTTGCATGGTCGTCCAATAGTCAGCTTGGATAAGGTGCTTCGGCGCATGTGGAAGAGGGCCGGGGTCGCCAATGCCCACGCTCACCGCATGCGGGATACGTTCGCCGTCCGGCTTCTGGGGGCCGGCGCAAGTCTGTACGATGTTGCCAAGTTGCTCGGGAATTCCGTCTCGGTTGTCGATAAATACTATTCGCCTTACGTGCGCGAGCTGCAGGAGCGGGGTGCGAGGTTAGTAGCATCGCTGGACTTCGTACCGAAGAGCGATGAAACCGCCGCTTGCGTCCTTGAGCGAAAGGCTATCTCAAAAAAAGATTGAAATGCTCACCTTGAGAACGAAAACAAGGATCACGCCCGAAATCGCTCCGATGCAAATAGCGGCAAAGATTCTTTCTCTCATGGAAGCAATTCTGGCGCTGAGGGCGCGAAAAACCCATAGCGCAGAGGATGGATTTTGGCCGGTATTGGGGTACTAGCACCAAACGTTTTGAGTGCCATGGCAAGCCGTGAATGGCGTTTCAGGAGGAGTTATGCGCGCAGCTTTGTACGCGAGAGTTTCCACGAACAACGGCCAGAACCCTGAGATGCAGCTCTCCGAGATGCGAGAACACGCCACGCGCCGCGGTTGGGAGGCCAGCGAGTACGTGGACGCTGGCGTCTCAGGTTCTAAGGACTCACGACCTGCCTTGAATCGCCTCATGGCGGACGCACGGCGCCGGCGCTTTGACGTCGTCCTGGTCTATCGCTATGACCGGTTCGCGCGAAGCCTGCGCCAGCTTGTGAACGCCCTCGAGGAATTCCGCGTACTGGGAATCGACTTCGTCAGCTTACATGAAGGCGTCGACACGGCCACACCGAACGGGCGCCTGGTCTTCGGCATCTTCGCCAGCATCGCGGAGTTCGAGCGGGAGTTGATTCGCGATCGTGTTCGTTCTGGATTGCGTGCCGCGAAAGCTAGAGGCCGTCGACTCGGAAGACCGCGGGTAGTTCTGGATCACGCAAGGATTGCCTCGCTGCGTGCGAGCGGTTGCACGTGGCAGGATATTTCAGTGCAGCTAGGCATCTCCCTGCGGACGGTGTACAAGAATCGCGCAGCTACGCTCCTATTGCGAAAGTCAGCGTGACGATGAAACGACGGAGGGCGTGCGGAGAAGATTTGGGGGGCTGGGCCGCTCTTCCCCCAAGACGACTCCGATAAAAACTCGGAGCCGTTGTCCCCGTGGTGGGATGCGGCTCAACCCGTCGAGCAGTCTCACAGCGCGCTAAGACCGCCGCAATGGCTCGGCGGCTCTACTCAGCTCGGTACCCGCTTCACAGTACCCACCGGCAGTGCACAAAACCCCTTCCAAAGTGACGTGCCAAGTCTTTTGCTGCCCTCACGGATCACGCGAGAATTCCTACTGCACAAAAGAAGTGTTTTTTGCAGTGTCAACTTTTTAATGCCCCTGCCATGTATTCTTCGAAGTCGATATAGAGTTTCCAAATCCGGCGAGCGCATGTGGCCGCTGTTTTGGAACGCATTTTGTGAATTGTGGGGCGAACACGAGGCCCTTCGTCCCCGGCGCCCTTCCAGGTGTTTTTCGATAGCGCTCTCAGAATTCCAGCCTGCTCGTCTCGAAAGCGTTTAGGAATGCTGAGATCCGGAGGCACATTGGCGAACATCAATTGATCAGTGACAGCGAGCCCCAAGCGACTCTTCACGTCGCCTTCGCCAGTAGCGAGAATTTCCGTCGCCGCCCTTAACCTAGCGCGGAAGTCACTCACCTTCGGACCTGGAGGACTCGGATGACAGCTGCCATCTTGGAGGAGAAATCTACTTCGGATCGCTGACCGAGGGCAACTGTAGACATATTTCTGGCCCGTGATCGGGGGCACCGTAACCGCGCGCTGCCATTGCGGGGTGAACATCAGGACCGCTGCCGCCTGGCTCGGGCACCTCAAGACCGACGTCGTTCCCGAAACCGTTCGCGGTCTCAAGGCAAACTCCTGAATCGCAGGCTCAAGCGTAGGGGGTGTAGGGGGGGGGCTTATGAATACTACATCCTTCCTGAGAGCAGGAAGCGGAGCAGGAAGGCAGTAGATACAGGCTTAAAGCCCGGCTGCGGGAAGTCTGGGGCCAAAAGGCGCGTTATGTTAGGTTGCGCCGCCCATGTGATATAATGCGTTTCGAAACACCCTTGAGCCCAAGCCCTCGTTTGACAAACCCTACAGACTGTGAGATGGAATACACTCAATTGGTCAATGGACGGGCACTTACAGCCCTTGGAAGTATCTGTTTTGCGTGCTGCGGCATCGAATTTCTAGGCACTTTGAATTCGCAAACTGATGTGGTGCGAATTGCCGAATCAACGTCGCGGGAGAGGGTGCCGATGATAATCCACGAACAATGCCTGACGCTTGTCGAAGTTGAGAATTTGATCCGTCAGTTTGAAGAGAAGCACGGACTGACTACCGCCATTTTCCTGCGCGATACCGACGCGAGAGAGCGCCTTCCTGAGGATGACATATTCGAGTGGGAAGCTTACATCGATCATCGAGCCGAATTACGTCGCCTTGATGACGAAATCCGGAAGGTTTTTCTCGGTCGCGTTACCCACACCTCTGCCGCTGACGAAGCGTCAACTGACGAGAAGCAAGCGTTGCTAGCGGCCTAACGAATTTTAGCGCGACTTCGTTGAACTATCTCGATTTCAGAAAATGGTTCGACGAGAAAATAGAAGGCGTGTCCATACCCGCCGACGCCAAGGAGTTGCTTGGACCGTCTTTCACTGTTACCGGCTCGCAGATTTGGACGTTAGATTGGATCCTTGAATTCGGGGACGGAAAGTATCTCAGGATCCGTGAGCATTACGCAAAGGAACGTGGCTTGATCGGTATGAGTCGCCGGGAATCGTTCGCGTATCATTATGGTCCGATCTCTGGAAAAGGCCCCGACGGACTGCCGGTCAGAAACTCAGGTGATGCTGTTGATATCCGAATTGACAATAGTCAACGCCCTGCACACATGCATTACGGGTCTCCAAATCCGCATCACCCGCAGTCATCAGTGAACGGCCTCGATATGACCGCATTAGATCTGTTCACTTTTATGGGTGCGATCTTCAAGCACCGAGAAACCGGGAAGTCTATCGAGAAAGTCTTGGGCTTCGCGATCAGATGACCGTCCAAAAACAGTTCACGGGACAAACGGTGTATTTCCTTCAGGAGGGTAGGGAGAATCTGCTGGAATGCCTTAAGCTCGCGTTCCAGGCAGCAAAACAGCAGAACGTATCAAAGATAGTTATTTTTACAGCGGCCGGCGACGGCGTGCGCATGGCGTTGGAGACTTTCTGCGCTTCTCCTGAGTATCAACAAATAAAATTAGTGGCTGTAACATTCCCTGCTGGAAAGGTTTTTACAGACAAGGCTGGGCAGCAGGTTAAGGTCGAGATTTCGGTTACTGACGCCGAATCATTCGCCCAGCACGGTATTCCGATCGTGCGCGCCCATCTTCCCTTTGATCCGATTGCGGCGTATTACAAGGAACGTGGCGTGCTAGGGCAGGACCTAACGCTCGTCGGTGAGGCCCTGAATATGTTCGGTGTGAGTATGGCGTTATGCGTCCAGGCGATTGCGGTGCCTGCGACGCGGGTGCGATCGACCTAGGTGAACATGTTATTTCTGTCACCTCGGACACTGCCATTCTCGCGCAGGCTTCAAGTACAAGGCGAATGCTTAGAGAAATGGTCATTCGCGAAATTCTTTGTAAGCCAGCCGTATTGACGATAAGTCGAGCTGAGACCTCCGAAAGAATACCGACGCAGTTGCAGTTGGAATCAACGGCGGAAACAAAGACGCTTCCAGCGGCGAACGGGCCGGCGATCCCAGGGGGCGGGACCACACTCTAACTCACCGTCCAATTCATCCATTCACCGGCACGTCTCTCCTGACACCGCCTCCGCCATTTTCATGCGGATCCGGCACAACTTCGTGCGTGAGCTGTGGGGAAGAAAGCATCGAATTTCCTGACCAGTCTCTGTCCGCAATAATTATGAAGGCGTACACGAGACAATACTTGGTCAAAACATCCGGCCTGGTGACAGCACTTTAAGGCCGGCAGATCGCGTGCTTTCTCAATACCTTCTCAAATAGATAGGGTGTGCACTCGACGCTGTTTCACGCAATCGCGGCCATCTCGGACGGGCAATCCGGTATGCGGACAAGCGTCAATACCTTGTCAATAGAGGCCCGAGTGTCCTTCCTGAATTTTAACAACACCTTAACAACAGCTTTCTCAGCACTTTTTCAGCAGGGAGAGACAGGACTTTAGCAGGAGGCAGAACTGTGCACGCGATGCCGTTTGGTCGGTACGCCAGTAATCGTCAGCCTGGAGGGCTTAGATTATTCGCATCCCGTTGAAGTTTGGCTACTTGGGGCTTGCGAAATTAAGATGACGCGAGGTCTCCAGTATCAACACCTTCTCAGCAGGGAGCCCTGTGCACTCACCGGCGTGCGCAGATGCGGATTACGGTGCGACGGTTGAGCCGGAATTCCCTGGCGATGCGGCTCTTTGACCATCCTCCCCGGTGTTTAGCGCGGACAGCCTCGGCGATCGGCACTGGAACTAGGTTCCAGGGAGTGCGCCGCGAGGATTGAGAGCCTTCGATGTTGGTCGAGTCGGAATCTGCGGGTGCTTGCTCTGCAGGGGACTCCGCGCCCGACAGGTCGGAGAGATTTACACCGTAGCTTGCGAGGTCCGCTCGAACCTTGGCAGTTGCCTCCGTCCCCAACCGTTCCTCAATGTGCTCCAGCGCCTGCCGGAGCAATCCGGTTGGTACCTTTAGGGCAGGTGAGTCGCCGCGGGCTTCATGATCGTGTTTCAACGCGATCAGGCAGGTGAAAGAGAGTGCCACTGCGTCTTCGTCGGTCATCGGAGCCTGTGCAGCGTTCATGGTTCCAAACTCCTATCAGTAACTGGTCCGCGTAAATGAGTGGGCAAGAATAGCTAACCACCCCTGTTATCATCCCGTGCGTGACCATAGACTTAAGGAGCGTTCAAGCCAAGCTAGCCAGGGCCGACGAACATGCTCAAGCCGTCGAGAACGAACTCAGGGCCTGGACGAAGAGTAACCCCTACATAATCACGCAAGAGAAAAACGCGGACAACGCTCGATACGCCTTGGTCGCCCATCTCGGCAGCGATCCTCCGCTTTTGCGGTGGACATTGATGGCTGCCGACGCTGTTCATAATCTCAGGGCTGCTCTTGACCACCTCGTTTACGCAGTTGCCATTTATGAATCTGGGCAGGAGCCTCCCCCAATGAGCGCAATCTCGCTTTCCCCGTCCGCGATTCTCCCGATGAATTCAGAAAATCCTACTTTCGCATCGAAACTCTCAGCCCTAATGTGCGGACAATTATCGAGAAGTGTCAGCCTTACAATCGAACGTACCCTGATCTCCCTCCATTGCTTCTGATCCTCAATACCTTGGAAAACGCTGACAAGCACAGACTGCTCCGAGTAGCTTTTTCGGCCATCGTTACGGGGAACATTGGTTTTACAGGACCAGCCGTCGAAGGAGGGAGCACTCCCGTTATTTGGGTCAATCACGGGGAAATTAAAGACGGCGCAGAAATCGTTACGTACACCTTCGATCGTCCTACACCGAATATGAAGTTCGATAGGTTCGAATTCTATATTGGCGTCTCTTTGTGGCATGGAAAACGTGATCCATCTGGGCCAGACGGAAGTGATCGCACCGATGTCGCTTCTTTGCTGGCATTGCTGAATAAAGAAGTGCGGGAGGTCGTCGATTTTGTGTGTCGCGCAGCGACCATGTAGTTGGCTTTTTGAATGCACCACTGGCATCATCCCCCCTGCTTGACCAAGCTCCAATAGTTCTCTAATCCATCTCGATTACGTTAGCGTACCGAATATCCTAGAATCACCGGCCCGGCGGCTCCATCGGAACGCCCGCTTCCTGGCGTCCCAGCCGCCGATCCACAACTCGCGTGATCATCTGGTCGCGCGCAGCGTCGTCGACCTCTCGAATCCCTTCTTCCACTTCCTTGATTTTTTGCTCGTCGCTCAGGCTGGTGTAATCCTGGCTGCTAAACATGCGCCCGAGCAAGAGCCGAATCAGGGATCCGCGCATTTGCTGGTACTCGCTTCGTTCATCGCGAGACATGGGAACACGCAAACTGCCGATGGTGAGGAAGCGGCTGGCGTAGCCCGGATATTTCAGCCCTTGCTCGTTCAATCGCGCGAGTTCCGCATCCACGTTGCTCTCTGGCTTGTCCTCTGGCATGGGCGCGGGGAGAAAAGCGGCTGCACCGGTTCCGCCGCGGCGTTCTATTGGCCGACCGAGCACGTCCAAACGCGCGGGTACGTTGCGGCTCATTACCGGGAGTCCGGACTGAATCCGCTCGTAGATTCCTTCCGGTTCGCGAATGTCCGGGTCGAGGGCTTCGGCAAAGGTGCGGTCGAAGCCAGAGAACGGAACAAAGCCACCGGCAATCTCGGAAACCCACTGCGCGCCGTACCTCGAGGGATTGCTGATGGCCTCGTCTAAGTTTTGCAGGCCGCGGAAAAATGTCTGGTCGGTGATTGCATTGCCGAGCGCCGCAGCCACCTGCCCTACCTGCTCCCATCCTGGCGCTACGTTCTTTTCCTTGAAGGCGTCGTACCAGCCCGCTACTGCGCCAGCCATCAGCGCAATCGGTCCCCATCCCGCGGTGTAGCGCACCCAATGCCCGCCAACCTTGACGCTGAAGGCCTGCTTGCCCGCTGCGAAGAACGCATCTCGATCTTTCTGGGACTTCGGCGCCGCTCCGGTCATGTTGCCCTGCGAGGCCCAATACGCGAGCGCGGACATGATCAGCGAGCCAACGAGCGCCTGAGCAACGACGTTCGACGCCTCGGGGCTTTCTCTGGTCTCCTCGCGCAACAGGCGAGCTGCTCCGAGCGGTGAATACCGGAAAGCATTCTTCGCGATGTTCCAACCTACGGTAGCGAAGGGCACCACGAAACGCATAGGTGATAGTCCACCGACCACGGGCACGTCCTCGGGAACTTTCAGGAATCGCTCGCGGAAATTGAGGAGCGCGCGCAACGTGGCATCGGGCTTTTCCACCAGCGCCAGATGTTCGCGCCTCGTCCCATGCGTGGGAAACCATTTCGTCGGTGGGGCTCCCAAGCAACTCTGCGGCCCGGACCCCGGCCTCACGACCAGTTAAATCCTTCTTGGAGCGCCTGGCGCATCGCTTCCCCGGCCAGTGCCGATTTGTAGTGCATGGTCTTGAACATGGCTGTAGCGCCGCCGAGCAAGCGTGTGGGCCAGTTTGTTGCCAGCCCGCCCGGCAATTCATAGCGGTAGGGCAGGTCCAGTTCTTCTGCGTCTTGCATGTCGAACCCATTCCAGAGCATGAACGCGCCGGCCTTGAGTCCTTCCGGTATCGCACCCATGTAAGCGCCGGTCTGAGCAATGGCATCGCGCAAGAAATATGCCCGCGAGCGCCGCTGGAGGCGAGCGACGAGCGGATCAACGCTCGCGCGTACAAACCGGTTGGGCACGCTCAGCGCAGCCATCGAAGCGTCACCGAGAAACTTCCTCGCGACGGTGTGCGGTGACGACAAGATGTTGTTCACCCAATACGCCACGATCTTTTGCGGCGAGGTGAATCGGGAATGGTCGCGGAGGAACTTGTAGTAGCCGATCCGGTCGTCCTCGGGGATCTGTAGCAGCTTGTCGCGCTCCTTCTCGGCCAGCTCGCGACCGCCCAGCACGTCGATCACGCGCTCGTAGTCACTACGGCTCTTCGAGCGAAACGCTTCGGCGATCGTCCGTTGGATTCTCAGCGCGCGACCCGATTCGGCCTTGGCCCCAGAGACCGCTGCCTGAATGGCCACGTACTCGTTATGGAGTTGCTGAGCGCGGAGAAGGTTTTCGGTGCTGTTGCTCTTTTGCGCCGCGCGCTGCGCGTTACGGACCTCTTCCCCTTTGTCGAGCATGATGCCCACGGCGGTTTGCATCTCGGCCTCGTTCAGTGCCGTGCCCTTCGGAAGCTTGGCCAGCTTTTCAGGATCGAGTCCCACGTCCTCCATGCGCTGCTGCAATTCTTTGTCGGAGAGCTTTCCCCGGCGCTGCGCTGTGATTCTTGCGGCGTGCTGTTTGGCCGTCTGCCGAATGAGGTTCAACACATCTTCCGAAGTGTTGAGTTTGTCGAGCCGGATATTCGCCGCACGCTCCGCCACTCCGGTTTGCAAGTCACGCATTTCCTCAAGGTACGGCGGGACACGGCCCGCTTCTTCGGCTTGTTCCTCCGGGGCGGCACCCTCCGGAGGCTGTCGAGCGCATCCGTTTCACGAGTCGCGCGATCTTGTTGTAGATACCCTGCAAACCCAGGAAGCTCATGGTCAAATCGTCAGCCGGCTCTTTGTCGTCGCTCGGGTCTTCCGGTCCCTCGTCCTCGGCCTTGTCGATGCCGAGGTCCTTGTTCAGAGCGTTGAGTTTGCCTGTGAGTTCGTTCAGTTTCTTTTGCTGCGGGAACGGCTTGCCCGCCTCCTTCTTGCGGTCGGCCAATTCCTTTTGGAACTTAGTGGCCTGTTCCTGCTGGTTCTCCAGCTTCGATTCCAGCGTGCGAATCGCTCCTTCGACGCTCTGCATGGTGCCGGTAGGACTCGGCTCGCGGTCGGAAACGCCCATGTTGAACGGATACGCCATGTTGCCTTGCAGGTGGCCTGTTCTATCGCCACGAATGGTGATCCGGAAACCCGCATATTCACCGACGCTGCGGCCGCCGTCCTGGCCCTCGAATTTCAACATCTCGTCGTTCAGCGCCGTTCCGGCGTCCTTCCGATCCGAGAAGTGTTTTTTCCCGACGGTGATGCCGAACTTTTCAAGCTTCTTCTCGTCCCGAGTCTGGATGTCCTGCTCGATCGCGGCGGCGCGTTCGCGGTAGCCCTCGATCTGTTCCGGCAGACGCGCGAGACGCGCCTTGTTATCGAATTGCTGGTCGTAGTGCGCCTTGGCCAAAGATTCGAGGCGTTGAATCTCGCTCTCGGTTTCCATCTTTTCGAAGATGCGCTGGTCGCCGCTGGCAATGGCCTGTATCTCATCGAAGTTCAGAGTCGGAGCGCCAATGTCTTCCATCTGGCGCACCGTCGGATCGCCCTTGAGAAACTTCTTGATGAAGTCCGACTTGCGTTTCAGCAGATCCCAAATGTAGGCGTCGAAACTCTTCTCCGTGACCATGGGCGTAACTTCGACGGGCACGCCCATTTCCAGGTGCATATTCCCCTGCCGAATGGCCCGGCCATTGCGCTGCTCGATTCCATCCGGTCGCCAGGGCGCGTCGATGTGGATCAGCTTGCCGAGCCTCTTCTGTACGTTGACGCCAACACCGAGAACCTCGGTCGAGCCCAACAGGATGGCGACCTTGCCATCGTTCACATCGTTGAACAGACCTGCTTCTTCGCCGAACTGTTGAAGTCCTGAATGAACTGAATCTCGTCGCGCGGCACACCCATGCTTACGAGCTTGGACCTGATGTCTTTGTAGGCGTCGAAGCCGCCGGCGCCTTCACGCAAATCGAGCATGAGAAGCTGAGTCGTCTTCGTGTCCCGCGTGGCGTGGTACTTCTCGGCTGCAATCCGCGCGGCCTGATTGAGCTTGCTGTCCGGATCGTCTGCCGCATCGGCATCGACCATGCGCATGTCGATCGCAGCTTTGCGGCCATCGTTGGTAATGACGAGCATATTGTCGCCGCCCGGTTCCGGTGGATGTCCGCGCACCTGCTTCGCGCGTTCAACGAGGTCCTGGATGTAATCGAGCAGGGCACCCGATGGCTGAACCACGTGGGGAACCATTTTCCCTTCGGCCATCTTGGGCCGCGGCAAGCCAACGTCTTCGGCAAACTTCACGTCAGCGGTGCGGCGGAACAGAGCAGAAGCCTCGGCTACGTTATTGAACTGCGAAAACCGCGTCATCATGCGGAGTTTGCTGGGGTTCTCCGGGAAACCTTCAGCCTTAGTTACAGACTGCCCGAAATTAGCAGCCCAGGAATCGAAGTGCTGCATGCCCATCTCTTTGAGCATGCCCTCATCGAGGAACTTAGCGAGAATCCACGCTTCGGCCACTGTGTTGGTGATCGGCGTACCGGTCGCGAACACTACGCCGTTGCCGTTATTCAGGCGCGTGACGTACTTCGCCTTTATGTAGGTGTCCATGGCGCGTTTCGATTTCGTGCGCGGCACGCCGCGGACCCGGCCCATCTTGGTCTGGAACCACAGGCTCTTCATGCGGTGGGCCTCATCGACCAGCAGCCCGTCAACCCCGAGTTCTTCGAACGCTATGGTCTGGTCTTTCTTCTCCCGGTCGGCCAGTTCATCAATGTCGCCTTCCATGTCCGCGATCTGATTCTCGATTTCTTTGACCGTCCGGTAATCTCCCCCCTCGTTTTTTATTTCAGATAGTTGCTGGCGTGCGGCCTCCAGCTCCTCGTTCATAAATTCCTTGTAGAGCGAGGCACCCACCGGCAGGCGTGAGAACTGCGAATCCCCGATAATTACGGAGTCCCAATCGCCTGTGGCGATGCGCGACTGAAACTCCTTGCGGTTGTCCTTCTCGAAGGAATCCGGTTCCGCTGCGAGCACATTGGCCGCGGGGTACAACTTCAAGAAGTCTTGTCGGCTTTGCTCTACGAGGTTGGTAGGCACGACGATCATGGGCTTTTTCTTCAGGCCCAACCGGCGCCACTCCATAGCGATGCCATGCAAGATGAACGTTTTCCCGAGGCCGACTTCATGCGCGAGCAAAAGGTTGTTCTTCCCTGAAACGCCGCGCCAAATCGCATCCTTCTGCCATGGCCGCAAAGTAATTCCGGCAGAAGAGCCGGGCAGCGTCAGATGCGAGCCGTCCGGCTTCCACTCGACTTCTGAGTTGAATTTCTCGTTGTAGCTCTGCGCCATCGCATCGGCGTGCGGAGAATCCTCGAATAGCCAGCGATGAAATTCCTCGTTGAGCTGGCTCAGTTTTTCCTTGGCCGCTTCCGTCTCCGGCAGGTTAATGGACTTCTTGCCGCTCGCATCGGCATCCCACACCACGGGAACACGCTGGTTCAGTCCGTCTTCGATGATGTCGAGCGGACTGCGGCGCTTGGTGCCCCACTTCAACTGTGAATCCGTCGAAGGTGCGAAAACCGTGTCCGCTTAAGGTCCACAAGCCCTTCGACTCGATGTGCCCGACTCTGATTCGTTCCGGGAATGGAGCGTCGAGAACGTGAGCGATGAAGTCCCGCACTACGTCTCGTGGAATCCACGACGCCCCCAGGCGCACGGAGATTTGGCTGGGCGGTAAGTCCTCGGGGATAACCGCGCGCAAAGCTTCGACGTTAGGCGTGAATTCCTCGTTGGTTCGAGCGGCCTCCGATGCTTCCGCGAGCTTCTTGCGGACGTTGCCGGAAAGATAGACATCGGCAGGCTCCCAGTGACCATCGGGAGAATGGAAGGCCAGGCCATCGCTCTTCAGGTCGGCTTCGATTTCCTCGACGCTCTTCCCGGTAAGGTCGGCCATGCGATTAAAGTCGAGGCGCCCTTTCTCTGCGAGCGACACCAGCATGGCGTCTTTAGGCGTATCGGCGCGCTCGATCGTGCGAACCGGAGAGATCACGCGCTTGTTGAAGATGTCGGCCTTGGTCGCCGTCCGAGTCTTCTTGTCGTAGGTCTCCAGGGAAAGCAGGAGCGGCAGATCCGGGTCCGCGTTCATGGCCTTTTCATTTCGCAGTGAATGGATAAGACCGTTTTTCTTTGTGAATCGGTCGTAGTTGGCATTGAGGCGGCGGCGTAAATCGCCAAGTTCTGTTTGCGAAAGGTCTCTGGCTTCTGCTTGTAGCAATTCGCGGGCAGTGTCGCGCAGGCCCAGCATTTCTTTCAGTGCCGATACGGCGCTCTTCGGATAGTCGGTCAATTCCTCCATGGCGTTGCCCACGCGCCGGAAGACCTTTCCGCCCTTGATGGCGAGCCCGTATTCCTTCGTCTCCCTGAAGTCGGGAATGCTATCCGCGGTCGCTTCGTCCGTGGCGCTTTCAGGCACTGCTCGCGGCTTCAGCGCGTTCTCTGGAAGTTTGTTGATGGCCTTCTGAAGCTCAGCCGACAAATCCTGTCCAGTTCGAGGAATCAATGCCGGTTCGCCGGCGGCGCGCATCGTGCCCGCGAGCTCCATATCCCCAAGCATCATGTCTGGATGGTCCGCGAAGTATTCGTTGACCTTGAGTTTGCTGCCCTTGGGACTGGTGATCTCCTTGAGTGCCGAGAATGGTTTCCCGCCCATCGGTTCATCGGGATCGCGTTTGCGGAATATCAAAACGTCGGTCGTTACTTCGGTTCCGGCGTTCCCACTGAATGCCGTGTTGGGCAGTCGAATGGCACCAAGAAGGTCGGCACGATCGCGGATGAGCTTTTTAGCGGCAGGGTCAATCGCATCGAGCGTGTGGTGCGACGTGATAAGTGCGGCAATTCCGCCAGGGCGAAGCTTGTCGAGGCTTTTCACAATGAAATAGTTGTGGATGCTCAGACGGTCCTTGTACGCCGGGTCGTACATCTTCGCGGCACCGAAGGGCACGTTACCCACGACCACATCGAAGCTATTGTTCGGTGCCTTGAAGTCTGCGAAGTCCTGCACGCGAACGTCCGCGCTCTGGTAGAGCTGCTGCATGATGCGGCCCGATACCGGATCGAGTTCTACGGCGGTTTTGCGGGTGTTCGCGGAAAGCTCTGGAGGCATCAGGCCGAGGAATCCGCCGATTCCAGCGCCGGGCTCAAGCATCTTCCCTTCCGCGAAGCCCATGCGCTGCAGGGCATCCCAGATCGCACTGACAACAGGCGCGCTGGTGTAATGCGCGTTTGTGGTCGACGCGCGCGCGCGATTGTATTCATCGGGCGTCAGCAGGGACTTGATTTCCTGATACTGGTCAGCCCACCGCTTGCCGCCCTGAGTGCGTTCGTTGAAGAGTTGATTGGGCGCGATGCCGCCCCAACCGACGTACTTGACGAGGGTTTGCTGCTCTTCTGGAGTGGCGAGACGGCCTTCGAGTTCTAACTGCTTGAGGAGCCGGATGGCGGCGACATTGGCACGGTACTTTGTTCGCTCTCCGCCGCTTCCGATGGCGTCTGCGTCCGTGATGCGGTAGTCGTTTTGCGGCCGGTTTCCGGTGGTGAGCTGCCCGGGTTTTGGCCCAGGATCGGTTCGTCCTCCTCGGTCGGAAGGAACAGATACCTCTCCCTCACCGCTTCCCACGCCCCGTCGTGCGGATAACCCTGATTCACCATACTCATCAGGTCGTGCTCGGTCTGCTCCGCTGCCTTCACCGCCGTCTCGTGCAGCAGGCCGCTCTTCTCCAGCTCCGCGTACATCTTCGGGCGGAACTGTTTCCAGTGATCCTTCGCCTGCTTCACCCAAGGACTCTGTTCGAAGATCGGATCGCGCTGGGCGTTCTCGTTCGGACTCATCGGCCTGTACCTCTTCTGCGGGAAGTCTACCACTTTCGGCTTCTCGTGTGATGCCACTGGCCCCTTCACGGCGTTCCGGCTCGAGCGGTACTTCTGCGGTGCGCGGCGCGGTTGGCGGTTCCATGGGTACGCCTTCGTGCTGCCGCGCGCCGAATTCCACTCGTCCCGCTTTCCCACCTTCGAGAACGCTCGTCACTGCCCGCTGGAGATCCGCGAGCTTCGATGGCGGCGCATTGCGCCAGTCCTCGGTCCAATCGGCAATCGGAGCGAGCTTGCGAGCTGTCTGCATGGCGGCGTGCGCACTCTGATAACCCGTTCCAATGCGGTATCCGCTCCGCTCGTGCGTGACGGTCCACTTGCCGTTGTCGAGTCGCGTCAACGCGAGCCCTGGAGTATCCGGATGAGTCCACGCTGGAGCCGTTCTCTCATCTTTGGCTCCGACAACTCGTACTCTCGTGGCTGTCGCGCCGGCGACGGGAGCTTTCCCTAATTCTTGCGAAGCCGGTGCGACTGCGGGTTGCTCGGGCGGTTCGGTCGGCACGCCTTGCTGTGGCTGAGATTCCAGTTCTTCCGAAGGCGCCATTGTTCGAGCGGGTGCTGCGGGCTCTTCTCTCGACGGCACCTCGTCGGCTGGCGTCCATCCGCCCGGTGGCGCTTTCTCAATAGCGCTTTCAGGTTTGGGAGGCACGATTTCCTGTTCGTGCTCGCGCGCGAATGCCGCGCTAGGCGACGCAGCGATTGCGGGGGATGGCTCCTGGGAACCTTGTTGCGTCTCCTGCACCGGAGATGTTTCAGGCTCGGGTTCCGGAGGGGCTTGCTCACCCTCTGCACCTTCTGGCGCCGCTCTCAGGCCCTTCGCGGGACCCTCTTCGCCTTCATCTGGCTTTACGAAGTCGTAGAGTTCTGAGGGGTCGAGACCAATATTCTTAGCGAACTTGGCTACGTTGACCTTGTTCGAATTAAGCAGCGTGTCCCATACCTGCTGCTCTTTTTGGGACAAGATTGTTTCCTGCCCCTGCTCGGTCATGTTGCCGAAGTTCGGGAAATCGCGCACCGCGGCCTTGGCTGCTTCGTGCATGATGCCCACGGCCATGTCGCGCGTGGGGTCGGTGGGCACTTCAATTCGTGAGGCGTGGAGCACCCCAGGACCGAACATCAAAGCGAGATTAGTAATCGCTTCGGCGGTTTGCGGCTTGAGTCCAGCCTTGGTCAAAGCCTTCTGGCCCGCCTCGGCAGCAGCACCGTACAGCGGAATAGCGCCCACCGCAGCGGGGTCGAGCATCGCCAGCGGGCCCGCAGCCATGAATCCACCGCCCACGGCGTCATTGAATCCTTGAATAACTTCACTACGCCTCTTGGTCGTTTCGTCCGGAGTGAGTTTGGTCTCAGCCGCTTCCGGCTCACCCAAGCGTGAGGCTGTTACTGGGTCCACTGCTCCGGTAGGAGTCATCATGTGCGCAATGCCGGAGCCGATCTTCAATGCTCCAGCGACCGGCCCCATCATGTACTGGCCGATATTCGGAAGTGCATTCCCTTTTTCGTCAAAACGTGTCGGCGCTTTCGCGGCCATCAATCGCGCATAGAGGTTGTCGAGATGATTGGCTACCCCTCCAGGCTGCGCGCTGATTCCAGTGGCAGGACTCGCCAAGCTTGGCGCAAGAGCGAATCCCGGCGCTACTGCGTGGCCTTCAAACTGCGCTGGTGGCTTCGTCGGAACCACATTTGGAAATGGGCTTCTGAATGCCGCATCCGGTTCACCTACAGGACCGCGGACGGCTGGGGTAGTGGGTGGCTCCATGGGAATCATGGGCCGATCGAGATTCGCTACCTGCTCAGCGAGTCGCGATGTTGGCTGCTGTCCCAGGCGCTCCGCATCAGTCGCATTGGCGTATGCCTCTGCCGGTGATACAGCAGTGGTCTCTTTGTCTTCCGGTAGCCGGAAACCCTTCGCCTTGGCGAGTTGTCGCTGGGCGTCCACCCAACTGACTTGGCCACCAGCAACTTGCTTGGCGAGCGAATTCTCTAGGGGGTCTGTAGCAGTGTTCTCCGTGCCTTTGACGTTTTCTTCAAGTCGGAGATTTTCAGAAGCGTTGGAGCCACCTAGTTCTAGTGCAATCTTATGGTCAAGTTCTTCGGAATAATTACCTCCTAGGGCCTTTTTTATTGCCGAACTTTCCGCTTCCGGCATCCTTCCGTTCTTCAGAATTGATGGATTAAGTTTTTGCGCGCGGACTGGATCAACTTTGAAAGCTGTTCTGGTTTTGTCGGTGGTCCACTGCTGCTGCATCTTGTCCCAGTAGGACAGGAATGGCTGACCACTCGTGTCTTTGCTGGTTGGCGATGCTCCGTATTGGTCAGTTGCCGTATACCCTGGAACGGATGGTGCGGGGGGCTGCGCTATCGAAAGCGGAGGAATTGGAGTGCCAAACGGGCCGCGCACCATTGCCGGCCGGGGGATGCGTGGAGTAGTCGCCATCACACGAGCGGCTTCGGATAAGTCTTCTTTGGGCGGTTTCGGAAGATTAGCGACGCGGATGGCTTTGAGCATGTCGCCCAATGCCGGCTGTTTTTCAGGAGACGATTCTTCTTCGGGTTCGGCGACGGCTGTAGTGGATGTACTGCCACCGCTGGCGCGGCGGACGGCCTCAAGCATCTGCTGGATATCGTCGGCCATTTTTATTTCTGTGTAAGTTTCCCGACGTCACCCGCCGTGATTCCGTACCTATCGAGGATGTTCTGTTTTGGACCGGGCCTCCGGATTTCGCGAATGCGCTGGCGAACGAAGCTCTTGACTCCGTCCGGGATCTGCGCACGATTGATTCGATCAATGGCTTTTGCCTGATCGCCGCTCTCCTGTTTCAAGGCTTCCTGTGCTAGCGCCTCGACATCTTCGACTTTTGGTTTGGCCATCACTTTTGACGGTTTGGGCTGGCGTGTCGCGGCTGGTTTCCCGCCCGCAACGTCCTGCATGTAAGTCGGGCTTTCGGGATTCGCGTCAACGAAATGGGTCGTCGAGACGCCGCGCGCGTCGCTATCGGTTACAGGTCTGGGCTTCGGCAGTTTTCGACGCGCATCACTATCGTCAGTGAGTTCCATGGGCGGTCCCGTTGGCGGCTGTTGCTCCTGGCCAATTGGTGTACGCCAGCCTCCTCCCATGGCGGTGCCGGGCGGCCTGTCTGGAACTTCGCCGGGCTCAGGCGGCTCGGCAGGCTGCGGATTTGCCAGCTGTGCCGCGGACATGCGCCTCTTTTCATCGATGGACATGCCTGGAGATGTTCCAGTTCCTGGCGCTACCGTGATCGGGGTGGCCGTTCCAGCTTGCGGTCCGGTCTCTTGCACGCCGTAGTACTTACTGCCAGCGTGGACGAGGCCTAGTCTGTTTGCGGGCGTGTCCTTGCCCAAGTCCTCCGGATTCCCCGTGTACGGGTTGACGCGGAAGCGATGTTTTTCGCCGTCGACATCAGATGTCCAAGTCCTTCCGGCCGACGACGCAAACGGCGGAATTTGCAGTTCGTGTTGGGTCTTCGCTTGGTCGAAATCGGTCTGTGCGGCACGATACACATTCTCAGACTTGGCGTTGGCTAACTGCTGTTGCTGCTCCTTCTGCCGCATGGCCAAGTCGGCTTGCTGTCCGAAATAACTTTGGGCTGCTCGGAAGCCTGATCCAGGCACGCGCCAGTCGCCGCCGAAACCACCCACGAGTCCACCCTGAGCGATGGGCAGAACAACCTGCAGAAGCTTTTTGAATTTCGTGTCCTTAACGGCATCCGGCTGCTGGTTTTGAAAAGTGACTGGTCCGGTAGACGTGTCGAGCGTATCTGTGCTCGGCGGCTGCGGGGAACTATGAGTGAGCTTGCACATGCACCTCCAGAAATTATTGAAGCGATTCCGGTGCTCTTCCCATCATTTGCTGCGGCCCTTCGTTTTTGAGCACGCCAAATTCATCTCCGAAAGCGTAGGTGCGTCCCAACCCAGGTGACAAAACCGAGTATAGCATCCGCGCTGTTTGCAAGCGGCGACGCCAAGCGCTGAGCGTGTGCACGGAGATGCCAAGCTGGGCGGCTAGTTCTGAATCAGGAATCGGCTTGCCACCAAAACAAAAACCTATCTCCCGCCCGTCCCAGTTATCGGGCACACCAGTCCACAGGAACGCCAAAAGGAAAAACGCGGGGCCAGCGACTTTTCTGATGTTCTGCCAAAAACCGCTTGCGGTCGCGCAGGACGGTCGCTGCAAATTGACTGCCCGAATTCCGAGCGGATCACTGATCGCGTCCGCGATTTCTTGATCGCTGAGGTTTGCACCTTTTACGCGCAGATGGGTTCCATCGGGAAGTTCGATTTCGCTGTACGTGAAGTGACCGACTACTTTCCACGACGGCTTGCCATCAGTTTCGCTGCTCATTGAGCCTCCGAGACTTTTCCAGTTGGATTCACGGCCAGAAAAGCGCCCTCAATTTCCGTGTGTACCAGATCGACGGTGCGTATCTGTCCTGCCGGCACCGGAGGCAGGACAGCAACGACCTTTTGCTGACTCTCCGCTGCAATACATGTCACCGCTCCGTCCTTTTACGGAAAACATTTGCTCATTGAGAGTCCCGCGGTGCCTGTGTTTGCCACAAAATGGCGATTGGCCCTCCGCGTGCGCACTCGTGGCCCAGGGGGACTGGAACTTTATGAAATTCGCGTGGGCATTGGGGGCTCTGTTGCTTTGCGCTTTTCCGGCCAAGGCTGACAACATCGGGATCGTCGGCAACGCCACGTTCACCGATTTCGTGTTTGGAAATCCTGGGCAACCACCAACCGGCAGTCTTGGCACCGTCGAAAGTGTAGAAACATCTTTCATTTACAACACCACATCCGAGCAAATTAGTGAACTGAACTTCAACTCCAATGGGCCGCTTGGGCCGTTCACGTTCGCGGGCATCGAGCAGTTCTCCGCAACCAGCGTCGGCTTCAACTGGACAAGCTCCCAGGCGGAATTAAGCCTCTTCGTCCCAGCTTTGCCTACCGAAACAACTCCGCTTGAGGGGGTAGGCACTACCAAAGGTTTAGGCATGGTTTGCCTGAGCCAATCCTGCATCGCTGATTTCGGCGGCGGATTCAACATCGGCGGATTCAACATCAACGATGAGAAGAGCTTTACAGAATTCACTTGGCTGTCCGCAGACTCGCCGAGCGATACTCCAAGTCCCACGCCAGAGCCTTCCTCGCTCGTACTTATGGGTGTGGGTCTAGTGGGCATCGTTTCGTTCATGCGCTCAAAGTTCATTGTTTCATGCATGCAAATCTCCTAGTCGGGCAGCGGTGATTCCGTCGTGTGTGCGGTGCGATTTGCGGGCCGTTGGCTGTTCCAAGCTATCCCCCTACGCGGAACCCAAAATTGCGTCCGTAAGTCCTTTGTCCGCTATGGGTGTTTTCGGGTTATTTGTCTGGTCCTGGACTCGCTGGCGCATTCGGCAGACGTCAGAGCAAAAACGCGTACGTTTTCGATTTGATTTGAGTGGCGTGCCGCAGGATTCGCAGGCACCCGGTTTCCGCTCTACGCCGTCTCGACAAAAGCGCGAGCACCACTTGCCCAGCTCATCTCGCCGGGTGTAGCGAATCCGGGCCAAGGATCCTTCCGCAGTGGTCGCACGCCTCTTTCGCGTACACGCCATGCGTGCGCAGGAGCTCGCCACTCTGCGCTTCAGTGAGCTGCATAGCAAACCTCAATTCTTGGACACAGGGTTTTTCCGAATCGGTGTAGTGGCTTTTGTAGTGACCCTATGGGCAGCGGCATACATCCAGCCACAGCCACAGACAGTCTGTTTCTTGCGGTAAAGCCTGATTTTAGGGGTTTGCTACTGAAAGCGCGGGGCTTGAAAAAGGCCTTCCTCCTGCCTGTCACGCAGGAGGTCGCGGGTTCGAGCCCCGTCGGCCCCGCCAACAATCTAAAGAAGTTAAAGTTGTACGTCTGTCGAGAATGTACGCGTCGCGATGAGGGGTTCCAACTCGGGCTTGCGCATCTTCGCATAAAACCGATCCTTTCCGCGGCCGAAGTACGTATTCCAGTAAATCGCCGTTGAATCATTATCGTCGTCGAGGTCGGGATTGAGGGCCGGGAATTCTAATCGGCGATTGGCATCCTCAACCTCGGCTGACAGGATCGCGATACGGGCCTGTAGCTTTTCCATCTGTTTGCGCTCGAACCAATAAGTTTGAGCGTCTCTTTCGCCGCATGCTCAATCTCATGGAGGAACGTAATATAAAGTCCAAGATGTTCAGTCGTGAGTTTTAGGTTTGGAACCCCGTGAATGGTGAGTAGTGCTCCCCTGCGAAGGGAACCGACAGGTTCAGCAGCACATTGACAACGCAGGGTCACCGTGAGTCCGTTGGGTTGACAATAAATAGCTGCCACCTTGCTTCACAAGCATAACGAGTTCCTGTAGCATTAGTGTTTCCTAAGATGGAAGAGCGGCCGTTCTCCAAGGATGCGCAGAAGCATGCCAAGTGTCGCACTTAGTGCAGATACCTTCCGTGCCGATGTCAAATTCTTAGAAGTAAGCTGGCGACCGGTACGCATCCTTGGGGTTGACCTACCTCTGATCGATCTTGGTTCGGGCGATCCGTTGGTTTTCGTGCCAATTCACGAACACCTCGAGTTTGTCTATGCGCGCCAGATTCGCGCCTTCAGCAGATCGCGACGCGTTATTCTCTACCGCCGACGCGAGTCCCGCACGCGTTTTGTTGGCTTGGCGGAGCGTGCGAAAGAATTACGCAGCGTAATCGACACGCTGGGCATCGCCTCTGCCGATCTTGTGGGACATGGTGATGCGGCAATGGTCCTCGCCGAGTTTGCGTTACGTTACCCTGAGCGTTGTCGTTCGCTGGTGATTGTGTCGCTGGGCGCTGATTATCGCATCGCGCCCCATCCTTTCATCTGGATTCTCCATGAGATATTTCTGCGTCTTCCCATCGAAGATCTGGTACCAGCTTTCCTGCTAATGCGCATCATTATGCGCTATATCACGCACTTTGAGCCTCCATCGTTGGCGCAAGATCAGTCTGTTTCCCAGGACGGCGGTCCCGCTCTGATTGAAATTCCGCCTGCGTTCATCGAGGATCAGTTTCGTAAAATTGCCCTCTGGCCGGCCCTCTACCGCCACTCGGTACTTCCGGTTATTCACTCCTACGATATCCGCGCACATCTTGCAAAGTTCACTATGCCCGTTCTCCTGATTAATCGTTGGGACGATGCCCTCGCCCCGGAGAAGAAAACTGCCTGGCTGGCACAACGCCTGCCCAACTGTGTTTATCGCGTTATCCCAGGCCGTGGGCGGTTTTTTATGTACTCACAAGCTGAACATGTTACCCCAGTTATTGAGACATTTCTGGCGGCACGATAACAGCCGAGCGCAGAGACGGCCTAACGAAGATGCGGGAGCACGCCTTCACTGAATTGGGAAGCCGAGGGAAACTCATGCCACGGAGACGTGTCGTTATTACTGGCCTAGGTGTGCTGGCCCCGAATGGCTGCGGGAAGGAAGCATTCTGGCAGGCTTGTCTACAGGGACGTTCGGGTGTTCGTCCCATCACCCGATTTGCTGCTGGTAATTTCCCGACACGTATTGCAGGGCAAATCCCAGATTTTTCGCCTGCGGCGTTTGGTCTAACGCCTATTGAGTGCAGATTTCTGGATCGTGGTACGCAGTTAGCGGTTGCCGCAGCTAATCTTGCCCTGGATGATGCAGGACTTAGTGGCGCAGAATTGGAACATGTACCGCGCGAGTCTATTGGCGTGTACATAGGTACGGCAATGGCTTCGGTACAGGAAGGGGAGCGCCTGTGGGGCAAAGCGACTGGTGATGGCGCTCACGCTCCACGTATCCCGCCTGAAGGGATTGATCCTTCGGCTTTCATTTTGAGTTGCATGCCTTCCGCAGTTATTGCCTCTCACCACGGTTTGCGCGGCCCCTGTCTTACCATTGGTACTGGTTGTTCAGCTGGCGCAGACGCCATTGGACAGGCCTTCTGGCAGATCCAAGAGGGAGCTGCCGAGCGTATGCTAGCTGGTGGAAGCGATTCTCCGCTGAGCCCAGGCGGGTTGACTGTCTTTAGTGCTATGCATGCCCTAAGCACTCACAACCATGAGCCCGAACGTGCTTCGCGCCCATATGAGGCCCGACGCGACGGCTTTGTCTTGTCGGAGGGGTCAGCGGTCTTGCTACTTGAAGAGCGCGCACTGGCTCTAGCTCGGGGTGCTTATATCTATGCCGAGATTCGGACATACGTCACCAATAACAATGCTTATCATATGGCGACACTTCCGAAAGATGGCGCTCCTCTCCAAGCCTTGCTGCAGCAAGCGCTGGAGGCTTCCCATCTTTCGTCGGAGCAACTTGGCTATATCAACTCTCATGGAAGTTCAACGGTGTCGAACGATCTTGCCGAGACTATCGCCTACAAGACATTTTTCGGGGCGCGTGCGTATCAGATTCCTATCAGCTCCACCAAATCTTTGATTGGCCATACGCAGGGAGCTGCAAGTGCGATTGAGGCCTTAGTTACGGTGCTTGCCCTGGATCGGCAGTTACTACCACCGACGATCAACCTGGAAGTCCCGGATCCTTGTTGCGATCTGGATTATGTTCCAAATGTCGCGCGTGCCGCTGATGCGAATCAGCCCTTAAGGTTCGCCCTAAGTCACTCCAGCGGTTTCGGCGGCATAAATACAGCCTTGGTACTCGCCAGGAATGATGCCCTTGATGAGGCGAGCGCGGCCTCACCGCAAGGCCAGACTGCCAACCCGGCCGCGCGCCTGAGGCGGCGTGTTGTTATTACCGGTGTTGGAGTAGTGGCGCCAAATGGCATCGGTAAAGCGGCGTTCTGGACAGCTGTGTGTGCGGGACGTTCGGTGATGGGACCTCCAGTACGTCACTATGATATGGAACGGCCGCTTCGGTGTGTGGGTGAGATCAAAAATTTCCGTGCCGAGGATTATATTGACCGCAAACTAGTAAAGCGCACGGACCGCATGACCCACTTTGCCTTGATAGCGGCTCGGGAGGCGCTACTCGACGCCGGGCTGGAGCTGGAGCGGGAAAACTCGCTGCGGATCGGTGCCGTGATCGCCAATACGCTTGCTGGCGTGGAATACGTCACTGAACAGATGAAGCGCCTGTACCAGCTTGGCCCCAATTTCATGAGTGCCCACACGGCGCTTGCCTGGCTGCACGTTGCAAACGTCGGACGAGTCTCCGTTCATTATGGCCTTAAGGGCTACTGCAAAGTACCCATTAACGATACCTGCGGTGGCCTGGACGCACTTGGTCAGGCGTATCAGGCCATCCGGCGTGATGCTGCGGATATACTCATTGCCGGAGGAACTGAAGCGCCGTTAAGCCCGTTTGTGTTGTGTATGCTTGATGCGTCGCCTCCGTTCCATCGTAAAGGCGATCCCCCCTGCTACCGCCCGTTCGATTTGCGCGCAGATGGACTGCTGATCGCTGAGGGAGCCGGGATTTGCATCCTCGAGGAGTATGAGCATGCGATCCGGCGGGGTGCCCGTATCTATGCGGAAATTGTGGGTTACGCTCAGACTTGTGCCCCGGGGGACCTGACTCCTTACTCAATTCCTGATGCTGCTGCCTACATTCGTGCTCTTGAGCTCGCTCTCGCTCAAGCCGAGATGCCGACGAATGAGATTGCCTGCGTTTTTCCCGATGGTCGTGCTATCCCTGCCTGGGACGCTATCGAGACGGCGGCCCTTCGTGAATTCTTCGGCTCCGAGTTTGATTCTCTGCCCTGCACTGTCCCTCGCACACAGTTTGGTCACACTCTTTCTGCCGCTGGAGCGATTGACACGATTTGCGCACTGCTAACGCTCAAAGAGCATCTTGTCCCTCCGACTATCAATTGCGAGACACCCAACCCTCATCATTACCCTCCCGGTCTTGTACGCGAGAGGAACGCGGCCCTTCGATTTTCATCCCAAGGAGGGCTTGTCTGCGCACGTGGACTAGGTGGCAGTCATGCAGTTCTTGCGCTGAAGAGTATGTGGCCCTCGACGCGACAGGATTTACCGTCCTAGCGATGTGGAAAGCGAACCTATCTAGCACAGGTCAAGTCCTGTATCGTGACGGGTGTGTAAGGGCTCCGGGGAAGCATGGGAGAGGACGACTCAAGAATGGGTGATAGGCTTGCCTCAGTGGTCATCGTCGGTGCTGGCCCGACGGGACTAGCTGCCGCCAATCTTCTCGGCCAGTATGGTATCGAGACGCATACTCGTCGAACGCAACAAAGCGTTGAGCGACCTTCCGCGCGCTATCACTATCGATGACGAGGGCTTACGTATTTGTCAGACGCTGGGACTGGGTGATGAAGTATTAGAACATGTTTTACTGGATGTCGGAGCACAGTATCTCTCTCATGGGCACCTGGTTATGCGTATCAACCCCGGGAGCCGGCGCAACGGTTATCCACCCATCTCAACGTTCAGTCAGCCCCATCTAGAGTCAACGCTGCTGGCCGGACTGCAGCGCTTCACCAACGTTGAGGTTCTCTTCGAACATACCCTCGATGCGTTCACGCAGACCGACCAGGAAGTGCTGGTCAGCGTGCGCACTCCTGCTGGCAGGGTGCAACACATTACCTGCGCCTATCTGCTAGCCTGCGATGGCGGTAAGAGTCTGATACGCCGTATTCTTGGGATCCCCATGAACGGAATGACCTTTCCTCAACGCTGGCTGGTCATTGATGGGTTTGTGGGGGCCGAGCCTGGTCCTGGGCGTTATGTCACTTGCTTCTACGATCCCCAGCGACCCGTGGTCAGTATTCCTGCACCCGACCAGCATTGGCGTTGGGAGTTCATGTTGCACCCGGAAGAGCGTGGGGATCTCTACGGACAAGAAGAAGGCGTTGATCCTACGGACCACTTGCGTCGTCTGCTCTTGCAGATTGGCGATAAGCGTGAACCCAGCATCGTACGTCAGACCATCTATACATTTCATGCTTCCTATGCCAGTTCCTTTGCGCATAAGCGGGTTTTTCTGCTCGGTGATGCCGCCCATTTACTCCCACCGTTTGGTGGGCAGGGCATGAATAGTGGTTTGCGTGACGCCTGCAATCTCGCCTGGAAGCTCGCATTCGTCCTGCGTGGGCAGGCGAAGGCCTTGTATCCTCGCAACCTACCAGCAGGAACGTATGCCACACGTTGTGCAGATGATTCGCTTCGCCACGTTCCTTGGTAAGCAACTGGTTATGCCTACGGGCCGCCATCGCGCGCTTTTCCGAGATATTGCTCTTCGCGCGCTAATGAAGCTTCCGCTTATTTCCTCGAACGTGAGGCAAATGCGTATAAAGCCTGAACCGTCCTATAAAAATGGCCTCATCCTCGCGGGCGACCGCAGGCATCAATTCCGTGCAGGCCGCCTGTTTCCTCAGCCCACTGTTCTTCTGCCAAACAAGCGGTCAGTGCTGCTTGACGAACCGTTAGGCTCTGGTTTCGCTCTGGTTCGCTTGCACTCTGATCCCAATGCGGCTTTCAAACCACTCCAGTCAGATATATGGCAGAAGCTCATGCCGCGCCTCATGTGTTTGGTACCCGCAATCGAGGATTTGCAAAAAACGTGTGGGAATGTCGCCTGTGCACTAGATGGCCAGCAGCAGATTGTGCGTTTCTTGGGGGCTCAGCGTAATCACTTCACCCTCATACGGCCTGATCGCCATGTTCTGGGTACGTTTCGTGTAGACACAGAGCAAGCTTTCGTCAGGGCCTTAAGAGAGCAGTTTTTTGTATGAAGGCTATGGATGTGGTCCCATGCCGGTTGATAACGAAATCTATAACCGTCTGAGTGAGACCTGGTGGGACGAGAATGAAGCCCTTGGTCTGTTGCGTACGGTGTTGGGACCTGTTCGCTTTGGCTACTTCAGGCGGGTCCTCATTGAGGAACACAAGAGAGAGCCCCGGCGGATCAAAGGCCTCGATCTTGGATGCGGAGGCGGTCTACTGGCCGAGGAGTTTGCTCGCCTCGGATGTCAGATGACGGGCATTGATCCGTCGGAAGGCTCTTTGGCCACTGCAAGAAAACATGCACAGCAATCGGCTTTGGAAGTGGCCTATCGGACAGGTGTTGGCGAGCAAATTCCTTTTCCCTATGCTTCCTTCGACATGGTTATTTGCTGCGATGTCTTGGAGCACGTGAATGATGTTGCGCTGGTCATGCAAGAAATTGGCTCGTGTCCTTACACCTGGCGGTATCTTTTTCTATGACACGATTAACGCGACATTCTGGTCCTGGCTCGTGGCCATCAAGGTGGCCCAGGAGTGGAAGCTGACCCGTTTTCTTCCCCAGAACCTTCATGATTGGCAGCACTTTATCAAGCCCAGCGACTTGCAACTCTATATGCAGCGTTCTGGTTTGCAAAACCAAGAGACCAAGGGTATGAGTCCACGAGGCAACCCGATCGTGGCCATCAGCCAATTGTTGAGGTACAAACGCGGGAAAATCACATTGGCGGAGCTGGGTAGGCGTATAAATCTCGAGGAAACTGACGACACTTCGATAATGTATATGGGCCACGCGTTAAAACAAAAAAAGCCCTAATCGGGACCTGGGCTTAACCGGGAGAGGAATTTGCGACCCGTGGATCAGACGGAAGCAGGCCCTTTGCCGACGAAAGGCAACTTAGCTTGTCTGACCATGTGAATGTTATTGGAAAGCGCCGTCCGGCTGACGTCTTGCGGGGTTTCTTCTGGCTCTGCCATCCAGGACCGGTCATGTTCAACGTGATCGCGGTTACCGGGTTTGCGCTGCTCGCTAGTTGGCCGCAGGTTCAGTGGAATGTACTTGCTTTGGTAATCACCGCGCACCTCGCTATGCAGCTTTCCATTGCAATTTTCAACGATTATTGTGATCGCCAGCGCGACGTATTGAGCAAGAAGAACAAGCCAATTGTCCGCGGCCTTGTTCGTCCCCAGGAAGCACTTTTCGCCACCTTGCTCTTGATGTTCATCATGGTACTGCTCCTAATTCCACTCAATCGCATGGCTCTCCTGATCTCTTTGCTCTACCTCGCTCTTGGTCAGAGCTACAATCTGGGACTAAAAACTACGCCTTTGGGAGGTATCGTTTTCGCATTGGCCATTCCTCTTATTCCTGTCTATGCCTTTGTTGCTGTAGGTCATTTCGTGCCCTTGGTCTTGTGGCAGATACCAATCGCATTTCTGCTGGGCCTGGCACTGCATCTGGCAAACGCACTGCCAGACATTGAGCAGGACGCAGCAAATCAGGTGCGTAACATCGTGGTGGTACTTGGCAGGAAAAGCTCGATGATTGCCACTTGCCTGCTTATCCTTCTAGCTGGCGTGGTAATTGTAACTTTAACAGTAACTGGTCTCGTGCCGGCTCGCCCGCAGATTTTGCTTCCCAGCTTGCTTTTGGCACTCTCAGCAGCCTGCGTCCTTTTCATCTTTTTTGGCTCGAAAGAAACGCATCAAGCGCGCCAGACCTACTTCTATCTGGTGGTGTTAACCTGCCTTGTACTTGGCGGCGGATGGCTTACGAGTGCTCTGATCAAGTGAGCGCGTCGTTGCAAGGGACTACCGTCCTTTGCTAGCCTTAAAATTCATCGGCGCGGCCTGCGCGGGCATGAGTACCGATGACAGTCGCTTGCTGTTCTGTTGTAGAAAGGGCCAGTTACGCGCTCTTCTGATGACGCGATATCCGATGCAAGGACGCCGGGGTCGCGGCAGGGAAAGTGCCGGCAAACGCTGCTGTTTGGGCGAGAATACGCACCCGCTCGAAAACTCTGGGATGGGCACTACGACCCTGCAACCAGCGATAGAGCGTGTATATGCTCACCAGCATGCGTTCCGGTGAATCCCATTGGGCAAATGGCTTGTTGGTGAATGCCGGACTACGTGCAATATCATAGGCGGCCCTTTGCACAGGCATCCCAGCCTTGTACCGCTGGCGAACCTCGCCATCAAGAAATGTCCAGTAGTCCTTCAGCTCACGAACGCCTTTTTTATCCGTAATCGCTCCGTGACCGGGAACGATGCACTCAACGTCCATCTGAAGAATCCTGTCAAGAGCCGCAATCCAATGCTCAAGAGGCCCTGCCCATAGCGCCGGTGTCACCCCGACAAAGAGTGCATCACCGGCATAGAGCGTTTTTGCATCTGGAACGTAAACGAGTATGTCCCCTCGGGTGTGCATCGGTCCGACTTCAAGCAAGTGCAGCTCGCGATCACCCACCCGCACTGTCAGTTCGCCGGAAAACCGGTGTGATGGCAGCTTCACCTTCACTGGACGAGCATTGTACGGTGCTAGCATCGCTTGCCACCAAGCTCCTATCGCGTGGTACTTCGCCAACCCGGGCAGGTGCCCCACGAGCTTCAACAGGGAGCCTAGTGAGGCGAGCGACATGAATGCTCTGGGGGAGAGTTCTTGCATCTCGTCATAGCAGGCCTGGGAACTGATAATTTCGGCCAGCGGAACCAGTTCGTTGCCCCAACAATGATCGCAGTCGGCATGAGTATTCACGATATAGCGGATCGGGCACGCACCAGTGAGTGGCCGCATGAGTTCAAGCATCGTCTGGGTATGTGGTAGGTCCACCAGCGTATCCACGAGTAGCGACTCGCCATTACCAACAATCAAGCCTGTGTTGGTTTCCTGCCAAGATCCATTGGGAGAAAGAAACGCATACATATTTCGACCCAGGTCATAGATTCCTCGCGCGTAGCGAGCAGTTTCGTCGTAGTTGGTGCGAAAGGGATTTTCGTCGGCGTAGAGCAATGTTGCTCGATCTATTTGCAAACTTCCATCCTCACGGTGTTATTTCCAAAGGCGTGAAGCTATCGGTTGGCCCCGGCCGATTACTGCTCATTTGCGCTCCTTGCAGATCCCGATCAGCGGAGGTGCCGAATGACTGCAATGCGACGCCAAAACGCGCACTCAAAATTTGAGCTTAGTGGTTGTGCCGATCGCTTCGGCCAACTCTATCCGGGCATTCGTGTAATCGAACAACGCAGTCACCTGTTCATCCTTCGCAATTTCCAGCTGAGTCTGCGCGTCAATCACCTCAATGCTGTTGGTCAGCCCCGCCTCGTACAGCCTGCGTGCGTGTGCCAGCACATCGTTGGCGAAAGAAACGGCCTGTTCGGCAACCGCAACTTGCTGCCGTGCCGATGCCAATGTGGCCGAAGTTTTTCGGATCTCCAGTTCGACGCGCTTTCTAAGCTCGTCCTCCTCGATTTCTTCTTTCTGCATCAGGTAAAAGGCTTGGGCGCGGTCTGACTCCATCCTGCCTCCGTCGAACAGGGGGATTTTCAGCGTGGCACCCACCACGTGCGTCTGAACACCGCTTAGCAAGCCATAGTCTCCATATCCAATAAGTGATGGTAGGCGTTCAAGCTTTGCTGCCGTGTTTTTCAGTTCTGCGCTTGCCGTTCGTTCCTGTTGTTCTTTCAGGTCCGCCCTCGATTGCAGAGCCGTCGTGACCGCGTCATCCACCATGGGTAAATCTGCAGGGACAAGCTCAAGTTTGCCCGTCAACTTCAGTTCAGTATTCCAATTCAAATTGAGCAGGTTGATGAGGTCAAGGTCGGCGGAACGGAGCTCAGTCTCAGCCGCGATCAATCGTTGCTGGTGTTGCAGCACAGCAAGTCCTGTGCGGGCCACTTCGATATCCGTGCCTTCACCCACTGACTGCTTGTTTGAAGCCAGATCACGTAAGGCCTCGGCTAGTGCGATGTTTGCCTTGGCCTCCTGTAGCTTCGCCTCTGCCTCCAGTGCCGCAGCGTACAGTTTTGCCACGCGGCCGGCTGCGTCATCGCGAATTCTCGCATTTTCGGCCTCGGCCACGTGCACATCCTCGCGTGCCGCCTGCAAACTACGAATTGTACTCAGGTTGAGGATGTTCTGGCTCATCCGAATTCGTACGTCGAAGGTGGAGAAAGGCCCTACTGATTCGGGAAAGATGAAGCCCGGGACCCGGCTGAAACCTCAATCCCAGAGCGTTGAGGTTCACCGTCTGGTTCTGTTCAGCGACTGCCCCATCCAGGCTTGGCAGAAGATTGGCACGAGCATACCCGTAGCTGGACTTGGCAACATTTACAATCTGCTCTCCACGCCGCACTGCCGCGCTTTGCTGCGACTCGCTTGCGATCTGAATCGCCCTTCCGAGGCTGAGTTCCAGTTCCGGTTGACCGGGTGCACCCGACTGCGCTGAGCATAGGATTGTACCTAGAGAAAAAATGGCAAGAACACCCCGCATCTTGGGCATGGGTCTGGGAATCCTTTGATGGAATGTGTTAAATACGTCGTGTAATATACACGACCATGACAAAAAACACTGAGCGGTTTGGTGTTCGAGGTAGTGTAAACAAGCTCCTTCTGTCTGCGCTGGTGTTGTTTTTACTGCTTATCTCTACGGTCCTATGGTGGCGCGCTCATCAACCCGGTGTAGCTCTGCGTGCGATCGCGCGTGCTTCTGATTCCGAAGCGGCGCCAAAAACTATGGGCACTGGCGTTCGTCCCGATGGTGGGGTAGCCTGTTTGGGTCATATCGAACCGCAGAATGGCGTTTTGCGAGTTTCCGCAGCCTACCTTGACGGCCGGCCCCAGCGGGTGAGCGAGTTGAAAGTGAAACAAGGTAACCGGGTGCGCCCAGGACAATTATTAGCCATTCTGGACGGTAACCAGCAACTTCAAACCGCTACTCGCGTAGCGGAAGCCAGGGTGAGCTTGGCGCAAGCGAAGCTTTCGCAAGTGAAAGCGGGTGCTAGTCAACAGGAAATCGCCGCCCGAAAGGCGGAAGTCGGAGAGCTTCAGGGCGCGCTTGAGAATGCGCGCTCAGAATACGCTCGCTATGAAACTTTGCAAAAAAACACCGATGTATCGATAGCAGAACTCGAATCTCGGCGTCTCGCGGTTACTACCGGCGAACGAAAGGTCGAGCAAGCCCAGCAACGTCTCGAGGACATCTCCCGGCCCCGGCCGGAGGACGTCGACATAGCCGAAGCCGAGTTGAGTGTCGCAGTTGCGGAGAGTAAAGCTGCCCAGGCGAAGCTGAATTCCGGCGTCGTGTACTCGCCGATCGCCGGCCAGGTGTTGACAATAGTTGCCCATGAAGGAGAAGAGGTTGGGCCAGCAGGTCTGCTTGAGCTTGGGAAAACCGATTCAATGTACGTAGAAGCTGAGGTTTACGAGACCGACGTAGCCCGGGTTCGCCCTGGACAGCATGCCACCATCAAAAGCGAATTATTTTCAGGCGAACTGTCAGGCGTGGTTGAGACTGTTGGAACAATCCTTTCCAAGAACGATGTCCTACCGCTCGATCCAGTTGCCTTTGCAGACGCACGGGTCTTCAAAGTCTGGATTCGCCTTAATGACGGATCAAAAGTCGCTGGGCTAGTTCATGGCAAGGTCGATGTGGCAATTCAGCCATGAGTTCTCGGATACCTCTGGCCTGGTTACTCCTGGTTAAACTGAAAGGACGCTTGGTGACTGCGGTCGCCGGTGTTGCATTTGCAGTCATTCTCGCCCTGGTTCAGCTCGCCTTCGAAGACGCCCTGTATAACAGCATCACGCTTTTGTATTCTCACTTCGATGCTGATCTTGTACTCATCAGTCCTGAATATCAATCGATTGAGGCTCGAGAAGGATTCCCGGAGCGCCGCCTCTACCAGGCGCTTGCCGTTGGCGGAGTCGAGGCCGCGACGCCAGTGTACATGGACACTGTGCAGTGGACGAATCCCATCAATCACGTCGAGCGCTTCATATTCCTGGTCGGTTTCAAACCGCATTACCAGGTCTTCGACCTCTCCGCGGTGAGCGATCGTCTAGCTCAGATCGCCGAGCCCGACACTGCGCTCTTCGATGAAGGCTCTCGTTCGGAGTTTGGACCAATAAGCGAAATGTTCAACGAACACGGTTCCGTTGTAACGGAAGTCTCCCGCAGGCGTATCAACGTTGTGGGCCTGTTTCGCGTGGGCGCGAGTTTTGCGAACAGCGGACAGATCTTCGTCAGCGATACGAATTTCTTTCGACTGGCGCCGTCGCGCCAACCCGGAGTGGCTGACGTTGGACTGATCAAACTCAAGCCCGGCACTGATCCTGAGGTGGCGCGTGCGGGACTGGAAGCGATGTTGCCTGCGGACGTTACCGTGCTGACCAAACAAGGTCTGCTCAATCGGGAGAAAGACTTTCTGGAGTCGCAGCCTGCCCCTGGGGTTCATCCTCCGCGCGTCCCTGGTCATGGGGCTGATCGTGGGGGCAGTGATCGTTTACCAGATTCTTTATAGCGGGGTTTCTGAGCACCTTTCGGAGTTCGCCACCCTCAAGGCCATCGGTTACTCCGATCGGCGTTTGTATTGGGTGGTCTTGCAAGAGGCACTGCTTCTTTCGGTCATCGGTTTTGTTCCCGGCGTTTTGCTGTCGATCGGCGTTTATCGTATCGTTCAGACCGCCACGGTTCTCCCAGTTCGAATGACCCTCGCGCGGCTTATAGTTGTCTACATTCTCGTTGCGCTTATGTGCATCGGTTCCGGACTGTTTGCGGTGCGCCGCCTTCGTTCCGCGGATCCAGCTGAGATTTTTTGAGCAACGCGATGGAACCTGTCATCTCCATTCGAAATGTGGACCATTATTACGGCGCCGGAACGCTGCGACACCAGATATTGTTTGACGTCTGCGCGGATATTTTCGCGGGCGAGATCGTGATCATAACCGGCCCATCGGGATCCGGAAAAACCACCCTCCTCACGCTGGTCGGAGCGCTTCGCTCGGTTGACGAAGGCAGCCTGAAGGTCTTGGATTATGAGTTGCGGGGAGCCGGCAACCAAGAGATGGTGCGAATCCGCGGGAACATTGGCTTTATCTTTCAGGCCCATAATCTTCTGGAAGCTCTCACTGCCCGCCAGAACGTGCAAATGGCGCTGGGCGTCGACTCCAGCCTTTCAGACGAGGAAGCTCGCACCCGCAGCGAGGATGCGCTCCGCTCAGTGGGCCTGGGCAAGTATTTCGAGGCGCATCCCTCAAAATTGTCCGGAGGACAACGACAACGGGTCGCCATTGCACGTGCCCTAGTGCGCCATCCCAAGATCGTCCTTGCGGACGAGCCGACCGCTGCCCTGGACAGAAAAACCGGGCGCGAAGTTGTTGAACTGATTCAACTGCTCGCCAAGCAACAGGGATGCGCCATTATGCTGGTTACACATGATAACCGCATCTTGGACATAGCAGATCGCGTTCTTACCCTCGAGGATGGCCGCATCACCTCATTCGTCGCAGGCCTTGCAGCAGACACCGGCCGACTGCTCTCAGCGTTCGCCAAACTGCAGCACAAGGGAGAACTCGTCCGCCACGTAAGCAAAATGTCGGGAAAACAATTCCTGGCAACCTTGGACCAAATGACCACCGAATTCGAGCAATTCCTCAGCGTGGTCGATCTAGGGAACGAACAGGCGATTCAGGCGCTGTTGGATCAAATCCTCGAAGCTGTTACCGCAAAGATACGCGAATTGCTGGATGCCGATCGTGGAACTATCTTTATGGTCGATGATGAGCGTGGAGTCCTGCGTTCCAAGATCGCCGAGAGCGATAGCTCACAGCCGCTGGAAATTGAAATACCCATCTCGACCGGGATTGCCGGTTACGTCGCGCGGACAGGCGCAACGATGAACATTGCAGACCCCTACAATCACCCGGATTTTAATCCGGAGGTGGACCGGCGAACCGGCTACTCAACGCAGAGCATTCTGTGTATGCCGATATTCGATCGCCAGAAAAAGGTGTTTGCAGTGGCGCAGTTGATTAACAAGCATGGTGGACACCCGTTTACCAGCGATGATGAGCAGGCCTTTGTCGACTTTGCCATTCCGTTAGGTCTGGTCTTGGAGAGCTGTGTACGCATGACCCGAGCCCCGACCGGCTCCCGCCATTGAATCTGTTTGTTAGCTCGCATTTCTTGGCGATGAACGTCGAACTCCTGGTACGAAACGCTATGCAATTGCAGCCGGCGCTCGAATATTTATGCAACGGCTACGATTGCGAACGTAGCCATTGCGGCATTCGCGTCCAATGCTCGACAGAGCGCGCCTGTTTTTCCCACAGGCTTCGCGTTTGATCCGGTGATGCTCGCAATTGGAACTGTGCCGGCGAGAAAGGCTATACTTTGACGACCACGATGACTGCTCATGGATGGGCGACACCTGAAAGCAAGGTTCGTTCTGAATTTTCGGCGGCGCTCAATTGACTCCTGTGCTTGCTGAGAAACCTGGTGACCGGCCAAAAAGCGGAAGTTTTTCTGTCGCTTGGCTGCAGCTGATGAATTCGAAGGGGCGATTCCTCGCCGCCATAGCGGGAATCGCATTCACGGTCGTCTTTTCCATGCTGCAGCTGGCATTCCTCGACGCTCTTTATACCAGTGTCACGCTTTTATATTCGCACCTTAACGCCGACCTGATTTTCGTCGGCCCCCGCTATCAATGCATTGTAGCGACGTCCAATTTCCCGGAAAGGCGGCTGTATCAGGCGCTGGCCTTTGACGAAGTTGAGTCCGTTGGAGCGCTCTACATGAGTTTGGCTCCGTGGAAGAACCCCCTGAATGGTCACCACCGGGAGATATTCATAATTGGATTCACGCCGCGCGAGCGAGTCTTTGACTATCCAACCGTCAATAGCCATTGGCGTGAGCTTTCCGAGCCGGGAAAGGTGATGTTTGATGAAGGCTCGCGTCCGGAGTTCGGGCCGATTCCCGCGTTGTTCCGAAATACCGGGACCGTCACGACGGAATTATCTCACCGTCAAGTCGAGGTCGTGGGCCTGTTCCGCATTGGAGCGAATTTCGCCAATGACGGCAACGTCCTTACCAGTGACGCGAACTTTTTTCGCTTGGTTCCCTATCGCGCTTTGGGAGCCGTTGACGTTGGGGTCATCCGGCTCAAGCCCGGAGTTGATCTCGAATCAACAAGGCGGAAGATAGCCGCAGCTCTGCCTCCGGATGTGACAGTTCTGACGAAGCAGGGTCTTCTCAATCGGGAGACGGCTTTTTTCGGTGCGAGCCTTCCCGTTGGCTTCTTTTTCCAGATGTCGGTAATCATCGGGTTGGTTGTGGGGGCGGTAATTGTGTATCAAATCCTTTATAACGATGTCTTGGAACGTCTTCCCGAGTATGCCACGTTAAAAGCGATTGGTTTTTCCAATGGGTACTTGTTTAGAATCGTCCTGCAACAGGCACTGGTTTTGTCGATTCTAGGGTTTATTCCCGGGTTGTTGATCTCGTTGGGGGTATACGAAATTGCGCGGTTTGGAACGATGTTGCCGATTCGGCTGACGCTGGTTCGCTTAGTGCTCGTTTACTTGCTGACTGTTGCCATGTGTACTGTTTCTGGTGTGCTGGCCATGCAGAAACTCCGGCACGCCGACCCTGCCGATATTTTCTAGTTTGAGACCTTAGCGGATCTCGTCTCTTGGATCGAAATGCAGGTTAGGTTTCGATAGCTTCTGGGCCTACCTTTGCGATCGTAGCCCTGGGACCGCGTTCATTTCCACTGCACGGGACCTTCGACAACCTCGTTGCAGCGCTCCGGGCGGACTGGGTTTGGGATCATTCGAGAGCCGCGCGAGGGGCCACAGACGCGTGTCACCGTGAGCATTGTGGCCATTGCCGAGGGCAGGTGCCCGTATCATACTAACGCCGTTATTGGGTCCACCGGAGGCGGGCTTGGCCGCGGGAAACGCATATTTGCAGGTCTCAAATCCATCAGCAAGATCGGAAGTTACCTCTGAACGACGCGAATCATTGGACCATTGGACGCGGCGCGGATAACACCTTCGCATTTAACGACAACATGATGTCCAGATATCATGCCGTAATTCAGGAAATGCAACCTGGCAAGTTTTATTTCATTGACCTGGGTAGCCTCAATGGCTCCTTAATAAATCACCGAAGAGTTACAACTCCCCTACGGCTGCAAAATCAGGACGTCCTGGTGTGCGGAGGTACACAGATGACTTTTTGCAACGTCTCCGTGGGCCCAGATCACCAGGCGTCCGAAACCGCGTTTTCCGACGCCAACGCTCGTCATGTACTCGCGCCGATTGATCACCGTCCTGGTTGTAGATATTCGCGACTTTACCATCCTTGCCCAGAAGGTCGATGAAGCGCTCCTCGCGCAGACCATTGGCACCTGGTTTCGTGAGACTGGCGCAATCGTGCGGCGTCACGGAAGTTCCGGAGATAAGTATATCGGCGACGCAGTCATGGCCGTATGGACGCACGCCGGGGAAAACGTCCAAACCGACGATATGCGCCAAGTTCTGCAAGCGCTCTCGGAAATTCAGGCCTTCACCGGAAAATTGCATGAGAGATTTTCGCTTCCTGCGCCGCTTCGGATTGGATCCGGAATCAACACAGGCATTTCGATGGTTAGCAATACGGGCGCTCAGGAGAATCCCGAGTTCAGTCCTCTGGGCGACAGCGTGAATGTAGCCTTCCGGCTGGAAACCGCCACCAAGAAATCCGGCTTCGATGTGGCTCTCGGTGCGAGCACCTTCGCATGCCTGCGTGAGAATCCCCGGGCTCAGCATTGCTTCGAGAAACGTCACGTCGAGCTTAAGGGTTACGAGCGACCCACCGAGGTCTGGTTGACTTCCTTTGAGAACTTGGAAAGCTTTCTCTGCGGGTAGAGGAAACGATTCGGCCAGCTTGGCTGAACTCAAGAGTCGCCTGGCGTCGGGGGCCCTTACGCGCAAAAGATTATCGATGGACGCCCTTACCGGGCTAAAAACGGGCTCGTGCAAGGAAATTATCTCCCAGGCGACCTACGACAAAACTGCCCCAAGGTGCCGTGAGTGAAGGACTCCGGACTCACAGTGCCGGGCCGCCGGCTGCGGAGCAAAAAGTTATGGCTCAGAGCCGCCGATTAGGCCGGAGATCCCTCGTTAGAGACGTTTACATTTATTTTTTATTTTCAATGCCCTGTGCAACTCTGCGAATCAAGCGTGGCATCAACTGCGTTATAAATCTTGCCAGGTCTGCGATGCCCATCGGGAGGGTCGCATGAATTCGAGAATGCTGAGATTCCCCCTGGAAACGGCGGTTCTGGGGATTCTTATTTTATTGACGGCTTCGGTACACGCACAGACACAGAATGGAGGCGCCACACTCTCGGGCACGATCGCTGACGCATCGAGCAAGGCGGTTCCAAACGCTAAGGTCTCCGTTAAGAATTTGGCCAGCGGCCAATTGTCAAGCAGCCAAACTGATTCCGCCGGCCTTTACCAGGTGGCCAACCTCGCTCCTGGAGATTATGAAGTCTCCGTCTCAGCGGAAGGATTCAGCACCAATATCACGAAAACAACGATTAGCGGAGCATCTCCGCAAACGCTCAATTTAACGCTGGGCGGAGTGCTTTCGCTGGGGGACCTCGGGTTTTCTCAATCGGATACTCAGGGAAGCGCGCAAGATCAGGCTCGGCTCGACAAGCGGTCGCACATGCTCAGGGTGCACCAGCGACTGGGCTTGATCGCCGCCGCGCCTCTGTTCGCCTCCGTGGTTACGGGGACGTTTGCCGGAGGCAACAAAACAAGCTCGGCGGACCGCTATACGCACCTGGCTCTCGGGTCGGCCGCCGGGGATTTATATTTCATGAGCGCGTACTACGCCATCCGCGCCCCTAGAATTCCGGGTACGGAGACTCGCGGGCCCATTCGCCTGCACAAGGCTCTGGCCTGGATTCACGGCCCCGGCATGATCCTGACGCCGATCCTGGGGGCTATCGCTTTCGATCAGAAGAGCCGTGGCGAAAAAGTGCATGGAATTGCCAGCGCACACGGAGTAGTCGCCATCGCGACCGCGGCGGCGTACGGAGCGGCGATTCTATCGGTATCCATCAAGTTCTAAGCGTCCAGCGAGGGAATGTGAACAAAGTTTCATCTAAAGATACCGGCGGTCTTTTTCGTTGGAGTTGTTGTTTTTAGGGCTGTTTTCAGTGCGGGCGGCCCGGGCCCAAGCGGGAAGTCAGTGGGGACTCGAGCAATCCACCCTGACCTATCACATTTCTCACCCGCTACACCAAGTGGAGGGCGTCAGCCACGCGGCGAAAGGAAAGGGCGTGTGCCGCGCTGGAGAATGCGATTTTTTGATTGCCGTGCCCGTGAAATCGTTTGACTCGGGCGATAGCAACCGCGATCTGCACATGCTCCAAGTCGCGCGTGGCGGCCAATTTCCGATGGTCACTTTGCGCACGCACATAGCGGAAGACGCAGCGGCGTCAGCCGCCATTCACGCCGATCTGGAAATAGACTTCGCGGGTCAAACCGCGAAATATAGCCAAGTTCCCTTCCAACTGGTGATGCAGGGAGACGTGGCCCGAATTTCGGGAACGATTCCCGCTACGCTTACCGATTTCAAAATCGATCCGCCGTCGCTTCTGACCCTTCCGGTTAAGAACGAAATGCCCGTGCGCGTGGACATGACCTGGCGAAAACAGAAATGACAGGCTCTGCTCCTGATATGGCCGCGCAACCGCCCTTTAATCGGCGGGCTTGAGGGTCACCTGCGGCATCGGCCGCAACGGCATCTTGGCATCGGGGGCAGCGGTGAACTCCTCTTTGAATCCATCCTCGTAATATTGATAAAAGCGCCAGAGCAGATTGGGGTCACCGTCTTTGGGATTGATCGCGAGCATGCCAAATTCGACAAATTCATACGGGGCGATCTTACCCGTCCAGGTGGCGCCGATAATCTTGCCTTTATCATTCTTTTTGAAGTCGATCTTCCAGCCGGGTTTGAATTCGAAATCGTAGATTTCCAGGCCGGCAGGAAACTCACCCTCTACGCGGATGGCGGGCGATTGCCGCTCGTTGGGCACACGCATGGTGTATTTTTCACGCGCACCGAAGGTTGACTGGGTGGGAAAGATTTTGATGTGTCCGAAAGCCACCGGAGCCACAAGCAAAACCAGCACGAGGCCCGATACAACAGCCATTAGCCGAGACAAGCGAACGCGCATTTTCTCCTCCTTCGCCGATGCCCCTCAGCTGACGCCACGTCCCTGCGACTTTCGGTCTCTTGCCGACGGCGAGGCTGGCAGCGGCCATTTGACGAGGCGCCGCTGACTATATCACCAGATGTCAAAGGAAGGCAGCTACTGCTTTTTGCGAGACAGGTCGCGGCGTATATCGGGCCAAAATTCCTTCAGGATATCCGCAATGCCATCGATGCCGATTTGAACTGCCCATTTATCAGCATTGCTTCCCCAAGTACGCTCCTGGCGCGGGTAATATGCATTCGATACGCCGGCGCCCAGGGCGTTGCCCACGATTTCAGAGAAGTTAAAGGTTTCGCTGCCAGAGTCGGTCCTGGTGATGACCAGACGGCTTACGGCGTAGGCAGTGCGGTGCAGGACCGTGCCGTGAGTATGGCCGAGTGTGTAGTAGCGCGGGTCTTCGTGCGTGGCCCAGGGCATTATCGCTTCCGTGAAATAGTTTCCGACCGTCTCATCGACAAATGAGTGCCAGTAGTATCGCCCATAACCCGAGAGTTCTTGCTGGAACTCCGGCGTTGAATTGGTGGCTTGGCCGTACCCAGCAAGCAGGCCGGCGAGCACGAAGGAGGAGTAATCGAAGCTATCCTGGGTCGCGAGTTTAAACTTCTCCTTAGGGGATTCCGGCGGCAAAAAAGTATCGGCGCTGACCGCCCGGTAGTTGGGGATAATCCACAAAATTCGCTTGCTCTGGGTGTCTTTCGAATCGCTGTTTTGTGGCGTGGTATTGCCGGCCGTCGGGGGGGTGCTTGGCGGGCTTCCGGACTGGGGCATCGCGGCAGCCGACCCGGCTCCGGTGACGGTTCCTCCTTGGTCATACTGGCCGTCGGAACCGCTGGATGGAACCATGGGCAGATTCTGTCCATGTAGTGGAAAATATGCGGCCACCGATAGTATTACGGCTAACAAAAACTCGTATTTGACGTTCAGACGCATCCGCGCCACCTCATACCATATTAACCACAGAATCCCGGCGGTATCGACCAGAAACACCTCCATTTTGATGCGTTTTACTACGGATCACACGATATCTTAACGGGCCGGCTATGAAGAGGCTCTTGCTGTAGTACGAACCTGGAGTGTGCGAGCCTTTATTCCGCAGACGAGCGGGTCTATATTCAACGGGCGTTCGGAAAGCACAGGCGAGGAGGCCGTATGCGCAGGACCATGCCATTTTTTCTCGCTATCGGGCTGCTGGCGTTTGCAGGAATGTCTCGCGCACAGGAACATGCCGGCAGATCGACCCGGCTCGATATTTATTTCGTCGATTCGGAGGGCGGGCAAATCACCCTGTTTGTGGCGCCGTCCGGGCAGTCGATGCTTGTGGATACCGGTTTTGCGGGACAAGCCGACAGGATCATGGCTGTCTTGAAGCAGGCCAACGTGACGGTGCTCGATTACGTCGTGATCACGCATTATCACGGCGACCACGTAGGCAGCGCCGCCGAACTTGCCAACCGCATCCCCATCCGGCATTTTGTCGATCACGGAGATTACACCGTCGAACTCCAGCCGAACCGCAGCGCTGGCTTCATCTCCTACCAGGCCGTGCGGGCGAAGGCTCACGCGATAGTGCCCAAACCCGGAGACAAAATTCCGGTGGCTGGCTTAGACGTGGAAGTCGTTTCCGCCGCAGGCGAGGTGATCACTGCGCCCCTGGTAGGCGCGCCTGGCGCGGGCGCTGCAAATGCCCTGTGCCACGAAGCAAAACTGAAAGATCAGGATCCCACGCCCGAGAATACGGAGTCTCTAGGCTTGGTGGTGCGGTACGGGAAGTTCCGGCTTCTCGACTTGGGCGACCTGGTTTGGAATCTCGAGCATGCCCTGGTCTGTCCCCATAATTTGCTGGGCACCTTTGATGTTTTTCACACCACGCGTCACGGCGATCCGCATTCGGGAGCGCCGCAACTGGTGCACGCCATTCGAGCTCGCGTCGCCATAATGAATAACGGCGAAAAGAAAGGCGGTGATCCGGAATACTGGCAAATCGTGCATACGGCGCCCGGCCTTGAGGATTTCTGGCAGGAGCATCGCTCCGCAGCGGGCGGCGAAGAGCACAATTCACCCGAGCAGTTCATTGCCAACCTGAGCGAAACCGATCACCTGCACAACATCAAAATGTCCGTGCTATCCGACGGCAGTTTCACCGTAACCAATGAGCGAACAGGATTCACGAAGGATTATCCGGCAAAGAACGTAGCCACGCCACAACCACAAGCTCGAAAATAACCCCTCAGAACACGCAGCGCGGCCTTTAAGCCTCCCTTAATCCTTCCAATGCTACATGACCGGCCAAATACGTGCACGCAGCAACGCAGTTCGGGTCATCAGTCGGGCCATTTAATCACTGACGGCGATTCAAGTCTTGGATAGCCTCTCGGGGGGTGTGGGCATGAATACACGCAAGCTTAGGGTGCAAATGTGCGCTTGGAATTTCAGTAAAGCGCTTCAATTCCTGGGGCTCGGTTGTTCCCTGCTGTTATTTTTCTCTTCGCCGGCATTTTCTCAAGGGGAGACAGGCCGAATTCTGGGCAGCGTGCACGATCAAAGCGGCGGCGCCATCGCAGGCGCCAACGTCACGGTGACGGATGTGCAGCGAGGCATCGCTCGCGCTTTGACTACCGACGAGGCCGGTGAATATGCCGCGCCCAATCTCGTTCCGGGTGGTTACACAGTGCATGCTGAATACAAAGGTTTTAAGGCGGCCGAGCGGCAAAACCTGCTGCTTGAGGTGGGCAAGGAATTGCGCGTCGATCTGACGCTGCAGCCTGGGGAGCAAACCCAGACGATAACGGTAACGGAATCGCTGCCCATGGTGGACACCACCAATGCCGTCCTTGGCGGAACCTTGAGCAACCAGGTGATTAACGACCTTCCGTTGAGCGGCCGCGACTATGAGAACCTGCTGCAATTGCGCCCCGGCGTTATCCGCAATCCGGGGGGCGGCGTCTCGGCGTTCAGTACCAATGGATTGCGACCCGAACAGAACGTCTGGATGCTCGAGGGCTTGAATAATATGGAGCCCTTTTCCGCACAGGCGATCGTCGCTGCCGATGCGGCCACCATTCTGCCGATCGACGCTATCCAGGAATTCGCCACCCAGGAAAATCCCAAGGCCGAATACGGCTGGAAACCCGGCGCAGTGGTCAATGTAGGCTTGAAATCTGGCACCAATAGCGTCCACGGCACAGCCTTCGCTTTCGGGCGCGATGCCGCGTGGGATGCGCGTAACTTCTTCGACAGTCCTTCTTACGGGTCCTGCAAACCAACTGCGGCGGGATGTCAACAGACGGCGCTGGCGCTCGAGCAGTTTGGCGCGACGGTAGGGGCGCCTTTGGTTAAAGATAAGATCTTCCTCTTCGCGGCCTACGAGGGCCAGCGCTGGATTATCGGCAACAATCTTTTGACGAATAGCCCCAGCACCATTGGCCTGCCGACTCCGGCGACACCGACCTGTACTGGCGCCGGCGTGACCGGTGACTGCGCCAACAGTATTCCGAACGCTCTGGCCGATTTAGCCGCGCATGGGGTGGCCGAGAGCGCAGTTAGCAGCAAGCTGCTGGGCCTATTCGCACCCAATGCAACAAATTCTATCGGGCTCAATCCGGGATTTCCGAATACCAATCGGGAAGATACTGGCGCGGTAAAGATGGACTACCACATCAACGACCGCCATAACCTCAGCGGCATGTACATTGGTGCAGACGGGGGCGGCATTCAAGCCGATGCTGCGTATCAGCAAGCTCAGTTCCTTTCCATCGTGGTGTCGCGCGCTCAAGCCGCCGGGGCCACTTGGAACTGGACGCCGAACACCCGCTGGGTCAATGAGGCGCGTTTTGGCTGGGAGCGCCTCAACCACTTTATGTATGCCGGCGACCATACGACGCCTGCGAACGGCACCACCGGTTATCCTCTTAATACCGGCATCACTACGCCCTTGTATTTTGGATTGCCGCAAATCAAGGTCAGCGGCTTCAGCACGCTCGGCGGCGGAAACTGGCCCAAATTACAGGGCCCGGACACCGTGTTGCAGTTTCTCGACCAACTTTCTTACCTGGTGGGCAAGCACGCATTTAAGTTTGGCGGCGAAGTCCGGGGCAACACTTTTAATGGCGCGGCCTACAGCGGAGCCAGAGGATCGATCAATTTTGGAACCCAGGGACAGAATGTTTTTAACGGTGCAACTCCGCTCGAGGATTTTCTGGCCGGAGTTCCAAGTGCCGGGTCGCTTTTGGTCGGCAACCCCGGGAGGACGGTCACTAACCAGGGGTACGCTTTATTTCTGCAAGACGACTGGCGCATGACCACCAGATTCACCGTGAACCTGGGAGTGCGCTATGAGTTGAGCACCGTGCTGAAAGAGCGTAATAACCTATTTGCAAACTTCGACCCCGCCGTCGGACTGGAACAGGTGGGAAACGGAATCCAGACTCCGTATCACGGTGATCATAATAATTTTGCTCCCCGCCTGGGCTTTGCCTGGGATGTACGAGGGAATGGCAGGACCGTGGTCCGCGGAGGCGGAGGCATCTGGTACGACACCCTGAGCTTCAATGTTTTCCTGGCCGTCAATAACCGGCTGGGACTGAATAGCATCCCCACGGGAGCCCAACTGGAGACTGCACCAGGCGTTTTCACCCCAGGCCCCGGCAGTATCGCGGTCGCCAGCACAAATATTACTGGCGGCACGGGTTCCACCTTGGCGACGAATTGGCTGAACAACAGCCCTTCAACTCCGCTATTCGCGGGCGGGGCGGTACAATGCGGAAATAACCAGATTGGACAACCCGGAAATAGCAAGGCTGTGCAGCCTGCGCCCTGCACCATCCTGGCCGTGAACCCGAATTTACGGTCGCCTTACGTAGGCGAGTGGAACCTTGGTATACAGCACGCCTTCACCAACAACCTATCCATCGACCTCAGTTATGTAGGGAACAAGGGCACCAAGCTCACCGGGCTTACCGATATCAACCAGCCGCTTCCCCATCTCGTGAACGTCGGTGGCACAAATTATACGGTAGGAGCGGGATGGACAACCCTTCCCGGCGGCGCAGGCACGCTGGACAAGTGTCTCGCCGGAGCGGCATGCAAGGCGGATACGGCAGCCGAGCAGGCCGCGCGGCCATTTTATGGCCAGTTCCCTTATCTCGGGCAGATCGAGCAGATGTCGAACCTGTATGGATCGAATTATAACGGGATGCAGGTGGCCGTCAGCGAGCGCGCCTCACATGGGCTTTCGTTTGTCGCGGGATATACGTATTCGCACGCTCTGGACTACGCTTCGCTGAACTATGGCGGAGGACTCCCGCAGGACAGCACTAATACGCGCGCGCAGTATGGCAATGCCAATTGGGACATTCGCAACCGGTTTACGTTCTCGACGACCTATAACCTTCCAGGCATCAAATCACCCGCGCAGCTTTTGCAGGGATGGCAGCTCACTTCCATCGTCACCTTGCAGAGCGGGGAGCCGTGGGGAGCGACGGATGCCTCGCACGACTTCAGTGGGACCGGAGAACTGGTCGACCGCTGGGATTTCATCGGAAACCCCCAGGACTTTCTCTCCAACGAATTTCCCACCCCTTACTTCCCGGGAACCAGCAATGCAAATTGCAAAACGGCCGCAGCGGCAATGGGCCCATTGGGCACCGCGGCGCTCGCGAAAGCGGGATGTTATGCCGTGGGCAGTTCCGTGATGCTTCCACCGCCCGTCGGGACGTTCGGGACGATGGGTCGCAATATCTTCCGCGACCCCGGTTTCCGGAATTGGGATGTCTCCGTGGTGAAGAACATAAAAATCAAAGAGCGATTGAGCGCGCAATTTCGCGCTGAATTCTTCAACGTGCTCAATCATCCGATCTTCGCCAGTCCCGTATGGCGGGCCCAACGGGCAAGGCCTTACCGATCCCTCTACTCCTGGCGCGATCGCTAATGGAGTCGTCTCTTCGGGCTTTGGCTGCGGTTGCACCACGCCTGACCAAGCGACGGGCGAACCGGTCACCGGCACCGGAGGGGCTCGCGCGCTGCAACTGGGTTTGAAACTGATCTTCTAAAGGATGACTTGGGACCGCACTCATTCACCGCCAGCGGTGTTTTACCGGGTGCTGTTTTATAGCTATCCCAACTTACTGAAAGGCGTCGGTTAGCCCCCCTGTAACATCTAACCGTCGTGACACCCTCGCATAATGTGCCTGCGCGCAGAGGAACGCGCAAGCGGACTTCTCGGCGTCCAGCACCCGCCGCCAAGCCGGAGGCCTTTGAAATACCCGCCAACGTAGACGAGATGGAGTTGGCCGTCAGCGGCGGTACCGTGCGGCTCACCAATCTGCAAAAAGTTTTCTGGCCGGACCTCGGCCTTACCAAGCGCGACCTGTTGCAATATTACTTATCCGTTTCGCCTTGGCTGCTGCCGCATTTAAAAAATCGCGCCATGGTGATGAAGCGCTACCCCAACGGCATCGCGGGAGAATTTTTCTTCATGAAGCGAGCCCCGTCGCCGCGGCCGCCTTCGATTCCCATCTGCTCCATCGAACACGGGTCAGGCAACGTCATCGGATTTCCCGTAATCCAGCACCTGGCTTCCCTGCTCTGGGTGGTGAATCTCGGATGTATCGATTTGAATCCCTGGTACGCGCGCTGCGATGAAGTTCACCGCCCCGACTATTTGCATTTTGATCTCGATCCCGTCGGGGACACGCCCTTCGCGCGGGTACTGGAAACGGCCTTGCACGTGCGAGACGCTCTGGCGACTCTGAAAATTACCAGTTATGCGAAGACCACCGGGTCACGCGGTATTCACGTTTATGTTCCCATCGCGCGCGGCCCCCTGCAAAAGCAGGTGTGGGGCTTCGCAAAATCGTTTTCCCAGGAACTCGCAGCCCGCAATCCAAAACTCATCACCGCGGAATACCGCGTCGCCAAACGCCCGCCAGGCCACGTGCTCGTCGATTACAATCAGAACGCGTGGAACAGAACACTGGCCTCGGTGTATTCCGTGAGGCCTAAGCCGGCCGCCACGGTTTCCACGCCGGTCACCTGGACGGAAGTCGAACGCGGCGTGCGCATGGAAGAGTTCACGATGCAGACCGTGCCCGGGCGGCTCGCGCGCCTGGGCGATCTATGGAAGCCGCTGCTTGCGCAACGCGGCCGCGTTTCCCTGGAGCGCCTCTTGTGACTCTCCCGGTCAGCACGAACTATCAGCCCATGGAAGCGTTGCCTGCCTCCGAACTGCCCGTGGGTCCGCAATGGAGTTACGAGCCCAAGTGGGATGGCTTTCGATGTCTCGCTTTCCGCGATGGCGCGCGCGTCGACTTGCAATCCAAGTCAGGCAAGCCTCTCACGCGATATTTTCCCGAACTTGTTGCGGCACTGCTGGCGGTTCCGGCCAAAAAATTCGTCCTTGATGGGGAGATCGTCATTCCCGTGGATGGAGATCTTTCTTTTGACGATTTGCTGATGCGCATCCATCCTGCAGCCAGCCGCATTCTAAAACTGAGCAAGTCGGCGCCTTGCGTTTTCATCGTGTTCGATCTGCTGGTGGATGAAAAGGGCCGCGCGCTGGCCGAGCGGCCGCTTCGGGATCGCCGCAAAGAGCTGGAGCGTTTCGCAAGTGAATACATCCGCGGCAAGCAAGCCGGAACGGCGGAAGGCGGCAAAAATGGGACCGTGCGGCTTTCTCCCACGACTCACGATGTAGCCGTCGCGCGCAAATGGTTTCATATGGGCGTCGGTCTCGACGGGATTGTGGCCAAGCGCGACGACCTCTCCTACCAGACGGGCGAACGCACTGGCATGCAGAAAATCAAAAAACAGCGCACCGCGGATTGCGTCGTCGGGGGCTTTCGCTACCTCGAAAAGAAGCCGCTCGTGGGTTCCCTGCTGCTGGGCCTGTTCAACGATCAAGGGCTTCTAGACCATGTGGGATTTTGCTCCTCAATCCACACGGAAGAGCGGCCCCCGCTAACGAAAAAGCTGGAAAAACTTATAAAGCCTCCCGGCTTCACCGGCAAAGCGCCCGGAGGCCCAAGCCGCTGGAGCACGAAACATTCCACGGAATGGGAGCCGCTCGATAACAAACTTGTTGCCGAGGTGCAGTTCGATCACTTTACGGGCGGGCGATTCCGCCACGGTACAAAATTCCTGCGCTGGCGTCCTGAAAAAGCGCCGCGTGAATGTACTATGAAGCAGGTGGAGCGGGAGGACCGTTCGGCCCTGGGGCTGCTTTGATAAAGCGGATGAAGGCCGGTATCAGGCTATGGTTTCGCCTGCTGTTCCGCCAGCCGCGTTTCAAGACTCTTGAGTGCGCGTTCGAGCTGCTCGCGATATTGGGGATCGCCAACCGACTCCAGATGGCGTTGAACACTGGTGATAGCGAGAATCAGCACTTCTTTTTGCCGCGATGCTTCCACTTGCTCAGCCGTCAGTTTGATCCTGGGATCGCGGGCCGCTCTTGACTGAGAATCCTGCATCTGATTCTCGACAGCCTTGCTTTCCCATCCTCGAGCCATATTCAACTCCGCAGCTTTTTATTTACATTGCGTCTCGGCACCGCCATCGCACCCGCGCCGGGCTCTCGTTACCGCTTTGTCTCATCTCGGCGAACTGGAGAGCGACCGCAGATACGCCACGATCGCGCGTGTGTCGTCATGGCTCAAATGGTAGATATGCATTGGCGGCCGCAAATCCGCGCCATTCGGTCCCTTGCCTTTTTCGAGAATCTCTTGCACGGCCGCATCTGAATACGCCAGCAAACCCGCCAGCGCAGGGGCCTGATACGCCCAATTGGGAGTTGGACGCACGGGCGCAATCCAGGTAGGCGCTCCTTGCAGCCAGCGCGACGCATCGAGTTGTCCTTGCGCGTCTCGCGGGGTGTGGCATTCAGCGCACTTCGCCACTTCCTCCACGAGATACTTTCCTCGAGCGATGTCGCCCTCACGCGACTGTGCTGCCGGATTTTGCCGCGCCGTCTGTGCGAACGCCGCGATCACTCCCAGGAATATTATTGCTGCCGCCAAGCCGTATTTTGTCTTCATGAACGTCACCTATACGTTGGATTGCGTCCGCCTCCCATCAGGCACGTGAAAAATACGGCAGCGACGGGCAGCAACGCGGCAAGGCGGAGGCGGTCCCGATTAATTAGATGAGGAGCCCTGATAAGTGGCGGCCCAGCTAAACAGCAAAATCTATCCGCGCTGAAGCAACGGCCGAAGCTGATGGATGTCTTTGGTGTTTTCGAGCGCCAGCAGTGTATCGATGAGCTTGCCGGCCTTCTCCGCGCCCAGGACTGGACCCATCAGATCGCGCGCCTTCGCGACCACCTCATCGCGGGACATAGGATTATCCGCGGTTCCGCGTACCGCCTTCACCTGCTCGCTCAGTCGCGTCCCGTCGGTGAGCGTGACCTCAACAATTGCCACGCGCGCCGGCAAAAGCTTCTCCAGCTCAGCGTCCGGGATGAGCTGCACCTTGGCGCGCTCGCGCAGAATCGCGGCATCCTTCATCCGGCCCTTATCGTGGGCGGAGGCAAAGGAAGCGGTTTTATCGATCAGCATTACCGCCAGCATATGTTGCAGGCAGATGTCCGGCATCTCGCGGTTATCCACGACGGAGGCCTCGGTGGTAGCGACCCGAACCACAATTTTCTGCACTTGGTCGGGAGTCATAGGCCGCCGCTTGAGCAGTATCTCCAACGCATCCAGCGGCGCCTGAATCGGCGATCCCACGGTCCATTTCTTGATGTTCGTTCGCGTCACCTCGTAGCGCTCTCCCAGTTTGTCGATAAGGCCCGCAGGGTCGGCTTTGGGCGCGTAAGCCATAAAGAAATTGTCGGCTCCGGAGAAAACATCGTCGACGCCAGTCCATCCGGACTGCACCAGCAATGCCGCCGTCACGCCGCTGCGCGCGGTCATGCCTGCGAACGCGAAACTTTTTTCAATATGGTCGGTATCCCGCTGCCACGCAGCGATTCCCGAAGACTGTTGCGCGGCATAGTCGAGCAGCCACCGCATTTGCTGTGCGTTTAGGCCCGCTGCGCAACCGGCTGCCGCCGCAGCGCCAAATTCTCCCGACACGCTGTGCGTGCTTCTGTGCTGCTTCATCTGAAAGTCGGGGCCGCCCAGGGTCATTGTGACTCGAGGCCCAACGTCATATCCCAGTGCGACGGCACGCAGGAATTGCATGCCGCTGACGCCGAATTGCTCGCCGGACGCGAGAGCTGCCGGTACTACGGCGCAGCCCGGATGCGAAAGCGAAGGAGCGTGCGAGTCATCGGTCTCATCCGAATGCGCCAGCATCCCGTTCACCAGCGCAGCCTCAATGGAACCGCACAAATTGGTCGAGCAGACCACGGTCGCGATTTTTTCGCCGCCGTAAGAGCGTGCAAATTTGAGGGCGGCTACCCCCGGAGGCAGTTCTGCGCCCGATACCATGGCGGCGAAGGTATCGAGTACGTGCTGTTTCACTTTTTCCAGGACCTCGCTCGGAAGAGCCCGGTCGCGCGCCTCGCTCATGTACGTGCTGAGCCTGGCCATCACGGGACTCACCGCCTCGGTCGCCATCGCCACCCAGGGGCGGAAAGCCGCAACGCCGATGGCGCATCCCGCGGCCTGTAACAGGCGGCGCCGACTGAGCCCGTAGCCACGTTTTCCTATTACCATACGCGCGGCTCCCTGTGCCTTATCGTGATAGCTCTCCATCTTTCTCATTTCCCCCATTTCGCACCAGGTCGCTTCGTCATGCCAATTCCCACTAATTAAACCGAGTCGGATTCTAGTCTGCCGCGCGGTTGCAGCGCAAACGAATACCTCTTGCGCGGCAGAAGCATTATTTCGCTGCTATTTCCTCCCCGCCTTTGCGCGCTCCCAACGCGAGCCACGGGTGCGGGCTGTACTTGCAGCCCGCGCAATACGGGTGCGGGCTTCACTTGCAGGCCCGTGCAATACGGGTGCGGGCTTTACTTGCAGGCCCGGTGCAATACGGGTGCGGGCTCTACTTGGAGCCCGTGCAATAATTGATCGAGATGTTAAAATAGAACATGCTCGAATCGCGCATTCTGAGCGCCTATAGGTGCGGGCTCTACTTGGAGCCCGCGCAATAGTCGTCGGCGTAGGCCCCGCACCCATAATCATCCCGGCCATAAATGCCGCAGCGCTAAAGGCTGCAGAATCATATCCTTGTGAGAACAGCAGAAGGAACTCCCATGGAATCACATCCTTACATAAAACCTAGGGGGGTAGGCCCCGTAACCACCGAGTTAACTCCCGGCGCGGAGCCCGCTTCGTGGAAGTCCGCAGGCGCACCCGGCCCATGGTCCTGTTCACCAACATGCAGAGCGTGGAGCGAATCCTCTCCAAATCCAGTGCTATACTTCGCCTACGCGACAAAGTTGATGAGAAAGCTACTCCTAGTTTCGGCTTTTCTGCTGTCCGCTCTACCCGCCGCTTCTGCTGCTGGAACTATTACCGGCCGATGGGACGCCGTGGTCGTCGCGAATAAGGTTGAGGTTCCCTTCCGCTTCGAGATCGCGCAGAACGGCGCGCAGGTGCAAGGCTTCTTCTTTGAAGGCGACCGCAAAATTGGCTCGACGTCCGGAACGTTTGAAAACGGAACATTGAAGCTTGATTACGATTTTCTGAATACGACTCTTCAGGCTACCCTTGACGGCGGCCAACTTCATGGTACCTACCGCTATAATTCCCCAAAAGCTCTCCCCATGGAGTTCCGCGCGCAACATTCGGCGCCTGCTGCCCCGGCCTCCCGCACCTCTGTAACGGCCTCTGCGCCTAAGATTGACGGCGACTGGCAAATGCACCGCACCGCCCAGGATAATTCCAAATTGGATGTCTCGTGGAGGCTTTACCTGCGCCAGTCCGGTTCCGAGGTTTCCGGCGCGATCCTGAAAACATCCGGCGACACCGGCACGCTGACGGGGCAATGGAAAGACGGCAAGCTGGTCATGAGCCACTTCGCCGGTGAAAGGCCGTTGCTGTTCGAGGCCCAGCTCAATCCGGACGGAACGCTCAACATCACACTCGATCGCCAATTCACATATCGCGCCGCGCGCAGCACTGAGGCGCGCGCGGTGGGAATCGCCGAGCCGCCCGATCCCACCCTGTTTACGAGCGTAAAAAATCCCAGCGAGCCGTTTCATTTCAGCGGCCCCGATCTCGACGGCAAAATGGTTTCCGACTCCGATCCCTTATTCCAAGGAAAAGTCGTGGTGCTGACCATTGGCGGCAGTTGGTGTCCCAATTGCCATGACGAAGCGCCCTTTCTGGAGGCGTTGTACAAGGAATTTCACGCGCGCGGGCTCGAAGTGGTGGGCTTAAACTTTGAGTTGAATCCCGACTTGGCGGAAGCCCGGCCCCGAGTGAACAGCTTCATCAAGCGCTACGGCATTCAATTCCCCATGCTGGTGCCGGGCACGCCCGACGAAGCGCCGGCAAAATTGCCTCAGCTGGTGAACTTTGGCGTTTATCCGACCACAATTTTTGTGGGACGTGATGGCCGCGTCAGGCGCGTGCACGCCGGTTTCGCCAGCGCCGCCACCGGAGTGGAACATACGCGCCTTCTGCGCGATGAGCGTGAATTGGTCGAGCAACTTCTTGCGGAGAAGCCGCAAAAAAGATTGGAGAGAGCGCCCGCCGGGCTGTAATACGCGGGTCCATCATCATGGCGCCCATTTTCAAGCCGCGATTCGTTCAAATTATGTTTGCCTTGGGCGTCGCGTTTGCCTGTCCTTTCGGGATACGCGCGCAGCTTGGCGCCGCTCAATCCTTTTCCGTGACCCATGCCAAGGTCAGCCTTATTGCTGAAGGCAATACCTTCCAGCGCAGCCACACAGAATGGATTGGCGTGCTGTTCGATCTGGAAAAAGGCTGGCACATCTATTGGGTGAATCCGGGAGATTCCGGCGAGCCGCCGAAGATTCAGTGGCAGCTTCCCGCCGGATTTCACGCGGGCGATATTCGCTGGCCTGTTCCCTCACGTCTGGGCACGGGTACAGTGATCGATTACGGCTACGACGGCCGCGTCCTGCTTCCCGTGCCGATTGAGGTGCCCGCGAGTTACAGCCCCGCGTCGCGCGCAACTCTCGCTGCCGATGTGCGATACCTGATCTGCCGCGAAGTCTGTATTCCCGCGAAAGCCCACGTTACGCTGGCGGTTCCCGTCGCCGGCGAAGCTGCGGCACAGGCCTCCGCCAGGCAGGAAACGTTTCGCACTGCGCGACAACACTGGCCCGCGCCCATGCCTGCCGGCTGGAAGGTACAGGCGGTGGACCAGGGCCAGAGTTTGGTCCTCGATCTTCAAACCGGGGCTCCTGAAACCAAAGCATCGTTCTTTCCACTCGAGGAAGATCAAATCGACAATGCCGCGCCGCAGCGCGTCTCTCAAACTCCCCACGGAGTTCAGATCGCGCTCAAGAAGTCCGATCAACTCCTGAAACCGATCGCAACCCTCAAGGGTGTGGTGGTTCTCGGCGGCGACAGCGCTTCCGAACGCGCATTTGAAATTACCGTTCCGGTCGCGTCGCGCCGCGCCGCTCCTCACACTTGAAAAATTCCTTGCCACTTTCCGCCATCATTTCCCGTGCGATGGCCAGCACTCGTGCCTGAACTGGAAGGCGCTTTGAGCGGCAGGCGCTCCGCGTTCGCCTACCCGGCCTTCGCCGATTTCCAATTCGCGCGGATGTTTACCGTCCTGGCGCTGGAGATGCAGTCGGTGGCGGTAGGATGGCGAGTTTACGAAATCACCAAAAGTCCCGCTGTCACTGGGTTACGTCGGCCTCGCGCAATTCCTTCCCGGTATCGTGTTGTTTCTGGTCGCCGGACATGCCGCCGACCGCATCGACCGGCGCAGATTGCTCGTCTGGTGTTACGCTGGATTCGCCGCCTGCTCGGGCTTGCTGTTCGTGCTCCAAAGGCGCGGCCTGCGTACCGCCTCTCCGATTTACGTTGTGCTGGTGTTGCTGGGCGTCGCGCGTTCCTTTAGCGGACCGTCAAGCAGGGCTTTGGTGCCGCAACTGGTGCCCGCCGAATACCTGGCGACCGCCATTGCCTGGTCCTCCTCGCTTTTCCAGGGCGCCACGATCCTGGGCCCCACAGTCGGCGGCCTCGCATATGCATTTTTTCGCGGTCCATCAGTAGTCTATGCCGCTTCCATGATCGCAAGCTGTGCCGCCGTGTTCTTCATGGCCCGCATAAAGATGAAGATCACGATACGCGCGCGCGATCCCATCAGCACCGCTACCGTCCTCGCCGGACTGCGCTACATATGGAATCAGAAACTCATCCTGGGCTTGGTTTCGCTGGACCTATTCGCGGTTTTGCTTGGTGGCGCTGTCGCTCTTTTGCCGGTCTACGCGCGCGAAATCCTGCGCACCGGACCTTGGGGCTTGGGCTTGCTGCGCAGCGCTCCCGGCGTGGGCGCCGCGTCCATGGCGTTACTGCTGGCGAATCGCCCGCTGCGGCGCCGCGCGGGCGCCACGATGCTTTGGTGCGTAGCTGGATTCGGCGCATTCACCATTGTCTTCGGGCTCTCTCGCAGCCTCCTGTTGTCCTTAGTGTCGCTGCTGTTATTGGGAGGCGCCGACATGGTGAGTGTAGTCACGCGGGGAACCCTCGTACAAATAACCACGCCGGATGAGATGCGCGGGCGCGTCAATGCCGTGGAGATGATATTTATCGGCGCGTCGAACGAATTCGGCCAATTTGAATCGGGAGTCACCGCCCGTTGGTTTGGAACCGTTTCCGCAGTTGTGCTGGGTGGCGCTGGAGCACTGATCGTTACCGCACTCTGGGCCTGGGGCTTCCCCGAACTTCGCCGCGCCGATCAGGTGGCCGCCCTCGAAAGCGGCCGGGCCTGATATGAGCGGACCGACATCCATCGTACCGCCGCCGATATCAGGCCCACTGGAGGCCGAAACCATAATCGCGCCACGAATTGCGCACGCAACAGATATCCCCTGGCCAGGAAGGCTAACTCCGCGGCAGTTTCGGAAGTTTCGGTGGCCGTACGCCGTGGCGTATTCCCGTCGCCACCGGCACGTATGTTAGCGGCGTGCCCGCTTTTGCAGCGCGCAGCATCAAGCCGCCCCGGCTCATATCCCCGCGGCCAGCGAATTCCACGGGAAATACAAGCCGTTCGCCAAAAACTTCCAGCAACGGCTCAATATATTTTTTTGTCGCGACGCTCCCCAATAGCACAACCTCGCCATGCGGCGCAAGAGTTCGTAACACCCTGCGGGCATCGCGCTCCAGGGGCACGCGGTAACGCGCATCGGAGGGTTCGATCGGCACCGCGGAAATTTCCTGCAGTTCCTGCAGGGTAATAGGCGTCTCTGGAGGAACCAACCCCCGGCACGCCGTGATGACGAACGCCCCTGGAACGCCGGGCGAACTTTGCGCGAACGTTCGCGCGTAGGCCAGCTTGCCGCGAAAGTAAAGTCCGCTGATAAAGCTGAAAATTTCGCCGAGCGGCAGTCCTTCCTCACGCAAACGGCGCGCCAACTCGAATTGCGCGCGTTCGCTGACGATCATCCTGGCGCGCACGCCCGAAGAATTCGCCGGCGACAACAAAAAAATGCGCCTCGGCGTCGAGGTGGGCGTCATCTTTTCCGTCTTGCGAATCCGGCCATAATTTTTACGTTTGGTTCAGGAGGAGGCGCCCGGAGCAAGATTGGCTTTCACCTTAATATCCGGAATTCCGGCGCCCGCCTTCAATGCCGGTTCCCGCTCGAGCGCGTTCAGCACTTCCCGGGTCACACGCTCGTCGATTTCGGCGGCGTGCTGCAGGTCTACGGGAAAATGGATCGTAATCTCGAGACCCGCCGTGGTGAACCGTAAGTGCGCCGTGGGGCCAAATCCGCTGACCGATGACGAAACGAAAGTGTTTTCCAGAGCCTGGTGCTGCCGCTCAAGCTCCTCATGATAGTCGGCCAGCACCGTTTCCACCACGCTCAGCAATCGCTTTTTCACGCCGGCGGAATCGGCTTTGGCCGGCAAGGTGAACGCGATCTCGTGCCACACGAAGTTCGTCCCGGGAATCTGCTTGAACAGACCCGCGCCCGGCTGAAATACGAGAGAGTTGGAAAAGGCCACTACCCGCCCGGTGGCCACGTCGGAACTGCCGGCCAGCTCCATCAGATGAAAACGTACCAAGCCGATATCGATAACCGTTCCCGTAACTCCGCCCGCCTGCACGCGGTCCCCTACGCGAATGCCGAATTTTCCGATCAGAAAGAAATATCCCACGATCGACAAAATGACATTCTGCAGCGCCACCGCGACGCCCGCGGTGAGCAATCCCGCGAAAGTCACTAGCGACCCCAGTCTGCTGGCGAAAGCGAAGGCCACGACAATCGCGACGGCAAACCACAGGGCGAATTTTCGCAGCAGCAGAAACTGGTATCTGCGCCGCGGCTCCCGGATGTAACGAAATATGGCTCGCCGCCAGACCTCCCCTGCTCCAAACACGACAAACAAGATGAGGGCCAGAAATCCCAAACGAACGAATAGTCCCCTTAATTCCGCCATGAACTGGCTGCGCACCGCGGCGCGCCAGTTGCTTAGATTCCGCCGGTAAAGCTGCAACAAAATGTCCTGCTTGCTAAGAGGAATCACGACGCTCGTGATCTGTTTAAACTGCGCTGTAAGCGCGTCGAGCTGTTGCTTTTGCTGTCCGAGCTGGGCGGAGGTCGAAGTGTCCGCTTCCCTGGCCAGCTCGTCTCCCCGGTTGGACATATCCCGCAGACTTGTTACAAACGGCGCGCGAATTTCCGTCGAATTCTTCTCCAGCGCATCCGTCTCGACAATCGCTTTATCGATCACGCGCATTTTGCCGGAAAGCGTAAAAAGATCGGCCGTTTGGTCCCAAATCCCCGACGGCTCGAGCTGCACGCCACCCAGCAGAGCGGGATTGGGCGGCGATGAATTCGGGGCCGCGTTATTTTCGGTTTTTGCGGGCGTGGTCAACGCCGTGGGAACCGAGGCAGCCAGTTCCTCAATTTGCGCACGCAGTCCGGTAGCGCCAAGGCCATTGGTGCTGGTCCCACTGACGAACTCGACCATGCTGCGCATGGCATCGCGCCGTGCATTATCGAGATCGAGTTCACCCTGGGTTTCGGAAAGCTGCGATTGCAGTTGCTGGCGCGCCTTGCCTGTTGCCGCATCCACTTTTTGCCGCAGCGCATCCACCTCTGCCTGCGTTTCCCGCGCTTGTTGCTCGATCTTGTTTTCGAGCTGGATCAGGGCCTGGTATTGGGTTGGCACAGCATCCTGACCTGGCGCTGGGGTTGTACTGCGTGGCTTGGCCTCCTGATCTGCCTCCGCCCGGGCATAATCGAACGCCAGACGCACCACCTGGTCGGCAACTTGCCGGTTGTCGTTCACCACAATCACGTCGTTGGGGTCCGTCGCGATTTGCTGTTCCACCGAGAGTTGCCGGTACCATTCGATGGTGCGCGCGAGAAATGGGATCACGCGTGAGGTGTCTGGAGGGTTGGTGGCGGTGTTTTGGGAACTCGCGATGACTCCACCGAAGCTCAAACCAATCAACAGGGCTGTGCATCCCCAGGCCCACGGGGAAAGCCTCTGTCTTGGTTTGCGGTCTGATTCGCCCATCTTGACCCGCCGGCACAAATTAAGCTGCCGTCGATTCGCGGTGATAATTTTCATTCCTTTGACATCTCTTTGACATCATAAAAGAAGATAAACCTCAATAACAACTTCCGCCGACTTCACTCCAGCCAGCCCGTTTTCGAGCTGATCTGGGAACTATCATCGCTCCCGTATTGTCGTTTATCGCGGATCAAAAGGAATGACTCTGCAGGCATCCTGCTCGCCGGCGTTATGGAGCCGGCGCCGTGGGGCGCGCATCCTCGTCATGAACAGAAGCCAGGTCCATATCGGCTGGCGGGGAGGGGCTGGTACCGGTGCGCCCAGGCCGTATCGCGGTTGCGCGAGCGCTGGTTGCGAATCGCCGCGGTCGCCAATTGGACGGCATCATAGAGTCCGTAAACCGCGTTTGCACGCCACAAACTCCGAACCGACAGCACTTGTGCGCGGAGGTAGCGCGTGAACTTTGAATGCGGCCGTGATGGCAGCGCAGCGGCGGAATCGCCAATATCAAAATTGGGCCGCTCACAATCCTTGAGCTGCACGATGGCGATCTCTCCATCCGTGCTCATCTCGTCGCCGGTCGCATTCCGTGAATATAGCGGCATCGCAGGTCGTGGCGCGTTGTGAACGGTATCGACACAGCCGGCCAGCGTGAGATCCCGCACCACCTTTTCGCGTTCCGCATCCAGGTCGACGTCCACATGATGGATCAGCTTGAAATTTCGAAAAGAGAAGACTGCTCCCGTCTCCCGTATCGAAGCAGTGGGCCAAACCTGCTCTCCCTGCCAATCCGCGGCTTGGCTCCATACACGCGTATGATCGCGCTTCTGGACGCTATCGAAACTCTTTTGCCACATCGAATCAGGGGTTTTCCCCGAGAGGGTCTGCCTGGAGATGGGAAGATGGACGTCGTTCTTCAGCGCCGCGAGAGCGGCCAGCAGCCGGAATGCAGATCCAGTAGTCATCGTGTCGCTTCCGGTCCATCCAGCGGCCCGGAAGGCGCCGGACACTTGTTCACGAGAGCCTAGAAATACCACGTTTACCACGTCGGAAGACTTCCCCTTGAGAGGTGGAACTTCGCAGCGGGACCGCGAGTACCTGCTCGTCGAGTTCCTTCCTTTTTTCCGCCGTAAATTCCTGGTTTGCGAGCACTGCGGCCATTTCGGCGGGTAACTGCAGCGGGGCAGCCAGTTCGAGCCGCAGGTCGGTTCCCGGGGGAAAATAAACTTCCGGCTCCGGGGAAATTGGAATTGCCGCTCGATAGGCAAGCACGACCCACAGGCTGGATGGATTCCATGTCGGCAGGTGCATTAACCTCGTCGTCAGGCGATCCTGCATGTTGTCCGTGCTACGGATGCCGTACATCACCCCTTTGTGCACCCTTTCGCGTCCGTTAGCGACTTCGATAACGCGGGCTTTCAAGGCTATAGGAGGCGAGCCGTCCGGCAGAATCTGGGTGAACTCTAGTTGTACGGATGAACTTTCGTGAACAAACCCCATTCCCACTTTTTGGACCCGGCCCACATGTCCTTCGACAAGTGTTCCCGCTTGAAATACTGGAGCGCCGTTACATTGTGGTGATACCGCTAGTATGCCGCGAACCTTGGTTCCGGATTTCGAGCTGTACGACGACACGGGCTGCAGCAGACGCACCCAGAATTTCTGGCCGGTCGCGATTTGCTCACAACCAGCGTTTGCCGGGGCGCATCCCGCGAACAAATACAAAATTAAGACCAAAGAAAACAAATCCCGTGGTAGGGAGCGGACAACGTCTGGAACATCGACGTCCGAGCGCGGGTCCAGGCAGGATGGGGCATCGTAACTCCACTTAAATTCGTGCCTTACGTCCGAAAAAGGCTGGGATCGAGGCGTCAACTCTAGCTACACAGTCTTCTGTATAGCAGATACAGTCCTCACTGTACATGTCCTCTTACCCTCACTCGCTGCGAAAACGTCATTTCTCATATGAACACTGTCCAACCGGACAGATTGCTTTGCGCCCGGTCACGCGCGAGTGCGACCTAGTCTGGCGGAAGTACCCAGCCCACCTCTCAGCTACCCTATTTCGCTCTTTTGTGTACGGCTTTTCTTGCACTTCCGAGGAACAACCAACTGGCCGCGATGAACGTCTAACGACGCGTGTCTTCTTCACCATTCAAGTTCGTCATGCAAACGAGGAGATCTCCTTTGAAACTCACGATGCGCACGATTCCAATGTTGCTCGTTCTTCTGTTCGGGGGCGTTGGTCTTGCCCGCGCGCAAGGCGTCAGCGCGTATTTCGGCATAGGAGCCGCGACCGATAAGTCGAATGGCCAGGATGTTGATCCTCCCTTGGGCGATATCGGGCCTAAATTGGGCGGCGTATTTGGGAAGTTCGGGGCTGATTTCATGTTTCGCCCACACTTTGGAGTCGGCGGCGAGTATACATTCCGCTTCGCCCAGGCCAATTATGCGCCTTCAGAGGGCGTAAATGTGCGCCCGACTTTTTACGACTTCAATGCGATCTATCACCCCATTTCCAACAAAAAGGTTGTTCCCGAATTCCAGGGCGGAATCGGCGGGGCCGACATCAAATTTTACCTGAGCGGGCAAAGTTGCGTCGTAGTTGGCTCCTGCTCCACCCAGAGCCAGTTCTTGCAGAGCTCCAACCATTTTCAGATTCACCTCTCCGCCGGCGTGCGGATTTACGTGCGCGGAGCCTTATACGTTCGCCCGCAGATTGATGTTCACTGGGTAAATAACTTCACCGAATATGGCAGCGGCTGGGTTCCCGAGTATGGCGCGGTGGTCGGCTACACGTTTGGCGGCAAGTAACCCCTTATACCAAATATAAACAAGGGAGGCGGCCGAGCCAGCTGTCTCCCCTCTTTATTTCTGCAAGGCCAGTTTATTTCCGCAAAACATATTCCCCAAATGGTTTATACCAGTTCGCGTACCTTGTCGGAAATCAGCGTGAGCGCCATTTTTTTGCGATTCGGTGTTCCCCTGGCGAGCGACTCCGCGAATTTTAGCGCCTGATCGGCGGTGATTTTGGGCGGAAGCGGCGGTTCAAAAGGATCCACTATGGCCTCAACGATAGTCGGTCCATCGGTGGCCAGAGCCTCGTCTAGAATACGTCCGCAGTCCGCGGGGTCCTCAATGGTGAATCCTGCTCCGCCACAAGACCGGGCGAAGGCTGCAAAATCAATTGGGTTTAGGTCGCAGGCATACTCGGGATTCCCCAGGAAGACCATCTGCTCCCATTTGATCTGTCCCAGCGAATTATTCTTAACGATTATAATTTTGATGGGGAGGTTATATTTCACTGCGGTCGCGAATTCTCCCATCAGCATCGTAAAGCCCCCATCCCCTACGAACCCCACACATTGTCTGTCCGGATAGGCCACCTGGGCCGCAACCGTGTATGGCAGTCCGTTAGCCATGCTGGCCAAGTTGCCGGATAGCGAATGTTTTTGTCCAGCCTTCACGGGAATTTGCCGGGCAAACCACGTGGTGATCGTCCCCGAGTCGCAGGATACGATGGCGTCGCTCGACAGTCGCTTGCCGAGCTCCCAGGCAATCACCTGCGGCTTCATGGGCCGCTCGGTGCGCGTGCCCTGATTTTCCATCAATTTCGAACCAATCCTTCGTCTTTGCCTGGGCCTTTTCCAGGAATTCGCGATTTTCTTGGCGATTTAATTTCGGCAGCAAAGCCTCCAGCGTGCGGCGGCAATCCGCCACCAGCCCCACCTCGACAGGATAGCGCAGGCCGATGCGGGCGGGGTCGATATCGATTTGAACGGCGCGTGCCTCTCCCGGCTGAGGATAAAACTCGATGTATGGGAAAGAGGTTCCGGCCAGCAACAACGTGTCGCACTCTTCCAGGGCCTCCTGGGACCCCTTCGTTCCCAATAACCCCACTCCGCCCGTGGTGAGCGGACAGTCGTCGGGCACCACCGTTTTACCCAAGAGCGCTTTCACGATGGGAGCTCCAGCTTTTCCGCCACCCGAATCAAAACCTCTGAAGCTCCCAACGCGCCTTGGCCCGCCAAAATTACTACGCGCTTCCCGGCGTTCAATATTTCTGCCGCGCGGGTAACATCGTCTTCGCAAGGCAGCCGCGGGCTCTCCGCCGGCACCGGCGAAGTATGATTCTTAATGTTGCGCTTGGAACGCTCATCGGCCGTCATACTTTGTATGTCGGTAGGGAAATTCAGGTGCGCCACCCCGCGGTAATACAAAGCTGTCCGGCAGGCGAGGTTAGCCACATTGGTTACGTGCGCCGGTCCCATGATCCGCGTGTTGTAGACAGTGACGTCTTCGAAAAGCCGGTCCAGGTTTACGTCCTGCTGTTGGTGCGTGTCGATCAAATCGTGAAATGCATGCCCGGTAATCGCCAGCACCGGCTGGCCATCCAGTTTTGCATCGTATAAGCCATTAAGAAGGTGAATTCCGCCCGGCCCCGAAGTCGCCAGGCACACACCCAATTTCCCCGTGTACTTGGCGTAGGCACAGGCCATGAACGCCGCCGCTTCCTCGTGCCGGACCTGCAAAAATTTTACCTGTTCCTGATGCGTGCGCAGCGATTCCATGATGCCGTTGATGCCGTCGCCGGGCAGCCCAAAAACGATTTCGACGCCCCACTCGATAAGGGTTTTCACCAATGAATCCGCAGCGGTTTCAGACATAATGGACGACCTTTCTTGTGGCGGCAGGGATGCTACCGCCTCTTGTCTTTTTGTAGCCGCCTGTTGGCTTTTTCTGGAAGGACCGGTGCCGCTGGGCATGAACCCGGACCCTGCAATGTTGGACGCGAACCGCTTCCCGAGCCAATACGAGATTCGCCTCAAGGCCGGTTGAATTTCCCTTATACCCGCCACCGCGGATGTAACCCCGGCATCCCTAAATTTTTCTGTATCTGGGCGCGAGCGGGCTGCATCAAATCGGCGTCTTTGTGTCGATGCCCCGTTTTCCCGCCGCCGGCGAGGCGGGACTGCCACCGGGGCGGCCCGAGCACCGTTCGATGGCGCAAATCTTTCATCGCAGCACGAATACCATCGCGCGGGTCAGTATCTATGGCGCCGTATTCCTGCTCGCGATTGCGGGTTACGTGGCCGACGCGATAAACGCTCCCCCTACTTCACCGAAGTGAACAATGCCCGGCCGCAGCCGGTGCCCTTCAGCCACAAGCATCACGTGGGCGAACTGGGGATCGACTGCCGCTATTGCCACACCACCGTGGAAGTCTCTCTTCCGCCGGCATGCCTCCCACGCAAACCTGCATGACCTGCCATTCGCAGATTTGGCCGGGCAGCCCCACGCTCGACCCGGTGCGCGCCAGCTACAGCGACGACCAATCGATTGCCTGGACCCGCGTGAACGCCGTTCCGGACTTCGTCTATTTCAATCACAGCATTCACATTGCCAAAGGCGTCGGCTGCACCACCTGCCATGGCCCCATCGGCGAGATGAACATCACCTGGCGGGCGCAATCGCTTTACATGCGCTGGTGCCTGGATTGCCACAACGCGCCGGAAAAATATCTGCGGCCCCGCGCGGAGGTGTTCAACGCCTTCTACGAGCCTCCCAAGAACCAATTGGCCCTGGGCCGAAAGCTGATGAAGGAATACAAAGTTCAGAAGCTGACGAACTGTACTACGTGCCATCGTTAGCCGGGCAAGCCGTTAATCGATATTCGCGGGCCAACTGAAAGGGTCGAGATCACGTTGCGACCGAGAGAATCCTGAAGACCACGCCGCACCAGCGCCGATGCTGCACGGACGCTGCGGGCCGTCTGCGTCGTCGCTGAGCGCGCCCCGATTCTGGCGCAGCCTGGAGGAACTCGCGGCGACGCCCGAGTTCAGCAGCACGTGGAAAACGAGTTTCCGCACGGCCCCAACGAATCGCACACCAAGTTCGACCGCCGCGAAATTCTGAAGGTCATGGCGGCATCGGCGGCATTCGCCGGTTTGACGGGATGCACGAAGCTTCCGACCCAGAAAATCCTTCCCTACGTTCGCCAGCCCGAGGAAATCCTGGCCGGCAAAGCGCTTTTCTACGCGACGGCCATGACGCTCGGCGGCATCGCCACCGGCATTCTGGTGGAAAGCCACATGGCCCGGCCGACCAAGATCGAGGGCAACCCCGATCATCCCGCGAGTCTGGGCGCGACCGACGTGTTCGCACAGGCGGCGGTGCTGTCGCTTTACGATCCCGACCGCTCGCAGACGGTCATCCACGACGGCCGCATCGCGAGCTGGAACGAATTCCAGCGCCAAGCTGTCCGTCGCGCTCGAGGAACAGAGGGCCAAGCAAGGCGCCGGACTGCGGATTCTGACCGAGAGCATCACTTCTCCGTCGCTTGGCGCGCAAATCCAGGCACTCCTCGCGCAGTTTCCGCAAGCCCGTTGGCATCAATACGAATCTGTGAGCCGCGACACCGCGCAAGAGGGTGTCCGAGCTGGCCTTCGGCGAATACGTCAACGCGGTATATCGCGTGGACCGCGCGCAAGTGATCCTCGCCCTCGATGCGGATTTCCTTTGCGCCGGACCGGGATGCCTGCGCTATGCGCGCGACTTTGCGCGCGGTCGCCGCGATGCGGAGTCAACTGGCACCATGAATCGCCTTTATGCCGTTGAATCGAGCCCGTCGAATACCGGCGCGATGGCCGATCATCGTTTGCGCCTTCGTGCCGTCGAAATCGAAGCCTTCGCGCGCGCGCTCGCACAACAACTGGGCATGAACGCCGCGGCGGGCCAGCCCCTCAGTCCCCACAAGCCGCGGCGTGGATGGCGCCGCTCGCGCAGGACCTGCAGCAGCATTCCGGCGCCTCGCTTGTAGTTGCCGGCGATCAGCAGCCCCCTGTGGTGCACGCGCTTTGCCACGCGATCAACCAGCGGCTGGGAAATTTCGACAAGACCGTATATTTCACTGCGCCTATCGAGGTGAATCCTGCCAATCAATGGCAATCCATCGGTGCGCTGGCGAGCGATTTGCACTCCGGTAGCGTTGATGTTTTGCTGATTATGGGTGGAAATCCGGCGTATGACGCTCCTGCCGATCTGGCCTTCTCCGCGCTGCTTCCCAGCGTCAAATTCAGCGTGCGACTCGGGCTTTACGAGGACGAAACTTCCGCGCTATGTCACTGGCACATTCCCCAAACGCATTTTCTCGAGGAATGGGGCGATGCCAGGGCATTCGATGGCACGGTTTCAATAATTCAGCCGCTGATCGCGCCCCTTTACGAAGGCAAATCCGCGCATGAAGTTCTCGCACTGTTGAATGGCGAGCCGGCCAAATCCAATCACGACATCGTGCGCGATTTTTGGCAGACGCAACAGCCCGCCGGTGAAAAAGTCGGCGGCGGCAAATCGGCTGCCGCGCAAGCACCGGCCCCAGCGAAGGCGCCCCAATCCGGCCAGGCCGGCAAATCCGTTCCAGCCGCCGCAGGCCGGCCGGCACCGTCTCCCGCAACTCCTGATCACTTCGAAAGCCTTTGGAGAAAACCTTGCGCGACGGCGTCCTCGCCAACACCGCCTTCGCTTCGAAATCGGTATCGCTGAAATCCGGTTTCGCCGCGCAACCCCAGCCGCCCGACGCCGCCGGGCATGGAAATTATCTTTCGGCCCGACCCAGCCATCTGGGACGGGCGCTTCGCCAACAACGGCTGGCTGCAGGAACTGCCCAAGCCTCTGACGAAGCTCACCTGGGACAGCGTGGCGATGTTCAGCCCGGAAACCGCCCAGCGCCTGGGCGTGAACACCGAAGACACCTCGAGCTTCAATATCAGGGCCGCAAGGTGTTGGCGCCCGCATGGACGATGCCCGGCCACGCCGACGAAAGTGTCACCGTATTTCTCGGGTATGGCCGCACGCGCGCCGGCCGCGTCGGAACGGGCGTTGGCTTCGACGCGGGCCGGCTGCGCCCGATGAATACGCCGGGATTCGGCATCGGCGTAGCCGTACGCAAAACCGGCGCCCGCTGGCCGCTCGCGGAAACGCAGCACCACAGCAGCATGGAAGGCCGCGACTTGGTTCGCGTCGCCACGCTAGACGAGTTCCGCAACAATCCCGCGCTTTGCGCAAAAAGATCAGGAGCAGCATCCGGAGTCGCTCTACCCTCCAATGTTGAAGAACGACGGCTATCAGTGGGGCATGGCGATCGATCTGAACGCCTGCACCGGCTGCAGTGCCTGCGTCGTAGCTTGCCAGGCGGAGAACAACATTTCCGTGGTCGGAAAAACCGAAGTGATGAACGGCCGCGAAATGCACTGGATTCGCATCGACCGCTACTACGAAGGCGATGCTGCCGACCCGAACGTCTATTTCGAGCCGGTCCCCTGCATGCACTGCGAGAATGCGCCGTGCGAGGTGGTTTGCCCGGTAGGGGCCACCGTGCACAGCCCCGAGGGCTTGAACGAGATGGTCTACAACCGCTGCGTGGGCACGCGCTATTGCTCGAATAATTGCCCATACAAAGTGCGGCGCTTCAATTTCCGTCTGTATTCGGATTGGAACACGCCGAGCCTGTTCGGCCTGCGCAATCCTAATGTCACCGTACGCAGCCGCGGCGTAATGGAAAAATGCACTTACTGCGTGCAGCGCATCAGCGCTGCAAAAATCGAAGCGGAAAAGCAGGACCGCACGGTGCGCGACGGCGAGATCGTCACCGCCTGCCAGCAGGCTTGCCCCTCGGAAGCCATCGTTTTCGGAAATGTCGCCGATCCCGACAGCCGCGTCTCCAAACTCAAAGCCGCGTCCCGCAACTACGCCCTGCTGGCGGAGTTGAACACGCGCCCGCGCACCACCTATCAGGCGCGGCTGCTCAATCCCAACCCGGACATGCCGAACACCAACGTGCCCGCGAGGCCGGCGGCAAAGTCATGACCAACGGATCCAGCGCGCCTCCCGACGTAACCCAAGCCGGACCCATCATCGGGCCCGGATACAACTACGCTTCGGTCACCGACAAGATCAGCGCGATCGTGCTCACCCGGCGTCCGCCGAAATGGTGGATTCTCGGCTTTGCCGTCGCTTTTCTCCTGGTGATGCTGCTGCTCGTTTCCGTGACGTACCTTTTTGCCGAAGGTATGGGCATCTGGGGCATCAACATCCCCATCGGCTGGGGCTTCGCGATCGTCAATTTCGTCTGGTGGATTGGCATCGGCCACGCCGGCACGCTGATTTCCGCGATTTTGCTGCTCCTGCGCCAGCAATGGCGCACTTCGATCAACCGCTTTGCCGAGGCCATGACGCTTTTCGCCGTGTCCTGCGCGGGACTGTATCCCATACTCCACCTGGGCCGTCCCTGGCTCGCCTACTGGCTGTTCCCGTATCCCGACACGATGAAGATGTGGCCGCAATTCCGCAGCCCGCTGATATGGGACTGCTTTGCCGTCTCCACCTACGCCACGGTGTCGCTGCTTTTCTGGTACGTCGGACTGGTCCCCGACCTCGCCACGCTGCGGGATCGCGCGCGTAACCGCGCCGCCAAAATTGTCTACGGCATCCTCTCGATGGGCTGGCGAGGCTCGGCGGTGCATTGGTACCGGCACGAGACGGCGTCCCTGCTGCTTGCCGGGCTGGCCACGCCGCTGGTGGTTTCGGTGCATACCATCGTGAGTTTTGATTTTGCCTTCGGCCTGGTGCCCGGATGGCACTCCACGATTTTCCCGCCCTATTTCGTCGCCGGCGCGATTTATCAAGGGTTCGCGATGGTGCTCACCCTTTCGATTCCGGTGCGCAAGCTGTTTCACCTGGAGGATTTCATTACCGCGCGGCACCTCGACAACATGGGCAAGGTCATGCTCGCCACCGGCCTTATCGTGGCCTACGGCTATATGACGGAAACCTTTATGGCCTGGTACAGCGCGGATACCTACGAACGCTACATGACGCTGAATCGCATGTTTGGGCCCTACGGGCCGCTCTACGGAGCGCTGATCGCTTGCAATATCGTGATCCCCCAACTTTTGTGGAGCCGGAAGATTCGCCTGAACGTGGCAGCCCTGTTCTCGATCGCCATGGCCGTCAATATTGGAATGTGGCTGGAGCGATTCATGATTGTCGTGGTCAGCCTGCACCGCGATTTCATGCCCTCCGCGTGGGGCATGTACTACCCCACGCGATGGGACTATTTCACATTTTTCGGCACGATCGGCTTGTTCCTGTCGCTGCTGTTCTTGTTCCTCCGCTTTCTGCCCCTGATTTCCATTTTCGAAATGCGCGAACTGGTTTCACCTAAACCCTCCGGCCGTGCCGAAGGAGAGGCCTGAAGAGCTATCATGCCGGAAACTGACACACAAAAACGCGCGTTCGGCCGCATTTATGGATTGATGGCGGAGTTCAGCACCGCCGAGCAATTGCTCGAGGCGGCGCGCCGCACCCATGATGCGGGCTACACTCGTATCGACGCTTTTTCGCCATTCCCCATTGAGGGCCTTGCGGAAGCCATCGGATTTCGCAACACGATGTTGCCACTGGTCGTTTTGGTGGGCGGAATTATCGGTTGCGCCACGGGATACTTTTTGCAGTATTACGCGGCGGCCGTCAGCTATCCCATCAATGTTGGCGGGCGTCCCTTAAATAGCTGGCCGGCATTCATACCCATCACATTTGAATTGACCGTGCTCTTCGCCGCGGTCTCGGCGGTGATAGGGATGCTCCTGATGAACGGACTGCCGACGCCCTATCACCCGGTATTTAACGTGCCACGGTTCGCGCTGGCCTCGCGCGATCGTTTTTTCCTGTGCATCAAGGCGCGCGATCGCAAATTCGACCTGACGCAGACCAGGTCCTTCCTCGAAAGCCTGCATCCGCGCGAGGTGAACGAGATTGAGGTCTGAGGTGGACGTCAAAACCTTCGCAAGCACGGCGTGCTACGGCAGCGCTCCGGTAGCCCGCCCGAGCGCTGCCTTCCGGCTGCTGTTTATCGCCGTATCGCTCGCCGCGCTTTCGTCGGGATGCCGCCTCGATATGCACGTACAGCCCCGCTACAACCCCTACGATCCGAGCCCCTTCTTTGCCGACGGGCGCTCGGCCCGCCAGCCGGTCGCGGGAACCGTCCCGCGCGATGCTGTTCTGGCGGACGATTCCGGCTCGGGCGGCGAAAGTGTCGCGGCCCAGTCTGACGCTTTTCCATTTCCGGTCACGCGCGCCGTGCTGGATCGCGGGCGCGAGCGCTACAACATTTTCTGCGCGCCCTGTCACGGCCTGGCCGGTGACGGCGACGGCATGATCGTGCACCGCGGGTTCCAGGCACCGCCTTCCTATCATATCGACCGCCTGCGCAGCGCCCCCGCCGGCCATTTCTTCGAAGTAATCACAGATGGATTTGGCGCCATGTACCCTTATGGCTATCGCGTGCCGCCCCGCGACCGCTGGGCCATCGTTGCGTATATCCGGGCGCTGCAATTGAGCCGCCAGGCAAATATTGCGGCCGTACCGGAGCCCGAGCGCCTGAAACTGATGAGCGCACCACCGGGAACTATGCCATGAACAACACTATGGCCAACCGCGCCAACACTCTCGATCTTGGGCCCCTTTCGGTCCGCGTTGCACTGGCTGGCGTGGTGTTGCTGGGCTTGTCTTTCATCGGTGCGATTGGGGACTTCGGCGGATTCTATCGCGCCTATCTGGTCGCTTTCCTCCTCTGGCTCGGCGTGACGCTTGGCTGCTTGGCGCTTCTGATGCTCCAGCATCTGACGGGGGGCCGCTGGGCGCTGGTGCTCCGACGAATCCTCGAGGCCGGTACTCGTACGCTGCCCTTGATGGCGGTGGCGGCGCTGCCCATCCTTATCGGCATGAGATCCCTCTACGTCTGGGCGCGGCCTGGCCAAACCGATCCACTAATCGTTGGCAAACACGCCTATCTGAATCCCGCATTTTTTGCGGTGCGCATGGTTTTTTATTTCGCCTGCTGGTTCACGCTCGCATATTTCCTTAACAAATGGTCGCGTGAGGAAGATCGCGAGGGCAGCCCGCCGCTCTGGTTGCGCATGGAATCGTTTAGCGGCGGCGGACTGGTGCTTTTTGGCTTCACCCTGAATTTTGCCGCTATCGATTGGGTCATGTCGCTCGAGCCCCGCTGGTACTCCACAATCTACGGCCTGTTGCTGATGACTGGAATGACGCTCGGGGCCATGGCCTTGGTCATCATTGTGTTGGTCTGGCTTTCCGACAAGTCGCCGCTCGCCGAAATCTTGACGCCGCTATCCTTGGGCGACCTGGGCAGCTTTCTTTTGATGTTCGTGATGCTTTGGGCCTACCTGCAATTTTCCCAATTCCTCATCATCTGGGGCGAAAACCTTTCCGGAGAAATCCCCTGGTATCTGCGGCGCATGCAGGGCGGCTGGGGAAAGGTCGGGCTGGGCCTGATCTTTCTCAGTTTTGCCTTGCCGTTTTTTCTGCTTTTATTCCGGCATGTAAAGCGCCGCGTGAATTCTTTGCTGATTGTCGCGTCGCTGGTGTTTGCCATGCGCATCGTGGACCTGTGCTGGATGGTCTTTCCCGCATTCAGCGGAGATCCGCAGCCTGCCTGGCGCTTGGCATGGATGGTGGCGTTTCTGACGCTGGGAATCGGCGGCCTGTGGTTCGGATATTTCACGCTCCAATTGCAGCGCATGCCACTGCTGCCGGTCAATGATCCGCGAATGAAAGAGGCCCTCGAACATGCCGTCGAACACGGGACCCAGCATGGAGTCGAACATGGAGCCTGAAAGGGATCATCGCTTGCCCGCCGCCGAAGGCGTCGATTCCGGCGCCTCTGTCAATTCCGGCGCGTCCGCGCCGGCCGCCGCAGGTTATGAGACGCGCGACGCCAATACCTCGGGCGTTCTGCTGTTTCTCGCGCTTCTCGCGGCCACGGTGGCATTGGTCATGCTCTTTAGCTGGAGACTCTTTCGCCAGTACTCGGTTGCCATTGGTAATAACGCCGCCCGATTCGCCGTTCACCGGCGTTCGTGAAGTGCCCTCCGCACCGAGGTTGCAGGTGACCCCGCGTGAGGACTTGGAACGCATTCTCGCCGAGCAACAGAGCAAGCTCGAAACCTACGGGTGGGAAGATCGCCAGGCCGGCACGGTGCGCATTCCCATCGAACGCGCTATGGACCTGCTGGTTCAGAAGGGCCTGCCCGTCGCGAGCCCTGCCGCGCCCGACGAATCACGCGGCAATTCCTCCGGCAATGCGGGGCCGGGGAGTACCGGCGGTGATACCGGCGACAAAGGAAGGGTGCCCGGCATTCCGTCCGCGCCGCCCGGTCCAAAACGAAATTGATCCAAAAGGAAATTGACATGTTCACGAGAACCCCACATGGACCCCCCAAGCGCGCCTCTCTCTGCTGCGTTGCGCTCGTCGCCCTGGTCCTGGTCGTCCTCGCGCCATTTACCTTGCGCGCCCAGCAGCCTGCCTCCGCGCAGCCTGCGTTGCTTCGCGGCGTCGGCATCAGCCAGCAGATGAATCAGCAAGTTCCTGCGAATCTTCCATTTCGCGATGAAGCCGGAAAGCCTGTGCTGCTGGCCGACTATTTCGGCAAAAAGCCGATCGTGCTGTCGCTGGTCTATTTCAGTTGCCCCTCGATGTGCACCGAGGTTCTCAATGGCGAGCTTCGCGCTCTGCAGAATATTCCCCTCGACCTCGGAAAAGACTATGAAGCCGTAACTGTCAGTTTTGACCCGAAGGATGGCCCGCCAGAAGCGGCGGTAAAAAAACGTATCTATGCCGGACTGTACGGGCGCCCTGGTGCATCCGCCGGCTGGCACTTTCTCACCGGCGATCAGAGACTCTATCGCCTCGCTGACGGACGCCGTCGGATTTCGGTATAGCTACGATCAGCCCAGCGGCCAGTTTGCGCATGCCACCGCCATCATGATCCTGACGCCGCAAGGCCAGGTCGCGCGCTATTTCTATGGCATCCAATATCCTTCCCGCGACGTCCGCCTCGGCCTCGTCGAAGCCTCGCAGGGAAAAATCGGCTCACCTACCGACGCAGCGCTCCTGTTTTGCTATCACTACGATCCCCTCACCGGGAAGTACGGCTTGATCGTCGTCAACCTGCTGCGTATCGCGGGCGGTCTTACGGTATTGGTGCTCGGACTTTTTCTTTGGCTCATGTTCCGAAGCGAGCGGCGCCCTTCTTCGCCGGTGCCCGGCGTGGGGCCCTGACTTAGGACACGGACCCGGGGCGCGGACCCGGGACACGAAATTGATTGGCGCAAGATGCCTGAACTGATGCTTGAACCAATAATGTTCGACGCAGCGATCCTAGGAGCGAAGGCCTAACGCCATGTTTCAGAACATTCCCTTTCACCCGGATCAGGCCTCCTCCATCGCGCGCGCAGTAGATCAACTCCACTTCGTCATCACCGGCATAACGCTTTTCTTTACGATTCTCATCTTTTCCACAATTTTTTATTTCATGATCAAGTACCGCCGCCGCTCCCGCGAGGAACGTCCCGCCAACATCGAAGGCTCCCTGCCGCTCGAAATCACCTGGACCCTGATCCCCACGGTGATTTGCGCCGGCCTTTTTATCTGGGCTTCCAGCCAATACTTTGCCAACGCCAAGGCCCCCGACGGCGCCCTCGAGATTTTTGTCACCGGCAGGCAATGGATGTGGAAGGTGCAGCATCCCGAGGGGCAGCGTGAGATCAACGAACTCCACGTGCCTCTCGGCCGCCCCGTAAAATTAACCATCACCTCGGAAGATGTGATCCACGATTTCTTCATCCCCGCATTTCGTGTGAAAAAAGACGCGGTCCCCGGCCGCTACACGTCTTTGTGGTTCACCGCCACCGAAACCGGGCGCTTCCACCTGTTCTGCGCGCAGTACTGCGGCGCCTTCCACGCCGGCATGGAGGGTTGGGTGATCGTCATGGAGCCCAACGAATACGAGCGCTGGCTCAATAGCGGCGCTTCTGGAGAAACACTCGAGGCCGCCGGCCAGCGCCTCTTTCAGGATCGCGGTTGCGCGAACTGCCACGTCGAATCCGGTGGCGGCCGCGGTCCTTCCCTGCGTGGTGTTTTCGGACATCCCGTGCGCCTCGCGAGCGGTTCCGCCATCGCCGACGAGTCCTACCTCCGCGAAGCGATCCTGACTCCCAACTCCCATCCCGTCGCCGGATACCCGCCCATCATGCCGGCCTTTCAAGGACAGCTCGACGAAGAGCAAGTCCTCGACCTCATCGCCTACATCCGTTCCCTCCGGAACGAAGGAGAGGCCCAGCCATGAGCACGGCCACCACCGTTGCACCGGAGCCGCGCGCCGCGACTCCGCTCAATTATCTCAACGTCGAGTACGGCTGGCGCTCCTGGCTTTTCACCAAGGACCACAAACGCATCGCGCTTCTCTATCTGGTTTCCATCACCTTTTATTTCTTTATCGGCGGCGCCTTCGCCGTCCTCATGCGCATTCATCTCATCGACCCTCAGGGCGCCCTGGTGCAGCCCGAAACCTACAACAAGCTCTTCACCATGCACGGCATCATCATGATTTTTTTCTTCCTGATCCCGTCCATTCCCTCCGTCCTCGGCAATTTCCTGGTTCCTTTGATGATCGGCGCCCGCGACCTGGCCTTCCCGCGCCTCAACCTCCTCAGTTGGTACATCTACATGCTCGGCGGCGCCTTCACGATGTATTCAGTCATTCACGGCGGCGTGGACACCGGCTGGACCTTTTACACTCCCTACAGCAGCACCTACGCCAACTCGCAAGTCATCCCCGTGGCGCTCGGCGTTTTCATCACCGGATTTTCCTCCATCCTTACCGGCCTGAATTTCATCGTCACCATCCACAAGATGCGCGCCCCCGGCATGACCTGGTTCCGCATGCCCCTCTTCCTGTGGTCCATGTACGCCACCAGCATCATTTTTGTGCTGGGCACGCCCGTCCTGGCGATCGCTCTTTTTCTCCTGTTTCTCGAGCGCGTGTTTCAAGTCGGCATCTTCACCCCAGCGCTCGGCGGCGACCCGCTGCTCTTCCAGCACTTGTTTTGGTTCTATTCCCATCCCGCCGTGTACATCATGATTTTGCCCGCGATGGGCGTGATCAGCGAGATCGTGCCCTGTTTTTCGCGCAAGCGCATTTTCGGATATAAGGTCATCGGCTTCTCGAGCGTGGCCATCGCTGTCCTGAGCTTCCTGGTCTGGGGACACCACATGTTCGTTACCGGCCAGTCGATCTACACGGGCCTGGTCTTTTCGGCGCTCAGTTTCATGGTCGCGATTCCTTCCGCCATCAAGGTCTTCAACTGGACCGCCACCCTCTACAAGGGTTCGATCTCCTACGATGCCCCCATGCTGTATGCGCTAGGTTTCATCGGCCTGTTCACCATGGGCGGACTCACCGGCCTTTTCCTCGCCTCGCTTTCCACCGACGTCCAGCTTAACGGCACCTACTTCATCGTGGCCCACTTCCACTACATCATGGTCGGCGGAGCCGTCATGGGCTATCTCGGCGGAATGCATTACTGGTGGCCCAAAATCTCCGGGCGTCTTTATCCCGAAGTCTGGGCGCGCCTGGCCGCGGCTATTATCTTTTTCGGATTCAATCTCACGTTTTTCCCGCAGTTCATGCTCGGTTATCTGGGCATGCCGCGCCGGTACGCGTTTTACCCGGCCGAGTTTCAATTCCTTAACGTCATGTCCTCGGCAGGCGCCTCGATTCTGGGCGTCGGTTATTTGATTCCGCTCATTTACTTTGCCTGGTCGATGCGCTATGGCCCCATCGCGGGCCCCAATCCCTGGGGCGCCACCGGCCTTGAGTGGCAAACCCCCTCGCCGCCTCCCAAGGACAATTTCGAGCAGCCGCCCGTCGTCGCCGAAGAAGCTTACGACTACGCGCACCAGGAGGTTGGGCTTGTCTGAAGCGTACTCCGGCCGCGTCCACGTCGCGCACCAGTTCGAGAACTTCGGCCAGCAGCACGAGGCCGATACCCTCGGTATCTGGCTTTTCCTGGTCACCGAAGTCATGTTCTTCGGCGGGCTCTTCACCGGGTATGCGATTTACCGCTGGCTGTATTACCCGGCTTTCGCGGCCGGCAGCCGTATCCTCGACATTCGCCTCGGCGCCATCAACACGGCGGTCCTGCTCACCAGCAGCTTCACCATGGCGCTGTCGGTTCGCGCTGCGCAAACCGCGAAGCGCGGCGCCCTGGTCCTGCTTCTGATTCTCACCATGCTTCTCGGCGCCACCTTTCTCGGAATCAAGGGCTTCGAGTATTACCAGAAATTCGTCGAGCACGTCGTGCCCAGCCTCGACTTCGCGCCCCAGGGCGAGGTTCTCGCCCGCCTCGCGCCCGCCGGTCTGGGCCACGCGCAGCTATTTTTCTGCTTTTACTTTTTCATGACCGGCTTGCATGCCCTCCACATGATCGTCGGCCTCGGCCTGCTTTTCGTCTTACTGCTGCGCGCGCTCCGCTCCGAATTCTCCGCCGCATACTACGCCCCCGTCGAAGTCACCGGCCTGTACTGGCACTTCGTCGATATCATCTGGATTTTCCTCTTTCCGCTCCTCTATCTCATCGGCGGGCGCTTCTGATGGCTGCTCAGCCCATCGTCCCCGTCAGGACCTACGTGCTGGTCTTTTTGGCCCTGCTCCTCCTCGTAGTTCTCACCACCGGCGCCGCTTTTATTGACCTCGGTCCGTTCAATACCGTTATCGCCCTGGGGATTGCCTTCATAAAAATGATGCTGGTACTGCTTTTTTTCATGCATCTCCTCCACAGCAGCAAGCTCACGCACGTGGCCGCGGTCGCCGCCGCATTTTGGCTCATGCTTTTGATCGGACTGGTTTTCGCCGATTACAATTCCCGTGGCTGGATTCCCGATCCCCCGCCCTGGTCATCGTCTGCCCCGCCCACCCATCCCTGACAGGCGTTCGCAAGGGATTCGCCTTTCTGAACTACAGGGAATTCGGTATGTATGTTTCCGGGTTTCCGCGCAAGAATTGCATACCGGAGTCGGAGTTCTGTATCAGGGAGAAAACAAATGGTCTTAGACCCCGCGGGTTTAGCGGCTTTTTGTGCGCTGACAGGGGAACTGCATTCCTGTGAGCCGCACTTTTCCGCATCTGTAAAACTTGATCCTTTTTCGGATTGCCGTGGCGCGCGCCCTCCAGCGCCATGCGTGCGTCGCCGTCGCTCCTTCCGTAATCTTCTCCCGGCGCCGGTTTCCGCCGCCATTCTCGGCGGCGTTCTCCTCGCCGCCGCATCCGGCCCCTTCGCGCATTCGGCGCCTGATGGTTCTGCCGCCGCCCGCGTTGACGCCGACCAGCTCGCGCGAGAGGTGATGGACAACGAAGTCGCCGCGCAAGCCCATGACCAATCTCTCTGGCGCTTTCATGAGATTCGCGAGAAGAACGGCGAGAAAAAACTTTACGAAGTTTGTCAGACCCAGAACGGCGACATCAACCGGCTCGTCGCAGTTGACGGCAGACCGTTAAATGCTGCTCTCCGCGAGGCCGAGGACCGCCGCATTCACAAATTATTGGCCAATCCCGCCGAGATCCAGCGCGAAGTTAAAAAACAGCGCGAAGATGCCCAACAGGCCAGGGATCTCATGAAGTTGTTTCCCGAGGCTTTCAAGTTTCAATATGCGGGCGCCCAGGGCGACCTCGTCAAGCTGACCTTCACACCCGACCCGGCTTTTCATCCCTCCAGCCATGCCGCCACGGTTTTTCACCATATGACGGGCAGCCTTCTTATCGACGAGAAACAGAACCGGCTCGCTGAAATTAATGGCGAGCTCACCACCGAAGTCAAATTCGGCGGCGGAGTGCTGGGTCACCTGGACAAAGGCGGCACGTTCCTGGTCAAGCAGCAGGATGTGGGGTCTGGGCACTGGGAAATGACGCTGATGGACGTGCGTATGAGCGGAAAAGCGCTGTTCTTCAAGAGTATCGATGTGGCCGAGAAAGACACCTATGCGAATTTTCAGCCGGTCACCGACGGTATCACCTTCCAGAAGGCTGCCGAACTTTTGGCAGCCAATGCAACCGATTCCGCCCTGTCCCAAAATTAGCTGAAACGTCGGCTATCTGGCACTTATGTTGTCATTCCGAACGAAGTGACGAATCCCTCATTCTTTTTCCCGCGACGCCCGGTACGAAATACGACGAAACGCGTCACGACGCGCTTGGCGACTCCCGCTCCGACGACAGCAGCAGTTTTTGATCGGCAACCGAGCGATGCCGTTCCTCGAAATGTCTTTGCGCCCGCCGCCCCCACGATCTCACAAAATAGTAGTTTAAGCCCCCTGCCAGACCCGCGCTCACCAGCGGCACGAACCTGCCCACCCACTCCTCGGCCAACTCCGCGCCCACCTTTACCGCGATGCGATCGATGATCCGGGGCACCAGTCTCTCCACTGCCTGCTTCTCCAGGAAATCGCGCCCAAGATCCAGGCCCGCGGCACTCGCTGCCGCGACCCACAACTCAATCTCTTCGTCTTCGGTCCGGTAATTGAACCCGTAAAGCAGGCTGAGTTTTTGCAGTAACCGGATGGTGATCGTTGCCAGCACCCCCATATCCGGCAGCAGCGTCATCACGCCCCCCAAGCCGAACCCCAGGCCCTCGAGCGCCCCCGCCCGCGCTGAAGCCTGGATAATCATATGCGCGTGCGGATTCAGCGCCTCGGGCCCCAGCAGGAACATATCGTCATAGCTTTGTACCGGCAGCCCATGCGCGCGCCGCAAATACGCCAGATACTTTTGCGGATCGACCTGGACCCTGCGATAGGCTTGGTTCAATCCCGCCCGCACTGCCTTCCGCATTAGCGGGGACGAAATCAAATTGCGTATCCTGTTAGCCATAAAAATTAGATGCCGCGCCGACGGCCCGCGCCTCGCCAAAAATCCCGCGCCCTTCCCCTGAAAGAATGTCCTTAGAATACGGTCGAACCGGCCCGCGCCAAAAGAGAACTTTTCGTCCCCCGCCGGCAAAAGGCCCCGTGCCGGGGCTACATGATTCCACCCGCTTTCTACCGCTTGTTCCTGATTGGCGTCGTGCTTGGCCTCTGCTACCTTCGGTGGGCATCTCTAGAATTGGTTTGCGAGGACGGTTCCGATGTACCTGCTCCGCGAATTGCTGGCATCGATGCTTTTGTTCGGGCTATTATTCGCTCTACTCGGTCTCATAGCTTTGCTGGCAGTCGCCGGCTGGAATGCCGGGCGTCGCCTCCTCATTTGGTCGCGCAGCACTCGTGAACACTTAGCGCCCTCTCGTCCACTGCACTCGCCCGGCGTTTCCGACCCACCCGATCCAGAGCAAGCGCCGGCAGGCACGCTATCGCTATAACGGCCTGCCACAACCTGGGATAACGACGAGGCTATGAAAAGATTATTGTCCTTTTTCCTGACACGCTCCTCATTATGTCCTTTTTGTCAATCCTCGGCAGTCTCGCGCTCCCGGCGCCGCGGCCTGTTCGACCGGCTCATCCTTACACTCTTGATGATCAGGCCTTATCGCTGCCGCGACTGTGGCATCCGCTTTAAGTCTTTCATCTTCCGTAAAAAGCCGCCGTCAAGCAGTCCTCAAGAGGAGCATCCCTAACCGCCAAGTCGCGCTGCTTCCTACCGGAGATGGCATTCATGATGGCGCTTTCCCACCGGGTCTTGAAAGTCTTTCAGGAAATGGGTAAGGATCGCCTGGACCTCCACGTTCTTTTCGAGAGCGCGGGTAACATCCCTGCGGAGCGCGAGCACGTGCTCGACGCGCTAGATGAATTAGTACGCGAAGGCTGGCTCGAGCCCGACGGCGCCGACTTCTACTCCCTCACCCCGAAGGCCAAAAGCATCACGCCGCTCTGAACCGCACGATCGAATCAACCAAACGTTCCGGGCGCACCTCAGAGCGAGCGCATTCTGTTCACTTCGGTCAGTATCGCTAGGTTGTTTTTAGTTGGTCCTTAAACTGGAAATTGACCAGCCTCAACATAGGGATAACTTCGCCTTTTCCCCTCAATTGCGATGGGAACAAGTTTCTCGGACCCCGGCGCTACTTCCATACGCGAGGCTGAGCCGAAAGCTGGTTGTGGTTCAGCGGGAAGCGGCTGCCCCCGATGGCTGAAGCGCTTCTACAGCCGCCGCGGTATTCGCAAAGCCTATGTACCGGACGACCTTGCCGTCACGAAACTTCCAGTAATGAGCGATGGGAGTGTCAAATTTCTTGCCCGTCGCCTTCATCGTCGCCGCATACCGGCCAATGGTCATGACGATATCACCGGAAGCGACGTACTCGGTAATGGTGAGCTGCGGGTCGGCATGGTTCGCCCCCAGAGCGTCGAAAAATCCTTTGGCTTCGGCTTTGCCGTGGCGCACACCGGTGAACGCGAGTATGGCCGGGCCTTCCGACTCCCATACGACATCGTCCGCAAGTTTTTCCAGAATTGCCGGCACGTCGCCCCGGCCGAACGCGGCGTAAAGCCCTTGTACGGTTGCACTGTTGGACATGGCAAATCCTCCGAATTTTTATTCTTCACCGGGATTCCCGGCTGACCTCTCGGCGCGAATCTTACGCTCTCCCCTGTCCTCGAGGCAACCAGTTTGCGCCCGTTGTCGCTACCAGAAGGAGCAACCCCCAGCTTATCCCAACGGCCGACGGCAGCTCGCAAAACACACCGGCTCGACCCACGCGCATTACATGAAAGCTGCCCGCTTCACCATTCAGACGCCCGCGCCACTGACGATCGTGACGACCTCGTGGCCGGTTGAGTGTCGAATCTTAAGCTGATATTCTGCACCGATGCGTACACGTGTGGTAGTGCTGGGTGCGGGTTTCGGCGGCCTCGAACTCACAACAATTCTTTCGGAGGCCTTCGACGAGGCCATCGACGTCGTGCTCATCGATAAGGGTGATGCGTTCGTCTTCGGCTTCTCGAAACTCGACGTGATGTTCGGACGGCAGTTGGCGGCCGAGGTCCGTCATCCCTACCGTGACATCGTCAAGCCGGGCGTGCGATTTTTGCAGTCCACGGTGCGGTCCATCGATCCGGCCGCCCGGTGCGTGGTGACTGACGCTGGTACATTCGAAGCGGACGTTCTGGTGGTGGCGCTCGGCGCCGATATTGATCCGTCTGCCACGCCAGGGCTCATCGAAGGCGGTAACGAGTTCTACACGGTGGCAGGAGCCTTAGCACTGCGCGGCATCCTCCCGCGGTTCGAGCGGGGCCCGGCCATCATCGGCGTCACAGGGAAGACGTTCAAGTGCCCTCCCGCTCCCAGCGAGGCGGCGCTGCTGCTACACGACTACCTTACCGCTCGCGGGCGACGTGAGGCGACCGAAATCTCGGTAGTGATGCCCTTCGGTTCGCCCATTCCTCCTTCGCCCGATACGTCGCAAGCGATCCTCGCCGCGTTCGCGGAGCGCGGCATCAGGTTCGTGAAGGACAGCCTTGTGAAGGCGCTCGTCCCGGGCAGGAAAGTGGCCGTGTTGAGCGACGGGACCGAGATGCCATACGAGTTGTTTCTCGGCGTGCCGGTGCATCGTGTGCCGCAGGTCGTCGTCGAGTCCGGGCTTGCCGCCGATGCCTATGGCTGGGTGCCGGTAAACAAGAAAACGCTGGAAACCGCCTTTCCCGGTGTCTACGCGGTGGGCGACGTGAACGGGGTGGGCACTCCTAAGGCGGGTGTCTTCGCCGAAGGCGCGGCACGCGTGGTCGCGGCAGCGATCATCGCACAACTTCGCGGAGGGCCGTCACCCGAGGCTTACAAGGGAGCGGGCTCCTGCTATGTCGAGTTCGGCCACGGCCAGGTCGGACGCGTTGACGTGGACTTCTTGAGCGGCCCAAAACCTACGGGCACCTACCAGGAGCCATCCGAGGCGCTGGCCGCCGAAAAGGCTCTGTTCGGTTCGAGTCGCCTTCAGCGCTGGTTCGGACAACCGCTGCGGTTATCGGGGCAAGTCGAACGTACGTGAGTCTGCCCTGGGAGATCGATATGGCGAAGATATATTTCATCAGTTGCCGTGACGCTGGGGACGCATCGAGCGGTTGTTTGCCACCCTGCAAGACCGCCTGGTGAAAGAAATGCGTCTGGCCGGAATCGCTAGCATCGAGGCCGCCAATCACTTCTTGGAGACGCGCTTTCTTCCCGAGTGGGAGCAGCGCTTTACGGTGGCGCCACGAAATCCACGCAATGCCCATCGACAGAATAGCTTCCGAATGCGCGTCCATCCGGGACCTATCTATTCTTCTACTTCCACTCCCAATATTTCGTGGAGCAATTGTCGCTCGCGTCGGTTTCGTGCTCATATACCACGGCCATGCCGTTCAGGCGGGCCAATTTCTGCGAAGTGGTCTCATAATAGACGGCTCCGCGAAAGCTCACGCCGCCCGTGGGCTTGAAATGCCCTGCGCCTTGACCCAGCCATGAGATGCTATCGCCGTCCTTGGTCATGATGACCCCTTGCCCTTCGCCAAACAGAAAACCGCCCGGGCGCACCTGCGATGAGTAGGTGCCGATGGCGTGCATCGGAACGCCCGGCAACCGTGCCTTCCGTCCGAAAGGTGACCTCCACTTTGTGCGCTCCCTCGGACTTCACCACACGATACGTGGTGACCTTGCCTTTCTCTTCCCCTAATAGCTCGCCGATCATAAGCGATCTCCTTTGGATAAGGTTCGTACGATACGTCGCGGAAACATATGTTCGCCGCGTCGATTCGTCCGAAGCCTTTCGAGTCAATCGAAATCAATTGCAGCTTGCGTGCTTGAACGCTTCGCGGGACGATGCAAGCCAGAATTTTTTTGTCCGCTGGCCGACCGATAATTTATACCCGACCGCCCCATTTCCAAAGCAGCGATTTAGTGGTGTTTGGGGTTGGTGGCCGGGATCGCCTACAGCGTGCGCACACACGCTCCCAAGATTTCGTAATTATAAACCTGCTGCTCGCTAGGCTGTTGTGCGGGTTCCGCGCCGTTAATCACGCTTGGTGCTTTTGGGTTAGAATCTACTTTCGCAAACGCGAGGAGGCCGGCTATATGCGCTCGATCAGATTCTTCACCGGGATTCCCGGCTGACCTCTGGGCGCGAATCTTACGCTCTCCCCTGACCTCGACACAACCAGTTTGCGCCGGTGTCTTATTGCACTTTTCCGGTAAATGCTGCCGCGGACGGCGCGAGATGTTGATGGCTTGAGGGAGCGCGGCGAGTACGTTCAGTCGAAAGGCGTCAGTATGCTTTTACAGCCGGCAAGGTGAGCAATTGTCCTTTCCAAGCTCCACTTGGGGTCAACAAACCTGATCTTTCTCCCCCCAGTTTTCATCGCCTCGAACTCTTCGATTCGGCCCTCTGGGCACAGACCGAACACGACTTCTGACAAGAAGAAATGAAAGTCGCCGTTGTGGCGCCATTCCCTTTCCCACCAAAACTCGTTTCGATAACCATATCCGTCTGCCCTCGCGCCGCTTCCCATCGGTTGGATGTAAGGGCAAATCTTTGCCAACAGGGTATCCCTGAACCTCTTCACCCGACCACTTGTGCGTTCAATCAGTTCGTTGATGGGATTCATGAGCCAGTCGTGCCCAGGCGTTATGTCCACGTACCACACCGGATTGACGCCCTTTTTTCTCGCGGTCATCTTCGCAAACGCAAGGCCGTAGCAGGACAGGCTGATTCGGCGGTCTGGAATCTTCTGTGTGAGGCAATGAAGATGCTCAAGCGGCGTCTCGCTGAACGAGACGCAACGTTGGCCGCGGAGGTCCTTTCCCGACAGCACACCAACCGCCGGTCCGAACGGCGTACGCGCCTCGATGGTTTGCTGCTGGAGAATACTTTTCAGGTTCCGTCGCGCACTTTGCCCATCTTCGCCTTTGCGTGTGAAATGGACGAGGAAGGTGGAGAGGTCACTCCGCCGAGCTAAGATTTCGCGAATATCCACTGCGGGATTAGCCATAGGGGTCCGTCTTCTATCGTAGCCCAGAATCTAACGCTGACTCACGAACCCGCAATGCGATAGATAATCGGCACGGCCCCGTCATCCTCCTGCCAATCCCCAGCACGAGCGCACCGTAATGATGCGCGGCGACGACGGGACCGGCTTCGTGCTCCCCACTAAGAATGATCACAGATTCGACGTACTCTGGCGAGAGGGTTATTGCTGCCTGCCTTCCGGGTAGCAAGCAGCGCGGTGTTGCGCCGCTCGTTTTTTGCCGGTGCCACTACATTTTGGGCATCTGAGCCGCGCGGGAATCGAAATGCCCCCTTTCACAACATCGGGCACGAGCGCCGCTCCTTAATATGCTGCCGACATCCGTTTTCTGCGGAAGGACAAGCCAAGGCGTTGCCGTAGTGCGCGAAGCGCCCCGGAGCGGCTTTGTTAATATAGGCATGGCGCACGCAATCTAGTCAGTGCAATCGTCGTGGCAGGAGGCAGATGTGCAAGACGATATTGTACGGAAGCTCCGGGCAGAACTGGAGCGGGGCATTTCCACAGAGGCTCAAGTGGTTTATGTGCTGGTGAAGATACGGAAATTGTTGGACCTCACGAGAGATCAGGGGTACGCCACGCTTCGGCTGTGCTGCAACTGGGTCGTGCATGTGGAGCTGTCGTTCAGGGCTGATTAGATGACGTTGTCGGCTCCTTCCTCCGAGTAGACTTGGTAGCTGTGAGACGACCAAGGCTCGGAAGAGAGGAGCCGAGCAATGTTGATTATAGGATGCGATTTTCACACACGCTATCAGCAGATTGCCATGTTGGATGAAGCTACCGGAGAGTTAGTCGAGCGACGGCTGGAGCACGAGAATGGAGAAGCGCACACCTTCTATCGCGATCTCCCCAAGCCGGTACGGGTGGGAGTCGAGGCCACCGGGCCGCTTCATTGGTTCGAACGCTTGCTGGGAGAACTCGGTCATGAACTTTGGATCGGGGACTCCGCGAAGATTCGCGCCAGCGAGGTGCGGCAGCAGAAGACCGATGAGCGGGATGCCGCGCTGATTCTCAATCTCTTGCTGACCAACCGTTTTCCGAAGATCTGGGTCCCCTCCGCGGAGGAACGGGATCTCCGACAGTTGCTCTGGCATCGCCACAAGCTCGTGCGTTTGCGCACCATGTTGGGCAACCAACTGCATGCGCTGGCGATGAGCCAGGGACTGTGCCGGAAGAAAAAGCTGTGGACCAAGAAGGGCCGCAGAGAACTGGAAGGGCTGACTCTGGGGCCCTGGTCCAGCCGGCGGCGAACCGAGCTGTTGCGGTTGCTCAATCAACTCGATCCCCCGATCGCTGAACTGGACCGCGCCGTTCTCGAACAAGCCAAACGCAGAGAAGATGCTTCTCGCTTGATGACGCATCCAGGAATCGGTCCGGTCAACGCACTGGCGTTCGTGCTCACCATCGGTCCGGTGACTCGCTTTCGCCGTAGCAAGCAAGTGGTGAGTTACCTGGGGCTCAATCCCAGCGAACACTCTTCGGGCGGAAGACAGCGCCTCGGAGCCATCAGCAAGCAGGGCAACACGTTGGTGCGCTGGCTGCTGGTCGAGGCCGCCCAGCACACGGTGCGTTTCGATCCCGAACTCCGGCAGGACTATCAACGGTTGAAGTTCCGCCGAGGAAACGCGGTGGCCAAGGTCGCCATCGCGCGCAAGTTGGCTGTGCGTATGTTCTGGATGCTGCGCAGTGGGGCAGATTACGCACAGCTGGTTCGCATGCAAGGTAGCCCGGGGGCCACCCTGGTGAACCCGAGTTCATCGCTGGGCTGATTGGGCGCCTTGCTCCCCCGAATCATCGGGGCGTCTGAACAACGAATCATGGTCGGAAGTGCAGTGACCGAATAGATGGTTGGTGGAACCAGAATCCACCGCTGGATTCACGGTGCGAGCCTTGGTCAAAACGAAGGAAACAGCAAAGGCCCTTTTAAGTAAGAACAAAAACGAGCGCTCCGCAGCTCGTACACTCTACGTGTCTCTTGACAGAGCCGATAACGTCATAGAGGGTGGCCCAGCCTCTGATTTGGAATTTTCGGGGTGCCCCTCGATAAGAACGAAGGCGTTGTCAAGGCGCAGTTCTGCTCCTCAGTGCTTTGCGCACCGCGTGGTTGCCAGAGCAGGGTGGAGGACCAAGACTCTGGAAATCTCGCCGTGAATCACTTCTCGGTGGATCGTTCCACCAACCATCGATACGGCCCGTCACTTCGGCCATGATTCTGCTATGCGAATCCCGATCTACAATCGGGACGAGAGCGCCCAATCAATCCTGCGGTCTAGCTTTCGCCGACCAGGGGCACCCGCGAGCTGCTCTCGATACGAACGATCTCCGGATACGGCTTTTGCGTGCGCAGCATCCAGTAGAGTCGAATCGCCAATTTCCTGGCCGCCGCCACCTTGGCCACACCCTTCGGCTTGCTGTGGCAGCGATGCAAATACTCGTTGCGCATTCCCGGATCGCAGCGCACCGCAATCTGCGCCGCCTCCACCAACAGCATTCTCATAAACCGATTCCCTTGCTTGCTGATCGATCCCAGGCGCTGATGTCCGCCCGAACTGTACTCTTGCGGAATCAGTCCCAGATAACTAGCCACCTGCTTGCCGCGCCGAAAACGGGAAACATCTCCCATCGTCAGCACGAAGGCCAGCGAAGTCACCGGCCCCACTCCCGGCTGGCTCAGCAACAGCTTCGCCTGAGAGTTTTCCTTCGCAGCCTGCTCCACCGCCAGGTCCAGCGGAGCGATCTGCTGGTTGAGCATCGCCAGCAACTTCAACAGGTCTTCGCGCCGCCGACTGCCCCAGGGCCGCAGCGCCAACTCGTTCAGCACCTTTTGTCCCGCCGCACTCCACAGCCGCTGCTTTCGCTGCACTCCCTGGTTGAGCGCCAGATGTTGCAACTCATTTTTCACCTGCGCCCGCACCCGCACCAGTTTGTGGCGGTGAATCAGCAACTGCCGCAGATCTTTCTGCTCGCTCGAGGGCACCCAGATCCGCGGAAATCGTCCGTCGAGCAGCAGCTTCAGCAGCAAAGCCGCATCTCGCCGGTCGTGTTTCTGCTGCCGCACATCACTGGCCCGAATCTTCGCCGCATCGCCCACCCACAACTCGTGCCCCGCCGCCGTCACCATCTCCAGAAACCACTGATGGTTCCCCGTCGATTCCATGCCGATCAGCGCCGGCCCGGAAAGCTGCCGATAGAAACGCTCGGCCTCTCCCGAACCATGAACCAACTTCTTCTCCCCCGTTTCCCCCGTAATCGTGTCCACCCAACAAACCTGTTGCCAACTAGGATGAAAATCACATCCAATAACCAGCATCGAAGGCTCCTTTCTCCCCAGATTCTTGGTCCTCTAACCAAAGAATACAGGGTCGCGAACGGAGCCTTCGTTCTTATCCAATCAGTCCTTGACGTTTTTTCAAGGGCGGGCTCTTGCCCTGTATTTTGTGGAGTATTCGAATAGTACCTACTAACTAATCGGTTTACAAAACACGCGATTTCTGCTAACATATGGTGTGACACTCGGATTTAATTCGACCCTCCCCTCGGATTCCGACCGGCAGTACCCGCTCTCTCGCGCCACACTCCAACCTTCGCGCCGAAGTTCTTCTCGCAGAAGGCGCAAAACGCAAAACCTCGCGCAGCCTTTACCTGCATTTTCAATCAATTACCAGCTGCTGTTTCAGCATCATGTTTATTTTCATATCCTTACGAACTGCGGTTGGGCTATGTGTCTTACTTTCACATCCTTACAAAAAAAGACCGGGGGGTGGGGTGTTAACGTTCTTGCCAACGGCTCCGAGCGCCACGCTTCGTCCTTTTGCGTTAGAATCTACTGAGGCAAACGCGAGGAGGCCGGCTATATGCGCTCGATCAGGTGGGGTCTCTTTTTCGCTCTTCTGCTGCTTCACGCTGGGTCTTTCAATTCGGCCGCACACGCGCAAGGCGCTGCCCAGGTCTCTGCCTCGGCAACCAACAGCCACTTCGCGCCTCTCGATCGCTGGACGGCCGCTGTTCGCGCCGGCGACAAAAACAAGCTGCGCGATCTCTACTCCGCCAGCCCTGACGCATTTGTGCAAACGCCCGAAGGAAGAAAGCCCGATCTCGCCGCCGAAGAGGCGGAGTTTTGGTCTGGGCTTTCCTCCCAGGGCCTTACCGGCATCGTAACGAAAGTCCTGGCGCGCACCCCGTCCGATCCCGGAGCCACTCAGCTCGTCCTCCGCGTCGAGCTCGCCTTTCACTCGGGAAACGACACGCACCGCTCCCTGGTCGTGGTGCGGCAACAATGGGCCACGCAAAACGGCGCTCCGCGCATCACTGCCACCACGCGCGGCGATCTCGAGCCTTTACCCACCATTACTCTTCCGCAACCTGCCGTGCCCAATACCCAGCTTTATCCCGATCCCGTCGACGCCCAAGTCGAAATCGACGCCGCGCTCGCCTCCGCCAAAAAAGACCACAAACGCGTCCTGGTGATATTTGGCGCGAACTGGTGCTACGACTGCCACGTGCTCGATGCCACGCTTCGTTCCGCCCGCGTCGCTCCGCTGGTCGCCGCCAACTATCACGTAATCCATATCAATATCGGAGATGGCGACCGCAATGGCGACTTGGCCGATCGCTTCGAGGTGCCCTTGAAAAAGGGTATTCCCAGCCTTGCGGTGCTCGATTCCAACGGGCAGTTGGTCACCAGCCAGAAACAGGGAGAGTTTGAATCCGCCGCCAAAATTGGCTTGAGTGATGTAACCCAGTTCCTCAATCGCTGGAAGCCCGCGGGAGCCGTGCCCCCGAAAGCCCTCAAAGATGCCGCCAACAAAGCCGGCTCTTAGCCCGCGACTGGCCCACAAGCCGCCTCTGCGGAGCGATTGGATCCCCAAAGAGGAGCGATTTGTTCTCCAAGAGAAGTCTACAAAAACTTGTGTAGCTAGGCTATTTGTCGGTATTGCCGCTACTGAACACTGCCCGAGATATTTTCTTCGCCTCCTGCGTTCCAGAATAGATACTAGAAACTGGCCTGCGACAGCGGATCATGAATTTTCGACCGACAAATCGAATGGATGCCCGGAAACGGATCTCGCGCCCTCTGTCTGGTAGCGGCGGCATCCGCAACCGTCGTCATTTTCGCGCTCCACCTGCGCGGAATGGAATTCACCGAACAACCGCCGCTCGCCGCCAGTATCAACGTCATCGGCGTTTTCCTCAGCTTCACCTTCGCGGCCAATGCTATGGTCCGGTTTCGCGGAACGCATGACCGCATGGCTCTGGTCCTGGCCCTCGGCTTCACGATCTCCGCTCTCATCGAACTCGGTGTTACCGCCGACATGTTCGGACATCTCGACGATACCGCCGGCTGGTTTGCGCGTTCGGGGATTTCCTGGACGCAGAGCCGCGTCCTTCTCGCCGAAGCTCTTCTTCTCGCCATGGCTTTCGAGCAACGCCTGCCCCACACCCGTCCATCGGGGCGCAGGTTCATTATCGGTTTAATGGCGGTCGGTACCGTCGGCTATTTTGGCAGTGCCGTCTATTTCAGCCTCATGGGATATCCGCATATCTATGCCGGCGGTACGGTTCCCCGGCCCTGGGATCTGCTTCCGGCCATCCTGTTCTTGCTCGCGGCCATCGGTTTCCAGCGGCGGCTTCTCGATTCTTCCTCGGCCTTGGATCATGCCTTAACGGCCGCCGCCTGGATGAACTTCGCCTCTCACCTGGTGATGCTGGAATCTTCCCGCGTTCTCGATGCGCCCTCGGCCCTTGCGCAAGCCGTGCGCGTATCCAGCTACGCCGTGGTCTTGGGCGGCACGCTGCTCGATAATGCCCGCACCTTCGCGCAGGTGCGGCGCCTCGCAATTACCGATCCCCTTACCGGCCTCGCGAATTATCGCCATCTCATTGACGTTCTGGAAGCTGAAGTCGAAAGGACCGCCCGAACCGGACGGGAGTTTGCCGTCATCCTGCTCGATCTGGATGGGCTCAAAAAGATTAACGACCACTACGGCCATCTGGTGGGCAGCCGCGCGCTCTGCCGGCTCGCCGAAACTCTGCGCGTCGGATCGCGCTCGATCGATACGCCCGCCCGCTATGGCGGCGACGAATTCGCCATGGTTTTGCCGGAGACCGGAAAGAACGCCGCTTTAGGCGTAGCCGAGCGCATTCGCCGCAATCTCGCCGAGCAGCCGGAAATTCCGCAAGTTTCCGTAAGCACCGGCGTCGCCGTCTACCCCGCCGGCGGCGTCACCGCCGAACGATTGCTTGCCGCCGCCGACCAGGAACTCTACGAAATGAAATCGGCGCGCACCGCAAAAACTCGCTTGATCACCCGCTACTAACCGCTGCACTTGATGACGCGCTACGGACAGGCGCGTTCGATCAGGCGCCGCTGGCAGCCGCGTTTATCGCGCGCTACTGACGGCTCACGTAAGCGCGCCTAGACCTGCGCAGCGCCTCTTCAACTCGCCAATCCTTGCAGTGCCGCCGTCAGATCGTCCATCCGCGTCAAAGAAATTCCTTCGCCGGACAGCGGAAATCCAATTTTAGCGGTCCGCAACTTTTTCAACCGGCTAAGCAGATGTGCTGCATCCATCCCCGCCGATTCGCACACCTGTGAAAATCGGTTGTATCGCCGAAAAGATACTCTTCGGCTTCGCGGCGCCGTGACAGCGGCCCCGAAAACCATTCCGCAATCGTTCCCGCGATCACCGCGCGCCACAATCCTTGCTCCATGGTTTTCTCGTGCGGTATTCCCTCTGCTGTATTTCCCTGAGACATTGCTTGGTACCTCCAGCACCTGTCGCGACATTGCGCAGCAGGTATCGATAGAGGTGCATTCCGAACGCCATCCTTCGCGCGAATCGGTTCTCGCCTGTTGTGCGTAGGTTGCTGATGCGATGGACTTAGCGCCTTGCGGCGGCAAAACTGTTTTTGGCGCGAAACCTGCGACTGTGCGGAATTGAACTGCGCGGCAAAAACTGTGCCAGGCTGGAACAACCCGCCTTTGCCGCGCCCCGCGCGATTCAGCCGAGCGAAACTCCTGGCGCAGCTTCAAATAATTGGCGGAAGGTGACGCGGCACGTCGCCCATCGACGCGGTACTCGAAGATAATTTCGTGCGGATTTGCGATGTGCCCCATCCCGCGGCGTTTGGAGTGCGACAACACCAGCCACTGGCCGTGCATCACCTGGTAGGTTCCCCGCTCGCCCCAGATCTGATAGCTGCCATCGCTGCTGAGGATCAGCGGCGGACTTTGGCAGGCGCCGCTTTGGCGGTTGAATTCGATTTTCACGCAGCGATATTTCCCGGCGAACTGCTCCTGAGCTTTTGCGGCGGGCATTGCACCGAAAGCGCCCAGACAGCCCAGCAGACCAAAAATGAAATACCGACGTTGGCAGAGAGCGTCGCATGCGGTGGTAGGAGCATGCCGGCTTCCACCTGCGCCGCCATCCAACTTACTGATAACGAGGTGCCTTAACCGGACGACACGTTAATGGATTGAACACTTAAGGCGCGTTTTTGTCGGCACTACTTCACAAGTATGGCACGCGAATTCCTTTCGCCCGGACTTGCGCCCCGCCTTGCCGCCTTCAGGCTGCCTGCCGGCTGTCATTGTTACTGCTCACGGGTTACTGCGCACCTCCGGGCAAAGGAAGCTCGGGGACGGCGGCGCCGTCCTTGCGCGGGTCGGAGGCGCCGTAGTTGACGCCGGCGGCAAAATCACGCATTACCGCTTGGCCGCCGCCGAAGGTGTCCGAATATCCGTTGTGCAGGGTGATGACGTGGCCCTTGGCTTCGAGCTCGGCGCGCACGTTGCCGGGCAGGCGATTTTCGATTAGCACGTCGCAGCCGGTGAAGGTGGGCTTGTAGAAGCGGGCCGTCTCCATGGCGGCCTGAATGTTCTGATTGGAATCGACGATGTGGGAGACGTATTGCGCGTGGGCCTGCGACTGATTCCATCCGCCCATGATGCCGAAGGCGATGCGCGTGTCGCCCTTCTCCATGAACGCGGGAATGATGGTGTGCAGCGGGCGCTTGTGCGGCGCAAGCGCGTTCGGCGAATTGGGATCGAGCGTGAACAGGCCGCCGCGATTGTGCAATACGAATCCTGTGCCCTCGGCGACGACGCCCGAGCCGAACGCCGAGTAATTGCTTTGGATCAGCGAGACCATGTTGCCGTCGCGATCGACGGTGGACAGATAGGTGGTGTCGCTGCCGTGCTGCACGGTGCCCGGCTCGACGTTGCAATTCGCTTTGTTGGGATCGATCAGCTTGGCGCGTTCGGCGGCAAATGCTTTCGAGAGGAGCTGCGCGACCGGCAGCTTGGAAAATTTGGGATCGCCGATGTAGCGCACCAGGTCGGCATAGGCGAGTTTTTTCGCCTCGATCATGGTGTGCAGCGAACTGGTGGAGTTTACCGGCGATTTATCGAGCGGAAACGTCTCCATGATGTTGAGCATCTCGAGCGCGGCAAGTCCCTGGCCGTTGGGCGGAAGCTCGTAGACCGTCCAGCCGCGATAGGTGGTGGAGAGCGGATCGACCCATTCGGCGGAATATTCCGCGAAATCTTTTTCGGCCAGCGTGCCGCCGTGCCGCCGCGAGGCTTCGACGATCATCTTCGCGATTTCGCCTTTGTAGTAGGCGTCGCGTCCGCCTTGCGCGACCAGGCGCAGCGAGCGCGCCAGATCGGGATTGCGAAACAGTTGGCCCGGTGGCCGGTGCGCGGCCTGACGGAAGATAAGTCTGCACGGCGGCGTCACTCGCGCGCAGCGAGTCGGCGCCATCTTTCCAGACGGCGGCCATCCATTCGGGGACGGGAAAGCCGTCTTCGGCGGCGCGAATGGCGGGCGCGAGCACTTCGGGGAATTTCTTTTTGCCGAACCGGTCGAGGAGTTTTTGCCAGCCGTCCACCGCTCCCGGCACGGTGACCGATTGAATGCCGTGCTGCGGCATTTCGCGAATGCCCTGGTCCTTCAGAAATTGAATGGTCAATCCGGCGGGCGCCCAGCCGCTGGCGTTGAGGCCGTAAAGCTTGCCGCTTTTCGCGTCGTACACGATGGCGAAAAGATCGCCGCCCATGCCGTTCATCATGGGCGCGACGAGGCCCATCATGGCGTTGGCGGCCACGGCCGCATCGATGGCGTTTCCGCCATGCTCGAGAATTTGCGCGCCGGCCTGCGCCGCGAGCGGCGATTCCGCGGCAACGATGCCGTAGCGCGAGATCACCATGGAGCGTCCCTGGTTGCGGTCCGCTCCGCCAACAGTCATGTGCATTGCGAGTATTCCGCCTAGGATCAGGATGGCGACGCCAAATATCCGGGAGTGGAGTTTGCTGTTCATGTTCATCATATTAATTGGCTCATGCTGAACGCAATCTAGTCCAAAACCGGAGTCGCCGCAATGCCTGGTTCTGCGCGTGTCCGCGTGCAGGCTTGCAGGCGAAGCGCGTCGCTGAACGTGGTGGAGAACGGCGAGCCCGCCGGTTGGCGAGGCTCGCTTCTGCCGGTCACTACGAGTCAAGCACAGCCCCCCACCCCCCGGGTAATTTTGTAAGGATATGATTCCATGGGCGTTAACTGGATAAATCTATGTAAGGATATCATTCTACTGGAGTTGCAACGCGGGGTTTGTGAGATTTCAGATTTGGGAGAGAGGTTACGTTCGAGCACGCTGGCGGGACACGGCGTGACTGGCTTACAAGGACGCGGCGGGTAGCTCTAAACTGCATCGGACATAATAACATACAAGTAATCACTAGTCAACGTTAACTGTATAAGTATTCGAATGGAATGCCGGATTTGCAGGAGATGTTCAAAGCCATGACCGGCGTTCGAATCAGAAAGAGAAAAGGCCGCACTTTTGCGGAAAGCGCAAAAATTGATTTCGTTTTTTCGTTGACACGTGGCGCTCAATCTTCCAATATGGCGGTGTACGACATGTCGTATTGGATCATATGGAGCTGCTGCCGATGACCGAGCCCGTTCTGCTGATTCTTCTGAGTCTCGCCGACCGACCCCGCCACGGCTATGCGATCCTCCAGGACACCGAGAAGATGAGTGACGGCCGCGTGCGGCTCAGCACCGGCACTCTGTATGGCGCGCTGCGGCGCTTGCTCGAGGAGGGCTGGATCGCGCGTTTCCAGGAAGAAGACAACTCACGTGGCAAGCAGGCCTATCGTCTTACAAGTCTTGGGCAGCGTAACCTGCAACAAGAAGTGATCCGCTTGAAACATCTTACCCGAGTCGCCAGCGTGCGTGTGGCGCGGAAAGAGATGTAGCTGATGCTCGCGATCTACCGCTGTCTCCTGTATCTCTACCCCTCGGCCTACCGTGACGAATATGGGGAGGAGATGATGGCGGTTTTTTATCAAGTGGAAGCGGCGATGGGAAGGAAAAGTTCGGTGTCGCGGACCGTGAGCGAGCATTCGCGAAGCCGGAGGGCTTCTGCGTGGCGCCTTGCGCGAGCGTGCCCGAAGCATCGTCGGTCCCCACGGTGGTGCGATGTTTTCATCAAGGAGGCTCGCAATGCGTTCCGAGTTCAGATTCCCTAAGGCGACGGTTACGCTGATGGCGATCATTCTGGTGGGGGTCATCATGGCGATTGACAAGGCAAGAGCCATCCAGGCCTCGGTACCCTACGCGAATCCGCGCGTTGGTCCGATTCAGCCTGTGCACCTCACGGTTTTGCCCTCGCTCTTGCTCATATTCGTTGCCGCGTGCGTGGCCGGAGGAATTGGCTGGGCCATCCTTTTCGCACTGCAGCAGTCCGGAGTGCACCACTTTTCTAAGATCGATCCTTCAAAGGGCCAGCGCTCGGAGACAAAACTGTCAGCTTGAATTGGAGAAGGCGTCTCAGGTTGTCCGCACCAGCAACCTAAGACATTCAATTAATTTGCGGCGTTGATTCCCGCGGTGTCGATGTTTTCATCAAGGAGGCCTACCATGCGTTTGGAATCCCAGGTTCCCGCACGCATGGATACCAGGCTCAGGCGTTGGATAAAGCGTTTGCTGACGGGACTCGCCGCGGCGATACTGCTCGCAGCGATCGCTGGGTTCACGTACGAACAGATTGGTCGGTCGAAAGACGGCAAGTTGCTGCCGCCGCGTGTAGGGCGCGCGGTGGATGTCGGTGGCCGCAGCATCAATCTGTATTGTTCGGGCTCGGGCAGCCCGGCGGTGATCCTGGAGTCTGGTGGCAACGCCGATGGCTACGCTTGGGTCCTGGTGCAGCCAAAAATCGCCGGGTTCACACGCGCCTGCTGGTACGACCGCGCAGGCCAAGGCTGGAGCGATCCCCCACCCAGGCCGCGCACAAGCGCATCAATCATCAACGACCTGCACGAGGTACTACATCGCGGCGGGATTTCGCCTCCTTACGTACTTGTGGGCTGGTCCATCGGCGGCGAATTAGTTCGCATTTTCACAGCAAAGTTTCCGGACGAGGTTGCCGGCCTCGTGCTAGTCGATTCCGGCCATCCGGACCAGAATGAGCCTCGGAGCGAGAAGTCCCCATATAATCTAATGCCCCCAGCCGAACGGGAATTTCTTTGCGCAGCATGGCCGGCAATGGATCGATTCGGGTTTCTCCGGATGATGGGTTTCTTTAGAACGCAATCCGCGCCCGCGCAATTGAGCTCTGAGCAGCGGAGGGTTTACAGTCTCTTGCGCAGCCAACGCAAAGCATTCGAGACGGGCGCGGCCGAGTCGTGTGCTGCGACCGATGGCGGTTCTGTTGTGCCTCAGGGCGGCACCGGAAATCCAGAAGTCGATGGTGCCGCTCGCGCGGCGGGCAATCTGGGTGACCGCCCCTTGATCGTGCTAACTGCGGGAAAATACTTCATCCCGCATGATCCTGTCGCCGCGCAAGAGGTCGTGGCCTTCCACGAAGTCTGGGTGCATCAGCTCCAGGCTGAACTCGCACGATTGTCCACGCGAGGCAAGCAAGTGATTGTTGAAAACAGCGACCATGGAATTGGGTTCCAGGACCCGGATGCTGTGGCCAATGCCGCCCAAGAGATAGTCAGGCAGACTCTATCCGTCCCAAGCAGCGAAACAGGAATCCATTAATTATCGCAAAGTTTGAAGCTGCAGGTTTCAAAGCGCATGCGCTCGGTATCGGCGGCAAAAGGCTGCGAGCCTCGGCAATTCTGGCAGGCGCGATTCTATGATTTTAATGTTTATAGCGCGGAGAAGCGGCGCGAGAAGCTTGAATACATGCATCGCAATCCGGTGACTCGGAGGCTAGTCGACGATCCTCTGGACTGGATTTGGAGCAGCTATGCGGCTTGTTCGCAACGAGGAGCACCGCTGATTGGTATTGATTTTGTATCGTGACTCGATTGAGTTGTAGCCGCTCGGAAAAAGCCCCACTTTTGCGGAAAGCGCAAAAATGGGCCACCCCCGAAAAACAGTGCAACATCGGGCGAGACTTGCCGCACTAGAATACAATTGGCAAGACATGGGAATTTATCTGCTTCGTGCTGGGCGCGGATGATGGAAGACGAGAAGAAACCTTTAGCTCCGCCTGAGGAAACTGAGCGATTGGGCGACAATCCGCCGGCCGTGGAACTGGAAACGGCGGTGCCTGCCGTCCCGCTCACCGAGCAGGAGGCGCTCGAGCGCGATCTGGGGCTGCTGCTGCGGGCGGAGAATAGCGATCCGTTTCGGGTGCTGGGGCCGCATTTCGAGGAACGCGATGGGATGCGGCGGCTGGTCATACGCGTGCTGGAACCGCATGCGGCGGCGGTGGAGGTCCTGATCGGAAGTGAGGCGATTCTTGCGGCGCGGGTGCATGCGGAGGGGATTTTCGAGGTGGTGTTGGAATCAGAAAATGCTCTGGCGTTGAATTCGCCCGGCCCCTCAAGTTATCGGCTGCGGATGCGGTGGCACGATGGGAGCTTCACGGAAACATACGACCCTTATGCTTTTGGGCCGGTGCTGACTCCGTTTGATCTTTATTTGCTGGGGGAGGGGACGCATTACCAGAGTTACCTGAAATTGGGAGCGCATGTGCGCGAAGTGGAAGGCGTGCGCGGAGTGCATTTTGCGGTGTGGGCGCCGAATGCGCGGCGCGTCAGCATCGTCGGCGACTTCGATTCGTGGGATGGGCGGGTGCATCCGATGCGGTCGTGCGGAGGGTCGGGGGTTTGGGAGATTTTTTTGCCGGGCGTCGGGAGCGGAGTCACTTACAAATATGAAATCCGGTCGCGGTTGGGGGCGCTGCCGTTTTTGAAGGCGGATCCGTACGCGTTTGAGTCGGAGCTGCGGCCGAAGTCGGGGTCGGTGGTGGCGGAGCTGAATACTTATGACTGGGGCGATCAGGAGTGGATGCGGCTGCGCGCGGGGCGCGACTGGGCGGTGCAGCCGATGTCGGTTTACGAAGTGCACCTGGGATCGTGGCGGCGCGTGGTGGCCGAGGGTTATCGCTGGCTGACGTATCGCGAGCTGGCCGAGCAATTGATTCCGTATGCGAAAGAGCTGGGCTACACGCATTTGGAATTGATGCCGGTGATGGAGCATCCGTTCGATGGGTCGTGGGGATACCAGACGGTGGGGTATTACGCGGCGACACGGCGGTACGGGGCGCCGGATGACTTCAAATATTTCGTCGATCGCTGCCACCAGGAGGGATTGGCAGTGATTCTGGACTGGACGCCGGCGCACTTCCCTGCCGACGCGCATGGGCTCGCGGAATTTGACGGGACGCATTTGTACGAACATGCCGATCCGCGGCAGGGGCGGCATCCCGACTGGGGCACGCTGGTGTTCAATTACGGGCGCGCCGAGGTGCGGAATTTTCTGATCTCGAATGCGCTGTTCTGGTTTGACGCGTACCACGTGGACGGGCTGCGGGTGGACGCGGTGGCTTCGATGCTGTACCTGGATTATTCGCGGAAGGCCGGGGAGTGGGTGGCCAATGAGTTTGGGGGGCGGGAAAATCTGCAGGCAATCGAGTTTCTGAAACATTTGAATGAAACCGTGCGGGCGCGGCGGCCCGACGTGTTGATGATCGCGGAGGAGTCGACTTCCTGGCCGGCGGTGTCGCGGCCGGTGGCGGCGGGCGGCTTGGGGTTCCACCTGAAATGGAACATGGGATGGATGAACGATACGCTGAAGTATTTTGCGCTCGATCCTGTGTACCGCAAATATCATCATGGGGAGTTGACGTTTTCGATGCTGTATGCGTTCAACGAAAATTTCGTGCTGCCGCTGTCGCACGATGAAGTGGTGCACGGAAAAGGCTCGCTGCTGAACAAGATGCCGGGAGATTTGTGGCAGCAATTCGCGAACTTGCGGCTGCTGTACGCGTACATGTACGCGCATCCGGGAAAAAAGCTGGGGTTCATGGGCGGCGAGATCGGGCAGCGCGGGGAGTGGAACCACGACGGGGAGATCGAATGGGAGCTGCTGGAATATCCGGAGCATCGCGGGCTGCAACGGTTGATGACGGATTTAAATGCGCTCTACCGGCGCGAGGCGGCGCTGCACGAGGTGGACTTCGACTGGCACGGGTTCCAGTGGATGGATTGCAACGACGCGGGCGCGGGCGTGCTGTCGTTTGTGCGGCGGGCGCGGCAGGAGCAGGACGCGGTGCTGGTGGTGGCGAGCTTCACTCCGGCGGTGCGGGAGAATTATCGCGTGGGCGTGCCGGCTGCGGGGCAGTACCACGAAGTGTTCAACAGCGATGCGCAAGCGTATGGCGGAAACGACGTGGGTAACTGGGGGAATGTGGCTACCGAGCCGATACCGTGGATGGGGCAGGCGCAGTCGCTGATGCTGCGAGTGCCTCCGCTGGGCGCGATATATATGAAGCTGCGGCGGGAATAGCGTCGAAATATTACGCGGCTACAAGTAGAGCCCGCAACCGTCAGTGTTCATCAATTAAAGGCGTGTCTCGCGAGGGGACGAAGTAGATCTCATCCTTCATGGCGGTTTTCTGCCAGCCGCGGCGCAGCAAGATGCCCTTGCCGTTTTCAATCATCGTGGGATGGCCGCAGAGGAAGACCGCGGATTATCAAGATTCATCTGCCCAGCAGGCAGGCTGTTGAGATTTATTCATAAGCCAAGGCGTCGACGGGATCGCTCCGGGCGGCGCGCAGGGCTGGATACATCGCTCCTGCGAAGGCGCCGGCGAGAGCTACGAGGATCGACCACACGATCCAGCCTGAAGGAATTTGAATCTGCAGAGTGGGCGAAGTGTGATGAAGCAGCGCGGTAGTGCCGTAGGTTCCGGCCAAGCCGAAGATGATGCCGAGCAATACCATCGCCAGCGCTTCCAACAGGATGAGGCGGCAAATTTCGAGCCGCGAGGAGCCGAGAGCCTTCAAAATGCCAATCTCGCGGCGGCGCTCGAGCACCATGGTGTACATGGTCAGCAGGATCACCAAGAAACTGATGGCGACTCCCAAGCCGACAAAGCAGCGAATGAAGGGTTTGAGCTCGGGAAGGCTGCTCGAGGTCATCAGGGACATGTATTCGGTCATCGAGCGGACGCGGTAATCGGGCAGGAGTTTGACAATTTCGGCGCGAACCGCCTCGGTATCTCCGGTGGAGCGAACGTAAATCATGGAAACGCGGTCCTGAGCGCCGGCGATGTCTTGCGCGGTGGCCAGGGGCACGAAGAAGCGGGCACCTTTGCCGTGGACGACAATGCCTGAAATGTTGAACTTGCGGTTCATGAGGGACACGGAGTCGCCGACCTTGAGCTTGCGTGCATGCGCGGCCAAGTCATCGGCAATGGCATCGTTGGGCCCGGAAAAGGCGCCGCCGGCGAGGAAGGTAAAGCCGTGGCTTAAGCCGTTAAATCTGGCGTAATCAATTCCGTAGACGACGCCAAAGGTACGCGTGTCCACCACGATGATTACCGGCGAGACTTCGTCGACGCCGGGAAGACGCTCGATTCTGGCGACGAGCGATTGCGGCATGACGGCGCTGGTAAAGAAGAAAAAAACCGATGAATTGGGCGATTGCACCATTAGATCGGCACCGACACCCTCGACGCGCGCGCCCCAATCATTAAGGGCACCCGAAGTAAGCCCGACAATCAAAAGAATCAGGAAGACTTGCAGGCCAATGGCCACGGCACTGAGCGCGGAGCGCACGGGATGAACCCCGAGGTTGCTCCAAATCATCCGCGCAAAAATAAATTTCGGCTGCACACTTTCTTTGCGGGGAGCGTGGACCGGGCCGGGCGGAGCGATGCAGGGTGGATTCATACTAGTTCGGCAGCGACTGGGCTGGGAAATTCGCTCGTGCCGACCGGTTGGAGTGCTCGCACAGGAGGGGAACTTTAGCATCGGGGCGGGTTGACGTCAAAAAATCGCCGTATGCGATTGATTCCAGATGAGGAATTCTTCGGAACGGAGGGGGCGATTTGCAAAGAAGCTGGGTTTCCATGGTTTGTGAACATCGCGTGAATTTTTCAACACATGTGTTGAAAAGCTTGTGGAAAAAGATGCCTTCACGGGCGTAACGGCACGCGCTTGGATAGGCTTGCACGGTTTGCACCATCATGGTGCAGTGCGGACGGGGGAATCGCCAAGGCATTTCCCGCAAATCAAAATAGGAAATTAAGAATTGGGGAATGCGAATCCGAAACCCCGTCGCCACTTAACGTTGAACGATCACGACTATTCTCGCGCCCCTCATGAGTGCCAAAACAGATCGGCTATCATTTCAGTAGAAATTCGTGAGGCGGTCAGTAGAAGTTCGTGAGTCGGCATGCACTTCTTCATCCACTCGCCCGGGCAGGTATCGCCATGGTAAATATTTTGCCGATTCCGGGTAGAAAGTATCCTGACGATTGAGGAAAATCCGCATCGCTTCAAGGAGGGCCCGGCCGTCGTATTCATTTTACTGGCTATATCGGGGAGGTGCGTTAAGTTCGCCTTGGTGCAACGAACGGATGCAGATGTCGGTGGAGCGCGGGCCACAGTAGTAGATCTGATCGAGCGGGAGATCCGCCTGTTTGACGATGTAAGTCCCATTTTGCATGGCAGCCGAGTCAGCGGCCATCAAAGCGATGGGATTGCCCGGAAGCGCGCGCACCCGGAATACTTCGGTCATGGGCTCGTAATCAAAATAGCTAAAGCAGCGGCCAACACAAACTCGATCCACCATGTGGTCCAGCCCAATACGCGAGCCTTCGAGCGAATAAAACCTCAGCCGCCACAAGAACGGCAGCCGGCCCATCCATTCCTGCATCGTGTTGTCAATTCTTCCCGTAACATGCTCCTGCGTGTAGTCGTGGGTTAATGTGAGGGGCGGCAGAGCAATTACCCGATGGCCTGGAGGCAGGCTGCTGACCAAATTTTCGAGCCGGTTCTCGATTGTGCCTATAGCATACGCATCGACGCACAAAAAGCAGAAATAGAGCGCGGCCACTAAGGCGAAACCCACTTTATGCCACCTCTGAGGTTTCGCGGCTCCGATTACAGCACATGCGAGAACGGCAGAAAATAAAGACATGCGATCGCCAATGAAGGTGATGCCCGGTTGCGGCTCGTGGGGGAGGAGAACTCCCTCCGGCAGGAGAAAAATGCTCGCGGCAGTAAGCAGATAAATTTGTGCGGCGATGCCCGGCACACCTGGGATCCAGGCGCCGCTCTGGTGTAAAAGCACGGTAGCCCCCAACAGTACGAGGAGCAGCGCGAGGAGGAGATACTCCCGACCGAATACCCATACCTGATCGGCGCCGGTAATAAAAAGAAGCTGCCTCCAAAGCCAAAAGACCTTGTAATGGGTGAATAAAAACTGCCGCAGAAGAACCAACACGCCCAGCGCAGCCAGAAGCAGGAAAAGCTGCAATTTCGGGGAAAGTTGACGAGCCAATAAGACATAGGCCGCGACACCAAGCAGCCATAGGACAGGGATGGGATGCGCCAACCACGCCAATACCAGCAATGGAAAGGCCATGATAGGGGTCCAGAGCCAGAGATGGCCTCTCCACACGATTGCCAGGAGAAAAAGCGAAAGCCCAGTCGATAAATAGAAATTTAGAAAACCTATCTGAAACACCCAACCATATGCCAGCATTCCCAGCAGGGGCACGGCGAACCACGGCCGCCTTCCACTTACAACAGACACGAAGCTGAAAGCACCCCAGAAGAACACTAATACAACGGCTGAAAGTGCAATCCTCTCGGCGATTCCGACGGGGAATCTGCCCAACAGCCAAACTAGAGCTATATCGAAGGCCACGTTGGTCCGCAAGTGAGCTAACCATAAACCAGGTGCGTGTCCCTGCTGGATAAGGATAGTAAGCCAAGCGTTGTAAACATGGCTGGGAAGATCGCCGGCGTGAATCAAAGGCTGCCAGAACAGGGGCGCCAACACGGCCGCAGAGGCAAGCACAATTGGAATCGTTTTGGAACGCTTAAGCGCCACCAGCAATGCTGACGTGCTGAGATCGAAATCGGTTTCGCCTGGGAACCAAATCTTGCGGGCGCTGGGGATACGGGTAGCTTCGAAGACGTCGCGGTTCGACCCTTTCTCGAGCCGATTCAAATTAATACCATTTACTGGTCGGGCGATCGAGATGTATGGGGATGGTCTGCTCATCCTGGGCGACGTCGTGCCATTCCCCGTAGGTCTTCCAGCCGTCCGCGACGATTTGAATGAGGATTTTGCCTTGAGGGATTTCCGGAGATTGCGCGATTCCCTCGAGGTTGGTCTTGATGTTCAACTCGATGAGCTTGCCCTTTTCAGATTTGGCGTCCTTCGAGAACTTCAGGTAAACGCTGGCCTCGGCTATGGGCCTATTGTCGGCTCCCCCGGTCAACTCGATACGGACGCGCGATTGCGCGGGCTTTTTATCAGGAGGCGCAGACAGCTTGGGAGTGGCGGCGTTGAGCGCGCCGAAGCCAAAAGCATACGCGAGGAGCGCTGCGGCGAGTCCAAGAGGAAGCCGTAAACGGCGGTGGTGGCTGAATGGATCCGGGAAAAGCTTGTTCATACTGAGACCCATAACGCGGTAAAGATTCCGTCAGAACCTTTCTTTCATCCAAGACCGGACCTAGTGTCTTGATTGACCGAGTTTCTTGACCCTAGTTTTTTTGATGCGCCGGAACTGAACCTGGACGCCAAAGTTTCCCGCGTTTGCGCCCACTCTTTGGCAGTTACGGGCCGAATGGTGATGCGCCGATTGACTCGCTTCCCTTCCTAGGCTAATTTCGATCCCCGGTTTAAAACACAAGTCAGTCGAGCGGTCGCGGGCGCACCCCACTCATACTCCTGCGAAACAGATTGTGCAACTCGAAACCGGTGTGCTGGGGGCTTAGCCAGGCCTGCGAGTGGAGGAGGCCTCAGATGGGATTCGCCACCGACGCAATTCACGTAGGACAAGAGCCGGAACCGGCCACCGGGGCCATTGTCGCGCCAATTTATCAAACGTCGACTTATATCCAGGAAGCACTGGGAAAGGACAAAGGCTACGACTACGCACGCACGGCACACCCCAACCGGCGGGCCCTGGAGCGTTGCGTGGCGCGCCTGGAGGGCGGCCAGACGGCATACGTATTCACAACTGGCATGGCGGCCATTGATGCGTTGTTTCGGCTGCTGCGGCCCGGTGATCATGCCATTATTTCCGCGGCGGTGTATGGCGGAGTTTACCGGCTGACGACGCAACTTCTGACGCATTTTGGACTGGAGTTCAGCTACGTGGACACCTCCAATTTGGACGCGGTGCGCCAGGCTTTGCGCCCGAACACCAAGATGATTTACGTGGAGACGCCCACGAACCCGACGATGATCATCACCGACATCGCGGCGATCGCCAGAATCGCCAAGGAAAAAAAAATGACGGTGGCGGTGGACAACACCTTCCTGAGTCCCTATCTGCAACAGCCCATTGCACTTGGCGCGCATATCGCGGTGCATTCGATGACCAAGTATCTGAACGGCCACAGCGACTGCACTGGGGGCGCGCTGGTGCTGACGCGGCCGGCGGATGCGGAAAAAATCTACTTTTTGCAACGCTCGACCGGCGCCGGCCTGGCGCCCATGGATTGTTTTTTGGTCTCGCGAGGCATCAAGACGCTCGCGGTGCGGATGAAACAGCACGATGCCAACGGGATGGCGGTAGCGCGGTACCTCGAAGACCATCCTAAAGTGATGCGCGTTCTATACCCGGGACTACCGTCGCACCCGCAGCACGACCTCGCGCGAAAGCAGCAGCGGGGATTTGGCGCCATGATCTCCTTCGACCTGGATACGCTGGAAGCGGCGCGGCGCCTGCTCAACAACGTGAAACTCTGCTCGCTGGCGGAAAGCCTGGGCGGAGTGGAAACGCTGATCTCGCATCCAGCGACGATGACGCACGCCTCGATGCCCGCCGAAGTGCGCGCGAAGAACGGCATTACCGACGGGCTGGTGCGGATTTCGGTGGGCATCGAAGACGCCGAGGATCTGATCTTCGATCTGGACGCCGCTTTGGAAAAGGTTTAGCGGCTCTAGGACGAACGAAGACACTCCGCCAGCCAGGCCAGATACTGCGGCGCTGCGGCGAGGATGGGCAAGACAATGAATTCCGGTGTCTGGTAGCTGTGGAGCCGCTCGATTTGGGTTCGCAGCGGCGCGAGGCGGGCGCGAGAGCTTTTGATCACTAAGAGGAACTCGCGAGCCTGCTCGACCTTTCCTTTCCAGCGATAAATGGAGCGCACGGGGGCGTCGATAATATTGACGCAGGCCGCGAGGCGTTTAGTGACGACGCTGCGGGCGATGTGCGCAGCTTCGGGGCGCGATCCGCAGGTAACCAGCACCACGACGTATGCGCCGGGGTTCATTGGTATGCCGCGCCGCCTTTGCTTGCGCCCCTGCGTAGCCATGTTTTCCTCCTCGCGCGCCCGGTGAATTTACAATCAGGCCGTTTCACGGCCGTGGGCGGACGTTACTCCGGGGCGCCAACGGTTTGAACAAATGCGTTCATCCTGCTGGAGTGCGTCAGCGCGTCACGCTACAATACCAGCCCGATCACAGTTCATGGACGCTGCGGCACCCAAAACGGCTTCGAGTAACGCGGAAAGTAACTCGCCCATAAAGTTTGGCACATCGGGATGGCGAGCCATCATTGCGGAAGATTTCACCTTTGCTAACGTGCGTCTGGCCGTGGCGGCGATCGCGCAGCACGTCTTGAGCCTGAATCCGAAGCCGACATTGCTGGTGGCACGAGACCGGCGATTTTTCTCCGAAGAATTCGCGCGCACGGCGGCCATCGTTCTAACCGCGCACGGAGTACACCCGCTGGTTTGCAGCGAAGCGACGCCGACGCCGACGGTGGCCTACGAGATTCGCAGGCGCAAAGTAGATGGGGCCATCAATTTCACGGCGAGCCACAACCCTTTCGACTATCACGGGCTGAAATTTTCCGGGCCCGATGGCGCACCGGCGCTGGCGGAAATCACGCGAGATATTGAAGGGCGTGCCACGGCACTGGGGGCGGCCGAGCCACCCTCCGGATCGGCATTTCCCTGGCCACAGGAAGGTCATGATTTTGAACCGATCGATCCGGCGCCGGCATATCTCGAGCGCCTGGGGGAATTGATTCGCTTTGACACCATCTTTGACGCGGCGGCCCGCCCGGCTGGAAAAGCTGATCTGGGCATGGTTCTGGGCATCGTTTATGACGCGCTCCACGGGTGCGGCGCCGGGTATCTGGATCGAGCACTCGCCGACCACTTGATTCCCGCACACACGATACGCGCCAATCGCGACGTGCTCTTCGATGGCAGCGGACCCGACGTCTCGAAAAGCAACCTGGCTCCACTGGCCGCGGCGATGGCGGAGCAAAAAGCGCAGATCGGCCTGGCGACCGATGGGGACGCCGACCGATTCGGCATCGTGGACGGCGCAGGAAACTGGATTTCGCCCAACCACATTCTGGGCCTGCTCTATGATTACCTGCTCGAAAGCCGCGGGTGGAAACTCGACGCGGGCCGCAGCGTGGCCACCACGCATTTGATCGACGCGGTCGCAAAAAAGGCGGGCCAGCAGGTGCACCAGACGCCGGTCGGATTCAAGTATATCGGCCAGCTCATCCTGGAAGGGAGAATTGCGCTGGGCGGGGAAGAAAGCGCGGGACTTTCGATTTTTGGCCACGTGCCGGAAAAAGACGGCATCCTGGCGTGCTTATTGGTGGCTGAAATGATGGCGGCGCGGCAAGCTCCCGTCGGGGAGCAATTGCGCGACCTGTTTCGGCGCGTGGGACGCGAATACTGGCCGGTGCGCACCAACCTCGAGCTGCCGGAGGATGTGAAGGCGAGCGCGGTGGCGCGGCTGGATGAGGAGTATGCAACCTTTCTAGGGCGGCCGGTGGCGAGCACCGATCGCACGGACGGGTTGAAGATCGTGTTCGACGACGACGCGTGGATCCTGCTGCGGCTGTCGGGAACCGAGCCGCTGCTGCGGATTTACAGCGAAGCAGGTTCCCTCGAGGAATCGAAACGCCTGGCCGAGGACGCGCGCGCCTGGGTGTTCAACGCCGCGGCAGAAGGAGCAAAATCGTGAACGAGAGGACGCAGCGGAGATCGTTTTGGAGCCGGCACGCGGGCGAAATTCTGGGAGTGGCGCTGCTGGCGCTGGCCATCCACGACGTTTTCGGCGCGCACGGATTTCTGGCCATGCGCCGGACGCAAAAGGAAATGGAGCAGCTTCGAGCGGATATCGCGCGCCTCAATCAGGAAAACGGGGCGCTGGCCGGGCAAGTGAAATCGCTCCAGACCGATCCGCGAGCAATCGAGCGGCTCGCGCGCGATATGGGCATGGCCCGCCCGGGCGAAATTATTTTCAAGCTGCCGCCGGCCGCTCCAGGCTCCCCGGCAGCGCCGCCAGCCTCGCGGCGGTAGCTTTCTGCGCGCTAGGCAAAAACTCTCGCCAGAAACGTTCATCCCGCTAAATCGCCGCGACAGGCCACTTACCGCGGCAAGCGTTGCGCCTGCGTGACGGCACGATATCCCGACGGGGGGCGGTCAGGTACACTACCCCGCCATGTCACGCGGCACATTGCAGCAACGAATGCTTCGACCTGGTGCGGCGGTAGGAATCTGGGTCGCGCTGTGCGGGTGCGCAGCGTTTTACGGCCGGCTGACGGGGCACGGGCCACGAGCGTATGGGGCGATGCTTGCCGCGCTCGGGATTCTGCTGGCGGGCGAGGTCTGGCTCGCGTCTCCCGCCATTTGCGAGAGATTGACGCGTGCTTCAGGGCCGCAGGGAGGCGTGCTGGTCGCGCTGTGGCCGCTGTGCGCGTATGCGATCTACGCGGCGGGCACAGCAACATTTACCTGGGGGCGTTTCGGGAGCGCCGCGGCGTATGCTCTGGCGCCGGTCGCTCTGGCGGCTTCCGCTCACGGAAAAAAAACCGGCGCGTGGCAGGACTATGCCGCGATGGTGGGCCTTTACGCGGGGTACGGGTGGCTGCATTACCTCTTCCCTTTTCCCGAGCACAGCTACATTTTGCCGCCGCTTTTCGCCATCAATGTGGCCCTGGCAGCGTTTTTATTCGTTCGGCGGATGGAGGGCATAGGCTATTCCATCGGGTGGCCGCTCGCGTGGATTGGATCTGTCACTCTGAGCTTTGCGATCATCGTGGCGATCGATGTGCCTGTGGGTAGCGCCATTCATTTCTTGCGATTCGATCCCGGCGCCGCGCACTGGAGCATGCTGCCACTCGCTTTTCTGGGAATACTGGCGTTCACGGCCTGGCCGGAGGAGTTTTTATTTCGGGGCGTGTTGCAAAATTTGCTTGGTAAGACGCTGCGCAGTGAAAACGCAGGGTGGGTAGTGGCGTCGATCGTATTCGGCCTTGCGCACATTTTTCATCCCATCGTTCCCAACTGGCGATATGTCCTCGTAGCCACGATCGCGGGATTGTTTTATGGATTTACGTGGCGGAAGACGGGTTCGATTTTCCCGGCGGCGGTAGTGCATGCGCTGGTGGATACGACGTGGCACCTGCTGTTTCGCACGTTGTAGAGGGACCGGTTGCGGCGTGGCGTTGTTTGGTTGTCCTTAACGCATGTTATTAGCGCACGTTATTATTCGCGCACCTACCGCACGTTCTTAGCGCACTTTCTTAGCCGCACTACGCCGGCCAGGGGGCTCGAGGCGCTGGCGTAGAGCTTCATGGGCATGCGTCCGGCGAGAAACGCCTCGCGGCCGGCCGCGACGGCATGGTTCATGGCCGTGGCCATCAAGACGGCATCCTGGGCCTCGGCGATGGCCGTATTCATCAGCACGCCGTCGGCGCCTAATTCCATGGCCAGAGCCGCGTCGGAGGCGGTGCCTACGCCGGCGTCTACGATCAGAGGGACCTCGGTGATGCGCTCGCGGAGGATGCGCAGCGAGGCGCGATTCTGAATGCCCATGCCGGAGCCGATGGGCGCGCCGAGCGGCATCACCGCCGCCGCGCCGGCATCCACCAGGCGGCGCGCAACCACCAGATCGTCGTTGGTATACGGCAGCACCACGAAGCCCTCCTTAACCAACTGTTCGGTGGCGCGCAGAAGTTCGGAGGTATCGGGAAAAAGCGTCTGCTGATCGCCGATGACTTCGAGCTTCACCCAGTTGGAGAGGCCGACTTCGCGGCCCAGGCGCGCCGTGCGGATGGCTTCATCGGCGGTATAGCACCCGGCGGTGTTGGGCAGCAGAAAGTACTTGTCGCGGTCGATGTAATCGAGGAGCGACTCTTTACTGCGATCGGTGAGATTGACGCGCCGCACGGCGACGGTAATCATGGCGGCTCCGGAGGCTTCATGGGCGCGCTGCATTTCATGAAAACTGCGGTATTTGCCGGTGCCCACGATCAGCCGCGAAGGAAAGGGGCGGCCGGCGATGAGAAGCGAGTCGTTGGTCATCTGCTCTTCTCCACGTCCACACTTTATCGTCTACACTTTATCAGTTTTTTCGATGCGTTTTTCAACGCCGGGGCCAAAGGCCGGGACTAAGGGGCGCGGCCGGCGCGACTTCGGAGGCCGGGTCGGCGTAAAGGCGCGCGATAATTTCGGCGTAGCGCTGCTCGATTACGCGACGCTTGAGCTTCAACGTGTAGGTGAGTTCGCCGCCGTCGAAAGTGAAGTCGTGGTCGAGCAGGGCGAAGCGCTTGATGGTTTCGTACTGGGCGAGATTTGCGGTGAGGCGCGCGATTTCAGCGGCGAGCAGTTCGTGGACCCACGGGTGGGCGGCGAGTTCGGCTGGCGAGGCAAAGGTGACGCCGTTCTCGCGCGCGCGAGCCTCGACGCTGGTGAAGTTGGGCACGATCAGGGCGGCGATGAAACGGCGCTTGTCGCCGACCACCGCAGCATTCAGGATATAAGGGCTGGTTTTCAGCGCGTTTTCGATTGGCGCGGGCGCCACCAGCTTGCCTCCCGCGGTCTTGAGGAGCTCCTTTTTGCGGTCGGTAACGATCAAGTAGCCGTCGCTATCGAGGCGGCCGATATCGCCGGTGGCGAACCATCCGTCCGGAGAGATCACCGCGCGAGTCTCTTCCGGTTTGCGGTAATAGCCCATCATCACGCAGTTTCCGCGCACGAAAATTTCGCCATCATCGGCGATACGCACCTCGACGCCGCGAATCGGGCGCCCAACGGTGCCGATGCGATTGGGGCGGTTCATATTGAAGGTGACCACGGGCGAAGTCTCGGTGAGGCCGTAGCCCTGGGCAATTTCCAGGCCCACAGCCATGAAAAACTCCGCCAGTGGGGTGGAAAGCGGGGCGCCGCCGGAGATGAAGACGCGCAGGCGTCCGCCTACGCCCGCGCGAAACTTGCGATAGACGAGCCGATCGGCAATCCTCCACTGCAGACGAAGAATGGGCGATGGTGGATGGCCGTAGGCGCGCCAAGGAACTGACTGGCGGGCGACGCTGATGGCCCAATCAAACAACCGCCGGCGCAAGCCGGTGGTGTGCGAGCCGCGCTCGAGAACGGTGGCATACAGCTTTTCGAAAAATCGAGGAACCGCCGCCACGATGGTGGGGCGCACCTCCACCAGGGCCGCAGATACGTCTTCGGGGCGCGCAACGTAAGCCAGGGAGACGCCGCGGAACAGAAATCCGTAGTCGGTAACGCGCTCGTAAACATGGGCGAGCGGCAGAAACGACACAGCCACGTCCGCGGGCCCGCAGGAGAACCCTTCGAAGGACCCCATTTCATTGGAAACCAGGTTGGCGTGTGAAAGCATTACGCCCTTGGGTTCGCCGGTCGTGCCGGAGGTGTAGATGATCGAGGCGAGCTGATCCGGGCGTACACGTGCAGCCCGCTGCCGGTAGGCGGCGATATCGCCCTGAGTTGCCGCCGCAATAAGGGTTTCATAGCGCAAGGCGCCGGCCGGCTCGTCTTGACCGGACTGGCCTGCAGCGCAGACGATGACGCGCTCGACGCTGGGCATCCTATCTTGCAGCGCGGCCAGGCGAGTGGCTTGCTCGTCGCCGGCGACGAAGAGGATTTTGGCCCCGGCATGGCCGAGAATGTATTCGATGCGCTCCGGCGATTCGCGAAAATAAATGGGGACCACTACCCCACCCAGCCCGGACGCGGCGAAGTCGGCGATGTGCCACTCCGGGCAATTGGGCGCGAAAATCGCGACGCGGTCGCCTTCTCGGACACCTATGTCGGCCATCGCCTTCGCAAGCCCAGCGATGCGGCGAAGCATCTCCTCGGAGGGTATACTTTCCCACCGGCCGCCCGCTTTGTACATCTGTGCGCTCGGCGAGTGATAGCGATCCACGGCGTCGAGTAAACGCCGCGGCAGTGTGGAATATTCCATGGGTAGCCCGTCGGTGTGGGCGCGTCAAAGTGCCGGAGTCGAATCTACAGCACGAAAGTGGCGGAGGCAATGGCGGCGCGCTCGTGGGTACGGCGCGGCGCGCGCAGATGACCGTCACATGACCGGTGCTGGGCGGCTGCGCTAAGATGAGCCCGGGAGGATCGCCCGCGATGAAGGGAGCCAATCCCAACGAGCGGATTCGCGCTCCACGTGGCTCGACGCTATCGTGCCAGGGCTGGGCTCAAGAAGCTGCCCTGCGCATGCTGATGAATAGTCTCGATCCCGAAGTCGCCGAGCACCCCGGAGAACTCCTTTTCCAAGGAAGCAACTCGCGGGCTGCCCATAGCTGGGAATGCTTTCGGGCCATCGCCGCGTGTTTGCGCGAACTCGAAAACGACCAGACGCTGCTGGTGCACTTCGGCCGGCCGGTGGCGGTTTTCCGCACGCGGCCGGAGGCGCCGCGCGTGGTACTGGCTAACGCGTTTCCAGGCTGGCAGTTAGCTTCCGAGATGGGAACGCATCCTTCAAATGTTTCCCGGGGGAATGTTTCCCGCGGCGAGCCCTTCACAGCCGGCAGCTGGACGTACGTGGGGACGCAAAGCTCTTTGCAGAATGCTTTCGACCTGCTGGCCTCCCTGGCGCTACGGCATTTCGGCGGAAGCCTGGCCGGCCGCCTGGTAGCTGTATGCGGACTGGGCGCGCGGGGAGGCGCGCAACCGCTCGCAGCGGCGTTGCAGGGAGCGGCGGTGTTAGGCATTGACGCGGACGCGGAGCGCATCAAGCGTCGAGTGAAAACAGGCTATTGCGACCTGATGGTGAACGATTTGGACGAGGCCCTGCGGATATTAAAGAACGCGGTGCGCCGGCGTATGGGGACCTCGGTGGGCCTGATCGGAAACTGCGCGACCATCCTTCCGGAACTGGCGCGGCGCGGCGTGCTGCCCGACGTGGTTATGAATACGGTGGGGATGATGAATGCGGCCGCAGGCGGCAGGAATGTCTCGGCGGCAAGCGATACGCTTGCATATATCCCGCAGAATTTCACGGTTGCGGAAGCTGCCGATTTGCTGCAGCGCGATGCGGATGCCTATCGCGAGCAAGCGCTCGACTCCATCGCGGAGCATGTGCGCGGCCTGCTCGAATTGCAGCGGCTGGGAGCGCTCGTGCACAATTGCGGGGACGAGCTTCGCGCGCTGGCGCACCGTTTCCGGAATGACGGCCGCGGCTTTCGCGAAGCCTTCGACATTTCCGGAGTGGCATCGGCAGAAAGCGGGCCAGACTTGATCCCGGATGGACCAAGTTTGATACCGGATGAACGGGTGGCGATAACGTACGTGGCGCTTTCCGGGGCGCCTGCGGACATCGCGCGTGCCGACCGCCTGCTGCTGGAAATTTGCCCGGACGATGCCGATTTGCAACGCTGGCTCCCGCTGGTGAAGAAACATGTGCGCTTTCAAGGATTGCCGGCGCGGGCGTGCCGGTTGGAATTCGCGAAGCTGGGTGAATTCATGTCCGCGGTCAATGATTTAGTCGCAGAAGGCGAGTTCCAGGCTTCTGTCGTGATAGGAGAGAACGATGCCCCGTGCGCCTGCGAGAATTCGCATTTGAGGGCCACCGACGAGTCCGGTTCGCTGCCAGGCCGCGAATCGGCCATTTCCGACACCAATTCCCACACCTCCTACGCCGGTGCCGGGGCCGTCACCTTTATGGGTACCGTGCTCGAAAGCGAAGGCAGCTCTGCCTGGATCTCTATCTCTATGAACTCTATTATCTCGATTAACAGGGGCCGCGAAAAAGGTGATGACCGCAACTGTCGCATCTGGCGGACGATGGTGGCCGATGGAACGCGCGAAACTTCCGGGCGCGTGGAGCGCGAATGGCGCACGACGGAATCCCGCGCCATTCCACCGATCGCGCCGCACCGTTCCGTGGATAATGCCGCTGCTGCTGAGCTGCTGCGCGAGCGCCTTGTCCGGATAGTGATGCCCTAGCACGAATATCGGCCGTCGTAACCGCCGGCACAGGAAAGCGGAGTAGCGCTTACGCCGAGCCTGATTGGTTCCTGGTGGCCGCGCGCTGCGGGATTTCGTAACATGAGGAGGTAAATCCCGCGGCTGGCATGGATGCGGAGAAGCATTTCTAAGCTGCGTGAGGATGCCTGGTTTTCCCGTCCACGGGTGATGAAACGCCTCATCGAATGCGTGCCGAATTTCTCCGAGGGCCGCGCCCTGGGGGTGATTGACGCACTGACTGAGGCGATGAGCGCAATCCCCGGCTGCGCGGTGCTCGACCGGCACTCGGATCGCGACCACAATCGGTCCGTGATTACTCTTGCGGGCGAACCCGAGGCCGTCCTGGAAGCGGCCCTTCGCGGGGTGGGCGCTGCGGCCACGCTCATCGATTTAACCCGGCATGCGGGGGTGCACCCGCGCATCGGAGCGACCGACGTGCTGCCCTTCGTGCCGATTGCCGGCATTACGCTCGAGGAGTGCACGGATCTGGCTCACCGAGCCGGCCGGGAAATTTGGAGCCGCTTTGCGATTCCGGTCTATTTCTACGAAGCCGCGGCCCTGCGTCCCGAGCGCGTGCGTCTTGAGAATATCCGGCGGGGCCAGTTTGAAGGCTTGCGTGAAGATGCTCCTCGAAAAGCGGAGCGCGCGCCGGATATCGGCGGGCCGGCCCTGCATCCCACTGCGGGGGCGGTGGCGGTAGGTGTGAGAAAAGTGTTGATTGCTTACAACATCAACCTGACGGCTGCCGCCGACGCCGCGGGAGTTTCCATCGCCAAGGAGATCGCCCGCGAAATCCGCGCAGCGAATGGGGGCCTGCCGGCGGTGAAAGCGATCGGGGTGGCGCTCCGGGAGCGAAACCTGGCGCAAGTCTCGATCAATTTAACCGATTTCGAAACCACCCCGCTTCAGCGCGTTTTCGAAGTGGTGCGCCGGGCGGCCCTACGCCGGGGGTGCGATATTGCCGGAAGTGAAATTGTGGGTCTGGCGCCCGCAAAGGCGCTGGAAATGACAGGCGGCTGTAATCTGCGGCTGGAGCACTTCACCCCGGAACAGGTGCTCGAGAATCGCCTGGCGGCAGCGCTAACGATGCAGCCCTTGCGGGCATCTATGTACGAGGAAGCATATGAGGAAGCGCGGGTGGAAGGAAACAGCGCCGGCGCGGGGCCACTGCTACCGAAGGCCACACTGAGGGAGACCTTAGAATGATGAACCGAAAAGTATTGCTGGCCGCCGTTCTGGTGATGGCGCCGGCTTGGCCGGGAGTCGCGCATGCGACCAAGCTGGGCGCGGAAGTGATCGGTATGTTCCCGCAGAACGCGGGGGAATTTGCCTATGCCGACTTGCGCCAGGCGCGGGCCCTCAGCTGGTTCCCGCAGCTCAAGGAGCAGATGCTACCCGAGCGTTTCCGGCAGTTCGAGCGATTTCTCGCTTCGGCGGGCATCGATCCGAATTCTCAAGTAGAAGAGCTGGCTTGGGCGACGGTGCCCTCCGCCCCGGCGAACGGCGCGGCCCAAAACGCGGCGCCGGCCAGCGAAGACGTGGTGGGTGTCGCTCTGGGGACGTTTCGCCCGGAATCCGCCGAAGCGTATTTCAAGGCGCAGAAGCTGGCTAGCGTGAAGGTGCGGAATTATTCGCTCTACGCATTTGGCGGCGGCTCGGGCGCGGAAGATCTTTTCTTTTTCTTTATTGATTCAAACACAGCGGCATTTGGACCGCGCAAGGAACTCGAACGGCTGATCGCCGTGCGTTACGGCGAGGAGCGCGGGCTGTCGAACAACACCGAACTTGCTCCGCTGATCGATCAGGCCAACGGCAGTGGCGTGGTTTGGGCGGTGCTCAGCGCGGCGTATGCCCGGCTGGCGATGCAGCAGCTTGTGCCGGAAACGGCGCAGTTCCCCCAGGCGCAACAACTTGTGGCGAAGCTGCGCGCCCTGACGATCGAGATCACCGCCGGAAGCTCGGTCCAGGCAAATTTTCTGGCCGTCTGCGCCACGCCGGACGACGCCAATACGTTTGCCGCCCTCCTGCAGGCGGGATTGATGTACCAGCGTTACCAGGTGGCAAATTCCAACCCCGAACTCGCAGCGCTGCTCGATCAGGCGCGCATTGCACCCGCGGGAGACCGTTTGGATGTGCATCTAACGCTTACCGACGATCAAGTGGTGGGCTTGATTCGGCGGAACACGTTTGCGATGCATATGTAAGGGGCTTGCTGGTTGAAACGTAACGCGCTGCGAATTATTGCCGCGCGGCTTGAGTATTGACGAACGCGGCGCGCGTTTTGGCAGTTCGAGGCAGCCACGGCCAGAGACCGCCGCAGGACGCGGGCACGCTCATGGCTCGTGACGTTCCACGACGTTAACCTGGCAGGCCTCGCGGCAATCCGGGCAATAGTACAGGCCGTCGCCGCACAGCCGGATACCGAATTGTCCCATGCAGATGCAGCAGTAACGGTCGCATTTGCACCGGTTTTCCGGCTGGTCGCACATTCCGCAAACGGTTGTTTCCATTTCGCTCCCGAATATATGCGACACGGCCAGCGTCAACAAGATGGATTTGCCGTGCATTTGCCCCACCGGCACGCCGTCAGGCGCCCCTGCGGCTATATCGAACGCGGCGGCGGTGCGGCGGCTAGGCTCTTCGGGCTAGGCCGGCTTTCTGTCAACGCAAAGTAGAAATGTCCGGGTTTCTTGACTCTTTTCTCAGGCGCATGTTACGTTCGCTACTCGCCATATTTTTCGAGCAAATCTCTTTTTCGAGCAATCCTGTGACGGCCCCTACAACCACGCAACTTCGCAAAACTGCGCTTAATTCCGCGCACCGCCGCTTGGGCGCCAAAATGGTGGATTTTGGCGGGTGGGATATGCCCGTCGAGTATACGGGCCTGGTGAGCGAACACCTGGCGACACGCCACGCCGCGGGCCTGTTTGACGTGAGCCACATGGGGGAAATCGAGGTGCGCGGAGAGCGCGCGCTGGACCTGGTGCAGCGGGTCACGTCGAATAACGCCGCAAAGCTCGTTGACGGCCAGGCGCAATATTCCGGCCTGCTGACGGCGGCAGGCACATTCGTCGACGACCTGCTCGTGCATCGAATTTCGCCCACCCATTACCTGCTGTGCGTGAACGCGAGCAATCAGGACGGCGATTTCGATTATATTTACGAGCAAAACATTTTTGGCGCCCACGCGGAACTGGAAAATGCCGGTGCGCGCTACTCGCAACTGGCGATCCAGGGACCGAAGGCGCTCGGCATTCTGGAGCAGTTCACCGGTGCGCCGATTGCGGCGCTCAAGTATTATCATTTCCTATTCGGCGATGTGGATGGCGTACCCTGCTTGATCGCGCGGACGGGCTATACGGGCGAAGACGGGTTCGAGCTTTATTTTTCGCCCGAACATTCCGAGAAAATCTGGAGCGATCTTCTTGAAGCTGGCGGGCCCGAAGGGCTGGTTCCGTGCGGCCTGGGGGCGAGAAACACGCTGCGTCTTGAAGCGGGGATGTGCCTTTACGGCCATGAGATCGACGACACCACCACCGTGTGGGAAGCGAACCTGGGATGGATTTGCAAGCTCGATAAGGGCGATTTTGTCGGCCGGGACGCGCTAGTGGCGCAGCGCCAGAGCGGGATCCGGCGCATCCTCGGCGGCTTCGAAATGCAGTCCCGGCTGATCGCGCGCGACGGCTATCCCGTGATGCTGGCGGGACACGATGCGAACGAGGTGGCGGGGCGGGTGACCAGCGGTTCGCCGGCGCCCTTTCTCAAGAAAAATATCGGCATGGCGTATGTGCCCGCGAATTCGAACGCGCCCGGAACGAAGATCCAAATCAGCATTCGCACCAATCAGGCGCCGGCCGTGATTGTGCCCACGCCGTTTTACAAACGGGCGAAGTAGGTCCGGCAGCGCAGTAGCGTTCCGCAATTCAGGAGCGAAAAGATGTATCCCAACGACTATCGCTACACCAAGGAACACGAGTGGGTGCACGTGCAAGGCGATACGGCCACTGTCGGCATCACCTCTTACGCACAGCATGAACTGGGCGACGTCGTGTTTGTCGAGTTGCCCAAGGTGGGCGCAAAGGTCGAAGCCGGGAAGTCGTTCGGCACCGTGGAATCGGTGAAAGCGGTCAGCGACATTTACGCCCCCGTTTCGGGCGAGGTAGCCGAAGTCAATTCTTCATTGGCTGATGCGCCCGAGCGGATCAACGAAGACCCGCACGGGCAGGCGTGGCTGATCAAGGTAAAACTGGCGAATCCGGCCGAAGTCTCGAAACTCATGGACGCAGCCGCATATGAAGCTGTATATCGCCGAGAAAGAGAAGGACCATTCGGCCTGATGCGCTATCTTCCGAAAAGCCCATCCGAGCGTCAGGAGATGCTCGAAACGATTGGGGTACGCTCCGCTGCGGACTTATTTCACTCTATTCCGGAGAAATTTCGGCTCACGGGACCTCTCGCGATTCCGGGACCTCTTTCCGAAGCTGAGCTCATCCAATATTTCCGCGATCGCGCCGCGGAGAATTCCCAGGGTTATACGAGTTTCCTGGGGGCGGGCGTATACAATCACCTGCGCTCTGTGGTCACTGACGCGATTATTCAGCGCGGCGAATTTTTGACCTCTTACACGCCGTACCAGGCGGAAATCAGCCAGGGCACGCTGCAGGCGATCTTCGAATTTCAAACGCTGATCTGCGAACTCACGGGGCAGGAGGTGGCGAACGCCTCCATGTGGGACGGCTCGACGGCCACTACCGAAGCGGTGCTCATGGCGGAGCGGCTTACCGGACATCGGCGCTTCCTGGTGGCGCAATCGGTGCATCCGGAATACCGCCAGGTGCTCGCCACCTACGCGCATAATTTGGGACTCAAAATTGAGCCGATTGGCTTTACGGCCTCCGGCCAAATAGATATGGCAGCGCTCGACGCGGCGCTGCGCGGGGGTGAAGGCGGGGAGGGCCAGGATGCCGCGCAAGGGATGCGCCCTGCCGCCGCGGTGGTGGTGCAATCGCCGAATTTCTTTGGCGTGATCGAACCCGTGGCCCGGATCGCGAAGCTCGCGCATGCCGCCGAGGCGCTCGCCGTGGTGGCGGTGGCCGAGGGCGTCTCGCTCGGAATCGTCCGGCCGCCCGCCGAAGCCGACATCGTGGCTATGGAAGCGCAAAGCTTCGGCATGGCCCCGAGCTACGGAGGCCCATACGCCGGTGTGATCGCCACTCGCGAGAAATTCGTGCGCCAGTTGCCGGGACGCCTTGCCGGAGAGACCACCGACGTGCACGGCCGGCGCGGTTTCTGCCTGACGCTGGCGACGCGCGAGCAGCATATCCGCCGCGAGCGGGCCACCTCGAACATTTGCACCAATCAGGCGCTGTGCGCCCTGGCGGCGACGGTGCACCTATGCCTGCTGGGCAAGCAAGGGCTGCGCGAGGTGGCAGAACAGAATCTTTCCAAGGCACATTTTGCCGCCACGGAACTTACGAAAATTCCCGGCGTTACGCGGGCGTTCACGGGGCCGGTGTTCAACGAATTCGTGGTGCGACTGCCGCGGTCGGTGCGCATGGTCAACGCGCAGCTGCTCCGGGAAAAAATCATCGGGCCGCTGCCGTTGGGCGGATGGTACCCGCACCTCACCAAGTGTGGCGTGGTGTGCGTGACGGAAACCGTGCCGCGTGCGGAAATCGAGCGGTTCGCTGCCGCCGTGAAGCGCATACTCGCAACGCCGGTTTAGGGGAGATCGCTTGCCCGACAGGATCAAAAAAGCGCGCCGCCATCCCAGCCAGAACGAGGGGCTGATCTTCGAGAAATCCGCTCCGGGCAAGCGGGGCATCGAGTTGCCGCCGCTGGATGTGCCGGCAGTGGATGCGGAACGCGTGCTGGGCGCCGAATACGCTCGCGACGCCGTTGCCGGGATGCCCGAGGTCAGCGAGATCGAAGTGCTCCGCCACTTTACGCGGCTTTCCACGTGGAATTACGCCATCGACCTGGGGATGTATCCGCTGGGATCGTGCACCATGAAGTACAACCCGCGCGTGAACGAATTCGTTGCGCGGCTCGAGGGCCTCGCCACCGAGCACCCGTTCCAGCCGCAGGAGCTTTCGCAAGGCTGCTTCAAGATTCTCGCCGCGCTGCAACAATGCCTGCTCGAAATCACGGGGATGGACGCCATCACCATGCAGCCTGCCGCCGGCGCCCAAGGCGAGTTAACGGGGCTGCTGCTGATTCGCGCTTGTCTCGCAAGCCGCGGCAATGCCCGCAAGAAAGTCTTGATTCCGGATTCGGCCCACGGAACCAATCCCGCCACCGCGGTGATTGCCGGCTACGAGGTGCAAAACATCCGCTCGGACGCGCGCGGGCAAATGGATCTCGATCATCTCCAGACCCTGGTCACCACGGATGTCGCCGCGCTGATGATTACGAATCCCTCGACGCTTGGAACGTTCGAGCCCCGCATCGCGGAGGTTTCCGAACTCCTCCACGCGCGTGGCGCCCTGCTTTATATGGATGGCGCCAATATGAACGCTCTCGCGGGCGTCGCCCGCCCCGGCGATTTCGGGGTCGATGTGATGCACCTTAACCTGCACAAAACGTTTTCCACGCCGCACGGCGGCGGCGGGCCGGGCGCCGGACCAGTGCTCGTGAAAAAGGAACTGGAACCGTTTCTTCCCGTGCCCGTTTTGGTGGAAAAGGACGGCCGGTTCGCGCTCGAGACGCACAGGCCGAAGTCTATTGGACGCGTGCGCGCGTTCGTCGGAAATTTTGGCGTTCTGGTGCGCGCGCTGGCGTATACGCTGGCCTATGGCCCCGGCATCCGCCAGGCTACCGAAGACGCCGTGGTGAATGCGAACTACATCCGCAAGCAGCTCGAAGACGTCTTCGACCTGCCCTATTCCTCACCTTCCATGCACGAAGTAGTTTTCAGCGACGCGCGGCAGAAAAAATTTGGCGTGAGTACGATGGATATCGCGAAGCGCCTGATCGATTACGGGTTCCATCCCTACACCACGGCGTTTCCGCTGATCGTGCCGGGGGCCCTGATGATCGAGCCCACCGAGTCCGAGTCGAAAGAAGAGTGCGACCTGTTTATCGACGCCATGCGCTCGATCGCCGAAGAAGCCGCGACGCAACCTGAAGTGGTGAAGACCGCGCCCCATTCCACGCGCGTGGGCCGTCTGGACGAAGTGGGTGCGGCGCGCAGACCTGTCCTGCGCTGGAAGCCGAAGGCGCCTGCCAAAGCCGCCGACTAGCCGCTATCTCACGCTGACTCACAAGTCAGGCTGGGCGCATACACCAGTTCCCGAGAGTGTCAGTCCTGACGACTCGGCGAGGGGCTAGGGAAATGTGACGGTCAGGTATCGTTCTTTCGCCGGCTTGCGGGCGCCGGCAAAGGCGCCGGCGGCGGCAAGGCGACCGGCGCTTGAGACTCGCGCGCTGCAACCGACGATGGCGCTTCGGTGGGCTTGCCACCGGTGGCGCCTGCCGCTTGGGCATTCGCGGAAAGAATGGTGCGCACGGCCACGGGCAACACCGCGCCTTCGCCTTCTTTTTCAAAAATGAGCCGCTGTTCGCGTTCATCCCAGTCGACGCACAGCATGTCGCCCAGGCGCACCTGTTCGGTGGCCAGCAGATTGGCCAGCGGATAAACAATGTGCCGCTCGATCGCGCGCTTCAGGTGCCGCGCCCCGTATTTTAAATCCGTGCCCTCGCGCAGCAGGAATGCCTTGGCAGCCGGCGCCACCCGGAAGAGAAATTGTCCCCGCGCGGTATCCAGCAGGCGTCTCTGGACCATATCCAATTCGATTTCGAGAATCTGCTCGAGTTGTCGGGCGCGCAGCGGATGAAACACCACGACTTTGTCCAGCCGGTTCATGAACTCCGGCGAAAACTTGCGTCGCGCCGCTTCCTGCGCAGTCCGTTCAACTTTGCCGTCCAGCACTTCCGGCGGCTTGTGTCCGGGCTGCACGAACCCCATGCCGCCGGTGATCATGTCGGTGATCTCCCCGCCGCCCAGGTTGGAAGTAAGAAAAATCATCGTCTGGGACAGGTCCACGCGGCGGTTGTCGCCCAGCGTCAGGGTAGCCTTGTCGAGCATGCCCAGCAGTAACTGCCACAGCGCATCCGAGGCCTTTTCGATCTCATCGAAAAGCAAAAAACTCAGTTTCAAGTTTTCTTTGTGATGTTTTGCGAGCTCCTCCTGGGTGATCAGCGGGTGGGTCTCCCGATGGCCCAAGTAGCCCGGAGGAGAGCCGATCAGCTTGGCGATCTCGTGCGAGTGCTGAAATTCGGCGCAGTCGAGCTTGATCACCGCGCGCGGATCGCCGAACAGAATTTCCGCGGCCGCCTCGACGATGCGGGTTTTGCCCGAACCGGTAGGCCCGAGAAACAGCAAGTTGCCTACGGGCCGTCCCGTCGCGCACATTTGCGCGCAGAAAACCTGGTACAGGTCCACAACCGCACGAATTCCTTCCTCTTGCCCGACGATCTTCTGCCGCAGCGACGCTTCAAACTCTTGCGACTCCAGGCTGCGCCGCGTGGGATCGAGACTGGAACGTTGTGGCTGGTTGGTTCGCATGGCTCCGCCTCCTACCGTAAGCCCCGCGGCAGGGATACACCCCGATGCGGCGCCCGGTCGAACTGGTCGAGTTTCACGCGCACGGTTGAGTGCAAGAGGCGCAGCTGCGTCACCAGGTCGTGACCGGCAGCAGCGCTTCCCGACACATCGAGCACCGGCGGAAACAGATCGGCCAAATCAAGGTTGAGCGTACGAAGACTCGCAACCAGTTTCCGCACGTAGGCGGACTTCGAGTCAAACAATTCGACCCGGCTGTTGACTTGCTCTCGCAGAGCCGCCCAGTTAACGTCCACAAAAGGATAGGCGCGCGCGACCTGGCGCACCACGTCGTCGGTGATCCGTGGCCGGACCCCCAAGCGCGCGAGGTGCAGCTGCTTCACCTTCCCGGCGCGGCGCACGTTGTGCACCAAAAAAAACGAGTTGCCTTTACGTCGAACGAACGCCATGCCACTCCTCTGTGATCCCGATCTGTCTGTAGTGTAACGAGGTTCCACTACAGCGTCAATCAAGATGGAGACATTACGATCCCGGATGCCTCGTAACGGTTACTACTGTACTTCTTCGGTGCCACAAACTCATGTCTCCGCCCATTCGAATTTCTTATCGGCCCGATCTGTTTTTAAACATTGGTTCCATTTTATTAGATGCGTGTTTTGGCTTACTTCTTCGAGTTTTTCGCACCTCGGCGCGCGCGGCGATCACACCTGGAACTACTTCAGTGGACTATGCGGGCTAGTACCAATGGTATGGTGGCGCGGGGTGAAAACAGTTGAGCGAGCAGCGTTCGGCAATCTGGCAGCGCGTTTACGCCTTGGTGAAACGCATCCCCCGCGGCTACGTAATCACCTATGGCGAGTTGGCGCGCATGCTGCGGCTTCCAGGCGGCGCGCGCGCAGCCGGTTGGGCCATGGGAGCGTGCCCGAGCGGCCACGGGATACCGTGGCAGCGCGTGGTGGGCGCAGGCGGCCGTATTCTGCTGCAGGAGCCGCGCGCTTCGCTGCAGCGGCGCCTGTTGGAAGCCGAGGGCACGCAATTTGTTGGCGGGCGTGTGGACATCGCGCGCCATCACTGGCAAGGCGCCGCTCGTAAAGCGGGTTCGCGGCGGCGATAAGCGCGCCCTTCGAGTGAGCGGGTACGGCCCTCCCGGCCTGGGGGTGGTTGGCTCGCGTCTGGCCGCGCGGGCACGAAGTTCGCCCCCGGCCCGGAATGTGCTATAGATACTCGTTTACTGTGAGCGTCCCAATCATCGATGTCCATAACCTGACGAAGAGTTATGGCGCTGTGCAAGCCCTTCGCGGCGTGAGTTTCTCCGTCGAAGAGGGCGAAGTTTTCGGCCTGCTCGGCCCCAACGGGGCCGGGAAAACGAGCACGGTCGAAATTCTCGAGGGCCTGCGCCCGCCCGACGGCGGCCTGGTCAGCGTCTGCGGACTAGACCCGCAGACCTCCGGCAACGCTTTTAAGCAGGAGATCGGCGCGGTCCTGCAGGCCACCGCCCTGCCGGACAAAATCCGCGTCAATGAAGCTCTGACGATGTTTGCTAGCTTTTACAACCGCCACCGGAAAACCGACGCGCTCTTGAAGCGATTCGGCCTCGAAGAGAAGCGCAACGCCTTCTATTCGCAGCTCTCGGGAGGGCAAAAGCAGCGCCTGGCGCTGGCCATGTCGCTGGTCAACGAGCCGCGCGTGCTGTTCCTCGATGAGCCCACCGCCGGACTCGATCCCCAGGTCCGCCGGGAAATTTACGACATTGTGGAAGAGTTGAAGCACGAGAAGAAAACCATTCTGCTGACCACGCACTACATCGAAGAAGCCGAGCGCCTCTGCGACCGCGTGGCCATCGTCGATCAGGGCCGCGTGATCGCCTACGGCACCCCGCGCGACCTGAAGCAGCGCGCCGCCGGCACCTCGCGCATCGAATTGCGCCTCGCGCGCCCAGAGCCGGAGGAAGCCTTGTGCCGTCTCGATGGCGTCGCGGACTGCCGCGCCACCGACGGCCTGTACCTGATGCACTCGACACGCGTGCCGCAAACCATCGTTTCGCTCGTGAAATACCTCGAAACTCAGGGCAACGAGCTGGCGGGCCTCGAAATCGCCGCCCCTTCGCTGGAAGACGTTTTCCTCGAGCTCACCGGCAGGAGGCTGCGCGATTGAAACACGCCTGGACGCTGACCAAGGTGCGCATGCGGCTGGCGCTGCGCAACCGCGCCTTCATTTTCTTCAGCCTGGTGTTCCCCCTGGTATTTCTATTCCTGTTTCTCGGGCTGTTCACGCGCGGCAACGTGTCCGCGGTACCCTACATGCTCGCAAGCGTCCTGGCGCTGACCATCATGGGCAGCTTCTGGGGCTTGAGCATGCAGCTCGTCACGTTCCGCGAACAGGGCATCCTGCGGCGTTTTCGGATCGCTCCCGTCGGGGCAGGCGCCATGCTGGCTTCGAGCATCGCGTCGAATTACCTGCTGACGCTGCCGACGGTGTTCATCGAGTTCACCCTGGCGCGGCACCTGTTCCACATGCGCGAATGGGGAAACCTCTGGGGCGTGTTCATCCTGGTGACGCTGGGCATCGTCACCTTCGCTTCGCTGGGCCTGATCGTCGCCAGCGTCACCAATACCGCTCAGGAAACCCAGGTCATCAACCAGCTCCTGTGGTCGGCGTTTCTGTTTCTCTCCGGAGCCACGCTCCCTCTCCCCATGCTGCCCGGATGGATACAAAGCTTTGCCCTGTTCATGCCCGCCACCTATCTGGTGGTCGGCCTCGAACGCGTGCTAATCGCGCACGTGGGCGCGTACGCGATTCGCGCCGAACTCCTTTCGCTCGCCGTGTGCGCCCTGATTGCCTTCGCCGTCAGCCAGCAACTGTTTCGCTGGGAGCCCGAATCGAAAGTGCCGCGCAACGCCAAGCTCTGGGCCGCCTCCGCCATCATTCCGTTTGTGCTGCTGGGCATATGGGAAACTTCCTACGGCCATGTGCGGTCGACCGCGACCACCGATTTCCTGTCCACGGTCGAACAAGCCGTGCCCCGCACGAGAAGCAGGGTCCGCATGTTGCCGGAGAACGATGCTCAGCCGGACTCCGCGCCTCGGAGTCCCGATCCCGACGGGCCTTCGAAATAGTGCCTGTTATCGGTTTTCGTCCTCCGCCTCATCCTCGGGAAGTGTCGCTTCGATCGTAGGCCGATTCATCGAGTGCAGGATTTCCTCGATTTTTTCATGAGTCATCGATATTCCGAGGAATGAGCCGCCTGCGAACGCGATGCAAAGAAATACCTTGCGCAACATGCTCAGGAATGACATTGGTCCTCCAGCCGCGGCTTCGCGGCACAGTTTCAGCCCGTCTCGTGACGCCAATTTTTTGCGGACCTACTTCAGGGAGTTATCGAATCGGAGGCGGACGTGGCGAAAAGATTGGAAGAGCCGCGAATCGCTGGATGAGACAGGATTCGGTAATGGAAGGAATGAGAAAAGCGGTAATTGCAGCAAAGAAAAACCACACCGGAACCAGAAAAACAAACAGTAGGCCCGTCACAACGGGGATCAACGCGGCAAGCAATATTGCCGCAAGGCACAGCACAACATCCCATCGACCCGCGCTGAACAGACTTCTCATTCGCCCCAATAATACGCCTAATGCGTGTTGTTACAAATATATCCGCGTATCGCCGTACTCAAAAGTGACGGCTTCGTTCGGTATGCTATAATTTTCGCGACGGAGAGCGTTCATGAGCATCAAGAAGACCGAGAAAATCTGGCACAACGGAAAGTTGATTCCCTGGGAAGACGCGCAAATCCACGTTCTCTCGCACGTCGTCAGTTATGGGTCGTCGGTGTTCGAGGGGATCCGCTGTTACGACACCAAGCAGGGACCGGCCGCATTTCGCCTGCGCGAGCACATGCGCCGCCTGCTGAATTCCGGCCACATCTATCGCATGGAATGCCCGTATTCGCTCAACGAGCTGTGCGCCGCCGCCGCGGAAGTCGTGCGCGAAAGCCGTCTGAGCTCCTGCTACATCCGGCCCATCGTGTTGCGGGGATATGGCGATATTGGCGTGAATCCGCTGCAAAATCCCATCGAAGTGTACATTGCCTGCTGGGAATGGGGCGCCTATCTGGGCACCGAGGCGCTCGAGCAGGGCGTCGACGTCTGCGTCAGCTCATGGGCGCGCATGGCCGCGAACACCCTGCCGGCGATGTCCAAGGCCGGCGCAAATTACATGAATTCGCAGCTTATTCGCATGGAAGCCATAGCCAATGGCTATGCCGAGGGCATCGCGCTCGATACCAACGGCTACGTGAGCGAAGGATCCGGCGAAAACATCTTCCTGGTGCAGGACGGCGTGGTCTCCACTCCGCCGCTCGCCTCGAGCGTGCTCCCCGGCATTACGCGCAATTCGATCCTCGCTCTCTGCGAAGACTTGGCCATCCCGGTCCGCGAGCAGATGATTCCCCGCGAGATGCTTTACATCGCCGACGAAGTTTTCTTCACCGGCACCGCGGCCGAAGTCACGCCGCTGCGCTCGATCGATCGCATTACGGTGGGCGCCGGCAAGCTCGGCACCATTACACGGCGTCTGCAAGAGGAGTTTTTCGCCATCCTCACCGGCGCCAAGCCCGACCGGCACAATTGGCTGACGCCGGTGTCCGCACCCGTTGCGGCGGGCTCGCTCGTTCGTTAGAACCGCCGCCTCCTTTCCGCATTGGGCGTCTCGGATGAGCTGCCGCGTCGGTCGCGAGAGCGATTGATCGACGCGCGACAACTCGGCTAAGTTTCATCGCGGCGTCTTTCTCTTGTCTCGTTTGACGCGGATTCCCAAGGAGCCTGATGCACCGCAGACCGCAACGGCTCGCCGCCGAGCTTATCGGGACGTTTGGCGTGGTGTTCTTCAGCGCCGGAGCAGTTTGCGCCGACCAATTCCTGCGGGGCGAAAATCTGCCAGGTTTTGGCCCCCTCGGCGTCGCCTTGGCCTATGGATTTGCTTTCGGCACCTTGGTAACGGCGGTGGGTTGCGTCTGCGGGGGGCAAACGATCTGCGGCCATCTTAACCCCGCCGTGACGTTGGGATTTTGGGGCACTCGCCGGATCGGCACGTTTGATGCAATCGCCTGCTGCGTCGCGCAACTGGCGGGCGCTACGGCGGCGGGTTATGCCCTCCGCTACGCACTTCCGGAAGACACCTGGCGCGCGGTCCTGCTGGGGACGCCCGCCATGGCTAGCGGAATCACTCGGACGCCGGCGATGCTGATCGAAGGCGCCGGCGCCTTTTTCCTCGTTTTCGTCATGTTCGCCACCTCCATCAGCGCAACAGCGCTCGATGCGAGAATCGATGCTCGAATCGATTCGAGCATCGCAGAGTCTAAGCTCAACCCCGTCCCGGAGTCGGTGCGCTGGTTCGCGGGACTCTCGGCGGGACTGATGGTCACGGTTGGCGCGCTTTTCGGCCTGCCATTCACTGGCGGCTCGATGAATCCGGCCCGCGCCTTCGGCACCGCGCTCGCCGGGCGTTATTGGACCAATCACGGCGTCTACTGGATTGGCCCGCTCGGAGGTGGCGTGCTGGCCGCGTGGATTTACGATGCCTTGTTTCTACCCCGGCGCCCCCGGCGCCTTGGCCGCGCGCCAGCCAGCCTAGAAAGCACCGCCGGCGACACCTCCCCTGAAGCGCCGCAGCCTCCCGCCCGTTACTAAGCGGCAACCGCGCGCCGTCAGCCGCTTGTAGGGCCCCTTCCCGAATGCTAGCTTCGATTTCGGTGGGTTGCGGCTGGCTTCGCGGTCCCTTTTGAAAATTAGGTGATTTCGTTATGGCCTTAAACATCGATGACCTGTTGCGCCGCGCGGTTGAAGTAAAAGCCTCCGACCTGCACTTGAAGGTTGGCAACCACCCCTATCTGCGCATCGATGGCGCGCTGAATCCGCAAACCGATGTGCCCCGCGTCACTCCCGAAGAAATGCTTTCCATGGCGTTTAGCATGATGACCAATCGCCAGAAGCAAAAATTCAAGGAGACCGCGGAGTTGGACATGGCGTACGGGGTCGCGGGTCTCGGCCGCTTCCGCGTGAACGTTTTTCAGCAGCGCGGCAATGTGGGCATGGTGCTGCGGGTCATCCCCACCAAGATTCGCACCGCGGAGGAGCTGAACCTGCCCCGCGTGATCGACAAAATTTGTGAAGAGCAGCGCGGCTTGGTACTGGTCACAGGCACCACGGGATCGGGAAAGTCCACCACGCTCGCTTCGATGGTCGACCGCATCAATACCACACGCGCCGACCACTGCATCACCATCGAAGACCCCATCGAGTTCCTGCACCGCGATAAGCGCAGCTTCATCAACCAGCGCGAGGTGGAAGTCGACACCGCCAATTTCTCCTCGGCTCTGCGCGCCGCCCTGCGCCAGGATCCTGACGTCATCCTCGTCGGTGAAATGCGTGACCTCGAAACCATCGCCACCGCGTTGCTCGCCGCTGAAACCGGCCACCTGGTCTTCTCTACCCTGCACACACTCGACGCCGCCGAGACCATCCAGCGCATCATCGCGGTTTTCCCGCCTCCTGAGCAGAAGCAGATTCGCCTACAGCTTGCCGCGACCCTGAAAGCCGTCATCAGCCAGCGGCTCATACGCCGCGCCGACGATAATGGCCGCGTCCCGGCGATCGAGGTGATGATCACCACCGCCTACATCCGCGACTGCATCATCAATCCCGATAAAACGCGCCTGATTCACGATGCCATCGCCGCCGGCACCAGCCAGTACGGCATGCAGACCTTCGACCAGTCCCTCTACGACCTGTACACCCGCGAGCTCATCACCTACGATGAAGCGCTGAACGGCGCCTCGAATCCCGACGACTTCAAGCTGCGCGTCCAGGGCATCCGGTCCGCCGCCGACTCCGCCCGCGAAGAGATGGAACGCACCATGGCGGAGTACGAGCGCTTTGGCCCCCGCTAACCCCTGAAATCTGCAGCCATCAAGTACTTTGCCGCTCCGCATCAGTTCCATGTGCCAAAACAAGGATCGTTATAGGCCGCGGCTTTAGCCGCGACATTTATGCCGGAGTGAACTGACCCCGATCCTTCAAGCTTGCCGATTCCCGGCAAACCTTCCATGCTAGGCCAGGCTGGGCTATGCTGGCCGCTGATGCGTCAAGCACCCCGAAAATTCTCGGGCGACGAAGCCCTTTACACCGCCGCCCTCCGCGCCCTCATGCGCCGCGCGCATTCCACTTTTGAAATGCGCCTCTATCTCGAGCGCCGCGCCGAAGAACCCGCAGCGGCCAAGCGCATCCTGGCCCGCCTCAAGCAGGAAAAGATGATCGACGATGAACGCTATGCGCTCGAGTTCGCCCGCGCCCGCGCCAAAGTACGCCGCCAGGGAGGCCATCGCATCGCTCGCGAACTTCGCAAGCGCGGTGTGCCCGACCAGCACATCGAATCCGCCGTCGCGCAGGTTTTCACCGAGACCGACGAAGCCGCCCTGGTCCGCAAAGTCATCGAGCGCCGCCTGCGTGCCGCTCGCACCCCGCTCGACGACAAAAAGCTTGCCTCCCTCTACCGCACCTTGCTCCGTGCCGGGTTCGACGCCAGCCTGATTCGCCGCGAAGTCCGCGCCGCGGTCCACGACGCAGCCGCCAATGCCACAGACGATGACCTGCCCGATCTGCCGATAGACGGCTCCGGCGACCAAGGCGCTTGACCAGCTTTCGCCCCGCGCGATTTGCGGACTCTCCCCCCGCTCTGCGATAATGCCTTTTCTCAAAACAAGCAGAACCCATTGATGCCGACAGGTCACGAAATCCGCAGCGCTTTTTTGGAATTTTTTGCCGCCAACGGACATCGCGTGGTGCGCAGCTCCTCCCTTGTGCCCATAGGCGACCCCACGCTTCTTTTTACCAATGCGGGCATGAACCAGTTCAAGGACGTTTTCCTCGGCCTCGAGCAACGCGACTACCAGCGCGCCACCTCCGCGCAGAAATGCGTGCGCGCCGGGGGCAAGCACAACGACCTCGAAAATGTCGGCTTCACCAATCGCCACCACACCTTTTTCGAGATGCTGGGCAATTTTTCCTTTGGCGATTACTTCAAAAAAGAGGCCGTCGCCTTTGCCTGGGAGCTGGTCACCTCCCCGAAATGGTTCGCCATACCGCTCGACCGGCTTTATTTCACCGTGTTCGGCGGAGCTACAGCCGCGCCCGGCGTAAAGCTTGCCACCGACACCGACGCCGCGGCGCTGTGGGTAAGCATGGGAGCGCCTCGCGACCGCGTGATTCCGGTTCCCGGGTTGAAGGAAAATTTCTGGGCCATGGGCGATACGGGTCCATGCGGGCCGTGCAGTGAAATTCACTACGACATGGGCCCTGCAGCGTCGAGCCAAGGTCATACCGAATGCGCTTTCGGTTGCGAATGCGGCCGCTACGTCGAAATCTGGAATCTCGTTTTCATGCAGTTCAATCGCGACGCCTCCGGCGCGATGGCGCCGTTGCCGAAGCCCTCCATCGATACCGGTGCGGGCCTCGAGCGCTTGGCTGCCGTGCTTCAAGGCAAGATCAGCAATTACGATACGGATTTATTTCAGCCGCTGATCGCGTTCGCCAGCCGGCCTGTCGCGGCAAATCGCTATGGCGCGGCGCCCGAATCCGATGCTTCCCTACGGATCCTCGCCGATCACGGCCGCGCCTCGGCATTTCTTGATCGGCGACGGCGTCATGCCGTCCAACGAAGGCCGCGGCTACGTCCTGCGCAAAATCATTCGCCGTGCCGTGCGCCACGGAAGAATGCTCGGCCTGCAGCGCCCTTTTCTTTTTGAAATGGCGCAGCAAGTCGCCGAAGGCATGCGCGGCCCGTATCCCGAGCTGCTCGAAAACATCGGCCGCGTCGCCGGAGTCATCCGCCACGAAGAGGAGCGCTTCGCCCACACCATCGACATCGGCCTGGGCAAGCTCGACGAGGAACTCGCGCCGCTTCTGGCACAAAAGAAAACCCAGGGCACCGTCGCCTTCCCCGGCGAGAAAGCGTTTCGCCTCTACGACACCTTTGGCCTGCCACTCGATTTCATCAGCGACGTCCTGCGCGATCAGGGCATCGCTTTCGATCCCGCGGAGTTCGATCGGGCCATGGACGCCCAGCGGGAGCGGGCCAAAGCCTCTTGGAAGGGAGCGCACAAGGAAATTGCGAGTCCCGCATACGCCAAGCTCGCGCAGACCTTTCGCACCGAGCCCGATTTTTACTACCAGACCACCGCGCGCGATTGCCGCATCGAAGCCATTCTCACCCCCGCCGGCCTCGCGAACGAGTTGCCCGCGGGCGCCGAAGGAGAAATCGTCCTCGATCGCACCCCTTTCTACGCCGAATCCGGGGGGCAGATCGCCGACACGGGCAAGCTCTGGAATAACGAACAGTCGCTCGAGCTCGCGGAAGTGCGCGGCGCTTACTATCCGGTAACGGGCCTTATCGCCCACCGCGTCCTGGCCAAGGAGACGTTGCACGTCGGCGACCGGGTCACCGCCGTTGCCGACGCCGCGCGCCGCGAACACAACAAGCGCAATCACACCGCCACGCACCTGATGCACGCGGCGCTGCGCAACATTCTGGGCACCCACGTCAAGCAGGCAGGCTCGCTTGTGGCTCCCAATCGCCTGCGATTCGATTTTTCGCATTACGCCCCGGTCGATCCGGCCGAGCTCACCGACATCGAGCAGCAGGTAAACGAGCAGATCCGGCAGAACGCGGAGATCGTCACCGACGTAACCACGCTGGACCACGCCCTGGCTTCCGGCGCGCTGGCATTTTTCGGCGACCGCTATCCCGAGCAAAATGTTCGCGTGGTCACCGTTCCCGATCCCGCTTCGCCGCGCGGCTTCTTTACCAAGGAGCTCTGCGGCGGCACCCACGTTCGCCGCACCGGCGACATCGGCGTTTTCAAGATCGCCGTCGAACAGTCGGTGGCCTCCGGCATTCGCCGCATCGAGGCGCTCACCGGCGAAGGGGGCCTCGCCGATTACCAGAATGCCCGCCAGATGCTTGCGGAAGTGGCGGCGCGCCTGCACGTCGGCGAAGACGACGTGGTTCCCGCGCTCGAGCGTCTGGCACAGGCGCAGAAGCAGCTCGAAAAACAATTTGAAGCCGCGCGCCGCAAGGCTGCGGTCTCGAAGCTGGACACCCTGCTTGAAGGCATCCGCACGGTCAAGGACGTGCGCGTCCTCACCGCCGAAATCGAAGGGGTCGACCGCGAAGGCTTGCGCCAGCTTGTCGATCCCCTGCGCCAGAAGATGGGCTCGGGCGTGGTCGTCCTGGGCGCGATCGAAGACGGCAAAGTCGCCTTGCTCGCCAGCGTCACCCGCGATCTCACCACCCGCCTGCATGCCGGCAAGATCATTCAAGCCATTGCCAAGGAGGTTGGGGGGCAGGGCGGCGGCCGCCCCGACCTCGCGGAGGCTGGCGGAAAAGACACATCCAACCTCAAGAAGGCCCTCGATCAGGTAGTCCCGCTGATCGATCAAATGTTATGATTTCCCTGGTCTAGGAATGCCTCCGGGCGTCTTTTCCTCGTCCGAAGAACCGCGTGCCCGGCCAAACCGATCCTTTTGTGTCCTAGGAGTTGCGTGGTTCCTTTCGTCCGGACTGACCATGAAAACACCGCTTCAGGGCGTTTTGTATATTGCTGATAGGGCTGGCTTTGTGCGCGATTCCTGCACGCGCGCAACTGGCTTCCTATGTTGACGATAAGGGCCATTTAGTCTTTATCAACGCCGATCCGCCGCCGCCCGTAGCCCGCTAAAGCCCGTGCGCGGCCCCGTAAAGCCCCTACGCAGCGAGGTAAACCAGAGTACGGTCAATAAGGCGGCTGCGCTGCCCCCGCAACCCCAGATTCAGGCCGGTATGCAACCCGGCCCCGTGGCGGCTACTACAAGCTCCTCCGCGCCGAAGGCCGTGCCCATCGAGCCCGCTGCACTCAATCAGCTCGTCCAGCAGTCAGCGGAAAAGAACCACGTCGATCCCGCACTGGTTCGCGCGGTGATCTCCACCGAATCGAACTGGAACTCGTCCGCGGTATCCCCGAAAGGCGCTTTGGGACTTATGCAATTGATTCCGGGAACAGCAGAACGTCTGGGCGTGGGAAACGCCTTTGATCCGGCGGAAAATGTCGATGCCGGTACGCGGTATCTGAGCATGCTGCTGCAGCGTTACCATGGGGATCTAAATAACGCCCTGGCTGCCTACAATGCCGGCCCTGCCGCTGTCGATCGCTTTGGCGGTGTGCCCAATTTCCCTGAAACGCGCCATTACATCCAGAAGGTGACTTCCACCTACTTTCAACCGGGGGCGGCTCGACAGCCGCGGGCTTTCGACATTCCCCATCCTGTTTATCGCACGCTGGATGCGACCGGGCGGGTGGTGTTCACAAATGAATGAGCGGGTGATATTCACCAACAAATAAGCGCCCGCTGAGAAGCGCCGCAACTGTGATCCCGCGTCCCCGCCGTGGCTCCCTCGCGTGTCCAGCGCTTCCGTTAAGTTGTAAGTGTTAGCTTCTGGCGCGGGCAAGCGACTCGCGGTAACATAAAGGCATCCAATCCTATCGAGGTAGCCTGTTAATGAGCTGGAAACCGGCCTTTTTTGCATTGCTTCTTGCGACTTTGCTGGGACTGATGACCGGAGCGCCGCTGATGGCTCAGACGCAGGCGCTGCTACCTCCCTCCTTTGGTTCCTGGACCGCTTCTGCGCCGTCCACGCAGGTTTCCGCCGGACAAATTGCTCAATTTGCCGGCGACAAAGCCGCCATACTTCACGAGTACGGGGTCTCGGGGGCCGAACGCCGGTACTATGCGCAGGCCGGGACATCGGTGACGGCTACGCTTTATCGCATGACCGATCCGACCGCCGCTTTTGGCGCCTTCACGTTCTTGCGGACCCCCGGTATGGCTGCCTTGGCACCCGGGAAAGTAGCGGCATATGCCGCAGGATCCGCCGATCGGGCACTCTTCGTGGCAGGCAACTTGGTTGTGGACCTTTCCCCGGTCGCGGGTTCGTCGCCTCAGGCGACGCCCCCGGAAACACCCGCACCGAAAGCTCCTTCGTCTCCACCTTCTTCGTCGCCGTCTTCTTCATCTTTAAGGGTGGAGCGTCCCTCTGACGCTGAGCTTAACGGGTTGGCCAATGTTTTGCTGCCACGCGCCGACCGCCGGCCCTATCCTGATATTCCCGCTTACTTGCCGACGGCAGGTCTCGAGCACGGCAGCGAGCATTACGTCCTGGGCCCATTGGCGTTGGCCCAGGTATTTCCGGTCAGTGGTCCGATGCCCCGGGATTGGATTGGCTTCGATAAGAGCGCTGAGGGAATCGTCGCGCGGTATCACCTGCCGGGCCAGCCGAAGGATCAGGCGGCTACCCTGCTGCTAGTGCTCTACCCGACCCAACAAATCGCCTCCGAGCAATACGCCGTCCTTCCAAAGTGGTTTTCGCTTAATCCCAATATCGGCGGGGCGACCGGTGCGTCTGCCCAGCCGGATGCGGCGGGCCATCCTCCCGCCGACACTCTGCCCAATACGCCATTAAGTACACCGCTAAGCAAAGGACCCGTAATCTTTGGCACTCGCTCGAGCGCGCTGGTCGCGGTGCTCTCCGGAGTCGATTCCCTGCCGGCAGCGAGAGCATTTCTCGATCAGATTCATTACGCGTCCTCGGTTACCTGGAACGAGCCCAGCCATGAATTGACCGATCCCAGCATTGGGACGATTGTCGTAGGCGCTTTCATGGACACTGGTTCGATTATGGTGCTGGCGATCGCGGCGGGGATTGGGTTCGGCGGTTTTCGGCTGCTTATAAAACTGATTCTGCCGGGCAAAGTATTTGACAGCAACACGAGCGTGGAAATCTTGCAGTTGGGTCTGACCAGCAAACCGATTCGTGCCGGCGATTTCTACTCATTGCAGACGCCGAAGAGTTGAACGAGCAGCCGGTTCATCAGAAATCGAGGGATCACAAATTCAAGACAACGAGACTCTTCTTATGGGTGCCTTCGCAACGCAATCCGTTTGATGTCCGGCCAAAATTCCAGAAATGCGTCGCCCGCCGCGCGTCCCGCAAAGCCTAAACGCGATCCGCCCGATTGTGGATCCCACCGTTTCCTGGCTTTCAGGCCGCCACGTATCCGATAACAAGTTGCCCCCGCCTATCGCGATGTAGCGCGCATAGGCCGGATGCAGATCTCCATCGCGGCCACGTGCCGCTACCGTCATCACCAGAATGTTCCTGATCCGGCGGCGAAACGGCTCCTCCTGGGTGCGAAAGTAGCGAGGATCCTCTCCCCAGAGTGTCCCGATTCCCGCCTCCATCGCATTCTGCGTCACGATGCCGGTTAACCGCAGGCCGTAACGCTTCCCGAACCCCTCCCAGTGGGGGCCGTACTCGGATGGCGAATTCATCGCGGTACCGATCGCGGAGCTAAAAACTCCCGCCGCGAGACTCTGCGGGCCAATCGAGTTCAGTACGAACCAATGTACGCGCCCCGTTACCGTAATAGGCTCGTAGGTCGCGGGTGCGGCGGGCTTCGCTTGCGGAAAACCTGCGGGCCGGGTCGAAGTCCTTGGTGAAACAGTAGACGCCTGCGGGAAGAGAAAATTGGCGGGGGGAGTGGCTTGGGCCCACGCCACAACGGGCACTATTGTGAACATAAGCGCCAGGATCGGAACGGCGATTCGGCCGACCATCGTTCCGTGAAGGGTTCCATGGAAATCAGGCGGCAAAATTAGAAACAGGAGGCGGGGTTGCGGTCCTGGTCTCACTTCTGGCATCGCGCCTCCGTCATGAACGGCTCCGTGCTCTGCCCTTACCTTGCGGGCTCGCCCTCGAGCGTCAGGTGTCCGCCGTTTATCACGATATGGATCGGCAGAACCGCCCCTCGGTAGGGAACTAAAAATGCGAGACTCGGCGCGATTCGGCCTGCGTAATGGCACAGTGTTAAATTTGGGCGAGAGGCCGCTCGGCGAGAATACCCTGCTTCCCTTACATCGCTGTGGAGCGAACGTTAATTCATTAAGGCCTGCCGTTCCGGCGCGCGGTGGGCGAACTGCACACACCCGGGCGGAAGCGCGCAGTATTCGCGAGCGATCTATCTTAAAATACTTGTTAACATGCTGGCTTATGGATGCTGGCCGGTGATTGCTGGGAGTTATCATGCTCGGCGCCTGGGAATGATGTGCGCGTAAATACCAAAGGGATTTTTCCTTTTCTGCTCGCCTTCGCTCTTCTCTGGTTGATGGCAGCACCGCTGATGCGCGCACAGGAAGCGCCGCAAAACTGCAGCGGACGCCACACCTGCTGCTGGAACCCCGCAAACCACACCCGACGCCGCACCCGCGCAGGAATCGCCGCAACCCGCGGAACAGCCGCAGCCGAGCGCGCAACAAGAGCAGCCGCCGGAACCTGGGTCCGGAAATACCAGGTTTTCGCTGTCCGACACGATTTCGATCACGCTCGCTCCCGAATGGCGCCTGGTCGACCCCGGCCAGGCTCGCCCGCCGGAAGGGCTCGGCGGCTACGCGCCCCCGTTCCATTTGTCAGCTTTGCTGGTGCTCGCAAATAGCGACGAAGGTTCCATCCTGCAACTCGCCACCTCCGATAATCCCCTGCTGGGCCACGACCAGTACTGGCTCGATACGCAGATGCACTCGCCTAGCGGATCGGGAATGAGTCTTCCGGATTTCCTGTTTTATTTTTTTCTGCCGCCGTCGGTATCTTGCATGGACCAGGTGTCGCACAACCTTGCCAATGCGAGCCGGGTATCCGCCAATGACGACTCTGCTCCCTCGGCTTTGCAAGTTTTTTACGCCTGCCCGCTGGGCGAGACGCTCGCCGATTTCTATGCGTCGCAAGTTAGCGCGGGAATCACCTTTCGCCAGGGAACGACGGGGGATCGCACGCCTCCGGCGCATTCAGCGAATTTTACGTCGCGCCGATGGAGCAGGTGGATACCGGCAGCATGACGTTTTTTGTGTTTGAGGCTCAGGAACTTGGCGGGGTAACCGCCGATGCCGCCACACACTTCAATTTGCCCGACGCGCTACAGGGAGCAACGGCGGATTTTTTCTGGGCTATTGGCGCGCCTAACCCGTTCCCTTTCGCGGCAAGTGCTTCACCGGAAGCGAGCAGCATGCCGCTGGTCCACATTGCTTTTGCGTCGGCCGTCGTGGGCCCGAACAAGCGGGACGAGTTCATCGAGCTGCTCCGTCAAGTGCAAACGCGTTAAGCCCGCAAAACTCTTCGCTCAGGAATCGAGCGTTCGATTCCACGCCGCTTCGTTACAGTTGCTTCAGTTACAGGACATAAGGCTGTCTTCAATACTGCCTGCACCAGAAAAGGACCTGATCGCTCCTGGGCTCACGGCTTCGCCTGACCTTGAACGGCGAGCAACTCGATGTCAAATATGAGCGTGGCGTTGGGGCCGATGGCATTGCCTGCACCATTGGCACCGTAGGCAAGATTCGACGGAATATAGACCTGCCACTTGGAACCGGCGGGCATGAGCAGCAAGGCTTCCTTGAATCCGGGAATGACGCCGCCGACTTGAAAGGTGGCGGGCTGGCCCGGGGTGGAGCTGTCGAACTCCGTGCCATCGATCAGAGTGCCGCGATAATTGCAGGACACGGTGTCAGACTCGGAGGGTTTTTTGCCGTCGCCAGCCTTGATGATTTTGTATTGCAATCCGCTGGGCAGGGTGACCACACCATCTTTTTTGCCGTTATCGGCGAAAAAAGTGTCTCCCGCTTTCTTGTTGTCGGCCGCCGCCTTGCTCAGCAGCTCGGCCTGCTTCTGCTGGAGCTGCTGCTGGAGGGCGGTGAGGGTGCTGCGCAACTCGTCGTCGGACAGCAGGAGTTTGCTTCCGGAAAGCAAATCCTTGAAACCCCTGGCGACCAGGTCGGGATCGATGTCAATGCCCTGGCTCTTGAGGCTGAGGGCGATTTGGGCGCCGACCGCGTAACTCACTTTGTCTTTCGGCGTCTTGAGCGGGCTGGCGGAATCGGTACCTGTAGGCGCGCCCTGGGCGCGCGAGGCCGCTGGAAGGGCCAGGAACGCGAGTGCGGCGATAGGTACCCATTTTAGATTCACTTTCTTCAGTGTCATTGATCCTCCTCGGCGAAGGAAGCAGTGTGAATCAGGGTACGGACGTTGGTCAACCCAATAGGGGCGGTAGCTTGCATTGTGAGAGAACACCGCGGCCCCGGGCCCCGGGTCATGGAAGACCCCGGCGACAGGGCAAGAGAACACAGCCAGAGTGGCGCGGGGTCGAAGTAGAGCCCGTTCGTTCATTGCACGGGCTCCAAGTAGAGCCCGTACCCGCATTGCGCGGGGTCGAAGTAGAGCCCGCACCCGTTTAGTTTGGAGAAATGGCCTATACCCCCCAGGCGTTTGTAACTGCTGGAAAATATGGAAGTTAAGAAATGCGGTGTTTGTATTCTTCTGAAAATACAGGAGGTTACGTAGCGCGATTTGGCATGCTGCCGTGTCGCTAGAGGTGAGGAAGGGTATGCGAATCGGCCGTAACGATAGAGAGATGAGAGACAGAAGTGACGGCGCGGCAAACACGGAGGGATGAAGTTCGACCGGCACGATCTACGGTAGCACATTTCAGATACTTTGTATATAGATTATTAAATGGTACTAGTTTCGAATGCCCAGCGCATTCGAATGACTGGGCAAGAGCCTGAGCGAGACCGGCAGGGCCGCGGTGACGTTAACGCCGGAGAAAAGGAGCGCGGACCGGCGTTCGAATGGATGGGGGTCTGCCCTCCTCGGTGTGTTGTGAGGTTAACTAGAATTGAACATTCGTCATTTCTATAAAATTTTCACTTTGCTTCAGGGTAGTATGCGGTTGGAAATTGGGCGTACTTTCGATACTCAAGTGGAGCACTCCACATTATCTCTCCTCAGCAGGGAGACAACGCCGGACACTGGGGGCTACGGTGATCGCAAAAATTCTTGTCGCGGACGACAATGAGCTGGCCAGAGCGGCCATTAAGCTACTGCTCGCAGATAGAACCGATTTAGAAATATGCGCCGAAGCAGCGGATGGCGAAGAGGCGGTGGAGAAAGCCAAGATTGCCTGTCCCGATGTGGTTATTCTGGATATCGCGATGCCGCGAATGAATGGCCTACAAGCCGCCAAGGAAATTCTGCGGTTATCTCCCACGACGATCGTACTGACGGACAGCCTGTATGACGCGCGAGGATTGTTAGTTCAACTGAAGCAAGCAGGGGTCAGGGGCTTTATTTCCAAGACGCGCATGGGCACGGATTTGATTCCGGCGCTCCAGATTGTTCTGAACGGTGGAACGTGTTTTGCGAGCGAACCGGCACAAAGGGCTTAGGACTTGTCAGGCTCTCCTGTATCGCCGGCCACGGTCTATCGTGCGATCATAAGTCGCTAAACCAGACCCACATTTGCACAAAACGCGAAAATGGGCACCCACCAGGCCCAATTCCCACTACTAAAATCGGCTCGCGCTTAAAGCCCCAAACTGTCCCTAAGTTTGATAGCGTAATGGGGGATTTCCGTCGGCGGTACAAGAGTCAGATTTTGCGGCTCATAATATTTTGACCATCTATGGCCATCATTCCACCAATACACCTGAATTGATGCGGTATTCTGGGGATTAATTTCCCACGCTACCCCGACATCCCCTCCCTCAGCATTGGCTAATTTCACATAATCTCCGTGATTTATTGCCATATTCGTTTCTCCCCAGTTCATGGCCGAGTGTGATTCAGCCCTGTCAATTATTGGATGCGCCGTGGCCATCCGACGCCTTGAGCGGCACCGATTCGAAAGGAGCTGTGCGCCCATGCCCAGGCTGAAGGTGATAAAATCAACCCAACGGAGGTATCCGACCCATGATGGAGAGAATCCGAATAACATCCGGTGATTACAAGGGGCGGTACGTTGGCCTGCCTGCGGACGGTGGCTGGGTCAGCAATCCGGTAGTAGAGAAAGATCCACCAGTGAACGTGCCAGGCACCAAGTATGGATTCGTGGCACAAGAACACGCGGCAACGGAATTCTCTGAAGGAAATGTTGTGGCCGTGCAAACCGACCTGAAGGCGCTGGGATACGAATCGGAGTTGGTTGAGGTCAAATAAAGATCCCCATCCCGCCAAGCGCGATTTCCCCATTCCAGCGGCTCTTCTTTTTCTGCATGCGGAGGCCCTGGGGCTTGTCGGGCTTTCTTATATCGGCGCCCAGCGTCCGTCGTGCGATCATAAATAGCGAAACCAGACCCACTTTTGCACAGAAATCGATCTGCCGCTGACACGGATCGCGGACATCGTGCACGAGAGGCGCGGTATCACCATCGACACGGCGCTCCGGCTGGCGCGGTATTTCAAAAATACGCCGGTCTTCTGGATGAATCTCCAGGTGCGCTACGACCTCGAAGTCGCCGAGGATATGCAGGCGCGCAAGTTGCACGGGACGTGCGGCCGTCCGAGGCAGTGACCGCCCTGATGCGCCTGATGGGTTCGGCATTTGGGAGAGACGCATTGGCCTCATGCAGTGCTCCGCGCCCACATCTATTTCATTTTATCGGCAACCCATTCGCACCGCCCTTTGCATTGAGGGTACGTTTCTCCATCGCTCCAGTGCAGCTTCCCCGATGAATCCACGAAGTAATAGGCGCCTGCTGCGGGCTCCCCAATCTGAAGTCTATCGTCAGCCCATCGGCTGATTCGGACGCCCTGGCCATGCGGCTTCCCATCAGGAATGAATACAAAAGTGAGTACGCTGTGAACGTACCCTGATTTGTTCTCTATTTCCACCCGTCCACAATTGGTTTGCCGAATAGTGTAGTAAACGACCCCGTCGTCCCACTGCCGTGAAAAGCGGACCGCTAGATTCGGGCACGCTCTGACGGGAGCAGGTACAAAGCTCAATAAGCAGAGAAGCAGCAATTTCATACATCACGTTCCATTTTCAAACGAGGGGCAGGTTACTTGCGGCGCTTCAACGCTGCCTTCTTCTTGCCTGCAGTTTTCTTGCCCCTCGCGCGTCTGGCTTTTGTCCTGCCCCGCTTTGGCCGCACAGCCTTTTGGGTCTCGCTCACCTTGGCTACGACGGTTCCCAATGCAGAGCCCACAGTACGGGCTATATTGGCCATCACGTCGCCGTCACCCTTGTCTGCCTGCTCCCGCGATTTGGTCATTTTGCCTCCTTCAAAATCGGTCAAATGCATAGTGAATGGGCTCCCCGCGCCTGCAAAGCAATTACTCGAACACACTATGGGTGTTTCAGTTGAAAATCCAGTCTGGATTCTCAATGACCGAGAAGATTTCCGCGCAGCACTAAACGAAATGGGTTCCCAATTGTTACGTGATGTTACGAAATCAGCGCTTCCAAAAAAATGATATTGAAAAAGTTGGAGCCGAAGGGCGGACTTGAACCGCCGACCTGCCGATTACGAATCGGCTGCTCTACCAACTGAGCTACTTCGGCTTCGTGCACGGCGGAAACGCAGTCGAAGATAGCATGCGATGCAAAAATCGGTCAAACACGCTGGCTGGTGAGGCGGCGGGAAAAAGGATGATTAGCGAGAAAGATGATTAGCGGGAAAAAGGATACATGAGCCAGCCAATGCCTATGGCTACCACCAGGAAGGCGAGGAAGGCCCAGACGGCGTAGCGGACGCGCTCAGCCGTCGTGGGTTTCGACAGGTAGGCGAAGGCTAGGGAGACAGCCAGCGCGAAGACGATCATGGTCTGGAAGTGATTTAGGATCACGCCACGGGCCTCTGTTCGCGGGGTTCTTCGCGGAGATCGGGTTTGCGGCCGAGGCCAATCTGGAAGGCTTCGAGAACGCAGAGGAAATTCAGCACGCCCGCAGTGGCGAACAGACGCGTGCCGTTGTCTCCCGCGGCGCGCGAAACGTCGGGGCCGGCGGCGTTGATCGAATGCGCCAGGAAGTAAAAGATGCCGCTCCCGAGATCGGCAAAAAAGCCGAGCATGTCAAAGGCGTCACCAGCGCCATTCGCGGTGAAAACATTGCCGCGCATCAAAAGGCCCGTGACGGCCAGGGCGGCCACAGCGAGGAAATACACAACGGCTTTGTCCCACTTGCGCAGGATCAAGTGGCCCAGGCCGGGGACGAACCACCCGGCAACCGCGGCACCGGTGGCCAGCGGGAGGCTTCCATGGAGCGGGTCTATTGGCGCTTGTACTTCTTGCGCTGGCACGTCGGGGTCTTCTGGGCTTGGATTCATATATATTCGCTATTCAGTATTGGGGGCCGCGCTTGCTGATGGCTGCTTTTACGCCGAGTTTACACAAACTTTTAGGCCGACTTTCTTTTATGCCGCTTTCTTTATGCCAGCAGGGGCAGAATACCGGTCTGTACTGGGCCGCTGACGCGTGCATCGGCGCCGTCGATATAGACGTTTAATTCGCTGCGCACGCCAAACTCCGGGAAATAAATGCCCGGCTCGACCGAGAAGCAGGTCTGCGGGAGGACGGTGCGCGAGTCGTGGGTTTCGAGTCCATCCATGTTGGCCCCGTTGCCGTGAACTTCCTGTCCGATGTTGTGCCCGGTGCGATGGACAAAATATTTCGCATAGCCGGCCTTGCGAATCACTTCACGGGCGGCGCGGTCGACCTGCCAACCCTGAATGACGCGCCCGGCAGCCAGGGAGTGCTGGACGAAGGCCACGGCGCGGTCACGTGCCTCGCAAACCACGGCAAAGATTTTCGCATATTTCTCGGGAATCTTCGCGCCAAGATAGCCGACCCAGGTGATGTCGTAGTAGACGCTGCCGGGGCGGTCGAGCTTGCCCCAGACGTCGAGAAGCAGCAGGTCGCCGGCGCGAATGCGCGCAGAATCCGGCGGCGCGGGGCTCGTAATGCGGGTCACCGGTATGAGGGCCGACGGCGACGATGGGAGGCTCCTCGGTGACGAGGGAGGCGGCGCGGAATTCGGCGAGAATCCACTGCTGTAAATCGTATTCGGTGAGCGCGGATTTCGCGCGCACGGCCTGCGCGGCCTGCAGGAAGGCCTGTTGCGCGACGCGGTCGATGACGCGGCCGGCGTCGAGGTGCGCGCGGTACTGCTCGGCGCTCCAGCAGGCTTCGAAACGCTGCACCAAGTCGGCGGAGGTGACGACTTGGCAGCCTCGAGCGCGCACCATTTCCACCGTGCCGGCGTCGACCATGGAGACGTAAGGGATAGCATTGCGGGGCGAATATTGCATGGCAACTTTTTTGCTGCGCGCGAGAAGCCGCGATAGGTTTCGGTGCAGTTCGTCCAGGCCGGCGTAAAACAGCGAGGGCCCGGGCAGCGCGTCGAGTATATGGGACTCAATGCGGTGCACGAGCTTGCGGGGAACGCCGCGGGCGGGGATCAAATAGAACCAGCGCCGGGTGGCCATGCTTCCCTGGTCGAGACCGAGAACGCGGGACGCGATGGGGTCGCGATGATGAAAATCGTAGAAGAGCCAGGCGTCCAACGCCTGCGAACGTAATTCGCGCTGTATGGCTGCAATTGGGGGCATGTCAGGGACTGTCGGGGCGAGCGCCAAACAGCGCGGTGCCGAGGCGAATCTGGGTGGCGCCTTCTTCAATGGCAATTCCGAAATCTTGGGACATGCCCATGGAAAGCTCGGGGAGAGGCCAGTCCAGGAGGCGGGCCATTTCATCACGCAACTCGCGGAGGCGCCGAAAAATGGGGCGCACTTCCTGCAGGTTGGAGAACACCGGAGGCACCGTCATCAGGCCGCGCAACTCCAGATGAGGCATCAGGAGCACGCCTTCAGCGAGGCGCGGGAGGGCGTCAGGCTCGCAGCCGGATTTTTTGGGCGCGGGATCGAGACGAACTTCGATAAGCACGGGGAGCCGGCGGCCCTCCCCGGCGGCATGATCGAGCTTTTCGGCCAGAGGGAGATTATCGAGCGAATCCACGGTGTGAAACAGGGCGAGAGTGCGCGCCGCCTTATTTCGCTGCGGGTGGCCGACGAAATGCCAGACGGCCGGGAGATCCTGCACCACCGGCAGTTTGGCCTCGAACTCCTGCACTCGATTTTCGCCGAAGTGACGCACGCCGGCGTCGAAAGCCTCGCGGATGCGCTCGGCGGGAAAGTTCTTCGAAACACCAACGAGCGTGATTTCGTCAGCGCTGCGGCCGGCTCGCTGAGCGGCAAGCTCGAGGCGTTCGCGAATTTTCTCGAGGTTACCGGCGATAGAGCTGGGCGGTTCATCCATGGTGCGAATTCTAACAGAAGTGCGGGGCGCGTAGGTTGCGAGGCCGGGGGACTCACGATAGACTGGCTGCGGGCATGACCGCGCGCGGAAAACTGATTGCCATTGAAGGGATTGACGGCTCAGGTAAGGCTACACAGGCCGAACTCCTGGCGACGGCATTGGGGGCGCGAGGCGTGCGGTGCGCGCGATTCAGCTTCCCGCGATATGAATCCTCATTTGGCGGGCTAGTGGGACGCTTCCTCGACGGTGACTTCGGCAAGCTAGACGCGGTGGACCCGCATTTTTCGGCTTTGCTGTATGCCGGTGATCGCTTCGAGGCGAAAGAGGGGCTGGAAAGCGCTCTTTCGTCGGGCCAGATCGTTTTGGCGGACCGTTACGTGGGGTCAAATCTGGCGCACCAGACGGCGCGGGTGGCTCCGGCGCAGCGTGCGGAGTTCTTAGGCTGGCTGCGGCACCTCGAGTACGGAATCTACGGGCTGCCCCTGGAAGACCTGGTTATCTACCTGCGTCTGCGGCCCGCAGAGGCGCAGCGCCTGGTAGGCAGGAAAGCGGCGCGAAGCTACACGCGCCAAACGCTTGATCTGCAGGAAACCGATTGCGGCCACCTGGAACAGGCTAGGCAGATGTACGAGGTCTTGGCGGCGGAGCGGAATTGGGTGACCGTGGAATGCTTCGATCCGCATGCCGATGCGGTCAGATCGCCAGAAGAGATCCATCGCGAGATGCTGGCGGCGGTCGAGCCGCTGGTGTTTGCGCGGGCGTCAGCTCCGTCGCTACCGGCGAGTATTGGGTGAGCGAACGTGCCATTCTCTGAATTTGTCGGCAATCAGCAAATTGTGAATGTGCTGAGGAGCATGCTGGCGTCCGAACGCGTGCCCAACGCCATGCTTTTCGGGGGATCGCGCGGGCTGGGGAAGTTCACGCTGGCCCGAATGTTTGCGCAGGCGGCAAATTGCGCGCGGCTTCGCGATGATTTTTGCGGTGAGTGCGACGACTGCAAGCGCATCGGTAAGTTGGCGGATATTTCGAAGCTGATCGAGCAGGGACTGGCCGAGAGGGGGGAAAGCGCCGACGCGGCGATGGTGGAGCGCATGCCGCTGCTGATCGAGACGCACCCCGACGTGTGGGGCGTGGTACCCGATCCGGTGCGGCTGAAGACGCCGGTGGTGCGGCCGGTGCTGCATGTGGGCCAACTGCGGGCGGTGCAGAGGGCGGCCCATTTTAAGCCGGCGGCGCGGCGGCGGGTGTTCATTCTGGATGGCGCGGAGACCATGCGCTGGGACCTTGCCAATATCTTCCTGAAGATTCTCGAGGAGCCGCCGGAAACCGCGACGCTGATTCTGCTGGCTCCTAATCCCTACCTGCTGCTGCCCACCATCCGCTCGCGGTGCTTGCAATTCTTTTTTGCTCCGCTGGAAACGGCCGAGATGGCGCGGATGCTTAGCGAAAAAACCACGCTGGCAGCGGGCGCGCGCAAGATGGCGGCGCAACTGGCCGAAGGCAGCCCGGGAGCGGCAATGGCGCTCGATCTCGAGGGCGCGATCGAACTGCGGCGCACCGCGCTGGGCGTATTGGCTGCCGCGGCAGAGGTTCGCCCGTCGGCGAATCTTTTCGCGCAAACGACGATGCTTACCAAGGGCCAGCGGGCGCCGTTTGAAACGGTTCTGGAGGTATTCTATAGTCTGCTTACCGATCTGCTCGAAGTTTCCACCGATTGCGCGGGTCCAGAGCTTCGCAATTCGTCACTCGAGAAAGAACTCCTCGATTTGGGACAGCGGGTGGACTCTTTATGGGTGGCACGCGCGATGGAAGCGCTGGACGAACTTGCGGGCAGGGCGCGGCGTAATATCAACAGGCAGCTGGGTCTCGACGCCGTGGCCCTATCGCTTTCGGGAGACAAATAAGCGGGCAAAGTTGGTTCATTCGCAGTATGGCGTAACTCAAATGCAGCGGTGCGCATCATAAGCAAGAGTTGCGACGCTTCCGACCCTCACGAAAACAGCCATAAGGAGTGCTGATGGTACATCGCAAATTATTTCGCCCTACTCTAACCGAAGTAAAGGAACAAGCTCCGCCGCGCGTGCATGCTGCGGGTCCTCAACCTCATAAGAAGCCGGCGCCTCCGGAACAAACGCATGCGGAGAATTTTTATTGGGTCAAGCAGATGCAGGCGCATACGCCTGTGGCAGTGGTATTGGACGATGGTGAAGTGCTGCGGGGTACCGTGGAATGGTACGACCGGGATTGCATCAAGCTGACGCGAGCGGGCAGCCCTAATTTGCTGATCTACAAACAAGTGATCAAGTACGTTTTCAAAGACGGGGAAGAGGCCGCGAAGGGCGGCGCAGGCCAGTAAAAAACTTACCGCGTATCGCTAAAGCCAACCTTTATTGGCGCCGGTCATTTCGGAGACGAGTTCGGGCACTTCGATGCGGATGAGCGTGCCGGCGCCCTCACGGCTGGAAATATCCATGCGGAAATCGTCGCCGTAGAGAACCCGCAGTCGTTCGTGCACATTCTTCATGCCGATGCCGTCGACGTAGACCTGGGACATGCGGTCCTCGGGTATGCCGGCGCCGTTGTCTTCCACTTCAATGACCAGGCGGGCTTCGATGGAGGAGGTGCGTATGGAGATTTGGCCGCCCTCCAGTTTCTCCGCCAGACCATGCTTGATGGCGTTTTCCACGATGGGCTGGAGGATCATGCTGGGAAGGAAGGCCTCGAGTGTGCGGTTATCAATGTGCTTGGAAATGCGCAGGTTGTCGCGACCGAAACGGGCCACTTCGATATCGAGATAATCGTCGAGGAAGTCGAGCTCCTCGTGGAGGGGGACAAAGGTCTCATGCTTGCGCAGCAGCCGGCGCAGGATGTTGCTTAACTTGAGAACGACGCCGCGAGCCAGATCGGGATCGTAGCGGATCAAGGAAGAGACGGTGTTAAGCGTGTTGAAGAGGAAATGGGGATTGATCTGCGCGGAAAGCGCGTCCATGCGGGCTTTGAGCAGAAGCTGCTGGTGCTGCTCGAGATTCATTTGAATGCGCGTGTTGTTCCAAATCTTAATGGGTACGGCGACGGCCATGGTGGTGGCTAGCAAGAGCAACGCGATCGACCACCAATTTTGGGCATTGATGAAAAAAAGCCATTGCGGTTTGGTGGCGTGGCCGAGCGCGAGGCGGCTTAGCTCTAGGCCGATGCAACCCGCAAGGGGAAGCATTTCCCACGAACCGCTCATGCGGCGTGCAAGCTGCGCGAGCCAGCGGGGGATGCTCAAAAATGTGAAAGGTCCGAAATTCCAGATATCTTCTTTTTTAGGCATTACCTGGCGGATCAGGCCACCCGCGAGGCCGGCGATTGCCGCCACCGGCATGGCCAGCCATTCATGATTCAGGAATGCCGGCAGGCTGACAATCGAGCCACCCAGCGGGCCCACCACGCGGCCGCCAAGCAGGCCAAGGATAAACGATCCCTCCAGCATCAAATCGGCGAAGCGGTATTGCGAGCCAAACAAACGCAACATCACGCCAAGAGCCAAGCTGGGCGTGAGAAACAGCATCAACTTGATCTTGAGGTCAGAATCGCGAATTTCCGTGAAAAGGACTTTTCGGAAAACAGCCGAGCGCGCCAACAGGGCGGCGAGGGAAGCGGCTACGCCAACCTTGAGCAGCAGCGTAAATAGCAGGTCCTGTCCGGAGGAAAACGTATTCACATTGTCACCGGTTGCGACGGTAGAGCGGCTGGGTGGCCGCGCCCGCGTTCAGCCGCATCGCGGAAGTTACGTTAGCCAATCGGCAGGGCGATGTAAAGGTGGCCGCCGGGGGGCCAGTTAACGATAGCCGAACTTTGGCGCGGAGTTGGCATTCGGAGACATGAAGGCGAAGAGCTTCGGGAAAAAGACCGTCGCAGCGGATGGTGATTGTGAGGAAGCGTGTCGCCTTACCCTTCGCCGCCCGCTTCTTTTTCTTTCTCGGGCTGTACATACTCTTCGTTGGGATCCGGTTCAGGCTCGCCACAAACTTTGTCTATTTCACCTCTCTCCTGCATCAGAAATGAAGTGGCACAGCCCTGGGTAGCGGGCGGATCGGGTTTCGGGTCTTCGCCCTTTTCCTTCGTTTCTGCAGTCCATGCGGGCGCATCACTTGCAGGAAAGGATTCTTCCGAGGCTTCTTGAACGGGATCCATAGCAGCACCCTCTGGTCTGGGGTTCAAGCCTTCTTCGTCTTGGTTCGAATTGAGTCTCGGTTTCATTGTGGCCCGCCCTTGTTGGTTGGATGCAATCGGCGAGAAACAGGACTGTCGCAGGCTGTGATTAAGGGACGTTTATATTCCAATAGGGCGTGCCAGTTCAACCGGTCGGTGCAAGATCATCTGATATAAATCTTTTCTCCAAAAGTGGTGTTTAATGACTCAGAATACCTTGCTGCTCCATGTCAAATCGACTGCCATCTCCCCGTCTCTGGAGTAGAATCGCTCGATTCGCAAGCGCGAGGAATCTGATGGAAAGATCGACAGATCCAGAAGATCGAGTCCAGTCGCAAGACCACCGTTGAATTCGAATCGGGAGGATTGAATGAAATATCTCTTCTGCGCCTTGCTTGCCGGCTTGACCTTCATTGCTGTGATTGGCGCAGCCCCGCAACAACAAGCCCCGGTGATGGGACCGGACTGGGCCTTCCCGGTGAGGGACAAGGTCCAACCTGCTGGAGGCGATTCAACTGCCCCGGTGAAAGTGGCGGGCAGTGCCAAAACCTATACCGAGGCGCAGGTGGACGACCTCATGAATCCCCCGGATTGGTTTCCCGAGGAACATCCCGCCATGCCATCAATCGTCGCGAAAGGGCAGGGCGACGTGCGCGCGTGTGACTCCTGCCACTTGCCAAATGGAATGGGCCACCCGGAATCCGCCACGATCGCCGGCTTCACGACGACATACCTCCTGCAGCAGATGGCTGACCTGAAGAGCGGCGCCAGAAAATCCGGCGGCTTGATGGATGTGATTGCTAAGGCCATCTCGGATGAAGACGTACGGCAGGCCGCCGCATATTTTGCGGCTCTTCAACCGTTCCCATACATTAAGGTCGTGGAAACGACGACAGTGGCAAAGAGCTACGTCAGTGCAGGGAACATGCGTCTTCCTCTTCCGGACGGAGGTCAGGAACCGCTGGGGCAGCGCATCATCGTCCTACCGGAAGATACCAAGCGAATTCTGGCCCGTGATCCGCATGGCTCGGTGACCATTGCTTACGTGCCGCCAGGAAGCCTTGCAAAAGGCAAGGACTTGGTCACAACGGGAGCGGCGGGCAAGACCATTCCTTGCGCGATCTGCCATGGGGAGTCACTCAAAGGGTTGGGTGACGTGCCACGAATTGCGGGGCTGCAACCGATCTATATTTTCCGCCAGATGTACAGCATTCAGCACGGCAATCGCGCCGGGGCCTCCGCTGCGCTGATGAAAGCCCCCATGATGAATTTGTCGGACGACGATATGATTGCGATATCCGCTTACGTAGGGTCGCTCGCTCCGTAGAAGTCCGCGAAAGAACTACAAACCGGCAACCTCAGTTCATTCAAATAGGCTCAACTGCGTTAGGTTTGCGAAGTAGGAGCTAGCCTTGGGTGTCTCAGGAACTCCCACTTGCGAAACGATGAGCGCGCGAGTCCCTTTTGGCGAACTGGTTTACTTTCCCGACGCAGGTTGAGGCATGTTGAACTGAGCGGCGTGGTGGAGAGCAATCAGCCAGCGCCCATCCTGCCGCACCAAAATCCAGTTGTAATAACCTTCGCGGCGTGGCTGGTCGGTGCCCGGAACGTTAAGCACCCAATAATCGTCAAGAGAGGCGATATCCGGAGTCAGGAAGCGCATGCGGCGGATCGAATCGGTCCTTGTACTGTTCTTGAGATTGCTGCTGAAGTTCTTGGCGAACGAGGTTTCCAGCGCTTCGCGGCCGTGGGTATTGCCTCCACTCACGATGACGTAGTCACAGTCCTCGGTGAATAGCATGGCCAAGGTGTGCGAATCGTAGCGGTTCCACGCCTCGGTGTAGGTGTCCAGCACCTGTTTAATGGCAGCTTCCGCCGCATGGTCTGTTGTTATTGTGGTATTCGCCGCAGTGGAATTCTGCTGGGCGAAAGCTGCTGGAGAAAGAGCGAACAATAGCGCCAATGCCAGGGACGCCCGCACCAGAGAGTTCCCGCCGTTCAAGCCGCGAAAATTCATGCCGTCCTCCTAGCCCTGAGATACCCGTTCAGAACCTGCTCGCGGTTGCAGCTGACACGCCGCGAGGAAATTGGCGACGTGATTGTACATCGTTTCGAGGTACTTGATTCGGAACCGCTGGGACGTAACACCTTCGATGGACAACTTCTGACAAATGGGCGCCCGGCCTCGGTGAATCACAAAAGGTTTCCAGGCCGATTTTGTCATTGACCACTTCTCGCAGCCGTTGCTGGCAACCCAAAAGCGCTCGGTGGCTTGAACGCAAATGTGTCCCAGTGGGAACTCAATTTGCTCAAGCTCGCGAGCTTTTTTTTCTTATCAATTTCGCTCAAACGGCGTAGACTCTGCCCACCTTGGAGGAACCTATGAGAACTACGCTCAGGACGAACTCTCTCGTGTTTATGGGCTTGGTTGTGGGCTTGCTGGCCGCCTCCTTCCCTCTTCTCGCGCATCATGGAAACGCGTCATACGATACTTCAAGAACAGTCACGGTAACGGGAACGGTGACCGAGTACGTTTGGGCAAACCCGCACGTCTTCCTGAAAGTCGACGCGAAGGACGAGGGTGGTAACACACAGCACTGGACCATTGAAGCCCAGAATGCGGTTAACCAAGCCAACGATGGCTGGACCAATGCTACGTTCAAACCCGGCGATCAGGTGCTGATTGACCTGACGCCGGTAAAGAACGGCCGGCCGATCGGACGATTCAAAGGACGCATTGTGATTAATGGAAAGCAGTTTAAGCCCTGAGCCGACCGTCCACGCGAAAGTCGAATTCAAGCTGCGGAGTAATTCGATATGCACAGACGCTCGATTTGGACGATCTCGCCGGTGGCACTGATTTTAGCTTCCGCGCTCCTGCCGATTTTGGGCGCCCAGTCCGCTCCACCTAAGTCAGTCGACGACATCCATATTGAGAAGTGGAACAGCGTGCCTCTCCCCGGCCCTGCCTATGCAGGGCTGAACGTCAGCCCCTGCTCCGCGCCGCGACCTGTCCGGAGTTTGGGACGCCACAGGCGACCGCACGAACGCCCCGCCGGCCGGAATCCAAGCTACAGGTGTGAATGAACACCGCGCAGTGCTGCCTGGAAACATCGCCCCTCCCGGAGGCGAGCCCGACGAGAGAAACATCCCGAATCCGCTGCCGTACACGCCTCTTGGCGAGGCCACGCTCGAGGCCCACAAGCCGACCGGATTGGGAGTCAGATCGGTCCCCGCCGTGCTTGGAAACGACCCGGTCGATATTTGCGACCCGCCAGGATTTCCGCGCATGGAGCTTAATGAATTCAGGGCACTCGAAATCGTGCAGGCTTCGGACCATGTGATTGTCTTGAATCAATTTTATCGGACTTGGCGCACGATTTGGACCGATGGGCGAGAGCTTCCCACCAACCCGGAACCGAGGTTCAGCGGCTACTCGGTGGGCAAATGGGTGGACGATTATACGTTTGTGATTCACACGGTCGGGATGACTGACAGCACTTGGCTTGATAATGCGGGCCGCCCGCACAGCAAGGAATTGAAGGTAGAGGAACAGTTTCACCGGGTTGACCATGACCATATGGAACTCACGGTGACAATCGATGATCCGAAAATGTATACGAAGCCCTGGCTGGCCCTGCACAACTTTCCTCTGCGGTTGCAACCGCGTGGTTTCGACATTCAGGAGCTGTACTGCTCGCCGTCAGCTGTTGCGGAATATAACAAGGAAATCGGCGATCCGGTCGTCACTCCCCCAGATAAATAGAGGAAGATAAATAGAGCAAAAGCACCGAAGCCATTTCCCGGTCGAAATCGAGTTTAGCGGAATGTGGCTTTCAGACCCGCCAAAGCAGTTTCTGACATTCCGATAATCCGTGCGAGTTCAACCGGGTTACTGCGACAATACTTCCTTAAGAGAACTGACCTGTCCCGGCTATGCGCAAGCAGAGATCAGGCCCGCGCAGGAGTTACGGCGGGCTCTTTGCGGACGATGGGCGCGACGCGAGTTCCCAGGATTTCGATGGCTCGCAACATTTTACGGTGCGGCAGCGTCGACACACCCATTTGGAACGTGATGCGGGAGATGCCGCCGAGGACTTCATTCACATACAGTATTTTTTCCGTGACGCTTTCGGCGTCGCCGATCAACAGGGCACCCGTGGGTCCGCGCAGAGCGTTGAATTGCGCCCGCGTAGTCGGAGGCCAGCCGCGTTCCTTGCCGATCTCAGTGAAGGTGTGCGCGTACCCAGGATAAAAGTCGTCCGCTGCTTGCTCAGTGGTGTCCCCGAGGAAGCCGACGGAGTGCAGACCCACGATAAGTTTCTCGGGGGACTGACCGGCGCGGCGCCCGGTCTCGCGGTAAAGGTCGATAAGGGGGCGGAATCTTTGGGGTTGGCCACCGATGATAGCGACCATCAGGGGAAGTCCGAGCATACCCGCGCGCGCAAATGATGCGGGCGTGCCGCCGACACCGATCCAAATAGGCAGCGGATTTTGCAGCGGACGAGGGTAGACCGCTTGGCCGGTGGGTGGCGCGCGGTGCCTGCCAGACCAGCGAATGTGGGTGTCCTCGCGGATCTTGAGGAGCAGATCCAGCTTTTCTGAGAACAGCGAGTCATAGTCTTCAAGACGGAGCCCGAAGAGGGGATAAGACTCCACGAAGGAGCCTCGGCCGGCGACGATCTCAGCACGACCCTGGGAAATAAGGTCGAGAGTGGCAAATTCTTGAAAGACACGGACGGGGTCAGCAGCACTGAGCACGGTGACAGCGCTCGTAAGGAGGATGTTTTTGGTACGTGCGGCGGCGGCCAAAAATCACGACTGGAGCGGAATCGAGGAACTCAGCGCGGTGATGTTCTCCGATGCCAAACACATCCAGACCAACCTGGTCGGCAAGCTCCATTTCTTCCAGCAGATGCTGCATGCGCTCGACGGGCTCGAGGGTGAGACCGGTGGCTGGGTCGGAGATGGCTGCGGCGAAGCTGTCGACGCCGAGCTGCACCTTTTGCGGCGGCTCCTTATATGCGTAGATGGTTGGATGATCAGGGTTACGTCTGGTAACGCGTTTGAAGCGACGGCAGGGGAAAATGGTAATTGTCGCGGCCAACGCATAAAGAGCGGCGTCGCCGCTGTTATACTACCGAGCTTCCTATGAGGACTAAGAGCAATTCGAGCCGGGGTTCTGAACGGGATCTGCAAATGCGTGCCAAAGCGGGCCGGAAGCAGGGTTCCCGGCGCATCGCGGCGCGCATAGTGGCGCGTGCGGCGTTGCCGACGCGCTTCGGGAAGTTCACCGTGCTGGGGGTGGAGGGCGACGGACCCGCGGAAAATGCGGTGGTGCTCTACCACGGCAAGCTCAACGGGAGTGTCGCGCCGCTGGTGCGCATACACTCGCAATGCCTCACGGGGGATGTGTTCGCTTCACGGCGCTGTGATTGCCGGGCGCAGCTCGAACTATCACTGCGGAAAATCAGGGCGGCCCGCACCGGAATTCTGCTGTACCTGCCGCAAGAGGGACGCGGCATCGGCTTGATGAACAAGCTGCGCGCCTACCAACTGCAGGATGGCGGTATGGATACGGTGGAGGCCAACGAAGAGCTGGGGTTTGCCGCGGACTCGCGCGACTATCGGTTCTCGGCGCAGACGCTACGGCTGCTGGGCGTGCGGCGCGTGCGGCTGCTTTCGAATAATCCGGATAAGGTCAGCCAGCTCGAAAAGAATGGCGTGCGCGTGGTGGAGCGAGTTCCCTGCCAGCCGCGGGGTTCGCAGGCATCGCGGGCGTATCTGAAGACGAAGCGGAGCAAGATGGGGCACTTTTTGTCGGGACTGTAGGTGTCGGTCCTGTGGCTTCCATGGCGAGGCTTTGGTTCGTGGCCCCTCCAGGCTTCAATGCCAGGCACCATTACGCTCTCACTTCTGTCAATAAACTGGCGGCGACATAACGTTCACAAGGAGAATGAAATGACACCTGCTATCCAACAGTCGGTGCAGTTCGCGTGCGCTCCCAAAGAGCTTTTCGAAATGTACCTGGACTCAGCCAAGCATGCAGCGGCTACAGGCGAACCGGCACGCATAAGCCGGCGGGCGGGCGGAAAGTTCACGGCATTTGGCGGGATGCTGTTGGGGCGGAATCTGCTAGTAGTTCCCCATAGCCTGATTGTCCAGTCGTGGCGATCGGCGGAATGGAAGCGCAGCGATCCGGATTCGATTTTGGTCCTGCAGTTCAGCAAAATTGCGGGCGGCAGCCAGGTTGACCTGGTGCACGTTAATGTTCCTGACCACGACCATGCTGGGGTCGCGCGCGGATGGCCGAAATATTACTGGGAACCGTGGAAGGAACATTTGAGCAAGCACAGCAAGAAAGGGCGAAGGGGCGCTAAGGCTTAAATCGTACGCGGCGAACGGTCGCCGCCGCCTACGAGGTGCACAATTTCGTAAGTGTCGCCGGACAAAACTGCGGTTTGCCCCCATTTCGAGCGAGGAAGGATATCCAGGTTGCGCTCGATTGCGACGCGATTGCCGGCGATCCCCAGATGCGCCAGGAGGCTCGCTACGTTCAAACCTTCCGGCACCGGCTGAGTGGCTCCGTTGATAACCACTTGAAGGGTGTCAGTCATGGGACGCGCGGCCTGCGATCCCTTGTCTCGCAGAGCCGACAAACCCTGAATTCAAGGGATATTCATCGAGATTTGACCGGCCTACCAGAGCGCCGCTATTATATCTTGTGCACCGATGACGGGGAACCTGGCTCAAGCTTACGCCCCATTACTCATCCATTTTTTAGTGGCGATGGCGCTTGCGGGTGTAATTTTGCTGGCATCATCGCTGGTGGGCCGCCACCGACCCAACCCCACCAAACAGCAGCCCTATGAATGTGGAATCACACCGACCGGAGATGCGCGCGAGCCGTTTTCGGTGCAATTTTACCTGGTGGCGATGGTGTTTATTCTTTTCGATATTGAGGCCATCTTTCTCTATCCCTGGGCCTATGTGTACCGCCAATTGCGGTGGTTCGGGTTCGTCGAAATGCTGATTTACATCGCCATCCTGCTAGTGGGCTACGTCTACTTATGGAAAAAAGGAGCGCTCGATTGGGTTCGGTCTCCCCCGCCGCGGCGTCCCACCTCATGACCGCGAATTCAGAGGCCGAAAAAAATCCCGTGGTACAGGTATTGCGGGCCTGGGATCGCTCGGCCGTCGCGGAAGCGCAGGAATTTCGCGGCGAGCTGACGATTGAACTGGCACGCGAAAATGCAACGCGGGTGGCCGAATTCTTGCGCCACGAAAAGGGGCTGGAATTCGATTTTCTCTCCGATATCTCAGCGGTAGACCGCTTTCCGATGGAGCCCCGGTTCGAGCTGAATTACCACCTGCTTTCAATTCCAAACCGGCAAGTGCTGCGCTTGCGGGTGCGCGTGCAGGGAGGCGTGCATCCGGTGATGGATACGATGACGGCGGTGTGGCCCACGGCCGATTGGCACGAGCGCGAAATATTCGATCTTTTCGGCGTGCGGTTTGAGGGGCATCCCGATTTGCGCCGGATACTGATGCCCGAGGATTGGGAAGGCTATCCGCTGCGCAAGGATTATCCGGTGGAAGGATTTCGCTAATGGCGAGCACCATCCAAGGCGCCACGGGCGCTACCCAGACCATGGTTCTGAACATGGGGCCGCAGCACCCCTCGACGCACGGCGTGCTGCGCGTGGTCCTGGAGCTTGATGGGGAGACGGTGCTCCACGCGCGATCGGAAATCGGCTATCTGCACACGGGCATCGAGAAAAGCTGTGAAGCGCTCACCTACTCGCAAACCATTACCCTGACCGACCGGATCGATTATCTCGCCCCCCTTTCGAACAACCTGGGCTACTGCCTGGCGGTCGAGAGACTGCTGCAAATCACGGCACCGAAGCGCGCGCAATACATTCGCGTGCTGCTGACGGAGATGACCCGGATCGCTTCGCACCTGGTGTGGCTGGGCACGCATGCCATGGACCTGGGGGCGACATCGGTAATGCTGTACTGCTTCCGCGAGCGCGAAGAGATCATGAAACTTTTCGAGATGGTGTCGGGACAGCGGATGATGACCAGTTATTTCCGCATCGGCGGGCTGGCCCTCGAGCCTCCGCCCGGCTGGCTCAACCGTGTAAATGCATTCCTCGAGATGTTTCCAGCGCGCCTGGAAGAGTACGAAGAGCTGCTGACGAATAATCGCATCTGGCGGCTGCGTACGCAGGGTATCGGCTTTCTTTCCGCGAGCGATGCGATTGCGCTGGGCGTCTCGGGGCCCGCGCTCCGCGCGGCCGGCGTGGCTTACGACGTGCGCAAATTTTTCCCGTACTCGGGTTACGAGGAATTTGATTTCGAGGTGCCCACGCGCACTGAATCCGACTGCTATGCGCGCTATCTGGTGCGTCTGGCGGAAATGCGCGAAAGCCTGAAAATCGTGCGGCAGGCCATCCCCAAAATTCCGGCCGAAGGGCCGATCAAGGCGGACGCGCCGGGCATCGTGCCGCCGCAGCGCGAAACCATGAAAACGGAGATGGAAGCGCTGATCTACCATTTCAAGATTTTCACGGAAGGATTTTCCCCGCCGGCCGGCGAAGTGTACCAGCGAATTGAATCGCCGCGGGGCGAGCTGGGCTTTTTTGTCGCCAGCGACGGTTCGCCGAAGCCGTACCGGGTGCACGTGCGTGCGCCCTCGTTCGTGAACCTGCAATCGTTGCCTAAACTCGCCGAAGGGCGGCTGGTCGCCGACCTGATTGCGTGCATCGGCACGATCGACATCGTGCTCGGGGAAGTGGACCGCTGATGGAGCTGCCCGCGGAACTCGAAAAGCGGTACCAGACACTGCTCGCGCGCTATCCGATCAAGCGCTCGGCGCTGGTGCCCATGGCGCTGTACGGGCAAGACCTGCTGGGGCATGTGAGCGATGCGCTGATTGCCGAAATTGCGCGCCGCCTGGATCTCAATGCGCTGCAAGTAACGGAAACACTCGGCTATTATTCGATGATCCGGCGCAAGCCCGCCGGCAAGTATCACGTGCAGGTGTGTACCAACGTCTCGTGCATGCTGCGCGGCGGATACCAGGTATACGAGTTCGCTAAAAAGAAACTTGAAATCGGAAATCACGAAGTCACCGCCGACGGAATGTTTTCGCTGGAAGAAGTGGAATGCATCGGAGCCTGTACCGGGGCCCCGGCGATACAGATCAATTACGACTATTACGAGAATTTGACGCCGGCGCGGACCAATCAACTTCTCGATCATTTCGACAAAGGCCGCAAGCCGCCGGTTTCAGCGCCGATTACGGGCGCCCTGCATGAGCGTCATCCCGCGGAAGTTCCAGTAATCAGCCGGCTTTTCGGAGTTCCCAACGCGCACGCGCTCGACGTGTACTTGCAGAATGACGGGTACAAAGGCCTGGAGCGTGCCGTCAAGGAACTTTCACCCGAACAAGTAATTGAAGAGGTGAAGAAATCGAATTTGCGCGGGCGGGGCGGCGCCGGGTTCCCTACCGGGATGAAATGGAGCTTCGTGCCGAAGGAGTCGGCGAAACCCAAATACATCCTGTGTAATGCCGATGAGAGTGAGCCCGGTACGTGTAAGGACCGTCCACTGATGGAGCTGGTGCCGCACGAAATGATCGAAGGCGTGATCATCGCCGGGCGCGCGGTGTCCGCGCACCACGGATACATTTACATTCGCGGCGAATATCGCTACGTGATCGATATTGTGGACGCTGCGATTGAAGAGGCATACGCACGGGGCTACCTGGGTAAAAATATTCTGGGCAGCGGCTTCGATTTCGATCTGGCAACGCATACGGGCGCGGGCGCCTACGAGTGCGGCGAAGAATCCGCCCTGATGGAATCGCTCGAAGGCAAGCGCGGCTATCCGCGCATCCGGCCGCCCTTCCCCGCGGTGGTGGGGCTGTACGGCTCGCCGACGGTGATCAATAACGTGGAGACGCTTTGCGCGGTGCCGGAAATTCTGCGACGCGGAGGAGAATGGTATGCTGGACTGGGCTCGGCAAAAAATGGCGGCACACGGCTGTTTTGCATCTCCGGTCACGTAAACCGGCCCGGAATTTACGAACTGCCCATGGGGTTTAACCTCAAACGCATGCTGGATGAAGTGGCCGGAGGAATGGCGGGCGGCAAGAAACTGAAAGCCGTGATTCCCGGCGGCAGTTCTTGCCCCTTGCTCGCGGCCGACGAAATCGACTTGCCGATGGATTTCGATTCGCTGGCTAAGGCGGGATCGATGCTGGGCTCGGGCGGCGTGGTAGTGATTGACGAGGACACCTGCATGGTCGACCTCGCGCGGCGGATCATGCATTTTTACGCTCATGAGTCGTGCGGGTGGTGCATTCCCTGCCGCGAAGGCACGGCGTGGCTCAGCCAAATGCTCGACCGCTTCCACGCGGGCGGCGGGCGGCCCGGAGATATTCCCCTGATCAGCGAACTATCGAAAAATATGCTGGGCAAAACGTTTTGTCCGCTGGGAGACGCCGCGGCGCTGCCCACCATCAGTATCGTGAAGAAATGGCCGCAGGAATTCGAAGAGCACTTGTCAGGCCGATGCCCCCATCAACCGGTGGATGCGCTGGCAACATTCTAGTACTCCTTAAAACATGGCCGAGACAGCCCCAATCAAGTTCAAGCTCGATGACCGCGAATTGTCCGTGGCGCCGGGGACGCTCGTGATCGAGGCAGCGCGCCTGGAGGGGATCGAGGTGCCGTCGTTCTGCTATTACGGCGGACTATCGTTACAAGCGGCCTGCCGCATGTGCCTGGTGGAGGTAGAAAAAGCACCGAAACTGCAAACGGCGTGCACGCTGGTCGCGATAAACGGGATGGTCGTGCGCACCGATACGGAGCAGGTTCACCAAGCGCGCAAGGCCATGCTGGAATTCCTGCTCACGAATCATCCTCTCGATTGCCCGGTCTGCGACAAGGGCGGCGAATGCGAATTGCAGGACATGACCTTTCGCTATGGAGCGGAGCACAGCCGATTCACTGAAGAGAAACTGCATACCCCGGAAGTAAAGTGGTCGAATCTGGTGTATTACGATGCGCCCCGATGCATCCTGTGTTTCCGTTGCGTCCGGGTGTGCGACGAAGGCATGGATGTCAAGGCGCTGGGCGTGGGGCAGCGCGGCGCGCACTCGGTGATCATCCCCAATCTCGAAAATCAGCTCGATTGCGAAGAATGCGGCATGTGCATCGACATCTGCCCCGTGGGCGCGCTGACCAGCGGAACCTACCGCTACCAGACGAGGCCGTGGGAAATGCAGCACATCCCTACCGTGTGCGCACACTGCTCGAACGGCTGCAAGACTACGCTGGGCGCACGTAATCACGAAGTTCTGCGCGCCAACAATCGGGATCTGTCCGGATTTAACAATGATTTTCTATGTGCGAAGGGCCGCTTCGCGTTTGATTTCACGCGCCACCACGCACGCCTGACCACACCGCTGTTGCGGCGCAACGGCAAACTCGAGCAGGCTACGTGGGAAGACGCCCTGGCGGAGACGGCGGCGCGGCTGGCATCGGTGCGAGGGACCGTCGGAGCCGATGCGATCGGATTTTACGGCTCGAACCGAACCACCAACGAAGAGAATTATTTGTTGGGGCGCCTCGCGCGGGCCTCGATCGGCACGAACAACATCGACCATCACCGCACCGCAGACTATGCGGGCCTGATGGCCATGGTCGCGAGCCTCGCGAAGCCTTCCGGAGTATCGGACCAGCACGCCGCGGCCGTGGACGGTAACACCGGATTTGCCAGAATGGGCGAACTGGCTTCCGCGCCGGCATTTCTGCTGATTGGCAACGATGCCACCGAGCAAAATCCACTGGTGGCCTGGCAGATTCGCTCGGCGATACGGCACGTTGGAGCGCGGCTTTACGTCGTGGATTCCCGCGAAACGAAGTTGCAGCGCAAAGCGAAGCTTTTCGTGCAGGTCGTTTCTGGTCAGGAAGGCGCCGTGATCGCGCGCTTAACGGACGCGGAGACCCCGTCTGGCGAGTTGCTCGAATTGCAAAAAAGCCTAGCGGCGGAGGGCGACCTAATCGTGCTGTTCGGCGCCTCAATACAGGGCGAGGCGTTCGCCGCTCTGGCGGCGCTGGCACGGGGTCGCGCGCACGGCGGCAAACGTACGCGATTCGTGGCGCTCGGCGATTACGCGAATTCGCGCGGCGCCGCGGATATGGGTTTGCTACCAGATCGGCTGCCGGGTTATGCGCCGGTTGCGGACAGCGTGGCACGCGAAAAGTTTGGAAAATTGTGGGGTGCTGCGCTGCCGGAAAAGCCGGGGCTTGCGGCTGGCGCGGTGATCGAGGGCGCGGTTGCCGGCACGATCAAAGGTCTTTACGTTGTGGGCGCGAATCCGCTGAAGACGCGCCAGGGTTCTGGTCGCGTCCCAACATCCACGAACAGCGATCGATTCGGAAAGCTCGACCTGCTCATCGTGCAGGACATGTTCTTGACCGAGACGGCGCGGTGCGCCGACATCGTGCTTCCGGCGCTATGCGCGTATGAAAAGGACGGCACGATCACGAATACGTCGGGTGAAGTGCAGTTGGCGCGCAAGGCCGCCGATTTCATGGGGCCGCGTTCCGATTTCGACATTCTGCGGATCCTGTCGCACCAACTCGCAAGCCATAAGCTGGGGAACCCGATCCGGCTGCGGACTCCCGAAGCGGCGTTCGAGGAAATTCGCGCTCAAGTTCCCGGCTATGATGTGTCGCGCGCCAATCTGCTGCTCGGAAGAGCGGAGCCGGCCCTGCGAGAAGCGCCGGCGTGCGCAGATGGACGCGAGGACGGCAAGTTAGCGGCGGGCGCGGTCTGGTCAAGCAACGATTCCCTGTTCACGAGCGGCAGCCTGACCCCCTACTGCCGCATGGTGCAAACGCTGCGGGAAGCGGAAGAGAAATCGTGAACGATCTTTTTGCACGGCATGCGATTCTGCTGGTTTCGCTGGTAAAGATCGTGGTGTTGATGTTCATGCTGATGACCTCGCTCGCCTACCTGGTGTGGTTGGAGCGCAAGGTCGCCGCGCATATCCAGGGCCGCTGGGGGCCTTACCGCGTGGGTCCGCATGGGCTGATGCAGCCTCTGGCGGACGCACTCAAATTTCTGTTCAAGGAAGATACGACGCCCGCGGGCGCGGATCGCTTCGTCTATTTTCTCGCTCCGTTTGTTACGTTGTCTCTCGCAATTTCCACGATTGCGCTGATTCCCTTTGGGCCAGGAGTGGTACAGATTTTTGGCCAGAGAACGCCGCTGGTGATCGCCAACGTCAACATCGGGCTGCTGGCCGTCTTCGCAATTACCTCGATCGGCGTTTACGGCGTGGCGCTGGCCGGCTGGTCTTCCAACAACAAATATTCCCTGCTGGGCGGCCTGCGGAGCGCGGCGCAGATGATCAGTTACGAGCTGACGCTGACGATGTCGGTGGCCGGGGTGCTGCTGCTTGCCGGCACGTTCAATATGAGCGAGATTATTACGGCGCAAGGCGGCTATACGTGGGGCTTTCTGCCGCGGTGGAACCTGCTGAGCCCCACAGCGCCGCAATTCCTGGGATTTTTTTGCTATTTCGTCGCAGCCGTGGCGGAAACCAATCGCTTGCCATTCGATTTAGCGGAAGCGGAATCGGAACTGGTAGCCGGCTTCCATACCGAATACTCCAGTTTCAAATTCGCGATGTTCTTCATGGGCGAATATGCGAGCATGATCACGGTCTCATGCCTCGCAACCATTCTGTTCTTTGGCGGCTGGTTGTCTCCCTTTCCCCAAACCGCCGCGTTCGCGTGGACGCGCTATCTGCCGGCGGCGGCGTTTGCCATCGCCGGCATCGCTCTGGTGTTGAATGGCTTGCGGTACAGCACGGCCTGGGGGCGAGTGATGCTGCCGGTGCTGGGAATTTTGCTGTGCTTGCTCGCGGGGTTATTTGCGCGACCCGGCTCAGTGGATTTCGTGCAAGGTCCCTTGTGGTTCGTTCTGAAGGTGCTAGTGATCCTATTCGTTTATATCTGGGTGCGTTGGACGCTGCCGCGATTCCGTTACGATCAACTCATGGGCATCGGCTGGAAATTCCTTCTTCCGGTGGCGCTGGCCAACATCGTGCTGACAAGCCTAGCTGTGGTGCTGCATAAATGAGCGCGCAACTGGCGGTCTTTTTTATTTTGGCCGCGATGGCGGTGGCCGGAGCGGTGAGCCTGATTGTACAGCACCATCCGATTCACAGCGCGCTGTCATTGATCGTGGTGATGGCGGCGCTTGCGGGCCTCTACCTGCTGCTCGAGGCGGAATTCATCGCCGCGATTCAAATCATCGTGTACGCCGGGGCTATCATGGTGCTCTTTGTGTTCGTGATCATGCTGCTCAATGCCGGGGTGGAAGAGCGCACGAGCTTAAGCCGCACGGCCTTCTACGCGGGAGTTCCGCTGGCGATGTTCCTGCTCGTCGAGTTGGCGTATCGCGTGGCACGGGCGTCGGGACCTATGGCCGCGCAACCTTCGCCTGCGGCGGCTACTCGGGGACTGGCCATGCTACTTTTCCAGGATTTTGCGTTTCCGTTCGAAGCCACGTCAATTCTTATCCTTATCGCCATTCTCGGCGCCATCGTGCTGGCGAAAAGAGACGTTTGAAGCTAGGGAGGATGCGCCGGTGGTTCCCATTTCCTACTACATCGCACTGAGCGCCATCCTATTTGGACTTGGCGTGGCGGGATTCGTGTTCAAACGCAATATCATCACCATTTTCATGGCCATCGAGTTGATGCTGAACGCCGTGAATCTGGCATTTGTCGCCTTCAGCCGCGCCCTGGGACAGTTGCAAGGACAGGTTTTTGTTTTTTTCGTGATCGTAGTGGCGGCTGCGGAAGCTGCGGTGGGACTGGGAATCGTCATATTGATTGCGCGCAACCGCCAGTCGCTTAACGTCGAGCGGATCAATCTGCTGAAGCTCTAACGGCGGCTGGCAAAGTTCAAGCTACGGCGAATGCCCGTGCTGCAACATCTCTGGATCATCCCCTTGCTGCCGCTGCTAGGCGCGGCGGCCAACGGCCTCCTGGGCCGACGGTGGCCACGCGCGGCAACCAATATCGTTGCGCTGGGCTTCACGGGACTGGCCTTCGCGGCTACTTGTGAGCTATTCCGCGAATTCTTAATCCTGGGTCCAGCGCAATTCCCCTGGACGCGTTCTTACTTTACCTGGATCCTCGCGGGCACCTTTCGAGCCGATTACGCGTTGCAAGTCGACCAGCTGACGCTAGTAATGCTGCTGGTGGTCACCGGTGTGGGCTGGCTGATTCATCTCTACTCCACCGGCTACATGGCCGACGATTCCGGGTATCGGCGCTTTTTCACTTACCTGAATCTTTTCATGTTTTTCATGCTGACGCTGGTACTGGGTGCCAACTACTTGGTGTTATTCGTAGGCTGGGAGGGCGTCGGACTGTGCAGCTACCTGCTGGTCGGGTTTTGGTTCCTGAAGAAAACCGCCACCGATGCCGGCAATAAGGCGTTTTGGGTGAACCGCGTCGGCGATTTTGGTTTTCTGCTGGGGCTGTTTCTCATGTTTCGCCAATTTGGGTCGCTCGATTTCGGTCCCGTGTTCGGCAGAGCCTCCGGCATGCCGATCGAAACCGGCGGACACGGCGTAATCACGGCGATTGCGTTGCTGCTGCTCGCGGGCGCCACCGGGAAATCGGCGCAGATACCGCTTTATGTGTGGCTGCCCGACGCCATGGAAGGACCCACACCCGTCAGCGCGCTGATCCATGCGGCGACCATGGTCGCCGCCGGCGTGTATATGGTGGCGCGCTCGAACGTTTTATTCCTGCATGCGCCTGCAGCTATGAAGGCGGTTGCGGTGATCGGGTGCGTGACGGCATTCTTTGCGGCTACGATCGCACTGGTGCAGACCGACATCAAGAAGGTGCTGGCCTACTCCACGATCAGCCAGCTGGGTTACATGTTTCTGGGGTGCGGCGTCGGCGCGTTTGGCGCGGGGATCTTCCACTTAATGACGCACGCTTTTTTCAAGGCTCTGCTTTTCTTGGGCGCGGGCAGCGTGATGCATGCCCTGGGCGGCGAACAGGATATGCGCAAGATGGGCGGGCTGCGCAAGAGCACACCGTGGACTTTCGCCACTATGCTGGCGGCAGCCCTCGCTCTTTCGGGCGCGCCGGGATTTTCCGGATTCTTCAGCAAGGACGAAATCCTGGCGGCGGTACGCTCGGGCCCGTACGCGAATACAGCGCTCTACGCGCTGGGGACTCTAACGGCGGGCTTGACTGCATTTTATATTTTCCGGCTGATCTTTCTCACGTTTTACGGCGCGGGGCGCTACGACGAGCATGCTGCGCACGTGCACGAATCGCCCACGAACATGCTGATCCCGCTTCTCGTGCTGGGCGTGTTTTCGGTGGGCGGCGGCTGGTTTGCGGCGCCCACACTCATTGGCGGAGCAAACTATTTTGACAAGTTCCTCGCTCCGGTGTTTAGCGCCGTAAGAATGGCGCCGGCGGCAGAGGCGGCGTCGGCGGGCGCTGCCTTCCTTGGAGCATTGCTGGGCTTGCCGGTACTTGCCGGCCTTGCGGGATTTTTGGTGGCATGGTGGTTCTATATTCGCCGGCCCGATTTGCCCGAGAAGCTGGCAGCTTCCTTGAGCGGCCCGTATAAGGTGCTCACGGGTAAATATTTCGTGGACGAACTGTATAGCTCGGTAATCGTGCAGCCACTTTTGTGGGTATCGACGAACGTCTTATGGCATGTGGTAGATGAACGCGTTATCGACGGAGCCGTGAACGGCGTGGCGCACGATCTATGGGAAGCCGGCGACGGGCTCCGGCACTTGAATTCTGGCAACACGCGCACCTATGCCGTGTGGGTGGTCCTTGGCGCCATCGCACTAACCACCGTGCTCGTTTGGGTGGTGCGCTAAAATGCAGCCCTCTCACTTGCTGACGATCCTCATTTTTCTGCCGCTGGCGGGCGCCGCGGCACTGCTGGTGCTGGGCGGCGAGGATCGCAACTGGATTCGCTGGTCCGCGCTGATCTTGGCGCTGGCTGAGTTCGCCGTGTCGCTGCTGCTGGTGCGCGAATTCACGGCATCCACTGCGGCGTACCAGTTCGAGGAGTTTCGCGCTTGGATTCCGTCGCCTCCCATCTATTACCACGTAGGGGTCGACGGCATTAGTCTTTTCCTGGTTCTGCTGACGACGTTCCTGACGCCGGTCGCCATGCTCGCGTCATGGAAATCAATTGAGAAGCGCACGCAAGGCTTCTATATCACGCTGCTGATACTGGAAACCGGGATCATCGGCGTTTTTATTTCTCTCGACCTGTTTCTTTTTTTTCTCTTCTGGGAAGCCATGCTGATCCCCATGTATTTCCTGATTGGCATCTGGGGCCACGAGCGGCGCATCTACGCTGCGTTGAAATTTATTCTGTACACCATGCTGGGATCGATCCTCATGTTTGTGGCCATGGTCTCGCTCTACGAACTGACTGGAAGCTTCGATCTTCCGCGCATCCAGCAGATGCTGACTACCGGCCAGATATCGTTACCGCTGACAACCGAATTTTTGCTGTTTGGCGCATTTTTTCTGGCGTTTGCGATCAAGGTGCCGCTGTTTCCGCTGCATACTTGGCTGCCGGACGCGCATACCGAGGCGCCTACGGCGGGCTCGGTATTGCTGGCCGGGGTACTGCTAAAGATGGGCACGTATGGGATGGTGCGCTTTTGCGTGCCGCTGTTTCCGGAAGCGGCGCATCGCGCGGCACCCTACGTCGCGGTGCTGGCAATCATTGGAATTATCTATGGAGCCCTGGTGGCCATGGTGCAAACCGACCTCAAGCGTTTGGTTGCTTACTCCTCGGTCAGCCACCTGGGGTTCGTGGTTTTGGGGATTTTCGCGTTTACTCCTACAGCCCTGCAGGGCGCGCTCTACCAGATGATCAACCACGGCGTCTCGACCGGGGCTCTGTTCGTGTTGGTGGGCACGCTGTATGATCGCCGCCACACCTACCAGATCCGCGAATTTGGAGGGTTGGCCACGCCTATGCCCGTCCTGGCGGGGCTTTTCCTATTCGTGTCGTTGGCCTCGGCGGGGCTGCCGATGCTCAACGGATTCATCGGTGAATTTTTGATTCTTGCGGGCACATTCGAACGCCATGCGGCCTGGGCCGCTTATGCCACTGTAGGTATCATTCTGTCGGCCGTGTACCTGCTGTGGGCTTATCAGCGAGTTTTTTTTGGCGGCGTGACGCAGGAGAAAAACCGCACGCTTCCGGATGCCGACGGGCGCGAACGTGTGATGCTGTTCGCCATGGCCGCCATGATTCTGTGGATGGGCATCGGCTCGGTGGCCTTCACGCGGCGAACGGAAGCGTCCGCGCGCAATGTGCTGGACATGATGCACCGGCCACAGGCCTACAACGCGCGCGCTGGAAACGCCTCATCCCTGATTTCGCGAGGTGTTCCGAAAAACGTCTCGCGTGCCGCACCCTCGACCTCTTCCCCACGCCTGCCTGCGGCGCCGGCGTTCGATCCTCTGATCACGGGAGCGCGTTAAATGTTTCCTGCGCGCGATGACCTGTTGCGCCTCGCGCCGGAGTTTGTGCTTTGCATTTCGGGCATGTTGCTGATGCTCGTGGAGCCGTTTGTGACGCGCGCGCGGCGCGGCGTGCTGGCCTCGCTGGCAACCTTGGGAGCGGGGCTGGCTCTCGGCGCCATCTATTATCCCGCCACGCGTCCTGGCGCGGCGTTTTCGGGGCTGCTGCAGGTGGATGGCTTCAGCGTATTCATTCACGCGGTCGTTGGATTTGTGGCGCTGCTCGTCGTACTGGGATCACCCGACTATCTCGAACGTGAAAACATCCAGCATGGGGAGTACTACGCCCTGGTGCTTTTCGCGACCGCGGGGATGGGCATCATGTCCAGCGCCGCCGAACTGATGACCGCTTTCATCGGCCTGGAAATGAGTTCAATCTCGACGTACATCCTGGCGGGCTACCGCCGCGATGCGCCGCGCTCGAACGAATCGGCCATGAAGTATTTTCTGCTGGGCTCTTTCGCCACGGCATTTTTTCTTTATGGCGTGGCGCTGGTCTATGGCGCGACGGGAACAACCGAGCTAACGCATATGACGCTCACTGCTCTCCCTGAGGCGAGAACGCTGTTCAAGGTGGGCTTGGCGCTGATTTTCGTAGGTTTGGCCTTTAAGGTTGCGGCCGCACCATTTCAACTCTGGACTCCCGACGTGTATGAGGGCGCGCCAACGCCGGTGACCGCGCTGATGTCCGCGGGCCCGAAAGCAGCGGCGTTTGCCCTGCTGCTGCGGATTTTGGCGAGCGTATCCGGCGCGGCCTCTTTCTGGTTTTGGGCGTTATGGATATCAGCGGTCCTCACGATGTTCGTGGGCAATCTGGCCGCGGTGGTGCAAACCAACGTCAAACGCATGCTTGCTTATAGCTCGGTTGCACATGCCGGATATATTCTCGTGGCGCTGGCGGCGGCATCAGCCACCGATCAGATGGCGCTGGGCATCGCGGCGGTGCTGTTCTACCTGGCGGTTTATGCGCTGATGAAGCTGGGAGCGTTCATGATGGTGTCGCAACTAGGCGGCGAAGCGGAACGCCATCTGGAACTCGATGATTTCTATGGCCTCGCTTCACGACAGCCGGTGGCCGCAGCGTGCTTCTCTCTGTTCCTACTTTCGCTGCTAGGCCTCCCGGTAACTGCGGGCTTCGTCGGCAAGTTCTACATTTTCGATTCCGCACTGGCATCGCATTTGGTGTGGCTCGCGGTGTTCGTAGCTCTGAACAGCGTGATCGCGTCATTTTATTATCTGCGCGTGATTGTGGTGATGTATATGCGCGAGCCACATCAGAACTGGGCTCCGGCGCGCATGTCCTGGGCGGTGACGGTGGTGTTGCTGGTGGCAGCGGCAGGCACGCTTTATCTGGGATTATTTCCGGCGCGCGTCCTGGGATTTGCGGAGCAGGCGGCGCAATCGTTGCCTTTCCACTGAGGCCCAGCCGTTGCCGGCTGCCAATCGTTGTGCTGCACCCATTTTCGAAAAATCGGCATTAAGACATAACGCACCAAGCCCGCGGGGGCACATTTTTCATGCTCCCCGCGGGCCTGGTACGAACAATTTCTAGTAGATACTATTTTACTTTGATGAAGATGATGGCGAACGTATACAGCGCCATCGATTCGATCAGCACCAGCGCCAAAATCAGCATGTTCTGAATGACGCCGGCCGCTCCGGGATTGCGAGCCATACCTTCCGACGCTGCGGCCGAGGCCCTCGCCTGTGCAAATCCGCAAAACGCCGACGCAATAGCCATCGCAAAACCCGAAGTGATGGCGACCCACTTCGCGTTATCCGGCGCCGCGCCTCCGGCGGTCTGCGCGAACGCCGCGGGTGCGGCGAGGCAGACGGCCAGAACCGCGAACAGGGCCGTAGCATAGTGTCTTAGCTTCATTCTGGTGTTACTCCTTGCGTTATGAAATTGCCGCTCGGAGGTGGTTCCCGACATCCTCATGCAGCCGGGCTCACGCGATGCGGCGGGCCGTGCCTGGATTACGGGATCAGGCCGTTATAAATTCGGGATAAAAGTACGCCATAGTGTCAGTTAGTGCCCTTCGGAAACCGCGCCCGCCAAGTAGATGACGGGAAGAATGGTGAACACAAAAGCCTGCACGAAAGCCACAAAAATGTGCAGGACGATGAAAATGGCGGGCGCGAACAGCGGCACCGGCGCCAGAATGTAGCCTGCAATGTTCGCGCTGCCGGCGAAAAGAAATAACGCCAGCGTCAACCCCAGGAAGATGCCGTAGAGCATTTCGCTCACCATCATGTTTACCCAAAGACGCACGGTAAGCGACAGTAGGCGGGCCAGATGGCTGAAAGCCTCGACCACCACCATCAAGCGGCGAAAGAAAGACATTCGGGCCCATGAAATGCTTTCCATAGTGAACGGGACCGTGCTTGATGAGCCCGCACCAGTTGTAATACGCGAAGACCACAATGGCGCAGCCGAGCGGAACCGACTTCTCCGCGGTTGGCGACGCCAAGCCAGGAACCAGGCTGATCAGGTTGCACATCAGCACGAATAGACCGATGCTGCCTATCATCGGCAAATAGCGGTCAGCCCCGTGGCCAATGTTGCTTTCCAGCAAATCGCCAACGCCCAGCGACATCGGATTGTGAATCAACATCTCCATGCATTGCTGCGTCGCCCCCGGCTTATCGACTGAGAGGCGTGCCCGGAGCCACAAGAAAAATATGACTGCGATCAGAAAAACCAGGAATTCCATGGCGATATGATTGGGGATGGGGTATTGCGGATTGGCGGGCTGAATGTGCAGCAGGCTGAGCAACGCCAGCGCCGGCTTGCCCAGCAGCAGATTAACGAGCTTCGTGATACCTAGAATCTGTTCTTCCACGTCGCTTTCAGGCCCCCGCCGGCACTCTAACGCACCCTACTCGCCGCCAACTCGAATACCAGCCCCACGACCGTAGCCGCTGCCGCTGCAAACAACCCGGCAATAACAGGCACAACGGGCAGCCAGGAACGGGTGAGAATAACATACACGACCCCGAGCAGCAAAGCGAAGCGGCCAAAGAACTTAAGGTAGGCGCTGAGTGGCACGCGTACGACTCTCACAGGTGGGCCGCCGGAAGTCGCGACCCCAGGCGAATCCGGAGAAGCCGGCCGGCAGGGAGCTACCGCCGCAGCGCCAAATGCCCGGACGCTCGATTTCAACCAGCGAAAATTGATCCATGACAATGCGGCGCCCAAAGCTAGGCCCGCGCCGCCGCGCCATCCCCAATACCACGCCGCCCACAATGCTCCGCCACCGCCCAGAACGATAGTCAACCAATCGATACGCCGTAGCGTGGATGCGCCAAAAGCCTCCGGGACGAGGTACGGCGATGTGTTCTGCGGCCCGTCCCGCACGTCGGCCACTAGTTTCGTTCCGCCGCCATCGCGTTTCATAACGTTTCCTGGTTACGCGCCGGATCACTTCGTAAATGCCGCCGGAAAATCCCATGAGCCCGAAGAATTAAAGTGAATGTCGGCGACGTGTTAAACCGCTTGTCCGCCAGATACCCGGCCCCGGCACCGATAATTATGGCGCCCACGAGCACGAACGGCAGGTCCATGGCATTGCCAAGTTGGCGCAGGAAACCGCTGGAACCGTCGGAAGGCGGCGATGGCGAATTCGGATCTCGGTCCTCAGCGGCCAAAGAGGGCGGCGGGCAATGTCAGTGAATATGTGGCCATACGAATCAATGGCTCCGGATAAATGCCGGCGGCCAGGGTAACCAGGCACATCACCGCTAGCGCCACGGACTGCCCGGGCGACACCCGCGTGGGTATGTCGCTCGCAGGCTCCCGAATCCAGGCGTGGGCCACAATGCGGAAGTAGTAGTACAGCGCCGGCACGATGTACAGCGCGCCAAAAACCGCCAGGTAGTAATGGCCCGTTTCGATCAGCGCCAGCAGAATGTAGTACTTCCCCACAAATCCCGCCAGCGGCGGAATCCCGGCGAGCGACAGCATGAAGATAAGGAGCAAAACCGCCGCGGTAGGGCTGCGCTCGATCAAGCCGTTCATGTCGTCCAGCTCTTCGCCAATTAGGCCTTGGCGCCGCAGCACGATCACGATGGCAAATGCGCCTATGGTCATGAACGCGTACACGAACAAATAGAACGCGATGCCCTTGAGGCCCGTCTCGTTTCCCTCGGGACCCGTAAGCACCGCTACCAGTCCCAGCAGGATATAGCCTACGTGTGAAATAGAAGAGTAAGCGAGAAGCCGCTTGATGTTGGTCTGGGTGATGGCCGCAAAATTCCCCAAGGTGAGCGAAGCCACGGCCACCACGCCGATAATCTCGATCCAGTTCACGCGCACGGGCCAGAAGGCGTATAGGAAAAGGCGCAACAGCAGCGCGAAGCTCGCCGTTTTCGAAGCGACGCTTATGTACGCAGTGATCGTGGTCGGAGCGCCTTCGTAAACGTCCGGAGCCCATTGGTGGAACGGCACGGCGGCGACCTTGAAGAAAAGTCCCGCAGCTACGGTAACAATTGCCAGCAACACTAGAAGATCGGAGGGGCCGCGCAAATCGAGCGCTGCGCGCACGACGTCGAGATTGGTGCGCGGCACTTGCAGGGGCATTCCGGTGGGGCCTGCAAGGCTGGCCATCGCGCTAATTCCATATAGCAACGAGAATCCATAGGCGAGTAGGCCGGAACTGAATGCACCCAGGAGCAGGTATTTCACCGCAGCCTCGTTCGAACGCCGCTGGTGGCGCAGAAAGCCCGTAAGGATGTAGAAGCTTATGGCCATGGTCTCAAGGCCAATGAATAGCACGATCAGGTCGTAGCCCGAGGCCATGAACATCATCCCGACGGTGGCGAAGAGCAAGAGCGCATAATATTCGCCGTGATGTTCGTTTTCGATCTGCAAGTAACGCACCGAAAGCAGAATCACCAGGGCCGTCGCGATCAGGAACAGCATGCCGAAGAAGATAAAAAAAGGATCCACGATGAGCGAACCGCTGAATCCGCCGACAGCTTCCGGACCGAGCGCGCGCAGCCGGAACAGCGACACGCCACTGAAGATCACCCCCAGCATAGCGAAGACGGCGTTGCCGGTCTTGTCCCTGATGCCCAGCATGAAATCGAACAGCAGGATGGCCAAGCCAAAGAGCGCGAGCTCCACTTCGGGCAGGATCAAGAAGAAATCGTGGCGAAAGGCGTCGGGATTCATAGGGTTGGCTTAACGCTTCTCCCCTGCGGGAGCAAGTGTTGCTAACCGTGAAATGGCAACTGACGCCGGAGGAATGGATTTCATCACGGGTTCACGCCCGAAGGCGGATTTGGATTCGCTGGATTCGATTGCGGTGCTGTGCTTCACCGCTTGGTCCCTGTCTGCGGTCGCTAGCGCCGTGGGTTCCACCGTCTGTTTGGCCGGCAGATTCACGACCGCAGGGGCCCCGGTTAGAGTGGCTTGCGGAGCCGTCCCGACGCGCTCGGCATTGTAGTAGCCGGGATTTACCTGCTGCACGATCTGGCGCACGGGGCCCTCGAGGACGGTGAAAAGCGGCTTAGGATAGATGCCGATCCAGAAAGCGAGAAGCACCAGCGGAATCAGCGTCGCGTATTCGCGCGCATTCAGGTCAGGAAGGTGTTCGTTCGCCGGGTTGGTGACGGGGCCAAACATCACGCGCTGATAAAGCCACAGCAGGTACGCGGCGCCGAGAATGATGCCAATCACGGCCCAGGCCGCGAACCGCAAGCTGACCTGGTACACGCCGCTAAGAATGGTGAACTCGCCGATGAAGCCATTGAGAAGCGGCAAGCCCAGCGAGCTGAGCGTCGCGATCATGTAGATGGCGGCAAAATTGGGCATAGGCGTCGACAGGCCGCCAAATTCAGAAATCAGCCGGGTGTGCCGGCGCTCGTACAGCACGCCGATCAGCAGGAACAGGGCCCCGGTGGATATACCGTGATTGATCTGCTGGATGACGCTGCCGGAAAGTCCGTGCGGAGTCAGAGCGAAAATTCCCAGGGTACAGAAGCCCAAGTGGCTCACCGAGCTGTAGGCGATGAGCTTCTTCATGTCTTTCTGCATCATGCACACCAGCGCGCCGTAAATAATCCCGATCGAGCGAGAGCACGATCAGGATGGTCACAATGGTGTGCCGCGCGGCTGCGTCGGTGGGCAGCAGCGGCAGCGAAAAGCGGATGAACCCGTAGGTGCCCATTTTCAGCAGCACGCCCGCCAGAATCACTGAACCCGCGGTAGGAGCTTCCGTGTGCGCATCCGGAAGCCAGGTATGGAACGGAAACATGGGAACCTTGATGGCGAAGGCGAAGAAGAATCCCCAGAACAAATATTGCTGGAAGCGCGTCGAAAATTGGGGGACGACGGCGAGCAGCGTAGGGATATCGAAGGTATAGGGCTCGCCGGTAACCTGTTGCGCGCGATAGTAGAGCGCCAGGATGGCCAGCAGCATCAGCACCGACCCGGCCAGCGTGTAGAGGAAAAATTTGATCGCCGCATAGAGGCGGCGGTCGCTGCCCCACACCCCGATCAGGAAATACATGGGGACCAGCATCACTTCCCAGAACAAGTAGAAGAGGAAAAAATCGAGCGCCATGAAAACGCCCAGCATGCCCACCTGCAGCAGAAGGAAGAGGATGTAGTACTCCTTCGTCCGCATCTTGATCGCGCTCCAGGACGACAGAATCGAAATCGCGCCCAGAAGCGTGGTGAGCATAACCAGGAGAAAGCTGATGCCGTCGATGCCCAGCGAATAGTGCGCGCCAATCGAAGGGATCCAATCGGCCGTCTCGCGGAACTGATAACCCGGGGTGGAGACCGAGAAGCGCCACAGCAGCGGAAGCGAAATCACCAGTCCCAGGATGCCAAAAAGATTGCCGAGCACGCGGTGCATGTTTTCGCTTTCGCGAGGCACCAGCAGCAACACCAGCGCCCCCACCAGCGGCGTGAACAAGATCACGCTCAGGATGTGGTTATCGTAAAATTGCATTCCCGTCCTCGCCTTCTTATCGCGCCACGATGCCGTGCAGAGTTACCCCCGCCACGTGCAGTGAGTACCCCAGCATCAGCAGCACGCCCAATACGATCAGCAGGGCGTAATTCGACACGCGGCCGCTTTGCAACATGCGCACCGGATAGCTGAGAATCCAGACGATCCGGGCGGTCAAATTGACCAGCCCATCGACAATCCACTTGTCCCACCACATCGACACCGTCGAGGTCGCGCGCGTCAGCCAACCCGCGCCATCAACGCCGAGACCGTTGATGATGCCCAGATCGAAAGAGCCCAGCGCCAATCCCAGGTCCTTCGCGCGATTTACGAACATCGCGTCATAGATCTGGTCCACGTAGTATTTGTTCACCAGCACGCGATGCAAACCACTCCAGCGATGAGCGATCCGGTCGGGAAGCTCCGGGCGCTTCAAATACAAAACGTACGCGCCCCAGATGCCTGCCAGCGCCACCAGCACCGAAGCCGCCATCAGGGCAAATTCCGTCCCATGAGAGGTGCCCTCCGGAACTGCGGCGACCGCCTCAGCATGGCGCGCGATTACGGGATCAAGAAAATGCGCGAACCGGTCACTGCCGCCCAGCGCTTCCGGCCATCCAATCCATCCGCCCACAATCGACAAGCCCGCCAGTATCATCAGGGGCACCGTCATCGACGGAGGCGATTCATGGAGGTGATGTTCAGCCTCGGCCGATACGTGGGATTCGCCGAAAAACGTCATGTTCACCAAGCGGAACATGTAAAACGCCGTCAGACCCGCGGTGATAAAACCCACCGTCCACAATAGTGGGCGCGCATTGAACGACGCCGCCAGGATGGCGTCCTTGCTGACGAATCCGGCAAATGGCGGGATACCGGAAATCGCAATGGTCGCGATCAGAAATGTCTTCGCCGTGATGGGAATTTTGCTCCACAGCCCGCCCATCTTGCGCATATCCTGCTCGCCCGACATGGCGTGAATCACGCTGCCCGAGCCGAGGAACAGCAGGGCTTTGAAGAACGCGTGCGTCATCAAATGAAAAATTCCGGAGGTAAATGCGCCCACACCGAGAGCCAGAAACATATAGCCCAGCTGGCTGATAGTAGAGTAGGCCAGCACGCGCTTGATATCGTTTTGCACCAGGCCCATGGTCGCGGCATAAAGAGCGGTGACCGCGCCCACGGTGGCCACCAGGCCCAGGGCCACGGGAGCCAACTGAAATACGAGATTCATGCGCGTGATCATATAAACGCCAGCGGTGACCATCGTCGCGGCGTGAATCAGCGCGCTCACCGGCGTAGGGCCTTCCATGGCGTCGGGGAGCCAAACGTACAGCGGAATTTGCGCCGACTTGCCGGTGGCGCCGACGAATAGGAGCAGCGCGATGGCGGTCATCACTCCGCTGCCAATTGGGAAATTCCCGGCTTCGATGGCCGGAGCAATTTCAGTAAAGCGCAAGGTGCCCAGCGTACCGACCAGAACGAATAGCCCCAGCAAAAATCCGGCATCCCCCACACGATTGGCAATAAAGGCTTTTTTGCCGGCGTCGGACGCGGACTTCCGCAGAAAGTAAAATCCAATCAGCAGATAGCTGCACAGGCCCACGCCTTCCCAACCGACGAAGAGCAAGAGCAGATTATTCGCAAGCACCAGCACGAGCATCGAAAACATGAAGAGGTTCAGATAGCCGAAAAAGCGGTAGTAGCCGCCCTCGTGCGCCATGTACCCCGTGGAGTACACATGAATGAGAAATCCGACGCCGGTGACGACAAACAGCATCACGCACGACAGCGGGTCGAGCAGCATGCCCCATTGCGCGTTGAAATTCACCAAATGCCCGGAGAAAGTGTGCATCGCGCCAGCCGGCACCCAGTCGAAGAGCACCACTTCGACCACGCGCTGCCCCACCGGCCGCGCGATTAACTGCACGATGGCGCCAAAAGCGAACACCATCGAAAGGAAGACGCTGCCGACGCAGACCGCATTCACGCCTACGTTCGGCAAACGCCTGCCAAAGAAAAGCATCAGGGCCGCTCCCGCGAGCGGGAAGAGCGGGATCAGCCAGATATGCGCGAGGAAAAATTCGGATGGCATGGGTCAGTTGACCCCGCTCTGCGTTACCGGGAAGACCGTGAGCAGGCCCTCGAACGTCGCTACCATTTCAGGATGTCCATTTCGTCGCCGAGAACTGTTTCACGGTTGCGAAAAAACGCTATGATAATACCCAGGCCCACGGCCGCTTCCGCGGCCGCATCTGTGATGATGAAAATAGCAAAAATCTGTCCTTCCACCGAACCGACCAGCCGCGAAAAGGCCACCAGGTTGATGTTCACCGCGTTCAGAATCAACTCCACGGACATCAGAATGATGATGACGTTGCGCCGCGTAACCACGCCGACGATACCGATGGCAAATAATGCCAGGCTCAGGAACAAGTAATGTCCAATGGGCACCATCGCTCAGGTCCTCTTCTTCGCCATGATGACCGCTCCGATCATGGACACTAGTAACAGAATGGAGGCCACCTCAAACGGCAGCATGTAGGTATGGAACAGCGACCAGGCCACTTGCTCGGTGTTGGGCTCGAGCGCTTCCGCCGGCGCAGGCATCATGGTGTACAGGCTGGCGCGGCTCATAACCAGGGCGACCGCTACCTGCGTCCCCAGCACCAGCGCCAGCACCAGGGCCACCAGCCATTGCCGCGTGAACTGGATCTGATGCAGCGTCACGTCCAGGTTGACGAGCATGATCACGAAAACGAACAGCACCATGATCCCGCCCGCATACAGAATGATCTGCACGATAAAGAGAAATTCCGCATGCAGGGTAAGGAAAATGCCCGCCGTAGCCAGCAGCGATGTCACCAGAAAAATCGCGCTTTGCACCGCATTGCGCCGTGTCACCACCAGAACGGCCGATCCAATCGCCAGAATCGCGAAGAAATAAAATAGGACGAGATCAAGCATCGCTGGCTCCCTCGCCCTCTTCGCCCACAATTACCGGCTCGTGCTTTTCTCCCACCGAGATCAGATACGCCGCGACGCCTAGCGTCATCACGATCGTCAAAAGCAGTGACGGCGCCGCGGGCCAGCCCAATTCGCGGTGCAGCGTCAGCCCCACGCCGATACCCGCCACATTTACAATCGAAAGCGGCACCAGAAACTGCCAGCCCAGGCGCATTAGCTGATCGAAACGGTATCGCGGGAAAGTAAATCGCAGCCACATGAAAGTGTAAATGTATGCGGAAACCTTGAACAGGAACCAAAAGGCGCCATGGAGCCCGGGTTTCGCGGACGCCAGCAAACTGCCGGAGGGCGCGACCAGCGGTGCCAGCAGAATCAACCCCAGCAGTCCGCAAAGCAGTCCCACGGCAACCATGAACATCTTCTGTACCGCTACCGGCTGCTTCGGCGCACGGTAGAAGCAATAGCCTGCGATCAGCAACATTAGCAGCGTTGGAAAGAAATCGAGAAAGTTGAAGAGCGCAGTGCCTGCGAATGGCCGCAGCCACCCGCCCAGGAACAGCGTCGTGGCGATTGAAGACACCACGATCATGTTCGTATACTCGGCCAGGAAGTACAGCGCCCAGCGAAAGCCGCTGTATTCGGTCATGTAGCCGGCCACCAGCTCGGATTCGGCCTCCGGCATGTCGAAAGGCGCGCGGTTGGTCTCCGCAATCGAGGCCACGAGGTAGATGAAAAATCCCACCGGCGCCGCAAAGATGAACCACATGCCGTGATCGCCTTGCGTCTCCACAATGCCGCGCGTTGAAAGCGTCCCCGCCAGCAGGAGCGTGCCTACCACCGCCATGCCGGCGGATGTTTCGTAGCTCACCAACTGCGCCGCGCTGCGCAACGCACCCAACAGCGAATAATGGCTGTTCGAGGCCCATCCACCCAACACGATACCGAAGATACCCAGCGAGCTGATGCCGAGCACGAACAACAGCCCGATGTTTAGGTCGGCGATTTGAAAAAAAGGCCCAATAGGCAAGGCAGACAGAGCCAACATGGCCGCCGTCACCGAGATCAGTGGCGCTCCCCAGAAAATGACCTTGTCGGCGCTTTCGGGAATGATGTCTTCCTTCAGCAACAGTTTCAACGCATCGGCAATCGGCTGCAGCAGGCCGTGCGGGCCCACGCGCATAGGGCCCAGGCGAACCTGCATATCCGCCATGACCTTGCGTTCGACCAGCACGATGTACCCCGCGATGAGAGGGAGCACCGCGACAATCACCAGCGCAAATAGCACTGGAAACAGATACGGCAGTACCGCTTCGGTTATGGCGTTCAAATTCAAGGAATCCCCGGCCCCCCGAACCTACTCTGTTCGACACCTGCCGCCTTCATGCTCGCACCCCTCACCCTGCTGGAAAACGGCGCCAATTCCTACTTCTTTAATCTGGGCGGACCTTTGCCGGTCCGTTCTCCGCGGACCTTACCGGTCCGTTTTTTCGGCGACCTTACCGGTCGACTTCTCCAAGCACGATATCGAGTGTGCCGATGATGGCGACGACATCGGCCACCAAGTGCCCGCGCACCATTTGGTCGAGCGCCTCCAAATTGATCAATGAGGGCGGCCGGATTCGCACACGATATGGTTGCGTCGTGCCATCGCTCACGATGTAGTAGCCGAGCTCGCCCTTGGGCGCCTCGATCGCGTGATAGACCTCGCCCGGGGGCGGCTTCAACACCTTGCCAACCTTTCCCAATATCGGTCCCGCGGGAATATTCTCGATGGCCTGCAGGCAGATCAACCGCGATTGCCGCATTTCTTCCATGCGCACCAGGTAACGATCGTAGGTGTCGCCGTTCTTCCCCGTGGGCACGAGAAAGCTATATTGGTCGTAAGCCGCATACGGCGCGGCCTTGCGAATGTCCCACTGCACGCCGCTCGCGCGCAGCACCGGCCCGGTGACGCCCATGGCGATGGCGTCGGCGGCACCCAGGATGCCGATGCCCTTGGTGCGGCCCACCCAGATGCGATTTTCAGTGAGCAGCGACTCGTACTCATCGACTCGGCGATCGAAACCCTGGCAAAATCGCTCGACATCTTTTTCCAGCTCGTCGTAAGCCTCGTACTGCAGCCCTCCGATGCGGAACGCGTGAGTGGTGAGCCGCGCGCCGCAATATTTCTCGAAGATTTTCAGAATCTCTTCGCGTTCGCGCAGGCAATAGAACAGCGGCGTCAGCGCGCCAATATCGAGCGCGTGCGTGCCGAGCCAAAACAGATGGCTGGCGATTCGTTGCATCTCGGTGAGAATGGTGCGAATCACGCGCGCACGGGGCGGCGCTTCCACGCCCATCAGCTTTTCGACCGCTTCGCAGTAACCCAGCCCGTTCGACACCGCCGCGACGTAATCCATGCGGTCCACGTACGGGGCGAACTGCTGATAGGTGCGGTGCTCGGCTATCTTCTCCACCCCGCGGTGCAGGTACCCGATCACGCACTCCGATCCCACCACCTTTTCGCCGTCCAAATGCAGCTTTACCCGCAGCACTCCATGCGTCGAAGGGTGCTGCGGTCCCATATTCAAAATGATCTCGTCGGCGCCCAGAACCGTCGTTTCGACGTTCGTGCCCCCGGGCATGTATCGGTCCGCCATTCGCTATTGGCCGCTCTCGATATTCAGATTTTCACGCACCCAGGCATCGTCCTGCTGCAGGATGTCGTAATCCTTGCGCAGAGGAAAACCCTGCCATTCCTCGGGGAGCAACAGGCGCTTCAGGTTGGGGTGTCCTTCAAACACGATTCCGAACATGTCGTACACTTCCCGCTCGAGCCAGTTCGCCGTGGGCCACACACTTTCCACGCTCGCCACGGTTTCGTTCTCAGCGATATGCGCCTTCAAACGCAGCCGCTCGTTCTTTGCAAACGAATAGAGCATCAGCACCAGGTCGAAGCGCTTCTCGCGCTTCGGCCAGTCGACGGCCGTCAGATCCGCCAGCAGATCAAATTGCTCGTCATCGCGCGTGTAACGCGCAATTTCCAAAAGTTGCTCGCGGGCGACCACCAGGATCGACTGCTTACGGTCGGTCCAGGATTCCCGGATCCCGTCACCAAATCGCGATTTGTAGCGCTTCACCAGGTCGTTATCGAGCGGAACCGGGCCCTCTTTCGGCGGAGGCGGAGCAGCCGGCTTGGCGGGGACGGCCGGTTTGGGCGGCACAGCTCCGGCGGGTTTCGCAGGAGCAGCAGGAGCGCCGGGTTTCGGAGCGGTTGCCGGCGGAGTGGCTGGGGGCGCGGCACCCGCGGCAGGCGCTGATGGTGCCGCAGCCGGCTTTGCACGCGCGGGCTTTTCGGCAACAGCCGACTTTTCCGTGGCGTCGCTCGCCGGTGTGCTGGAGGGCGCAGACGGAGCGTCAGGCTTGTCGGCCTGGGGTGGGACAGGCGGCTGCTTTTCCTCTGCGTCGTTGGTCATTAGTCGGACGGAATCGCCGGCGCGTACGATAGAGGCCGGAGGTCAAACTTAAACTTTAGTTTCTAACACACGGCGGAAAACGGCGTCAACGGCTTCTCCCCGAAATCTCCAAACGATAGCGGGGTTGGTCGGGCAAAAAAAATCCCGGCCGCCAAATGCTGCCGGGATCACGGTGCGCTGTGTAGGGCTCAGCAAGGAATTCGGCTTACACCCACTCGAGAGCTCCCTTTCCGATACAGCCAGACGTAGCCCACAATCAGGATGCCGAGAAATACGAACATGCTGAGGAGGCCGTAGACGGGCGAAAGCCGGAAACCCTCCTGATGCGTCGAGAATAACACCGCCCAGGGAAACAGGAAAATCGTCTCGACGTCGAAAATAACGAACAGGATGGCAATGATATAGAACCGCACCGAATAACGGCCGCGCGCGTCGCTCTCCGCCGGCACGCCGCACTCGTAGGGCTTCAGTTTATCGCCCACCGGCCGCGAATCGGGCCGGATCAGCTTCATGAGCACCAGCGTCACGCCTGGAAAAGCCCCGGCCAGTAAAGCAAATATAATGATCGGAATGTATTGCGTGGGCATCCTGAATTTTACCGGCACATCGTAGCACAAGCGTGACGCCGCCTCCAAGCGAGTAGGGAACGCTCAGGCCTCGTCGAACATCAATTCCTTCGCGCGTTCGGTGGCCTTCACCACGGCCTTGATAAGCGTGACGCGCACCTTGCCGTCCTCCAGTTCGAGGATGCCGTCAATCGTGCATCCGGCGGGAGTGGTTACGCCGTCCTTCAGTTGGGCCGGATGATCGCCGGTTTCGAGCACCATGCGAGCTGCGCCTTGCATGGTCTGCGCGGCCAGCAGCGTCGCGATTTCGCGCGGCAATCCCATTTTAACGCCACCCTCGGCCAGCGATTCCAAAATCACGTAGACGAACGCCGTACCGCTCGCGGAAAGACCGGTAACGGCGTCCATGTGCTTTTCATCAACCACGACCACGCGGCCCACGGCCGCGAACATCGCGCGCGCCAGCTCCAGGTGTGCCGCGCCGGCGTGCTTGCCGCTCGCGATTCCCGTCATGCCGCACCCGACAGCGCACGGCGTGTTCGGCATGGCGCGCACCACGGGCACATTATCGGCAAGGTGTTGTTCGATGAATTTCGTCGGCACCGAGGCCGCCGTGGATACTACGAGCGTCTTGGGCGTGATTTCCGATCGAATCTCGTCCAGCACGTCAGCCATTTGCATCGGTTTGACTGCCAGCAGGATCACATCGGCGCCGTGCGCGGCCGCGCGGTTATCGGTGGAGACGCGAATCCCCATCTGTTTCCCAAGCGCTTCAGCCCGTTCGGCGTGGCGCACGGTGGCTGCAGCGTGCGAGGCCGACACCAGTTTTTGGTCCAGAAAGGCCCGCAGCAAAATGCCGCCCATCTTTCCGGCGCCGAGCACCGCAAGCCTTTTACGATCCAAAGGATTAGTCATGGGTGAGTATTCTTAGGTAGATTCCGAGCGCGGTCAATCACTGTCGCTAAACAGTGTCGCGATCAGTCATGCCGCGCGCCGCGCAGCACTGCCACAGCATGCGGAAGGATTTCGGCAACGGCGTCAAGCGACTCCAGGGCGCCCTGCGGGCTTCCCGGCGTATTGACGATGAGGGCTTTCTCACGCACCCCCGCTAGGGCACGTGAAAGTGCGGCCCGCGGATTCCTCTTCCGGCCGCTTTCCCGCATCGCTTCGCCAATTCCGGGCAAGAGTTTGCCGCACACCGCTGTCGTCGCTTCGGGAGTGGAATCGCGCGGCCCCACCCCGGTGCCACCCGTCGTGAGAATCAAATCGGCGGATCCGGAATCCGCCATAGTGGACAATCGCTGCTCGATTACGGCGCGGTCATCGGAGATAATCTCCGCCGAGACAATTTCCCAGCCCAGTTTGCGGCAACGCTCGGCCAGTTCCGGTCCAGACCGGTCCGGCCGAGTGCCTTGGGCTGCCGAATCGCTGACCGTGATCAGTGCCACGCGCATCGTGATCCTTTTCTAAGCTAATTGCGGCGCGAATCAGCTTTCGAGGGGGGCGCCGCTTTCTTCGTCCAGAAGGCGCATCGCTTCCATCAAGAGTCCCGTGGTCGAGCGGGTCGTAGTGGTGCGATCCGAGGAAGCGCTAAAATCGATCTCAAATTCGCCGTCAGTCCAATGGATCGCTTGGAATACCGCAGCGTCGCCTTCCAACTCCCCGAGCTGCGCGTCCTTGCACTGTCCCGAGGAAAAATACAAGTTGCATGACTGCTCGCCCCTCCGCAACGCCAGCCGGCACGATTTTTGCCCCATTTCAAAGGATTGCATCAGCTCCGTGACGCCCATCTCCTCGAGCCTTCCTTGAATGACGCCGGGACGCGTCGCCCGCTTCTGTATTTTCTCCAGCCGCACGCGGTCCACCACTTTTTTTACCAGGCGGACCAGCTCGCTGACAAAAAACGGCTTGGCCAGAAAATCCTCGGCCACCACCAGCGGCCGCAGCTTTTCTTCAATGTCTCCATGGCTGGCCACAAAAATGAACGGGAGGAGTCGCGTGGCCGGCCGCCCGTGAAGCTTCTCGCAAAGCTGCCGGCCATCGAGTCCCGCCATCTTAAAATCGGCGACGACCAAGTCGGGAGGATCGTCCACCGCCTGTAACAGTGCGTCTGCACCGTCGGCGGCCACGCTCACATCGCAAATCGGCTCCAAGCTGCGGACCATCAATTCGCGAACCAACGGATTATCGTCCACGACCAGCGCGCGTACGTTTTTCGCGGGCGAGTTCATTCGCGCAATCCAGGCTTGGACCGGCTCTTCGACGGCCGACTCGACGAGACTGGCGCCCTGCCAGCAGACGCGCCAGGGCCGCCCGCGCGGCGATACGGGCCACTCTTCCCACCTGTCTTTTCCAGCAGATAAATGTCGGTAATTTCTATCGACTTATCGAGGGCTTTGCACATGTCATAGACGGTCAGCGCCGCGGCTGAAACCGCCACGAGCGCCTCCATCTCCACACCCGTTTGTGCCGAAGCTGTCACGCGAGAGGCGAGTTCCACGCCATTTTGGCATAGGCGCAAACTCACATCAATGTGCGTGAGGGCCAGAGGGTGGCAAAGAGGTATCCACTCCGCAGTGCGCTTGGCTGCCGTGATTCCCGCTATCCGCGCGATTTCCAGCGGATCGCCCTTAGGAGTCTTCCGGCGCCGCACTTGCTCGAGTGCCGCGCGCCCAATGCGCACGAAGCCATGTGCCGTCGCCACCCGCTGAGTCACGCCTTTCGCGGTGACGTCGACCATCGCCACCGCCGCTCCCTTGCCGAAATGAGTCAGCGTCTTCTTTTCCCTATTTGGACCCCGCTTGCCCTTCACACCTTATGCCCCTATACCATTTCTCCGCCCGCCCCGCGCCGAGGAAGCACCATCGCCCATTCTCCTGCCACCCAGTCCAACTTTTCCGGCGGCACTACCAGGAAAGCATTCGCCCGTGCCACTGCGACGCTATCCCCGGACCCCTGCCAATCCATCGCCGACACCCACGGCTCCCCGCCCGGTGCCGCCGGGATCACTCGCGCCGGAATGAACCGCGTTAGCGCTCCTCGTTCACGAACATCATGCGCCAGTCGGGCTCCCAGTAGCGGCAGAGGGCGCGGTATAGCTCCGCCTATTATGTCGAGCGCCGGAACCACGAACAACTCGAACGTCACCATCGTCGAAACCGGATTTCCCGGGCAGACCAAACACGAGCTTCCCGCGGCACTCGCCAAAAACCGCCGGTCGTCCGGGCCGAATTTCAACCGAATCGAAGAAGAACTTGGCTCCCAGATCGGCAAGAACGCCTTCCACCAGGTCGTATTTGCCCATAGAGACGCCGCCGGAGAGTACCAGGACATCGGCCTCCAAACCACGCTCGATGCGACGCCGCAGCTCGGTGGTCTCGTCGGGTGCGTTGCCGAGGGAGATCGGCTCGCCACCCGCCAATGCCACCAGAGTTTCCAGAGCTACGCCATTGGCATTACGAATTTGCAGCGGTCCGGGCGTCGCGTCGATATCCACCACTTCATCGCCGGTAGAAAGAATGGCGACCCGCGGCCGCGCCCACACGCTAATGCGATGCCGCCCCACCTGCCCCGCGACTGCCATTTCCGCATAGCTTAGCCGCGTCCCTACCGGCAGCAGTTCCTGGCCGGCGCGCGCCTCGCTCCCGGTGGGCACAATATTTTTCCCGAACTCGGCCGGCCGCTCGAACGTCACGCTCTGGCCGGAGATGCAAACATGCTCGATCATCACCACTGAATCCGCGCCTCGCGGCACAGCCGCGCCCGTCATAATCTGCACGCACTGGCCCGCGTCCACCGCTTTAGCAAATCCGCTGCCCGCTTTGATCTCTCCAATACACTGCAGTACGACGCCGGCATGCGTGGCGTCGACCGCGCGTACCGCGAAACCGTCGCGCGTGGCGCGATCAAATGGCGGATAGTCACGGTCAGCGATAATGGGCTCGGCAAGTACGCGACCGCAAGCGCTGGGCGCCTGATGGCCCGGCCGCGCATAGGAAATAAGGGCGATGACCTCGCGCGCAGGAGAATGCCCATGCGCGGTAGCCACCTCGATCACTTTTTTTCGGGCGTCCGTGAATGAGAGCATTTCGTATGCCTTAGAGCCAGGACGCGAGCTGCGTCTCGGGCGTCACAATGGTGGCATCGCGCTCAGGCCCTGTCGAGATCATGCCAATTTCCACGCCCAACTCGCCCGAGATGAACTTCAAATACTCTACCGCCGCTTTGGGCAAACGACTGGGATCGCGTACCCCTTCGGTAGGCGCGAGCCACCCCGGCAGCGTGCGGTATTCCGGCGTGATCTGCGCAAAATCTTCGGCCGCCGGAGGCATATCCCGCAGCAATGATCCCGCCCCAGATGGCGAACCCTTTCGACGGTACCCGACGCACACCTGTATCTCGCGCTGCGTGTCGAAGACATCGAGCTTGGTTACGACTAGTGAGGTGACGCCGTTCAACATCACCGCATAGCGCAACACGGCCAGGTCCAGCCAGCCGCACCGGCGCGGCCGCCCGGTGACGGCGCCGTACTCGTTGCCGCGATCGCGCACTTCCCCGGCCTCGAGGTCCGGCATTTCCGTTGGGAAAGGGCCGCTGCCGACCCGCGTCGTATAAGCCTTGGTAATTCCCACGACCCCGGAGATACGCGTAGGCGGCACGCCCAGCCCCGTGCAAGCCCCTCCGGCCGTGGCATTCGACGAAGTAACAAACGGATACGTACCGTAATCGATGTCGAGCATCGTGCCTTGCGCGCCTTCGAAAAGCACGGACTTTTCACGATCCAGCGCCTCATTGAGCAGCGAAGTCGTGTCGGTAACAAAAGGCCGCAGGCGTTCTGCGTACGCCAGATACTGCTCCGCTAGTCCTTGCACCTCGAGTGGAGCGCCGAAGGCTGCGCGGCAAATCGCGTCTTTATTCCGCACCACGCGAGCCAGCTTTTCGCGGAAGCGCGCGGGCTCCATCAAGTCGCATACCCGTATTCCGTGCCGCGCCATCTTGTCTTCGTACGCGGGACCGATGCCCCGCGAAGTCGTGCCAATTTTCGCTTCGCCCAACGCCGCTTCGGCGGCTTTTTCCATCTGGCGGTGGTACGGGAAGATCACGTGCGCGCGATTGCTCAAGTGCAGGCGCCCTTGCACGTCAATGCCCGCGTTGCCCAGGCTATCTAGTTCCGCCACCAGCGCCGCGGGGTCCACTACTACGCCCGTTCCGATGACCGCATGCCGGCCGGGCCGCAGCATCCCGCAGGGAATCAACTGCAGCACGAAGCGGTGACCGTCGTAGATCACCGTGTGCCCCGCATTGTGTCCACCGGCGCAGCGGGCCACGTAATCAAACGACGCGGCCATGTAATCGACTACTTTGCCCTTGCCTTCGTCGCCCCACTGCGCGCCGACCACCACAATGGATTTCATTCGCGCCGGGCCCTTTCTAAGCTATTAATGGCTGCCATTTTTAGGATCATCAAGAGTCTCACCGCACCACACTCATTCGTACATCGTGGCGCACCTCACCGCGCAACGCGCATGGCTGGTCCGACGGGCCGAACAGCAAAAAACACGGGATTCTACAAGGCGTGACGCACGCGACGGACGAGACATGGTACCCGCGGCTTCTGGTGAAGGCAAGGCGCGCCGGAGTGCCCCGGCCGGCCGAAACTCGGCGCCACCTTCCGAGCGCGTTACCAGCCCACAAACACCTCACAACGCAGGCCGGCATAGCGAGGGTTACGGATAGGCGCCCTTCACGAGCGTTAATTCAAGTCCCAGTCGACGTTAATTCAGGTGCCGGTCCACAACTTTCGCGATTTGTTCCTTGGGCACAGCGCCTACGATCTGATCGGCTACCTGTCCGCCCTTGAAGATAAGCAAGGTGGGAATTCCGCGGATGTTGAACTTGCCCGCCGCGTTTACGTTTTCATCCACATTCATTTTTACTACTTTCAGCCGCCCCGTATAATCCTGCGCGATTTCCGCGACGGTGGGCGCCAGCATGTGGCACGGCCGGCACCAGTCTGCCCAGAAATCCACCATGACGGGCTGCGAGTTGCTCGCGTCGATGACCTCGGCTTGAAAGCTGTTATCGGTAACGTTGGGTATATTTTCCGCCATGATGGTCCTTTCAATTCCTGGTTCCCGAATATCCGGGCGCTACGTATTTTTCAGCCGTGCTATTTCCTACCCAAACTAAGTCACGTATTGGATGATGCCGTGGCCGATCGGATTCTCGCCTTTCGGGCCACTTCGTACAAGCGCCCGTACTCGGTGGCCGAAGCCTGCCAGGAGAAATCCTTCCTCATGCCATTCGCCTGCAAGCGCCGCCACGTCGCCTTGTCGAGATAAACAGCCAGCGCCTTTCTCATCGTGCCGAGCAGGGCTTCACCAGTATATTCCTTAAAACTGAAGCCGGTGGCCTGTCCCATGGAGCGCGGCGTCTCATAATCAAATGGCAGGACGGTGTCCACCAGCCCGCCGGTAGCGCGCACTACTGGAACAGTGCCGTAGCGAAGGCTGTAAATCTGGTTCAGGCCGCAGGGCTCGTATCGCGACGGCATCAGGAACATGTCCGCGCCGGCTTCAATCTTATGCGCCAGCACGTCGTCATAGGCGATCCTCACACCAAGCTTTTCCGGGTAGCGCCGCGCCAGATCGTTGAACATCCGCACGTATTTCTCCTCGCCACTGCCCAGCACTACCATGGCGAGGTCCTCCAAAAGGAGGGCCTCGGCTACTTCCGCCAGTAAATCGAAACCCTTTTGATCGGCAAATCGCGAAATGATTCCTGCCAGCGGGCGATTCAGATTCGCCGGCAGGTGAAATTCCGTGAGCACGTCGCCTTTGCACACAGGTTTGCCCGAGAGGTCCTTGGCGGAGTACCGCGCCGCGATTGCGCGGTCCACCTCCGGACTCCAAACGGTATAGTCCACTCCATTGAGAATGCCCACCAGCCGCTCGGCGCGTGAGTGCACGACCCCGTCAAGTCCGTGACCATATTCCGGCGTTTGAATTTCCTCCGCATATTGCGGGCTTACCGTCGTCAGGTAATCGGCATAGAGCAAGCCGGCCTTCAGGTAATTCACCTTCCCGTAAAACTCCAGCCCATCTACGCGAAATTCCGATTCGGCGACCCCGATTCGCGCCAGCACTTCGCGCGGAAAAACTCCCTGGTAGCCCATGTTATGAATGGTGAAAATTACAGGTATTCCGCGGAACTCCGCGTCGCCCTGGCGGCGCGTGCCTAGCAGGACCGGCACAAGGCCGCTTTGCCAATCATGGCAATGAATGGCTTCCGGCGTCCAGACGTGCTTCGCTACTTCCACGGCGGCGTATGCAAATTCCGCATAGCGCTCGGCATTGTCTGGATAATCGGCGCCGGCCGCGCCATAAAGATTTTTGCGATCGAAATATGCCGGGTCGTCGACCAGGAAATACTGCACGCCGTGCGGATGCGCTCCATCGACGATCGTGCAAGAACGCGTGGCCGCTCCCATGGGCAGGTCGAGAGTCCTAACCGCATTGGCTCCTTGCCGGACGCCACGATAGCGCGGCAGCAGCACCGCAATCTCGTGCCCCATGGCCACCAGAGCTTTGGGCAGCGCCTCGACCACGTCGGCCAAGCCACCTGTTTTTGAGTACGGCAGTCCTTCGGAAGCGACGAACAAAACTCGCATGGCGGCTGTAAGCGACGGTACTGAATCGGCGTAGCTTCGTCAAGACGTCAACTAAAGTGCACAATCAGACAATTTCCGCGTGGTGATGCGATATTGCTACACTGCCCGCTCGTGACTCCTCAACGCCTGGGCCAACATTTTCTGGCCGATCCCGCCTGGCGCGACCGGATCGCCCGCGCCGCGCTGGGTCCGCCAGCCTCGGCAGACGCCAAACGCGCCGGTCTGTGGATCGAAATCGGTGCGGGCCATGGAGAAATGACCGCGCTTCTGGCGCAGCGAGCCCGCCACGTCATCGCTATCGAATTAGACCCAATCCTCCTCCCGGACCTGTGGGAGACGACCGCGCGGCTCGCAAACGTCTCCGTAGTGCCTGGTGATGTGCTGTCGCTCGATCTCGGCCGGCTGGCCCGTAACCCTGAATTTGGTGGAGAGCCGCACGGTTTTTTCCATGTCTATGGGAATTTGCCCTACTACATCACCTCGCCAATCGTCCACCACCTATTCCAAAATGCGGGCAGGCTCGAATCCGCCTTCCTCGTGGTGCAACGGGAAGTCGCCGAACGCCTCGCCGCGAGCCCGGGAAATCGCGACTACGGATATTTTTCAGCCGTCACCCAGTTGTACTCCCGCCCCGAAATCATGCTTCGTATTCCGCCGGGCGCCTTTCAACCCCCGCCTCAAGTCGAGTCGGCACTCGTAGCTCTGCGTCTCCCAGGGGAACTCGCGCACCTGGGTGTTCAGGACGAGTCCGCCTTCCTCAGCTTCCTGAAGGTTTGCTTCGCGCAGAAACGTAAAACGCTTCGCAATAATCTGCGAAGCACGTGGCGCGCCGCTTTGGTGGATGACACGCTTCGCCAAGCCGGCATCGCGCCTGGCGCCCGCGCCGAACAGTTGACCCTTGCGGAATTCGCGCGTTTGTTCGCCGCGCGGGAAATGCCATGACGCTGCGGTGGGCGTCAGCCAGACAGCAGGGACACGAGTTCCTGCGGATAATCGGTGATGATCCCGTCCACACCGATATCCATGAGTTCCCTCATTTTCTCGCGGGCGTTGACGGTCCACGCTACGATCTTCAAATCGCTGCGGTGCGCCTCCTCTACTAGCTTGGCCCTGATTCGATCCGCGCGCGGCAATATCTGCCGTGCTCCGGCGGCCACCGCCTGATGAACCGCGTCATCGAGCTTCCCGTCGTAGAGATAGCCCGCCGCTATCAGCGGATCGAGTCGGCGAACTTTCGTAAGAATCCCTGGATCAAATGACAGCACGACAGTCCGTCCCACGGCGTCCGCCGCGTGCAGTGCTCCCACCAGCGTGTGCTCGACGCCGCTGGCTCCCGGCGCTTTTATTTCCAGAAATAGCCCGATGTCTTTTTCTTGGCCGAAAGCCAGTATCTCCTCTATGGTGGGAATTTTTTCGCCGCTAAAGCTCCCAGGTTCAGTCTGAACCCCTCGAAACCACCCGCCGGCGTCAAGTTTCCGGAGCTCTGCAAGCGTCGCGCTCGACACCTTTCCCTTGCCGTTCGTGGTCCTCTTGAGCGTTGGATCATGGAGCGCCACCAGGCGCGTGTCGCAGGAGAGCTGCAAATCGGTTTCGATGAATCCCGCCCCTAATTCGACGGCTCGCCGGAACGCGGCGAGGGTGTTTTCGGGAGCAACTCCAGATGCCCCGCGATGTGCGATCACCCACACGGTTTTTGCTTCCCCATTCCCTCGCCGTCCGGCTGTACCGCAAATGGGGTTTTCGGAGTGTTCTCGGTTACGAATAACCTCAAAGTGGAAGCCGGTCATTAAAATCCGGGTCCCTAACACAACTCCAGGAAGGGTGGTCGCCTTCCCTGGGTTTTTTCCAATTTCGCATCCTTGCCGCCGCCTCAAACCAAGGCATCTGCTTCGTCGAATGCTACGCCAGCCGAACTACGTCACCTCGACGGTGATGTAATGATAGCCGCTGGCCCCGTCTGGCCATTCGCCCGATACCGAAGGAGATTGCAGGGTGCCATTGCCGTCGGTAGCTCGCACTTTGATCGTCTGTTTTCCGCGCGGCGGGTTTAGCCACACGTATTTCCAAAACGCCCAAACCCGCGATGGGTCAGGGTTGCTGAAGATTTGCGCTTCGTCCCAGTGATGTCCGTCATCGGTGGATACCTCCACCTTTCGCACTCCCGCTTGGTTGGCGATCGCCCACCCCGTTATCACAAAGTTCGTGCCCGAGATGCGCACGTTATCGTGCGGATCGTCAACCACCGACTGCAACTGCCGCTCCGAAGAATTCGACCAGCCTTGCCACTCCCAATAGCCCAGAAATTCCTTGTCCACGAATTCCATGCGCGTAAGCCACTTGGGCATTTTCATGCCATATTTGCCCGGAAGAATGATCCGCAGCGGAAAGCCATGCCGCCGGGGTAGCGCTTCGCCATTCATCTCCCAAGCGAGAAAGTTCTCCGGATGCAGGATGCGCTCGAGGGTGTGGCCGGTGGTGTAGCCCTCGGCGGCATATAGTGCAACGTACTTGGCTTGCGGCTTGATTCGCGCGCGGTCGAGCAGCGGCCGCAGCGCCGTCCCTCCCCACACCGCGTTTCCGATCAGGCCGCCGCCCACTGGATTCGAGATGCACTCCAAAGTTAGCGTCGTCTCGTAGCGTTCGAGCTTGCGAATCTCGTCATAATTAAACCGCAGCGGCTGTTCCACCAACCCATCGATCACTAGCGACCATTTCTCGGCATCGACGCCCGGTTCGCCGTGCGCGGAGGTTAGGTAGAAATCATCGTTCGGCGTGATCGCGCGAAGCGCCGCTTGCGGTCCGTCTTTCAGATAAGCCTTAACATTTACATACCCAACGTTGGTCCCGTGCATCATGGCGCGATACGCCGCCAGCGGAAGAAGAACCCCCACTCCCGCGCCAGCCGCAATCGAAATAAATCTGCGCCGATCCATTGCTACTCCAGAAGTACGTTACCCCCCATTTGTACTACGCCGTGCGCCTCAAAGTGGATTGGGCTGCTAGCCGCTCGAGCCTCTTGCCAGCCGGCAGCTCTCTCGCCGAAGCCGAGCGCTATACCCGCATGCTCACTGGGGATGCACGAGAGGCAATACCTCGGCTTCGGGCCGTAGGAAGCGGCCCCCCTGGCCCCCCGGGTTTTTTGTAAGGATATCATTCCAAGCTACTTACAACTGCTGATTACATAAGGATATGAATCCACAAGACTTAGTAACTCACGGTCGCTGTCCCACTTACGTGAACGGGTGACATCCTCATTACGCAGGCTTCAAGTAGAGCCCGGACTATTTATTGCGCGGGCTCCAAGTAGAGCCCGGACTATTTATTGCGCGGGCTCCAAGTAGAGCCCGCACCCGTCATAACTATTTTATCATCTGCGTCAAAGCTGGGAGGTAACAGCGACACCAACGGCAACGCAACAGGCGCAAGCAAAGACAAGGGCCAAAGGCAACGGCAACGACAACGGCAACGATTATGACGACGGCGAAGGGCCAGGAGCAACGAGAGAAAGCGAAAGAATGAGGGATTCTTCGCTGCGCTCAGAATGACAGCTTAAGGCTACAACTCAGGTAACAGCGACACCCAACGGCAAGGCAACAGGCGCAAGCAAAGACAGGGGCAAGGCAAAGGCAAAGGCAAAGAAAACGACAACGGCAACGGCAACGGCAACGATTATGACGACGGCGACGGGCAAGGAGCAACGAGAGAAGGCCAAAAGAATGAGGGATTCTTCAGTTTATTGAACGGGCTCCAAGTAGAGCCCGCACCCGGCGCTCAGAATGACAGCTTAAAGGCTACAACTCAGCCCGCGCCGTTTTTGTCTATTTCACGTTTTTCTGCAGCCAGTCGTCGATGAACTTGATGATCTGATCGCTATTCTTATCGAGGAACATCTCGTGCATGTTCCCGTGGATGCCTACGTCCTCGAGCCGCACAAAATCATCCTTCACGCCTGCTTGGTTGAGCCATTTCGGAATGCACGGATCGTAAGCGCGGTGGTAGGTGCCTTCGGCGGAGATGGACAGCACGTGCATGTGCTCGAGCGGGGTAAGCTTGTGCACTGGCTCGTCCTGCAAATAGCAGCCGACTTCATCCCCCGGCCGCTCTGATGGTACCAGGTGGGTTTTGATATCCGCGGGACTATTGAAGGGCGGATCGTAGTGCATCGGCATGCCCGTAAGGCCCCAGGAATTCGGATTTACGCGCGTATACGTAACCTTCGCCGTGTCCACGTTACCGATCTGCGGGCCTCCCGGTTCGATCGAGACCATGCCCGCCACCAGGTTGGGACGCTGGTCGGCGACGTTAAAGCCCATTCCCCCGCCCTGCGAGTGAGTGAGCAAGATGACCGGGCTGCCAATCCTGTCGAGCAGCGCGACGCCCGCGGGCACGGTCAATTCCGCCTGGTTGGCCACGAATTGCAATTGCCCCCTCGCGAAATCGTCGAATACCGGATCCCCCATCATGCCCTTCTTTGGCGAGTCGCTGGGCCACTGGGTGTAGAGCTTCTTGCGCGGGAAATCGCCCCCAGAAGTTGCAGGCGCGGTCCAAATCTGCTCAAGCTGCAGGGCCGTGCGGATTCCCAGCATGCCGTCAACTCCGGGAACGTATGCCGAGCGGCCTCGCGCCGGATAATCCACCATGTAAATGACGTAGCCCTGACCGGTCAGGTAGTACGCCCACCCCGGCCGGCCGTCCGGTGTCTGCCGCCAGATGGTCCCCGTCTGCCCGTTGCCGTGGAAAAACACAATGGGATAGGGATGCTGTATCTGTTTCGGTACCCATACTTCCACGTACATGGCGCCATGCATCACTTCTTTGCCAGGCTCGCCGACGTAGCTTCCACCCACATAAAAAAACCCTTCGCGCGCAATCTTGTCGTTGGAGAAGGTGGGAATCGACGCCGGCGGATTAGCAGCCGCAAGCGCGCTCTTGGGCACGGCAGCTTTCGCCGCCGCTTTGTTCTGCGCATTAACGCGTAAGCCCAGCCACGCAATCGTGATCATCAGGCCCGCTATGAGTGCATATAACGCTCGCAATTTCATGTACGACACCTCAGCTATTAATGGTGATTCCCCGCGAAAAAACCCTCTACGGCAGGTGTTTACTATAACTTCCACTGCCAAATGTCAAGCTACCAGACGGCTGAGTGGTGGGCCAGTTTCCAATAAGACTCATCGGGCAGTGACAGCGAACGGTCAGTTTAGAATCATGTGAACGCTTGGCATTCATTGTGCCCCCCAGCGCGTTTGCTGTACCCTACGACGTAATGCAGGGAGTTGGCAAGTTCGTTCAACTTGGCCTGATCGCCGCCTCGCTGGTTGCGTCCACGATGCCTGCTGCATCTACCTCCCTGCACGACGCCCTCAACTCGCAACAGGCTTATGCCTATACCTCCGAAATTGCGGGTCTCGGAGTACGCTGGCCCGGATCACCCGGCCATAAGGAGACCGAAAACCTCATCCATCAGGTCCTGCAAAAGGATGGTGCACAGATCGAAGCCGACGATTTTATCGCCACCACGCCACGCGGCCCCGTCGCCGTGCATAACATCATTGGCAAGTTCAATGTCAGCGCCGACCCGAAGCAGGATATTTTTGTTCTCGCCGGCCACTATGACACTCTCTTTAAGGCGGGATTTATCGGCGCAAACGACGGCGCATCGAGCACGGCGATTCTTTTGGCGTTTGCCGATGCACTTGCTCACCAAAAGACTAGGATGCAAATCTGGTTGGTTTGGACCGACTTGGAAGAGGCGATCAATTCATTCGGAGGCAACGACGGTCTCTACGGGAGCCGCCATTTAGCCCAGAAACTGGCGGGCAACGGTATGGTTTCCCGCATTCGCGGCTTGTTTCTTCTCGACATGATTGGCGATAAGGACCTAAATGTAGCGCGGGAAACCGGCTCCAGTGGTTGGCTGCAAAACTTCATTGCCCGAGCGGCCAATCAACTAGGTTACAGCCGGTACTTTTTCCAGTACGAAACCAATATCATCGATGACCACATTTCGTTTATCCAAGTTGGTATTCCGGCAGTGGACGTAGTCGATGCCGAGTACGGTCGAATGGGGGTGAGATTCGACGCCATGGGCGAATTCCATCACAGCAACGCCGACACCATGGACAAAGTGTCTCAACATAGTCTTGAGGTTGTGGGCCGGACTATTCTACTGACGGTCGAACTGCTAAACGCGCAAAACTGAGCTTGTCGGCTAGACTGAAACCAGTCAGAAGTATACGTTTCTGCAATTGACCGAAACTCGCATACCGAACTACCGAGAGGATTGATATCGAGAGCGATATTCGAAAGCTCGCTGGATTCCGCCTGATGAACGGGGCGTCATCGGAAACTGGCCCACCACCAAAACTCCAACCTGATGTCATAACGAGGTCGGCCTCACAGCGGCCCGAGTAAACTGTTTCGGTGTTCACCCTAACAGCGCTCGAGCCGGAGGAGGCCTCGATGCAAATTATAGGTGTTGATTTACACGCGCGGCAACAAACGATCGCAATGTTGGATACCGATACGGGAGAGGTGGTCGAGAAGACGCTGCAGCACAAAGCCGAGGAGGTGCGAGAGTTTTATGCGGCACTGCCGGGTCCGGTCCAGGTAGGGATCGAAGCTACCGGATCGATGCACTGGTTTCTGGAACTGATGGATGAGTTGGGGATCGACCGTCTGGTGGGTCATCCGTCGGAGATTCGCAAGGCGGAGACCACGCAAGCAGAAGCACGACCGGCGGGATGCGGCGTTGCTGCTGAAGTTACAAATCGAAAACCGCTTTCCTTCGATATGGATGCCTTCCACTGAACTGCGTGATCTCCGGACACTGCTGACGCACCGTCATCAGTGGGTGCGGATGCGAACGCGGGTGCAGAACGCACTGCAAGCCATTGCGCTCAGTCGCGGTCTGCGGCGAGGCAAGACCCTGTGGAGCAAAGCAGGGCAACACGCCATCGAATCTTTGCCGCTACCGCCGAATGCAGCCTATCGGCGGGCCGAGTTGCAGAGCTTGTACCGCACCTTGAACGAGCAGGTCGACGAACTGGACAAGCGCGTGAGCGAGCAGGCCTTCCAGCGCCCTGGGGCCAAGCTGCTGATGACCCATCCAGGAGTGGGACCAGTTACGGCGCTGGCGACCGACGTGTTTTTGGGCGATCCGGCGCGGTTCGCTGACGGCAAAGCACTGGTAAGTTATGTGGGGATGATCCCCAGCGAATATTCCAGCGGCGGTCAGCAGCGACTCGGTGGTCTGAGCAAACAAGGCAACCCACTGTTGCGCTTTCTCTGGTGCGAGGCCGTCGTGCACGCCGTACGCCGCGACCCAGAGTTGCAGCGCTTCTATCGACGCAAGCTGTCACAGAAGGGATTGGGCAAAGCGAGAGTGGCTGCAGCACGCAAACTCGGGATTCGGTTGTGGATCTTGCTGCGTGACCAGATCGATTACCAAGAGTTCTGTCGCCGCGGCCAGATGCGGCAGAAAAGCGGTGGTGCCCGTGCGGGGATGCCAGAAGTGGGCCATAGTCCTGCGATGTAGTGACTGCGAAACTGATTAGGCTACCCGCCTCCCTGAACAGGAGGGAGTTCGAATAACTCATCATGGTCCTTCATGGCCGAAGAGATGGTTGGTGGGCAACACCGGATTGATGAACAAGCACGGGTTGAGCGAGTCGGGTGAACACACAAAAAGGATCGCGGCGAATCACCCGCCCAACAAAATAGCGCATCTGCGCATTTACATGGGTGTGCACGGTGAAAGCCAAAAACGAAAGAAAACACTCTTGACACGGCCGACCTCGTTAGAGATGACCCACTACCAGACGGCTGAGTGATGCTCCAATTCTGTGTTGCTATCTCTACATCTGGGGTGCTTACCCGGCCAAGGTTCGCCTGGCGCCTTTTTTTCCTCGCATACGGCCACGACTGCGCGCAGCCGCTCGATACCGGACCGGAATGGCCAGTTAACCCGAGCGCTCGCCTTCACCTTGCGGCACTCGCTCAATCTCTGAAATAATCCAGCGATGATTATCGGCGAACGCCTCCGAGCCCTTCGGGAGGAAAGAAAACTGTCTCACGGCGACATCGAAGAGCGAACCGGCATGCTCCGCTGCTACGTATCGCGGGTTGAAAGAGGCCACACGGTTCCGGCCATCGAAACCCTCGAGAAATTCGCGCGTGCCCTCGAGATTCCTCTCTACAAAATTTTCACCGTAGGCGAACTTCCCGAATTTACGCGGCGAAACTTCCCGGCCAAGTCTGCCCGCTCCCGCAAAGAAGCCCGTTTTCTCGACAAATTCCGCGCTCTGTTCGCCAAGATGAAGGAGGGCGATAGGGCCCTGCTCATGGATTTGGCGCGCGAGATGGCCGCGGTTGCCACGCGCAAGGCGCGCAAGAAAGTACGTGCGCTGCAGTCCTCACAAAAACGGCCGGCGGCGGACTCCGAACAAGGGGTTGAATCAAAACAGGAGCCAACAGGTTGACCTCGACGGTCAGCCAAGAGCCCATGCTCTTGAAGAAAGCACCAGCGATGATGAAGTATCGGTCCGAGTGGCGCATCGCCTCGGCCATCTATTTTGCTATCGCGGGCTCGCTGCTGATATCGGGACTCTCACTGGCTGCGCCTAGCCAATGGTTTGTGTTTCTTGCATGGTCATTTGCCGCGCAGCGCCGTCGCTTGGGCTTGGCGGCCTCGCGTCGCCGCCGTGATAAGTGCCGGGGCCGTCTTCGGCCTCATTTTCCTGTTTAGATACTGCAGCTCCCTCGGCGATGGCTTATTTCTCAGCGGAGTCCTGGGCATCGCCAGCATCTTTATCATCATGACATTTCGCTTTTATCCGCTGCGCACCGGTCCCGGGCCTGCTTCCACTTTGAGCCAAACAACTAACACTTCAAGCATCCCCAAGTGATTCAGAATCTCCGGTGGCTTATGGCGATGCTTTCGCGTCTCGGGTTGAGAATTCGTCTTCGAGGTTGCCGAATGAGTCTCGCACCTGCGCTGCTAATTCCCCATTTGGCGCCAATCGAAGGTAGGCCTGGAATTCCAGGAGAGCATCGCTATCATTGTGCAGACTGAGAAGCGCGTAAGCTAAAACCACGTGGGTGTTGGGCTGTTCGGGCGCAAGTGTCACTGCGGTGCGACCCTCCAACACGGCCGCTTCAAAGCGACGGAGCCCATAATAGGCCCGGCTCAAATCATAATGTCCGCGGGCGAAGTTCGGATTGAATCGCAGGCCACTCAACAGATACTTCTCGGCTTCCAGGTACTTGCCTTCTTCGATCATGCAGGACCCGAGCGCGAGTCTTGCGGCACTTAGCTTATCGTTCAAAAGAGCAGCCTTCAGAAGCGGCTCCTCAGCATCGGCCCATCGCTGCATGCCCATGTAGGCTGCCCCGAGAAGGAAATAGGCTTCCGAATACGATGGTGCAAGCTCGATTGCCTTGCGAAAAGCCGCGGCGCTGTCCGCAGCCTTGTGTTCCTTCAATAAAAGCTTGCGCCCCCGGTCGGCCTCTTTCCGGGCCCTTGCGGGAGCAGTCAAATCACCCACGAAAACCGTAGTATCTAGAGTCGAGGAATCCGCGAAAGGAGAGGAGTGCTCTGGCGTGGGGTCTTTTGACGAATGGGTGCCGGCCTGTCGCGCGGCGCCGATTCCGGCGGCCAACGATAACCACAATCCAAAAAGCACCAGCAGTTTCCAAGCGCCACGCATCATCCCGTCACGCTCCGGTGAAATTGAGCGGGATACTAGCACTCCGTGGTTATCGTTTCTGTGAGGGATTCCGAGAACTTTTTGGCCTTGTGCGAAACATATACGTAACTAAACAGCACCCGGCACGCGCGTCTTTCGTTGTCCTTCTCTTTTGGTCACAAAGCCTAAGACTGCTTAAGGGACGGAAGGCGGATTGCCGCTGGAGACGTCCTAGGTAGGCTACTTGCTGGTTGTTTCCCGGTGGTCCGGTGGACTTGCCGCGGGCGAGGTAGGTGTCCGCGCATTAGTAAGGACCGGCTGGATCATGATTTGATCCCACCATACGGGCAGTGCTGAGCGGCGGGACTTTTTTCCGGGTGCCAGCCGGACGCGCCGGCTAAGCTAAGTGCCCTCGGCGGGGACGTGGCTGCGGGGGCGGCGGAGGCGGTGGTGGCGGATGCGTTACCGGCGGCCAGTCTCCTTTTCTTATCTCATCCGCCGCACTATTCATGCGGCAACCTGCTTGAGCCGGGAATATACCAGTTCCTCCCACTTATTCATCGTTTGGGGCTCATAGGGCATCTCGGTAGCAACTTGCGAAGCCTCTCGGCCACGCCGAATGAGTTCATTTAGGTCATCTTCCGCATCATCTTCGTACCAGTGGCCCCACAGGCGCTCGTACCCGCTGTGCAGATAATTCCACTCAAAATGCAGCTTAGCCAGTACGGTAACGCGTTTGTCGAGACCAATGGCAATCGAGTATGCGGTGAGGACAGCAACCGCCAGCGCCTGCACCCCCGCGAAGGCCCTGGGCAAATCCGCGAGCAAGGTCGCCGTGGCCCCCGCGGACAGAATGAAACTCGCGCCCGTGATCCACTGCTTGTACTGAGTATACCGGGTGGCCAGATCGGCAAAATACAAAGAACGCACCTCGGCTTCGGCCATTCTCTCCCATACGCGGCGCGTGTCATTCTCCGTCAACATTGTGCCAGCCTCGAAACTGCGCGGGACATTATACTTCGTATTATCACGACGACGCAGGCAGCCCTGAAAATTCTCAGGTGAGCAGCGGGAGCTGACCCGCCCGTCGTCAACGCTGATACCTCACGTTGTTGCCATTCATGTTCACCACCGCAGCCCTTATTACTTACGTCGTTAAAATGGATAGTGCGGGATTCGCATTTGCGAAGCCGCGAGGACTGCACGCCCGTGAAACGCGCCGATGTCTGAATCCCGAGCAATGCCCAAAGACTATCCGGTATGGAGGATTCAAAGACCTCTTTCTAGCGCCTTTTCAGCCCTAGTGCCTTTGAGGCTGCACGACCGGCACAAAAGCACACAACACAATTGGGTGAGCCGCTAAGATATTTTTGCAAATAAAAAAGGGAGATCGGACCTGGATCGGGTTTCAAGATTCACGATAGTGCTTGGACTCGTACTCGCGGCGGCGCCCCTGGGGCGCAGCGCCGATCGTGCTGCCCTTGATCAGCCGATATACGATGTCGTCGCAGTGGGCCGGGCCCCGGGCAGAATCCTGCTGGCAACGCCGGCAGTCCCAGCGGAAAAGCTGGTGTGGCGATTCCGCGAAATTCCCGTCTCCCCATCGGATAGCGGTACAGTACGCGCGGTCACTCTTTCTCCTGGGGGCACGAAAGCCCTGGTTATCTTCTCCAATGGCACCCCACGGGTTTTCGATCTGACGAAGCGGATCACTGGAATCAATTCCACGGACGCATTTCCATCGCAACACCACCTGCCTGGGCAGTTGTTCCCTTACGCTTCGAACGGTAAAGTGTGCCTTCTGAATGATGCTGGTCATTTCGAGGAGGACAGGTGTAGGGCGGCAGAATCTGCAGTTATTCACGAAGACGGTCGGGTGCTTTATGCGCTGCGTGATGGGCGGTTGATCGTTGTCGGGCCCCATGGCGATACTGAAGAGGAACTTCCTTACCGTGTGCCCAAAGGTTTGCAATTTCAATTGCTGGCAGGGCGCCGCCAAGATGTCCGCGACTTCCTGGTGTTGGTGAAACAGACGGAGGCGGGCCGTGACGCAACCTCGTCTTCATCTTCTTTAACGCAGGTTATCGATCCGCGGCTGCCTGCCGAGCCGCTCGGGCATTTTATCGACCCGGTTGTCGCCGCGCTAAGCGCTCAATTCGACTTTACGGGGCCGCTCGCGGATAGCTCCCCAGCTCTTTCCGAAGCGCGCAATGCGTATATCGCAGCCCTGACTGCGCATCTCCATGAGGAAATGCCTCGAGGCGAAGTCGCGTGGTCGTTCTATCGCCTGACAGCCAATGTGGAACTCTATGCGCCAATCCTCGAGTTCGCGCCTGGCGAACCCGACTACCCGAGCGATGTCGATATCTGGGACGATATCCGGCCCCTGTCGCACGGTACAACACGGCAAGCGTACGAAACCGCCTACGCATCCATGGGCGAACGGCGTTGGTCGCGCTGCGCGTCGTACATCCGGACGATTTCATATCCCGGAACCTGGCTGATCGAATACTGGTTTTACTATCCATTCGACCAGGGCAAGCCCCATTCGCACATCCACGATTCCGAGCACATGTTCGTTGAAGTCGATAAACTCGGCGGCACGGTGCGGAATGTTTTCGCGTCCGACCATGATTCTTTTGTGCCCAACGACATTTATTCAACGCTGCCCAAGGATTCTTCTCCGGTGCCACTTCCTATATTCGCAATGGTAGAACTCGCAAAGCACGCGATGGCGCCCGATATCAATCATGCCGGGCACTTCTCGCGCGGGGTTGACGACAATTTACATAAAGAATCCTACTCTTCGTGGGGTCTGCGCGATCGCGACACCAAAATTCATTTCTTGATGGAGCCTTATCTACAGTCCATGAGCCTGCCGCGCGATCGTAGCGGACGCTTTGCGCTGAAAGATGCGGCCAATCTGTTTCCCGGGCTCGATGTGCCTGCCGAGCACCAGATATGCACCGTACTGCCGTTTCCCGAGGATCCTCCCTGCCCGAATTGTGACGCGGCAACCGCGGCGGTGGGAATCAATCACTTAATCGATCACCCCGACGCTCGCGTTCCGAAAAATATCTTTAAGCCTTACGTCATACCCTGGCGCGAAGTTCGCGTCGGAGTGGGAATTTACGATTGGTCGCAAGGCCGGGGACAACTTTCCGTGGCACTGGTCGGTGATTTGCGCCACATGACGGGCGGTTTGGTGCCGGCGCCTGCGCGCCTGGCCGTTGAATACATCTGGACGCCCGCCGCCAGGTACGTGCCGGTGCGTTTGGGTGGCCAAGAGCAATATCTGTACAGCAAATCAACGATGTATGCGGGCTTGCGTGTAGAGCGCCTGGTGACCCACACTCAAGGCTTTTACTTTGGCGTTACCCCGGAATGGGCGGACATCTCGACGACACTTTCTAACAGCACGATTTCACCGGCTCCCCTGCACTGGCAGTACGGCGGCTTTTCTTACCACATCGGGTATCTGATCGAGTTGCCGAGCGCGCACAAAGGTAATTTTACGAACCAAATCGGTATTGTTATTCAAAACTCCTTTGCCGCTCCTATCCTATTTGAGTGGCGCATCAGCTTGGGCTTTCTGCGGCAGCGCGGCCGCCATGATTTTGGCGCGCACGCGACCGACCGCAATCCCTACGAGTAGGGATGCCGGGCGGAGCGGCCTGCCCTGACCCGTTAACCTACAACTAAACTTTCCAGCAAGGAGAAACACGCAGCTGATTGGCGGAAGCGTGTGGGAGTCGAACCCACCATTCCTCCCGCGAAGGGAGGGATCGCCGAGTTTGAAGTTCGGGAGGATCACCGGACCCCTTGCGCTTCCGCACGGATTATGGAGCCGGCTGTGGCGTGATTCAATCCTTCGCCGAATCCCCAGCCCCAATGCTGCATGAACTCGTACACCCTCGCTTCGGTGCACGCTTCGCAGTTAGCCTGCTGCCCCACGAATCCGCACCGTAACAGAATCGGTTCGAGCCTTGGCCAATCAGCATTTCGCAAAAAGTGCGTCCGCCAAAAGACCTGGCTTTTTGCCAGAAGAGTTGTCCGCGTGCCGCCCTGCAGACTCTCTCTGTCCATAGCGTCCCGATCGAATGAGAGTGAACGCCACATCAATCGCGTACACCGCGGCAAAGTGGGAGTACAATATAAACACTGCGATTCTGCCGGGCCCTGCAATTACGAGAGCCCGCTGATCGTCCCCCGCAGGGTCAAATAGGTGGAGGTTAGAGCTATGTCACGCGCCACCGCCTCAAGAATCTTTTTCAGCCTAATCGTTGTTACCGCAATGGCCTGTACGCCGCGTGCCGTCTTCGCGCAGCACGGCGGTGGGGGCCATGGCGGAGGCGGCGGGTTCCATGGTGGCGGTGGAGGTGGATTTCGCGGGGGCGGTGCATTTCACGGTGGCGGCTCTGCAGGGGCAGGCCGCGCGGTTGGCGGATCATCTGCCAGATCCTCCAGCCCTGCTCCCTCGGCCCCCCGCTACTATGGGGGCAATTCTTATGTACGGCCAAGCCAAAATTCATATCGTGCTCCCGCCGCACGTCCGGGATCGGCTTTCGCTGGTGGCGGAGGTCCGGCAACCGGCACGTCGGCAGCGTCGGATGGACAGTGGCACTCGTTCGGTGCGCAGCCCTCGTCTGCACCAAACGGAGGGACTAGCTTCGCAGCCGGCGTTTCTCGCTCGGCCGCGCCCGTGGGCGGACCAAACGCGGGAGCGGTTACCCGCAGCTTCGTCGGCCAGGGCAGTGAGATTCGGGAGACGACGTCGCGATCCGGCATTGCAGCCACGATGCAGTCATCGACGGGTGTCGCGGGGGTGGGTCGAACTACTGCCGTCACTGCTTCCCGCCTGAATTCCTTCCAGTTTGCGGGTTCGGCGCTTGCAGGTTCTCGTACCTTGAATATAATTCGCCAGCCGGTTTTGGGCGGCACGCACGTGGGCGGGTTCGGTTCCTTTGGCTCCTTTGGTTCCGTCGGTCTTTTCACCGCAGGAGGCCGGAGATTTGGTTTTGGCTTCAGGCCCTTCCCGATATTCCGTCCCTTTTTTGGTTTCGGTTTAGGCTTTGGATTCGGTTGGAACTCTTGCTGGGGCGCTGGCTGGGCCTGGGACCCCTTCTGCTTTGACTCATTTTCAGCTTGGCCGCCTTATGGTTACGCCTATCCCCCAAGCGTTGGTTACGACCCGAATTACGTTTCGAATGTACCGGACTACACTGCGCCCCCGGAGCCATATTTTTCAGGGCGCTCGAATCCGGTGAATCCGAACTCGGACACCAGCGCAAATGCTCCCAGCAGCAGCGGCGGGCCCACTCGGCCGGTTATTATTTATTTGAAAGATGGCACGTCATTTTCGCCCAGCGACTACTGGCTCACCAATAAGCAGCTTCATTACGTGCTCGGCGGCGCCGAAAACAGCGTGGATATCGATCGCGTCGACCTGCCACGCAGCAACGATGAAAATCACAAAAATGGCGTGAAGTTCTGGCTGAAGTCGGCTCCAAATCCGAGTCCCGCTCCATCAGACACAGCGCCACCGCCGGCGCCCGACAACGCCGAGTCCGGTCCTGTATAGATCTGCAAGCAGGCCGCGACAGCGATACAGCTAGTCTCCCTTACCGACAGCCCTCATCAGCTCCGCCATTGCTACCTTGCGTCCATCCGCAGGGTAGTGGATGGGAATAATCGTATCGACGTCAAGTTTCAGCCGCTCGATGTTCTCCACAAGATTGGTGTTGTTCGCAGTGGGAGGATTAGGCGGCGCCGCATTCGGTTGGGCCGGCGGATTGAAGGCGTCCGCCTCGACCAAAATCTTCTCTTTGGGCAGATACGCGACGATCAGCCCGTCATTATGATTGCTGCCCTGGAGACGGTGCAGCTCGATCACGTGGTTGCCGTCCGTGAGAACCTTCTTATCGGCCATGGTTTCGATCGAGATCTTCTTTTTGACTTCCGACTGCCGGTCGGGATTGAGAGTGTGAGGCAACGCGAAGATCTTCTCGTAATAACCCTTATTCCCCTCGTAAGTGATAATCGTGGCACCTTCCGCAATAAACGCCCGCAGGCCGCTGGAGTGATCGAAATGATTGTGCGTATTGACCACGTACTTGATGGGCTTATTCGGGATTACGCGCTTGGCTTCGGCGATGACGGCGTTCCCGCGCTCTTCGCTTTGGGGTCCCTCAACAACCACGATATAGTCTTTGAAATCGACGGCCAACGCTGCGTACGCCGGTAGGATCAGGTAAACGCCGTCGGCGAGTTTTTGCGACGATACGCTCGGCGGCGGCGCTGCCGGTGGCGGAGGCTGGATATTCGCAGGTGCATTCGGCTTTACATCCGTGACGCTGAGGTCGAGTGTGGGATAGCCGCCTTGCTTCATCACTATGCTGGTCGGAAATTTTGCACCGCCGAAATCCTTATAACCATTGTAGGTCGCCTCAACCAGCATGTCGCCAAGCATTGGATTATCAACCCACGTCTCGACTCGATCCAGCATGTTCTGTTCGTCGATATATCCGTTGAATTTCGCCTTGTTGGGAGCCGTGAACGTCACCACCGTGTATTTCTTCCCGCCCATAGATTGCGAATGGACGGTGACATCATGATCGGCAGCCGCCTTCAGGAATCCGTACGGTGTCATCCACAGGTCCACCTGCTGGGCCCACGGGGTATTCGCGCTAATCACGACAGTCTGCGCCGGCGGAGGTGGCAGCCCGCCACCACGCCGATTCGCTGGTATATCGGCGAGGATTCGATCAACGTGCCATGCGGGCGTTTCGTAGTTGATAGTCCGCGTGTAAGACTTGTCGGCGAATCCCGGCCAAGGAGAATTTACATTTACGGCCTGTCCGAAAGCGAACTCTGTTGCCGTCCCCGAATACTGGACGGTCTTAACACCGTCAGCGCCCATTGCTTTGGACGCATTGCTGAGAACCGTCTTGGCGTCTTGCGCGCGCGCAGCAGGCGCCGCCCACACCGCCAGGATCGCGAACATCACAAAAGCTACGTATTGTTTTCTCATGTAGCGCCTCCAGGTCATGTTCCTCTCACGAGGGATGTCAGATAGTATCGCGCATTGAGCGCGTGGTCATCATTTGTCCTGCGTGGTGTCCATGCCCGGGCAATCCATCTCGGACAATCCGTGCCCGGCCAATCTATCCCGCTAGCCGCCGGCAATCGCCCCGATGATAAAAAACGGCTCAGTGCCCGCGACCACCGCTTCCGGCAGCGGGGCGTCGCATGACTCATGCGAGAGATCCTCTGCACACGCGAAGAACCGCACGAATGGCCGGCGCTGTTGCGTGATCTGATCGCGAATCGTGCCGCGCAGCATCGGATAGCGGTACTCGAGCTCGTCCAATACTGAGCGCTGCGTCACCTCACCCTCAATCACCAGCTCCACGTCGCCTCGAACTCCCGCCAGCGTCCGCAAATGCGGCGGCAGCACCACGCGGATCATGGCAAGGTCTGCGCCTCGACAGAAAGCACCGGCGGGAGATCGCGGACAATCGGCGCCCAGCTATCTCCGGCATCGGCCGACCCGTACACTTGTCCCCCGGTCGTACCGAAATAGACGCCGCACGAATCCAGTGAATCCACCGACATCGCGTCGCGCAAAACATTGACGTAGCAGTCCTGTTGCGGCAATCCCTTCGTCAGCGGTTCCCACTCGTTTCCGCCTGTCCGGCTGCGGTATACGCGCAGCTTTCCCTCGGGCGGATAATGCTCAGAGTCACTTTTGATTGGGACAATGTAGATGGTTTCCGGCTCGTGCGCATGCACGTCGATCGCAAATCCGAAATCGGTTGGCAAGTTCCCGCTTACCTCTCGCCACGATTCGCCGGCATCGTCACTGCGCATCACGTCCCAGTGTTTCTGCATGAACAGCACGCCCGGGCGCGAGCGGTGCATCGTGATGTGATGAACGCAATGCCCTACCTCAGCGGTCGGATCAGGAATGTGCTCGGACCTCAATCCCTGGTTGATCGGTTTCCAGGTCTCGCCGGCATCGTCGCTGCGAAATGCCCCGGCGGCTGAAATCGCAATGAAAATTCGTTCGCTGCTCGGATCGAGCACGATTGAGTGCAGGCACAATCCACCGGCGCCTGGCTGCCAGCGCGGCCCGGAGCCGTGGCGGCGCAATCCCGAAAGTTCCTCCCAGGTCTGTGCGCCGTCGCTCGATCGGAACAAAGCGGCGTCTTCAACGCCGGCGTATACGGTGTCCGGGTCGGTGAGTGATGGTTCGATATGCCAGACTCGCTTGAATTCCCACGGGTGCGGCGTGCCGTCGTACCACTGGTGGGTTCCGGCGACGCCGTCATACACAAATTTATTGCCCATCGGCTCCCAGGTTTTGCCGCCGTCGTTTGACCGCTGGAGCAACTGGCCGAACCAGCCGCTCGATTGCGATGCATACAGCCGGTTCGGGTCCGCCGGTGATCCCTTCAAATGGTAGATTTCCCAGCCCCCAAATAAAGGACCGTCGACATTCCACTGTTCACGCTTGCCGTCCGCCGTTAGAACGAACGCGCCCTTGCGCGTTCCCACCAGAAGCCGTACCTTGCTCACGTTTCGTCTCTCCTCTGGATTTGACTTACCGCGGCTTGACGCCGTCCTTTTCCGCCGTCAGGTTTGTGGCCACCAGGCCCGCGTCCTTCTTCACCGCCACAATCGCCACCGCGGCGCCAGGCTTCAACAAGCCCGCATCTCCCGCCACTAGCGTTATGATCGGTACATCGGGCCCCACTACGATTTCCGCCTCGCCATCCTTATATTTCAGCCTCAGCGTCCGGCTCTGTACGCCCGTAACGGTGGCATTAGTCATCGTGCGTTCCTGAGGCTCGCCCGCAACTCCCGAGATATTCGCGGTAGGGGGTCAGGAGCCATGGCGCGATGCCCTTCACCGGTTCCACGCATGGCTTCAGGAAAGATATGGACTTCCTGCGCATGCATTTTTCCGTCAGCACCCTTGATCGCCGCAGAACCCACGAAATCACCTGGCTTGATGTCGGCGAGGCTGCTCTTCGCATTGGCCATAATTCTCAGTTCAGCCGGAACCACGATCGAAAACGATTGCCCATCGTCAGCCTTGACTACCAGTGTAGGCGCATTGAACGATTCCACCGTACCTCGAATACGTTGCTGCGCCGCGGCAGGATTCTGCGCGAAAGCCGATACCGCTAAAAACGCCATAAGCGCGCTGGCCCCAAGTAATTTCACTCGCATAACACCTCCTGATTGCGTACGTCGGCACTTGTTTTGAAATGCCCGCCCCTGAAAATAACGGTCAAATAACGACTAAATAATGACACTCCTTGACGCTAATGCTGGTGTTAATTTTTGGCGCGGGGAGGGCCCGCGTTTACGATTTCTGTAAACGCGGGTTTTCTTCTTAACCGGGTCATAACCAAAGGGGCGCGCGAGTCCGACGGCCGTTGTCCGCAAAATGAGGATCTTGCTGAAGCTTGAAATCTGCTCAGCCTACTTCACGTCCGAGGCTCCTTCCATCAATTCGGTAAATAACGCTTGAGAGGCATTGCAGCGGCTGGGTACCGATTTGTTGGTTCTGTTCGGGAGGATCGCCGGACGGTTGCAGTTCCGTGCGGACTATAACGTGCGCGCCACGCGATTCAATCCTTCGCCAAGGTGGCCACCCGCAACGCCTCCACCAACTCGTACAACTTGGTCTCGGTGCACACCTCGTAGTAAGCCCGCTGTCCCGCGGGACCAATCGTGCCGTCCGCCAACATCTGGCGCACAAATCCGCGCCGCAACAAAATCGGTTCAAGCCCTTCGCCAATCGGCACTTCGCCAAAAAAGAACGTCGTCGCCTCCCGGCCCCACGGCATCTCGCATTCCGCTTCCACGCAGTCGAGCGCGATCTCTTCCTTCAGTTTCGCAAACCCTTCTTCATTGACCTCAATCCCGTTCAGGTTGAAGCGGATCAGAAACTCGTCGGCCTCTTCCTCCTCCGGGCCGGTAACGCCCGGCTGAAAAACAAATAGATGAAACAGCGACGGTTTATCGCCCAGCATGCGCCGCGCGGCCCGCGAACAGCTCGACAGCCGGTCGGACAAATTCAGCGCCCGTGAAATCATGATGCGCGAGTCGCTATCCACCCAATAGGTCGGCGCGGATCCCTGAAAGGCGATGCCCACGCCCAATTCCAGGCGCGGCAGGCCGCTCGCGTCCGGCCGTTCGTTGTAGGCCCCGGCGATGGCCAGAATCCGTCGCCCCAGTGCGCAGGCCTTCGAGACGGCTCGCTGGTGCGAGCGGTTCGATTCGGTCTCAAAAATCGCCAGCACCATGGCATCCCCTTCGATGAATACCTTGGCGGCGCCATACTGCGCCAGGATTCGCTTCACCGGCTCATAAAAATTCAGGCTGAAGAGCGTCGCCGGATTGAGCCCCCGCGCCAGCAAATCCTGCGTGATGCGCGTCGAGCCGCGTACGTCGGCCTTTACCACCGCGTGGCTGACGACGTTGTCATGCACCGGGCGCGCTTCTGAAGGAAGAAGAAATTCGTAGAGGCTGTTGTTCAGGCGTGAGAGTTCACGCGTGCGTTCGCTGCGCACCAGTTGAATGCGCTCCATCGCCGCCGTCAAGTGGTCGAAATTGCGAAGGTCCCGCCGCAAGCGCATGAAATCCTCGGCAAAGCGCAGGGCTACCGCGCGCGCTTCTTCGTGGGGGTAGCGCCGCAATTTCTTCGCCAGCGCTTCGATGCGCTCGAGCGAGTATTGCCGCGCCGGGAACTGCTTCAGGATATTGCCGACGCGCTCGAGCTCTGCTCGCGACACCAGGGCCTTCTTCAGCTGCTGCAAATGGATGGGCGGGCAATAGTCGTGGTAAATGTTGCGCAGCTCGTAACTCGCCAATACGTGCACGAGCAATCCTCGCTGTTCGAGCCGCGCCAGCCACTCATCCAGAAGCCGCGCGCGAACTTTGGACGCTTCTCGCGTCCCGGCCTGCCCCATACCCCTGGCCCAATTTTCATCCAGCAGCCGCCGCGCATTTTCCGGCTCGTTCAGGTATTCGCCCAGGCGGCTTTGATATTGTTCGGCGAGAAAATCGGATTTGGCCTTGGAACTCTCAATGCGCGGGCCCAGCTCTTCCAGCTTTTTGTCGAGCTGTTGCACGCGAAATTCGGCTTCCGCCAGCGCGCCTCGCAATTCCGCAGCGCGGGCGCCGATACCCATGCGCGCCAGCAGCCCCCCGCCGCGTTCGAGTTTGTGCCCCAGGGACTGCCGTTCCGCGTCCCACTTTGTAAACTCGGTGCGCGTTTCGATCGCAGTTTTTACCAGTGCCTCGTGGGCGTTGCGAGATTCGCTCGCGCCTTCGCCCCACGCGCCCCCTTGCACAGCCTCACGCAGGAATTCGAGCAGCAGTGCGTCAAAGGTCTCGAAGCGGTCCTGGTCGCGCAAATAATTTCCCAGCAGCACATATTGGTCGAGGAAAAGCACATCATCGCGGCCGCCCTCGACAAAAGTGATGCTGTTCGCGAGGATTTCATAAGCGGCGCTCTGTTCGTCTCCCAGTAATGCGCGCCGCGCGCGTCCCAGGTGGTTTTCCTCGATCTCGGTGAGTATCTGGTATACGTGCTGCCCCACCTGCCGAAAAATGTTGCGGCGGTCCCCTTGCACTTCTGCCAGACGCGCCTTCATCACGTGCGCCTGTTCGGAGCGTTCAAAAAAATCCCCGCGATTGCGAATCCACTCCTTGGCCTCCAGCAGCAGTGTCGAAAACTGCATGCCGATCTCCTGCGTCAGGAACTTGATGAGCGCCACGCGCAGCAGCAGGTCCAGCTCGATGTTTTTCTCGTACTTGGCGCGCGTAAGTGAACCTTGCAGTAACTCCAGAAGCTGGCGCTTCCACGCCGCCGTCTCTGGCCCTTTCGGCGTCCGCTGCTTCTTTTCCACCGTGTAGGTGATGTTCGCCGTCTGGCGTATCAACTCCAGCAGATACGTGCGCGTCTGCTCGGTGAATCGCGGACTCAGATAAACATCGTGATGGATATTATCGACACCCACCGCGAGCGAGCCCAGCGGCAGCTCGGCAGCATAGGGTTTCAGGTTTCCTGCGGCTGACGGCGTGCTCGCAGACGCGATGTGGGGTTCGGCCATGGCGTAAGTGGCGCTTCCGATTCAGGTTAGCAAGCGTTACCGGGGCAGACAAGGCGGGGCCGCGAACCCGTTAATAGCGTGCGCGCGTGGCCCCGGCACAGGAGGCGCGGAAAGACTATACTTATGTGGGCGATTGGACGCGCAATTTTAAGGCGCGTTAAGCGCTCTTATCGCGCCATTTTCTGACAAAAATAGTCGGATATCGTGATGCGTCTGGAGTCGCCTTCAAGATGCTCCAGTCGCGCGGAAATGCACGGCCAGTCGCTGCGCAACGAAAAGCGATCAGGCCACTCGATGATGACTACGGCGGGTTCGGAAAGCGCGTCTTCGAGGCCCAAGGTTTCGAGATCGGCGAATCCTTCGATGCGGTAAAGGTCGACGTGATAGACCTTTACGGGCAGCGCGACCGCATATTCCATATTTTTCGCATTTTTCGCGGCGGAGGAGGCGGGAGCTGGCGGCCGCAGTGGCGCCAGCGAGTGCAGCGCGGTGCTGAAAAACATGCACGAGCGTAAACGTGGGGCTGGTAACTTCGTTTTCCTCCGCGGCACCGAGACCGCTGATAATTCCCTTGGTGAAGGTGGTCTTTCCGCTCCCTAATTCTCCCGCCAGCATCACGAGAACCGGTGGCGTCAATTGTTGCGCCAGTTCCCTGCCCTTGGCGATGGTTTCTTCGGGCGAACGAGAAATAAACGAGGCGCCAAAACTCATCATCGCGCGAGTTTCCAGTCCTTATTAAACTGAGCAAAGGCTTGGGGCAGCGCGTCGATCAAATCCGAAGCCACGAGCGGGGCCTCCCCGATGGTGGCCGCCGCCAGATCGCCCGCCAGGCCGTGTAGATAAATTCCCAAGCCGAGGACGCGTTCCCATCGCGCGGTACCGAATTCGGCCGTGAGGCCGGCCAGCATTCCGGTTAGTACGTCGCCGGTACCTCCGGTGGCCATTCCCGGATTCCCGGTGGTGTTGAAGAAAGCGGCGCCGTCGGGTGTGGCCAAAATTGTATGAAAACCTTTCAGCACGACATACGCGCGCCAGCGTTTCGCGGCGTCGAGTGCGACAGAAAGCCGCCGAGCTTGCACCTCCGTCACGCTTATCCCTAGAAGGCGCGCCATTTCTCCAGGGTGGGGAGTCATGGCGAGCAGCGGCGTTTTGCGCGCATTGAACTCGTCGGCGCGCGCTGCAAAGGCATTGAGCCCATCGGCATCGACAATAACCGGCATGCCGGCATCACGAACGATGCGGCGAATAAATTCTTGTGTTTCCTCATTAGCCGAAAGACCCGGGCCAATTGCGAGCACCGATTTGCCTTGCGCCAGTTCCGGGAATCTTCCGTAGTCAAGATTTCGCAGGCTGGCGGTTCCCGCCTCGGTTTCGTCGAGAGGCGCCGTCATCAGCTCCGGCATGCCGGCGGCTACGACGGGCAGCACGGCGGACGGTGTTGCGACGGTGACCAGGCCGGCACCGCAACGCAACGCCGCGCGACCCGCCAGTAGCGCCGCACCCGATTTTCCCAGCGAACCTGCCACCACGAGGGCGTGTCCAAAGCTTCCTTTATTCGCATCGCGGCGCCGGACCATGGGCAACGAGATAAATTCCCGAGGTTCGAGCCAATGCGCGGTCAACCGCGAATCTTCTTCGAGCATCGCCGGCGGCGTACCGATCTGGCAGACGATTAGCTTGCCCACGTGGTCGGCAAGCGGTGAAATCATCTGTCCGAGTTTTGGCGCTGTGAAAGTGACGGTCGCCTCGGCGGCAATCACAGGCGCTTCTTTTTGCGCGTCTTCGCTAGAAATATCGGAAGGAAGCCCCGACGGCATATCGATCGATACGACATGAATACGCCTCGGAGCGCCTCGCGGCAACTGCCCGCGCGCGGCGGCATTAACATCGCCGATTACCGCCGCGAGTAAGCCCTCCACAGGTCCCGTGAGTCCGGTGCCGAGCAACGCGTCAACGATGACGTCAGCTTCGAGGAGCACACCGCGCGCTTTTTCCCATTCGGCCTGGTCGCTCACCACGCGCAGGGGCCCCTTGGCCTGCTGCCAATCCTTCAGATTGGCCGCGGCGTCGCCGCGCATGACCGCGGGGTCGGCAAAAAGTATGACGATTGGAGTGACGCCACTCTCGCGCAACCTGCGCGCCACTACAAGCCCGTCGCCTCCATTGTTGCCTTTTCCGCAAAGGATCACGACGCGGCGCCGGGCCAGATCGGGGTAGGAGCTCGACAGGTACGACGCCGCCGCCGCGCCGGCATTTTCCATGAGTTGCAGGCTGGGAATGCCGTATCGCTCCGTGGTAAGACGGTCGGCCTCGCGCATCTGCTCGGCGGTAAGAACTTTCATGGGCAGCCCATATTGTAAGAGGATATTTTAAAGGAATATAGGTTAACACCATATGTGATTTCAGAAGCAGCCAGGGGATAAAGCCCCGGGTGAGCCCTAGCTTTTTATCGCAGTTTCCTGCCGCGAACGCCGACGATCCTTGTTACTTGTGTTAAGTTCGCATTTTAATTATGGTTAAGGGCAAGCAAATAGTCCAGAGGAATGGGGCTGGAGTTATCGTCATGCTGCGCATGATTCTCTCGATATTTGTTCTTGTTGGATCGCTTCATTTGCTCTTGCCTGAAGCGGCTTCTTCGCAAGGTGAAACCACCAGCGCGATCGCTGGGCAAGTGACCGATCCAACCGGCGCGGCTATTCCGGCTGCTTCGGTAACCATCACGAATCAGGAGACCGGTCTGAAACGTATCGCCAAGACCGATGATGCCGGCCACTTCAATTTCCCGCAACTGAAGCCGGGCACGTATTCCGTAAAAGTCGAAGCGGCGGGCTTTGTGGTGGAGGACAGTGACAATGTTGCGTCGGGCCTAGGCGAGAAGCAGACGGTTGATTTTGCGCTTAAGCTCGCGCCAGCGGAGCAGACCATTGAGATCATCGGCGGCCAGGTCCCGCTGATCAATCCCGGCGATGCAAACACGACCACGAATTTGAATGCACCAGCGCTTGAGAACCTTCCCAATCCGGGCGGCGATTTAACCTACCCTCTTCAGTTCGCCGCGGGTGCGCTCGTCAACACGGCGGGCAGCGGCAACGATTTCGTTGGCGGAACGAATGGGTACGGCAATGTGGAGTTCAACGGGCTACCCGCTCTCTCGAACGGCTACATCGTCGATGGCTTGGAAACCAACGACCCGCTGACGAATCTGAACAGCGGACTTTCTACCAACCTGGTTCTGGGACTGAATTCGATATCGGAAGTGACGGTCAACACGCTTTCCTATGCTGTCGATCAAGGACGGTACGGAGCATCCCAGGTCAACTATGTCACAAAATCAGGCTCGAACCAGTTTCATGGAAACCTCTATGAACTGTGGAACGGTTCGAAGTTCAACGCAGCCGACTATTTCACGAATGCCACCCCAGGAAATCACAAACCGCGCTCGACGGTAAATCATTTCGGAGGAAGCATTGGAGGCCCGATTATTCGCAATAAGCTATTTTTCTTTTTCGACAGCGAATGGGTTCGGATTGCACTTCCCATCGTCACGGCCACCACGGTTCCAACCTCGGCATTTCAGAATTACGTTTTGCAGCAACTTCCCTTGGGTGGCACTGATTCCGTCACGGGTTCAATCTATCAGCCATCACCGCAGTCGGTGCCGTTCTATCAGAAGATGTTTTCACTCTATGGAAATACCAGCGGAGCACCACTCGCCGTACTTGGCTGTCCGTTCGATGTGGGCGGAGGTACGCCCGCCATTGCGAATGATGGAAACGGTTGCGCCAATCGCCAGAGCATTTCGCATTCCAGCGACGATCATGAGCAGGTTCAGACGGTTCGAATCGACTACAACATCAATGAGAAAAACACGACCTGGTTTCGCCTTCAGGCCGATACTGGCGTGCAAGCTGCCTTCACCGATCCGATCAATTCCTTGTTCGACTCGTTCTCTCCACAACCGCTGTACTCCATCGCAGCGGGATATACCCACGTCTTTTCGCAGAATCTTGTGAACTACTTCAACCCGGCATTTTCGTGGTACGGGAGCATATTCGAACCAACTGATTTTCAGAAGACACTGGCCGCGTTTCCCATCGTTTTGCAAGGCAGCGGCGCGAATGCGCCTTTTACCACGGTCGGCGGATTAGACAACACGTGGGTCCAGGGAAGACGCGCCTCCCGGTTCTTTATCAACGACAATCTCGCTTGGAGCCACGGCGCGCACGAACTCCGCTTTGGAACCAATACCCGGATTTTTCGCCTGAACGACTATGACTTCGGCGAGGGTTCGGTCCCGACGGTGACTTACACCACCCTGCCGCAATACATTTATGGAGTTGCATCTACCGCGACAAGGACTTTCCCCACCTCAGCGAACGAACCCTTCAACTTCCTAAATCTCGATCTCTACGCGCAGGACACTTGGAAGGTGACCAAGAAGCTGACGTGGACTTTCGGGATACGAGATACATTGAATTCCAATCCGCTAAATCCGCATCAGCAAATCGCCCGGCTGAAGAGTTCTTTCAATTCCATCTCGCATGACGTGAATCAGCCCCTGAATGCGGCCATCCAGACCGGTCTCGGTAACGTGTTTTCCTCGACGCCCCTGGCGATACTGCAACCTAGAACAGCCATCGCCTGGCAGTTTGAACCCAAGACTGTGCTGCGAGCTGGCTTCGGAATTTTCAGCGACATATTGCCTGGCACCATCGCCGATTTGGTTGGCGTCAATCCGCCCTACGTCAAGACTTTTCAGGGCGGACTTCTCGGAACCGTTGGTGGCACAGCCATTGCGCCGGGAGTGCCTAATAGTGCGATTGATGCAACTGTGGCCGCAAGTCAGTCGTTTACTTCGGGATTTCAGCAGGGCCAGCTTTCCTGTGCATCTGCACAAGCGAATCCCGCGACTTGTCTTCCTCCGGTCGCTATCACGGCGGTACCCGATGGAAAACTTCACGCGCCATACTTCATGGAGTGGAGTTTCGGCCTGGAGCGTCAGTTGGGAACGACGGGAAGCATCCACGCACAATACGTCGGCACTCGCGCGGTAAACCAGCCGTACCTGACGCAAGTGAACGGCTATCAAACGGTGTGCCAAGGCTGTTTCGCGCCGTTTCCTTATGCGCAACCTACCGATCCCCGGTTTGGGGCAGTGACACAACTTTCCACCGGCGCGAACAGTCACTACAACGGCCTGCAATTGACGGCGATGAAGCGTATCGGACACGGCCTCATGGGGCAAATCAACTACACCTGGAGCCGTTGCATGGACACGGTCTCGAACGGCGGATTCCTACAGTTCTCGGCAGGGGGAATTCTGTCCCCCTCCCAGGCGACTTGGCTCGGGACTACGGCCCCTGCGACTACGACATCCGGCACAATCTCAATGCGCAATATGTCTATCAATTGCCGGTCAAGGTCCGAAACCGGACTCTTGGCCATGCGCTAAACGGTTGGCAGGTGTCGGGAACCGTGTTCTGGCATAGTGGGATCCCGTTTTCCGTCCTGAGCACGCCGTATTCAGCAAATGGAAATGGCATCGTGAACGGCAGTGGGCCGCAATTCGCAAGCGTTGTTCCCGGCGTGCCGCTCTATGAACACAATCCAATTCCAGGTGTCACACAACCGGGGACAGTTCAATGGCTTAATCCCGATGCTTTTGTCTCGACCGTGGACCCGAGCACCGGGGCGTGCGTTGGCGGCGACACCCCGGAGAATTGCCAATTCGGAAACCTCGGCCGTAACGCGCTGCGCGGTCCCGATTTTGCGTGGAGCGATTTTTACCTCACGAAGTGGTTTCCCGTGACCGAACGTGTGAAGCTGCGGTTTGACGTTCAGTTTTTCAATGTTTTCAATCATCCGAATTTCGCACTTCCGAGCATGGTGCTGGCTGGCATCCCGGGAAATCCCTCTACCCAGACTGGATTTGGAGCGCTTACTTCCGCCACCTCTCCACCGACCGGCCTACTCGGCGTCGGCTTGGGCGGCGACAGCACGCCACGCATGATCGCATTTCAATTGCGCCTGGAGTTTTAGTGGCGGTGATCCCGGGCCGTGATTCGACCACGGGTGACTCGCAGGAACTGCTGCCCCCTGCCCAAATCGAAGGACGGCGCACCCTCAAATACCAAATCAAAGGTTGGGTCCTGCCCCTGGCGCTGCTAACGCGATTCCGCGCGACATAGGTGTAGGAATAGCTTCCCTCCGCGGTACTGTTTCCAGCCGCATCGTTACCGGTGTGGTCATCGGCCAGACCGCACAACTGCGACCGAATCCCACGGTACTGATTGGCTGTCGATCAGGGCGCTACGGATGAAGTGGGGTGGGGCTCCAGGGCCTCGGCCGCGACGCGCCGGGCCATGACGCTGTGCTTGCGCCCGTAGGCAAAGTAAATCACCAGGCCCACCACTAACCAGACGAAAAGGCGCACCCAGTTTTCAGCAGGGAGCGAGAACATGAGCAACAAGCAGCAGAGAATCCCCATCACCGGAACGACGGGGCCGAGCGGCGCCCGAAACGGCCGGTGCACGCCGGGATTGGTTCTGCGCATGATCAAGACGGCCGTGCAAACAATCACAAAGGCCAGCAGCGTGCCGATGTTCACCAGTTCGGCCAAAATGCGCAAGGGCAAAAAAGCGCCCATGAGAGCGACGCAAATGCCGGTCAGGATGGTGGACTTCCATGGCGTGCGGAAGCGTTCGTGAACCGCGGCGAAAAACTTGGGCGGCAGCAGCCCATCGCGCGCCATCGCCAGAAAGATGCGCGGTTGGCTCAGCATCATGACCAGAAGCACCGAGGTGATGCCCGCAACTGCCCCGACCGAAACCAGCAACTCGGCCCAGGGCAGGCCCACTTGTTTGAAAGCGTCGGAAACGGGCGCGTCGATGTTGATGTGATCGTAACGGACCATTCCGGTAAGAATTGCGGCTACAGCAATGTATAGAATAGTGCAAAGCACGAGCGAAGTCATAATCCCGATGGGCACATCGCGCGAAGGGTTGCGCGCTTCCTCGGCGTGCGTGGATACCGAATCGAAACCGATGTAGGCAAAAAATACGATGGCCGCGCCGGCCAGCATGCCGAGCGGTTCCCCGGAGGCTCCCGTCTGTCCCATGACGGTGTGGCCGAAAAAGCCAAATCCGGTGAGCCCAAAGGGCGCGAAGGGATGCCAGTTCGCCGGATTGACGTAGCGCGAGCCGGCAATAATCACAAAAAAAACGATGGCCACCTTCAGGATGACAATCCCCGCGTTAAAACTGGCGCTCTCGCGAATGCCTTTGACCAGGATAGCGGTGATGAAGCAAACAATGACGATGGCCGGCAGGTCAAACCAGGTGCCCGTAAGCGCGAGCTTTCCCGAGGATGGCAAATAGTCGAACGGGGCATTGGTGAAAATATGTGGAAGCTTGAAGCCGAAGAACGCAATAAAGTCCTGAAAGTAGTGTGACCAGCCGTGCGCCACGGTTGAAGAGGCGACGGCATATTCGAGGATGAGGTCCCACCCGATAATCCAGGCGAACAGCTCGCCCAGCGTCGCGTACGCGTACGTATACGCCGATCCCGCCACGGGAACCATGGATGCGAACTCCGCATAACACAGCGCCGCAAAAACGCAGGTGACGCCTGCTACCACGAAGGAGAGCATGAGCGCGGGGCCGGTGCGATCGTGAGCCGCGATGCCCGTCAGAACGAAAATGCCGGTACCGATGATTGCTCCGACCCCCAGGCTCGACAGATGTATCGGACCCAGCACGCGGCGCAGGCGCTGCTCGCCGCGCAGCTCTTCGAGCAGCACGCTATGCGGCTTGGTCATGAAGTACTGGCTTTTTGTCACGCATCGCCTCCGTTCGCTACTGCCGCGACCAGAACACGTACACCGGAACGCCCAGCAGAACGATCAGCAAGCCCGGCCAGGTCGTCTGCGTCTTATACAAGATCAACACCAGCATGATGGCCACAGCTACGGCCATATACAACGCCGGGATCACGGGATATCCGAAAGCACGGTACGGCCGCTCGGCGTCCGGCCGTTTCCGCCGCAGCACAAAAACGCCGAAGATGGTGAGCACGTAAAAAGTCAGCGCGGCAAATACCACGTAATCGAGCAGGTCGCTGTACAGATTGCCGTAGGTAACGGATCCGGTGGCGGGATCGACCAGTCGGGTGCGCGCCAGCACCAGCAGGGCCGCCCAGAGGCCCTGCAGCACCAACCCTTTTGAGGGCACGCGGTGTTCGTTGAGTCTTCCGATCGACCGGAAAAAGAGTCCGTCGCGAGCCATAGCGTAATAGACGCGCGCGCCGGCCAGAATCAAGCCATTCGCGCAGCCAAAGGTCGAGACCATGATGGCCACAGCCATCATGCCGGCCCCGGCACTTCCAAAAATGGCGCTGAGCGTGGCGGTAGCGACGCGGTCGTCGGGCGCGGATTGGATTTGCGCCAGCGGCAGCGTCAGAAGATAGGCCACGTTCGCGAGCAGGTAGAGCGTGATAACGATCACCGTGCCCAGCGCCAGCGACAAGGGCACGTCCCGCCGGGGATTTTTAACTTCGCCGGCGGTGAAGGTGATGTTGTTCCAGGCATCGGCGGAAAACAGCGAGCCCACCTGCGCCACGCCAAAGGCCACTAGCAGACCGGCCGCGCCCGCCGCCGCAGTAAGGGATGGTATCCAGGAGCGCAAGAAATCGGCGCCGGGATGAATGACCTGCGCGTCGTGTATGGCCCACAGGTTTGAGAAATTGGCGTGCATTGCGGCGGCGTTGCGGCCCACGAAGACGCCCAGCACGATCAAGGCTACCAGCGCGACCGTTTTCGCCGACGTGAAAATGTTCTGAATCCATTTGCCCAGCCGCAATCCCCGTGTATTGGCAGCGGTGAGAGCCAGGATCAGCAAAATCCCCACCAGTTGCTGCCACGAAAGACTCACGGCATATTTCGCCGAAACGCGGATGGGCGGGACGATCCAGGCGGTCGGTGAAACCACGGGCACGATCACGCCGAGAAAGCGCGCAAACGCCACGGCCACCGCGGCAATGGTTCCGGATTGAATGACCAGAAAAAGCGTCCAGCCGTAAAGGAAGCCCCACAGCGGCGAATACGATTCGCGCAGGTAAACGTACTGGCCCCCCGCCCGCGGCATCATGGCTGCAAGCTCGCCGTAAGAGAGCGCCGCCGCGATGGTCAGCACTCCGGTAATGAGCCAGGCAGCGAGCAAGCCGCCCGCCGAGCCCGTCTGTCGCGAAATATCCGCCGACACGATGAAAATCCCGGAGCCAATCATCGACCCCACGACAATCATGGTCGAATCGAACAATCCCAGGCCGCGCACAAAGCCGGTGTCCGAGGCCGGGGCGGCGGTCACTGTGGCGGGGCTGGATGGGGACATGTCAAATCCTAAGCAATCAAATCTGCCAGAACCGGTAACTACGATGCGCATGCCGCATGGCGGGCTTTCCCGTTCGCCTTATCCTTAAATTAGGATTAGACGGCGCTAAGGGCACGTTCCGCTTCGTCCAGGAACGCCCAAGCACGCTGGCCAGGATTCTCCGCAGCAATCAGATCTCGCGCCACGGCTAGAGAATCGGCGCCGGCACGATAGGTCTCCGCAGCGCGCTCCAGGGTAATGCCGCCGATAGCCACCAGCGGCTTGGTGGTGCGCGCGCGCGCCTCAGCGAGCAAAGCGAGACCCACCACGGGATCGGGTTGCTCCTTCGTCGCCGTGGGGAAAACGGGACCGAAAGCGATGTAGTCGGCGGAAGTGCGCTCGGCCATGTCGACCTGCTCGAGAGTATGCGTGGATAGGCCGACCCAGCAGTTTTGCTGCGGCGCGTCCGGGGCGCTTACAATCGCCCGCGCTTCGGCAACCCCCAAATCGGTTTGCCCGACGTGCACGCCGCCCGCGCCCACCAGCACTGCTATATCGGGACGATCGTTCACGATGAAGCGCGGTGTGCGCGGCTTCCCCTTGGCGAGCTCCGACAGCCTGATAGAGAGCGCACTAGAAACCTCGAAAAGCCGGCGAGAGGTGGCGTGCTTGTGGCGGTATTGCAGTAGCTCAACCCCGGATTCTGCCATTATTTCGGCGAAACGAAGCTCCGACGTTTTGAGCAAAGTGGAGTCGATTATTACATACAGTGGTGGGATCACAAGGTTCATTTGCGCGGCCCCGTCACTAAGAGTCACTTAGAGTTGCCTGGGCATTACTTGGCGGGCATGGGCAGCAGGCGCTCCAAAAAATGCGTATCGAGCTTGCCCGACTCGAAATCGGGGTCGACAAAAATGCGCTGGTGCAGCGGCAGGGACGTCTTGATGCCCTCGATGACGAACATTCCCAGGGCCCGGCGCATGCGCGCGATGGCCTCGGCGCGATCCCGGCCATGCACGATGAGCTTGGCAATCAGCGAATCGTAATAGGGCGATATGACCGCATCGGTGTAGGACGCGGTATCCACACGCACGCCGGTGCCGCCCGGAATCTGAAACGTAGTAATGCGCCCGGCCGAAGGCACGAACGTTTCGGGATCCTCGGCATTGATGCGGCATTCAATGCTGTGGCCGCGAAACTCCGCCGGTCCAGCCGCGTCCGCCAGCTTTTCTCCGGCGGCGATACGAATTTGCGCCTTGATCAGATCGACCCCGGTGACGAGCTCGGTGACAGGATGCTCCACCTGAATGCGCGCATTCATTTCGATAAAGTAAAAGGATCCATCCTCGTCCATCAGGAACTCGGCGGTGCCGGCATTCGTATAGCCAATCTTTTTCAGGGCTTCCACTACGCGCTTGCCCAGCTCGGCCCGGCGCTTGGCAGTTAATGCCGTCGAGGGCGATTCCTCCACCAGTTTTTGATGCCGCCGCTGGATGCTGCATTCGCGCTCGCCAAGATGCAACAGATTGCCGTAATGGTCGCCCAGCACTTGAAATTCGATGTGCCGGGGGCGCTCGATAAACTTTTCCAAGTACACATCGGGCACGCCAAAAGCCTGCTGAGCCTCGTTGCGCGCGGTCTCCCAGGCGGTCACCAAGTCCTCGCGGCTGCGCACGACGCGCATGCCCCGCCCACCGCCGCCCGCCGACGCCTTGACGATAAGCGGGTACCCGATGCGGTCGCCCTCGGCGGCGGCGGCCTCGGCATCGAGCACCAGGCCGTTACTCCCCGGCACAATGGGCACTCCCGCAGCGGCCATCTCGCGCCGCGCCTGCTCCTTTTCACCCATCAGCCGCAGCATCTTGGGCGAGGGGCCGATAAAGCTGATATGCGAGGCCTCGCAAACCTCCGCGAAATTCGCGTTTTCGGACAAGAAGCCGTAACCCGGGTGAATCGCGTCCACGTCGGTGATTTCCGCCGCGCTGATGACATGCGGAATATTCAGGTAGCTTTCCGCGCTGCGGGGCGGTCCGATGCATACCGCCTCATCCGCAAAACGCACGTGCAGCGAATTGCGGTCGGCCTCCGAATAAACGGCCACTGTGGCGATGTCCAGCTCCTTGCAGGCGCAGATCACCCGCAGAGCAATTTCACCGCGATTGGCGATAAGAATTTTGCGGAACATGATTGCAGAACAGAAACGGCTATTTCTTCTTTGCCGGTGTCTTGCTCTGGGCAGGCCGAATGGCAAACAGCGGCTGTCCGTACTCCACTGGCTGGCCATTTTCCACCAGTACCCGGACCACGTCCCCGCTCGCATCGGCTTCGATTTCGTTCATCAGCTTCATCGCTTCGACGATGCACACAACTTTGCCCTCTTGTATGGCGTCGCCCACCTTAACGAACGGAGGCGCCTCGGGGGTGGGAGCCGCATAAAATGTTCCCACGATCGGGGACTTGATGGTATGCAGCTCCTCGACGTGTGCCGCGGCGCTGGCGGAACTACTGCTGGCGCTATTTCCCGTGCCGGTCGTGTACACCGAGCCCGCCGGCGACGCCAACGACGAGGCTGCTTGGCCTTCCGGCGCAGAAGCCGGCGCTCCCCCACCCGCGGGATAACCTGCCGCGGCCTTGCGCAGGCGGATATGCAGTCCCGCATGTTCGTATTCGAACTCTTCAAGACCGTGGGAAGCCATGAAATCGAGCAGGCGCTCGAGTTGCTGCACATCCACGCCCGCCATCGGAAAGCTATCGACGGATGCCTGCTTGTTCTTGGGTTTGTTCGCGGATGACTTCATCAGGAGGTCAGAGTTCGAGCAATCCTCGCGGCGCGCTGGTCAAAATCTCAGTTTGGCCCTGGTGAACCGCGACTTCGTCTTCTAAACGAATCCCACCGACACCTTCGAGGTAGATGCCGGGCTCAAGCGTCACCACATTCCCCGCGCGAATCTCTTGTTTTTGCATGCGGCCGAGCCGAGGACTCTCGTGGATTTCGATTCCCAAACCGTGACCCGTGCTGTGGGTAAAATACCGCCCCAGCCGGTAGCTATCCAACACGCGCCGAGCGGCGCGATCCACGGCACCCGCGGCTGCTCCGGCCCGCAGCGTTTCGAGGGCCGCTTGTTGCGCGCGCTCCACCGCCTGATACCAGCGCCTAATCTTGGCGGGCGCGCGGCCCAGGTAAACCGTGCGCGTCAAATCGCTGCAATAGTGGCGCAGTATAACACCCAGGTCGAGGAGCACCAACTCGTTTTTCCGCAAGCGCTTCGCCGTGGGGCGAGCATGCGGCAGCGCCGTGCGCGCCCCGGAGGCTACGATGGTTTCAAAGGACGGACCGGTGGCGCCTTTGCGGCGCATACAGTAATCCGCCTCCGCCGCTAGATCGAGTTCGGTAACTCCGGGACGCACCATTTTGAGCAGTTCGGCCATCACTTCGGAGCCGATTTGGGCCGAGGCGCGCATCACCGCAAGCTCGGCTGGCGTTTTCGTTTCGCGCATGCTTTCGACTAGGCTGGCGGTGGACTTCCATCGAATGTGGTTCCCTGCGGAGGACCTGAGCCGAGTCCACTGGGCCACGCTGAGGTTGGCGGCCTCAAAGGCCACCCGCAGCGGCTTCCGTGGCGCACGTGGGGCGCGCAGACGCAGGAACTCGCCGACAACATCCGCGAGCGCGCCACGGGTTATATGGATTCTGACGCCGGGCGCCTCCTGTTGTGCTTGCAAGGTGTAGCGGCTGTCGGTAAACAGGTGAATGGAATCAAACAGGACGACGAGGATGGCATTGCTGCCTGTGAATCCGCACAGATACAAGACGTTTGGCAGGTGGGTCAACACCAGCGCCTGGGCCCGCACCGTTTCCAATTGCCGGCGAATTTGCTCGATTCGATCGGAAACCGAGGCGTCCACGCCTTCATCATCCCACAAAAGAAGAGAGCTGAAAAAAGGGGAGGCGACTTTTCGTCTCCTCCCTGGCAAGCCGGGCGTTAATTTGCTTCGGTGGCTAATCGGGCGTCTGATCCGGCCCCGTTATTTCCGAGAACTAATTCCGCCCACTAATCAGGCCCGACTATTCCGGCATGATGCGTGGCGTTATGAAGAACAGCAATTCCTGCGACTGCACGCTGACGGAAGTCTCCTTGAACAGGTGGCCGATCAGCGGAATGCTGCCCAGGACCGGCACTTGGTTCACGGTGGTGTTTTGCTGCGTGAACATAACGCCGCCGACCACGACCGTACCGCCGTCGCCGACCAACACCTTGGTCTGCGCGGACTGGGTGGAAAGTGCCGGAATGCCGTTTACGAGCGGTATGCCGTTATCGACTTGCGTGTTCTCCACCAGCACGTCCATGAACACGGTACCGTCGGCGGTGATCTGCGGCGTAACTTGCAGTTTCAGCACGGCGTCAATGTATTGCACCGAAATCGTATTGTTGATCGTCGTCTGGATGGGTATCTGCGTGCCCTGCTTGACCACGGCCATGGCATTGTTCTGGGTCACCAACCGCGGACTTGACAGCAGTTTGCCCATGCCTTTGTTCTCGGCAGCGGTGATCAGCAAATCGAGCGACAGGTTCTTTCCGCTAAATCCGACGGACAGCCCGCTCGTCGGCGCATTCGCGGGGAAATTGGAAACCAAGGGGATGGACGAGGTGCCGCTCTCCACGAGCGGTGGCGTCGGTGCATGGGTAAGGGGGCTTCCGAATAGCGAAGTCGGAACGCCGCCTACGATCGTCTGCGGATCCGCCTGCACCGCAAAACCAAACTGAGTGCCGATGTCGCGCGCGAACGAACGGGATGCCTGAACGACGCGCGCCTCGATCTCCACTTGTTGCGTCTTGCGATCGAGTTGCCGGATCAAATCGTCCACTTTCGGCATTACGGACGGGATGTCGCGGATAATCAGCATGTTCGAGCGATCCTGAGCCAGGATGTCGCCGCGAGGGGATAAAAACCTTCTGAGCGGGACCACTAGATCGGTGGCCTTGGCGTAGCTTAATACCCGCGTGGACGTTACAGGTTCCACCGCTTCGGCTTGCGCTTTCTCGAGTGCGCTGTGATCCTCCGCCTCCTTCCTAAGCGTATCCTGGGTAACGATACGCAGCACGTTGCCGTCAACTTCTTGTGCGAGCCCGTTGTTGCGCAACACCAGATCGAGGGCCTGGTCCCAGGGAACTTCATCCAGCACCAGCGTCACCATGCCGTGTACGGAAGGATCCAAGACCACATTAAGCCCGCTAATCTCATGAATGAGCCGGAAGAAGTCCTTCAAATCCACATCTTTCAGATTTACCGAAATCGGCTCACCGGAAAACTGCCGGTTCGCCGGGGTTTGCGGACCGGGATTGGCCTGGCCAATCGGTGCAGGTGCCGCCGCGCTCGCCATGGCAGGCAAGGTGGCCAAAGCCTGCGTGCTCGCAGGCCTTGTGGCCGAGGCCGTTTCCGGGCTCGCGAGAACCGCCGTCTTGCTCGTCAGCGACGCCGGCAGGGCAAATCCGCGCGCCACATTTGAGGCGGGCGAGGCCGCTGCCGGAACCTGCATCGAAACTTTGCTGAACTTCGCCGAACTGTTCATCACGTTCTGAACCGCAGCCGCAGGCGCATCAGAGAACGTCATCACGACATTCGATCCGCGATTATCGACCGAGTAGGCTGAGGGCCGCGTCAGGTCGACCACCAGGCGTACCTCGTCAGGCCGCAACTGGCCGAGGCGCACACCCCGGACCGGAGCGTATTCGCTGGGAATAGCCTGGCGCGTTACCTCGAGCCGCGCATCGTCAAAATCGACCTCCACGCGCGGCGGATCACTTTGCCGCGTGACGTGGTAGCTCAGCTTCCCGCTGCCCGCAATGCGGACTACGGTTTGCTCCCCCGCCCGGGCAACTTGCACATCCTCAACCGAAGTGGCCGGCGTCGCAGTTGCGGCGCCCGGCGATATCGACTGCGCGCCGGCCCATAGGGGCACCAGCGCAGCGCTCACCAAAAACACGCGGCTAAGCCCTAAGGCTCGCCAATAGGTCTTCATTGCAGTTCTCCTGAAGTGATTGGATAAAGGCGCTTGTCGATCTCGCGTTCCACTGGCTTACCGAACGGATCTTTTCCGGATTGATGGAAGGATATTTCTTCCATGCTGATCTTCTCAACTTCGCCGTCATACAGACGATCACCATCGCGCAGGAAGTACACCCGATCCTGCGTATTGGAAACAATCGCGATCATCCCGTTCGGACCATTGATGATCCCCTCGATCCGCAGCGTCGCGACCATCAGACCCGCCTTCCCGGCAGGCAGATGCTCAGGCAAACCAGTCATCTTATCTTTGTTACCGATAAGCGCAGAGAACGGGTCGCGCCGTGCAGCCGTGGAACTTAACATCGCTAGCCCTTTCGCGGGAGCCGCGGTCGTTACAGCTGGCTTGGGCGCGGGCGCCGGCGCCGGCTTTGGCGAGGACGGCGTCGCAGGTTTCGCAAAACTGGCGGGTTTCGCGGCCGGAGCGCCCTGCGGCGTCCCGGTCGTTGCTTCCGCCGTAGCATTCAATTGCTGCCGGACGTTATTGGGCTGGGCCGGCATTTGCTGCGCCGGCAAACGGGAGGCCGACAAGATCAGCAGGACGACCGCTGCCGCCAGCACGCTTGTCCGAAGTCCCGGTCCATTGCGATGTTTCATATTCGACTCGATTCTTACGGTTTCAGTGGGCATATTCATTTTTGTTTATCAGAGCTTCCCGGCCGTCTTTGCCGCCGGCGCCACCTGCGCGGCAGGCATCTGCGAGGCGGGCGAAGTAAAGAACGTGGTAACGACGCAACTGCCACTTACGGTGGTGCTGGGACGCACCGGGTAACCGGCGGCGTGCCCCTCCCCGAGCCCGGCGAACGTCAGATCGCCGACATTAATGATTCGAGACAAGCGGCTGAGTCGCGAAAAGAAATCCACGATACTGTAATAGGGGCCATCCACCTGGATGTTGAACGGCATATCGAAGTGATAATCGCGCGTCACCACTGGATTTGCCGTGAGCCTACGTATTTGGACCCCCGACGCCGCTGCGGCGCCCTGCATTTGCCGCATGAAATCGTCCGCGTCTTTCTCCTCGGGCACGATGGCTTTCAGCGTATCTAGCTGCTTGTTCAGTGCGCTCATTTCCACTTGAAATTCGCTGTAGCGCCGCTCGTATACCTGCAGCGCGCTCACTTCCTGGTTAAGTTTAGTGTCCTGCTCGCGAACCTGCTGAAGGTCCTGGCGCGCTTTGGCCACCGGCAAACCGGGCACGTATTCCCCGGCCGCCATCAGCAAAATGGATAGCGCCACGAACACGAGCGCCTGGATATACCAGGGAGATTCCTTGAACGATATGGCCATTGATTTCCCCTAGCCCTTTCCCGCTTGCGCCGCCGCGCCCTTGAACTGCGGCAGGGCGAACTGGGCCGTCAATGTAAAGTTGAATGTCTGCACGTCCGCGCTCTTGGCGTCCTGCATGGACTCCTTGATCTCCACCTGGTCGAAGTAGCCCGAATGCTTGAGCTGCGTGATGAAATTAGCTACCGCGTTGATCGAGCCCGCCGCACCCTGAATCGTCAGCACGTTGCCTTTGCGGTCGAGCGACGTCAGCCACAACGTATCGGTTCGCGAAACGGTGTTGGCCAGGGCGTCGAGCAGCTCCTGATCCCCGGTGCGATTTCGCTGCAGCTCCTCGATAACATTGATGCGCTGCTGCAAAACCACCTTCTGCCGCTCGAACTCATCCACCTGGGTCTTTAGCTGTTCAAGCCGCGCCTTTTCGCCCACCTGCTTTTGAATGTGCGTCCGCACTTCCACAGCTTCCGTATTCATGGAGTGCCAGTGGTAGTAGAGGACGCCGAACGCGAGCACCAGCGCGCCAGCCAGAAAAACGACTTGCAGCGTGGCCTCGAGCGGCACCGCCTGACGCGCTGCCTTGGGCCGAGCCCGGCCGAGTAAGTTGATCCGAATCATGGCGTGTCAAAGCTCCTGAGCGCCAGGCCGACTGCAATGGCCAGGCGCGGGGCCAGCTCGCGCACTTGCTCTTCGCTGTGCCGGCCCGGATTGATTACGATCTTGCGGAACGGGTACAACTCCTCCACGGGAAGCGCGAATTCCTCGCGCAGCAGGTCCACCAGGCCCGGAACGCGGGCCGTGCCCCCGGCAATATAAATCCGCTGGATGTTTTCGCCAGTGGCCGTAGCGCGGAAGAAATCAAACGTTTTCTGGATCTCGAGAATCAAGATGTCGGAAACTGAACGCAGAATATTCGTGCGATTCTCTTCGGCCACGCCCGCGATGGCCTCGCCCTTCTTGAGCCGCTCGGCGTCTTCATAACTCAAGTCGAGTTCCTTCTGCAGCGTGTCGGTGTACTGATTTCCGCCCACCGAAACGTCGCGCGTGAACAACGGGATGCCCCCGCGCACGATGTTGATGTTCATGACGCTCGCGCCTACATTCAGCAGCGCCACCGTCTGCCCCGGGGTGGGATCGTAATTGGCTTCGTAGCAGTTCTGCAGCGCAAAGGCATCGATATCCACCACCGTCGGGGTCTTCCCGGCCTGCGCCAAAACATTGGTGTGATTCAGGATCTTGTCCTTTTTCACCGCTACCAACAGCACATCCATCTGCGAATCCACCGACTCCAATAGCTGGTAATCGAGGTTCACATCGGATATATCGAATGGGATATGCTGGCTGGCTTCGGTTTGGATCTGGTCGAAAAGCTCTTCCTCGCTCATCGGGGGCAGCGTCACCCTCTTCACGATCACCGAGTGCCCGGAAACCGAGGTGGCTACATTGCGCGTCTTTACTTGCTGGTGATCGAAGATCGTGCCGATCCCCGCCGCCACCAGCGGCGCATCCATGATGGCGCCGTCCACGACCGTATCCTGGGCCAGCGGCTCCAGGCCAAAGCTCACCAGTTCGTACCCTGCCTTGGTCGATTTCAGTTCCACTGCCTTGATCGAGCTCGATCCGATGTCGAGTCCTACCACCGGCTTCTGTTTTCCATTACCGAACATCAAGTTGCCTCTCTTTGCCGCCGGCCCGCCCTGCGGTTCCGGCTGGCTCCTTGCTCGTGGACTGCCGCATCTTGCGGTCCATCCAGCGGTCCAGCACCGACTTGCAAAAACTTCTACCGGCCATCCAACTTGAATGCCAGGACTACCCCCGTCCCTGCCGACACTGTTCCCATGTCTGACCTTTTTGTCCGCCAGTGTTTATGTACGGAGCAGAGGGGCATTCCCGCTGACGCCAATCTCGCACCCCGTACTAGGACTGTCAATGGAAGTGGCAGGGCGAGTTGTCCTAAGAATAGGGGGCCAGCCGGAGTGCTACTGGGGGAAGAGTGCGGAGAAATCTCAATTACTTGAGACCGCAAAATCGACGAATACGCTATATGGTAGTAACCGGGTAACGCAAATACCACGCCAGCCATGGGGTTTCTGCGAAGAAAGCTGCTCTTACGGTTAGAACTACGGCCGAAGGACGGCCTACGGCCCTAGTCCTAGTACCTTCCACATGGCGTCCACCCGGTCTTTGGTGGCCTGGTCCATGACTATTTCATCTGGCCAAGGCCTGTCAAACCCTTCGCTGGCCCACTTGCGGGTAGCATCGATCCCCATTTTTGAGCCAAAATCCTGGCGGCGCGCCGCATGGTCGAGCGAATCCGCCGGGCCCAGCACAAATTGAATATCGCGCTCGGGATCGATGGCACATAGGGCCTTCCACACCACCTGCCGAAAATCTTGGACATTCACGTCGTGATCCACGACGACCACAACTTTGGTGAACATCGCCTGGCCCAGTGACCAAATAGCATTCATGATCTTCCGCGCGTGCCCGGGATACGATTTGCGGATCGCCACAATCATCAAGTTATGAAAAATGCCCTCGGCCGGTAGCGCCACATCGACGATCTCGGGGTACTGCATCTTCATCACCGGCAAAAAGATCCGCTCTACGGCATGGCCCATGTAGAAATCTTCTTGCGGGGGCGGGCCCACTATCGTGGTCAGATAAATAGGATTGCGGCGGTGCGTCACGCAGGTGACGTGAAACACTGGATACGCGCCTTCGAGCGAATAGAAGCCGGTGTGGTCGCCAAAGGGCCCTTCCGTGCGCATCTCCGATAAATCCACATATCCTTCCAGCACGATTTCGGCCTGCGCGGGCACCTCAATCGCGCTCGTTTCGCACGCCACCATCTCCACGGGCTCGCGCCGCAAGAATCCCGCGAACATGATCTCGTCGAGATCGGGCGGAATCGGCAGAATGCCGGAGAGACACGTAATAGGGTCCGCTCCGATGGCCACCGCGACTTCGATGCGGCCATGGGCGTCCGCGGCGCGCGCCCGGCGGAAGTGTTCTGCCCCGTGCTTTTGCGTCTGCCAGTGCATCCCCGTGGTCCGCTCGTCGAACACCTGCATCCGGTATACGCCCACATTCCGCTTGCCCGTCTCCGGATTGCGCGTGAACACCAAAGGCCAGGTGATGAATCTGCCGGCATCCTTGGGCCAGCACTGCAAAATCGGAAAATCGAGAAGCGAAAAACCTTCCTTCCGTATGACTTCCTTGCAAGGTCCGGATTTCACCGTCTTGGGAAAAAATGACCCTAATTCCGCAAGCTTTGGCAGCATCTTCAGCTTGTCCAGCATGCCTTGCGGCGCCCGCACATCCATGAACGAGTGAATGCGGTCGGAGATTTCTTCCAAACGATCGACTTCGAGCGCCAGCGTGATTCTCCGCTCGCTTCCCAGCATATTGATGAGCAGCGGGGTGCGCGATCCCACCGGGTTCTCGAATAGAAGCGCTGGCCCCCCCGCTCGCGTCACCCGGTCGGCGATTTCCGCGATTTCGAGTACCGGGTCCACCGGGACGGCGATGCGCTTGAGTTCGCCACTCTTTTCCAGGCGGGCAATAAACTCCCGCAGGTCCTTGTAAGCCAAACCATCCTCCCGGCTGTCGCCCGACGCCTGAAACCCCCGCCGAAATCCGAAGTCCCGGCGTAACACGCCGCACAGGTTAGCATGGAACGCGAGTCGCCCGACGCCACTGCCCGAATCGCCCTGCCGCATGGACGTTGCTGCCATGGTCCCTTAATTCAGGTGATGATTCACGAGTAGCCGGGAACAACCGCTTGCGGCCCGAGAATCGATCTGTTAGGTTTTACGCGAGACGCACAAGGCGGGCGTGGTTCAGTGGTAGAATAGCGGCTTCCCAAGCCGCGGATACGGGTTCGATTCCCGTCGCCCGCTCCACCACCTAACCTCTGTTGAGTGAAGCATTTAATTGACGTGGGCGATTTCTTCCGAGAGTGCCAGCAACTGGTTGGTGTCGGTAGTGGTGTCTGGTTCGTCTAATAGCTCCACCACGCCCTATTGATACTCGTGCGAGAGGTGGGCGTAACGCAACGTCATAGCCAAGCTCTTGTGGCCCAAAAATTCCTGCACGGCCGGCAGGCTTGCTCCCCGCATCAGCAAACGACTCGACGGAGATCGTGCCAATGGAAATCTTCAATACCCGCTTCCCGCAGTGCTCGCCAGAACCAGTGGTTATAGCCACCTAAGGGTTCGCCTGCGAGATTTCGGACCACCCGCCCAGTGCCGTCGCTGCGTGACCGAAAAACCTCTAAGGCCGCCATCGCCGCTTTATTCACTCGAACATGGTGCGGATCATCATTCTTACTTCGTGGAATACTCGCCAACCGCCAAGCCATGTTCACGCGATCCCATGTCAACCGCTGGTACATATCTGTGCGCCGGAGTCCGGTATTAAGAGCGAGGTCAAGCTCAGGGATGTGCTCGGCGTATTTGGCTTGCATTACTTCTCGAAGCCGCCTCTCCTCGGCCGGGGCCGGGAACCGCACGCGGGAGTTATCCTCATGCCGGTTTGGAACCCCCCGCACCGGGTTTACTGCGATCTTGCCACTACGCATTGCCAAGCGATACGCCAGCGATAGGAGCGAGCGGTAGTGGTTCACGGTCGAAGCTGCCCAGTTTCTTTCTTCCGCACACCTAGCTATCTTGGCCTCGATCTCCACTGACGTGACCGATTCAGCCGCACGATCACCGAACCATTCCAGCAAGAGCGGCATTCGAGATATGTCATCGCGATGGTGGCGTTTCTGGGCTTTCGAGTAGTTCAAAGTATCTTTAGCTATATCTGTGAAGTTCACAGGTGCCCGTCGCAGTTTCTCCGGCATGCTCCGGCCCGTTGTGTTGACCACCCTCTGGCCCGAGCAGTGCTGCGGTGCTGTGTCTCGCCTTTTCACCCGTGGGTCAAAACGCATTTGCCGCTGGGCAAACGGCACGACGCGAAAGGTGGTGGAAGAGTCTCCGGGATGCAATTAGGAATTTGGATCTAAGCATCGCTTGTTCCACGGCTGATCGGTACGCGGAGTACCTGGCGGGATTTATTCTGATCTGCGAGGGGCAGCAAGAGCGCGGCACCTCTGCATGGCGCGCTTTCAAGAGAAGCAAGAGTTTAAAGGAGATCGGAATCGTAGCTGCCGAGTCCGTTTCTGCAAAGCTCGCTCGTAAAGAGCATCTGAAAACGGTCTTGTGCAAGCTGAAGGCGGATGATGCCGTGGCCGCTGGATGGAAAGCGTACTTGGTTCCCGCAAGGGTGCTAAAGCCGGTATGGGCGTGGTCGGAGAACATCTAAACCCGAAGTCTATTGCCCGCGAAATCCGCCGTTCCCGCGCCCGGCATCACCCGTCAAGACCGCAGTAGGGCCAGATCCACAAATTGGTCAGTCCTGTCCTCCCCCCAATCTTGCCGTTGCGCCTTTCCATGCGAAAGATTCGGAGAAGGTCGAGCGGTTCCTCTACCGAACCGCTGGACCCGAGGGGAAGGGTTTGGCTGAACAAGCCGCTCTGTCCGCTAGCCGGCAGCGAGAGGAAATTGGTACGGCCTACGGTGCTGCGCTGTTGGAGTTTGTTTCGGATCGTGACGCGGAAGCGTGGTCACCATTGTTTGCCATTCTTGCGGTCGCGGACCCAGACAGGCTTCAAGAGTTGCGAGTATGCGCGGAGAATCTAACTCGGTCGAAGACATCGAACGCGGAGGACGACTCCCTGGCGCTTCAGCTTCTGGCCGACATCCGGCAGGTCTGGCCGGACACCGAGCCGAAGGTATTCGTCTTCTTGATTGAGCGTCCTGCCTCCCTTGCGGAAGAAAGGGAGTTCGGAGAACAAATCATGGTCTGTACGTGAATACACGGTTGGCGGCAGCAGTAACACCGTAGGATTTCGGGATACGAGCCTTGGTCGAGAGTGGAAACGGAATCCTAAATAGGACGAAGCTCCGCTTCGTCTACACGAAACCGTGGCGAGCCGTCCGCGGCGTCAATGGTCTAGCGATGAACGGTCTGGCACAAGCAGCCAGACCGCCATTGACTCCACTTCCGGCTCGCAAAACTTGGAGTGTCCCTTGACAGCGCCGACGACGTTATACACGGGACTTGGGCCTTGTGTCTCCCCACACCGTAATTGTTGACTATTCGCCCCGCGAAATGCATAGAGTTCTATAGGGAAAATAATCGGATGAGTGGGACAACTAGGCGCGCTGCATACTGGGGAACTGTAATTGCAATTCGTCAGAGAGACAGAATGACAAATTCCGAACGGCTCGAACGTATGGATGAGAGAGAATCGGGGAGGTAGCTATCAAACTAAGCTTGATTTGGCGAAGCCTGATTTGGCGCGGATTCGATGTTATCCCCAGGCTCCCCTTTCCGGCGACTTGGGGGGCCCCTATTGTCGTCGTCGCGAGTTTTATTTTTGCGATTTGCCTACTAGCGGTGGTTCCGGGTGGCGCCGTGGCGGAGGCGCAGACGAATACCGCCACCGGAACCATTCGGGGGCACGTCCGGCTGACAGGGGCGCGGCCGGGGAATCCCATTATTCGCATGGGGATGGACCCGAAGTGCTCGCAGATGAACGCGGACAAGCGCGTGGTGCAGGAGATCGTTTCGAGCGATGAGCATGGCAACCTCGCGAATGTATTCGTCAGCCTTTCAGGGAACTTCCCGGCGACACCCATTCCTTCGCAACCAGTGACGATCGATCAGCGGAAATGCATGTTCACGCCTCGCGTAGTCGGTGTGCGCGTGGGGCAGACGCTGCGAGTTGTGAACGACGATCCAATCTCGCATAACGTCCAGAGCCTGTCGAGTTTGCCGGGGGGAGGAAACCACTTTGACGTGACGACACCTGCCAGTAGCGCGCCATTTTCATTCCGGCTGAGGCAGGAGGAAGTGATGCTGCGGGTGGTGTGCGATTTGCACAAGTGGATGACAACTTATGTCGGAGTGGTTGCGAATCCGTATTTCGCGGTGAGCGGCGAGGGAGGCGCGTTCGAGATCGACAACGTTCCGGCAGGGACGCACACGATTTCGGCCTGGCAGGAGGAATATGGCGTGGTTAAAACGACTGTCAGCGTCACGGCGGGAGGCACGGCGACAGTGGACTTCGCTTACAAAGAAAAGCGCTCCGCCCCGGGGAGACCCTAGCGGGCGGAATCTGCCGGCGTGAGTGCCAAAAAGCCCCTGACGTTTCCGGCGCTCAACTGATAGAGTGGCCGCCAGCGCGACCTCGGTGTATGGGAAATACTCGCCGTCGTGAGGGGAAACTACATGACTCACCATCGCCCGACTGTCCGCCCGGTCGACCATGTGGCTATTTCGCGTGTGGCCCACGCGGCGTTTTACGGATTGGCTGTGGCCTGCCTGTCAGCGATCCTATCGGTAACGCTTGCGGCGGTTCCGGGAGCGTTGCCGAATGCGAATTTGCCGCTGCCGAGTGTAAGCGTCAGCGGTCCTATCGCGTTGACCACCGCGCTGCGGGACCCGGCACACGGCTATCCCTACAACGCGACCCCCATGAATCTGGCAAAACGCGGGTTCGTCGAGGAAGAGTTTTTTATCGAGGGCAAGGCGAACGCCTACAACACGTTCGCAGGCCAACCGGGCATAGTGAACGACAGCGACCACGCGTTCAAGACGCGCATTGTGGTGCGCCGACCGAAGTTGGCCTCGAAGTTCAATGGCACGGTGATTGTGGAATGGTACAACGTCTCGCAAGGGCACGACGGCGAATACGACTGGTTTCAGTCGGCAGAACACATCGTTGGCGCAGGCTATGCGTGGGTGGGCGTGTCGAATCAACGCGCGGGAGTGAATGCGCTGAAGGAATGGAGTCCTGCGCGCTACGGCGCGCTGGACGTCGATGAAGGCGGCAAGATCGCCGGCGATGCGCTGGCGTTCGACATTTTTACCGCGGCCGCCGTGGCGGTACGCGGCAAGGGGAGCGCCGATGTGCTCGGCGGGCTTAAGGCTGCGCGGTTGATTGCGATCGGACATTCACAATCGGCGGCTCTGCTTTATACGTACTTTCACTCGGTCCACCCATTGATCCCCAAAGTTTATGATGCGGTCGTGCTGCACGGCGGCGGTGGAAAGGTTAGCGAGGATCTCGATGTCAAGGTGTTCAAACTGCTGAATGAGACTGACGTGGCAGGGCAGGCGAATAATCGCCAGCCGGATACCGACAAGTATCGCCAGTGGGAGGTCGCGGGGACTTCGCATCTCGACGCGAAGTTTTCGCGGATGCTGGCGGGGCTGGGACTCCGCGTTTCGGGGATGGAGCCGGTTGAAGGATCGCCGGCGATTACGGACTCGACGATCAGCGGCGGGGCCGGCAATGGATTATCGGGTGCGGCGGGAACCGCCTTGTGCAGGAATCCGCCCTTCAGCCGCATTCCGGGATACTACGTATTGAACGCCGTGCTGGACCATACCTCGCGATGGGTGAAGGATGGCTCGCCTCCGCCCACGGCGACCCATATCGAACTGAGACAATTACTTCCTGAGCAGACTGCGGCCGCTTCACCGGGTCCACCCGCCGGCGCACCGGGTACGAACGGAGCGGGAGTCCGTGGCCCTCAGGGGCCGCGCTGGGAAGTAGTTCACGACGCGTATGGGAATGCGCATGGCGGCATCGAACTTGCGCAGCATGCGGTGCCTACGGCGACCAACACCGGACAAAATGAAGGCGGAACGAGTGCTGGTGAAGGAAACTGCAACTTGATGGGATCGTACCTGGCATGGGACCAGGCGCGACTGGCGGCGATGTATCCGACGCATGCGACTTATGTGGCGAAGGTGAAGGAAGTCACCGAGAAGAATGTCAAGGCTGGGTATATTTTGAAAGAAGACGCGGAGGCCACCATTGCGGAGGCGGAGCGGTCCTTTGTCGGGACGGCGAGGGCAGGCAAGCGGTGACACCGAAAAATTCTACCGGCGATTGAGCGCGATTCTATTCTACCGGCGATGCAGTGCTATTCAGTGATTCCGTCTTTCTTTGCGGCCTCCTGAGCCCTCTTGTCATTCGGATACCAGTAGTGCAGATGGCAATTCTCGCAGGCTTTGTCGATACCATCGATCGCTTGAAACAGCGCGTCCTTATCTTTTGCGTCAACGGCCTTCAGACCCAGGGCGGCGGCGTCCTGAAGCCTGCGCGCGCGGCGGATGAAGCTGGCGCGGTCGGCGTCTACTAACTTCTGCACTTGCTCCGGTTCGTTTTCAACTTGGGGATTCCTCGAGCGGTCTTCCGGCCGGGCGACTTTGCGGCCGTCCATAATCAGGAGATTCGGCGCTTCCACCAGGACGAAAAGACGATGGCGCACTTCGTTCCATTCCGCGTCGGTTTGCGGCGCTTTTTCGCTGATTCCGTGCTCATCCGCGATCTCCTGGATGGACTGGAAGACGAAGTCTCCGCTGGGATCCACCATGGAATCCATGATGTCCTTGATCGTGGCGGGCCTCAACAGAGGCTGGGCCGGGGCGGGCGGTGCTTTCGAGCAGGCAGTAACGAAAATAGTCGCGATCAGAATGCCGTAGAAAATTCTCATTACTCTTATCTCCCGATCTCTCCCGCCGATAAGGCCCCAAGGGCTCTGAAGCCATACGCCCGAAATGGTACTCCACCCGATGGGCAGCGTAAATTCCGCGCCAGCTTGCTTTCACTGCCTACTGGCTTTCGCTTGACATCGTATCTGGAGAGAAGTACGTACATATCGCGCTGACGTGGATCAGGTTTAAGATAAGCGTAGACAAGGGCGCGCTCAGACGTTTTGCCGCTTTGGTGATCCCGCGTGGGGTGCGATCGCGAGGGCGATTGCGAAGGCGATTGCGAGGGAGTGAAACCAAATGAGAGCTAGAGAGTTCGTTCTTTTGTTCCTTTTGGTGGCGCTCTGCGCGGCCACTTGGATGTCGCCGCTCGCGCCGATATCGATGACGGTTTTCGCGCAGCAGGGTGCGCAGCCGCCGGTGCAGGGACAGCCACTGCAGGGTTCAGGCCAACTGGTGGGCTCAGGGCCGGTGCGATATAACACACCGACATTCGCGGGGCCTCCGGCAGGAACACGGGTACTGCCCATCGATCTGTTTTTGTCAAAAAATTTCTACAGAGATCAGAAGCTTTGGACGGACCAGCGCTATTTTCGCTGCAACACACCGCGTCAGCTGACCGACATCTGGACTTCGCACCGCATTGGCGAGAAAGCGCCAACATCGGCTTTTTGGGGCGATTGCAGCAAGGATTATCCGCGAGAAAAGATTGTGAGCCCCTATCCTTATAAGACGGCCAAAGAGCATTACGAGGCCTTGCTGGCGGCAGCGAAGGCCAAGGGCGGGCCGACGGTTTATACGAAGGCCACCGTGCCGGATTGGGATGGGTACTACGCGCGGGACCAGAAAGCCGATCATGGAGCCGAGTGGATGTGGGGAACCGTCAACCAGGTGCCGACGATTCTGTCGTTGCTCACACCGGAATATCAAAAGCGCATGGTGCAGATGAACTATCACGAGGCCGTGGACAATGCGCCGCAGTGGGAAGCGTCGTTCTGTTATCCGGAGGGATTCCTGCGGTGGTGGGCGGAGTTTTCGGCGGGCGGAAATTTCCAGCTCACGACGAGTCCGTGGCAGGTGCAATTCCTTTCGGGCATCGCGGCGAACTTCCTGCGCCAGGTTTTAATCGGAAAAGAGCACGTACAAAAGGTTCCGCAGTGGTATGGGGAGACGGTCGGCTTCTGGGACGGGACTACTCTGGTGAGCTGGACGGCGAATGTTCAGGGCTGGACGCTGTCGCATTCGATGTTCGAATATAGCGATAAGATAGAGACGGTCGAAACGTATAAACCTGTATACGACGCGAGCGGCAAATTCGTGGGCCTCGATCACGAGGCGGTATTTTACGACCCCGACGCGTTCGTCCAGCCGCTGCACGCCACGTACCGGTTTGTGCGGCAGGCGACGCCGGAGGATCCGGAGCGGCGCTACACGTACATCGAGTGTTTGAGCAATCTGCGAAATACGAATGGCCGGCCGACGCAATTGACGGCGGCTGATCCGCGATATATCGACTACTACGGACGTCCGTGGGCGCAGAACTGGGAAAAATATTTCGAAGTGGGCTGGGACAAGCCGCAGGATGCTCTGCCTCAGGAGATACTCGACATTTTCAAGTAGAAGAGAAAGACTTGAATGTCCACCCGGGACGACGAAATTCTGCCGAGGATCGAAAGTGAAGATCGAAAGGAAGAATAATGAAGAAAGAAATAGCGAGAGGCTGGATGATTGCCGGGCTGCTCGCATTTATATCGCTGGGAATTTATGTTACTCCGGCAATATCACATCACTCCTTTGCGATGTACGATGAGACCAAAACGGTGGTGCTCACCGGGGTGGCGCACCAGTTCGTCGCGCAGGCCAACCATGCGGAATTGCACTTCTATGTGATTGGGGCCGACGGCAAACTCTCCAAGGACAAAGACGGGAAATATGTCGACTGGGGCGTCGAAATGGCGGGCGCCGCGGCGATGGCGCAGCAGGGAATCACGGCGGCGACCTTCCCAGCGGGCACCATATTCAGCGTCAAGATGAATCCGCTCCGCGACGGGAGTAATTTTGGATCGCGCATTGCTACCACCGCCATCGCCAAATGCCCGTGGAAGACACCGCCCGATCCGGGCAAAACCTGCGATACGGTGAAGGGCAGCGAGCTTCTGGGTGGAACCTCGTTCTGATTTTTTTGGTTGGATGGACGCCGTTACGCCGCCGCCGCCGAAGCTCGTGATGCGCAAAACATTCATGCGGGACACGCGAGTCAGGGATGGTCAGGGATGGCTGACTTGAGGCATTTCGCCGAGTGGCTGTCCACGACATCCCCAAGCGTTTTCATACAAGATCACTACAGTTGGGTCATCCCGACGATTCAATCCATTCATATTGTTGGCATCGGAGTATTACTTGGGTCGGTGCTCATGGTCGATCTTCGTATCCTGGGCTGGGCCGGGACGGATCAAACGCTGCGGCAGACCACGAGCCGGTTCGCTCCGTGGGTGACAGGTGCGTTGTGCCTGCAACTAGCAACGGGGATGTTAATGGTGATCGGCGAGCCGGTGCGCGAACTGGTGACGTTTTCGTTTTGGTTGAAGATGTTGCTTGTGGCGGTTAGCACGATCATTGCCGTCATTTTCCAAATCGCAGTCCGCCATCACGAGCAACAGTGGCAAGAAACCCTCGTCAATCGCAGATCCATCAAGTGGCTGGCCGTGCTGACGTTCCTGATTTGGGTGTGCATCATTATTCTCGGACGCCTGATTGCTTATGATCATGTGTGGGGTTCGTGGTCGCCGGCGAGGAGAGCCTGAACGTCAACGGATGGATGATTTTGGACCAGCAGAGAAAGGATTGCCCAGAGATTGCCAATGAATGTCATGGCGTTTCTGAAATCACTCGAAGAGTCGGGCCTGGCCAACAGGATTCGCGATTCGCTGTTATTGTTTCCGCTGATTGAGTCCACACACGTCTTTGGACTCGCGATGGTTTTCGGCACCATTGCGATTATTGACCTGCGGTTACTGGGAATGGCCTCGACACAGAGGTCGTTCCAGCGGATGGCATCCGACATTCTGAAATGGACGTGGGCAGCGTTTGCCTTGACCGCGCTCACTGGATCGCTGATGTTCATTACCAATGCGCGCGTGTACTATCACAACTTCTTTTTCCGCACGAAGATGCTGCTGCTCCTGCTCGCCGGCATCAACATTCTGGTCTTTGAGCTGACCGCCGGCCGGACGATTCATCGCTGGGATAAAGCTCCCTCCGCGCCGCCTGCGGGCCAGGCGGTAGCAGCCTTGTCCCTCGCCATCTGGATCAGCATTATTTTTATGGGTCGCTTAATTGGCTTTTCGACCAGCCGGGCTGCCGTCGTGGCGCCGCCGGCGGGCGTCAATTTCGACGACTTTCTCCAAGGGACGCCAAACAACAATAATAGTGAGGATGACAATAAGGGTAAGAACGGAGGAACTCAAACTACGCCACCGGCCAATCCACGTTCTTCCAATCCACGTTTGGCTAACCCACGTTTGGCCAATCCACGTTAGTCGCGAGGGGTTAGTCGCGAAGGCCCAGTTCACGGATGAGCCAAGGCCTTCTCCGCGTCGAAGACCTCTTTGACCTCCTGATGCCCACCCTTGGTAGCCAGCGCTTCTTCCCGGTATTTGCCGAGGGCCACAAGCACCGGCGTATCTTGAACAGAGAATAGGATGGCCCGGTCGCTATGCGAGGCGTTAATGTGCTCGTGATAAGCCCAACTGGGGATGACAAAAATATCGCCTTGCTCCCAATCAAAACGCGCGCCGGCGATGATGGTGGCGCCACGCCCTTCGAACACGTGGTAGACGGCGCTGTTCACCTGGCGATGAGCTTTGGTGTGGATTCCCGGCCTTAACATTTGCACCCAGGCGGTCATGGTCTTCATCACCGGCCGGCCCGTGTGTGGATTCGTGAACTCGATGGCAACGTCGTCAAACGGACTGGCGCTCACTTTGGCCAAGTTGTTGAGCGCCTGCTCAGTGGCCGTCCACTTATAGGTACAAATTGGCGAATACTCCAGGCAGGGCGCTTCCCAGGCGGGCCGCAACTGGCCCACACCATACTTCAAAACCGATCCGTCGACGACCTGGGTGACGTCCTGCACATCCTTAGTGCCCGGCTCGAAGAAGACCGCGTCGAGATAGTTGTTCAGGGGTACATCGAGGCCGTCCATCCAGACGGCCGGGCCGTCTCCTTCGCTGCCGTGATCGTGCCAGTACCACGGCGGATTAATAGCGAAGTCGCCGCGCTCGAGATAGACCTTGTCGCCCTGCACGGTGCTGTAGGCGCCCTGGCCCTCAATCATAAATCGCACGGCCTGCGCGGAATGACGGTGAGCCGGCGCCACTTCACCTCCGTTCAGCCATTGCACGGCCGCCCATAGCGTCGCCGTGGCGTAAGGGAAACCCCCCAGACCAGGGTTGGCCAAACCCAGAGCGCGGCGGTCACCACCACGCGCCAGAGTCACGAGTTCCCCCGACCGGCGGGCCAAACTATAAAGTTGCGACCATTTCCAGATCCAAGGAACGGTCTTCGGAATCGGCGCGCTGGGCATCACGCTGCTCGCCGCTCTCCAGAGCGGCTGAATATGATTGCTGTCCATGTCGTGGTACAACTTCTCAAATTCCGGTTCGATCATGGTCACCTCCAGAGCGCCGCAAAGCAAAAATCACGAGGATTCTATCGCACGGGTGGTGGGTTCGCTACTTTGGTCGTCTGTCAGGGAGAGTTTGCGCCTCATTCGAATCCGTGTAGTATCCGACTGTTATATTGGCCGACTGTGATTGTGACCGGCTGATACTTGGGGCGCTTCGTGATTCTGTGCCAGTTCAACGATTACCGGCTGGGATTCGTGGAGGGAAATCTGGTCCACGACGTCACGCCAATCCTCGATAGGCTGCCCAGTTATCGCTACCCGTTTCCGCCCGTGGACGCGTTTATCGCGAATCTTTCCACTCTTCGCGCGGAAATATTGGCCGCTGCCGCGAAGTCCAAGGCCATACCGGTCTCTCAAGTCCGCTTACTCAGCCCGGTGGCAAACCCAGGGAAGGTAATGGGCGCCCCGGTCAACTACCAAAAGCATCTTGAAGAGGTCGCCTCAGATCCCGGTCTGCATCACCAAAACAAGGCTCACATGCAGGCGATCCAGCAGTCGGGCCTATTTTTAATGGCGACAAGCTCGGTTGTCGGGGCTTCACAGGGCATTGTGATCCGTCATCCCGATCGCAGGACCGACCACGAGGTCGAACTGGCCGTAGTGATCGGAAAGCCGGCCAATGCCGTGGCGGCGAAGGATGCTTTAGGATTTGTTGCGGGATACTGTATCGGTCTGGACGTTACGGTGCGCGGTCCCGAGGAGCGCAGCTTGCGGAAATCGATCGACAGCTACACGGTGCTGGGTCCCTGGATGGTAACGGCGGACGAGATTTCCGATCCGCAGAATCTCAACCTTTCGATCGCCGTCAACGGCGAAGCCCGCCAAAAGGCCAACACGCGGGACATGATTCTTGGCGTTGCGGAACTCATTGAGTTCGCGTCGTCGTTTTACACTCTATGGCCGGGAGACGTTTTGCTGAGCGGAACTCCCGATGGCGTTGGACCAATCCACGCCGGCGACCTGTTGCACGCGCATATCGATCGTATCGGCGACATGGAAGTGCGCGTAGCGAGCGCCTGAAAAGAGGAGTCGGTCGCGCATTCTCGGTCGGTTTCGATGCGCGGGATGAGAAGTCGTGGTGGATCGCGGAGCGCGCGTTCTGACGATAAACGAAATCATCGACGGGCGACCGGTCAGCCGCTTTCAAGTTGGAACGATTGTGCTTTGCGGCGTCGTGCTGGTGCTCGAAGGCTTCGATGCGCAATGCATCGGCTTCCTCGCGCCACCCATTTCGGAGACGCTGGGTATTCCCCTCAAGACATTCGGCCCCATCTTTGCCGCCGGCCTGATTGGACTGATGATCGCCGCGATGGCCGTCGGTCCTATCGCCGATCGCTGGGGGCGCAAGTGGCCCGTGGTGGTTTCCACGCTTACGTTTGCGGTTTTCTCCCTCCTGACCGCGCGAGTCACGTCATTCAACGAGCTGTTGATTCTGCGGTTCCTGACTGGACTCGGGCTTGGCGGGGCCATGCCCAATGTGGTTGCGCTCACGTCCGAATATGCGCCGAAGCGCCTGCAAGCTACCTTGGTGTCTATGCTCTTCTGCGGAATTCCGCTGGGCGCTCTCGTCTCTGGTCTGGCGAGTTCGGTGATGATTCCCACATGGGGCTGGCGCTCGGTTTTTTATCTTGGAGGAGGTTTGCCGCTGGCAGTTTCCGTCGCCCTGATCGTCGCGCTTCCCGAATCGGTGCGATTCCTGACCGTGCGCGGCGCAAGTCCACAAAAGATCGTTCAGATCATGGCCCGAATCGCGCCGGAATTTGCACGAGCGCCCCTCAACCTCTCGGTTTCGACTGAGCCGCGCCACGAGGGCATGCCCGTAACACAGTTATTCACCGAGGGCCGCTCCAGCGGGACGATTCTGTTGTGGGTGCCGTTTTTTATGAATCTCCTGATCATCTATTTCATAGTGAACTGGCTCCCCGGGCTGTTGCGGCAAAGCGGCATGCCGGTCTCGGCTGGAGTCGCGGCTGTTTCTCTTTTCAGCCTTGGCGGCATGGTGGGGACTCTTACGGAAGGCCGCCTGATGACCGGGTTTGGCGTTTATACCATTTTGCTGTGGGAGTTCGGTGTGTCGGCGCTCCTGATTGGGGTACTGGCATACGCCGCCAGTGCTTATCTGCTGGCCATGATCGTAACGTTTGTATTGGGTATAACCGTTCAGGGTGCGCAGGCCGGCATCAATGCGGCGTCCGCGAGCTTCTATCCTACTTCGATGCGCGCCACAGGCGTTGGCTGGGCATTAGGTGTCGGGCGCATCGGATCCATTATTGGCCCGGTGTTCGGCGGCGTACTACTGTCTATGGGATGGTCTCCGCAACAGATACTTCTGTCGGGAATGATTCCCGCGCTGTGCGCGACGGTTGCCGTTCTGATGAGCAAACTGCTGCAAGCGAACGCCAGCGCTTATCATTCGCAACCTAGCCCCGGTGGGGTGCAATAGTTGGGCGTCGAAGCAACGGTGAGCGCTCGAAATTGAACCCGCGAACGCTGGCAGCGCGGCGGATTTAAGAAAAGGTGGGTATTAAACCATGCAAATACTTCTTCCGACGTCCCTCGTGGGGTCCTATCCGCAGCCCGACTGGTTGATCGATCGCGAAAAGCTGGCCGGACGATTCCCTCCACGCATACGCGCGCGGGGGTTGTGGCGTGTCGCGCCGGAGTGGCTGGAGCAGGCGCAGGACGATGCCACGATATTGGCGATTCGCGAGCAGGAGCGAGCCGGGCTCGATATCATTACCGACGGCGAAATGCGGAGGGAAAGCTATTCGAACCGCTTCGCCACCGCACTGGAAGGCGTGGACATAGATAATCCCGGGACGGCGCTCGATCGAAGCGGCCATCCGAATCCGGTGCCGCGCGTCGTGGGCAAGATTCGCCGGAAATATCCGGTGCAAGTGCGCGACCTTCAGTTTTTACGGGCGAATACCACTCGCCGAGTCAAAATGACCGTGCCAGGCGCATTTACCATGACTCAGCAAGTCCAAAACGACTACTACAAAAGTGAAGAGGCGCTGGCGATGGATTATGCGGCGGCGGTCAACGAAGAAATCAAAGACTTATTTGCCGCGGGCGCCGACGTGGTGCAAATGGACGAGCCCTATATGCAGGCGCGTCCCGAAAAGGCACGCCAATATGGCGTTGCGGCGCTGCAGCGGGCGCTCGATGGAGTGACCGGGACCACGGCGGTCCACCTCTGCTTCGGATACGCGGCCATCATTCATGAACGGCCATCGGGTTATTCATTCTTGCCGGAGCTGGCGGAGTCGGACGCGCGGCAGATCTCGATCGAGACTGCGCAGTCCTCGCTCGATTGTTCGGTACTCGAGAAATTGCGGGGCAAGACCATCATCCTGGGCGTGCTGGACCTCTCGACTCATCAAGTCGAGACACCGGAAACAGTTGCCGCACGAATACAACGGGCGCTTCCCTTTGTCGCAGCCGAGCAGTTGGTGGTCGCGCCGGACTGCGGACTCAAATACCTGCCCAGGGATGTGGCTTTTGGGAAGATGAAAGCCATGGTAGAGGGCGCCGAACTGGTCCGCTCGAAACTGGCCCGCTACTAAATGCTTCATGGCTTGGACCTCTGTTTGTCGGGTCGTACGCCTCAGCGTCAACAGGGCTTGCGAGGTCACCAACGGCTAAGTTCTGAGAACGCATTATAAAAGGGCGCCTGTACTCCGCAAATAATCCGCGCACCACGGCAGTATGGACCCTTCAACAATTCTGAGAAGTGATTACCGGCGAACAGGCGCAGCGCTTTCTGATTCATGATCGCGATAGCATCTACTCGTCCGATTTCGATTCGGCCTTAAAAGCGATGGGCCTGAGGATATTGAAGACGCCCTTCCAGGCTCCTCAGGCAAACGCTTTCTGTGAGCGATTAGTAGGAACGGTCCGGCGCGAATGTCTGGACTTTTTGATCCCGCTAAACGAGAGGCACCTGCCGGGCATATTGAAAGAGTGGGTCGTCCATTACAATCAGGGTCGACCACATTCAAGTTTGGGCCCGGGACTTCCAGAACCCAGCGAAGCTTCCCCAGTCGTGCCAAGTCACCAGCGACATCATCTTGCGAAGCATTGTAGAGTCGTTGCTCTGCCAATTCTTGGCGGACTGCATCACGAATACGGGTTGGAGAAAATCGCTGCCTGAAGGAGAGAGCAATGAGAAGACGTCACCCCCTGATCATGTCTCCCTTGGAATGGCAGCTGACCGCAGCACCAGTACCACATCCGGTGATTCCGGTCCTAGCCGAGCGTGGCGGCACGCAGCTCAAGACGCCGCGTCCCGTTCTCCTCGTGGACACCCGGGAACAGAACCCGTTCGATTTTGCCCGCTTTGCTGGATGGTTTGCCGGAGTCGAGAAGCGGGCGCTCAAGCTGGGCGACTACTCCATTGCCGGATTGGAAGACCTCTGTGTCGTGGAGCGAAAAGACCTTTCCGATCTGGTCCATTCCTGCACGGTCGCTCGTACCGCCTTCATCCATCGTCTGCGGTTCATGGCCGAGTATCCACACCGGCTGCTAGTCATCACGAGTGCGCTGAGCCAAGTGAAATCCCCCTATTCTCACTCGAAAATCGATCCCAATCGGATCATGCAATTCCTGATTGCCGCGCTGGCGGGATTGCAGGTGCCTTTCGTGTCCAGCGAGACGCACGAGTTGGGAGAAGAACTCGTGGCTTCGTATCTCTACCAGATTCATTTGTACCACTGGTTGGAGACCAACGATTACGGTCGCTTTCTGACGGATGATGATCTCTAGAGGTTGAGATGGAGGTGGGGTTTTTGCGGCCGAGTAGGACAAATTCCAGCAGTACGGATTATTTGCGGACCACAGCCCTAATAAATGACTCTATATAGCGGCCGCAATTCATTGGACGAGACGGACGGCAGCCCAGAGTCCCCAATAGAGTGAGCACTTCTCAGCCGAAATAGCTCGTACAGACAAGTTCCACCGTCAACAAACACATGACGGCCAATGTCCAGCTCTAAACCCTAAAAAAGATCCGCGACCAAGTTAAAACGGGATTTCCTCCCGTGATGCGGCTATTCGTAGCGCAGGGCTTCGATGGGATCGAGGCGCGAAGCCTTGCGCGCGGGAAACAGACCAAAGCCTACGCCCACCAGACAGCTAAAGCCGACCGCCAAAGCGATTACCGCGGGGCGTATGGGTATGGTCCAGCCAAAACGGTGAGCCAAAATCTGTGTAGTGGAGATGCCGAGAATGATCCCGACGATGCCTCCAGATACGGCCAAAACCAGAGATTCGGTTAGGAACTGGGAAAGAATATGGCGCCCCTTGGCGCCAATGGCCATGCGCAGGCCAATTTCGCGGGTGCGCTCCGTAACACTCACCAACATGATATTCATGATGCCGATGCCACCGACCAGCAGAGAGACGGCAGCAATGGCCGCCAAAAGCACCGTTAGGGCTCCAGTGGCGGCGGTGAGGGTGCCGGCAATATCCGCCAAATTACGAACGTTGAAATCATCTTCGATGCCGAGTTGAATATGATGGCGGTCGCGCAGCAGCGCTGTTACCTGAGATTGGGCGCGCTCTGTATGTTCTTCCGAATCGGCTCCGATCACGATTGAGCCGTTGACGTACTTCTGCAGACCGCCTTGGATCTTCGATTGGAACGTGGTTTCGGGAATGAACACCACGTCGTCGCTATCCTGCCCTTGCATCGACTGCCCCTTTGCTCCGAGCACGCCGATGATTACAAAAGGCACGTTGTTAATGCGAATCGTCTGGCCCAAAGGATCGAAGCTCGCGCTGAACAATTTCCCCACAACAGTTTGACCGACGACTGCCGTCTTGGTCTGGCCATCGACATCGGACTGCGTGAACAGCGAACCCTTAACGGTGGGCCAATCACGGATGGCAAAGTAATCCGGGGAAGTTCCGTTAACGCTTGTGTTCCAATTGTGATCCTCACTTTGCACCTGCGAGACCTTGTGCAAGAGGGCGGCGGCATATCGAACTGTAGGCACCTCCGTGCGCATTGCCTTCAGATCGTCCCAAGTAAGTGTGGGCTGTGTCCCGAAGCCTCCAAAGGCTCCGCCTTGGTTGCTAGCGCCGGGAAGAACGATCAGCATATTCGTGCCGATCGAGGCGAATAAGCCCTGTACCCGAGAAGTGGCTCCATCTCCCACCGCAACCGTGGCGATTACGGCAAACACTCCGATAATGATGCCGAGCATGGTCAGAAACGATCGCAGTTTGTTGCGCAGCAGAGCTTGTAACGCGATCTGTAGCGTGTGTGAAAGATTCATGAGGACCTCCCTGCAACTGGCCGGACCCTGCTTTCCGGGCTTTCCGCGCCGAGCAGAGTTTCGGCGCGGCGGGGCACACGACGCGAGTCGGAGAGAATTCGTCCATCTTTCAAAACTACGCAACGTGCCGCATGCGCGGCGATGTCCGGCTCATGCGTGACGAGAACGATGGTGATGCCCGCCCCGCTCAGTTCCTGAAAGAGAGCCATTACTTCCATGCTCGTGCGCGAGTCGAGATTTCCGGTGGGCTCGTCGGCCAAAATAACCCGGGGGTTCATAACCATGGCACGGGCCAGAGCCACGCGCTGTTGTTGGCCCCCAGAGAGCTGGTTTGGACGATGCTCCAGACGATCTGCGAGACCGACCCGGGAAAGGGCTGCTGTCGCTCTCCGCTTACGCTCGGCGGCGGCAACGCCGGCATACAACATGGGTAGCACAACCTGCTCAAGCGCGCTGGCACGCGGTAGAAGATTGAAATTTTGAAAGACGAAGCCAAGCTTACGGTTTCGGACGTCAGCGAGGGTGTCGCGGTCGAAGTCCGATACTGCGTGCCTGCCCAGGAAATAACGGCCCGAGGTCGGCCAATCCAGGCAGCCGATAATGTTCATCAGCGTCGATTTCCCGGAGCCCGACGCGCCCATAATTGCGACGAACTCCCCCTCGTCGATTTTTAAAGAGATGTCTAGCAGGGCCGACACGGTAACGTCGCCCATGCGATAGATTTTGGTGACATGCTCGAGTTGAATGATTGGAGGCATCGCGCGTTAATCTTGGCTAAAACAACCCGCCTCGCGGGTTCAATGTCATATCGGTGATTAAGAAGTCCCCTGGCCGGACATCTCCCTCCACAAGCTCGGACCACGTTCCGTCGGAGACGCCGGTGGAAACGGCGACAGGCACAGGCTTGTCATTTCGAAGCACCCAAACCTTCTTGCGATTTGGGTCTTGGGACGAAACAGTTTGCAAGAGATCTTTCACGCCAATGCGCGTCAGGAGTTGCGCATCGGGCTCGAAGCGCAAGGCCGCATTGCGCAAACGCACGACGTTATCCTTCTGAGCTGCTACGAAAGTGGTGTTGGCGGTCATGCCGGGCCGCAGCAGTAAGTCGGGATTCGCGACATCGATCACCGCGTCGTAAGTGACGACGTTTTGCGTCGTCTGAGCGGCGTTGCGGATCTGGCGCAGCTTCCCGGTGAATAGGTGATTGGGAAAAGCATCCACGGTAAAAGTCGCCGTCATGCCGGCAAATAGCCTGCCGACGTCGGCCTCGCCTACGTTGGTATCCACTTGCATGCGCCGCAAGTCCTGCGCGATCACGAAAAGGGTTGGCGCCTGGAACGACGCAGCCACGGTTTGTCCGACGTCCACGTTGCGCGAGATGACAGTGCCATCGATGGGTGAAATAATCGTGGTGTAGTCTATGTTCACTTGAGCTTGATTGAGCAACGCGCGCGCTGATTCTAGATTGCTCTGATCCGCTTCGATCTGCGCTTTTGCCGCTTCGTTGTTCGCCGCAGCTGTGTCCAAATCGGCTTGCGCCATTACCTGTGCCTCCTTCAACGCCTTCGTGCGGTTGAAGACAGCCTGCGTGTTAATCTGTTGCGCCTCATCCTTTTTTAGGACGCCCTGCACGCTCAGCAAATTGGCGCGAGCCTGCGCCAACGCTGCCTGAAAGAGCACTGGATCCAATTTCGCGATGGTCTGACCTTTTTTCACCGCTGAGTTATAATCAACATACAACTCCTGCACACGGCCTGAGACTTGGCTGCCCACTTGAACGGTCAGCAATGCGGCAAGATTCCCGGTGGCTGTAACTTTCGCTGCAATCGTGCCCTGATCCACGTTGGCCGTCTCATAGTGAACCACTGGAACCGCGTGAGCGCGGCGGTAATAGACCAGCACTATTGCAGCCAAAATCAGCGTTGTGACGGCTCCCCAGACTATCGCGCGGACTACGCGCCTCGATCGCGAACCAGGCCGCACAGGAAAATCGTCGTCAGCGGGGCGTTCGTGGGAGATCTCGGTCAGTTCTCTATCCAATTCAGTCGACATAAACCATTCCTAACCTATCTTTTGGGTTGTTTCACAAGGGATCTCGCGCTGTGAAGACGTCCGAAACATCGTTTCCTCTACGGCTTTGCGCGCGTGGGCACCGCGCGTTGTTAATCCGAGATTGAATTCATTACTTCCCACAAGCATCCTTCCGTTGCGCCTGCAGACCACCTATGACTAACTCGACCAACTTCTGCACCACCGCTTCCTCGCTGAGACGTGACCGCTTCATTCTGAAGACATACTTGCCCATCGCCCAATGCACGAAGGTCGCCAGAACAAAGGCTGTCGCTATCTCAGGGTCGCATTCGCGAAACGCTCCCTCTTTCTGCCGCAATGCGAGGTAGCGCCTAAGGAATCCCCCCATCGGCTGAGCGAAGCGCTCGCGAAAGAGATGAGCCAAGAGGTGGCCCTCGAGTGAGGCATATACCATCAACCGGTGAAATGCAGGATCTTCGCGAAAGGAAGAAAGGATCTTTCTAGCGAGATGGCGGAACAGCGCGGCATCATCCTTCCGGCGGGCGCAGTCTTCTAACTCGCGACCCCACTTCGCGGCCGCATCCTTATCTTCTTTTTTGGTATCAAGGATGGCGCTGTACAGTTCCTTTTTCGTTGCGAAATGCCGAAACATAATCGCCTCGCTCACTCCGGCGGCCGAGGCGATGTCGCGGGTCCTCGTGCCGGCGAACCCACGGCGCGCAAACGTTTCTATGGCGGAGCGCAGGAGCTGGCGTCGGCGGTCTTCACTCTGCATACGGCTTTTCTTCGTGAGAGAGTGCAGTTGTGAATGGCGAGGAGTGGAGATCTTCATAAGTAAGTGCTCACTTTTTAATGTTACCACAATTTGTATTCACACACTCAGTGACCTCTCTTTTGCTAGATTTCCGGCGAGATAGTTACTCTGCCAACGCCTCGATATTCAGCCAGTAGATATCCGTTGCCGGTTTGCCCCATCGTTTGTTCCTTCGGTGAGGGGTTCCGTCTTGAGCACAACGCGATCCAACTAAAATTATCCATCGCTCTATTTCGTTCATGCGAGACGTGCGTCGGGCTTACCTGGGAGATGGTGGCACGGCAGTTTCCAGACTGCAGGAGTACTGGCGAATCTGGACCCGCCAGGGAACAACACCAAAAACGAGAAGTGGGAGCACTTCCCCCAACGCTTCAGCAAGGGTGTTTCTGAACTTCAATTCACCAGGGATTTCCGCATTAGTGGCGGACGGCGTCATCTGAATCCGGCTCAGCAGAAAAACCAGCCTCGATATTTGATACCGAAGGAGTTCTTAAGTAATCGAAGTCCAGATCCAGAAAGGCTTCCTCTTGCTTAGGGCTCGAACCTCTGAGCAATTGGGAACTGTCGCCCAAAGCCGAATGCCCTCGAAGTAATCTTCAAGCCGGGTGCCGCCTGTCCCTCTAGTTTAAGGCGGCGAGTGCGACGCGATTCACGCCGCTTTCTGCCATCACAAGGTTGCCATCCTTCGTGGGCATCATGTTCCGTACGACGCCGCCACCGGACGGGATGATCCAGGACTGGAATTTTTCGGTTTTCGGATCGAAGCGCACTAGCGTGTTCGGCCGGACGGCCGACTCGCAGTACCAGATGACATCATTCAGCGCAGTAATCGCATAAGGCTGGGACTCCCGCCCGCTCGGGGAAGGCCATTCCTTCACCTCGCCGGTGTTGGGATTAAGCCGGCCCAGATACCCGCGCGAATAGTCCGAATACCAGATCGTGTCGTCGCTGGTAATGGCGATCCGCCGCGGGCGTGAGTCGGCATTTGGCAAGTTGTACTCCTTTACCGCCATGGTGTCCGGATCGAGGGTGGCGACCTTGTTGGTGCCGAACAAGACGATAAATGGAACGCCCTTGGAATTCATCACCATGCCATAGGGTTGCGAATGAGGTGTGGGCATGGTAATCAGCTTGATGTCGCCGGTCTGCGGGTTCAGCTTCCCGACCATATTGGAGTTTTGCAGCGTGAACCAGAGGTTTCCTTTCGGGTCAAACAGAGGCGTGTGCGGGTCGCGCGCAGCTGGGTTGGGCATGCGATATTCGGTGACTTCGCCCGTCTTCGGATCAAGCTTGCCAACCAGCCCCGACGAATTTCCCGTGAACCAGATGTTTCCCGCTTTGTCCTGGGTCAGCCCGTGGGGTCCGGTATTCGGCGATTTCAAGGGATATTCCTTCATGACGCCAGTCTTGGGATCAAGATGGCCGAGCACGTTGGCAAACATCCCGGTCCACCAGATCGAGCCATCCGCTGCAGCCAGCGGATCGTGCGGGCGCGAGCCGAGGCTGGGCGCGACCCATTCCTTGATAGTGACGGACATGTTCCCCGGGATCACGACCGTCGGCGGCCGCTTCATCTCGTTGAAATGCGTACCCAAGTAGGAGGTAATCACGCCTCTCTGCTCGTCCGGCAATTTCACCATCGAGGAGATCAGGTCGTCCCAGCCTTTTCTGTCGTAACCCCACCCGCTGGTGATCATGTTCAAGCCATGGCACGAGCTGCACACAGCCGTGACCAACTCCTTGCCGTTGCCGTCTGGCAGATTGACTGCCGTTCCGCCGCCGCCCCTCTGCCCCTGGACGGGAACCGCACTGAGAATCAAGACACCGACTCCCATCGCCGAAAGCCCGAAAACTCTTTTTGACATATGCCCTCCTTAAGAAGATCCGGAAGCTCTCATTTGGATATGCCTCGAATTGCCAATAGTATAATCCAGACCGCGCGTCTGAGTCCGCAACGGACGTTCTCTCAGCATATGTATCACCCCATGCTCATCTTCGAGCGTCACAGCGGAGGTCTGCTGGCCGCACGGTTACGACCTGGCCATGCCTCCAGTCACGCCCGCATTGTTCCGCTGCTGCTGCGGCTGGTGCCGCGACTCGAGGCTGCTTTTCCCGGCGTGCCGATCAAACTGCGTGGCGATGCTGGTTTCGCTCTGCCGCTGCTCTACCAGTTCTGCGAGTTTTTCGGCATCCAGTATGCATTGGGCATTGCCGCCCATGCGGTTTCCAGCGCCGCGCCGCGCCACGCCGCGGCAGAAACGTCTGGCCCGCCGTTATCGCCGCACCGGAGTTCCCCAGCGCAGCTTCTCCAGTTTTCGCCATCGTGCCGGCAGTTGGTCACGCCAGCGCCGCATCTGTTAAAAGGCCGAGCACGCTGCGACAGGAACCGACCTTCGCTTCCTCACCAACTGTGCCGGGTGCGCCTGCGGACTTCGACGAAGCGGGCTCCGCGCCGGGAGTTAACTGGGTGGTTACGGGGCCTACCCCCCTAGTTTTTGTGTAAGGATGTGATTCCATGGGAGTTCCCTCTGCTGTTCTCACAAGGATATGATTCTGCGGCCTTTAGGGCTGCGGCATCTATGGCGGGATGATTATGGGTGCGGGGCCTACGCCGACAATTATTGCACGGGCTCCAAGTAGAGCCCGCACCCGTATTGCGCGGGCTCCAAGTAGAGCCCGCACCCGTATAGGCGCTCAGAATGCGCGATTCGAGCATGTTCTATTTTAACATCTCGATCAATTATTGCGCGGGCTCCAAGTAGAGCCCGCACCCGTATTGCACGGGCTGCAAGTACAGCCCGCACCCGAATCCACGAGTTGGTCCGCGAGCAGCCTGGGAACAACAACGCTTGCGGCAAAGAATCGATCTGTTGGTTTTTACTGGTGACTTAACTTTGTGTGTGTAAAATCGCGAGAGGCTGTAGCTTTTGTTGTGTCGAGCAACAAAATCTCCTGTAAAGGAGCCTACACCCTATGAGGCTCTCACTATAACACTGAGCAGTTTCATACTTTTCTGCAGTATTTGCGCGAAAGTTTTTGCGGGCAGATTCGCTGGCGCACCCAACACGCCTTGAAGCAGATTCTCGAGGCCGATTCCGAACAGCAGATGGCCAAGTATCTAGGACTTGCGAGGTACCAACGAATGGAGGAACCCGAGGTGCGAGTAGACAGCCGCAATGCGTTCTATGAACGGGATTACGTAACGCCGCTGGGAGCGATTCGGCTGCGTGTACCGCGCACCCGCAAGCGTTCGTTTCTGCCGCGGGGAATCGCCTCCCTGCAGCGACGCTCGCCGGAAGTCGCTGAGCTGATCCGGCAAGCCTTTCTACGAGGGATTTCCACGCGTGCGGTAGGCCGCGTGGCGGCCCTCTTCACCGACGAGCCGGTCAGTGCGCAGACCGTCTCGCTGCTCACCCGCGTGCTCCACCCCCAGTGGAGACGTTCCATCAGGCGCGCCTGGAGGATGACTGCGTTTATCTGCTTCTCGATCGCGTGTCGTTAAAAGTGCGGCGCACCTTCGGGCCCCAGCGCGTCCTGTTGTTCGTGGCCTACGCAGTACGCTCCAACGGCCAGCGGCAACTGCTGGCTTTCTTCCGCGCACGCGCTGAAAGTCAAGCCGCTTGGGAAAGTTTCTTGTGTAATCTGCACGAGCGCGGATTAGCCGGCAGCCACCTGCAAATCGTGCTCTCCGACCGCTGTGCCCGCTTGGCGGCCGCATCCAAACCATCTATCCGCGCGCGCCACCAACGCTGTTGCGTGCACAAATGCGCAACCTCCGCGACGCCGTGCGCCGCCGCGATCACGCCCCGATCAAACGCGATGCCCAGCGCATCTATCTCGCCCCCACTCCACCCAGGCCCGCCGCGCCTTCGAGCGCTTCCGCTTTCATTGGCAGAGCTCTTTATCCCAGCCTGGTCCGGCGTCTGGAGCGCGATCTGCCCGAACTGCTTACCTTCTTCGATTTCCCCCAGCCTCTCTGGCGCAAGCTGCGCACCACCAACGCCATCGAGCGTTGCTTCGTCGAAGTTCGCAGTCGCACCCGACCCATCGTCCTCTTCACTAACATTCACAGCGTCGAGCGAATCCTCTATGCCATCTTTTACAGATTCAACGAGCAGTGGCAAAACCACACCCTCCGCCTTTTTACACAAGCAGCTTGACGTCACCTTTTACTCGAGCCTCACAAGGCGGGCGTGGTTCAGTGGTAGAATGGCGGCTTCCCAAGCCGCGGATACGGGTTCGATTCCCGTCGCCCGCTCCAGAAATCCTCTTAGATGCAGTTGGCTTTTCTGGTTTCCCAGCCTCTAAGTCGCTCTCGGAAACTGTTATTTTGTACGCAGCTTGACGCAAGTTTGCTGGCCTGCATTGGAATGGAGGCGGAACGCTTGTCAGTGTCTTCGCTGAAAATATGGAATTGCAACGCCGTGGCTTTACTTCACTTGAGCCTACAGCTAAACCGTCGACCGTTGTAGAGCCTTCGAGGTATTTGTTTCCTGTGCCCGAAATGATTCAATGCGTCTCAGAGTTTTCCCATCCTAAATAAATCCAAAACGCCACACGTGGAGAATAAGAATGGAAACCAGGTCCGCAGGCGAGCAAGAAGATCGTGTCACAGGGGCAATTGAATCTCAAACGTCGAAAATACCGTCAGTCGGCTATCTCGCAGCCGCATTGAGTTCCATGGCCGCATCGGCGGCGCTGAAAATAGCGGGTAAGGATCAAGCTGCCCTATTCGTAGGGCAGTGGGCACCAGCGTTCCTGATTCTGGGGCTTTACAACAAGATGGTGAAACAGCACGGCTCCGACGCTTACAGCTCTAGCCAGAACAGGGCCTAGCTTTCGCCATTGAGTTCCCCGATCCCCAAACTTATGTCGCGTTGAGAAGCGGGACGGCTGGCGATCGTCAGAAAACTTGATGAACCGGCTGTCCCACCATCTCCTGAAATCCGCTATCCATGCCTATCGCTTCGTGAATCCGCCGTTCTCTCCTGTAAAACGATGTTAGCTTCGCGCGTTTCCAGCCGATCGGTGTCGCCGAGGATATTTCTGACCCTTGCAGTAGCCGCTTTATTGCTGCTGCAATTTGCGGACTGCATGTCTGCGATGGCGCCTGACCCGCAGAGCATGCAGTGTTGCGGCTCTACGCTTTGCACGCCGTCAAACCGAACGCAAGATTGCTGCAAGTACAGCCCGCACCCGAATCCACGAGTTGGTCCGCGAGCAGTCTGGGAACAACAGCGCTTGCGGCCAAAGAATCGATCTGTTAGGTTTTACCCGAGTCTCACAAGGCGGGCGTGGTTCAGTGGTAGAATAGCGGCTTCCCAAGCCGCGGATACGGGTTCGATTCCCGTCGCCCGCTCCACTTTTCTGCAACATTCACGTTGATTCGGCTGCCCTTACTCACCCTGCGTCCCTCGATTTGCGTCCATTTGGCCGTCGGCCGCCGTACTGATTTTCCCCACGATCTATGCGCTCACCGGCGGTCTGATCCTCCAGCGGCTGCTGGGCTACAACTTCAGCGTCGCGGTGTGGGTAGGCTATATCGCTCTCTTCGGCATCGCGGTTGAAACCGGCGTCGTGATGGTCGTTTATCTACACGAAGCCTTAGACCATCGGCTCAAGTCAGGCGGCGCTTTGCATCACGAAGACATCGAGGCAGCCGTGATCGAAGGCGCGGTGCACCGGCTCAGGCCGAAATTGATGACCGTCTGCGTCGTGCTCGCGAGCCTGATTCCCATTCTCAGAGAAACGGGTGTCGGTTCAGACGTTATGAAACCCATTGCTGCTCCTATCGTCGGCGGCATGATCACTTCGACAATCCACGTGTTGATTCTTGTTCCGGCGTTCTTGGTAATTATCCCTTGACAACACGTAAGGCTCCTGCTATGCTCCATTCGTCAGGAGATAGCGATGCCAGTCAAACAGCACATTCCCAAAGAACTGCGATACACCCACCGGGACTTCGACAAAGAATTTCCAAATGACGACGCCTGCATTGATTACATAATGGAGCGCCGCTGGCCGGGGCGCATTACTCAGTGCGCCAAGTGTGGTGTGGAGCGCAAGCACTACCGCATCAAGGGTCGCACCGCATATAGCTGCGATCATTGCGGCACCCAGATTTACCCGCTCGCTGGAACCATTTTTGAAAAGACCACTACTCCGCTCAAGACTTGGTTCTACGCAATCTTCCTCATGGGTTCTACTCGCTGCGGCATCTCTGCGAAGCAGATTCAGCGGGAGACTGGCGTTACCTACAAAACCGCTTGGCGCATGTTCAAGCAGGTTCGCTCCTTGCTTTCCGACGGAGGCGATCTGCAATTGGAGGGACCAACGGTCGAGGTAGACGAAACCTATATGGGCGGCGTTCGCAAAGGACGTACTGGACGCCCGATGCGTGGTGACACCAAGAAAACTCCAGTCGTAGCGATTGTCCAACGGCACGGAATGGTCATTGCGAAAGCCGTTCCCGAAGTGGACAGCTACACTCTTACTGGACTCATTAAGAAGCATGTCGCTCCGGGCAGTACCATCTATACCGACGAACTCAGTTCTTACAATCGTATTCGCTACTTGCGAGACGACGATGGAATCCCTCTGCGGTATCGGCATCGCAGAATCAAACATTCCTCTGGCGTCTACGTGAAGGGTGATATTCACACCAACACCGTTGAGGGGCTTTGGAGCCTTATCAAGAACGGGATTCGCGGCGTCTATCATTCGGTTTCACCAGACTACTTGCAGACATACCTAGACGAATACACCTTCCGGTACAACCGCAGACACGATGGGAACAGGCAATTCCGAGCTATTTTGCGGCGGGTCGTCGAACGGGCGTCATAACCGTGCGGTCTAGCAGCCTGTGGAATGCGTTCCGCGTAATGGGACGCATTTTCTCTTTCGTTTCTTTGCGTGGTTTCAGCTTGCGCGTTCGCGTCATGGTAAAAGGGTATCATGTTTTTAAGCGGCGCTTCAGTTTCCATGCCTCGCACAGCCTCACTATTTCGGAGGCTCTTAGGAATCTTCTATCAACTTCGACTCCAGTCAGTGCTCCCAACGATCCTCTTGGTTGTCGTTCTCCCGACCTATACTTGGGATGATCAAGAATGTATTTTCTGATTTCGTATGCTAAGTAGTCTGCGGCCTGCAACTGCACGACCCCTCTTCGTAGACCAGTCTTTCTGTCTTGAATGTCACGACTAGGACGAAAGAAAGGGGCGGGCAGTTTTGGCGGAATGTCCATCGCATGAATTACGCCGCCCTTATCTGGACCGCCATCCTCAAAGAAGTATTCCAAGTCTAAATGTTTAACTGTCTTTCTTCTCCATTCGTTTGCATAAGCAACGCAAATCCTAGCAGCAAAAGCATAGGGACTTCCTAGGGTCTCTCGTAGCTCATACTGAGCGTCGGCTTGTTTGAAAAAGTCGTGATTTACGCAGCAGACAAATCCTCTCCTTACGCGACTTTGGATTATCTGAGCCAGTTCTAGCAAAAATCTGGCCCTAAAATTAGGGCTTCTTTCCCACTTCGCGTATGGAGGCTTGAATTGCGAGAGTTTAGCCATGTGAAAATAAGGAACCTTATAAGAAATCAGCGAAAGCTTCCAATCCACCTCAAAATGTTCCCATTCCTCTACGCTCGCAACATATCCAGCGACTACCGTAAAGCCGAAGTCTTTCCCGCCAGCTTCATCGAAATAGCAGGTGAACATCGCAAACAATCCCTGAGGGGAATACCGCGCTCCCCATACTGAACGCCCGATGTGTTCCAGCTCACTATATCTCTTTTTTACCATACGTGTCTAGCGGGGATACTTACCTGGGCGATAAGCATGCCGGGAACGTATGGCCCCTGGATTGGCCTACTCCACGACCCCTTTGGGGGTATATTTTCGGGTTGAGTATCTATTGATCTGAGGGGTACGTCTAATATTCGTGAGGAGTGTACACATTTATGCGAAATCGGTTCGTAATTTTGCTAATTACCGCGGCGGCTTTGACTTTTTCTCCCGCCGTTTTTGCCCAAGTGAATCAGCCGGCTGCACAGGGCGCGAAACCCGCCGCTGCAGCCAAGAGCCCGACCCCGTTTTCAGCACACGACCTCAGCGGCGTGTGGAATGCCCTGCCTAGCCGCGCCCATGATGGATCGTCGTGGGCCAAGGGAGATCCAGAGATGACGCCCTGGGGCCAGGAACGGTTCAAATCCACCAAGCCCTCGATCGGACCGCGCGGCGTCACGCTCGCCGAAACCAACGATCCGGTCTACAAATGCTTCCCGTCGGGAACTCCTTACGTGTACTTCAATCCCTTTCCCTTACAGATCGTGCAGACGCCGAAGGAGGTGATCATGCTATACGAATACGATCACTCCGTGCGCCACATCTATATCGATGGACGCAAGCACCCCGACGATATCACGCCCACCTACATGGGCCACTCCATTGGACACTGGGATGGAGACACGCTGGTCGTCGATACCGTCGGATTCAATGGAAAAACTTGGCTCGATCGCGTCGGCCATCCCTTGAGCGATCAGATGCACATCATCGAGCGCTTCAAGCGCATCGACGCGAACAACCTGCAGCTCGATCTCACCTTCGACGATCCCAAGTCTTATCCCAAGCCGTGGTCGTCGCAGATGATGTTCCGGTTGCACCCGGACTGGGACATCATGGAGCAAGTCTGTATGGATAACCGGTCCTTCGACGAATTCGAAAAATAGACTCGCCCGGGAAACGCGTAGGTGCGCTGCAACGCGGTCTTCGACGACTTCGAGAAATAAAAAATGCGCGGTGAGTTTTATTTGCTCACCGCGCATTCACCGCGTCTGAACCACCGATTTATCTTTAGCGACGACCGCCGCCACCGCCACCCCGGACTCCACCGCCTCCACGGAACCCACCGCCTCCACGGAAAGCGCCGCCTCGGAACCCGCCCTCAGGCACCACGCCGTGCCCATAAGGACCGTGGAACTCTCCGAAACGATGCACTCCTCCGAGATACCCGCCATATCCGTAATAAAAGTATGGCGACCCGTATATCGCGAACGGAGAGTAGTAGCCCCATCCGAACGGGCTATAGAAGATTCCATCGCCCGGTATAAAGGTGTAGGCACCGAATCCCGCATCCCAATACCAGCCCTGTCCGTACCAGCCTGGACCCTCGTTCACGTAAGCACGGGCAGCGTCGATGTTGGCTTCTGATAGATATCCCGCCCGCAGGCCTGACCAGCGGTAGAAATCGTCCTCGTATTGCCTCGAGTCGAAGCCCTTCGCGCTGAGTTTGCCGGAAGAATCGAGTGTGACCTCGTGATCCCCGGTTACCGTAAGCTTGCGATCGGTGTAAACCTCCGCTTTGCCCTTGAATACGCGCACTTGGTTATGGGCGGCGTCGAAGTCGTACAAACCCTTCTCCAACAATTTCGTGCTGACTCCGTTTTCATCCACGCGAATGTTATTTTCCTTGTGGATATCCGCCACTTCTACCAGCGCGCGGCCTTGGTCCACTTGCACTTCCGTATTCGCCAGGTCCGCGGAAATCATTTTCAGCGTGCTATTATCCGCCACTCGCAAAATCACTCCCGGCGTCAGCAGAATCTCTGCTTTGCCGTTTCGCGTCGTGAGGGATTGTCCGTTGGCTAATTCCGCCGAACCTACCGATTGCGCGTTCAACTCTTGATCGCCAATCGCCGCCTGGCCCTCTACATAGTTAATTGTTCCGGGCCGCGCCGAACGTCTCGTATCTCCCTGGCTTTGGCTCCATGCCGGAACACACAAAACCGCTGCAAGGAAAAAACCGCCTAAAGATGCCCACCTTGGTGTTTTCATTTGTCGTACCTCTTTCATATCCGTTTCTATATGGTTAGATGCAATTCCGCCCCCATGCGTCGCGGCTATCTATATAAACAACTGACTTAGAATAAATAACTTAGCAGATATGGGCGCGCGTTCTTATCTGTTGTGTTGTGCGGGCCAATTTGGCATGATATCGCCCGGCTCATATTTCCTTAGGGCCGGAGGTTTTTCCGCTATGGTCGATTGGGCCGCATCCCGCCGTACGTTTCTCTACCGCCTCGGCTTATACGGCGCGGCCGCACCGGCAATGTCCGCACTGGCCTCCCTGGGGCTTCCGCAAAACTCTCGGGCTCAGGACGCCGCCCACAACGCGCTCGCGGCAAATCGGAAATCGGGAAATATCTGGAGCCACGACTACGCCGCCCAGAAGGGCGACATCAAGCTCTATATGTTTCGCAAGCGCCTCGGCGCACCGCAAGCAAGCCGGCCCGCTCTGCCGGTATTGTTCTTAGTGCACGGTTCCTCGATATCTTCGCGGCCCAGCTTCGACCTCACGGTTCCGGGTCGTGGCGAGTATTCGCTCATGGATGTGTTTGCGGGCTACGGCTTCGACGTCTGGACCATGGATTTCGAGGGCTACGGAAGATCGTCCAAGGCCGCCGGCAACTCCAACATTGCCGACGGGGTCGAGGATCTGAAAGCCGCCGTCGAGGTAGTAGCGCGCGAAACAGGCCAACAGCGCTTTCATTTTTTCGGCGAATCATCCGGCGGTCTTCGCGCCGGAGCTTTTGCCGCCGTCATGCCCGAACGGGTCAACCGCCTAGTCCTCGCCGCCTTCACCTACACCGGCGCGGGCTCTCCCACGTTGGCCGATCGCGCCAAACAGGTCGAGTTTTATCGCACCCACAACACGCGTCCACGCGACCGCGAAATGATTCGCAGCATCTTCACTCGCGACAAGCCCGGCACCTCGGACCCCGCCGTCGGTGACGTCCTGGCCGACGCCGAACTTCCCTGGGGCGATTCCGTCCCCACCGGAACCTACCTCGACATGACGGCAAATCTGCCGGTAGTCGATCCACTCAAAGTCCACGCTCCCGCGCTGATCGTACGCGGCGAATACGACGGGATCGCGACCGAAGAGGATCTGGTGGCATTTTTCCAGAAGCTGCCCAATCGCGACCGCCAGCTGGTGGTATTACCCGGCATGGCTCATTCCCTCACTATGGGCGTCAATCGCCACCAGTTTTGGTACGTGATGCAGGCCTTTCTAAATATGCCGCAGCGCCAGGACGTTATAAAAACGAGCTGATCGGCTTATAATAGGCCGGCTGGCAACCCCAAATCGGAGCGGTCTCCATGGTGGCCAAACAACAGACTTGCTGAATCCTGACATCGGATATTACGTGCGGAGGTGTGATATGAAAATCAAGGCTGTAACCCTTGCCACGGTGCTTGCCGCCCTTCTGTTAACTGCAATCCCCATCTTCGCGCATCACGGCGGCGTAGCCTACGAAGGAGGCACGAAGGTCACCCTCAAGGGAACCATCACAGAATTTGAGTGGACCAATCCTCACAGCCAGGTTCATCTGGACGTCACCGACGAAAATAGCAACGTCGTCCACTGGAATTTCGAGTCCCAGCCTCCCAGCATCCTGATTCACGCCGGCTGGACCAAGAATTCGCTGAAACCGGGCGATAAAGTCACCGTGATCGCCACTCCCGCTAAGAATGGTTCGCCGGTTGGGCTGCTTTCCAAAGTCATATTTGCCGACGGCCGGGAGATCACTCCAACCGAGAAATAAACAGCCCAGCGCTCACTGCGCATGAGGCTATTTTGACCGCGTGCGATTCCCGAGTGCGGATGTACCTCGCGGCCTCAAACGTCTTTGGATTCGCATTCCGGAGGGGGTTTTCAAATGCGAACTCACTTCAAGGGTTCTATCCTGGCTTTCGCGGCAATTCTGGCTTGTTCGTGCCCCATGCCAGCCCCACTGCAAGCGCAGACCCAACCCCAGGCGACCACGCAGGGCGCCTCAAGAGCTCAAACCGGCAGCGTCAGCACCCGACCTTTCCGGTGTTTGGCTCCGCGCGGGAGGCGGAAATGTGTTCGACCTTCCTCTCGAAACTGCGCCGCTGCAACCGGCGGCCAGGGCAAAATTCGACACCGAAAAAAACGGGCACGGCCCTAATGTAGTCATCGACTTTGCTTCCAACACCGATCCTTTCATCAAATATTGCGACCCCCTCGGAGTCCCGCGCGTCCTGCTGGCCAATCACCCTTTCAAGATCGTTCCGGCCGCCGGTGAAATGATCGTGCTTTACGAAAGAAGCCACGACTTTCGTGAAATCTACATGGACGGCCGCGGCCATCCCCAGGACCTCGATCCCTCCTGGTGGGGCCACGCAATCGGCAAGTGGGAAGGCGACACCCTGGTCGTCGATACCGTAGGCTTCAACGATAAGAGCTGGCTTGATTATCAGGGCCTGCCGCATTCCGACGCGCTTCATGTGGTAGAGCGCTATCGCCGCGTGGACCATGACACCTTGCAGGTCGCCCTGACCATCGACGACCCCAAGGACTATACGAAATCGTGGGGCGTAACCAACACTTACAAGTTGAAGCCTTGGGACATTGGCGAGGAAATCTGCACCATTTCAAGCGAGAAAAATTTCGAGCAGGGAATCGTCAAGCCCGCTAGCGCTCCGGCCGGCAAACCGCCGAAGTAATCTCTGCAAGCAGCGCCAGTATTTAACCGCAGGCCCTGGACTTCACGCCGGTGAGCTTCTTGCCGCAGCTCCACGCTATCCCGCGCTGAGAAGCCGCGTACCCAAAACGCCGCCATAATTCCCAATCCCGCCCCACTAGCACAGGCATTCCTGCCGTAGTGGTAGTTTACAACTCACCGCGACAAGGATCTTTGTGGGTCGCGGCTTCAGCTCAAGCCGCGACCTACAACGATCCTCGTAGCATGATGCCGGCTTCGACTGGTGGCAACCAGGCTTCCGGCAAATGGCAAGAATCTCGCGGGCACAAGGATTCTCGAGCCTACAGGGAACCGGCAGAACCGCACTGCAGGATTGCGGTGCGCTAGCGCGAGAGTTCATGGGTCAACAGGTAGGCGCGGGTGCGCGGGTCCAGCCAGTCGCGCAGTGCGTCTCCCAGTAAATTGAACGCCAGCACGGCCACCACGATTCCCAGCGCGGGAAACACCACCATGTGCGGCGCGTCAAAAATATGGTTACGCGCGTCGTTGAGCATTGCGCCCCAGCTGGGCGTGGGAGAGAGCACGCCGAGGCCCAAAAAGCTCAGCGTGGATTCGGCGAGAATCGCGCTGGCGAGGCCAATGGTGGCCTGAATGAGTACAGGCGGCAGCGTATTGGGAATGAGGTGCCGCAGCAGGATGCGCGCGTGCGAAGCTCCGAGCGACCGGGCCGCCACCACGAACTCCAGCTCTTTCACTTTTAGGGCTTGCGCGCGGGCCAGTCGCGCGTAGCCGGCCCATCCCGTGATCACCAGGGCGAGGATGACTTTGCCTATGCCCGCGCCGAGGAACGCCGCAAAGGCAATCGCGAGCAGAATTCCCGGGAACGAAAGAAATGCGTTGATAAGCAGGTCATTTACGAGGTGGTCGAACCAGCCGCCAAAGTAGCCGGAGAGAGAGCCGACGGCGAGTCCGGCAAGTCCCGCGCCCAGTACCACACTAAAGCCGACCAGCAGCGACACACGCGCGCCGTAAAGAGTGCGCGCCAGAACGTCGCGTCCCAGCTCGTCGGTGCCGAACGGGTGATGCCAGCTCGGCGAAGTTAAGCGAGCGGGTAAATCCTGCGCCGACGGTGGGTGCGGTGCGATCCAGGGAGCGAAGATGGCGGCGGCGAGCAACAGAACGCTCATGGCCAGGCCCCAGCGGCCGAGCGGACTTCGGCGCAGAAAATCGCCGAGACGCGATCGGCCGGCACACGGCGCGGGTAAAGACACCGCCGGCGGAGCCGGGGTTGTGGCGGGTGCGCTCACGACAGGCGCACCCGCGGATCGACCAGGGCGTAGACAATATCGGTAAGCAGGTTGACCAGCACGTAGGAAAGCGCAATTACCAGTATGCAGCCCTGCAGCAGCGGGTAGTCGCGAGCCTGGATGGCTTGGACGGCGAGGCGTCCAATGCCCGGCCAGGAAAAAATCGTTTCGGTGACGATGGTGCCGGCGAGCAGTGTGCCGAATTGCAAGCCGACGATGGTGACGATGGGAATCAGCGCATTGGGAAACGCGTGACGGAAGAGTACGGCCCGTTCCGCCAGGCCCTTGGCGCGGGCAGTGCGCACGTAATCGCTATGCAGTTCTTCGAGCATCGCGCCACGCACCATGCGCGTGAGAATGGCCGCGAGCGCCGCGCCCAGCGTAAGCGCCGGAAGCACCAGGTGCGACACGCCGCCGCGGCCGGAAACCGGGAGCCAGCCCAGCTCTACGGAGAAAAATAAAATCAGCAGCGGGCCCAGCGCGAAATTGGGCACCGAGAGGCCGAGCAGCGTGAGGACGGAGGTGATGCGGTCGCGAGCCGTGCCGCGGCGGCTGGCGCTGAAGACGCCGGCCGGAATCGCGATGGCCAAGCACACCACCAGAGCGGCGAGAGACAACTCGAGCGTCGCGGGATAGCGCTCGAAAATCAAGCCGAAGACCGGCGCGCGAAAGCGATAGGATTGGCCCCAGTTTCCGCGCGCCAGTCCTGCCAGGTAATGCGCGTATTGCACGCGGATGGGCAAATCGAGTCCGAGATCGTGGCGGAATCGCTGGACGTCGGCGGCCTGCGCGTCGGGGCCGAGCATCTGGGTGACGGGATCGCCCGGAACGATGTGAATCAGGAGGAAAATCATGGTGAGGATCAGCCAGACGGAGGGGACGATCAGCAGCAATCGCAGCCAGAGATTTTGCTTCATTTTTGTTTTTGGCCTCGGGCGCCCGTCATTCCGCTGATTTCATCGCCGCTCGCGGCTGGCGCATCGGTTGCGTGTGGCGTGGTGCCGGTGCTGGGAGCGGCCAACTTGGATTTCGCCGAGAACGCGGCGGGATCGCCGGCTTCGGCGGCGAGCGGCGCGGGGTCAGGCGCGGGCCCAGGCGCAGGAATGAGGCGCTGGATTTTCACGCGCGCGACACGGCGGCGGTCCATTTCGACGACGGTGAAATGGTAATCGCCGTAATCGAATCCTTCGCCGCCGCGGGGGATGAAACCGAGTTGTGCGAGCACAAAGCCGCCCAGTGTGGCGTAGGCGGGATCCTCGGGCAGCGCGATATCGTACTGGGTTTCGAGATCTTTCAAGCCAAAGCCGCCATCAAAGACCATGGCCGCGCCTGTTCCGCTGCCCAGGATGAGCGGGCCTTTGACCACGTCGTACTCGTCGTGAATTTCGCCGACCACTTGTTCAAGCAGGTCCTCGAGGGTAAGGAGGCCCAGGATGCTGCCGAATTCATCGACGACCATTGCGAGGCTGGCGCGGCGCGTGCGCATTTCAATGAGCAAATCGCCGGCCAGCTTGCTCTCGGGAACAATGAGGACTTCGCGCAAAAGACGCCGCAGATCGAAAGCCGGGGCGGGCGGCCGCAGCGGCGCTGCGACGGGAACACGTTTTTCGCCGCGGCGCTCGCGGTCGAGCAGCACCCACAGCATATCCTTGATGTGCACGAAACCGAGAATATGATCGAGGGTGCCTTCGTACACGGGCAAGCGCGACCGTTGGGTGGTGGCAAAAAGCGCCAGAGTTTTCTCGAGTTGCGCGTCCACGGGCAAGGCGTACATGTCGGGCCGCGGCACCATGATCTCGCGAGCCCGCAACTCGCCCAAGCCCATGGCGCCGAGCATGAAGCGCTCTTCACTGGGGGCCAAAATGCCGCGCTCGCGGGCCTGGTTGATTTGAATGCGCAGCTCCTCGGAGGAGTGCGGCAAGGAGTGGCCAGGGGACGGGGCCACCCCCAGGGCGCGCACGACGCCGCGACTCATACCGTCGAGCAAATCGATGGCCGGGCGGAAGGCGTTCAGATACCAATAGAAGGGCCGCGCGATGACGAGCGAGGCCTGCCCGGCGCGTTCGAGAGAAATGGTTTTGGGCACGAGTTCCCCGAGCACCACGTGCATTACCGTGAGCAGCGCAAAAGCGAGCGCCAGCGCGGCGCCGTGCGCGAGAATCGCCGCCCGGCTGCCGGGCAGCCAGGCCAGCATGGGACGCAGTATCTGCGCGAGTGTGGATTCGCCGAGCGCGCCTAGGCCCAGGCTCGCCAGAGTGACGCCTACCTGTACGCCGGAAACGACGCGGTCGAGCTGGCCGAGCAAATCCTGGACCAGGCGTGCCCGGGCATCGCCCTGTTCAATTAGTTGGCGGACGCGGGACACGCGCACCGCGACCAGCGAAAATTCCGCTGCCGCGAAGAACCCGTTGACGGCCACCAATGCCAAAACCGCCAGCAGGCGCAGACCAATCATGATGCCGATTCTACCAGTCCTCCGCCAATCACACGCAACCTGGGCCGGCCGCGAACAGAAAGTGGGCCGCGGGGATGCCATTGTGCCGGTTCGCCGCGGTGCATTAGAATGCACGGGCAGCGGGCAGGAGCGAGATCGTGAATAATTCCATTCCCGGGAAGAAAATCGAGAGCCCGAAAAAGCCGGATAAACCGGATTTCGAGCGCTCGCTCGCGCGCCTCGAGGAAATCGTCCGTAAACTCGAGAGCGCCAATTTGCCGCTGGACGAAGCGATGAACCTGTTCGAGGAAGGCATGCAGCTTTCGCGCGATTGCCAGCAACAACTCGAACAGGCCGAAGCGCGCGTCGAAATTTTACTGAAAAAGGCGGGCGGCGAGATGGTGGCCACGCCGTTTGAGCCGGAAGGCGAAGAAGAGACTTAGCGCGCCGCGATCCCGCCGAATGAATCTCCCTTCATTTTTCGAGGAAGACCGGCAGGCCGTAGATGCCGCGCTGGACGGCCTGCTGCCGCCCGCGGACACCCGGCCCGCGCCCCTCCACCGCGCGCTGCGCTACAGCGTATTCGCCGGCGGCAAACGTGTGCGGCCCATTCTGTGCTTGGAAGCGGCGCGCATATTTGACGGGGCTGAGTCTGCCGAGGCTGCGGCGATCCTGACGGTGGCCTGCGCGCTCGAGTTCATTCACACCTATTCGCTGATACACGACGACCTGCCGGCGCTCGACGACGACGACCTCCGCCGCGGGCAACCCACCTGCCACAAGCAATTTGGCGAAGCCACAGCGATCCTGGCCGGTGATGCGCTGCTGACTCTGGCCTTTGAAACGCTGGCCAATGCTTCGGTGGATTACCACCGGCGCGTAGCCCTGATCGCCGAAATTGCCGCTGCGGCCGGCCCGCGGGACGGAATGGTGGGCGGGCAGGTGGCTGACCTTGAATCCGAGGGGCACAATATAACCGCGGAAGAACTGGCCTACATTCACCGCTCGAAGACAGGAGCTTTGATTCGCGCGGCAGTGCTCGCGGGCGCAATTGCGGGGGGCGCGGCGCCGGCGCACCTGGCCCCGCTGCGCAGTTTCGGCGAGCTCATCGGGTGGGCGTTCCAGGTGACCGATGACATTCTGGATGTGGAGCAATCTTCCAGGGCGCTCGGCAAGACGGCCGGAAAGGATCAGGCGCAAGCGAAGGCCACCTACCCGTCGCTGTATGGGCTGGCGAGGTCGCACGAGTTCGCGCGCGAACTGGCCACGCGGGCGATTGCGGAACTCGCGCCCTACGGCGCGCGCGCCCAGCATCTGCGCGAGATGGCGGAGTTTCTTGTTCTTCGACGGGCGTGACCCCTCCTGCAGACGGCGTGGGCCTTAAGCATGCCGGTGCCACTGCGGCAGTCAACGAACCAACCAAACGCCGCCTCAGCTGCCGATGTTTGACCGAGACGCTAATAAATTGCGCGCCAAGGCCGCGAAGAAACGCCTGGACCTGGTTTTGCTCGAGCGCGGCTTGGCGGAAACTCGAGCGCGGGCGCAAGCCGTGATCCTCGCCGGGCAGGTGCTTGTGAGCGGGCAGCGCATGGACAAAGCGGGCGCGATGATTGCCACCGATGCCACCATCGAGGTGACGGGCGAGCAATTGCGCTACGCCAGCCGCGGCGGCGTGAAGCTTGAAGGGGCGCTGCGAGATTTCGGAGTCGATCCCGCCGGAAAGATATGCCTTGATGCGGGCAGCTCTACGGGAGGGTTTACCGATTGCCTGTTGCAACATGGGGCGGCGCACGTGTATGCCGTGGACGTCACGACCAGCCAACTCGCGTGGAAGCTGCAACGTGACGCGCGGGTGGCGCCCCTCAAGATTAACGTGCGATATTTGCAACGCGAAGAAATTGCGCAGCGGCCTTCCCTGGTAACCGTGGATCTCTCCTTTATTTCCGTGTCCAAGGTGCTGGCGAAGCTCGCAGCCTTAGCCGCGCCCGGCGCCGAATTCCTGATTTTGGTCAAGCCGCAATTCGAGCTCGAACGGGGAGATGTCGGCCGGGGCGGAATTGTTCGCGACCCCGCGCTGCACCAGCGGGCCATCGAACGCGTGCGGTGCACGGCGATTGCGGCCGGCTTGCAGATCGTGGCCGTACGTCCCAGCCAATTAGCCGGCGCGGAAGGCAACCAGGAGTTTTTTTTGCACGCGCGCCTGCACGACGATCGAATTCCCCCTCAGCAGTGAAGTCGCTGCGGTAGAATTGTGGCCTCGGGTCGGATCCCACATCTCGCCGCAGTTAAATGTAAACCATTCCGGCGGGACAAATGGCGCGCAGCTGCAACATGGCGTGACCTCCTCGGCGACGCGCGGTCGCGCCACGACCCGGCGTGGAAAAAACAGTTATGAACGATGGGGCAAGCGTGAAAAGGGGCAGCGTGGAAAAAGGATTGGGCAGGATCGCTTCGGTCGGCATCGTTTCGCGTCCACGGCGTGCCGATATTGCCGCGGTCGTGCCGCCCCTGCTGGCGTGGCTTGAGCAGCACGGCGTCGCGGTGTACTGCGACCCGGAAACGGCCGGCTGCGTGCAGCCGAACATAGCAGCAAGCGACCGCGCCACGCTTCCTTCGCTGGCCGATTTGCTGATCGTGCTGGGGGGCGACGGCACGCTGCTGGCCGCCGCACGATCGTTGGGAGACCGGAACGTCCCCATTCTCCCGGTAAATCTTGGCGGGCTGGGATTCCTCACCAGCGTGACACTCGAGGATATGTATCCGGTGCTCGAGCAGGCCATCCGCGGGGAGGCGCGCTACAGCGAACGCGTGCTACTCGAATCCCAGGTCGTGCGCAATGGCGCAGTGATCCACCACGCTCGCGCCCTGAACGATGCCGTGCTGAACAAGGCCGCCTTGGCGCGCATCGTGGATCTGCGATTGGAGGTTAGCGGCGAATTCGTGTGCAATTACAAAGCCGACGGGCTGATCGTATCCACGCCCACCGGCTCGACCGCGTATTCGCTGTCCGCGGGCGGTCCGATTATGTACCCGCTCGTCTCGGCATTCGTGATCACGCCGATATGCCCGCACACCCTTACGAATCGCCCGCTGGTGGTGCCGGACACGGCGCAAATTGAAGTGGGATTCGACGCGGCAGGCGAGAATATTTACCTCACGCTCGATGGTCAGGTGGGAATTGAGCTGTTACCAGGCGACGTGGTTAAGATAGCCGCGGCGGCGGAAAGATTGCGCCTCGTGCGTCCACAGAAGAAAAGCTACTTCGGCGTGCTGCGCGATAAATTGAAATGGGGAGAGCGCTAGCGCCGCGCCGAATTGGCGGCGCTGCGATTGCGAATCAAAGCGTCGGGCCGCCCGGCAGTGTGCGCTGGGACGACTCGAGCTACACATGCGGCTATTCGCCGCGAATCAGCTCGGCCCGCGACTCCCGGCGCCGAATCACGCGCACTCGTTTGCCGTCGACGAGCAGTTCCACTGGGCGCGGCCGTGAATTGTAATTTGAAGCCTCGGCAAAACCATAAGCTCCCGCGCCCCAGAGCACCAGCAGCTCCCCGGCAGCGACGTTTCCGAGCGGCCAATCATGCAGAAAGCAATCGCCTGTCTCGCAGACGGGACCAACCACGTCGACGCGTGCAAGTTGGTTTGTCGCGAGCCGGTTTGCCGGGCGCGCCGGCTTTTGAGGCAGGAGCGCCGGAGTGATGGGGTGGACGGCGTCGTACAAAACCGGACGCATGAAGTCATTCATCGCGGCATCGACAACCACAAATTCCTTGCCCCGATTGCGCTTGGTGTAGAGCACGCGCGTCAAGAGCACCCCGGCGGACGCCACGAGCAACCGCCCCGGCTCGAGCAGCAGGTGGCAGCCGAGCGGCCGGACGATGGCGGCGAGCGCGCGGGCGTAGGCGGGGATGCTCGGAGGTTTTTCGCGCGAATAGCGCACCCCGAGGCCTCCGCCGAAGTCCAGATAGCGCAAGTGAATGCCCGCGCCGGCCAGTTCGGCGAAGTAGCTTGCCAGGCGTTGGAGGCCGCGCTCGAAGGGAGCGACGCTCAAGATTTGAGAACCAAGGTGCGCGCTGATGCCCTGCCAATCGATCCACCGGGAATTGCGGTGCTGCAAATACAAACGCCGCGCATCCATCCAGTCCACGCCAAACTTGTGCTGATGGTGTCCGGTCGAGATGTGCCGGTGGCCGCCGGCCACCACGTCAGGATTCACGCGCACGGCCGCCGGCGCGCGCCAGCGGAGGCGCGCAGCCTCGGAGGCCAGCAGGTCCAGCTCGGCTTCCGACTCGACGTTGAACAGGCGAATCCGGGCGCGCAACGCTTCGCGAATTTCCTCGCGCGATTTTCCCACTCCCGAAAAAACCGCCCGGCCCGCGGGGATCCCAGCGCGCCGAAGGCGGTAGAGCTCGCCCCAGGAAACGATGTCAAATCCGGCACCAAGGCGGGCCAGCAACCGCAGGATGGAAAGATTCGAATTGGCCTTAACCGCATAACAGATGGTGTGCGGCAGGCGGCCCACTGCCGAGTCAAGCTCGCGGTAAGCCCCCGAAATGGCTGCGGCACTGTAAACGTACGCGGGCGTGCCCGCACGTGCTGCCACCTGCTCCAGGTCCACATCTTCGCAGAACACCCGGCCGCCGCGCCGGGAAAAACCGCGGGTATCCTGCGCCGGATCTAGAAGAGGTGCGGTCATGTCACGTTTCCGCGGGGCACGTTTGGGCGGCGAGTTTTTCGGGCCCCGTCCGCGTGGCCAGCCTGGCGAGCTCAATTGACTTTCATCACTACGAGCGTGCGGTCATCGGTGATGGGGCCGCCTGCGGTGAACTCCTGCACCTCGGCGAGCAAGCGGTCGGCGAGTTCTCCCGCGGTGAGCGCCGCGTGCGTTTCGATTAACGATGCCAGCCGCGGGATACCGAACAGCCGGCCCTCCGGGTCAGGAGCTTCCGAAAGACCGTCGGAGTGGAAAACGAGGATGTCGCCGGGATCGAGCGTGAGCGTCCATTCCTCGTAGGTGATATCGTCGTAGAGTCCCAGTGGAAAGCCGACCATTTTCAACTGTTCGCAGGGCCCGCCTTTTCTCATGAGGAAGGGCTGGGTTTGGCCGGCATTGGCCAGCCGCAACTTGCGAGTGGGTTTGCGCCAGGTGGCGAAGCAGAACGTCATGAAGCGCCCTTCGATGCGCCGTTCGCAGATCAATTGATTGAGCTGGCGCATCAGCTCGGCAGGAAGCAGCTTCTGCGGTGCCAGGCTGCGCAGAATGCCGATGGCCACCGCACCGTACAGCGCGGCCGCCGAGCCTTTGCCGCTAACGTCGCCAAGTCCAAAGCCCAGGCGCGTGGGACCGTAGCGCAGAAAATCGTACAAGTCGCCACAGACTTCGCGGGCGGAAAGAATGCGCGCGGCAATATCGGCGCCGTAATCGTCAGAGGGAACCGGGCGCAGCAGCGCGCCCTGCATGCGTTGCGCGGCTTGCAACTCGCGTTCCATGCGGGCTTCGTCACGCGCAACGTGCTCGTACAGGCGCGCATTCTCGAGCGATACCGCGAGCTGCGCAGCGAGAATCGAAAGGGCCTGCACGTGATCGTCGGTGAAATAGTTGAGCTGTGGACTTTCGAGATCGAGAACGCCGATCACCTCACCTTTGTGGATCATGGGGATGGCCAGCTCCGAGCGCGTCTCCGGATTGGCCACGACGTAGCGCGCATCCTGAGTAACGTCGGCCACCCGCACGGCCTGGCCGGTGGAGGCGGCCGCGCCAATCAGGCCCTCGGTGGGGGCCACGCGCAGCTTGCCTTGCACGCTTTGTCCATATTTCACCGCCAGGCGCTGCAGGAATAGGTTCGCGCCCGCGTCGAAAAGCATGATGCTCATGATCTGGTAATCGATCACGCGCTTCACCAGTTCCGCCGCGCGGCGCAGCAGCGCCTCGACGTCCAGGATGGAGCTGGCCTCGCGGCCCACTTCGTTGAGCAGCAGAAGCGTTTCCGCCTGACTGCGGGCGCGGGCAAACAGCCGCGCGTTTTCCATGGCCACGGCCAGCCTGCTTGCGAGCATCACCATGATTTCCTGTTGCTCGGGGGAGAAGTAGTCGAGTTGCGCGCTCTGGATATCGAGCACGCCGATCACCTGGCCCTTGAAGATCAGCGGCACGGCCAGCTCCGATCGAACCGTGTCGCTACCCTGGATATAGCGCGGATCGCTGCGGACGTCACCTGAGCGCACCGGCTCGCGCGTGGCCGCAGCGGTGCCCGTGATGCCCTGGCCCATAGGGACACACCAATTGCCAATTACCTCCTCGCCTCGCCCCACGACGAAGCGGCAGGTAAGATTTTGCGTTTCCCCGTCGAGGAGCAGCACGGACAGGATTTCGTAGTCGATCAGGCGCTTGATGAGGGCGCCGGCGCGCGCCAGCACCTTGTCCAGGTCGAGAGAAGCGTTAATCTCCTCCCCGATCTCGGCCAGCGTGGCCAGGGTATGCTCGGAAACATCGGGGCTTTTCGTTTCGACGGGTTCCATAAGTGATTGTGCCGCGGAGGAGCGTATACGCAATTTTTAGGTGTTTCCACCCGCGTGCCGATGGTGCACGCGGCGATGCGCCCCTACGACTCACCCGGTAGCTTGACTATAAACAGTATCACAGCCTTCACGCCAGCCGAACCGGAGGGGCGCGGAAAAATCGCCAGGATGAATCGCGCCGTGAAGTTCCCTATTGCCCCGGCACGGCCCGATTAAGCTGGTGATATTAATAGGAGTTGGGAGGGTCTTGTCGCGTCAAAGCCGATCCACCTGACGCAGCGGTTGAATCCGCCGACGAAGGGGCTTCGCCACGCGACTGCTCGAGAATCTTGACGCTGGCGCTGGCGCCGATGCGTGTGGCGCCCGCGCCGACCATTTTCCGCACGTCTTCCAGCGTACGGATGCCACCCGCCGCCTTGATACCCAGTTTTTCACCTACCGCGGCGCGCAGCAGCGCGATGTCTTCCGCGGCGGCGCCGGAGGAGGAAAACCCGGTGGAAGTCTTCACAAAATCCGCCCCGGCGCGCTTCGCCACGAGCGCCGCGCGAACTTTCTCGCTGGCGGTGAGCAGCGCCGTCTCGAGAATCACTTTGCAGATGGCGCCGCCGCGATGGCTCGCCTCGACTACTCCCCGAATGTCGGATTCGACCTGGGCGTCCTCGCCGGATTTGAGCGCCCCGACGTTTTGCACCATGTCGATCTCGCGCGCGCCCAGCTTTATGGCCTCCTCGGCCTCGTATATCTTCACGCGGGGCAGCGTCGCGCCCAGCGGAAACCCCACTACCGTGCAGACCTTCACCGCTGAGCCGCGAACCAGTTCCGCGGCCAGCGCCACGTACCAAGGATTGATGCACACTGACGCAAATCCGAATTGCACCGCCTCCGCGCACAATTTTTCGATATCCGCGCGGGAAGCGTCCGGCTTAAGCAGCGTGTGATCGATCAAGGCGGCGATGTGGGCGGTGAGGTGGGCGTCCATTTCGCCAAGCTCCGGTGCGGGCGAGAAGCGATTTGCGCCGGTGTCGACCGCCAGGCCTTCATCGACGAGCGCTGGCACCGCTGGCAGCGGGCCCTCTCCTACGGGAACGCCAGCGAGGTATTTCGCGACTTGTTCGGTGGTTGCCGTGACAATTTCGTCGAATTCGGCATCCGATTTGCGCGAATCTGAGGGGTCTGAATCGCTGGAAAAGCTCATGACAATTGTTCCCTATCGTAGCATAGCACCGCGCGGCTGACGGCTAGCACCACGCCGGTTTCGTTACTTTTTCGCGTCCGCTTGAATGGCCGGCTGGCCGGGCAGCGACAACACGCACACATCCCTCAAATTGCGATAGCGCTCGGCATAGTCCAGTCCATACCCGACTACGAACTCGTTGGGAATCTTAAAGCCCACGTAATCGGCTTTCACCTGCTTGATGCGCCGCTCGGGCTTATCCAGCAGCGCGGCAATGCGCAAAACACGCGGCCTGCGCTGCATCAGGATGCGCTGCAGGTAGCTCAGCGTCAGTCCGGTGTCGAGAATGTCTTCCACCAGGATCACGTTGAGGCCCTCGATGCTGGTATCCAGATCTTTGGTCAGCCGCACCTGCCCCGAGCTTTGATGCCCTCTGCCGTAACTGGAAACGGCCATGAAATCGAGCGACGCCTCCAGCCGCAACTGGCGAATCAGGTCGGCCAGAAAAATCGAGGCGCCCTTGAGCACGCCGATCAGGTGCACGCGCTGGCCGCGAAAATCGCGCGAAATTTGCCTTCCCATTTCGCCAATCCGCCGCTGTATGGCGCTGCGCCGCAGCAATATTCGCAAACGCTCTTGCTGATGACTTGGCATGACCCCCGGCCTCCGCGCGGAAGCCGCGTACTTTATAGCACCGGGACGCAAAGCTCAACCACGATGCCTGCCGGCATGCTGCGTCAACTGGCGCCATCCGGTGCCGGGGCCCGGTTTTGGCGAATCTCCATCAATTATTCAGGGATCGGCTATCAATTAATTGATCGTTCACCGGGCAGCACTTCACTTGACAGTCGGAAGGCCGTGAATTTAGACTTTTGCCCATCGATTCGTCGCTCCGGGGAGCGTCCTTGGATTCAAACCGTTCAAAGCATTTGCAGTGCTCGTGCCCGAACTTGTCGGCCAGCCAGCCGGACTCCCCATTCATTTGCTGCTCCTACTTTGATCTGCTCCTGAGGAGGATACCTATGCACGGAAGCAACAGGTCCGCCGCAAGCGGTAAGCCCGCGCTCGCGAGCATTTGCGATAGACGCTCTCATAATTTTGGCTATGTTCGTGGTGGCCCTGGCGGGTTCGCTAACCTCGGCCTCCGCGCAGACGTCCACGGGAACCATTACCGGCACCATCACCGATCCTAAAGGCCTGCCCATGGCCAGCGTGAACGTGCAGGTCCACAACGTGGACACCGGCTTCGATCACGTGTTTCCGACCAACGACGCGGGTATTTATGTCGCTTCCCAGCTTCAGCCGGGCAGTTATGACATCACGGCCACCCAGACCGGATTCGCCACGGTTTCACACACCGGCGTAAACCTGCTGGTCAACCAAACGCTGACGATTGATATTCAGATGCCCGTCGCCAGCCAGCAAGGGACGATCACGGTCACCGGCGAAACTCCCGTAGTCGAAACCGAGAAGACCGAGCAATCGCAGGACGTGAGCCAAACTCTGGTCGAAGGGCTGCCCATCAACGGGCGACGCTGGGAGAACTTCGTATTGCTGACCCCCGCCGTCACCACCGACGGCACGAGCGGCCTGTCGAGCTTCCGCGGAATTTCCGGCCTCTACAACGGCAATTCGGTCGATGGCGCGAACAATACCCAGGCGTTTTTCTCCGAAGCCCGCGGGCGCACGATCATCGTCGCCTACGTTTACAGCGCGGATTCGATCAAGGAATTTGAAGTGGCCGCAAGCAATTACAGCGCGGAATTCGGCCAGGCGGCCGGCGGCGTGGTCAATGCGGTCACGCGTTCCGGCACCAACCAGCTTCACGGCGATCTCTTTTACAATTTGCGTTATCCCACCCTAAACGCGCTCGATCCGATATCCAAGGTGAACGCGGCATCGTCGCCCGGGGGTATCGGGAGCGCCACGCAGACCGTGCACCAGCAGCATCAGTTTGGCGGCAGCGTAGGCGGCCCGATTCTCAAGGACAAGCTTTTCTATTTCGTGACCTACGATGGGTTTCGCAAGGTCAATCCGATCGACTACACGACCAGCCAGCTCAACCCCTCCATCAGCGGTCTGGTGTGCCCTCTGCAAATAACCAGCGCCCAATGCCTGGCAGCGAAGAATTTCGTTAACAATGGATTGCTGGGACCCTTTGCGCGCAATCTCACGCAGGACATTGGCTTTGGCAAATTGGATTATCAGTTGACGCCCTCCAATCACCTCGACGCGCTTTACAATTTTCAGAATTGGGGCGAGCCCTTCGGCTATAACACATCGCCAACGATCGCCAATCAAGGCTCTACCGAGAATGGCCCCGGCGGCACGCACGAGCGCTTCTTCATCGCCAGTTGGAACGCCACGATCGGCTCGGACAAGGTCAATGAAGCACGTTTTCAGTGGGGCCGCGACTTTGAATTTGACGGCTCTAACGCCTCGGGCCCACTGGTTACGCTGACTAACTTGTTTGGCTACGGCGTCACCAGCGCCCTTCCCCGCCCGGCGTTCCCGGACGAGCATCGCTACCAGGCCTCGGACAACTTTTCCTTCATCAAAGGACCCCACACGTTCAAGGTTGGCGTGGATCTGAACTTTGTCCACGAATACCTGCTCAATCTCTTCCAGGGAGATGGTAATTACAGCTACAGCTCGGCCGTGGCCATTCCTTCCGCTGGCTGCGTCGATCCCGCCGCGCAGACGGCTAATACCATTTTTTGCGACTGGCTCGTGGACGCCTATGGCGTCAATCTGGGGGACGGTTTAAGCCGCCAGCATTATGGAACTTTTACCCAGGTCGCCGACGTCCTTAATCCCGCCAAGCCAGGCCTGGATGATTTCTATGACAAGGACTACGCCGCATATCTCGAGGACACCTGGAAGGTGCGCTCAAATCTGACGTTGAATCTGGGCGTGCGCTACGACGTCCAGGACATCCCTCAGCCTCCGAAACCTAACACATTGACTCCCCTGACCACGCTTTATACCTCCAAAATCAACATCGATAAGGGGGACATCGCGCCGCGCATCGGTGTTGCGTGGCAACTAGGGGCTAATTCAGTCCTGCGCGTCGGCTACGGAATTTTTTACGGCAAGACCACTAACAGCACTTATTATGCAATGCGCGTGGAAAACGGGATCATCCAGGAAACTTTTTCTGGTTGCGCTCCCGGCAGCACCAATCCCATCCTTAAAGGCTGCGCCCCGCAGTTTCCAAACGTTTTCTTTACGCCACCAGGGTTGCCGCTTGCCGCTCCGTTCTCAGGAACGCTGACGCCTACCGTGGTCCTACCCGCTAGCGGGCTGCCCACCGCCTCAGCCGCCGCTCACGGGATGGCTCCCGATTTCGTCAACCCGCGCGCCCAAGAGGGCGAAGTGACTTTCGAGCGCCAATTGCCGGGGAATCTCGCATTCTCGGCGAGCTACCTCCTCACCCGCGGATTGCACCTGCCTGTCGACGTGGACTCGAACCTGGCCCCTGCCACGACGACGAGAAGTTACGATGTCCTCGCCAGTAATACCGCCGGAGCGGCCACCACCCAAACCACCACCGTGCCGTTTTACACCTCACGCGTTCCGGGAAACACGAGCACGGGCATCATCGAGACGCAGTACAGCGTCGTCAATTCGTGGTATCACGCGATGGTTCTCTCGTTACGCAAGCCGATGAGCCACGGCGTGGAATTACTCGCCAATTACACCTTGAGCCGAGCCATGGATGATGGCGAGATCAGCGGCGGAACGAACACGGCGCTCAACAGCGGCACGTTCTTCGGAAATGATGGCGTGCTCGATCCCAATAACCTCAAGGAGGACTACGCTCATTCCGATCTGGACCAACGTAACCGCTTTGTTGGCAGCGTCGTTTGGTCGCCCTCTTACGGCAGAAATCTCAGCAACCGCTCGGTACGTGAATTTGCCTACGGGTGGACCCTCTCCGGCATCGTTACGGCCGGTTCGGGCCAGCCCTACAGCGCCTACATCAGTACAACCGCACCTCAACCCGGGGGAATTAACGGAGGCGAGACGGGTGCAGTCATCGGCACCAACGCCAGCGCGATCGGCGGCCGCGTATCGTTCCTGCCGCGCAACTCCTTCAACCTTCCCCACTTTACAAACGTCGATTTCCGCATCTCGCGCGCGTTTACTTTCCGGGAGCACTACAGTTTCGAGATTCGCGGGGAGGCGTTTAATTTGTTCAACAGCACCATCATTTCGCAGGTAAACACCAACGCATACACCTTCGTAAACGCGGGAACCGGAGTTTGCGCCGGGCATGCCAACACTTGCCTGGTTCCCTCGCCCACGTTCCAAACGCCGACAACCACATCGACCACCCTGTACGGGGCCCGGCAATTGCAGATTGGAGCACGTTTTTCGTTCTGAAGTCCGTTTTCTTGAAAAAAACCGGCGGGCTTTACTCGCAGCGGCGCCGGTTTTTTTTGGCTTGCCTTATCGAAACCAGGGCAGCAAAACCATGGGGATCGGACTGCGATTCTCGCGCCTCACGTACCAGCACGGGCTATAGCCCGAATGTGCAAATAACGAATGGACGCATGGCTGGCTCTTTCCCGACGCCGCCTGGTCCACATCGTATTCGATCTTCCCGCCCTTGAGCGGAACCGCCAGAAGAGACTGCACCGCCACGGATCCGAATGCGTCTCCACCACCCTTAAACGCCATTCGGTAGCGCAGCCAAAGGTAATCAAACACATAGATCGCAGCCGCCAATATGATCGCGGCCGCGACCATCCGTAGCAGGAATGCTGTGATTTTGGGGTTCATCGGCACATCGCCGGGTTACTACAACCGACGAAGTATTAGGGTACACCAGCCCCCGAGCGCAGGCCGCAACCTTCGATGATTTATCGCGCGAAACGCGAAGGTTGTCGCCGGCCCCGAGGCATCGGCTGAACGCCTTACGTAAGCGGAATTATCGGTATATGTGGGGAAATGGTTACGCTGTGCGCCGGGCGGCTTTCCCCTTCACCAGGAACATCGCCGCCAATCCACCCAGGACGATTACTCCCACAATCACTGCCAGCAGAATGGGATGCCCAAATCCCGAGATTAATCCTAATACGCGCCGCCCGTACCACGCCCCCAGGAAAGCCAATAGCGTGTACCGCACGGCTCGCCCCAGCGCGAGCGCCACTAGAAATTTAATGCGCGGATACTTTGCAGCTCCTGCCGCCAGCAGGAAAGGCACCATGGGCATCGGTGGGGGCAGCATCGCGGGAATCGCGATAGCCCCAAAACCCCAGCGCTTGAACCGCGCGCCGACGCGCTCCATGCGAGCTTTCGATACTCTCCGCGCGGTTCCCTCTCCTTCTGTCCGCCCGATCTGATAGGTCAGATATCCGCCGATTACCGATCCCACCGTGGCCATGATCGCGTAATACAGCCACCACTGGCGCTGTCGCGCGGCCAGCACGATCGTAAACACATCCATGCTCCCCGGCACCGGCACCACCGAGTTATCAAGCAGGCCCAGCGGAATCAGGCCTATCCCTCCCAGCCGCAGCAGCCACGCCGTTGCCCGCCTTCTTACGCCCTCACCGGCGAACGCGGCGGCATACGAGTTCCACATGGGCCTCTCGACGCTAGTGGGTGAATAGGGGCAGGGGCGGCGCCGTCCCCGACTCGACCGGGGTGCGCGCCACGCTCATGATCATGGCCAGCATCGAGTAGTAGCCGACGACGCCGGTCATATCGATCACGCCCTGCTCGCCAAACCGGCCGACCGCCCGTGCATAAGTCGCGTCGCTCACGCTGCGATGCTCGCGCAGTTCCGTGCAAAAGTCGTAGACGATTTCTTCATCCGTCGCCATGCTGTCAGGACGGCGTCCCTGGGTGACCGCGGCGATGATTTCCGGCTTCAGCCCCGCCTTCAGAGCCAGCGGAGCGTGCACGCTGTACTCGTACTGTTGAGTCCATTCCCGCGCCGTCAGCAGGATCACGAATTCGTTCAGCTTAGGTCCCAGGCTGCTGTTGTATCGCAGATATTCCCCCATCTTCTGCAGCCGGCTCATGAATTCGGGGCTCCGCAGCAGCGGGACGAAGGGCCCGTTCAATCCCCCGCGCGGACCGGCGGCCAGTTCCGCCGCAGCATTTTTTTGCGCGGCGCTCATTTTGTCGGCGGGGATTGCCGGCATGCGGTCCTGCGCCCCACCGGGCGCGGCCGCCAAAATTGTAATCACCAACGCGCAAAGCGGCCCAGCACTTCGTGCCGGCCAGCCACTCCTATTTCCGGAAAGCTTCGCTCCCAAGTTCGGGCTAAATCTCACGGTAACCTCCCTCGCGCCACCCCGTGCCCATCTTGACTATTATATTGACCATTATACAGGCCGGCATACGGGCCCCTGCTATTTGTGTCATGCGCTCCGCCGCTCGGCGTCTTTCAAACGCGCATTCGGCACCGAACCGAACCAATTCCGAGCGCCTCGCAAAAGCGAGGCCCCCCGGCGCGTGCTTGCAGCGGTATCATGTACTCACAGGGGTCCTGTTATATTTTTATGTATCAGAGGACGCGCGCGAACGCGGTGGCGAATTTCGGTCCAACTTCGGACGGCACGGTGGCGGCCATCATCCCCATCTTCCTATGCCCATCGTAGATTTACGCCAAATCACCTCACGCCAGATTGAACCGCTGCTCGCGGAAGAGGCGCAGCATTGGCGCGAAGAGCTGTACTGGGACTATCGCTCTTCTCTCGAGCTGATCAAAAAATTCGTGGACGCGAAATCGCTCGCGGGATGCGCCGCGATCGAGAATGGCCGCGCCGTGGGATACGCGTTCTACGTTCTTGAAGAGCACAAGGGATTGCTCGGCGGACTGTATGTGTCCCCCGCCCATCCACAGTTGGCGCTCGCCCGCGACTTGCTCGCGAGCATACTCGAGACGCTGCGCGCGATCCCGCGCATCGAGCGCATCGAGGCTCAACTGGTGCCCTTTGGCTGCGACTTTGATGAAGCCCTGGCGTGCGAGAACTTTCGCTTGTTCCCGCGGCAATTTATGCTGCTTGACCTGCGGGAACGAGGCGACGCTGCTCCGGGGGCCCACGCCGCGGCGGCCACGACGGCCTCGGCGGCTCCCATGCCCGCCCCGTCGCCGGGGCTGGCGCTCGAACGGTGGGACAACCGCTACTTTGGAGCTTGCGCGCGGCTGATTCAACTGGCCTATGCCAATCACATGGATGGGCAAATCAACGACCAGTATCGCAGCGAGTCGGGCGCGCTAAAATTTCTCAAAAATATCATCGTGCTGCCGGGGTGCGGACAATTTCAGGAGCACGCCTCGTTCGTATTGCGCGCGCCGCACAGTCACGAATTGCTTGGCGTGGTACTTACATCAGCCGTAGCGCCTCGGGTGGCCCACGCCACGCAGATCTGCGTCATGCCCGGTTATCAGGGACGCGGTCTTGGCCGGCGGCTGGTTTCCGCTACCATCGCGGCGCTCCGGGCGCGCCAATTCACCGGCCTCTCGCTCACGGTTACCGCCGCGAATGAACGCGCCGTGCGCCTCTACGAGAAGATCGGCTTCACCCGGATCAAGGCCTTCACCGCTGGCGTCTGGCTCCCGGCCGAATTCCGCTAGCCGTTCCGGTTGCCCGCGATTGACGGCCGCCTCCTCCGGTAGCGCGGCCTCTGCCTAGGCGCTCGATAATAACTCTGCACGTCAACCCAGTCTTGATGAGCGGTCACGACCTCTTCATTTGCGTGCGCGGTCGCTCAGCAAGCCCTTCAACTCGGCCATGAATTCCTTCACATCCTTGAAATCGAGATAGACCGAGGCGAAGCGGACGTAGGCCACCTTATCCAATTTTTTCAAGCGGGTCATCAACAGGCCTCCGATTTCCGTCGTGGTCCGTTCGCGCTCGGGCGCGTCGTGCACGAACCGCTCCACCTCGTCCACCAGGGCCTCGAGCTTTTGCGTGCCTACCGGGCGTTTCTCGCAGGATTTGAGCAGGCCCTGCAGGATTTTCTGCCGGTCAAACCGCTCGCGGCGGCCATCCTTTTTGATCACCATGTAGGGGATTTCATCGATGCGTTCGTACGTCGTGAAGCGGCGGCCGCACTTAAGGCACTCCCGCCGCCGCCGAATCAGATCGCCTGCGCGGCCTTCGCGCGAATCAATTACTTTGTCGTCGCTGAAAGAGCAGAAGGGGCATTTCACCGCGTCGAATCTCCGCCGCGGTCCACTTCCGGAGCCGCGGCCTCTCCGCTGGGAGTGTCCGCGGCCGCGCTGATGTGCGTTCCGGCGTTTTCGTTCTCCGCTTCGGAGCGCGCCAGGCGCCGCAAATCGGCCATCGACCATCCCTCGTGAATCAGCAGCGGAACGCCCACCGCAGTTACCGCGGCAAAAGAGATCAACCAAAGCACGATGGCCGCGGCTGCGGCAGGCTCTTGTTCGATCCCAAAAAGTTGCGTAAACGCGATAAATGCCAGCACTTGTGTTCCCCCGCCCACGCCGGGTAGCTGCACCGTGGAACCAACCAGCGTGAAAATGAGCACGAGCAGCGCACCGCGAAAATCAATTTCGGCCAGCTGCCCTCCGAAGCTTTGCGCGATCCAAAGATACACCACGGCGATAAGCCCCCAATGCGCCGCCGAATAAGCCAGCGCCAGGACCAAATCCCCTATGCTGCGGATCGCCTGCAGCCCTGCAATGAACTCGCCGAATTGCAGCGCCAGCCGGCTGCGCCAGCCTTCTCGCGCGCGCCATCTGGCCAGCTGCCGATCCATCGCCCCGGCCCCGTGCACGCGAAAGTAAACCACCAGTGCCAGCAGGCCGGCCACGCCCGCGAGCAGGAAAACCCCCGTCACACGGAATTTCGCTTGCCAGTCGGTGCCCGCACCGGTCGCGAGCATCCGGGACGGCAGCAGCAAGCTCAGCCCCAGCAGCACCGCCGTCGCGCCCAGGTCAAATAAGCGCTCCAGCAGCCAAATGCCGAACATGCTCGAAATCGTGAAGCGGCACTTACGCGCCAGCAATAACGGACGTATAGGCTCGCCCGCGCGGCCCAGCACGAACAACCCGGCATAGCCCATCAATGTCCCGTTGTACACGCTCAGAAACGAGCAGCGGCCCAGCGAGCGGCAAAACACCTGCCAGCGCAGCGCGCGTATCGCGTAGGCGGCAAACATCGCGGCTACTGACAAAATCAGGTAACTGAGCCGCGCCGCCTTTAGCGCTCGCGCCAGCCGCGGCCAGTTGAATTGCCCGTGTATCGCGCCCCGCGAGTAAATAACGAGCAGAGCCAGCACGGCCAGCGTTAGGATCGCGAACAGAATTTTTCGCCACGGGCCCGACATCGGATGGGGAGCGTAACTGTGTAAGACAACAGGTGTCAAGGAATGGCCGCGCAGCATCTATTCGGATTCGGCCCTGCCGGCCACGCGTCAGCTTGGTTCAGAATCATGAGCCAGCAGAATTTCTTTGGCACGCACTCTTAGGCCAGGAACCAGCCATCGGAAGAGCAACGTCGCCACCATCGCTCCGAGGAGTTGCGCCAACACAAACAACGGAACGTCTCTCGGCCGGATGCCTGCGAACGTGTCACTGAGGCACCGCGCAACAGTAACGGCCGGATTCGCAAAGGAAGTAGACCCGGTGAACCAATAGGCTGCCGTGATATACGCCCCGACCGCAAATGGAACAGCGTTGGATCGCAGCCTGGAACAACCCCAAATGACCGAGAGTAGGCCCAGCGTCGCCACGAATTCGCTGAATACTTGTGCAGCTCCGCTTCGACTATGGCGCGATAGTGAAACCAACGGCAGCCCAAACATTAAGTGTGCCGCCATCGCTCCAACGATTGCTCCTGTAGTCTGAACTCCGACGTACGCCGGAGCCTCCGGCCACGGGATGCCGCCTTCAAATGCATCTGCAATGGTAACTGCCGGATTAAAATGAGCGCCGGAAATTGGCCCAAAAGTCAAAATCAACGCTACCAGTGCCGCCCCGGTGGCCACTGTGTTAGCCAGCAGCGCCAGGGCGACGTTGCCGCCTGCCAGCCGTTCTCCCATGATTCCCGAGCCCACTACGGCTGCCACAAGAAACGCGGTTCCCAAGAATTCCGCAGTGGCGCGACGGGGAAGCGAGGCTGTCATTGCTTGCCTATCCGGTCAATTTCCTTTTGGACGGCAAGCTTGTTAAGTCTGCCCAGCGGCAAGCACAGGAACAGTTCAATTCTGCGTTGGAGGATTGTGAATGCCTCCCTGAAAGCACGCTCGACTACTTCCGGTGTTCCGGTGATAGCCGCGGGGTCAGGCACGCCCCAATGCGCGGTCAAGGGCTGGCCCGGCCACAAAGGGCAGACTTCCTTCGCGGCGTTGTCGCACACCGTGAACACGAAGTCCATCTTCGGAGCATCGGGCCTGGCAAACTCATCCCAGCTTTTGCTTCGTAACCCTGCGGTCGAAAGCCGGGCGCTGGCTATCTGTTTCAATGTCTGCCGATGGACAGAACCGGCCGGATGACTGCCGGCACTGTAGGCAGTAAAGTTGGGACCTCCTCTGTAGTTGAGGATGGCCTCTCCAAAGATGGAACGAGCCGAATTTCCCGTGCAGAGAAACAAAACATTGTAGTGCGGCATCACCCTCAGCCTTTTTCGCCAGGAGCGCAGCAGGCCGGCGCGCAACAGGCCCGCACGCTATAGGATGGTTCTTCGTCGCTCTGCTCCGGCAATTTGTCGTCTAGTACGGCAAATACCTCCCAGTCGTTTCCGTCCGGGTCGCGCACCCACGTCTTGTCCTGCAAGGCATAGCAGCAGTCCGTCTTCATCTCATCGCGCGTCACCAGACCTTCTCGCCTCCATCGCGCGCGCACCGCCAGCACCTCTCCGGTGGAACGGACTTGAATGCCTAAATGCGAGAGCGCGCCGTGCTCAGTGGAGGCCGTCTCGTTCAGAGTGAAGTTGAGCGGCGGGTTGCTGACTTCAAACTTGGCGTAGCCGGGGCGGACCTTCGACGGTTCGATGCCAAAGAGCTGGCGATAGAACGCGGCGCTCTGTTCCACATTTCTCACCTGCAGGGCCACGTGGGCCTTCAAGGCTTTTACCACTTTGGTGGTCATCGTTTCTCTCCCGCATGTCATATCTGTTCATGCGCATATGTTAAGCCTACGCGTCGCCGCGTATATATGTCAAGGCATATGTAATGCTATACTCAAGTATGCCCAAGTCCCCTGCCACCCTGCCGATCGCGCGTCTGTTTCGCGCCCTGGCCGATCCCACGCGCTTGCGGCTACTCAACCTGATTGGCACTCGCGAGATTTGCGTCTGCTACTTTGTTCAAATCTTGGGATTGAGCCAGCCGAAAATTTCCCGCCACTTGGCGTATCTGCGCAGGGCTGGCATCGTAACCGCAAGGCGGGATGGGAAGTGGATGCACTACAGACTGGCAACGCCCCGCGACGAAACTGCCGCTGCGATCCTGCAGGAGACGGTCAAAAACCTGGCGCGCAAGCCGGAGATGCAGCACGATATTGCGCGGCTCAGCTCCGCGTGTTGCCAGCCGGAGAGATTCGAACTGCTTCAAGGCGCGCCCCAACCGCAAGCCGTCGGCAACACTCCGGGGTCCTACTGACGGCCGCGCTTACCAAGCGCTCCTTTCATAGTTGATATTCGCTATCGAATACTGATATAGAAAGACACAACTGTGGACGACCGCGATCTTTACGCCGGACTGATCCGGCTGCATATCCTCCATCACGCGGTGGAAGGTCCTCTTTTCGGCTTGGGGATGGCGGAGGAACTCGGCCGTCATGGTTATCACATCAGTATGGGCACGCTATATCCGCTTCTGCATGGCCTGGAAACAAAGGGCTATCTGCGCTCCACGCAGGTGCGCAACGGAAAGTCCCTCCGCAGGGTTTATCGCGCGACGCCACTCGGACGCCGGGCGCTCAAGAGCGCGAAATCGAAGGTTCGGGAACTTTTCGGGGAACTCATCGAAGGCCACTAAAGAGGAGATGAACATGTGGCCAAGGGGAAGTTGGGAAATGCTTAAGGAGAGCTATCGATGAAGGCCATATCCGTATTTTTGTTTCTGGCAATTCTCCTTGGTACAGCTTCCACCTGGGCCGGCCCTCCGTTTCAGACCGACGATCCCGAGCCCATCGATTACAAGAACTACGAATTCTATACGTTTGCCAACGCCGACGGCACGCCGGTAGAAATGGATACGTCGGGGCCTGCCGTGGAGTTTAACTGGGGGGCTATTCCCAACGTCCACCTGCATATCATCGTCCCCTTGGCGGCCATACTACCCTCGAACAATCCGAGATTTGCGCCTGCGGGGGCCGGCCCCAGTGCGTTCGGCCTGGGCGACATTGAAACCGGAATCAAATTCCGGTTCGTACAGGAAACGAAGCGTCGCCCGCAAATTGGCACGTTCACGATGTTCGAACTGCCCAGTGGAAGCGCGGCAAGGGGCTTGGGAGTCGGCAAAACCTGGTACAAGGTGCCCCTCTGGGTGCAGAAGAGTTTTGGCCCGTGGACCACCTATGGCGGCGCCGGAGCGACGCTCTTCAACCACGTGGACGGTTATCGCAATTTTCCGTATGCCGGTTGGCTGGTGCAACGCGACCTGGGCAAAAAGCTGACGCTCGGCACCGAGGCGTTCTATCACGGCGCGGAAGGTTTAGCGACGCCCCAGACCAGATCGGCTCTCTTGCTGGACATCGGCGGCTATTACAAATTTCGCGATCCCGGTTTTCAGCTGCTGTTTTGCTATGGCCACACCATCGCGGGGCAGCGCGAAAATTACGCCTACCTGGGGCTGTATTGGACCTGGGGCAAACAGGCGGATAAGAAAGACACCGCCACGAACGGCTCCGATCGGAACAACGGCTGGGCTCACTTATCAGCGGGAACCGGAGCCTGGCGGTGAACATCACCGCCAACGAAGCACCCTTTTGGCGCCAGCCGCTTCAGCAACGCCGGCACGTCACTTCCCGTTTGCCGGGGCAGGTGCGCCGCCGTTTGCTCCAGCACCCACCGTCGAGTTGATCTTGGCCATTTCAAATGACGCTTTGAACTCGAGATTCTGGTTCAGGCGCGACTCAAACACCAGTTCCTGTGCGTCGGGGTTCAGTATCGGTCCCCGGATGCTGTTCTGGTCGAATGCCACCTTCCACACGCCCGCGTATCCGCCGATGAATTCCAGATGCTTTGCCGGAACCACATCCTTGTTGTTTTTGTTGTTCGATAGCGACGCATCGAAGGGCCGCATCAGCCGTTCCCCTTCGTTTGCGCCGATCAGGCGCCCCGACCCGACTTTTCCTCCGATAGACACCACGACGTAGTACTGGCTGCCGTCAGGGCTCAGCAGCAGAGAGAAAAGTTTGGCGGCCTGTTCGGTTGTCAGTTGGCGGTCGAGCATCTCCAGCCGCGCAAATGCGCCCGCAAACTGCGGGTCGGCCCAATAGACGTCGAGCGAGGCGTACTGCCGTTTGAACCATCCCAGCATGCTTCCGGTGACGCCGGTCTTCCCCTCGCGGTCCATGACGATTTTTTGGGCATCCTCTTTCGTCATCGAAAGGAAAGCGGAATCGGCAACGTGCGCGGGCGGCAGAGTATTCAGATAATCCACGAGGCTCAGTTTTTCTTCCTTGCGGTCCACCCCAAAGTCGTAAACGTCCAGAATCTCAATATTCGAGGCGGACTTGCTGCCGGTATCTCCCTCCACAAAACCAAATTCACCGCCCGGGAGATCCTCACGAGGGAAGATGCGGTAGAAATCTTTCACACTGGTTGGGCCGATATCCAGCAGCACTTCGTCTTGATTCTGTTCGGTACTGAACATGATCGAGGCATTAGCCACCGTGCGCTGATCGAAGTTCTGCCCGGTAATCTTGCATTGCAGGAGTTTGAATTTGCTCACGTCACGGCTGGGCGGGAAGTACGCGTAGAAGGTGGGCCGCGTGGTTTCGAACCGGCTGGTCGAGTGCGCGCCCGGGATGTTGATATCGACCTTCTGCCGCACGAACGGGACATAGCCCTTGAGCAAAGAACGGAACTTGCTCACCTGCACCTTTGTCTCGGTCCGGCCGAGCGGCGTCAACTTCCCATTTTCCACGATGTACATTCCATAGTTTGCCGGCGCTTCATTGACGATCACCGGCTTCGGTGGCGCAGCGGCGCGAGCGGCGGCCGTCCCCGCGTTGGTAGGCACCACGTCCTTGGTGTTATTGGAAGGCGGCAGCAGCGGGGCGGCCGGAGGCCCGGACTTAGCCCCTGACGCCGCACTATTGGCAGCCGCCGGTTTGCCGCCGGCTTCTGGTTGGTTTGTTCCCGCACTCATCATCACGGAAATTACTCCGTCACTCACCCCAGCCTGCTTGAGCGTCACCAGTCCCTGCACCGATGTGTCAAATTTCGTCTTGGATTGCTTGATCTTGGCGACAACAACGTCATCGGAAATCTTGGCCCGCACCATCTGGACGACATCCTGGTTGTTCATCACGTGCGGAACGCTCTGCGCGGGCCGTCCGCTGGCGCTCGTCCCCGTCTTGGGCGCGCTTTGTTGGCCTGTGGGCTGTTGCGGCGCTTTCGGAGCCGCCGAGTTCTGCGGCAAAGCCGCGAGCAACCAACCACTGGCGAAAGCCAAAGAAGCCACCAGCGCCGTGGCTGCCCTCAGCGCTCCGGCGGAGCCGGCTTTGACACGGTGTAAGCGACGGTATTTCATCGTATGTTTCCCTTTCAGAGCCTATTAAGAAGCCTATAAGTTGAGATTTTCCGTTTTGCAGATTTCCTTCGCCGAAAGCCTAGTCCTCCCCGCCCGTCGCGTCAACCGGAACCGGACCATGGCGTCGACAGGGGCGCCACCGCCGCTCTTCTCGGTCCTGCTCGTTTGTTCTGAATGTGCCGGCAACCGAAACCGATAAACCACTGCCAAACGCTCCCGAGCTACAGAGTTCCCGCCCTCCCGAGTAAATAGTTCCTCATATGGACAAAGGCCGCATTCCTCGTAACATGAATAGAGTAGCTGTGCTTCACGGTGGAGCGTCGGCTCTACTTCTGCGGTCTTGAGCGCTTCGATATAGGTAGGTGGGCTTTGTCCCGATTCCGGAGGATTCCACAACCGTACTAATTTTGGCGTTTTTCCTTCAGGGCAGAGCTCACGGCCTCCGCTCCGCTCGCTCGTACCACTTCTTTCCTTTTCGCCATTCCGCCAATAGCTTCCCCTCGAGGTTCACCGTCCCCTTGCTCGTTCCATTTTCCAGCGCCGCTAAACTATCGCACAGTTTTCTTGTCGACATCGCCACGGTAGCCCGCCTGGTAGGATTGGTGCTCCCGGGATCAGCCGATATCTGCGGATTCGTGTTGATCTCGTACACCTGTACTTTTCCTCCCACAATTCCCCAATCTGCCCGCCCATATTCAATGCCGGCCATCTCAAAAACGCGGCGTAAAATATCCGCGTTCCAGTTCCCCTTTACGAACTCCTGTTCGTATACCTTGTACTCCTCGGGAAGCTTCACACCCTCCTTCCCATACTTCACGATCCAGCTATCCTCCACCACCAAATGATGCGCGAACACTTCGCTTCCCACTCGAAACAGGATCGCCTGGCCGAAAGCTTCCGCCAAATCGCCGCCGCCAGCTCAGCGGTTGCGGATATTGACGATACCCGGCTGGCCGCCTTTCTCGATTCCATAGCTCACTTGGATAAAATCTCTCCGCGCTTCTTTGCCATTTATCATGAAATGCTTGTGGCCGCGGATGAAGACGACATCGCTGCTGTCTCCCATCTTTTCGCACAACTTGTGAACGCGGAGTGTTCGGAGTCAGTCCCCTCCTACAATCTCACCGACGAATATCTCGGCCTTGGCAATAGCGCGCGCTACACCCGCTGGGCCGATATGGATCCGGAAACACCGATGCATCTGCATCCCTTGACCTCAGACGAGTTCACCCGTATCGCCGCCATCACCCGCGACGCGTTCGCCCTAATGGACGCTGGCGCTCCCGACGTCTCCGGCGAGATCCGCTCCCTGCTGGCCGAAGTCGTCTTCGCGCGCGGAGGAGTTGGCGACAACCTCGTGTTTCACGGTATCTCTTCGTTTTATCTCTGGGGAACAGTCGTTCTTAACGCTGAAGGTCACCAGACTGCCCTGGAAGTCGCGCAAACTCTGGCCCACGAGAGTTCGCACATGCACCTTTTTGCCGCCGCTCTCGATAGTCCGCTCGTTCGGAACCCTGACGAAGAGCGTTACCATTCTCCACTGCGCCCCGATCTTCGCCCCATGGACGGCATCTTCCACGCGACCTACGTCACCGCGCGCATGCACTATGTCCTCTCGCGCCTTCTGGCCTCCGGCATGCTCTCTCCGGCTCAGGTCGAAGAGGCTCAGGCCGCCTCCGCCAACCACGTCAAGTCATTCCGTCAGGGGTACGAGGAGGTTTGTTCCCACGGTCAACTCACCGAGCTAGGCCAGGGACTCCTCGCCCGCGCCCACGACTACATGCGTCCCTACCTCTGATCCTCGTCGGGCTCCGCACCGGGTGCAGTCACTTGTGTGATCGAGATTGGCTCAGGTGAAATAAAAAAAGAAAAACCGCCCCCCTTGCGCAGTTCTGCCCGGCATTGATCTGGAAACAGACATGTGTATACTCCCGACGGTGGGACGTAGCTCCGTGTGACGTAGCTCCGTATGAAGAGTTGTGGATGAAAAAACCGTATATCTTTGGGTGGACAACCCGCGGGATGGTGTTCGTCGCTTCCCTGGCTTTCGCGCTGGCAGCCGCGGCCGCTTATCACACGATCAAACGGATCCCCATTGCCGGCGACACTGGCTGGGATTACATCTCCGCGGATTCGCAAGCGCGACGCCTCTATGTTCCCCACGGCATCGAAGTCGTCGTGCTCGATCTCGATTCCGGCTCGGTCGTCGGGAAGGTGAGCGGCCTGAAGGACGCACACGGCGTCGCGGTAGCTCCCGAATTCGGGCGGGGCTTCGCAGACGCCACCGATCCCGGCTCGGTCACTATCTTTGATTTGAAGACCCTCGCCGTCATTGACAAGGTACGCGTCGGCGACGATCCCAACGGCATCATCTACGACGCGAAACTCAAGTTAATCTTTACCGCTGATCGTGGCAGCAAGCGCCTGACCGCCATAGACGCCAAGACTGGCAAGATCGCCGGCGCCATCGAAGACTTGGGAGGTCGAACCGAGCACCTGGCCTCCGACGGAGCAGGCCACGTCTTCTTGAACATGCAGGATGTCGGCAAACTTCACAAGCTCGACGTGCGGACGTTCAAAGTGGCGGAAACCTGGACGTTGACGCCCACCTGCACTCAGCCCAGCAGCATGGATATCGACTCCGCTCACAACCGCATTTTCATCGGCTGCCGGGGCGGGGGACAAACGCAGCCACCTGAGCCGAGCCTTTTAGCCGTAGTGGATGCCACGAACGGAAAGATTGTCGCCACCCGGCCCATCGGCCCCGGCGTGGATGCCCTGGAGTTCGACGCCGCGAAAGGCTTGATCTTCGTGTCAACGGGCGGCGGTGACGGCGTGCTATCGATATTCCATGAGGACTCGCCGGACACGTATTCGCTGGTCGAAAACGTGAAGACGCTGCCCGGCGCGCGGACGATGGCTCTGGACCGCAAGACCGGCGCTGTCTATCTGCCCGTGGCGGATGTCGGTCCCGCGCCCGCGCCGACGCCGGAGAATCCGAGGCCGCGAGCGCGGCCGGTCCCCGGCACCTTCTCGGTTCTCGTAGTCGCGCAATAATTCGCCAAATAAACAAAAAATAATGAATAAAGAAACACCGCGAAGACCTTCAGTTCGACACAGGCGAAGCCCTAAACGAGTATCCGACCGGCCCAGGACCTCACTGCCATAATCGCGTTTCTTGGGCCGTATGCCGTCTCTACTCAATCCAGGCTGCCCTGTTCGATAACTACATTTTCACGCACCATCAGGCGATGCGCCGCCATCTCCCGCAGCTTCGGCAGCACGCGATTCACATGCGCATCCGTATCCACAAACGTCACCACCACGGGAAGGTCACCGCCAGCCTCGACAAGATGAGCTGTGCGCACTTTACTCCGGCCCAGAAACCCAGCCACCGAATGCAACACCACCGCTCCCGCCACATTCTCTTCGCGCAAGTACTTCAGAATTTCTAAATGCAGCGGCCGGTGATGCCAGGAATCGCCTTCGGCGAGGTACAGCGTTACTTGTACGGCCATAAGGTCTGCCATTCTATAACCATCGTGCCAGCGCGACACCTGCCACCACTGAAGCAAGGCCAAGCAGGTTGCTGGCAATGACGTTCAAGCCCACTAACAACCACTGGCCTTGCTCCACTAAAGCAAACGTCTCAAAAGCATAGCTTGAGAATGTCGTGTACGAGCCGCAGAAGCCGACCGCGACCAGCAACCGCCACCGCGGGTCGATGAGCACCCGTTCGCTTGTCCAAGCGAGAAAGAACCCCAGCAACGCGCTTCCGGTGATATTGATGATCAGCGTGCCGTACGGAAAGCTGGAGGGTAGAAGCTCGGCAATGAAGCTGCTCAGGAAATAACGGGCGCTGGCGCCTACAACTGCCCCGAAGGCTACCCACAGATAAGCCACGATGGAGTTCTCCTAACTGGTTTTGGTAGGAGTCATCAGCCCTGTGGGCGGTTAATGGCGAACTCCATCGCCAACGTTGACTGTATCGCGAAAAGCGCGAGCCACGCAACAACTTCGCCTCGTTACCAGTTAACGTTTCAACAGGCTGGCAGCGCGCTGTGAACCACTCGCTCGCCTGCTCGGCGTCAGATTCATCGTATCGAGTACGAATTGACCATGCCGCGACGCCTCAAAATCGCTGGCTCGCCAGGCGGATTTCGCCTATTCTCCCATCACCATGAGCGGGCTCAAACGATGAGCGGCGACAAACTTGGCGAGCGCATCGAACGGAAACCCTGGACCTCACTCGCCGCCCGGCTCCTCGGGACCTCGGAAAGCGTTGTGCTGGTCCTGATCGGCGTGGCGCTCGTGTTGGTCGCCGTGCTCCTCCTTTATTCGAGCATGCGCGACCTCAACGAAGCCGTGCGCAGCGGGCCCGCCGAAATCGAGCACAAAGCCATTGAGATCCTGAACACCGTACTCCTGGTGATGATGACCATGGAGATCGTCTACACGGTGGCAATCTCGCTCCAGTCCCACATCCTCAATGCCGAGCCGTTCCTTATCATTGGTGTGATCGCCAGCATCCGCAGGATGCTGGTCATTACCGCCACCTCCACCGACGCGGAGGCGCACCCCGATCAGTTCCACAACACGCTGGTGGAACTTGGGCTGCTCGCCGCCACCGTCGTCGCGCTGGCCACCGCCATATGGATATTCCGCTACAGTAACCAAAGCAATGGCAAGCCCAGCGGCAAGGCGCAACCCGTCAAAACCGAATAGCCGCGTCATTACGCTGAAGCGTTAGACATAGTCGCCGGCTTGGCTAATCTAGCTCGCTGGGTACTGCTCTGGTGGCAAGTCCGTTGTTTCAAGCCCAGGAAGAAGCGTATGATGTGCAAACCACGAAAGGAGTTTTGCATGCACAGGAGGTTAATTGCACTTTTATCGCTCGTCGGCCTGTTGGCCGTTTGCTTGCCGATGTCTGCGCATCACGGAGCGGCTGCCTACGATGACAGCAAAGAAGTCGTTCTCAAGAACGCAGCCGTGACCAAGTACACCTGGGCCAATCCACACACGATTATCGAGGCCGACGTTAAAGATGATAAAGGAAACGTCGTACATTGGGTGGGCGAACTAGGCAGTCCTTCGGCAATCGGCAATCAAGGTTGGACCAAGGTTTCCATGGCCCCCGGCGACGTAATCACGATCTACCTGCATCAATCCAAAACGGGTAAACCCGTCGGTCGTATCTCTCATGTCGTGCTTGCCGATGGTACGCAGTTAAGGGATAGCGCCGGGACTTCCGGGGTTGAAGGAGGAGCAGGCGGGAATGGGGCTCGGGGCGGCGACTCCCAAAAATATTAATAGCGGCTAGGAAGACAAGAGGACTGATAAATGCTGGGGATTAAAGAAATACGGAAGGCCTTGGTACGGCCATTGCGGCCAAAACCCGTCCGGCCAGAACTCGTCCGGCCGGAAATCGCGCGATCGATTATTGTTCTGGCAGCCCTCTTGGCTTTCTCATCGCTGGCCATGGCGCAGGACCCGTCAAAGCCCGGCTCCAAGGGCAGCCTATACAACGGAAACAGGTTGAAGACTGATCCGACCCCCGGCGGACCCGCGCCCGTCCACGATCTGAATGGGTCTTGGGCCGGGAACCTGGTGCCCACGCGTTTACCAGTTCCCCCTCTCACGCCGCTCGGCCAGAAGCTCGCCGCCCTCAATCATTCCGAGCCCGAGGCCGGCACAGGCAATTCCAATGACCCGGGGAACACGTGTGATCCACTGGGCACTCCACGCAATCTGGAGGGCTCCGGATCTTTGGCAGGCATTTCGTTTGCCACCATGCCCGACAGGATTGCCGTGCTGCACGAGTATCAAAGGATATGGCGGTACGTCTGGATGGACGGGAAGCATGAATTGCCAAAGAAATTCGACACCAAGGATGGACTGCCGTCCCGCTGGTATGGATATTCCGTAGGCCACTGGGACGGGGATAACACGCTGGTGATCGATACGACCGGCGTGAGCGATCAAACTTGGCTCGACAAAAACGGCCATCCGCATACCGTCAACGCGGTGATAGAAGAACGCTACACTCGCACCGACCATAACCACATGCAGATGACTGTTACAGTCGACGATCCCACCCTCTACACCAAGCCTTTTGCCCTCTCGAAGAACCAATACAGGTGGATTCCCGATCAGGAAGAGGAAGAGCAGATCTGCGTGCCCTCCGAGATGCTCCATTATATGGATCTTGTCAGCAAACCTTCGTTCGGTGTCGACGAGCATCCCAAGTAGCGATCCGTTTCCAACGTTGCAGCCGGAACTCTAAGCTCGGCGCCCGGCAAAGCGGTTAACTCCCAATAAATTCATGTAGCGGAACTGGCCTGCCAAGCTTGACGCCGCCCCCAAGAATGCTCAGAGTCTGTACCATCGCACCGAGCCGCTGGAGTCCTCAGTGAACCGGACAAGATACGCTGCGTTGATAGCGTCTCTGCTTCTCTGCTCTGGAAACGCCTTCGCCCAATCGCCCCATAAGGAGTCGCCCGATAAAGTGCCTGCCGATAAGGAGCCTGCCGCCATCCTCGAACTCGGAGGCGCTGCGGGCCTGAGCCTCACCGACGGCACACCGAGCTTTGGCCCCAATCTTGCCGTTGAAGTTACCCCGATAGAGCACTGGCTGGAACTGGAGGCCGGCGTTACGCCCTTTTTCGGCCGTCACTCGACAGAATGGGACACTGATCTTCTGTTCAAGAAGCCTTGGACCCTTTCGCGCAAAGTGGAGTTTATGGCCGGCGTCGGCCCGGAGTGGATTCATACCAGCGGATACGGCACGAGGACAAACTCACTCGGCGCCGAAGCAGCGCTCGATTTTATGTTCTGGCCCTCCGCGAAGCATAAATTCGGCTGGTATCTCGAACCGGCTTACGATTACAGCTTTGGGCGAGGCCATGACCAATCGGTTGGCATAAGCGCCGGTCTGCTGATCGCGATCCCCTAAAGCTGCGGAAAAGATGCTGCAGAAAAGCCCTTCGCGTCCGGCCATCTTTCGATAATCCCCGTTTATTACCAGTCGGCGGTACCATAAGGCCCCCGAAGGCTCTAACGAGTGCAACCGTCAACTAAAGGAATTCAGAAAATGGACATCAAAAGAAGTGGCTCACAGCCTTCCGGTAAAGGACCTGCCGAGTACTTTACCGGCACCGTGCGTATCGACCCTTTGTTCCAGGCAAACTTCCCGGCACGCGCGCTCGGCGCGAGCGTCACGTTTGAGCCCGGTGCTCGGACCGCGTGGCACACCCACCCGTTGGGTCAAACCTTGATCGTGACCGCCGGCTGCGGCCTGGCCCAGCGCTGGGCAGAACCGATCGAGGTAATTCGGCCGGGTGATGTGATCTGGTTCGCGCCCGGTGAGAAGCATTGGCACGGTGCCACGCCAACCACCGCCATGACCCACATCGCCATCCAGGAACAGCTCGACGGAAAGGCCGTCGACTGGCTCGAAAAGGTCAGCGACGAACAATATGAAGATAACCACGGCTGAGATCGTTGCCCGGTAAACATCGAGCCGGTGGTGTATACAGTAGGACAAGGACCAATATCGTTAGCAACCTGTCGCTGCCATGCCTCGCCTACTCTGGTGATAGGCCAAATAATGAGTCCCAGATCGCAGATCGACTACGAGTGCTTCGAGGAACTGCTCCGCCACCTTCAGGCTGCCGGACATACGGCCACAGCCCAGGAGTTGGATACTCTTCTACATCGAGTTGCTTGGACTACCGGGTCCGAGTTGATCGGTGAACTTGGTTTGAAGATTCTGACATTTCAAAGAACCACCCATGAGCCCGGTGCGGAGTTGGAGGACGCGATGGAGCGTTGCCTGGTTGTGGTCAGGCGGATTTGGCCAAACATCAAGTGAATATCATGAGCTCCTTCGCACGACTGACGATTGATCTCATAATGTTTTTTCCGTTTGCCGCAGCAGCCTGCGCGATCGCGATGACCGTGCGAGCGGTCTCGAGAGGCCAGGTTGTGACCAGTTCAAGAATGTTCGCCAGAAGGACCCTCCTTAGGTCCGCCAACCCCATTGAATTTTGGCTGGAAATCGCACTCTATTGCCTGGCCGCCATATTCCTGATGTTCTTGGGCCTGCTGTTTTTCGACCATGCTCCGGATTGGTTTTACCGGTTGCTGCTAGCCCGTTGAAGCATTCTTAAGAGCCTTACCAGAACCCCAAACGCATTTTCGCAATTTACAAATCTTGATTTGTTCACTATAATTGAATATATGACTAAACGCGACCATCTTGGAAATTTCGAACTGATGGTGATGCTCGCTTTGATTCGCCTCGGCGAAAACGCCTATGGCCTGCCCATTTCTCAAGAAATCGAGGAGAAAGGCAGGCGCGAAGTGGCGCTTGGCAGCGTCTACGCCGCCTTGGAACGGCTGGAAGGAAAGGGCTTCGTGCTTTCGAGTCTCGGCGAGCCCACGCCAGAACGCGGCGGAAGGGCAAAAAGATATTTCCGCGTGACTGCTAAGGGATTGCGCGAGGTGCGCGAAACGCAACGGGCGTTGAAAAATCTATGGCAGGGTCTGCCCCAATTGGAAGGACGGCCGGTATGAGAGCTGCAAATCCGCCCATCGTTGCGACCTGGTTGTTGGAGCGCCTGTACACAGGTGACGAGAGTGAATCCCTGATTGGGGATCTGGTGGAATGCTACGGCCGCAGCCGTTCCAAGGCGTGGTATTGGCGGCAGGTGCTCGCAGCAATCGTACTGTCATTTTGCAAGGAAGTCCGCGGCCACATTTTGCTCGCGATCAGGGCCGTGCTTACCGGCTGGTTGGCCTTCTTCATGTTTCGCTTCATTTCTCTCCGATTGCTAAGCCGTTTTAATCTCGACTTTCAACTGCGTGACGCATTTGGGCAGAGCCACTGGCGTCCCTCTTACATGGCTGATCTTCTGGATGCCAATCTGGATCGCCAGTGGCTGGTTCTTAGCCAGCCACCACCGGCTGCACTCCGCATTTATGCTATTGGCATTCTCCGCGTCCGTCCTGCTTTGGAACCTGCAGGGAATCCCATGGATCATTCGCTTGCTATTTGAGGCCATGAGCAATCCGAGATTTTTCCCGCAAATTGCATTTGACCTTATGGAGCTGACCCTGCCGCCCATCTGCATTGTCCTCGGCGGATTGCTGGCCGGTCTTTCAGTAACGGCCCCTTCTGCCCAAGAAAAGCAGAACGTAACCTAGCCTCGTTTGTTCGGGGGCCTCATGACTCAGAATCAGTCCCGAAAAGAAGGCGGGCACCAATGAGTGAACATCGCTGGCTCTTCGTTACTGTTCTACTCGTAACCCCCTTCACGGCAGTCCACGTCTGTGGCATGGCCGCCCAGCAAATACCCGATCCCAACTTTGACGCCTCGGTTGCGCATCCCGCCTACACCGCGAGTCATCCTCGCGTCGCTATCGATGAAGCCCACAACAACATCCACACGAGAGGCGGCGGCTTCAAGCCTTTTGCCGACTTGCTGCGGAATGATGGATACGACGTGGTCGCGAACACTGCGAAATTCCTCAGCGGTCCCCTGCAAGGTGTCGATGTACTGGTGATCTCGAATGCCTTGGGCAAATTGGAGAACGACAACAACAATTCCACGCCCGCTTTCACCGAATTCAGAGTGCGACGCCGTCTATGAATGGGTCCGGCGAGGCGGATCGCTTTTCTTGATCGCGGATCACGCCCCACTGGGCGCTGCTGCTGCTCCGCTGGCGCAGCGCTTTGGTGTGACGCTCGGAAACGGCTTCGTTTTCGACATCAATCCTGACGACTTTGACGATAGCGATCCCACCGAATTGGTCTTCTCGGAACAAAATCATTTGCTTGGCAAGCACCCGATTACTCGAGGCCGCGACAACTCCGAGCGATTGCGCAAATTGGTGGCCTTCACAGGAGAGTCAGTCACCATTCCGCGAGGCGCCACCGCGATCCTGCCGCTCTCGCCAACCACAGGTGAGGTTCCGAGCCGCAGCGCTTCGCAGCTGCTCTACGTTGATGATGCGGCAAGGGCCCAGGCGAATCGCGAATCCGCAGCGGCGAAGTGGCCGGTCAGCGGCCGCGCGATGGCCATCGCCTTTACGCTGGGTCGAGGTCGCGTCGTCGTAAGCGGTGAGGCCGGCATGCTTACGGCCCAAGTGTTCAGGAAACAAGACAACGGTACTGAAGAATTCGTCGGCAAAATGGGCATGAATGTGCCAGGGAACGATGATCGCCAGTACGTGTTAAACGTACTGCATTGGCTATCCGGAGCCTTGAAGTGAAACTTCAGGCGGAAAGGCAACGACCCGCGTCTCCAGGTACGTTTGGCCAGGTGTCCATACCCGGAACCCGCGCCGGCGCAATCGTTTCGCTCGGACTGGTGGTCATTGCCTGGCTGGTGATTCCCATCGCGCGCCCCTTCATACTTGGCGCCGCCGGTCTCGGCTCCCTCTTTGGCTTAATTCTTTTCCGGAAACACAGCAAGTAGCCGCACCTGAGGCTGACTCGCTACGCCTAAAGACGAACTCTTCCCCTACCGCACCACCAACTTCTCCAGCACCCCAAAAAATTCCGGATAAGAAATCCCCACGCACTCCGCGTCGCGGATGACCGTCGGCCCATCCGCTCCGAGCGCCGCCACGGCAAACGCCATCGCCATCCGGTGATCGCCGCGGGGATCGATCTCCGCGCCGCGCAGCCGCCCCGCCGAGCGCCCCTCGCCAGCCGGCTCGCCCCGGGGCGCTGCGCTCCGCAACCGCGTTCAGCGGCGCGCCCCATCCCGCCAGCACCTCCAGCACCGCCGCGCGCGTGGGATCCGCCCCGTTTCTCAGGACCCGGAATGTGGGTCGCAAAGGCGCTAGAACGAAGCTTGTCTCGAATCTTTCTTCGTTGGCAGCCGGAAAGTAACGTCGATGGACGTTTCCACATCGACAGGATTACCGTTAGGTCCTAGCGCCGGTTTGAATTTCCACCGCTTCACCACGTTGACAGCCTGCTTATCGAGGCCCAGACCTGGGCTCTTCACGACTTTGATCTTTGTCGCGCGGCCTTGTGCCGTAATCACCGCGTGGAGTGTGACCGCACCTTCGTAGCGTGCCTTAAGGGCTTGATCGGAATAGTTGGGACTAGGACAGGAGGCGCATGATGCGTAGCCGACCCCATCCTTACCCGCTTCGTAAACCTGGCTATACGGCGCCGTAGCCGCCGGTGCTGTCAAGGCACCCACCACCACCGACAGGGCCAGCGCTGTCGCGCCTACTATTGCGAGCAAGAGTTTCTTACGGATCTTCAGGTTCTCTCCCACATCGTTTCTCATGATTCGCTCCACTCGTTTCTTGAGATCGGATCCAGTTATGCCCGACATGCAGGTCAATGGTGGCTGCAGATAAAATTCGCAGACTTTCAGGATCGTTTCTGCGTAAACCTCCGCCTGGTTGCCGGCATGCAGCACCTCTTCGTCGCAGGCGCGTTCTCGCTCGTCCACCATTTGCACTCCCAACCACCACACCAGTGGATGGAACCAAAATACCGCTTCAACCAGCATGTGAAGCGTCGCTGTCAGGTTGTCAAGCCGACGAACGTGGCACAGTTCATGCGTCACAACTGCGCGCAATTGGATCTGCGTAAGGCGAATTGCAATGCCCTCGGGCAGCAGTAGCACCGGATGGAAGATGCCGAACACGCCCGGCTCAAGAAGGGACGACAGTCGATAAAACTGGAATCGGCAAGCCAAGGGGCACTGGCGAGGCGGTGCGGGCGATAGCGCGTATTCGTGACATTCGCGGGCCCAACTAACGGCCACGGCGAGAAACCCGCAGGTCCAAGCTGATCCAAATTACCCATGGAAGCGCTGACGGACGATCAATCTGCTGGGTCTTGCGGCCTAGGAAGGTTCGTCAACAAAATAGGAGGTAAGATCACCCGGAACCGCGCGCCACTGAAACAGATGGCCGATGCTAACCAGCCACGAAAAAGGAATCAGGAATTTGTACGAGGCCACGAGCCAAAGCCAATACCGCGCCCGCGCCTGATTGCGACGCAGCGCCAAAGTGAGTAGTGCCGCGATGGACGTCAAATAGCGTTGACTGCCAGAGATGAGCCACGACGGGAGCAAAGGCCGATTGGGATCATGACGTTTCGTCCTTTTTAGCCAATTCGCGCAGCATCTTCTCTGCCTCTTTCACGTCATCCAGTGTGAGCTTTCCGGATTTCACGAAGTGCGCCATAACCGGTTTTGTTCGACCTCCAAGCAAAGCTAGCAGTTCGTCGATCAGCGTGCCCTGGGCGTCCTCGCGCGAGACCGTGGCCTCGAAAATATCCGCATTGCTGATTCGCTTCGCGCGGCGGACGATCTTCCTTTTTGCCTCCATGCGGTAGATGGTGGTCTGGACGGTGGTATAGGCCGGGCGGTTCCTTGCCGGAAAAGTTTGCTGAATCTCCCGAATGGAGCAAAGGCCGTTAGTCCAAAGAGCCTCCATGATTTGCAGTTCCAGTTTGGTGAGTTTCGCGGAGAGCACGCATAGACTCCTAATTAACAATGCGAGTCTACTATTACGATAGGTGCTGTCAAGGGTTTTTTACAGCTTCGGTCGCTTCCGGGAAGCTGGCCTTAAAACGGGAGAGGTTGGGCGTCTTGCGCGCAAGCCCAGGGTACCCGCAGTCGCTCTCCCTACCGCACCACCAACTCCTCCAGCACCCCAAAAAAATCCGGATAAGAAATCCCCACGCACTCCGCGTCGCGAATGACCGTCGGCCCCTCCGCTCCGAGCGCCGCCACCGCAAACGCCATCGCCATCCGGTGATCGCCGCGCGGATCGATCTCCGCGCCGCGCAGCCGCCCCGCCGAGCGCCCTTCCACGCGCAGCCCGTCGGGCCGTTCTTCGACCACCGCGCCCATCCGGCGCAGGTTCTCCGCCAGCACCGCGATGCGATCGCTTTCCTTCACGCGGAGTTCGCCCGCGTCGCGTATCTCCACGCCCTGCTCGGTGTAGGGGCCCAGCGCCGCCAGCATGGGCAGCTCGTCGATCACCTCCGCGATCACCTCTCCCGCAATGATTCCGCCCGAAAGCGGCGCATGCCGCACGGTCACGTCCCCCACCGGCTCGCCCGCTTCGCTGCGCTCGGCGACCACGCTCAGCGGCGCGCCCCATCCCGCCAGCACCTCCAGCACCGCCGCGCGCGTGGGATTCAACCCCACGCCGCGAGCCAGAACCACCGACTCCGGAAGCAGCAGCGCCGCCGCCAGAAAAAAGACCGCCGACGAAAGGTCCCCTGGAACGGTCAGCCGGCGCGCCTCGAGTGCCGGCCGCCCGCAAATACTTATCGTATTTCCGCGCGGCTGACGCGCGCCCCGAACTCGCGCAGCGCGATCTCGGTATGATCGCGCGTGCGCACCGGCTCCTCGATCTTCGTTTCCCCGTCAGCAAACAGCCCCGCCAGCAATATCGCCGACTTCACCTGCGCGCTCGCCACCGGCAGCGTGTACGCAATCGCCTGCAGTGCCGCGCCGCGAATCTCCAGAGGCGCAAAATTTCCCTCGCGCGCCTCGATCCGCGCCCCCATGCGCGCCAGCGGTTCCATCACGCGCCGCATGGGCCGCCGCTGCAGCGAAGCATCGCCGGTCAGCGTCGAATCAAACCGTTGCCCGCTGAGCACGCCCGCCAGCAGCCGCATCGTGGTTCCCGAGTTGCCCGCATCGAGAGGCCCGCTCGCGCGCCGCAGCCCCGCAAGCCCCGCCCCCGTGATGGCCACCGCCGGCAGCGCGGGTCTGGCGCCTGAAGTCGCGCCGATCCTCCGCGATTTTCTCGACCTTCGCCCCGAGCTGCGCCACGCACTCGAGCGAACTCCGGCAGTCGGCCGCGGCAGAAAAACGTGCTATCTCGCTCCGGCCCTTGGCCAGCGCCGCCAGAATGGCATAGCGATGCGATATAGACTTATCGCCAGGAACCTCAACGGTGCCTGCTATCGTTCGGGCAGGCGCAATAATAATTTGTTCCGACACGGGCAAAAATTCTAACATGGCCGAAAAGCCTGCCCCCCCCACGTAGCGGGCGCTGACCTGCCGTTCGGGGCGGTGATAAACCCGCGGCATTCGAACACGGCCGCGGGAGCCTTCGAATGTATTACCATATAATAATATATGTACAAAGTAGTTAAACATGCTACTCTGCTGCATGCCGCTCGCAAATCAGCTCCCCGCTACGGCACTATTTGCGCCCCTTGCAGGTCTTGCTTTAGCGCCTTCCGCCCTTACCCGAAATCCTGAGATCTGCACCCCCCGCCAGAATCTTACTTTGTATTCCATAACCGGCTTGTTTTCATATCGATATCAAAACAAGGCCTCTAACTCCTGTGGTTTGACATGCTTAACAAAATTACCCGGGGGGCAGGGGGCCAATTCAATCGGAAAACGAGCCGACCTCCGCGACGCCGGGGCCAAGCACGCCCGTCAGGGGTGCCTGGGGGTGTACTCTCAAATTCACAAGCATCTTTACGAGCAACCTTTCTGGCTCTCACGACGTATAATTACTTAGCGGATATGAAGATGCACAAACCGGTTAACCCTACTTCTCTTCTGCTCCTGGCCTTGCTCTTGATAGCCGCTTGCTGGCAAAATTCAGCCGCTCAGAACCCGCCCCCGCCCCAGCATCAAAGCCAACAATCCCAGAACCAAGCCTCGGGCCAAAAGCAATCTCCGCCCGCCACCGACAAAATGCCCCCAGGAATGAACATGCCAATGGACATGCCCGGCATGGACCCCGGGATGCCCGGCATGAATACCGGCGGCGCGGATAAGTCTCCCGACAACCACGCCGAAGCCGGCGCTATGCGCTCCATGCAACCGGGCCACCATATGGATGGCGCGCACATGCGCATGACTCCGATGCGCCCGGCAACTCCCGAAGACATCGCTCGCGCCGATCAGATCGCCGCGGCGCTGCGCCAATCCATCGAGAAGTACAAGGATTACCGCGTGGCGCTCGCCGAGGGCTACAAAATTTTCATGCCCAATCTTCCCCAGACCGTCTACCACTTCACCAATTATTGGAATGGGTTTCTCGAGGGCTTCACCTTCGATCCCGCGCGGCCCACGTCGCTGCTCTACAAAAAAACCAAGGATGGATACGAACTCGTAGGCGCCATGTATACCGCCCCGCGCAGCGCGACGCTCGAGCAACTCAACGAGCGCGTGCCTCTGGGTATCGCCAGCTGGCACGTGCACACCAATTTCTGCGTGCCCAGGCAAGGCCAGGCCGCACATGCTGACTGGACGAAATTCGGGCTGACGGGATCGATTTCCACGCCGGAAGCCTGCTCGGAAGCGGGCGGAAAGTTTTACCCGCAAATCTTCGGGTGGATGGTGCACGTTTACCCGTTTGAGACCTCGCGAGCCAAAGTTTGGAGCCAGTAGTAAAACTCGCGAATAACGCCAGCATCCGTTTGATTCGCGGCAACGCGGCGAGTAGAATGTCAGGTCAGGCCTGATCGGTTTCAACCGTACGGAAGCATTCAAGCGGCGTCCCTTATCGTCATGCAGGGCGAAAGGGATACAAAAGGAACAATATCGATGCTTCTAACCAATCGAAAATTCCGGACCCTATCGGCATTAGCGCGGAGGTGCCTCCCGGTCGCGGCCGCGCTGGCCGCTGGCAGTCATCCCCGGCGTCCCTTTGCTGCGCGCCGCCGGCCAGCCGGAAATCCTTCCGCTCAATCAGGTCAAGCCGGGTATGAAGGGGGAAGCCTACACGATTTTTGCCGGCGACCAAGTCGAAAAATTTGACTTGGAAGTTATCGGCATCCTTCCGAATCTCCTGGGCCCCAGGCAATCGGTCATCCTGGTCCAATTGCACGGCGACAAAGTCGAGCATACCGGCGTCGTTGCGGGCATGAGCGGAAGCCCGGTCTACATTGACGGAAAACTGGTCGGAGCGCTTTCGCTGAAATTCGGCATTTTTAACAAAGAGCCGCTGGCCGGCGTTACGCCTATCGAAGACATGCTGGGCCTGCCGCTGGGTGACGATCCAGCCGGGAGCAAAGCCGCGGCGACCGTACCGAATCGCGCATCTTTGGATAAGGGTGATTCCAGCGCGTCCGCGCAACTCCGTGAACGCCGCCGCACCCGCGCGCCCATTAACCGGAATCGCTCCGCGTTATCCGCTGCCCGAGCAGTGGCAGCAGGCCGCGGGCTTGCCGCGCGGCGCGTTTCTTGAGCCTATTGCCGCGCCGCTGGTTTTTTCGGGATTTGCGCCCGCCACCATCCGCCAGTACTCCTCCGAATGGGCTTCCTATGGCATGGTGGCAGCCGCGGGAGGAACCGCCGAGCCGCAGCCTGACGACGCCAAGATCGTGCCGGGTGACATGGTGGGCATGGTGCTGGTGGGCGGCGACCTTTCCATGAACGCCGCGTGCACGGTAACCGCCATCGTCGACGACCGCGTTTACGCCTGCGGGCATCCGCTCTTCGGTCTGGGCGCGAGCCGCATGCCTCTGGCGCGCGGACGCGTGCTGACGACGCTCGCTTCCGATTACGAGTCCACCAAAATCGTTAACATGGGCGGCGAAATTGGAACGTTGACGCAAGACCGGCTAACCGCGGTGATGGGCCGTTTGGGCGCGAAGCCTCAGATGATTCCGGTGAACCTCTCGGTGGTCACCCCGGACGGCGAGAAGCAATACCACATGGAGATGATCTCCGATCCGAAGCTGACGCCCATCCTGGTCGGCATCGTGGCCTTCAACGGCCTGACGCAGAACACTACTTATGGCGAAGGCACCACCCTGCGGCTGAGCGGGAGCATCAATATTGCCGGGCACTCGGGCGTGGCCATCGATAATATGTACGCGCCCACCGATGTCTTCATTCCCGACGGCACGGCGGTCGCCGCTACCGTGCAACAACTGTTCTCGCGCATCTTTTCCAATCCTTACGAGACGCCCAAAATTGACGGCGTTTCCTTGCGCGTCGAGAGCATGCCCGAGCGCCGTATCGCAGCCATTGAGAACGCCTGGTCGGAATTGAGCGAAGCCGATCCCGGCCAGAACGTAACCGTGAAAGTGCTGCTGCGGCCCTACCGCGGCGATCCCGTGATCAAGGACGTGCCCATCACCATTCCGCCGCAGGCCGCGCGCGGCAGCACTGGTGCGCGTGCAAGTCAGCGATTCCGATTCGCTCAACCGGATTCCCAATCAGTTCGCGGCGCAGGGGCGCTTGGGAAGCCTCGAGCAGCTCATCACGCTTGCTCAATCGTGAGCGGCACAACAATCAGCTCTACGTGACTTTATTCAAGCCCACGCCCACGTTGCTGGTACAGGACAAGGAACTGCCCGACGCGCCGCTCTCGGAGATCAACATTCTCGACCAGCGCCGCCTGCCGGGCAATTCGGCGCTGCTGCGCGAGTCCATGGCCGGGGAATGGTCTCTGCCCATGGACGAAGTGATTGCGGGCTCGGCGTCGGTGTTCATCAAGGTGAAGTGAATCGCCGCTCCCGCCTGGCTTCCGCGACTATTTTCGGCCCGGGGTCGGCACGGGCCACAACGCCGCCCGGTACCAGAGGCGTCCCAGAGGTGTCATGCGTAAATTCCGTTTCCTAAATTTATTATGCCAGTAACAGCGCGCCCCGCCCGCGCCTTGGCATTGCGCTGCCCTCCGCGTTCATGGTCGCGTTCATCGCTCGCGGCCATTCTCGCGCTAGGGGGAGCCGCCCCGGCCGCCGCCGAGCAAACCCGTTTCTGGCGGCAGTCGGATTACGACGAATTCCAGAAAGGCACGGCCAAGGGCCTGGCGCTGCGAAGTGATGGCCAAATCGTGCTCGCTCCGAAGTTCGCGCCCTTTGCCGATAGCAATCTCGCTTACCTCTGGTCGCTGCGCACCGATTCACACGGCACCCTGTTTGCCGCGGGCGGCGCGAACGCCAAGGTGATTCGCCTGGATGCCGATGGGAAGGCCACCACGGTTTTCGATTCCACCGAAATGTCCGCGCAAGCGCTGGTGATCGACAAGAGCGACAACTTGTACGTGGGCACCTCGCCGGACGGCAAAGTCTACAAAGTCACGCCGAGCGGCCAAAAATCCGTATTCTTCGATCCCAAAACCAAATACATCTGGAACCTCGCGCTCGGACCGGACGGCACGCTTTATGTGGCGACCGGAGACACGGGAAAAATATTTTCGGTGACCGCGGATGGGAAGAGCGAAACATTTTTTAGCGGCGGTGAAACGCACATACTGGCGCTGGCGTTTGACGGTAAAGGCAATCTGTTGGCCGGCACCGAGCCCAACGGCCTGATCCTGAGGATTCCGCTGGCCGCGCCTTCCACCTCCGCCGTCACCAAGCGCGCGCCCGACAATAAAGCTGACGCCGATAACGGCGCCCCCGGGAGCGCGCGCCAGGCGTACGTCCTTTACGAGACCAACAAGAAAGAAATCACCGCAATCGTCCCGGACGGCGCGGGAAACCTCTACGTCTCCGCCATCGGCGAAAAGGCGCGTCCCAGTACCACGCCAAACCTCCAACAGCCGCCGCCGCAGCCGGCCAACGCCAACGACACGCAAAACGTCACGATTACCGTAGGCGGCGCCACCGTCAATGCGCCACAGGCCACACCCACGCCGTTTACGCCGTTTCCCGCACTCAGCTCCTCGTCGGTCTATCGCCTCGCCGCGGACGGTTCGCCCGAGGAGATTTGGACCGCGCGCGAAGACCTGGTCTATGCGCTGGCGTTGGGACCGGACGGCAAGCCCTTGCTGGGCATCGGCAACCAGGGCACCGTCATCAAGCTCGACGGCGACCATGTTTTTTCGCGCCTCTCCAAGACCGAGTCCGAACAGGTGACCGGCTTCGCGCGCGCCGCCAATGGCAAGATGTATATCGCCACGGCCAATCCCGGCAAGATCTTTACGCTGGGGCCTGGGCTGGAATCGGAAGGCACGTTTGAATCGCAGGCATTCGACGCGCACATCTTCTCACGCTGGGGGCGCTTGACGTGGTGGGGCGACAACGTGGCTCCGCCCCCCAGTGGCGCAAATTCGACTGGCGCAAATTCACCGCAGGGTAATCCAGCCAGGACGCCTGCCGCGGTGGAATTGTACGTACGCGCCGGCAACACTTCGGACCCGGAAAATAGCTGGAGCGCGTGGTTTGGCCCGTATCGCAATGGCGCGATGACGGAAAGTCCGGCGGCGCGCTTCGTGCAATGGAAGGCGGTGCTGCACGGTGGCAGCGGCCCGGAGCCGGCGCTTTCCTGGGTGAACGTCGCGTACTTGCCGAAAAATACCGCTCCGCGAATTACTTCGATTGCGCTGCAGAATCCCGGCGTGCGCGTCACCGGATTCGGAGGCCAGCAGGGCGCTCCGGCGCAAGCACAGCCCGTGCAATTGCGGCAGCCGCCGGCGCCGGGTTCCCCGTCAAATTCGCAGCGTCCGGCGGATGCGGCACGCTTTGAGGCGCCTCCCCAGGGCTTCGCCCAAAAAGGTTATCAGGGCGTGCTGTGGAACGCGGAAGACGACAACGAAGACGACCTGATCTATTCCATCTATTACCGCGGCGAGGGTGAACACGATTGGAAACTGCTGAAGGACAAAATCGATCAGCGCTTCTATTCGTGGGATACCACTTCCCTGCCCGACGGCGCCTATTATTTGAAAATTGTCGCCTCCGATGAACGGTCAAACGCTCCGGATCAGGCGTTGACGGGAGAGCGTGAAAGCGAGCGCTTCGTGGTGGACAATACTCCGCCCACCGTCGCCGGCATCACCGACGAAATCACCAGGGTAGGCGGCGATCCGTCCGTCACCGTGCGTTTTCGCGCTTCCGACGCGACCAGCGCCGTGGTTCGCGCGCAGTATAGCCTCGATGCCGGCGACTGGACGCTGCTGCGCCCGGCCGGAGAATTGAGCGATTCGCCCAGCGAGAACTACGTGCTGACGTTGAAGAATGTTTCGCCCGGCGAGCATACCGTTTCAGTGCGCGTTTACGATCAGTTTGATAATGAAGCAGCGGGGAAAGTGACCTTCACGGTTCCGGCGGGTAATCCCTAGCGCATGGGCGCCTACCCGCAGAGGCCTTCTTCGACTGCTTCGCCGGCTTCGACTGCTTCGCCGGCGGTTCCGACCGCTTCGACGGCCAGCGAAGGCGGCGGCCAGCCGGGGCCGAGCGCTTCAAATTTAGAGACCATAAACCCCTCGTTTGCGGCCATCGAGGCCGCCCATCGGCGCATCGCGCCGCACATCCATCGCACGCCGGTGATGTCTTCCTCTTCGCTCAACCAACTGGCCGGCGCTCAGCTCTACTTCAAGTGCGAAAATCTGCAGCGCTCGGGATCGTTCAAAATGCGCGGGGCGTCGAACGCGGTGTTTTCACTGCGCGATGAAGAAGCCGCGCGCGGCGTGGTGACGCACTCCTCCGGCAACCATGCGGCCGCGCTCGCGCTCGCGGCCCGGGAGCGCGGCATCCGCGCCTGGATCGTGATGCCCTCCGACGCGCCGCAGATCAAGCGCCGCGCGGTCGAGGCTTTTGGCGGTGAAATCATGCTGTGCGAGCCGACCATGGCGGCCCGCGAAGCCGCCGCCGCGGAGTTGATGCAGCGGACCGGCGCCGTCCTGCTGCATCCCTTCGATGACGATCGCATCATCGCGGGACAGGCGACGGCCGCAGTGGAACTGCTCGAGGAAATTCCGGATTTGGATTTCGTTCTGGCTCCGGTTTCCGGAGGAGGCCTGCTGAGCGGAACCGCGATCGCGACTAAACATCTGCGCGCGGCGGCTCAGGTGGTTGGTTGCGAACCGCGCAACGCTGATGACGCCGCGCGTTCGGTGGCCGCCGGGCGCCTCGAACCCGCGGCTCATGCTAAAACCATCGCCGATGGGTTGCGAGCCACCCTCGCGCCCCGGACCTTGACAATTTTGCGGCAGCGCGTCGATGCGTTTTCGCTGGTCAGTGAAGAGGAAATTGTGGCGGCCATGCGGCTGCTCTGGGACCGCTTAAAATTAATCGTGGAACCTTCAGGCGCCGTGGCCGCCGCTCCCGCACTCTTCCGCAAAATAGGGATCGCTCAGAACTCCGCACTTCGCAAGGTGGGCATCATTCTTTCCGGCGGAAATTTGGATCTCGATGCCCTGCCCTTTGGCCGCGCCCTTTCCTGAATGCACTGGATTCAAGTCCGGTACGTCCTGAATTCCGGCGCGGCTGATTTGCGCATGGCTGAATTTGCGCGCGGCTAATTCACCGTCACGCCAATCTGCACGCTGTGGCTGATGCCGTTCGCCGTTCCCTGCACCGTGACCGCGGCAGCGTTCGCGGCTGCGTTTGCGGCGGTGGTGGTGCTGGCCGCAGGCGATGCACCGCAACCCGCTGCAAGCATTCCAAAACACAGCAGCGTCAGAGCGCCTGCCAGAGGCCATGGCGTTCTTTGAACGACACGAACCACGACCCGCGGCTGCCGCGCGTCGTTCCGGCTGCCAGCAAGGACGCAGAGCAACAACATGGCGAGCAGCGCGCCCGCGGCAATTCCGCCGGGGGCTTTCGTACTCAATGGAGTCAAGCCGCGAGGGACCGCGCAGCGCCGCATTAGCCGCGGCGTTGATTGTCACCGTCCAGGTATTGGCTGCGGAAGCCGCCGCAACCGAACACGTCACGCCGGTAAAGGTCGCGGGCACCGTACACGTGAAGCTGGGAGTGCCGCTGACCGTGAAGCCATTGACGGCCGTCAGCGTCACTTGGGAACTCACGGAACCGTTTGGAGCCAGCGTCACCTTTGACGGCGAAGCCGCAAGCTGGAAGTCGCCCGACGAGCCATCACCCGAGCCAGTCGAGGATGAGGAAACCGATGTCCAACTCGTCACCAGATTGTAAGCATCGATCGATCCCAATCCGGAGGCGAGGTCGTACCCGGCTCCCGCGGTGAAGCCGATTTGCGCGGTGCCAGTGCTGGGGCATCCTGTGCTGCCGGTCTGGCAAGGAACGATGTTATTACCGTTGGTGATGTCGTGAAATGCGCTCGGCGTGGCGCCCGCCAGCGGGTACAGGATGTAATTGATGTTGCCCTGGCCCTGCGGAGTACCCGCTTGTTGGTTGATCAGCGCCACGATGCCGGCGAACGTGGGCGGGCCCATGGACGTGCCGCCAATCACGTTCAAAGTTTGATCGGTCTTTCTCCAGCCAACTCCCGCTGCGGCCGGCTCGGCCGTAACGCAGCTGCCACCCGAACAAATCAAATAGCCGTCATGATCCGCAGAAGCTGCGATGGCCACGTCGGGCACGTCACGCTGGCCATCGGAGGGAACACCGTTGCCAGTTTGCCAGCTCGGCTTGGTGAACAGCGTGCTGGCGCCGCCACCACCCGCGGTGAGGGCGTTGTCGGCCACCGTGTCGTTCCACACCATCTCGGGGATGTAGGAAATTGCGGAACCTCCGTTGGGACTGGGATTGTTGGTGGCGTTCCAATACGTTCCTGAACCTTCGCTGAACTCCGTGCCGCCCACAGCGGTCACGTAAGGCATGCTCGCCGGGAAATCGACCGCCAGCCCTTGCGTGGCCGGGTCGGCCGTGTCGCAATCGGCCGCGCCGCTGTCACCGGTCGGAGCTAAAATTGTGATCCCCTGCGCGTTCGCCTGCCTGGCACTTTGCTGCATGGAGGAAGTTTCCGAGGCTGGTAGCTGCTGTTCGCATAAGCCATAACTGATACTGATTACCGGAGCGGTGACGTGATCGATCGCAAATGTCAGCGATGTAAATGCGTCCGAAGAATTCACGTAATAAATGGTGGCATTGGGGGCGACCGCACCGGACCACTCGAGATCGAGGTCCGCCTCGGCAAGGTCGCTACTGCTGGTGCCGGGATCGCCGGCAACCAAAACGATTTGAGGATTATTTGCAGACAGGCCCGCCACGGTGCGGAACGTACTGATATCGCTCATCACGATATCGGTCTGTCCCATGATGGCGATCTTCTGGCCGGTGCCGTTGATTCCCGCGGTGTACAGAGCGTTCAGATCGTAGATGGTGGCGAAGTCAGCCGGGGTCAGGAAATGGCTCCCGCTCACGCTCGAGGTGAACTTCGGATTCGGAGCGACACTCGCGCGCGCGTGTGGCTGGGGATGAAAATCGTGCAGGCCGCGCAAGCTCTGGACGAGATCGGAGAAGGCCGCGGGAACAGTGGGCGCGGCGGCGTTGGCGTAATGGGTCTCGCCATTTACAACGAACCGGTGAATCGGGGTGTGAAATGCCGTTTCCACCTGTTGCGCAGTGCCACTGAAGGAAACCCAAGTGCGGCTGCGGGCCGTGGCGCCGACTTGAAATCCCTGACTCTGGAGCCACGAAACGATTCGATTCAGATCGTTTTGGCTGATCCCACTCAGGCTCGCAAATTGTTCGGGCGTCAGCCAGCGATGATAGCTCGGCGAGGAGCGATCCTGCTGCATGGCCAGCAGCGAGTCCACGGCAGCCTGTTGCTCTGCCGTGGGTTTGAACATGAGCGTCAAACCCTGCAACTTCAGCGAGGAGTCGGCCCGCCCCCGATCGAATTCAGCACGGGCCAGGGGATGAACGTTACCCTTTAGCGTTGCAATTTGCCCGTTGTCAATGGCCTGCACGATGCGGTCCTGCGCGCGCGCGATCGAGGCGCCGGCGGGCGCCAATGCCAGCGCGACCGCCATCATCGTGCAGATTTTGGGAATGGACCTGTTGAATTGGTATGTTTTCACGGTGTTTTGAATCCGCATGCAAATAAATACGGCGGAACCTCAATCTTGAAATTTGCACACACCGAACCTTGGATGCAGGTTCGCGCGCACAGGCTTTCCGAGGGAGGGGTTGTTTCCGGGGAAAGGCGCCTTACCGAGTTGACTTATCGAGTGTAGCCCTGCGCGGAGCAAAACGGTGAACCAATGCGCGCCCATGTGACGCTCGCGACAACTGAGGTGCCGAAGGATGCGCCTCAGCCCGCGATGCCGCCTCGCCAAATTAAAGAGACCCTCGCGGCCAGCAGTACACGCAAAGACGATTGCAATTATCAAGGGTCAGTTAGACGGCATATCGCTCATGATCGGGAGATATTTATCTCGTGGGTTCTCCTGCAGCGTGAATTATGAGGGCGCCGGCGAATCGAATGCGAACAACGACGGAGCCATGCCGAGAGCAAGCCACTGCGAATCCAGGGGAAGCCAAGCGATGTCACCTTTTCGCAGCAGTGGTGATCTAAACAGAAATGTCCGCTTGGCAGCAATGGGTGGAGCATCCTGAGAAAGTGTGGGTGCGCAGGTGCCTGTTCTACATTCATCTGTGGGTGGGAGTCGGAGCCGGCCTGTATATCGTTCTAATGAGCATCACGGGCGGCCTGATTGTCTACCGTAATGGGCTGGAGAAGGTGCCCTCCCTGGTTCCCTCCGTCGAGTGGCTGGTCGACCTGCATGAGAACCTATTGTTCGGAACGAACGGGCGTTTCGTAAACGGCATTGGCGCGATTTGTGTGATCGTGCTGTGTTTGACGGGAGCCGTTATATGGTGGCCTGGCATCAGCCACTGGCGTCGTGCCTTAACTGTGAACTGGAGGGGATTTTTTGCGCGGTTCACTTGGGATTTGCATAGTGCACTGGGGTTTTGGAGCTTTCTGTTTGTTCTGATGTGGGGAATATCGGGGTTCTATTTTTGTTTTCCACAAACCGTTAACGCCGTCTCCGGATTTATTGATCCCGGCGATAAATACGCCGACCGGGTCTTGGGTTGGCTCAGCATGGCGCATTTTGGCAGGTTCGGCTGGCTTTCCGAGGCGCTTTGGACCTTGTTCGGACTGATCCCGGCGGTACTGTCACTCACCGGCGTGTTTCTATGCTGCCGCCGCATGATCTACAAAGTTCCCCCAGCCCGACCGTAACGACCGCGCCCCCAGAGGCATTTTTTTGTCTCCGCTGTTGAGGCTTTTTGCGAATGCGCGAATTCACAGTTCGCCGGAATCCGCCGCCAGACTCGAATGGGCGGAATTCTCGTTTTCCCGATCGCGGTCCGAGCGCGAAACCAAGCCGCCCTCGTTCAGACCCCAGAAGTTTTTTTCCTTAAGGAATTCGATACCCACTTCCAATCCATCGGGACCTTTGCGTCCAATCCACGCGACGCGCGCCTCGGCTTGCCGTCCATTGTCGAGTCGCAGGCAGGTCAATCGTTCGTCCACGCTGAGTTCGTGCCGGCACGTAACCTGCGCGCCATGCCGGCTCAGCAATTGCGTTTCGGCCTGCTCTTCCCAGGGGCGCTCCGGCGCCTCCGAGCGCAGCAGCACCGGAATCTTCGCCCGGACTCGCGGACCGCGCCGCAATCGACCGTGCAACTCGGAAGCCCACAGCAACACGTCCAGTACCCGCGCCCGCTCCAGATTGCTTGGCGCCGCCACGGCGCATGCAATATCGGCCGCGTCGTGCATGCAGCCCTCGAGAAAACGGCCGGCGGCGTCCGCCTGCCTCTCGTGAAATTCCTGCCGGTTAATCTGCCCGGAAATGGCTTCCAGCCGCTGGTAAGACCAAGTCAGAAAATGCGCGCGGCAAAGCATGCGCTCGTCAATGGAAGCTATGCCTTCTTCCGTGCACTCCGGCACGCTGCACTGTTCCTGCATCCTGGCAGTCTCCGCAATGGGCACATGTATGGTGCTCGAAAACGGCGGGCTCTGAAACGGATTTTACCGAAAAGAATGGGGCGTTTGTCGAACTATTTCTCGTGCGTGTGAGCTCGCCAAGCCTCCGCCGCCGCTCCCAGCAGAGGCGCATCCTCGTTCAAAACCATTTGAATGCGCACGCCGGCCAGCAAATCCGCGAATTTCTCTTTTTCGCAAAACGCGCGCAGGAAAGTCCCGTCCTTCATCTTCGGCAGAATTTTTGGAGCGATGCCGCCGGCGATAAATACCCCGCCGCGCGCCAGCGCCTTGAGCGCCAGGTTGCCCGCCTCCGCCCCATACAGCGCGGTCCACAGATCGAGTGTGCGCACGCACACCTCGCAGGAGCCGTCGAGTCCGCGCCGCGTGATCTCCTGCGCGGGATCGGCGCCCGGTTCCTCGAAGCTCGCGTGCCGCACATTCGCGTTCAGAAATTCGTGGATCACCCGAAAGCCGCGCCCCGACACGACGAGCTCCCAGCTTACGAATTTATCGGTTTTTTTGACGTAGCGTAGCAGCTCGATCTCCGGTTCGGTCCGGGGAGCGAAATCGGTGTGTCCCCCTTCGCTCGGAAAAACGGCATATCGTTCGCCGTCCCAGTGCAGAATCGATTCGCCCAGCCCGGTCCCCGCGGCGATCAGCGCTTGCGGCGCACGCGGCGCCGGGTTGCCGGGATTCAGCAAAAACAAGTCAGCTGCTCCCAGCCAAGGCAAACTATAGCCGGTGGCTTCCAGATCGTTCAGCAGAACCACGTGGCGCGTGTCCAGTTGGCTTTCCAGGGCCGCCGCATCCACGCTCCAGTGCACATTGGTGACGCGCACGCTTCGTCCTATCACCGGGCCGGCGACGCCAAAACCCGCGGCGAGTACTCGGCTCGCGGCGGAAGCCTCCAACACCCCACGCGCGTCGCGCAAAAATTCGGCAATTACATCTGCGAATTGCGCGTAATTCTGGCTGGCATACCGGCGCAAAAACGCGATGTGGAATGCGCCGTCAGCCATGCCGCCGGGCGCGCCGTCAGCCCCCACCCCAGCCCCCATGCCAGTAATAATACCGGCGCCCGCACGCGGCGCTGCATCCACCCGTCCCGGCGGAGTTTCCACCAGCGCGATATTGCATTTCGTTCCGCCGACGTCCCCTGCCAGAATCATGTGCCTCTCTTGTTGCCGGCGGGCGGCTCAGGAATTTCAGGCTTCTCCCCTTTTCGAGCGGGCGACGTCGGTGCTGCACGCGCCCCACTGGCCGCCTGCACGCGCCCCGATCCCGTCCCGGACGCGCCGGCTTCCGAACCTCCTTGGGCCCCGCCCGGTCCGAGAAGCGCTGCAGCCTCCTCGTCAATCAAAAATATGCGCTCCCCGTGCCGCGGCTGCACGAGTTGCGCAGGCAGTGGCGGAACGGGATGCTCGCACAAAACCTGGCGCAGGATCGCGGCCTTCTCTTTTCCCGCGGCCAGAAACAGCACGCGCCGGGCCGCCTCCAGCACCGGCAGCGTCAACGTCATGCGCCGCATGCCCAGCTTCGCGACCTTCGGCGTGCTCACCCAGCGCGATGTTTCCTGCAGCAGCCGCGAACCGGGAAACAGCGACGCCGTATGGCCTTCCGGTCCGATTCCCAGCAGCACCAGATGAAATATCGGGAAGCCGCGATCGTCCACCTCCAGATATTTCCGCAGGATGGTTTCGTACTGGTGCGCCGCGCGGCCGATGTTGGAATCTTCCGCTTCCATGCGGTGCACGTTGTTGGGCGGAATCGGTACGTGCAACAGCAGTTCGCGGCGCGTCATGCCGTAGTTGCTGGCGGGATCATCGGGGGGCACCGCGCGTTCATCTCCCCAAAACAGGTGCACGCGCGGCCAATCCACCTGGCTGCGGTATTCGCTCGAGGCCAGCAGCCGGTAAAGCTCGCGCGGCGTCGAGCCGCCTGATAGCGCCACGAAAAAGTTGCCGTCGCGCGCGATGGCCTGCCACGCCCAATCCACAAAACGCCGGGCGGCGGTGCGCGCCACATCCGCGGGGTCGGCGCACACAAATACGCCAGGCAGCACCTCGCGCGGCAGCGCGTTACGGTTTACGCCAGTGTCGGCCATCACGCTCCAGAAGTTCGTCCGCCTCGCGCGGTCCCCAGCCCCCCGCCGCATAATTCGCCAGCGGCGCTTTGTTTTCGCGCCAGACCTCGCTGATAGGATCGACGAGCGACCACGCCGCCTCCACCCCGTCGGCGCGATCGAATAAGGTCGCGTCGCCACGCATGCAATCGGCCACCAGCGTGGTGTACGCGCTGCGTTCGTCGGCCCCAAACACGCCGTGGTAGCTGAAATTCATCGAGACTTGCTTCAAGCGCATCTCCTGCCCCGGCAGCTTGGCGTAAAAACAAATCGAAATGCCCTCTTCCGGCTGTATGTTCAGCACCAGCCAGTTCGCGTCGAGTCCCTGGCCGCGAAACACCAGATGCGGAGCGCGCCGAAAGTGGATGGCGATTTCGCTCACCTGTCGCGTCAGGCGCTTCCCGGTACGCAGATAAAATGGCACGTCGGCCCAGCGCCAGTTATCAATCAGCAGCCGCGCCGCTACGTAGGTCTCGGTCGTAGAAGCGGGGCTGACGCCGGGCTCTTGCCGGTAGCCGGGCACGCCTTTTCCGCCCTCCGCCGTGCCTGCTGCATATTGGCCGCGAATAACATCGTGCGCCACCGCTTCCGGCGTGTACGGCCGAATCGATTGCAGCACCTTGATTTTTTCGTTGCGCAGATCGTCGGCGTCAAAGGCCGCGGGAGGTTCGAGCGCCACCAGCGAAGCGAGTTGCAGCACGTGGCTTTGCACCATGTCCCGCAACGCCCCGGCATGCTCGTAGAACGCAGCACGCTGCTCGACCCCCAAGCTCTCCGCTACCGTAATCTGCACGTGGTCGATGTAGTTGCGGTTCCACAACGGCTCGAAAATCCCATTGCCAAACCGCAGCACCAAAAGATTCTGCACCGTGTCCTTGCCGAGATAGTGGTCGATCCGGTAAACCTGCGACTCCGCGAACGCTCCCAGCACGACGCGATTGAGTTCCCGCGCCGACGCCAGATCGCGCCCGAACGGTTTCTCGATGATGATGCGCGTCCACGAATTCCCTTTGGGCTGCGCCAGCCCCGCCTTGCGAATCTGCTCGATCACCTGCGGATAGACTGCGGGCGGCGTCGCCAGATAGAAAAGCCGGTTGCCGCCAAGCTGCTGCTCCCGATCAACCTCCTCGAGTTTCCGCGACAAGTTCTGATACGCGTCGGCCTGGCCGTATTCACCAGCCACGTAGGTAAACGATTGCGCGAAGGCGCGCAGCTTTTCGTCGGCGGGCTTTTCGGCACCTGCGGGCGAGCCCGCCGAACCCGAGGAGCCATTTTTGCCAATCGCTTCGGCGGCCGTTTTCCGGAATGCTTCGTCGCTCGTCGGCGTGCGCGCAAATCCAATCACGGCGAAGCGGGGCGCCGGAGGTTTTTGCGACGCGATCTCGTATAGCGCCGGTATCAGTTTGCGCTTCGTGAGGTCCCCGGAGGCCCCGAAAATCACGATGGTGCAGGATGCCGCAGCCCGCGAATCTTCGCCTGCCGCGGGAGCTTCGGATTTCAACGCAGTGGCGAGATCGGAAGGATTGGGCGTCATGTCATTTCCCCATGTCTTTCGGCGGGCAAAGCCGTATCATCGCGATTTCTTATGCTAACCTTTCGCGCTCGTGCCCTCGGCCTTTATGGCGTGGCCCCCGAACTGGTGCCGCAGCGCCGCGAGCAGCTTGCGCGAAAAAGAATCCGCATCCCGCGACGAAAGCCGTTCGAGCAGCGAAAGAGTGATCACCGGGGCGGCCACATTCAGGTCGATGGCCTCGGCCACCGTCCACCGCCCTTCCCCGGAATCCTCCACGTAGGGTGCGATGCCCCCGAGTTCCGGGTTTTCCTTCAACTCCGCTGCCAGTAAATCGAGCAGCCAGGAGCGTACCACGCTGCCGGTGCGCCAGATTTGCGCCACCTGGTACAAGTCCAGCTCGAACTCTTTCTTGTGCTCGAGGATCGAAAATCCCTCCGCATACGCCTGCATCATTCCATATTCGATTCCGTTGTGGATCATCTTCACGAAATGCCCGGAGCCTATGTCTCCCACGTGGCCCCAGCCCTGGTTCGGCCCGGGCGCGAGTGTTTGGAATATCGGACGCAGCCGGTCCACAGCCGTTTTATTTCCGCCCACCATCATGCTGTAGCCTTCGCGCAAACCCCAGACGCCGCCGCTCGTGCCCACGTCCACGAACTCGAAACCTCGCGCGTTCAGCGAAGCGCCGCGCCGCTGGCTATCTTTATAATTGCTGTTGCCGCCGTCGATGATGGTGTCGCCTTTTTCGAGCGCCGGCATCAGCGCCTCGATGGTCTCGTCCACGGGCGCGCCCGAAGGCACCATCACCCATACCGCGCGAGGAGGCGGCAACTGCCGCGCTAGGTCCGCCAGGGAATCTGCTTTCGCGACTCCGTTCTCGACCACGCGTTGCGTTGCCGCGGGATCGGGATCGTAGCCCCACACGCGATGGCCGCCACGCACCAACCGCTCCGCCATGTTCGCGCCCATACGTCCCAGCCCTATCATCCCCAGGTCCATGGTGTCCTCTCCATCTTACGGGTGCGGGCTCTACTTGGAGCCCGCGCAATAAAAAGTCCGGGTCTACCTCATGCCCGCGCAATACGGGTGCGGGCTCTACTTGGAGCCCGCGCAATTAAAAGTCCGGGTCTACCTCGTGCCCGCGCAATACGGGTGCGGGCTCTACTTGGAGCCCGCGCAATTAAATCACCGCGCGCTTCAATTTACGGCCGCGCTGCTGGCGCCCGCTTGCATCTCCACGTTTCTCGCCGCCAGCTCCGCGCGCAATTGCGCCGTATCCACGAACTGAATCGCCTGCATTCCCAGCCGCCGCGGCGCTTCCAGATTCTCCGGCCGGTCATCGATGAATATACATTCTTCCGGCGCGCGCTGCGTGATGTCGAGCGCTTTGCGATAAATTAACTCCGCCGGCTTGCGCGTGCCCAAATAACAGGAGCTGAAGAAGGCCGTAAAATTCCGCCGCAGTTGGAAGGTCCGAATACGGTAGGCATTTATCTCCGCCCCTTCGTTGTTGAGCGTGGCCAGAAAATACCGGCGTTTGGCGGTAATTCCGTCGAGCAGTGCGCGTGTCCCGGCGTTCTCGGTGGAGCGCGTGAGCATAAACTCCCTGAACTCTTCCAGGCCAAACGGCTGCTCGCGATAAAAAACCGTGCGCTCCAGATATTCGTTGAGTGTGATCTGCCCGGTTTCGAACGCCGCAAACGTTTGCTCGTGCAGCTTTTCAAAACCCTCGGCGTCGAGCGAGAAGCGGCGGATGGCCGCGGCGCGCTCCGCCTTATCCCACCCGTTCGACAGTATCACCCCGCCAACATCCCAGAACAGCGCCTTCACGTCACTCATCGTAATCCCCGCCCCGCTTCGCACTCGCCATCACGGTTGTCGTTGCGTTCGATCCCGTCATTGCCTCTACTGCCGCCGTCGCCGTCCCCTCTACTCTTTGCCTTTGCTTTCGCCTTTCGCTTTTGCCTTTGCTCTTGCGTATGCTTTAGCTTTAAGTTGTCATTCCGAACGGAGTGAGGAATCCCTCCGTGTTACGCCATCGCCGAAGTCGCCGCCCTGCTGTTGTCTCGGTTCTTTTCCGCTTCTGCCTTGCCTCAAGTGCCCGTCGCCACGCGCAATAAATCTCGGCGCTCGCGCCCGTCCCCGCCGCAGCCACACATTCTCTTGTCTCAAAATCAGGCGCATCCCGCAAGTCTTACCGCGCCTAGAAATTTGCGCGCGGATGCAGTATCGTGGGACTCGAAAGCAGCCGCAGGTATCGCCCAGGAGGTTTTTTCATGGCAGATCCAACCCCGCAGCCCGGCTCGCACATGGTCACCTGCGTTAAATTCGGCAAAAGGATGGAAGGGCTCGACCGCGTGCCGTGGAAGGGCGAGCTGGGCCAGCGCCTGTACGACAACGTCTCCAAGGAAGCGTGGAAGCTGTGGATCGAACACTCCAAGATGATCATGAACGAGTACCGGTTGAATCCTCTCGATCCGCAATCCCAAAAAGTGATGGAAGAGCAGTTGGAACAGTTCTTTTTCGGTGAAGGCGCAAAGCTCCCCGAGGGCTACATTCCCCAAAAAGCCAAAAGTTAAGGGCCGCCGGCCTTTTCTTCCTCATCTTAATTTCCTGGCCATGGGAGCCCGTTGCGGCAGTTCAAGCCACGGTTACTGCCGCGCAAATCACTCGTTCTGTGCGTTCAAACAACGACCTCAAAAGGCCTCGCGCCCTGCGGGATGCGCCACCTGCAGCCGCGGCGAGATGCTGAAGCGCAGTTTGTCATGCGCCTCCCGCAATGCCGTTTCCACGTCCACAGCAGTCTCCCCCCGCGCGAATATAAATCCCAAATAGCTCGCGCCCTCCGGCCACGCGGCGATAAAGTCGTGCCGCCGCGCGGTAATCTCGATCTCCGTAATGCCCGGCGTTCCCGAGGCTCGCTCTATTCCCTCGACGTCTTCGAGCGTGCCGCTACCCGGCACCGGAATCATCATCACCCCGGCAGCCGACTCCTCGCGCGGCAGGTTCGCACCCGGCAATCCCAGGGCGTGCCGCACCAGCAATTCCTCCAGAAAAATCCGCTTCGGGCCAAATCGTAGGGCGCGCGAACAAAGCCCGCCGATGGGGCGCGGCGCCATTTCCAGCACCCAGGGACCATTTTCATTGACGCGGAATTCCGCGTGGATCGGCCCCTCCTCCAGGCCCAGCGCGCGCGCCGTTTGCGCCGCACATGTCGCGATGCGCGTCTGCATTTCCGGCGCCAGCCGCGACGGGGTCACGTAAATCGATTCCTCGAAATACGGACCAGTAAGCGGATCGGCTTTGTCAAACAAGGCCAGCACGCGCAGCTTACCCGCCTCCAGCAGGCCTTCGAGCGCCACTTCGGCGCCCGGAATGTACCGCTCCACAAGCAGGCGATCGAGTTCCGCTTCGCGCGTTACCTGCACTTCCGGCGAAGCGAGCAGTTGCGCGATGCGCTCGGCCGCAGCCCTGAATTCCGCGGCGTCATTCGCGCGAATCACTCCCTGGCTGGCCGACAAGCGGAGTGGTTTCACCACGCACGGAAAAACCACCCGTGAAAGGACTGCAGCAACATCTTCATTTAGCAGAAACGCAAAAAAATCGGGGACCGGCAGGCCCGCGGCCTGCAGTACTTCGCGCTGCCGCAGCTTGCTGCGGCAATTTTCCACCGCCTCCGGAGAGTTGTAGCACAGGCCCAGAGCGCGCGCGGCGTGCGCCGCCGTCACGGTTTGCCGGTCGCCCAGCGCGAGAATCGCACGCACCGGTCTCGCGCGTACTGCCTCCACCAACGTTGCCGCCGCTTGCTCGGCCTGCTCGAAATGCAGCGGAATCGCGCCGTCGGCCCACGGATCGTCGAGTTGGTGGCAGCGATCGCTGCCGATGATGACTTCACATCCCAGCTTTCGCGCCGCGAGCGCGAAACTGCGCGTCTGATAGCCGAGTTTGCTCGCCAGCAGTAGCAGCCGCGGCGGCTCGCCGCGCGACGGTGCGTTTTCGTCGTTCGCTATGCGCTCCGCAACCCCTTGCGGGGAAGCTTCGTTCGTCGTAGCGCAAAAAGCAGCGCGGAGATCGCCCGCGTACTCTTTTCCCCGCAACGGGCCGCCCGCGAAATCGCGCGGCTCGCCCCTAGGCTGCAAATTCACAAAAACGCGTCCGCTTGCAGCGCCGCATCCGCTGGACGTTCGCGCCGCGCCGGTGGCTGCGCCCCGCCGGCAATGGAAACAAATTGCTCCCGCGTCGGTTCGGCGCAGCAGTACCACGGCTCGGTGAAGTGCGGAATCGCCGGGCGCGCCGCAAATGTGGGTTGCGGCCCAAGCGCGGCGCCGATACTTGCATTCGCGGCATCGCCGCCGATCGCAAGCTGACGTGCTCCGAGCCCTTCCGCCTGCCACTCGGCTTCCGCGGCCGCCTGCCAGATGCGCGCGAACGTTTCGCTGCGCGTCCACGCGAGTTTGTCGGCCATTGCGGCGAGTTGCTGCACGCGCTCCGCCAGCGCGTCCACGCGCGGGTCATCGTGTTTCCACGGATGGAACAGCGAGCCCGGATCGAATGCCCCGGCGTAGCGCCGCATCTCGGCGAGTTCAAGCAGCCGCGACCCCGCTGGGATCAGCAGGCGTATCCCCAGTTGGATGGGCGCGATATTTTCAATCAGCTCCTGCTCGGCAATCACCGCGAGCAGATCGCGATACCCTTCAACAGTCGTCCACGGCGTGAAGGGCACGAAGGTCGGCTGCAGCACCAGCCCCACTTCGCGGAAGCGCGCCACCACCGCCAGAAAATCGGCGCGTGTGTGCCCCTTGTCCAGCCGCTCGAGCATCGCGTCGTCCACCGCTTCCACCGCCGTGGTGACGAACAGGCACCCCGTATCGCGCAGCGCCGCCAGTTGCTCGCTGTGTTTCAGCAGGTGCTCCACCTTGATCGTAACGTCGTAGGTGTGCCGCGGAAATTCGCGATGCATCGCCCGCACGATCGCCAGCGCGTGCGCCGGCCCATTGAAAAAATCCGGATCCCCGAAAGTAATGTGTTCGGCGCCCGCGGCAACTTGGCGGCGAATGTCCTCGAGCACGATTTCCCGCGGCACGATGCGGAAAACGCCGCCATACACGGGAACGATGGGGCAATGGCGGCACAGATGCTTGCAGCCGCGGCTCGCCTCCGTGTATCCCGCGACCAGATGCCCGCCATCGGACAGCATCACGTGAGCGTATTCGCGCAACGGAACCAGGCCCGCGCGGTCGGGGACGATGAAATCGAGCCGGTCGAGAGAAATTACCGGCGGTGTTGGTCGCTCGCGCTCCTCGCGCCGCAAGTCCTCGCGCCGCATCGCCGCCTTTGTGTTGCTGGCCGCCGCCGCTTGATTTTTCACCGGCATCGCGGCGCTGCCGCCACCTGGCGCGCTCTCGCTTTGCGCGCCGCCGCCTTGCGTAACATTGTCTCCTGCATCAGGCGCGTCGCTCACATGGCTCGCCGCTGCCATCCGGTCTACTAGCTGCGCCAGCACCGCCTCGAATTCGCCGCCAAAAATATCGCTGACGCCGCGCGCCCGCAAATAAGCTTCATTGACCGGCGCGTACAGCCCATAAAAGCACAGCCGCGCGCTGGGATTCAGCGTTTTTACAAGATCGATGAGCTGCGTGGCCAGCCGCGTCGCCGTGTGCATGGGCACGTAGAACGCCACCAGTTCGGCTTCGCGCACGCAATCCTCGCGCAGCGCCTCGCGCGACAAGTCCAGGCACGTTACTGTGGCGCCGCGTGCCCGCAACCACGCCGCCGGCGACGCCAGGCCAAATGGCTGGTGTCCCAATTCGTAAGTGGAGATGAGAGTTACGTTCATTGCGCGCGGCACGGCTCGCACCCATTGTAAACGATTCCCTGCGCCCGCAATGAGTTTAGAGCCTGCTCTTTTCGGTGCCTCCAGGGATGGAAGCGGCGCGTCCCGCATATTAACTTTTGTTAACTTTGGCATGAGATCAGTGCTGCTATCATTCAATCGTCGCCCCTATGCCCTCGGCCCATATGCACCTTGCCCCTCTGTCACAGTCCAAGGTCGCCGCCCACCACAAGAAGGTTCGCCTCGGCCCCCGAACGCAATTTTTGCCCGCGCTATATTTGTCCGCACGACACTCGCCGGCGCGCTATGTCTTGCTCGTGTGCCTGACGGCGATCCTGGCCGTTGGCACGATAGCCGCCCGCGCGCAGGATCCCGGCAGCTCCACACCAGACTCCGCGCCGCCCGACACCGCAGACCCGCAAACCATTTTCCCGCATCCCGACTCCACGCGCTGGTGGATTTCCGGCCAGTTCAACACCATCCTGCAGGGGCATCCCGGCTTCTCCGCAAAATATAGCGGCACAAACAGTTTGGACCCCCACAGCGAACTCCGCGACTCCCGCGTCATGACGCTTTTCACCGGTCTCGAACTGACGCATTCCACGGAAATTCTTTTCGACCCGGAAATTACGCAGGGGCACGGCATCAGCGACGCCCTGGGCCTGGCGGGATTCACCAACCTCGATGTGGTGCGGAATCCTGATCTCGGCTCAGCTCCGTACATCGCGCGCGTCATGATTCATCAAATTATTCCGCTCAGCCGCGAAACCAGCGCGCAGCCGCGTGGTCCGTTATCCCTGTTGACGCAGTTGCCTATCCGCCGGCTGGAGTTTCGCGCCGGCAAGATGGCCATCACCGATTTCTTCGATGTCAATGCCGTGGGAGGCGACGACCATTTACAGTTTCTGAATTGGACCGACGTCAATAATGGCGCCTATGATTACGCCGCCGACACGCGCGGTTACACTTACGACCTCATGCTCGAGTACGATGATCGCGCCTGGGCCGTGCGATTTGCCGAGGGCCTGATGCCCAAAGTCGCCAATGGCATACAACTCGATTGGGACCTCCGGCGCGCCCGCGCCGAAAATCTGGAAATCGAGCTCCGCCCCCGCCTATTTGCAAAAAAGCCCACCGCCGTGCGCCTGCTTTCCTATGTGAATCACGCCAATATGGGGGATTATCGCGAGGCAGTTGCGCTTTTTCTGGCTGGTAAAACACCGCGGCCCATCATCGAGGATACCCGGCAGCAAGGCCGCGTCAAATACGGTTTCGGCGTCAATATCGAACAGCAGCTCACCGCCAACCTGCGAGCCTTCGCGCGGTTCGGATGGAATGAAGGGCGGCACGAGTCCTTCGCTTACACCGAGGTGAATCAAGCGCTCAACTTGGGAGCCGACTACCGTGGAAACCGCTGGCGCCGCACGCACGACAAAATCGGCGTTGCTTTCATCAGTAATGCCATCTCCAAAGATCACCAGGAGTATTTGCGGCTCGGCGGCCTGGGGTTTCTCCTCGGCGACGGCAACCTCAATTACGGCCGCGAAAACATTGTCGAAGCTTACTACGACGCGCACTTCTGGCGCGGAGTCTACGGCGCCTTCGATTTGCAGCACGTCAACAATCCCGGCTACAACCGCGACCGCGGCCCCGTGTGGGTCCCCGGACTGCGGCTGCACCTGGAATTCTGAGCGGCCTGCTCCTCGCGTCACCGTTCGCCTGCTTGAGCGGAGCCCTCCCGCTTACTCCGCCTTTTCCTGCCGCGCCGGCTTGAACGTACTCGCCAGAATCGGCAGCAGAAATAAAATCGCCAGTGGCGAAGTGACCATCCCTCCCACCACCACGCGCGCCAGCGGCTGCTGCGCCTGCACGCCTATTCCCGAAGAGACCGCGCCCGGCAGCAGCCCCAGGCCCGCCGCCGCGCACGCCATGATCACGGGCCGCATCTCCGCCATCGCTCCCGATTCAATGCCCTCGATGAAAGTTCCGCCGTGCGGCGCGTGCAGCGCGGCGCGCCGAATCCCCGAAACCATCACCACTCCCGCCAGCGTACACACGCCGATCACCGAAGCCAACCCCACCGCCGCCGATATGCTGAACGGCGTGCCCGTGAACAGCAGCGACATGATGCCGCCCACAATGCCGAATGGCAGCATGGCCATGACCAACCCCGCGTCGCGAAACGAGTTGAACGCGATAAACAGCAGCGTGAGAATAATCACCAGGCTCATCGGAATGATGACCGCCAGCCGCCGCTGCTCCTTTTTCAAACTGTCGTATTCCCCGGCCCACTCGTAGTGATAACCCTCCGGAAGCCTTACGCCGCGTGCGATGCGCTGTTGTGCGTCCGTCATCGTTCCCGCCAGATCGCGCCCGCGCACGCTGAACTTCACGGGAATATAGCGCCGCCCATTTTCCCGATAAATCATGAACGCGCCCTGCCGCATCTCCACCTGCGCCACCTGGCCCAGCGGAACGTTGCCGCCGTCGGGCGTGGGCAGCAGGATGCTCCTCACCGCCTCCGGCGTGGCGCGAAATTCCGGCCGAAACCTCACCACGAAATCGAACCGCCGGTCGCCCTCCAATATCTGCGTGGCCGTCACTCCGCCCATCGCCGCTTGCACCGCGGCGTTCACATCCGCGGCCATCAGCCCGTAGCGCGCGCTGGCCCCCCGACCAATCGAAATCACCAACTCCGGCTGGCCCGTCTCCTGCAGCACGCCCAGGTCGGCGATTCCCGGAACGCGGGCCATGATGTCGTGAATTTCGCCGGCCTTGGCCACTAAAGTATCGATGTCGTCGCCAAACAGCTTCAGCGAATTCTCGCCTTTCACCCCGGACATGGCCTCCTCGACGTTGTCCTGTATGTTCTGCGAAAAATTAAACCCGATGCCGGGATATTTTTCGAGCGCGCTCTCCATCTGCTTGGTCAGCGCCGGCTTGCTGATCCCGCCGGGCCACTGCTCGGGCGGTTTCAGCGACACCATGAACTCGATGTTGTTGAACGTCGTTACGTCGGTCCCGTCGTCGGGCCGCCCCATCTGCGACACGACCTGGTCCACTTCCGGATAGCCCAGCAGAATTTCGCGTATCTCGTGCGCCAATTTTGCCGAAGCCTCGAACGAAACATCCTGCGGCAGCGTCGCGCGCACCCACAGGTTGCCCTCTTCCAGTTTGGGCATGAATTCGCCGCCCAGCAGCGGAAGCAGCAGCATTCCCACAATCAAAAGCACTCCCGCCGCCGCGCCCACCACCGCCCGGTGCCGCAGCGCCCACCGAAGCGCACGCGCATACCCGCGGCGCAGCCACCGCACCAGCAGCGTATATTCGTGTGTGTTGCCGCTGGGCCCCGCCCACGACGCCAACACCGGAGCAAACAGGATCGCAAACAGCGTCGCGCCCGTCAGCGCGAATCCATACGTCATCGACATCGGAGCAAAAATTTTTCCCGGCACTCCCTGCATGGTGAACAGCGGAATCAAGGCCACGATAATCACCAGCACGGAAAACAATACCGGCCGCACGGCTTCGGCCGCGGCATCGGCGATCAGGTCGAATAGCGCGTCCGCAGTGCCAACCCCAGGCCCGGCCGCATGCAGCCTGCGATACACGTTTTCCAGCACGATCACCGCCGCATCCACCAGGATTCCGAAGTCCACCGCGCCGAGCGAAATCAGATTCGCCGACCGGTTCGTGAGCACCATCAGCGAAAATGCAAACAGCAGCGAGCAGGGAATCGTCAGCGCCGCGATCAGCGAGATGCGCACGTCTCCCAGAAAAACCAGCAGCAGCACGTCACCAGCGTCAACCCCAGCATCACCATGTGCCGCACCGTCGTCGTCGTCAGCTGCACCAGGTCGGTGCGGTCGTAGATCGTGCGCACGTGCATGCCGCGGGGCAGCAGCCCGTTATTGAGCGCCGCAATTCGCGCCCGAGCGTTTGCAGCGCCGGAAGCGACTGCTCCCCGCGCTGCAGCAGCACGATGCCCTCGATGTCATCGTCCGCGTGATCGACGCCCACTTGCCCGAGTCGCGGCTGAAATCCCTCGTGGACTTCGGCGACATCGTGCAAAAACACCGGCACGCCCTGATGCTCGGTGATCAGCACGTTTTTCATGTCCTCGATCGAGCGCAGCAATCCGATGCCGCGCACATTGACGCTCTGGCTTCCCAGCGTCAGGTAATTGCCGCCCACATTCGCGTTGCTCGACCCCAGCGCCGTCACCACCTGCGGCAGCGTCACTTGAAATTGCAGCAGCTTCCGCGGATCCATTTCCGCCTGATATTGCCGCGTCGTCCCGCCAAACGTCGTCACGTCGACGATCCCGGACACCTGCTTGATCTCCCGCCGCACCAACCAGTCCTGGGTGGCCTTCAGTTCGTTCAGCGAATAATCGTTGCTCTCCAGCCGGTATCGATAGATCTCCCCGGTCGGGGACCACGGCGAACATTGCGGCGTCACATTTCCGGGCAGCGTCAATTGCTGCAACCGGTTCATCGCTTCCTGCCGGTCGTTGAAGTAGTCGGTCGCATAATCGAAATAAAGTTTCACATCGCTCAATCCGAAAACGCTGATCGAACGCGTGGACGCCAGGCCCGGTATCCCGAACAGCGCCGTTTCCACCGGCACGGTTACCTGGCGTTCCATTTCCTCGGCCGACCAGGCCGGATTCTGCGTGATGAACTCCACCAGCGGCGGTGAAGGATCGGGATAGGCCTCGATATCCAGCCGCAAAAACATATAGATCCCGCCGGCCATCCACGCCACCAGCAGCACCACCATCAGCACCCGATAGCGCAGCAGCGCATGAATCAAAGCTCTCATCTTTTTTAAGTCGCCCTCACGTGTGCTCGCCCTTACGGGTTGGCTCGCCTCGAGCGTTGGCGCGCCGCAAGATCGGTTCGCCTCACGACTGTGGCGTTTCGCGCAACAGCAAAGCCCCGTCCGAGACCACCACTTCCCCCGCCTTCAACCCCGTCAACACCTGCACCTGGTCGTTTTCGGTGCGCCCCAGCGTCACTTCCCGCCGCTCAAACCGGTCCGCAGCCGCGGCTACGTACACGTAAGATTTCGCGCCCTCGCGTATCACCGCCGCCGCCGGAATCTCAATGCCCTGCGCCGTCGCGCGCAGCAGCCACACCGTCGCGAACATATTGGGCTTGAGCATAACGTCCGGATTCGCAAGCACCACGCGAACCTTCAGCGTGCGCGTCGCCGGATCGATCACATCCGCTATCACCCCCACACGCCCCATCCACGACCGCCCGGGGTACGCGTTCAACGTCACCTTCGCCGCCGCACCCGTTCGCAGCATTTTCGCGTCCTGCTCGAACGCGTTGCCTTCCACCCAGATCGTGCTCAGGTCCGCGATGGTGCACAGCGGTTGCGGCGCGTCGAGCGACTTCGACATCTCTCCTGTGGTGGCCCCAATCTCCAGCACGATGCCCGACCGCGGCGCTTTCACGCTCAGTTGGTTCACCCCCGTCTCTGCATTCACGCCCAAAGTATCTGGATTCACACCCGACGTTTCTGGATTTACACCCAACAGATGCAGTGCTGAAAACGTCGCCTTCTCGTCCGCTTCCGCCATGCGCCAATCGGCTTCCGCCTGCTCCAGATCCTTTTCCGCGATCGCATGGTGCGCGTAGAGGTCCGCAGCGCGATCCAGAGCCTTTTTCTTCACCTGGGCATCCGTGCTGGCTTTGGCCTGGTCGCTCACCGCCCGCGAAACATCACTGCTTTCCAGCAGCGCCAGCGTCTGCCCTTGCTCCACGTGGTCCCAGGGGCGCACCGCCATTTCGAGCAGGCGCCCGCCCGCCGCCGCAAAAACATGAACCACCCGGGTCGGGTCCGGCGTAACGCTTCCCGGAATTTCCAAATATTCCGGAATGGCGCTGGCTTTCACCGTGGTCGTTTTGACGCCCTTCGCGTCTTTGGGAATAATCGTGTCGGTATTCGCCCCCGTTTCCCCCCTGTTCGACGCCGTGTTCGCCACCTCATATTCGCAGTCGGGGTGGACGCCGGAGCCGTGCCCCCTGGAGCCGTGCCCGGTGGATCGGCGGTTTTTCCGCAGCCCGCCGCCGCGCACAGCAATAGCCACAGCAGCGGCCACCAGATTCGAGGCGTGAAACGAGCGCTTCTCCGCAAACGCAGAATCCCGAAATTTCCCATCTTCATGAATGCATCTCCGTTTCAATCGTCGCGAGACGCTGAAACAAAACCAGACGTGCGCCAGGGTCAAGCCCAATTGTGTCAAGCTCGACGCGTCAAGCCCGATTGCGTCAAGCCGCAACCGCACGTCTATCCAAAATGGCTTTGAATCAGGGGAGAAATCTAAACGAAGGCTGCGGGCGGAGAGCGGCCAGAGGAGTGAGTACTGTGAGAAGATGCATTTAATTCGTCCGCAGCGCTCGCCAAATCACTGCTCGCGAACTCGCATCCCGTGAATCCCTGCGGGAGCGCCGCTACGGCGGCCGATTTGTTAATGCTCTGCCCCTTGCCGTTCGCGCATGAGCGAGTTGCGCAACCAATTGGCAAACGTTGCGCTTCCCCGAAGCCGCATCCACGGCCACGATTGCGGGGTGCAGATCATCGGTAAGGGAAATCGCAGGAAACAGCAGCGCGAGTGCGCAACCGAGCGCAACGGCTTCGCGAACCACTCGCCTTCGCGGGTGCCGCCGCGCCGGAAGCCACCGCAGGCTCCACACCGCTGCAATTCCCAGCGTGATGGCCAGCCAAACCAGATTGAGAATCGTTTC
>CAVRDM010000013.1:0-64275 GCA_963719845.1 uncultured Acidobacteriota bacterium | reverse complement strand
CTGACGAAGACCGGAACGAAACTGTTGGACTTCGGTCTGGCCAAACTGAAGCAGGCTGCGGAACCCTCGGCCGTGCCTTTCTCGCAGTTTCCCACGCTGAACCAGAATCCGACGGTGGAAGGAACGATTTTGGGCACTCTGCAATACATGGCGCCGGAACAGGTGGAGGGGAAAATCGACGATATCGACGGGCGTACGGATATCTTCGCGCTGGGCGCGGTCCTCTACGAAATGCTGACCGGGAAGAAAGCCTTTGAGGGGAGAAGTCCGGCGAGCGTGATCGCCAAGATTCTCGAAGTCGATCCGGCGCCGATCTCCTCGCTTCAGCCCATGACGCCTCCGGGGCTGGATCGTGTGGTGCGGACCTGCCTGGCCAAAGAGCCGGACGAACGCTGGCAGGCCGCCGGCGACTTGTGCCGCGAACTCAGATGGATCGCGCAGGAGGGTGCGCAGACCGCTGTGCCGAAGGAGGAGGTCGCCAGAGGGAAATCTCGTGAGCGTGTCGCGTGGATATCCGTAACGGTAGTCTTGCTTCTGGGGTTGCTCTTACTCGCGGGTCTGGCGTACCGGGGCCCCGCACGAGTTGAGACACAATCCGTGCGCTTTTCCGTGTCCTTGCCGGAAAAGTGGAGCCTGGCCGAGCAGATTCTGCCGCCCAGCATACCGCCGGGGCCGCTGACGATTTCGCCTGACGGCTCTCGTATCGCGCTGGTGGCTACGAACACCGAAGGCAAAAACGTTCTGTGGGTTCGCTCGCTCGATACATTAACAGGGCAGCCGCTTGCGGGAACCGAGGGCGCGTACAATCCGTTCTGGTCGGCCGACGGCCATTTTGTCGGGTTCTTTGCCGGGGGCAAACTCAAGAAGGTTGAAGTTTCAGGCGGTTCACCCATTACTCTGTGCGACGCGCCGGCCGGAGTCGGCGGCTCGTGGAGCCGCGATGGCGTTATCGTTTTTGGGGGAAAGATCGGGGCGGCACTCGAGAAAGTGCCGGCGTCGGGCGGCGTACCTACGGCGGCTACCGTGCTCAACCAGGATGAGGGAGGCCACATAGCCCCCTTTTTTCTGCCGGACGGCCGGCACTTCGTATTCCGCGCCGTCCCTCGCGCGGCAACGGCACGTCCGATGACCGTGGGACCGGTGTATCTGGCGTCACTGGATTCGGCCGAACGTAAATCCCTGTTGAACTCCGATGCCGCCAACACCGTCTATTCCAAAGGTCACTTGCTTTTCCTGCGTGACGGGAGATTGATGGCACAGCCGTTTGACGCTAGCCGGCTCGCTTTTTCCGGCGATCCCTTTCCGGTCACCGACCAGGTCCAGGTTTTGAGCAGCGCCACACCGTACGCTGTTTTCTCGGCCTCGGACAACGGCATCCTGGCTTATCAAGAGGGAAGCGGCGAAACCGGTTCGCAGCTCTTGTGGTTTGATCGCATGGGCAAGCAGATCTCGGCTCTTGGGGATATGGCGGCGTATAGTGACCTGGAGTTTTCGCCAGACGGGAAGCGCGCCTCCGTGAGCATTCCGGATCCAAAAGGAGAAGGTCGAGACATCTGGGTCTACGACCTGACGCGCGGACTGCGTACACGGTTTACCTTTGGCCCCGGCGACGAGTTAGCTTCGATCTGGTCGCCGGACGGCAAACAAATCATTTTCAATTCACAGCGCAAAGGGCACCTCGATCTTTATCAGAAAGCATCCGGCGGAGGCGGAGGCGAAGTGCCCGTTCTGGAGGATAGCGTCGACAAGTATCCGAACGACTGGTCTCCCGACGGCCGTTTTGTTTTGTACACCCGTCTCAACGACCTATGGGCGGAGCCGCTTTTCGGAGAGCGCAAGCCCATTCCGCTGGTGCAAACACAGTTCAATGAGGGTGGCGGCAAATTTTCCCCCGATGGCCGGTGGGTGGCTTACGAATCCAACGAATCCGGGCGCTATGAAATTTATGTCACCTCGTTTCCAGCCGGCGGTGGGAAGTGGCAGGTATCAACCGGCGGCGGGAGAAATCCGCGATGGCGTCGTGACGGCACCGAGATTTTCTATCTCAGTCCCGACAATAAGTTAGCGGCCGCCGCGGTAAGCGGCAAAGGATCGAACTTCGAGGTTAGCGCGGTCCGATCGCTGTTTGAGACGCATGCCATGAGCACGCTGCGCTCGCCATACGATACTTCTCGTGCCGGCGAGCGGTTCCTGATCAATACGCATCCGGAGCAGGCGACATCTGCTCCCATTACTGTCGTGATGAACTGGACCGCAGGGTTGAAGAAATGACGCTGGCCGCTGGCACAAAACTCGGGTCGTATGAGGTCACTGGCGCTATCGGCGCGGGCGGAATGGGCGAGGTCTATCAGGCGCACGACACCAAGCTCGGGCGCGACGTGGCCATCAAAGTCCTACCGGAAGCATTCGCGCATGATCCCGAGAGGCTGTCCCGTTTCCAGCGCGAAGCGAAAATGCTGGCGGCGCTGAATCATCCCAACATCGCGACGATTTATGGGCTGGAGCAGTCGAACGGCACCAGCTATCTGGTCATGGAGTTGGTGTCGGGCGAAACACTGGCAGAGCGAGTCAAGCGCGACGGAGCGGTGCCAATCGAAGAAGCGTTGGCAATCGCAAAACAGATCGCGGAAGCACTCGAAGCGGCGCACGAGAAAGGCATCATTCACCGCGATCTAAAGCCCGCCAACGTCAAAGTAACGCCAGAAGGTAAGGTCAAAGTTCTGGACTTCGGCCTGGCGAAGGCATTCGCGGGTGAAGGCGCGAATGAAGACCCATCCAATTCACCGACGCTGAGTATGGCGGCAACGATGCACGGCGTGATTCTGGGCACCGCAGCGTATATGAGCCCGGAGCAGGCGCGTGGGAAAGCGGTAGATAAGCGCACCGACATCTGGGCGTTTGGCTGCGTGCTGTATGAATTGCTCTGCGGCCGTCAGGCATTCGAGGGCGAAGACGTAACGGAAATTCTGGCTGCGGTGGTGAAAACGGATCCCGACTGGAACCGATTGCCGGAAGCCACGCCGCCTGGGATCCGAACGCTTTTGCATCGCTGTTTGCAAAAAGACAAATCGCTGCGCCTTCGGGACGCGGGCGATGCGCGGGTCGAGATTCACGAGGTGCTGGTTGCTCCGGCAACTGCGGTTGCAGGGACCGCTGGCCCGGCGACACGCGGCTGGCGCGAGCGGGTTGCCTGGCCGGCAGCGGGTGTGCTCGCGCTAATCGCCATCGCATTGGCCATCGGCTTCGAGCTGCGTGCGCCGAAGCCGCCGCACCCGCTGCAAGCACTGCATCTGAGTGCAGAGATCGGCGCGGATGCAAGCCTGTACACCACCGGTCCTTCCGTGCTCCTGTCACCCGACGGCACGCGACTGGCTTTCCTGGCCAGCGGTGCCGACCAGAAGCGACGAATCTATGTCCGCTCGCTCGACCAGTTGCAGGCCACCGCGCTTCCCGACACCGAGAATGCCAGCGATCCATTTTTCTCGCCCGATGGCCAGTGGGTTGGTTTTTTCGCCGACGGCAAGCTGAAGAAGATTTCCGTGCAAGGCGGCGCGGTGGTAACACTCTGCGACGCTTCTAATGACCGTGGAGGGAGCTGGGGAGACGATGGAACCATCGTGTTTGAACCGGATAACCAGGTGGCGTTATCCAAAGTTTCCTCTGCGGGAGGAACGCCTCAACCGCTTATCCTGAAGCAGTCAAGCGAAGCCACGCAGCGTTGGCCCCAGGTCCTGCCGGGGAGCAAGGCTGTGCTGTTCACCTCCAACACGCACTTGACCAACTACCAGGACGCAGAGATCGTGGTGTACTCGATGGCTTCCGGACAGCGAAAGACGGTGCAGCGCGGCGGGTTCTATGCCCGCTATCTGCCCAGCGGACACGTGGTCTATATGCACGAAGGCACGCTGTTCGCCGTGCCCTTCGACCTGAAACGTCTGGAGGTGACCGGGCAGCCCGCGCCTATCCTCGAAGGCATGGTTGCCAATCCTGTCAGTGGCGCGGCGCAGTTCTCCTTTTCCGAGACCGGAAACCTCGTGTATGTCGCGGGCGGCGCGGGCAGTCAGAAACTTTCCGTCGACTGGATGGACCGCGACGGCAAATTCACGCCCCTCCGCGAGACTCCTGGCAACTACCTCAATCCAGCGTTCTCGCCCGACGGAAAGCGTTTGGCGCTGGAAATCTTTGACGGCAAAAGGAGCGACATCTGGGTGTACGAGTGGGAACGCGACACCCTTACACGCCTGACCTTTGCCGGCGAAGCAAACCGCTTCCCCGTGTGGACTCCCGACGGCCAGAGGATCGTCTATTCCTCCCAAGAAAAAGACGAGGCGATCAACCTCTCGTGGATACGCGCCGATGGCGCCGGGGATGCCCAGCGTCTCACCAAAGGCAAGGACTCTCAGTACCCGCGATCCTGGAGTCCCGATGGCAAGATTCTAGCGCTCAGCCAAATCAACCCCGGCACGAATTACGACATTATGACTCTTCCCATCGAAGGCGATGAGAAGGCCGGCTGGAAGCCCGGAGAGCCGAAGCCCTTCATAGACGGCGCTTCCGACGAAAGTCGACCCGCCTTTTCGCCGGATGGCCGCTGGCTCGCCTATCAGTCCAATGAATCTGGCAACTACGAAGTGTACGTTCGGCCGTTCCCTGGCCCGTTAGGCAAGTGGCAGGTTTCCACCGGCGGCGGTCTCTTTCCCGAGTGGTCGTACAACGGAAAGGAGCTTTTTTATCGCACGGTCGCGGATAGCAAGATCATGGCGGTCACCTATTCCGCTTTCGGCGACTCCTTTCATGCCGACAAGCCGCAGCTCTGGTCACCTGGCCAGTTCGCCGACCTCGGGCTAAGCTTCCATACCTTTGACCTGCACCCCGACGGCAAACGCTTTGCCGTGTTGAAGGCCCCGGGCACAGAACAGACCCTGCGGTGAACAAGGTCAGCTTCATCTTCAATTTCTTCGACGAACTCCGCCACAAAGCCCCGCCCGGAACGAAATGATGTCAGCCATGATCGGCCAAACCATCTCGCACTATCGCATCTTGGAGAAGCTCGGTGGCGGCGGCATGGGTGTGGTCTATAAGGCCGAGGATACCGAGTTGGGTCGGTTCGTGGCTCTGAAATTTCTGCCCGACGACTTGGCGCGAGACCCGCAGGCACTGGAGCGTTTTCGTCGTGAGGCTCGGGCGGCGTCCGCTCTGAACCATCCCAACATCTGCACGATCTACGAGATTGGCAAGCAGGACAGTCAATCCTTCATCGTCATGGAAATGATGGAAGGCCAGACGCTGAAGCATCGGCTCACTGGAAAGCCTCTGCCGACCGAGCAAGTGCTGGAATTGGGCGCAGAAATTGCGGATGCACTCGATGCCGCGCATTCCAAAGGGATCATTCATCGGGATATAAAGCCCGCGAACATTTTCGTCACGAATCGTGGGCAGGCGAAGATTCTGGACTTTGGGTTGGCCAAGGTAGAAAGCCCAGCAAAGGGAAACCCCGCCGGTCGGAGCTTCGCAGTTGCCGACGGCGGGAACCTCCTCCGCCGACCTGACCAGTCCGGGCACGACGCTGGGCACGGTGGCTTACATGTCGCCGGAGCAGGCACGAGGGGAAAAACTGGACGCTCGGACTGACCTGTTCTCCTTCGGCGCGGTGCTGTATGAGATGGCCACCGCCAAGCAAGCCTTCTCCGGCAACACTCCAGCGGTAATCCATGACGCGATCCTCAACCGCACGCCGACGCCTGCTGGGCGCGTGAATCCTGATCTTCCACCGCAGTTGGCACGAGTCATCGACAAGACGCTGGAGAAGAACCGCGATCTGCGATACCAGCATGCTTCCGAAATTCGCACAGACCTGAGGCGACTGAAGCGCGACACATATTCTGGCCGATCGGTCATCTCCCCGGCCCCCGTCGCCCTTTCCCGACCGTGGTGGCGCAGTAGAGCGGTGCTCGGAATCTCTACTGTTGCTCTGCTGGCTTTAATGACGGCAACAGGATGGTTCTACCGGTCCCGCATGGGCGGCGGCGAGACGATTAACTCGCTGGCGGTTTTGCCCTTCGTAAATGCGAGCGGCGATCCCAACAGCGAATATTTGAGCGACGGAATCACCGAGAGCCTCATCAACAGCCTCTCCCAGTTGCCCCATTTGAAGGTGATGTCGCGAGACTCTGCTTTTCGCTACAAGGGAAAAGAAACGGATGCTCAAGCGGTGGGACGCGCCCTAGGAGTTCGAGCTGTTTTCAAGGGCCGGGTGATGCAGCGTGGTGACGACCTCGAAATCAGCGCCGAGTTGGTAGATGCCCGTGACGATAGTCACATCTGGGGTCAACAATACAGCCGCAGGTCCGCAGACATTTTTGCCTTGCAGGGAGAGATTGCGAAAGAAATCACGACCACGCTGCGAATGCAGCTATCCGGTGAAGACCAGAAGCGCTTGGCGAAAAGCTATACCGCGAATCCCAAAGCGTATCAGGATTATCTTAAGGGCCGCTACTGGTGGAACAAGAGAACCGCGGAGGGGATTAACAAGGGCATCGAATACTTTCAGCAAGCGATCGCAAAAGACCCTGCCTACGCTCTGGCTTATGCCGGCTTGGCCGATTGCTACACCTTACTGGTGAATAACGGTTTTGTTCCAGCGAAGGACGCTTATCCGAGGGCCAAGGAGGCCGCGCAGAAGGCCATGGAAATTGATGACACGCTCGCCGAAGCCCACGTCTCGCTCGCATATCTCAAAATGCAATTTGAGTGGGATTGGTCAGGCGCCGAGAGAGAATTACAGCGAGCCATTGAGCTCAATCCAGGCTTCGCGACCGCCCACGATCGCTACGGCACGACCTTAGCGCGAATGGGCCGGCTTGAAGAAGCGGTCGGGGAGAAGAGACGAGCTGTGGAGCTTGATCCTCTATCGGTCTTCATTAACAGAAATTTGGGAATTGCATTGTACCTGGCACGACAGTATGACCAAGCAATAGAGCAAGAGCGGAAGACATTGGAGCTGGACCCCAACTTCATTGGGGCTCACATGACACTCGGCCAAGCCTATTTCCAAAAAGCCATGCATGAAGAGGGCACGGCGGAGCTGGAGAAGGAGTTGGTGATCTCCCCGGGCAATCCCGTAGCGCTATCCGCGCTCGGGTATGCTTATGCGGTGGCTGGCAGAAGGGCCGACGCGCAGAAGGTGCTCAATAAATTGACCGAGCTCTCAAAGCAAAAGTATGTTCCAGCGTGGACCATGGCAGAAATTTATGTGGGCCTTGGGGAGAAAGACAAAGCATTCCAGTGGTTGGAAAAGGCTTATGACGAACGGTTTGCAGGTTTGTCGGCAAGCATCAAAGTGGATCCAATCTACGATCCGCTGCGCTCCGACCCGCGCTTTCAGGACCTGCTGCGCCGCATAAACCTACAGCCCTGAAAGACGTAAATTGCCCTGTCCGTATGAAATTTGGCGGTTACGACGGAAATAAAAACGGAACGCTCAGGAAAGAAACGCTCCGTACGTACGAGTGATCCGTTATGCAACTAAAGTAGATGAAGTTCCTCCCGCCACAACTTTTATCGGTTGTTCCCACAACAACTGTTTCCCAACCAATTCTCCAACGGCATTGAGCGTTGCCGAATACTCTCCGAGCGTCACCCACTCTCCTCGTAGAAGGAACAGGAGATTGATGGCTGATCCCAGAGAAAGCTCCTCTCCATCAAGCTTCAGGAATTTCAGCCGTTCACGCACCTGCTTTAGGATTTCTTGATAATTTTGAATTTGTTTCGTAGGCATTTTTTCTCCTTTTGGAGCGTATCGTTTTGGCACCGCGATCCCGAAAGAGTTCAGGACTCGGTTGCTGGAACACAGGTGGTCTTGTGTCCGCTCTTGATACTGAAGTGATTATCGCATGCCTGTTAAAGGTCGCAAACAAATTTCTGTATGACGAGGGCGCAATTTCTAGGGGATAGATCTTGCTGCACCTGCCAAAAGCGGCTCGCGCACCTTAAAAAACACAGTTTTGTAATGTCATAGGCGGTATACTCCCTGGTTTCAAGTTGGTGGGAGCCCATGGCCATCCTTCCCGGCCTACGACTAGGGCCCTACGAAATCCTCTCTGCCATCGGTGCGGGTGGGATGGGCGAAGTTTACCGTGCCCGAGACACTCGTCTCAATCGTGATGTCGCCCTGAAGGTCATCCCCGAAGTCTTCGCCGCTGACATCGATCGCATGGCACGCTTTGAGCGCGAAGCGAAGCTGCTAGCTTCACTCAACCATCCCCACATCGCTGCAATCTATGGGCTAGAGGAATCCAGCTCCACCAACGCGCTCGTCATGGAGTTGGTCGAAGGTCCGACCCTTGCCGACCGCATCGCCGCTGGACCGATTCCTCTCGATGAAGCCCTGCCGATCTCTAAGCAAATCGCTGAAGCACTGGAATATGCGCACGACCGCGGCGTGATCCACCGCGATCTGAAGCCGGCGAACATCAAAGTGACCGCCGATGGAACGGTCAAGTTGCTCGACTTTGGCTTGGCCAAAGCCCTGCAGGATGAGCCGACGGCAGCGGACCCGAGTAACTCGCCTACGCTTTCGATTGCCGCGACCATGGCGGGGATGATCTTGGGCACGGCAGCCTATATGTCTCCGGAGCAAGCCAAGGGCAAGCCTGTGGACCGGCGGGCGGATATTTGGGCGTTTGGAGTGGTGCTGTTCGAGATGCTGACGGGCAAGCAGCTTTACACCGGCGAGACCGCGGCCGAAACGCTGGCGTCGGTGATCAAGGAAGAGCCACCGTTCGACCGCTTGCCGTCTGATACGCCGTCTGCAGTCGCCGAGTACCTCGCTAAGAAAGGTTTCGATGTCGAGCAGGCAGGTGCAGCGCAAACGGCGGCGTCGTGGGCAGAAGCAACACAGGAATTTCTTAATAGCACGCCTGATTGGAAAGGCGGCCAGAAGAATCTTGAAATAGCGAGTAATCTCTTGCTAGCTCACGGATATGACGCGGCGGCTACGACGGCGGCCAAGCTCGCTGCACTTCGCGCGGTTGCGGCGGAGATGAAAGAAAAAGGACTTGAATTCGATTCGGACATTTCCCCCGAACAACTTATTGAGTCTACGCAAAATGCCTCGCCTCAGGAGATCGTGGAATCCTGGAAGTCCGCACAACCCGACGCGGAGACCGCGAATGCTGAGTTTATCAGAATCCATGGTGGCAGCAGTTCGTCGCTCTTCGGGACCTAACTGTGGAGAAAGAAAATCAGCGGGAGCCAATACCTGTGCCGGTGTCTTCAGGAGCGCCGCCAGCGCCTACCGTTTCCTGTGAGGCCGAGTGGAATGCGCTGACAGACGAAGCCAAAGCACAAGCCATCTTTGCGTGGTCGGATTTCTGGTTGAATAGGTCCACACCCGCAGTATCGCCGAGGTCGTCGGACGCGCCTGGGATTGTCATACCAGTGCAACCCGCCAATGATGAGAGTCTAGCGACCGATGGGAAACAACCCCCAACTGCTGAAGAACGCGAATCGATGCGTGATGACAACTGGAAGAAGTTTTAATTGTTGTGCCAATCATGGTGTTAGGGCTGGAGGTTCATGCGGCGCAGAAGGTCCTGGAAGCGCGGGTCGGAGCGCAGCGGATCGTAGGTTGGGTCCACGGCGATGGTTGCAACACCCATTCCTATCGAGCGGTCATCAAAAGCCTTTCCCAGCCACTCGAATGCCTTCTCCTTCTCCCCAAGACCGGCATAGATTTTGGCACTGAAGTATGCCGGGACATATTTTTGCTTCGAGAGTGCGGTCAATTGATCGAGCACTTTCTGCGCTTCGGCTCGTCTACCCGCCACCGCATAGGCGTATCCAAGAAAGGACAGTTCCCCTAATCTGGGGGAGACCGCTAACCCCTTTTCAAGCTCCGCGATGGCTTCCTTATACATGGACTTCTGGGCAAAGGCGAAACCGAGGTCCTGATACGTCAAACCGTAGTTTGGGTCCAGCTCCTGCGCTTTTCGCTCTTGCTCGATTGCTTTGTCATACTCCCGCGAATAAAGGAATGCTGCTCCCAAAGTCCTATTGATCGGGAGCGAGAGTGGATCAAGTTCCAGGGCTCGTTTCGCCTCTGCAACGGCTTGCTTCAAGCCTTCCCGAGTGCAACAAGGTTAGGGCGTACCGCTGGTGGGCGGTGGCGTAACTCGGATTGAGCTCAATGGCTCGCTGGGATTCCTTCTCTGCGCCTGACCAGTCCAACTCATAATTAGCCTTGACCCCTGCCAGCGAAGAGTGGGCTTCGCTGAGGGAATCATCAATCTGCAGTGCCTTGAGGGCGGCCTCCTTGGCTCGGGGGTAAGTCTCCGCTGCGGGGCGAAGAGAATTGGACGTGAAGGAGGTGTAGCTGTCGGCCAGGCCCGAGTAAGCCAATGCGTAAGTAGGATCTTTTTCAATCGCCTGCTGAAAGTATTCGACGCCCTTGTTTAACCCGTCCTCGGTCGCCTTGTTCCACCAGTATCGGCCTCTCAGATAGTCCTGATAAGCCTCGGGATTCGCGGTGTAGCTCTTCGTCATACGCTTCTCGTCGTCGCCCGTTAAGCGCATGCGCAAGGCTGTCGTCATTGCCTTCGCGATCTCTTCCTGTACGGCGAACACGTCCGTCGAATTGCGGTTGTACTGTTGGCCCCAGATGTGGCTGTTATCGCGGGCATCCACAAGTTCGGTGCTGATCGCCAGCGTGTCGCCGCGCTGCATGACTCGGCCTTCGAGGACGGCTCGAACGCCCAGTGCGCTTCCTACTGTCCGCGCATCGGTTTGCTTGCCCTTAAACATGAAGGCGGAGTCGCGTGACATGACTTTGAGATGGGGCAACTGAGACAGGCTGTTGATGAGGCTTTCAGTGATGCCATCGCTCAAGTATTCTGTGTTCGGATCGGCACTGGCATTCACGAAGGGCAACACCGCGACGGAGTCGATCGCTTCACCGCCTCGCCTCTCGAAGCCGTAGAACCACCCCGCAGTCCCCAGCACAGCCACTAGAGCGACCACCGCAATCCCGATGGCGACTCTGCCGCGCCACCAAGGCGGGGCTACAACACCCGAGGTTTGTAACGTCGAACTTGACACTGTCGCGGGGGATGGAATCCCCGTTTCACTTGAAGCCGTAGTGGTTCTAACGACTGCGCTCTTGCCGGAGTCAATCTGGCGCTTCAATCGCTTCAGGTCGGCTCGGAGTTCAGCCGCACTTTGGCAGCGCAGTTCGAGGTCCTTCTCTAACGCCTTGTGGATGATCTCTTCCAGCTTCGGAGGCAGTTCTGGATTCAGTCTTGTCGGCGCTATCGGTGTTTTACTCAGAATCGCATTGAAGATGGCTGCCGATGTGTTGCCCTGAAACGGCAATCTTCCAGTCGCCATCTCATACAGGACGACGCCGAAGGAGAACAGATCGGTGCGCGCATCTAGCTTTTCTCCTAGCGCCTGCTCCGGCGACATATAAGCCACCGTACCCAGCGTTGTGCCCGGACTGGTCAGGTCTTCTTCCAAGACCGTCGGCAGTTCCGATGTCCCAACCCCCGCAGCCTTCTGTTCTTTCCGGTCTACCTTGGCTAATCCGAAGTCCAGAATCTTGGCGTGTCCGCGGTCGGTAACGAAGATATTCGCGGGCTTGATGTCACGATGCACGATACCTTTGGAGTGCGCTGCGTCCAACGCATCTACAATTTCTGCTCCCAATTCCAGCACCTGTTCGATAGCGAAAGGCTTCCCGCTAATCCGGTGCTTGAGCGTTTGCCCTTGCAGCAACTCCATTGCAATGAAGTGCTGGCCCTTCGCTTCGTCAATCTCATAAATCGTGCAGATGTTCGGATGATTGAGCGCGGAGGCAGCGAAGGCTTCCCGTTGAAACCGTTCGCGGGCAGCAGGATCGTTCTCCATCTCTACAGGCAGAAACTTCAGCGCGACATGGCGGTGCAGCTTGAGATCTTCGGCCTCGTACACCACACCCATGCCGCCGCCACCGAGCTTCTCCAGGATGCGATAGTGCGAGATGGTTTGGCCGATCATTGTCGAATCAGTTGACGTCATCTCTTCCCGGTGGGAACTTTCGGCTTCAACTCTTCAAACCAGTTGAGCACAACGTTGATTTGCGTCAGCGCGGTCTGCTGCTGCTGTTCCTTGGGTTTGAGCATGAGGAAACGCTGACCGTCGGGCGCTATCGAATAGTCATTGGTCCATGACCCGCGGGCAGCATTGCTGGCGTAGGGTCCCTCGAAGAGCTGCCGGGGCTTGCCGGCGCTGAACGTGGGTTGCGTCTGGATATCCACTACCATCATCTTCTCCCGCTGCTCGCCGGTACGGAAGAAGAGTTCATTGCCCCTGGGGGACCACGTAATCTCTGAGGCTCCCTCAGTGGAAATCTGCCATTTGCCGCCTGAACCGGGGAAAGGCCGGACGTAAACTTCATAGCGGCCAGATTCATCCGACATATAGGCAAGCCAGCGACCGTCTGGAGAGAGCCGCCCACTGCGCTCGTTGAAGGGAGTCTGCAGGAAAAGCTGTGGTTTGCGCTCTCCCTGCATGGGAAGCACCCAGAGGTCGAAGCCGGTCTTGGGGTCTTGTTGGTGGTAGGTAAGGGTCCGGCCGTCGGGCGAAAACGAGAACGGCTGTTGATTAGTTCCGCCCACCGTCGTCAAGCGCTCCTCCGCGCCGCTGCCGTCGGCAGGCGTCCAGAAGATGTAGAAAGTGCCTGCCCTTTGAGACTTGTAGGCCACTCGTTTCCCGTCGGGAGTCCAAATGGGAAAGTTGTTGAGTCCTTCAAAGGTCAGCCGGGTCAGGGTGTCGCGCATCAAATCGTAAATCCAAATATCCGACTTGCCGGCCTCCGCTATGTCAAAGGCTACCTGCCGGCCGTCGGGAGAGAGCATTGGGTTCGTGTAGAAATGAGGAGGAGCGGGCAGTGGCTGCTCGGTTCGTTTGCGGTCCACCCAAACCAGTGTAAGGTCCGCACCGGCTTGAGGCCCTCCTGGAACATAAACCAGCGAACCCATGCTGGAAATACTGAACTGCGCAGCGCCAGAGGCTGCGGTTGACATGACGCCTTCGACAGCGGGGGCCGGAGTGCCCAGCACTGCGAGCCGCGCTGTATCAAAGGACACCGCCATAATTGTCCCAGCCCGGTAATAGACCAAGTACCCCGTCGGAGCGTACTTCGGATACGTGCCGCCGCGAATCAGGATTTTCTGCTCGCCGGTGTCTAGCCGATATGACGCGATTTGCGCGTCGTCGGTGTTGGTGCTGCCCCCGATTGTGTAAAGGATGGCCTTGCCGTCGGGAAGGAACTGCGGCCAGCGATGGCTAATCTCGCCCTCCTTCAGCTTGGTCAGAGGTTGAGGAGCACCTCCGGCGGCGGAGACTTGGGAGAGACTCCCATTCGTTGACGGGGCAAAGACGATGGTGTCATTCGCGCCCCAAGCTCCTCCGCGTGGACTCCCAGCATCGCACAGGGTCAGGACTGCCCCGCCGCTGACGGCAACCTTCTTTAATTTGCCGCCTGCGAAGAATCCAATCCACTGGCCGTCGGGCGAAAAGAAGGGACTCTGGGCCCCTTCCGTGCCTGTGAGCGGCTTGGATTCTAGAGTGTCAAGAGCCCTTAAGTAAATCCTTTGAGTGCTACCCGCGACATACGCGAGTTGAGTGCCGTCCAGAGAGAGTGCCAGCATCGAGTCTGCACTCGCTGTGAGTTGTTCATTGGGCGGCAGGGGAATGACCGTACGCGACACAGGCCGAGCCAGGGGCGCTGGCGCAGGCTTCAGATTCCAGACGGCAAGCCCAGCGACGGCAGCCGCAACCACAGCCACTAGGCCCAGCACGACCGCCTGCCGCCAGCCACGTTTGGCTGGAACAGTGGCAGGTGGGCCCCCGCTTGGTGCCGCAAGAGCTTCCTGAATCTCGATGCGAGCATCGCCAGCAGCTTGAAGACGCAGAGTCTTGTCCTTCTGCAGGCATCGGCGCAGTAGATTACGAACTTTCGCGGAAGTCGCTGCTTGCAATCGGCTTGCCAGTCGGGTTCAGCTCTAACCACGGCAGCCAGGATGTCAGTGACGTCGTCACCTTGAAATGCCTGCTTCCCGGTCAGCAGTTCATACAGCACGCAGCCAAACGCCCAAATATCAGTGCGCTTGTCTACGGCTTTGCCACGCGCCTGCTCGGGTCTCATGTACGCCGCCGTGCCCAGAATCACGCCGTGCATCGTCGCCGCCATGCTCAGCGTCGGTGAATTGGACGGATCGTCATTTGCTGCGTCACCCGCGAACGCCTTCGCCAAACCGAAATCCAATACTTTGACTTTTCCTTCCGGCGTCACCTTTACGTTGGCGGGCTTCAGGTCGCGGTGAATGATGCCTTTCTCGTGAGCCGCTTCCAGCGCCTCGGCGATCTGCTTGCAAATCGCCAGTGCTTCTTCAATCGGAACTGCGCCTTCTCGCTTGACGCGCTCTGCCAGAGTCTCGCCCGACACCAACTCCATCACCAGATAGCTCGTGCCATTTGACTGCTCCAATCCATGGATCGTGGCGATGTTGGGATGATTCAGTGAACGCAAGCATCTTCGCTTCGCGCTGGAAACGGGAGAGCCGTTCGGGATCATGCGCAAAGGCTTCCGGCAGGACCTTGATGGCCACGTCGCGCCCGAGCTTGGTGTCGTGCGCCTGATAGACTTCACCCATACCGCCCGCACCAATTGGTGCGAGGACTTCGTAGGAGCCGAGTTTTGTCCCGGAGGCGAGCGTCATTTCTTCAGCCCCGCGGTCCAGTTCTGCACCAGCGTCAGAGGATCGCGCGACTTCTCCTCCGGAGAAGTACGAAGCAGAAAATGCTGCCCATCCGCCGAAACATCGTAGATCGGGTTACCCTGCGTCGTGTCAATTGCGCTGAATAGCGGCCGAACCTGACCGACTTCGATTGTCTCTCCCTTAGCTTCTACTTCAGCCCCCATCAGCCGTCGGTCCGGCCCCACGTAGAAGATTTCTTTGCCGTCCGGCCGCCATCGCGGCAGAAAACCTCCTGCGGTTGAAATCTGCCGCTTCCCTCCAAACTCAGATGGAGGCGGTCGAAACAGTGTGACGTAAATCTCATTGCGTTGCGATTCATTCGAGGTATAGGCGATCCACTTCCCGTCCGGCGAGAATTGCGCATCAAACTCATTGAAAGGCCCCTGCAAAACATGAAACGGCTTGAGCGGGTCTCCTGGCCGTTGAGGTGTCAGTGGCAGAGCCCAAATATCGACTCCCGTTGTGCCGGGCGGGATTCTGGAGAAAGTGCCGATTTGATATAAGAGAAACTTCCCGTCCGTCGACCAGCTTGTAGGCGTTTTGTCTAGATCGTCCTTGTAGAGCAGTTCTTCTGTACCCGCACCATTAGAGGATTTCCGATACAGGTCGTAGTGTCCCCCGCGGTTCGATGTGAATACGATGCTTCGTCCATCGGGCGACCAAACAGGCTCGCGGCTATCGATGGCTGGCCCGAAGGTAAGCCTGGTCCGGATGCCGCGTGAGACCTCATAGGTCCAGATACCGTCTTTCGGACCTTCCTGGATTGCGGCAGCGAGGCTCTTTCGGTCCGGTGAGAATTGGAATGCAATGAGGTTGGCACGCTCACCAACCGTGGCCCCCGGTTTCCCACTCCGATCAAACCAAGTCAACAGCACGCCACCCGCGCTCTCGCCTGTCCGGTACGCCAGTATTCCAGTTTCGGAAACCGAGAAAACTCCGACCGTCCCGGTATTGAGCACGCGTTGAATCTGCTCGGCGACTGGAACGGCTTCCCCGGCGACTACCAGGCGCTTCGCGTCAAACGGCTGACCCATTAACGTGCCGTCTCGGAGAAACAACAAGTACCCTTGCGCATAAAGTGCATTGGAACCCCCTTCCGTCACCACCTTGTTCTCTCCACCATCCAGCGAGCCGACGTGAATCGTCTCGTTCCCGTTCCCGGGTTGAGTCTGGTAGAGGAAGTGACGCCCATCTGGAAGGAACCAGGGCAAGCGTCCTCGCGCCGTGCTTATGGGGCTCGATGTACCACCAGATGAGGAAACACGCAGGAGCGCGCCTTCGGCGTTGGTCGGCGCAAAAATGATCACGCCATCCCGGCTCCAGCTTCCGCCCCGGCCTAGAGGTGCATCCGCCAGAGTAAGAGTTGGCCCACCGGAGGCATCAATCTTCTTGAGCTTGCCATCGGCGAAAAACGCGATGAAGCGGCTGTCGGGCGACCAGAAGGGGAATGCTGCTCCTTCCGTTCCGGTCAGAGGTTGTGCAGTCAACGCATCAAGGGACCTGACCCACAAAGGCTGCGTGCCGTTGGCACTCCGCGCCCCGAATACGATACGCTTTCCATCGGGCGAGAGCGCCGGCAGACTCATCCCGTTGGTGAAGTCCAGTGTTGTACTGTCTGGCGGAAGAATGGTCGCGCGCAGAACCTGCGTTTCCGGTGGCGTCTCGCGAAACTGAACCAATCCTAATGCGAGTGCCGCAACAACGGCAATGCCTGCCACCACCCAGGTCATCCGCTCCCTGATTTTCCATCGGGCCACAACAGGCGCTGGTATCCCGTCCTGCGAGCCACCCTCGGCAATCCACTTCAATTCTTCGCAGAGATCACTCGCTGTCTGCCAACGCTTTTCTGGTTCCTTGGCGAGGCATCTCTTAACGACACGGTCAAAAGACAGCGGCGTCATCGGCGAGAGTGATGACATCGGCGGCGGGTCGTCTTTCAGAATCGCCCCGATCACACTCGCCTGACTCTTTCCCTCAAAGGCCCGCTTACCCGTGGCCATTTCGTACACCACGGCTCCAAACGCAAAGACATCTGTGCGTGCATCCACTTCTTTGCCTTCCAACTGCTCCGGGGCCATGTATTGCAGCGTCCCAACAATGGTCCCCTGCGCCGTCAACGGGTCGTTCGCGGTGGGAAGTTGCGAAAGCTGAACATTACCCGGAGCTACCTCCTGCTTCAACTTGGCCAACCCGAAGTCCAGCAGCTTCGTCCCCGACTTCGTGAGCATGATGTTGCCGGGCTTCAGATCGCGGTGGGTCACGCCCTTGCGGTGCGCCTTGTCCAGCGCATCGGCAATCTCAATGGCATACTGCAGCACTTGTTCTAACGGCAGGGGGCCTTTCAATAGCCGCTGAGCCAGCGTCTCGCCCTCCAGATACTCCATCACCAGAAAGTCAGTGCCGTTTTGATGCCCGATGTCGTGGAGGGTGCAGATGTGCGGATGATTCAGACTGGCGATCGTCCGAGCTTCGCGCTCGAACCGCTCTCTCAATTCAGAACTATCTGCAAGATGAGGTGGCAGAACCTTGATGGCTACGATGCGGTCGAGGCGAGTGTCCTTGGCGCGGTAGACTTCACCCATCCCGCCCGCACCGATGGCAGAGAGGATTTCGTAGGGGCCCAGACGTTTCCCGGGGAGGATGGCCATAGGCTCCTGCTAAATTTAGAATCGCAAGAGTATACCGCCTATCAGGTGACAAAACGGCAACTTCGTTGTGTCCAGGGCAGGAGAAGCGTACGCTGACGCGGCGGGAAAACCCGCATTCGCCATGGGGATCGGAACTGCACCTGGCGATGTGTTCCTAAGTCGCCTGGGGACAGGCTCTATCGGAATTGGCTCAGGCGATCAAGGAGTAAACGGTGATCTACATCTCGCCACGATTGAAGCAAGCGGCGCTATCACGGCAAGCACCCTATCGGTCACAGGGGCCACCCCTATGGGCTCGGGAACTAGACTCTGCCGCAAGGTGAGAAATGGCCGAGCCTAAACTGCGCGGAACACTGTCAATAGATTCGATCCCGTTCAAAATTCTAGGTAACACAATCACACGTGGCAACGTGACAGTTTTGACGCCCGAGGACTTTCCGCGCCAACATCCACAGGATCACAGTCTTCTCATGCACATACTATTTCTAAATCGCACCATTCGGAGCCCTAGCCCTATCGTCATCGAGTTCGCCCGCGCGCAGGAATTGCTAAGGCCCATTGTGCTTACCCGCCCGGAAGATACGTGGGCTGTCGGCGAGGCAAATTCCAAAGATTTGCGGAGAGTCGTGGAACAACTCTACGGGCCGATTGAGTTCAAGACACGGGCTGAAATACTCCAAGACTCGTGGTCGTGACACCCCGAGTTACGCGGCCCGAAGGAACCGAATGGCGTTTGAAGGCTCTCGGCACCCCAAAACGACAAAGGCGACCTCGGTAAAGAGACCGCCTCGGCACCTCTGCTAGATTTGCCCGCGTCTCCCGTCCCTTAGTTCCCAAACAGCGTGCGCCACGACCACACAACCAAGGCGGCTAGTATTAGAAACGGAACGCAAATCAACTCGCCCGCGAAGATCAGGATATCGACCGCTTGGCGAAATTGTGGCGGGATAAATCGCTGCGCTGTTGTCATTTTTTGATTCCCATTTGGCGAAGCAGTCGTTTATCCGCGCGACGCACGGCCCGTTTTTCAGCCGCCACAATTTCGCGAGGTATATCGTATTCCTCTGCGCCCTCCGGTATCTCCTGCCCCATGTAATTGATGTGCAGGTAGTTCTCTTTCGTTAGCGGCACCTTGTGTGCCCTCATCCAAGCCAGCACATAATCTGTCGGCAAATTCGCGGTGGTCATTTGGAAATCCCCATTTGCCGAAGCAATTTTCGGTCACGCTTGGTCAGTGGGAGTACGGTCTCGTCCCAGTCAGCGGTAGGCAGAGAATCTCGTACGTCCTCGATTTCCGCCTCTATCTCCCCGTCCAATTCATCGGGCGGGTTGCCGAGGAAGGCCACCTTGAGATAGTTCTCTCGGGTTACCGACAGACCCATTCGCTCCAGTAGCACGAGAGTTCCATCAGTTGATTGTTTCGCCATGGGTTGTTTTGCCATAACTTCCTCCCTTCTTAAGTGCCTCGTCCAAACGCTTGCGAAGTTCCGCCTTTTCGGCGGGCGACATTTGTTTCACCGTTCGCAGTGCCGCTTCGCCCAACTGTTCGGTTGTCAGACCCTCCAGCCTCCTGTGAAACGACAGCATGAGTGTGGCGATTTTCTGAACACGTTCGGGGGATACCCAACGCACGCCACCAGTTTCGAGGTATAAGACGGTGACCGCCTCTTTGCGAATAATAGGGTCGGAGATGAGCGTCTTGAGATAATCTTTGGCATCGCGGTAGCAAAGTAGTTCCCCGCGCAGGCGCTGAACCTCCCTGATGCCCAGGGGTTTTTCCGTGTATCTCATGACCGCACCTCCCGGTCTCTATCGTCGCGAAACCCAAGCATGACGGGGAAGCGCGGACGCTCCAGGCTTCCGGTTGCGAAATACCTCACCTTGCATATTTGCCCGACGAGAGTTTCGCGAATTGCCCACAGGGTGGCGCGTTCACCGGACGGGGCATCTGCGCCTTTGAATCCTGTGCCCACCGAAAATTCAACGCCCAGGTATGGAGCCTCCAGGCCGCGCACATGCAGACCGCCCAGTACGCCCGCGCCAACTTTGTTTTCCTGGTGAGAACTGCGTTCCGTGCGCCCGAGGGCGTTGGTGGTGGCGACGTTGTTATTGGTCTCCCACTCGTAACTTCCGACCACCTCGGCGTCCATGTCGGAAAAACGCTTGACCTTGAGCAAGTAACCTTCGTTCACGGTGCTGCGTCCAAATTTGTACGGGCCGTTCGGGTCACGGAGCATAACCCCTTCGTGGCCTAACTCAACCGCGATTTTCTCAACCGCCTCTAACTCCTCAAGGGTTTTCACTGTGGAGTGCGGCACCACCTCAACATTGGGTGCGGTGCGCAGGGTTTTGAATCTTTCAGCGAAGCCGCCCGCAACCCGGTAGTTGTCGAAGATATGAAAGACCACCTCGGTGGGCTCGCCGTCTTCGCTCATGACCGCGCTGACGGTGTTGCGGTAGGCGTCAGGGTGCGTTGGGTCGGCGAACACAAGTTCTCCGTCCGTTCCTGACGGGAGGCTACCAAAAGTGCGTTGGACCCACGAATTTGGAATTGGTTTAAGAGACCGGCTCATCACAACGCCGTCCATCACGATAGCGCGGACACCATCTATCTTCACGGAGGTGAGTACGGGGAATCGCACATGATTCAAATCGGCTTTACCCGCTAGAAGGGGCTTGAAAGACTTCTTGCGAACCGGCGGACTATTTCCTGACTCACTGAACGAATTTTGACTGCTACTCATTGGATTGCGCCTCCTCCAGATCATTGACGTGTTCGGAAGGTCAGAGCCTCCGATTTGAGCACGCACCGTGGCTGCCGCCTTGACCGCGATCCAGTAATCGGAATCGTTTCCGGTGTCCGCTTGCTGTGCAACGCGTTCAATCGTCAGCGCGAGCAACTCAACTTGGCGATAAGTGGGGATCACGTTCGCTTTGCCAAAAATCAGACGCGCTTCCCGCTCGTAAAGATCGGTCACGAGCCTCATGCGATTACCATGCCTTCGGCGATCACGCCTTCTAGGATGGCTTGCGCATAACGTCTTTCGATGACGATGGTCGGCCACATCGGCTGGTAGCCATTGGCCTGTCCGATCCGCTCTTCTACGAATTCATGCGCGAGCGGAGACAGCGGAGTCAGCAAAACTAGAGAACCTTCGTCACGCAAAATGAAATCAGGATGATGGTTTGGAGATTCCATATTTTCCCTTTCTCGGGCGCATCATGTCTTCCACCGTGGAGATTTTGGGAACCCCTCGGTTGGCGTTCGGCAGGTTCGCCGAAACTCTGGATGCTGAAATCAATCTATCAAATAGCGGCGGAGACGACTATGGTACCGCCGTACTAGACTGACCAACCGTTTATTCTCCCGTCTCAAATGCTCATTTTCCTGCTCTAGTGCCCGAGGATTGCATCTGGGGTGAGCGAACCAGAAAGCCCCTTGATTTGTGATTCCTTCAGGACTCCATCGGAAATCAACTCTTCGGCACCGAAGGCGGCTTTGAAAGATACAGTTGGCTGACCTTGGTTCTGGCTGAAGAAACCAAGAAACTTTGCTAATCCCTCGATGGTGTATTTCTGGGGGTCTGAAGCCGCATCATTGCCCGCCGGGTTTCGTCAGACGGCAAAAACAAGCCGCCGGAAACCTCACGATCTCCCTAGGCCCGCCCTGGGTGGCAAATCCGTTGTATCAATGGCAGGTGAAGCGTATGATGCACGCTGAGTACGAGGGCCAAACCGGAAATTCCGGACCTACAGCGCAGCATAAGACTCCTCGGGAGCAATGCTTTGAGAAACCTCGGCGACAAGTTTTGCAGTGAGTCGACGCGGGCGATCCAAAATCAGAATGTGCTGCGTGGCCATTCCCTTAATAGACAGCCGGAGATAGCGGCCCAGTACCTTTCGGAGGGCAGCTAGCTAGGCCGATACGCGCCTGCACAAAAGCGGCTTACCCACCAGGAGTAACTATGAATTGCAACAAGATACAGAACCTGTCTGTAACAGTTCTCATCTCAATAATGGCAGCTACTGCGGTGGTCCCGGCACACGCTCAGAAATTACGCGGTAACCAACTAATTGACTACGTTCAGAACTGCCAACTGATGAATTCTCGGCTCGTACTGCAATCAACCGGCGATCCCAAAATGGACTTTTGCGCGGGCTATTTTTATGAGACAGGCACCGGCGGAGTGCAAAAGGATGAAAGCAAGGCCGTTAGCTACTACCGAACCGCTGCCGAAGCGGGTTACGCGGTTGCACAACTGGAGTCGGGGAGCACTACGCAGGAGAGCAAGACTATGCTCAGGCGCTGAAATGGTGGCATCAGGCAGCCCAGCAGAACTTCGCCGGTGCGCAGAATGATCTCGGCGTCGCTTATGCAAACGGCCGGGGTGTGCCGAAAGACTTGAACGTAGCAAAAGAGTGGTATCGCACCGCTGCGGCGAACGGCAGCGCCGTGGCAGCTAACAACCTGGCAGCACTGGAGGCATACACACCGAACGGCCAGAACCCGAGGCGGACTGAGCCTGCTCAGGACACTTGGGCACAGGCTGCCGCTAGTCATCGGGCCGGAGACGAAGCGACGGCACTCCGCCTGACGCGAGCTGCGGCGCAGGCCGGAAACTCGACAGCTCTTTATGAGCTGGGCTTCCTCTACAGTCACGGAGAAGGAGGATTGCCCCAAAATTCCGCTGAATCTGCGAAATGGTACAGCAAATCCGCTAGTCTCGGGAACCCGGAGGCGCAGGCCAATTTGGGGGTGCTTTACGAGAACGGTGATGGCGTACCCGAAGACTGGGTCAGAGCGGCCCAGCTTTACCGCCAAAGCGCGGAACAATATAATGCAATCGGACAATCAATGCTCGCCAGAGCTTACGAATTTGGGATCGGAGTTCCGCAGAATCGTGCTCTTGCCATTCAATGGGATCGCCGCGCCGCAGCAAACGGTAACTCACAATCAGCCTATTACGCTAGGTTGCTTAGCGATCCGTCCAACAACATTGGTTTTCGCAATGCTCAGGAAAGGAATATCTTCCCTTTGCTGCCCGTCAATTTTATCTTTGAACCTAAGGGACAGACCTTTCATAACTCTGGCGAGCGGCTGGCCTTCCTGCGAGCGCAAAATGTCCCACGTGCGAATCCGGGATATTGCGAGTCCGGAAAATGTGCGATCTCTAAGTCAGAATGGAATTTCAAATATGGCGATCACTAACCTAGGAATACGCTCAATGGCCAGGGTGATGTGAAGGAGGCGGATCAGCACTATCAGGCAGCCTGTCCTGACTTTTCGAGTCGATTCTGTCCCACTGCAACGGACAGGAATCGTTTGGACTGTAAATCTCCAGACATTTGGCAGGAAAGAGACCAGTTTTGCTAGACCCTTGAGGCCCATAAGTTCATTAGATTTTGCGCGGATTCTCGCATCGGTAATATTCGGCTCAAGAACCAATTTTGTATTGCTGAGTGGAAACGTCAAGTCCTGGAAGGCCGGGCAAATTAAGCAAAGAGGACATCGCAGCTGACCAAGGATACATGATCCCGCGCTTGTGCAAAGCACACAATCGGCTCGTGAGGCGGATTTGATTCTTAGCTAAGAAAAATCTCGGTTGTGTTGGCGAATTGAGGTTAACAATGCGCCTGCATTTTATGGACAGCTTGATCCGGCTTAGCATCGATCACCTTATAAACATCATAGTTAGGACGAGCACAGGGGAGACAAAGTGTCCTTAAACGCGTCTGATGCGAGCTGTGCGCTTCTACACCCGTCCCAACTAAACGAACGGTGACATAGAACAGAGGTCTACAAATGAGGACCAGAAAAGCGGCTCACCAGGTAGCAAGGATCGCGTCTTTGTCCGGTCTGCTTGCTTTGGCAGTTTCGTTCATTGTCTTTGCGCAAAGCGGCCAAACACAGCAACCGCAGGGCCCTCCGCTGCAAGGGGGAGTTTCGCAGACTGACCAACAACAGCCTACGACCGAAACCTACAACTCGCAAGGAGCTGACTCAGAGTATGCCTGCTTCGATGCTGCCTTGTGCTTCCAAGGATTGATGGATGAGACCCAAAGAGCGATTGAACACGCGATGTCTACCAAAGATCCGGAGTGGCACAAACCGGAGTCATGTGCGCGAAATCCAGTTTGGCAAAACCTCAATCCATCCGCATGTTGGCAATATCTTACAAAGGCCCGCAATCTCGCCGAACAAAACGATTCGGCAAATTCGTATAGTCTCCAGCAACAGGCACAAGCGGCGCTGGATCAGGCTCACCAATGTTTCGATCCCATCTATCAACGCTGGGGTGCGCTTGGTGGGTCTTATAACGACCCAAACTGGAACTGTGGGAAGGGCTCGCCACCCTCACCGCAACCCCCGACCGGGCAAACGAATACGAGACCGACGACGACGTCGGTCGGTAGCGGGACATCTCGCGGTAAGTGGACTTCTGCTATCGTTCAATCCTGTCCAGGCGGGGGACCGGGGACTCATGGGGCTTTGCCCGGCACGGGGGGTATCGCCGGCCCAGCGTGCATCATGTGCTTCTGGAGAGACGCCAATGGCTATCCGGCAGCCCATCCGCAGATAATCCCGGCCCCCGCATTTATCAAGAGCTCGTTCGATCCACCGGGAGCAGCGCTTAAAGAGTGCGGAGACAAGCTAACCCCTGGCAACGAAACAGTGCGTGGTCCCACCCGCCTGAAAGGGCGTGTAGAGGAGAACGGCGGCGGCGGCGGTGGAAACAATGGTTTGCCGCTTCCGTCAGCCAATTCGACGCCCCCGCCGCCCTCTTTCGATTACCTGCGTGGCATGGGCGACGGTTTCCATCAGTGTATCCAGCAGGGTCTGGACGCTCTAGGCGCAGCGGCTTCGATGGCCCGCGGCGATTTCGTCACCGCTGCGCAACTGCTCGGACTCGAGCCAGGCGAGTCCGTCGTTTTGCGCGGCATTTATCAGGAGCTGGCGACCCAGCAGGTCAACCTCGATCCGCAAACCGGCAAGCCCCGCGGCATTTCGCCCTACGACGCCGGCCTTCTTGCCGCCCGTCGCCTATGCAACTACGCCATTGTCCCATCCGTGACCAAGGCGGCCGGGACCGCCCTCAAGGCGATTCGCACGCGCGGCGCCACCCCGTTGAACCCGCTTCGTGGCCAAGAAATCCCCCAGAACTCCAAATACTTGACCAATAAATGGATTCTAACCAAGAAAGGACCCACAAAGCTCGGACCGCTCAAGGGCGCCGGTGTTTTCGGCAGCGTCTATGAATTGCCGAATCAACCTGGCCAGGTGATTAAGATCAGCAATGCTCATCCGGGCAGTGGCCCCTCATTTCAGGGCCAGGTCGCTGGGGCCAAAACCTTGCAGAGCAATCCACCTGTCCCTACCCCGAGTATCCTGGACTCCCAGTTCGGGGCCGGCGCCGATCCCTCGTTCCTTTGGATGGACAACGTCTATTCGAAGTGGCCTGGTGCCCAGATGGTTGATGAGGTCGCCCAACTCACCAAAGCTCAGGTCGAAGCGGTTCAACAACTTCACAAAACAATCGCCGCGGGAGGCCGTATCTGGGCGGATGGGCACCTTGGTAATATCTTTTTCCTTGATCTGGGCGGGCAGACTCTTGCGGGGGTGCTCGATTCCGACATGGTGATCAACGCCTCCGATGTGTTGAACAAGGATTTGCCTGCGGTTGTCGGAAACAACGTCTTTCACTTGCTGGAAACGGCCGGCACGCAAAGGTTGCTTTTTCCGCCTCAAGCAGGGCCGATCATGCAAAGTTTCTTCTGGTCCCGCTTTGGAAGCGGCCTAGGCATGCCCAAGCCGTTTCAAACATCGCCCTAGCGACTGGCCGGCCGATTCTATCGTGCCGACAATGTTCTCGGCTTGCTGTAACACGGCTATCGGCGCATACTCATCTCAAAAGGACGAGGCAGTGACAATTCCCCTTTATACGTTCTTAGCTGCGCCGGTGCGGATTCCTTTCCGGTCATCCTGTGTGCTGCCGTAGCCTTCGCTTCGCGTTCATTGGAATACATGCGTTTCCCGGATACTGCACACGTCCTCCTCGGTTGGTCTCGCCTTGCATCGTCCATTTCCCAAGAAGAATTGGTCTTACGGTGTTTTGGAGCCATCACGAAACCTCACTGGGCCCTATCTTTTTGCGATACTCCACGTCCTGTGAACGGGTTTCTTCTCTCGTTTGCCATCAGAAATATTTGAAGCTAAAAAAATCCCAAAAAATGTCCCAGATTTTGTCACCACCACATCTGTTCCTTTGTTCACAGGTGTTACTTTGGGCGTGCGTGATAGAATCCGCCGCGCGGAGGTTCAAGCCCATCGATTGTCGTTAGAGATGGGGAGTAGCGCGTCCTACCATTCAACGTGCCGCGATGGAACCTGCCAACCCGTTACCGCCCAGGCGGCGCGCATTAATGCTTTTCTCGCGGTCCATGCCCCACCGCCGGTCAAACGGAGTGCCGCGAGAAACGTCGCTCACCCAGTGGGTACCAGCCGCCATACATGCGCTTCAATTGTAAACTTTCGCTCGGTCCATCGTGGTCGATGTGGAGAGTGTAATAGCCATCGGGAATCGGTTGAGAGTCCATTCGGCGCACGACGCATCGGTCGCAACGGGTATCGACCCTCCCCGGCGGGAAACCTCTCGAATCACCTTGAATGGTAGAACTGAACCGAATATCGCAATCAACCTCGAACGACTCTCCCGGCGATTCTGTCGGCTCAAGCCTGCCGCGACCAACAATGTCCTCAGACAATTGATCACCTCTCTTTAGAATCTTGCCACAGTTTCCGCTCAAAGCCAGCCAACGGGGGTACGCGCGGCGGGACCGGGCCATGCTAGAATCGCCGCTGGCTAGTAATTTCCTCCTGTCATTTCCCTCGGTCTCGAATCCGCCAAACGGAGATTAGAGTATGACGACGACTGCACCCGCGCCATATCGGAAGCAGCAATTAGACATTGCTTTCTTCACTGAACTTCAGCGGCGCGTCATCGACATTTTTCGGTACGTGTCCTGCCACGAAGACAATTTTGATGCGTACTCGATAATCATGGAAAGCGTGCTGGTGGATAGCGGCTCATTTTTCGACTCTCTCTGCCAAAAATTTATACGCGAGAAATCAGTGAGCGGGCATCACTTCAAACAGGAATCACAAGTCTTAGAGTTTGCGAAGAAGGCAAGTGAAATCAGCAACTTCAACTTTGGAGATTACCGACTGTTGCTGGAAGGCGACTTCGCACTATCAGGCTGGAACGTCAACTTGAATCCTTATCAGGACGCGTTTTACGCGAATCCGACCAGTTACGCCCCGGATCAGATTTCGGGGCAAAGGGTTGCGCCGTTTCTGGAGTGGGCTACGACTGACTCGGGGTCGCCGTGGTGGAAAGCATTCACGGACCTGAAACACGACAGGCTTAGTAACTTCCGGCAAGCGACACTGGGAAATGTTATCCATGCTCTTGCTGCCGTCTTCGTTATCCTAACCATAGCCAATGAGCAAGACTTCAAAGAAGGTCATGTGGCTCCCGAAATTTACGACTTATTTTTGCCAAAGTACTGGCAATGGAACGGCAGAGTCATGTCGGGCAACTTCACATGGAAGTAATCCACCGGTTTCCACGCCTGAAAATAACGCGGCGGACCCCTGCCGTGGGGCACACTGTGAGACAATCCAGGCTATGACCTTTGACGAATTGGTCTCAGAACTTCGCCAGGATGCGCCTGGGCGAGTAACGGTGGTGAGTTACGCGGGCATCAAGTTTGCGCGTGATGCTGGAATTGATTGCTGGCACTTGGCGGGAGCCATGTGCTTTCAGCATGTGATTCACGACCACGGCACGCCCGAGGAGCAGCAGCGTCTTCGAGACATGAAGGTGGGATATCCGTGGTAAGAGCAATTTAGAATTGGTGATGCCGCGACGGTTGCAAATGGGGCGGCATTGCCGTGGAATGCGGTCCAGACTTCCCGTGCTAATACGTGCTCATACAAAAGCGCGATTAAGGGCGTTTCAAGGCTTAAGCGGGCTAACGGATTGTGAGTAATCAAAAGAGGCTAAGTATTGCGATTAGCATACGGTATGGTTCCTCACACTGTCTCTCGGTAGTCATGGTTGCAGGACGTGGATAAACTCCCCCCCTCTCCGCCATCTCATTGGGGTCCGATCTCGGACACACCTAAGACGTATGTGACACCGTCGGGCCGAAAGGGTGGGTGTAGGTTAACGGTTGGCCGGAAAGTCAAAAAGGAAATCCCGGATTAAAGCGCAATTACCTGCCATTTCGTGACATTGCTGTGGCGGGCCCATGGGTTCGAATCTGAGTCAGTAATGGAGCGGCCAATGGGAAATCGTGCTAGACGACGGAATGCTCGGGAACTCTTTAGGACAGTGATCATCGCAATCGCACTTATGGGTGCGGTTGAGGCGTTTCTGTCCGGGCAGACCGGCGTGCGCGTTCCGCCCATCCCCTCACTCATCAGTATTCCCGTCCCGTACGACCCCTCGGAATTAGTCACCGGAGACGCACAAGTAATTCGGAACGCCGAGGAGCGTGCAGCCACGCTCCAGTTGCTTGTGACGGCGCAACGGCTCTCGAATGTGCGTTTGCGGCCGTACGACCTGAAAACCACATTTACGTCATACGGTTCGCTGCCCTCGGACGGGCGCTGGATTCTCGAAGATACGTCACCCGGCGCGGGTATTTACAGGTGGACGGCGCAGGGACCCTCGTTTTCGGGTATTTTTTTATCGCTTAATAAGCTGCTTTCGAGCAATCAACCCGGCGGTGCCGTGCCGCTTCGCCTCGCGCAAGTGCGTAGCGCGATTTTCGGGGTTTATTATCCGCAGATCGGTCCGTATGCTGCATTGCGCATGGCCAATGGCTACTTGAATGGCGGCGAGCTTCGCTGTGTCCTTGTGGCCCGTGGCGGGCCAAGAACAGCGCAACCGGAGTTTGCCAAGGGCCGGAGCTTTGGAGAGTCCGAGTACTGCGTCGATCCCAGAACCGGACTGCTGGCCATGTATTCGCCCGTGGCCGGCGTCTACATCCACTACGATTACGCAAGCGCAGAGCATTTTCACGACATCACCATTCCGGATAGATTCACGATTGCCGAACGTGGCAGGACGATCATCGAGGCGAGGACTGAGAACCTGAGCGATGCGCAACCGAAAAACAGTAATCTTTTCCTACCTGCCGGGCTGAGCCCGGTTGGTGCCGGCGAAGTGATGGAGGTGCCGACATTGGTCACCGAGAACGGTTTGCCCGGCGAGAGCACGAATGTAGAGGTAGTGGTCGTCCACGGTGTTGTCTCGCCGGATGGGAAATTAAACGAAGCCGAAGTCCTGACCAGCACCAACCCGACTCTCGACGAGTCCGCTTTGGAACATGCGGCCAAGACTCCCATGCTGCGCATGGACGCCAGTACTCAGTCCGGCGCTGCGCCGCATCCGCGGGAGATTGTTTTCACAGAGGAGTTTGTTCCTCGCCGCCCCCTGCCCAACCCCTTCGGTGCAGGCCCCACTGATTCGACGAGACTCGCTTTTCCGCCGCCGCCACCCCCTCTCAACGCCCCGACTCGAATTAAGGTTGGCGAGCAGGTTCAAGCGGCAAAGATCCTTGCGCAGCCTCAGCCAGTCTATCCTCCACTCGCCCAGCAGGCGAGTATACAGGGCAGCGTCATTCTGCACGCGATTATCGATAAGGACGGGCGCCCAGCAGCGCTACAGGTTATCTCGGGTCACCCGCTGCTGGTCCAGGCCGCCTTAGATGCAGTGAAGGCCTGGCGCTACCAACAGACCCAATTGAATGGCGAACCTGTTGAAGTTGATACCACCATCACCGTTACGTTTCTGCTGGGCGGGTAGCGATTCGTACGCCTTTCGACGTACCACCAACCAAAGCTCCCTGCTATGATTACAGAGCAATGCGGCTCCGGCATTTTGGATACTTCCTCGTTTTGACCCTTAGTTTCGTCCCCTGGGTTGTCCGCGCTATCGCTCAGGACCGGGGATCCTTGGAAGTGGTTGGTTTGGACGCCCCGCTCCCGCTGGACAAGCTGGCCGCGCAGCTCGCATCCAAACGAGTCGTTTTCGTCGGCGAGATCCATACCCGGTATGACCACCATCTAAATCAGCTCGAAATCATCAGAAGGCTTCATGAACTCGACCCCAATATGGCGATTGGAGTGGAATATTTCCAACAGCCGTTTCAACAGCAGGTGGACGATTACATTGCCGGACGAATTCCGGAAAACGAGTTCCTGCACGCCACCGAATACTATCAGCGCTGGGGATACGACTATCGTCTCTATGCGCCAATTTTTCGATACGCGCGGGAGCAGCGCATTCCGGTACGGGCTCTGAATGTGCCCGGTGCGCTGGTTTCGGCCGTCGCAAAAGTTGGCATTGCCGGCTTGGCTGAGGAGCAGCGTGCCTACTTACCGCGGGAGATTAAACCGGCTGATGAAGGCTACCAAAATCGCCTGCGCATAGCGTTTGAAGGCCATCAGGGTATGAAACCCGACGCCTTCAACCATTTTGTGGAGGCGCAACTGGTGTGGGACGAAGGGATGGCGGAAAGCGCTGCCGCGTATCTGAATGCCAATAGCAGCCGCCGATTGGTGATACTTGCCGGTTCCGGGCATGTGGCCTTCGGTTCCGGAATTCCGAAACGGCTGGAACGCCGAACCAACGCGACGTACGCAATCGTACTGAGCAGTGGAGAGGAAGTCGAACCCCAAATGGCCGACTATCTGATGCTCAGCAAGGAAGAAGAACTGCCGCCGGCCGGCATTCTCGGTGCGAACCTGGAGGAAAGCGAGGGACAATGCCGCATTCGCTCATTAAGTCCGGGGGGCGCAGCGGAAAAAGCCGGACTGAACAAGGGAGACGTCCTCATGGCGATCGGAGCGCAAACGATCGGGACGATCGCCGATGTGCACTTGGCCCTTTGGGACAAAAAGCCGGGAGACCAAGTGCATGTCGAAGTGAGCCGCGCGCGCCGTCTCCGGGCGATAACCAAACTCGATCTAGAGGTCGAATTAGCGGCACCAGGCGATGCCGCAGGGAAGATTTTAGAATCACGCGGACTGATGGAACGTGAGTTTTAACGCCTGAGCAGGTGCGCCGGGCGAAATCCCGAGCGCAAATGCAATAACCACAATCCACGAAACTGCGGGCTTGCGGTATATCCACGATTGAAAATCGTTTACTGAACAGAGGACTTCACCGACTGGGAACCTTCCGCAGGTTCATGGAATGCGTCGCGACCAGAAGCTACGCGCGCGGTGGGGTCCGGCACTGTGGCAAATTCGTTGTGTCGAGAGTGGAGTAGGCATACGATGCGCCATAGAGGTCGCATCGCAAATTTCAGCTTCAAACATTAGGGGCATTAGGGGGAAACATGGTCGTCAGCTTTCGGATCCGCTGGCAATATGGGCTCGTGGCCCTGGTGATGGCGATATTTGTATCGCTCGGATCGGACAAGGCTGCGGATATCGACCGCAGCGCAGTGGTCGTCAAGCTTCCCAGTGACATTCAATGGTCTGGCTCGCCCACTTCTGGCTCGCAAAGTGCGGTTCTGCTGGGCGATCCTACGAAGCCCGGCCTATATATTCAGCTAACGAAGTGGCATCCACACAACATGAGCCACCCGCATTTTCATCCCAACGATCGGTATATCACCGTCATCTCCGGCACTTGGTGGAAGGGCACCGGCACAAAATATGATCCCGACAGCACTGTTCCGATACCGGCGGGCAGCTTCGTCACCGATGTGGGCAAGGGCATCCACTACGATGGAGCCAAGGATGAGGAGGTCGTACTCGAAATTGTGGGCATGGGACCCGCGACGGCAACCCCTGCCGAGGTCAAGTGAAGCCCGGGATCGCCGGTTCGCGGTAGACGAAGACATTCTCGTCTTGCCTGGAGAGGCCGCCTATGCTTTCCAGATCGGAAAATTCGTCTTCTGCGAGGCAATGCACAGTTTCCGCATCGCTCTGGTTGTGGAAGGCTGGGCGGCAAACATCCAACTGACTGCTACTTTCAGAAAAGCGCCGGTTGTCAGCAACAAGGCCGTCTGTCGTCTGTTGCAAGAGCCATTAGCGCGGCGTGCGCAAAGCACAACGAAGTAATCTTTTCATTTGCCGCAACCGTGCTGGGCCCGTTCGAACAGATCGAACAGGCGGCCCGCATTGGGGCCCGCAAGGGTTTCCAAACGGTGAGGCTGTCCCTTTTCGACGGTATATTGCGCGGTCATGCCTTTGGCGCGAAACTCCGACGCCTGCTTCTGCATCAGTTTCTGCCAACCCATGGGGTCGAGTTCCCCGACGAACATGTTGATGCACATTTTGGAGATGGCCTGGATGTGTGCCGGAGTTTCCTCCCAGAGATATCCTGGGAACGCCGTGATCGACAGGAAGTACTCGGGATTCAGCGAGGCTACGTGAAATGCGGCAATGCCGCCATTCGACGGCCCCGCGATATGGAACTTATTATCCCGGATTTTGTAGTCGGCCAGAATCTGTTTCAGAAACTCGGGGAAGATACGTTCCCCGCCTTCGAAGAACAACTGATCGTTCGGGGCTGCGGGGGCCACGACGATGTAGCCGCGCATCTCCGCCTCGTCACGGAAATTCCTGGCGATCACGCTGTCCACTACGTTCATGGTCTGCGGTCCACCTCCGAAGGCCAGGACGCCGGGATAGGCTTTGGCGGCATCGTAGTTCTTTGGGAGCACGACCTTATATTGAACGGTGGTTCCTCCGACGTTCTTGGTCTTGTCGAGAACCTCGGCCTTCACGGGAAGGCTGGCTAAGATCAAAATAGCGGCTGTGAGCGACAAGATGGACCGGCGGTGTTGCGTCATACGTTTCCTCCTCGCGAGTGGCGCGGGCGCTGGAGCGGCGCTCTTGCCTTGAATGATGCCGATGGTTCTGCGCGTCAACGGGCATGATTGCCTCTCAGTGTATCCCGAGCATACGCGGCTGCAAGACCCAAATGCAGCCGCTCCGCCGCAAATTCCTTGCGTCGAAGGTAGAAGGAGATTTAGGATGCGCCAGTTAGCGGTTCAAATTGAAAGCCTGACCACTAGCAACGATTCTCGGAAAACTATCTCCCGAGCCATGGAGAGTGATGATGTCCGCGCTACCTGGTAAGCCCTCGCCTAAGATTAGAATTCCCGGCCAACCATCCCTATTGGCCGTTATCATCCTATTTAGCGTGGCCATGGCGGCAACGCCGTGTGATGCGCAGGATCGGCGCGATAACGATTCTCACCACCACCGGCTCGATCTATCACGCCTTGTGGTTATCGGTGATTCGCTTTCTGCAGGTTTTCAAAACGATTCATTGCTCGATACGCAGCAGCCCCACGGCTACGCTAGTTTGGTGGCCGCGCAGGCCAAGGCTTCCTTGTTGCTTCCGTTGATAGCGCCCCCGGGAATCCCCAATGTGCTTGAATTGGTCAGCCCGGGGTTTCCTCCCATCCTGACCACTGCGCCAGGAACTTCACCGGGCAGGGACGCTCCCACGATGCAGGTGACCGATTTGGCTGTGCCGGGGGCCAATCTTGACGATGTGCTGAACACACGTCCAAGCCTGCCCATTACGCCCTCCAATATTCTGACCGATCTGATTCTCGGAGAGCCCGGCCTCGCGCTTGGTGAAATCCACAGCCAGGTGGAGTGGGCTGCGGCGCTGAAACCAACGACAATTTTCGTCTGGGCTGGAAATGAGGATGCTCTCGGAGCCGCGCTAGCGGCCGATCCGGCGCTACTCACCCCCATTTCGAAGTTCCGGGCGGACTATGCTGAAATGATCCGGCGCTTGTCGGCGACGGGTGCCACGCTGGTCCTGGCAAATATCCCCGATGTAACCATCGTTCCTTATCTGACTCCTGCCGAAGATGTCGCCGAAGAGTTAGGGCTTCCGGTTTTTGTGATTGAACCGATTCTGGGGATCAGCTCGGGCGACTTTGTTACGCCGGATGCTATACCGCTTATCTTGGCCAGGCTGGCGAACCCTTCGCTCGGCCCGCTGCCATCGAACGTCGTATTAACAGCCGGAGATGCCGGTAAAATCCGCCTGTTCGTTGACGCTTACAATGCCATCATCGAGGAGCAGGCGCGGGAGGCGGGCGCAACTTTGATCGATATTCATCAGGTCGCGAACCGCATTCGCAAGCGAGGAATCGCGGCAAATGGACAGGTGCTGACGAATGAATTCCTCGGAGGTATTTTCTCGCTCGACGGGGTTCATCCTACGAACACGGGCTACGGAGTTATCGCCAATGCCTTCATTGGCGCCTTGAATGACCGATTCGACGCCGATATTACTTACGTTTCTATCGATCAGCTTGCGAAAACTGACCCATTGGTTTTTCCCGGCATTGAGCCACCCGATTCAATCGAACTCCACGTGGATCAAAGTACAGCAAAGTCGCTGCGGGATACGTTTGCAAAGCCACCAGGGCACTGACCGTTTGCACCGTAGGTTTCAGTGGTCCGGGCAGGCGCCAGCCTAGCTATTCTGCACACAGTGATGGTGATATCCGTTGTCTTTCTGCTTCGGAGGAGCTGACGCTGAGGAAGAGTTACAGATGATGGACGATACATATCAAATCAACATTGCGAAGACCGAATTTCGGGAGGCCTACAACCGCTCGGATGTGGACCAACTGCTCTCGGTCTTTGACGACGAAGGCTTCAGGACATATCCGAGGGCGGACCGAGCCATTGCGACGAAGCGGCGAACTTCGTGAACGTTCGACTAAATTATTTGCTAAGTATTCAGTAAAGCTGGCGGTGATTATTATCGAAATAGTTGTTCTGGGCGACAAGGCGTACGATTTTGGCTGGCACGAGTTCACTCTGAAGCCCACAAAAGGGAGGAGAGACGATCCGTAAACGGCAGCGGTATCTTGAATTGTGGAAGAAGAATTCGTCAGGGGATTGGAAGCTCTCTCTCTTCATCAACGATGCGGATGTTCGTGAGGGGCAGGCGGGCTGCGCCAGCCATTGGTTTCTCGGCGAAGAAAAGGCCGGAAAACCTAGCAGCTAAATGGCGTCGCCAAGATGGAATTGATGCGACTGGGGATCGCTATTTATCTTTGAGCTTGTTGTGGAGGCGCTGACCGAAACCACACGGGAGGGCATACTCAACGCCATCAGCAACTAATTTGACGACGTTCCTGGTTCCGTCGAGGGCGGCCGTGCAATGTGCGCACACCCTGAAATGCGCCGCCATCCGTGCCGGCAACTCGACGTCAACGTCGCCGTCAATATAATTGGAGATCTCTCGCCAGACCTCCAACGCCTTTGGATTCGTTATTCATCGCCTTGCCTACTGATGGCTTGATGTGGCCGCGCAGCAGCAGCTCAGAATAAGCGCCACAACATGATCCTCAACCTCACGCACACTCGGGAAGGAACATTTCAATCGCATACAGGTGAATGACTTCGCCGGTCTCGGGATTTGTTTCCGGGGTGATGCGATAGGTTTCGCGACGGGCGACATAACCCTGAGTCTCGAGCCTATCGAAGCGAATTTTATTCCGCGCAACGTCTTCTTGAAATTCCTCCGTGAACACGGCGAAGTGGCGGTGCGAGCCGCTGAAATGTTAAGCGACATTTACCACGCGACATACCGAGAGGTTCGTTATCTCGGGCTCTCGGGCTCCGCTGGAGAGAAACTGGCGCGTTTCATACTCGATCTTGCCGCGGAAAGCAGCAAAACCGCCGAGGGCGGGCATGCCGATCGCATTGCTTTAACCCTTACACATGATGAAATTGCGCAGATGCTTGGGTCGTTTCGTGAAACCGTCCTATTCGCGGATTTTAGGCGCAAGCGTCTGATAGAGGTTCACGGTTCAACGCTGGTTATTACAAATGAAGCGGGCCTCGAAAAGACATTCGAACCATAGTTCGACTGGTTGACCGTTGAGTGTTCCCCGACACCTGCCCTTGTGACGTTCGTCACAGAGCTGCCTATATAATCTAGACAATTATCAAACGCGCATCTTACGTTACAATGAAACGCGCATTTTGCGTTACCCGTAACCTCCGTTGTGTCCGGGATGGGAGACTGGGCCAAATGCCAAAGCCGCACTGCTCGACGACAAGCCACGTGGTTTTGCTTGCCATCGCTTTTGCGGCGGTTATCGTGGCCTCGGCTCAGTCTCAACCCCGACAGAGTAAGAGTGGGTCGTCGCAGGGCGCAAATGCCCCTGCAGCGACAGTTTCCCAATCCTCAGATTACGTCGGTTCCGAAACTTGCAAGGCCTGCCATGAAGACGTCTATAACGGATGGGAAAAAACTCCCCACTGGAAAACGACACTCGACACGAAAGGCGGTCCGTCGCACCAAGGATGCGAAGGCTGCCACGGTCCTGGTTCAGCTCACGTCGAGGGCGGTGGAGACACATCCAAAATATTTATCTTCAAGAATCACTCGACCAAAGAAATCAACGACCGCTGCCTGAACTGCCACGCATCCGGTACTGAACACATGCAAGCCATCAATTCGGTGCATGCAAGAAACGATGTCTCCTGTACTTCATGCCATTCGCCTCATCATGCGAAAGAAGCGCAGTTTCTGCTCGTTAAATCCCAGCCGGATCTTTGCTATTCATGTCACCTGCAGCAGAAGCCGCAATTCGCCATGCCGTTTCACCACCGCGTGAACGAGGGCCTGGTCCAGTGCACTGATTGCCACAATCCACACGGCACGGTCGCAGCCAAGCAGGTGCGCACCTCAGCGGTGCAGGACACCGTCTGCTTCACGTGCCACGCCGACAAGCGAGGCCCATTCGTGTTCGAGCATGAGCCGATGAAGGTCGAAGGTTGTGAATCCTGCCACACACCGCACGGCTCGCCCAATACTCACCTGCTGAAAGTGAGCAACGTAAATTTCTTATGCCTGTCGTGTCACACGACGTCGTTCGCGAATGCACCCGGCGCACCGTCATTCCATAACCAAGCCGCTCAGTATCAGGCCTGCACACTTTGTCACGTTCAGGTCCATGGGTCGAATGTCGACCACACTTTATTCAAGTAGAGAGGCCGCAATGGCCGCTAGTGATTTCCAGCAGAACAATGTAATCGGCACGGCAAGCCCAGCCGGGTCTGGGCTAGGCTCCTGGGCGCCCATTCTGGTGGTTGTTCTTGCTCTAACGTTGGTCAGGTCCGTCAAGGCTCAAACTCAAGCACCGCCTCAGGGCCAGGCGCAGACCCAGTCGCCGGCGCGGACTCCAGCCCCAAGTCCGTCCGAATCAACGGAAAAGACCGAGGGAAACTACGTGGTTCAGCAATCGATCGAGGTTGGCTACCGGGACAGCATGATCGGCGGAAACCTGAACAACTACGACACGTTTGAATATCTCTCTTCCGGGGTACGGCTGTTTGATTACAGCCTGGATATGCGTTCAGCAAATCATCAAGGCCTTTTTTTCGATAACCTATCCTTTAATAACTCTGGTTATGGCGGCGACCCAAACAACGTCTCGCGCCTGCATATTGACAAGAACAAGTGGTACGACTTCCGCGGAATTTTCCGGCGCGACAAGAACTTCTGGAATTACACTCTTCTGGCAAATCCTTTAAACCCTGCGAGCGCGCTTCCGGGTGCGGCGATCACCAACTCGCCGCATGCCCTTGATTTATCCCGCCGTATGCAAGATTACGACCTCACGTTGTTTCCCCAATCGCGACTTCGTTTCCGCATAGGATATTCCCGCAATGTCAATACGGGGCCTGCATACACCACTTTGGAGGGAGGGACCGAGCCGCTTCTGTCAGAGAATGTGAACGACGTTACCAATTCCTATCGGATGGGAGTGGATTACCGGGGTCTTTCCAAGACAACGCTCTCCTTCGACGAAATACTTACGTACACTGCGGTGAATGACATGGTTGCGGACAATAACCTTTTGTTTCGACTTTCTAATGGCGCCCCCGTGGATTTGGGCATCGTTTTTATCGGCACGACACCTTGTGCGAATCCGATTACGAATTCGGCTACCACGCCGCCAACGGTTACGGCCAATTGCAACGGATATTCGTCTTACAGCCAGTTCCAAAATCCGCGCTCGTCATTTCCGACCGAGCGGGTTAGCTTTCAGTCGACATATTTCAGAAATTTGTCGATGACGGGCTCCGCCGCCTACAGCAGCGGTAACAACACGGTCTCTAACTTCAACGAAGACATAAATGGTTGGGTGACCCGGACGCTAACGCGTGGGACCACGACCGGCGGGCCAGCGCAGGCTAATCGCGTCTCGGCAAATACAAATTGGTCGGGCGATTATCGAGTGACTGACAAGCTGGATATCGTTGATGAGTTCTCTTACAACAATTGGAGGATTCCCTCGATGTGGGCCACAGCCGAGACAAACCTATTCGCCTCGCCACCCCACGCTGCCGGCCAGACGGGTTTTTTGTTGCCCCTTGCGTTGGTGACCCCTGCCACGTTTGCCAGCCTGTGCCCGGCGGCCCCCTACAATGGCCTCAATTGTCCGCAGCACAACTTGAGTTCCGGCGCGGATGTAACGAATGAACTCGTTTCTCAGTTTCTGGGACAGAACGTCAGATCGAATACTTTTCAGCTGAAGTACGATCTCACGCAGCGAGTGAACGCGTATGTCGGTTATGCTTACACGGCTCGGACGATCGAGGACTTCAGCGCAACGTTCGATACCGGAGAAATTTATTTTCCGGGAGGCCCCTCGGGCATCGCTGGGAATGACTACTTTGCCGCTCGTGGTGACTGCGCCTTGGTTTCGGGCAAATTGCCCTCCGCCTGCGTGCTGAACGCGAACGGGTCCGTTCAGGAAGGTTCGAGCACGAATCTGGTGGCCGAAACCGGTAATAACACGGCGCGAAATACCTATGACATTCATGAAAATGTGGGGCTGTTTGGTGTTTCGGCTCGGCCCACCGATACTTTGCGGCTTAACGCTGATCTGATGTTCGGCTACAACGACAATTCTTTTACGCGCATCAGCCCCCGGCAGATACAAAGTTATAAGATTAACGCACGGTATACTCCCAAGCCGTGGGCAAACATCGCCGGCGCAGTGGACATCCAGGAGAACCGGGACAACGTATCCACTGTGAATAATGTGGAGCACGGCCGGACCTACAGTTTCATTGCAACGATTTCCCCGAATGCTAATCTATGGGTCGATTTCGGTTACAGCTATATGGATATTTATGCGCAGACAGAAATCTGTTTCCCGGACACGGGCTCGACTGTATTCACGACGCCTTGTCCCGTTCCGGGCGCAACGTCCCCGCTGGGAACGCTCTCGTATTATTCAAGCCGGGATCATTACGTATACGCTGATGCGATGTGGAAGCCTCATAAACGTGTGACCGCACTGCTGGGATACGGAGGCAGCATCGTTCGCGGCAACACCACCCTTCTAAACCCACTAACCCCAACCGGCACGCTCGATTTCGACTACCTCAGGCCGTTTGCGAGTTTGGCATTCGATATCTATAGAGGGCTGACGTATAAGACGGCTTGGAACTACTATGGATATAATGATCGCGGTGTTGCCAATCCAACCGGTTTGGCGCCGCTTCCATCCCAGGATTTCAACGGGAACAACGTTACATTTTCATTTCGCTATGCGTTCTGAGCTTCAGCAGCAGGCTAAATCAGGGCATTGGGGGGGAATGAATGGAGAATCGCATTATGAACTCTTTGGGATTTCGAATTGGTCGGTGGTTGTTGTTATTTTCGCTCGCGATCGCATTCGTTATGAGCTCGTCCGCCCGAGCGGATGATCCGGCGAGCCTATATAAGGCAAAATGCGTTGCCTGTCATGCTGCTGACGGAAGCGGCACGCCCGTTGGCATCAAGCTTGGCGCGCATGATTTGCGATCGGCCGACGTGCAGAAGATGTCTGAGGCGGAGCTGACTGAAATCATAAGCAACGGAAAGAATAAGATGCCGGCCTATGCGAAAACCCTAAAACCAGATGATGTAAAGGGACTGGTGGCCTTTATTCGATCCCTTGCCGCGAAAAAATAAGCTTTTGGATAGGCGCGAAAAACTGACGCCCAAAGAGGAACGCTTGGCGCCTTGTTAGCGGCCATGATTGCACCCGACACACTCTCGCTTCTCATGTTCTTGCTTGGTTTGGGCTTGGCTGCTTTTTTCTTCGTGCGTCCCACCGTCACCACGACGCGCGAAGGAAAAATCTTCGCCTTTGTCGGCCTGTTCCTTTTTCCACTGTTGTGCAGCGCGGTCGGATTCTCGGCGCACATGGAGAATTCGAAAACCACAACGTTCTGCCTCTCATGCCACATCATGGAGCCGTTCGGGAAGAGTCTTTACGTGGATGACAGTCATTACATTGCCGCGGCCCATTTCCAAAATCATCGCGTTCCCGCCGACGAAGCTTGCTACACGTGTCACACCGACTACGTGCTGTACGGAGGTATACGCGCCAAATGGCGGGGCATGCGTCACGTATACGTGCAGTACCTTGGCAAACCGCCCGCGCCAGCGGCCATCCGGCTGTACACGCCTTATAACAATCGCGAGTGCCTTCATTGCCATCTCGGCGCGCGCTCCTTCGAAGAATCGGCCACCCACACTGCCATTCGTGAAGATATCGTATCGAATCAAGTGTCCTGCATTTCAAGTGGTTGCCATGACACCGTCCACAACATCGCCAGTCTTGCACAAGTCAAGTTCTGGAAAGGAATGCCGTGACAACCTCTCGAATCATCGAGCAGCGCGTGCGCATAGCGTCTGTTCTTGTGGCCGCTGGGCTACTTGTCGAGCTACTGGTTCTCAGAGGGGCGCGGCCACCGGCTTTTCTCATCTTTGTGCTTGCCGGAATTCCCCTGGTTGCGGCGGGCGTTCTGGTGTTCTTGTATTCTCTGGTGTCGGTGAGGGATTAGGAGTCGCCCCGCATGCTGATTCTTGACATGAATGCTCAGGAGTGTCGTGACCTCCTGACGCGGCTGGGCGTTGGAAGGCTCGCCTGTGCACACCACAATCAGCCGTACATCGTGCCCATATATTTTGCTTGCGAGCCTGACCGGCTGCACGGCTTCGCGACTTTTGGACAAAAGATCGAATGGATGCGGTCAAATCCGCTTGTCTGCGTTGAAGCCGACGAGGTTCGAAACCATTTTGAGTGGGAGAGTGTGATCGTCCTGGGCCGTTACGAAGAATATCCGGACACCTCACAATACAAAAACTTGCGAGTACAAGCGCAGGCGCTTCTTGAAAAACGTTACCTATGGTGGCAAACCGCTTACGCAGCAAATCAAGCACGAAGCCATGCCCGTCACGCCGCGCCAGTGTTTTATTGCATTCACATTGAAGAAATCACCGGGCATCGCGCTTCTCCAGACCCCACTGAGATCGCAGCTGGTCTCACACGCCCTCGCACGTGACACAATGAAGGGTGTAGGGTTGTCCTCGGATGTTGACAGGTCGGCAGCACCCCTGTCCGGTCCGTTAAAAAATAAGTACAGCCCCGTCCCCGGGATCAGCGAGAGCGCCCGCCAGAACATTCGCCCCGTTCATGGGCTTCTCGGGCCCTCTTACAGAGAGTACCAAACAGGAAAATCGGGCAGATTGCACGGTGCAGGATCGTCACTGCGAAACCAAAGGTTAGTTCTCTTTCTTGCATGTACCTCTTTGGGCGGGCCACTCAATAGGTACAGATAAGAGGACGGACTAGATGAGCAGAGGTTTGCACGCTTGCAAGTGTGTTCGTGAAACGCAACCACGAGTTCGAATCCAATCTTCTCCGCCAGCCAGTCTTTTGCTTTTTATTCTCCGGGTCACATTGGGCTCAAACCTCGCTTTTCCCGCGGATAATGCGGCAATGTAGCTCCCTGCAGGTTGCTAGGATTCTCTCCAGTGTGGAGAAAGGGTGGCAATCGTGTCCAATTTCTCCACCGCGGCATCGAGTAGTGGCGTTCGTGAACGCTAAGTCAACCTTTGGTTTGCATTGACTGCGTCCCCGCCATCTAGTCCGTGTATTTTCTCTCATCGCATTTGCCCCGCGCGGAACTTTCCAAAACCTCGAGCCGACCGATTCGACCGTGATTTGGAAATTGTGACCGAGCTGCGAGCTAGAAACTCGCGAACCATACGCGTGTTTAGAGAGAAGTAAAGGGCTAATTAAGGGATGGTGTTTCGCTCCCAACGGGCCGCAATGAGTGTACGATTATCCCGTCTTTCATGGTCACACAGAGGCATCACGGTTTACCCACCAAGCCATCAAGAGGCAGGACGTTATAGATTTATCGAGGGTTGAACGCGAAATACGTATAGGCCAAGGCTTGTGAGGCACAATGACGAAACCAACGAGCTTTGAAACGGACATTCGCCCGCTTTTTACGGAGCGAGACATCCACGGCATGAGCAAGGCGTTCAACTTGGCGAGCTATGATGATGTAAAGGCGCACGCGGCGGCCATCTACGACCGCATTCGGGGAATCGGTGGCGCGGTAATGCCGCCCCCACCGCCAAGAGGAGAAGGTCCTTGGCCTCAATCTCGCATCGAACTATTCGCTAAATGGATGGCGGACGGGTATCAACCTTAGGTCGTAGAATCCTGCGCCAGTGCGCCCTTAGGATGCAAGCCTCACTCGTAGTACAGAACCCAGGCCGACGTCGTGGCGGGTGGCACACCCTTTTAGATTGGTCCGAATTTTCAAGTGGCGCATCCTCCATGTTGTTTGTGTGAAGGGTGCTGGTTTGTTCGAGTCTCCACGGGCCTACCATTCTTTTCAATACTTTAGAGTGTTTTTTTCGGAATCCGACAGAAACTTCACCTGTAATTCTTCACCTGTCTTAGAGGGCCTGCGGCCCGCGAAACCTCATGAAAGCCTGCGACCACAGTTCTTTCGACCCTGTAAGTGGTGGTTTTGGACGGTCGGAGCGGCTTCGTTCGTCCGACATACTCACACACACGCACCCTAAGATTGCATCACCGCTGCTCGCAGCAGAGTATCGGCTGGTTGGGGAAATCTCAAATTCTGGGTTGCCGACGATAAGGGACGCAATCAAGTTCGGTCGACGATTCGGAGTCGATTGCGTAGGATAGACGAATGGACAAAGCCGTAATTAAGGCTCCTTTGAGACAGCCTCCCGGCCCCAAGGGCCACTTCCTACTCGGCAACTTGACGCCTTTCTCTCGCGATTGGCTGGACTACTATGCTCAGTGCGCCAGGGATTATGGCGATGTTGTTCACCTTCGTTATCTACACGTCCCCATTTGTCTGCTGATGCATCCGCGCGACATCGAATACGTTCTAGTGACCAATCTAGGCAATTTCACCAAATCGGCGGACTATCGCGCCCTTGCTCGCATACTTGGAAATGGCTTGCTCACCAATGAAGGAAAACCCTGGCACCGCCAGCGTGGCCTGATCCAGCCGGCTTTCCGTCGCGAAAACATTTTGTCTTATGCGCCGGTGATGACCCGCGCCGCCGGCCGCATGCTCGACTCCTGGGGCGACGGAGAATCGCGCAACGTGCACGGGGACATGATGGCCATGGCGCTTGAGATCGTCGCGCAATGCCTTTGTGGCGCAGAAGTCTCTGGCGTTACCGACCGAGTGGGCAAAGCCATGGAAGTGATTACCGACCGTTTCATGACTGATGCCAGTCAAGCCCTCCTGCTGCCGTTTGACCTGCCCGATTTCCTGGCACCGGCGCGGCGGGACGCCATTAGCGACTTAAACCAAATCATCGATGGCATAATCCGCGAGCGGCGCGCCTCGCAACAGCCGCGAGGAGATTTGCTCGACACCCTGCTCCATTCGCATGACGTCGAAGGACACCCGATGAGCGATGAGCAATTGCGCGATGAGGTTATGACTCTTTTCCTGGCTGGCCACGAAACCACTGCGATTGCCCTGTCCTGGACCTGCTACTTGCTTTGCCAGCACCCGCAGGTCGAGGCAAAACTCAGTGAAGAACTCGTTACGGTTCTGGGCGACCGCGAGCCAACTCCTGAAGACCTTCCCCGTTTGCGCTACACGGAAATGGTGCTCAAAGAATCCATGCGGCTATATCCCCCTGTCTGGCGCATTGCGCGCAAAGCGATAGCGAACTGCGAAATTGGCGGCTATCTAGTGACTGCCGGCACGAACATTTTCATCTTTCAATCACTAACGCAGCGCGACGCTCGTTGGTTCACCAATCCGGATGCATTCGATCCCGAGCGCTGGCGTGAAGACCCGATCCGCTCCGGCAAGATTCCGCGCTTCGCCTATTTCCCATTCGGCGGCGGTCACAGGGTTTGTCTCGGCGCCGCATTCGCCACGATCGAAGCCACACTCCTGCTCGCCATGATCCACCAGAAGTTTCATCTCGACCTCGTCCCCGGCCATCTTGTCGAGCCTCTACCTTCCGTAACATTGCGCCCTAAGAACGGCATCCGCGTAATCGCCCACCGCCGGCTGCGGAGGTCCGGCGATCACGTCTGAATTACGGCGAAACCGGAAGTTGAATTAAAGTCAATTGGACGTTGCGATCTCATCCGGCCCGCATGGGATAGGAGGGAGACGATCCGCTCGCAATAGCCTTCCGGAACGTAAATCCAGGCTTTCGGATCGGAGTTGAGTTTCGATGTTCCGCCGCAAGAGTTGTTTCCTGCGGACGCGCAGTCGTTCTTGCCGGCCTTGGAGATGCCGTAGCACTTTTCCGCCTTGTAAGAGGCGGGTGCCGGAACGGGCTTTTGTGCCGCGGTTACCGAAATCAGGAACGGGGAAGCCACAGCGGTCGCCAGTGCCGATGCCAGGAAATAGCGTCTTTTCATCTATGCTCCTTTTGTCGTGTGAGTTGACGCCTCCGGCCAGGCAGGGAAACCCGCCGGGCCTGAGTCGTTCATATATGCTTATTCGAGCGAGATTGGAAAAAGTTACGCCACGATTTAGCGCGGCCGGTGCCAGCCGCCTGGGGTCGCCCGGGTGAACTTACCGAATACGTGACCAGCGAGCGCTGTTGTGCGAGTTCCAAGTAGGGATTGATGCCGCCAAGCTCGCTGCAGAAAGGAGTCGCCCCGCAGCGCACGGCTGAGGGGCAGGGGGCTGAGATTGCGGTCGCCGACATGAGCGATGTCGAGCGCGTGGCCCCCGGCGCTCTACCTGTTCCTCCGACGTACTACTTAGAAAGAGCTTCCGCTTTCTGCATAGAGGGTCACACGGGAAGACACAATTTTCTTAATCGTTTCGCTGCAATAAGATGGCGCGCCCGGCAGGACTCGAACCTGCGCCATTCTGCTTAGAAGCTATGCAATACAAAACTCTAAGTGCCGCTGCTGGTGTCGCTTACGGGGAAGCGCGCCATTTATCTCGCCCTTGAATTGGACCGAAGATGGACCGAATTCACTTGCTCCCTTGAATTCAGTTGCTAAATGCTTACGCGGGTTTTTCAGCGGTGATGATCATGTAGCCAAGCCGGCGCTGCTGGATGGCTGCGATGGCACTCTTGACTACCTGTTTGACAGCAGTGATATCTAGACCTGGCACATTGATTTTCTTCAGGCCGATTAAAATCTCGGCGCTCAACAGTTTGCCCTGAACACCTTGTGCCATTTCCAGAAGGGCTTCGTCGTGCAACTCGCTTGCCCCGATCTTCAGCCCTGCTGAGCGCAAGTGCTGTTCGTAGATCTCAACGGGTTGTGCATCGGCAATACACGCAATCCAGGCAAGCAGGCTATCTAGTTCCCTTGGCAAATCGGGCAAACGGGTCATGTCGCTCAATCCTACGCGTCCCCCTTCCCGGAGCACTCTGGCGAACTCCCAGGAAGCCATTGTTTTGTTTGGAAACGTGCAGAAGGCGCACTCGCAAACAACCGCATCGAATGACTCCTTTGCGAACGGCAACTGTTCGGCGTCGGCGCGTTGGCAGTGAACGCGCGAAGCCAGACCTTTCGCCACCGCAAGTTCGTTGGCTTGAGCAACATTTTCATCGCTATAGTCCACGCCGATAACTTCGCAGCCAAACGTCTCCGCGAGAAATACGGCACTCGTGCCCTTGCCGCAAGCATCGTCGAGGACGCGGCTCTCTGGCCGCAGCTGCAAAAGCTCTCCCAGGCGCCTAGTGAGCGCGAGACCTCCCGGATGGAAGGAATCGCCGAGCAAGAACTTGGCCAGGTCGCTCTCGTAAAGCCGAGCACAACACTGCTTCACAGCCTGGGCGGTATCAGATTGTCGTGGATCCATCTCTCGTCAGACTCGCTGGGGCGCTAATTTGACCGGCGAAGCCCCGTTTCGGTTAGCGTCCTTCCCAAACTCAAATGTCACAGGTCGAGGCGTGAACTTATTTCCCTCGTTTCGAGCCTGCTGCCGCTCGGGTTCCATAGCCTCCAATTGTGCTCGTGCCTGTTCACGATACCCGACGCTGTTGTAAGCACAGAATGGAATCTGTTTCCCTCCAGGAAGCAGGAACTCCTTGCAGCATTTCATTAAGTTCTTTTGGTTGAAGGTCCACGGATCCATGAAGTCTTGCAACATGATCATGATCATGTGACCGGCTATGTCGCCGACGGTCACAGTTTCCGGGAGGCCGCATGCCTGGCAGGAAAGCGCAAGCTGTTCAACAGATTTCGGCGAGCCCGCCACGGAGGATGTGGACCAAAGACCTTCCAGGGCTCCCTTTATTTCGAGACTGAAATCTGGCACCACACGATTTTTGATGTAATCGAGATAGTCATACACGTTGACGATCCGCGGTAGTGGCGTGACCTTCTCGCCGTCTATAAAAGCATAAGTAACGGAGTTGCACGTCGGAAAGCAGCAAGGAACGGGAACAAAGTCACTGACTAGGAATGTTCCCGATGTCTGAGATTCGATCAGTCTCAGAACGTCCGGGATGGTCATGCGAGTCATCGGGTCATGCTTGGTGTGGCGACCAGCATGGAACGCGGGCTGAAAATTGATCCCGCTGACAGCCGGATGCTTGATCGCAAACTCGATAATCTTCCCGACTTCATGTTCGTTCACGCCGCGCTCGACGGCGGGTACGAGCGTAACGCTCAGGCCTATTTCACCCAGTCGGTCGAGGGCTCGGAGTTTCTCTTCCAGGATGTCAGGTTCACCACGAAGGATACGGTAGGTTTCTGAGTCAAAGCCATCGAACTGAAAATAAAGCGACGGCCGCACCTCGTTTAGCTGTTCTAGAAAACGATCATCCTTGGCAATCCGCTTTCCGTTGGTGTTGATCATCACCGAACGGATACCACGAGCCTTTGCGGCGCGAACGAAATCGATGATCTGCGGATGAATGGTCGGTTCTCCTCCTGAGAATTGAACGACTTCGGGGGTGCCCTCGGTTCTAACGAAGTCGTCAAGAATCTGCTCGACTTCTTCCATGCTTAAGTTGAAACCTGGTCGGGCCTCCGAAAAGCACATTGGGCAATTCATGTTGCAGACGCTGTTCACTTCAATGATGCCGAGGCAAGTATGTTGCTGGTGATCAGGACAAAGACCGCAATCGTGGGGACAACCGTCGTGGATTTCGGTGCCGTACGCCAGGGGAATGGTTCCGGGCTTGTTGAATTTGCCGAATGTTGTGTAGGCCTCCGCGTCCGCGTAAACAAGTGCTTCGAACGGTCCGCATTGCGGGCAGCGCTTGCGCATGTAAACCTTGTTATCGCGGAGAATGATCTGCGCATCGATGACTCTTCGGCATTCGGGGCAGATGCTTCGAGTCAGTTCGTAGAAGACGTAGTTGGCATCCTTCTTGCTGGGCGCAATGGTATTTGCCGAGCGCAGCGCGGCGACAGTGTCGATATCCTTCATGGTTGATTACGCCCCTTTCGCAGTTCCTGAGAGCCCGGAAACTGCACGAATTATTTTCCCTGATGTTCCCGAAAGAAATTGCTCCAATGACATCTGCGTCAGCAATAGTTGGAGACCTGTGGAATAAGTCGGGTAAGCGTGAATCGTGCCCGCGACATCGTTGATCTTCAATCCATGTTTCATCGCCACAGCCACTTCATTGATGGTTTCACCGGCACGTTCGGCAACAATAGTGACGGCGAGAATGGTGCCGTTGCTCTTTGCGATTACCTTAATGAATCCACTTCGGTCATTGTCACACACGGCTCGATCCACTCGGCTCAAATCCCACCGGCAGGCCCTTATCTCTTGACCAAATTCGGATCGAGCCTGCTCCTCCGTCGGGCCGACCTGCGCAACCTCGGGATCGGTAAAGGTAATCCGAGGAACGAGGTCGGTCAGTCCAGAACTGCTTCCCGGCAAAAGGGCGTTGCGGACAGCTTGAAACGCCTGCCATCCCGCAAAATGGGAGAATTGGTAACCGCCAACGACATCGCCCGCCGCACAAATGTGCCTGGCCGTGGTCCGTAGCTGATCGTCGATCTTGATGCCCTTTTCCGTGTAGTGCACACCCGCTTTCTCAAGGTCGAGTCCCGCCAAATTCGGTCTTCGCCCGGACGCCACGAGCAGCATCTCACCTCGCGCTTCCTCAGCGCCTGTAGAGACGACGGTCGTTTCGCCCTCTTTGCGCGCAGATGTGGCGCGTCCCCAGACAAATCTGACCCCTTCACGGTCGAAAACCTCCTGCATCAATTGTCGAACGTCGGGGCCTTCTTTGGGCAGCAGGCGGTCGGCGACGACTGTAACCTGGCAACCCAGCCGTTGATAAGCCTGCGAAATCTCAGCACCGATAGGCCCACCGCCGACCACAATCATAGATCGGGGCAAGCGCTTATTGTCGAAGATACGCTCATAGGTAAGATACGGAACGCTATCGAGGCCATTGATTGGTGGAATATATGGCCGAGCCCCTGTCGTAATCAGGAAATGCTTCGACCGGAGTGTCTGGTCACCTACGATAATCGATTCTTTGTCGGCGAACCGCGCGGGGCCGAGATAAACGTCCATTCCTTTTTGGCGCAGCGCTTCGGGTGTGGTGGGTTTGTATATTTGCTGAATCGCCGCGTCGAGATATTCGTGCACCTTGGCCATGTCTGTTACAGGCGCTTGCGATATAATCCCGTACTGCGATGCCGTGCGCACGTGGTGAGCAATCTTGGCCACTTTCAATAGGGCTTTGCTAGGCACGCAGCCGATCCAGGTGCAATCTCCGCCGATGCGGTCCTTTTCGATAAGTGCCACTCTTGCCCCGAGCCTCGCAGCGAATCCCGCCGCAATCAGGCCACCAGCACCCGCCCCGACAATCACCAAGTCATAATGCTGTTTCGACATTTGCGCGTTCCTTAGAATTCGTCAGTTTTAGCCAGCGTACGAAAAACAACGCGATGACAGCCATGGCAAAAGTGCTGTAAATCAACCCATCGATAGCAAACGGCTGCCCCAGCGCAGCGGCGAGAAGGGAACCCACTATGGCACCGATGCTCAATAGGACCGAATAGACTCCCATTGCCGCGCCCCGCCCCGCCTGGGCTCCTATCGCTCGCGCGAGCAAAGAAAGAGCTGCGGGAGTGAATCCGCTTTCGACCAGGATGGCGAAGGCGGTCAAAATGCCAATTGTCCACCGAACGCCGGGGGATTCAGCCCCGGAATGGTTTAGCAACAATAGACCGAGGCAGACGCCGACCATCGCCACGAGCGCAATTCGCAGGGCGCGTTCTTCCGTCATGCGAGGTAACACGATGCTCCAGGCTGTTACGCCAATCCCGAAGATCAACGAGTATCCAAGCAAGAGCCAGCCTACGCGCTCCGGTTGATTCAAATAAATGCCATCTAGGAATTGGTTGCCGCCGCCCCGATGGGTGAGCAGGAACGGTAGCGTCGGCCCCAGCCACAAGCCCACGATGGTATTTACGCACAACCATACGGGAGCCAAGCGTTGAAGCGAGGGTTCCTTAAGCGCCGTGTAAAATCCAGAGATTGCCTGTGCCGATCCGTATCCTTGGCTTCCCGCTGCGCCAAGGAACAATAAGCACGCGCTCAAAATGTAGATCACGGCGACCGCGCTAAATGCACGCGCGCTTAGAAAATGCCACAGCTGTGCCCCGATCAATCCCCCTAGAGCCAACCCCGCGAGAAGAGAGAGCTCGAAGTAACTCATGACTCGGGCTCGCAGCGAATGATCCCCTTCGGTAACGTCGGTAAGGTAAGACAGCAAGGAAGGCGTTTCCGCCGCCGCGCCAAAACCCTCCACGGTGCGGCTCAGAAAGAAAATACCCGCTCGGCTGCTCATGCCAAATAGTTGTGTCGCCGCTGCTCCAAGAAATGCGCCTGCTGTCATCAGTCCACGGGGAGCCAGGGCGTCCGACGCGAGTCCCATCGGTATGGAACCGACCAGTTCCGCTCCGAAGGCAACTGCGCCAAGTGTTCCGACGAGAGCTACATTTACACGAAATCCGCGATTCGCAAGATTAGCCAGGTAGAGACCGACCAGCACTCCGCTTGCGCCCGAAGCAATTCTCAAAAGGCCGTTCCCAAAGATGATCAGTGAGAGACGGGTGGCAAGGTCATTGGTTTTGGTCAGCATGGTTAACCGCGACGGGCCTAGCGCAAGTATGCTTCGGTATAATAAGGCGCTTGCCCGTCAAGTTTTTCCGTTAATGCTCCAGAATTACGTACGTCAGAACACTCAAAACCGTAATGCCCAATAAGCCCACTGCAATCCTGAGCACCTCAGTTCGACTGGGCCAAATGTGTCGGATAATCCGCGTCCATAGAATGACCAGAACACACCCGATGACCGTGGTACCCATGCCGATCCCAATCAACAAAAGTAAGTCGTCAGCCCTCTCAATCAAGATACCCGCCTACGCTCCGATAACCCGGATTCATCAGAACGAATGGCCCCGATGCAGACGCCTTCAATGTTAAGCCGCGCACAGGTTCGACTAGAACGGCCTGACCGGGGGAGCTTTGAGAATCACACGGCGGCAGCATAGAAAGACGCCGGTAACCGAGAGTAATGCGGGCACCAGTCCTAACAAGGTCCAGACCGCCTCGGCAAACCAGCCGAACCTCCCGAAATGCAGCAGGCTGAGCCAATTCAGAGTTTGGTCGGTAACATGATCGCAAGGATCAATAAAGCCGAACAGGGCGTTGAAGGCCTGCGGAAAGGCAAAATACAAACCCTGAGATTCCCCACATTAGAACAAAGAGAAAGCTCCAGAATCCCAGTGCACTATGCAGGTCCCAACTGAACCGCGCAAAAAGAGATCTCCAGTTCACGGTTAAGGCACGACGCCAATTGCTGATTCCCGGCCACCAGATAACGGCTCCAGTCAAGCACAGCGAGATCACAGAAATCGCGCCAATGCCGTTTACCAAGCGACCATTCCTTCCGAACAATAGATTCTCGTGAAGGTCGACTATCCATTCGACAGGGGAAACAAGGGAAGGCACCCTCTCCAGCTCGTTACGATAGACAATCAAGCTACCCGTGATGCTCATTAAAACGATATACAAACCGACTCCTGCTCCCACCCACAGGTGAATGTAGAAGAAGCACTTGCGTAACCATACTCTCTCGGGGTGTTGCAACCATTGCTGCCAAGTGGACATTTCTCCCCCTACGTTGATCCAAACAGCACAGCGCTCTCGCAACATCCACTGGCTTACGAACCCGTTCCCGAGAATTACTGACGAAAGATGGCTGCACGGCTAGAGCCTTCCACCAGCATGGCGCGATGGCCTAGGACCACCACATTAGGAGCAACTTATAGGTGACCGACGCAAGTACCGCGCCTAATGGTAAAGTAGCCACCCACGACAACACGATGTCACGTACTTTACTCCAATCAGCCTCGTGACGGCGGAGGAGGCCGATGCCGAAAATACCGCCGGACATGACATGCGTAGTGGAGACCGGCAGAGCGAACGGCGATGCGAGCATAACAAGCGCCGATGCGACCAGATTGGCAGTAATCGCCTCTCGCGTGTCCATCGGCGTGATCTTCTTGCTCATCGTCTGTGCTACGCGAAATGCGCCCAAAGCTCCTCCAACTGCGATTGCCAGAGCGACGAACAAATAATCCGGTTTTGCCGAAGCTGCGGCAGCCACCAGGAGTACTGCAACAATCTTAGGCGTGTCGTTCAGCCCGCGCGCAAATGGCGCGCCCGGCAGGACTCGAACCTGCGCCATTCTGCTTAGAAGGCAGACGCTCTACACACAACTGTCTGGCTGTCAGAGCGTCCGTTGCGCTGCTGGAACCGGCGGTCGCCGCTCAAATCTTGCAGAAAACTCATCGAGCGCGTATCAGGGATTTGCATTCCCTGTTCGTTCCCTGTTCCAACTCGCCTCAAACACACACTTTTTCTGCTAAAATGCTCTTTGCCAAACACTTATCTCCACAGGGTTCGGTGCAAACGGCGATAATTCCCTGTATTTTTCCCTGTTAGCAGGGAATTTGGATGGAGAGGAGTTCGCGAGGGACTGAGTCCACCGCCAGCCGGTCTCACCTTTTCTCTATCTGGGTGGCGTTCTGCCCGAAAACTCGATTTTGCCGCCCAAAATACGCAATGTCGCGTGGACAAATGTCGCATGCTTTGTCTAAAATGGAGAGCAGGCGCGGCTAACCGGCTCGTATTTCTCCAGGGCGGGGTCGAGTAGTGGCGTTTTTTTTGTTTGCTCACGTGACTGGCTTTCTGGTGTTGGATACCGTCTAAAGCGATTGCCAAAATCGATTCCTCCGACTAGCCCGGCCCGTCCGCGCGACTGACTCCATTAAACGATCCACACTTCTTCGGGATAGAACGGCGTTAGCGTTGTTAGTTCCTCGTGGATGATCCGCACCTCGCACAAGACCCAGCGAGAAAGTGAGACTATCTTCAGATTGCCGGGAATTTTCCGTCCTCTCCGTGAGTCTTATGATGAGCCGGCGATTCCTGGCCGGCATCATTCAGTCACGAGGAGAGTCAAATTGAGAAAATCCGGAAGTGACGATCAGTCCCATTGGAATCGGCGTAGGTTCTTGAATGGAAGCCTGGCTGCAGGCGCCGCGGCGGCCGGGCTATGGCGGGGCGCGTTACCCGTTCTCGCCAGCGAAAGGGGCCGAGATCGCGGGGGCGACGATCTCACAGAGGGAGACATCGCCATTTTGAGGCTCCTGGCTGCCGCCGAGCTCATCGAAGCCGATCTCTGGCAGCAATACTCTGAGCTCGGGGGAACGCAGGACGGAGAAGTGTCGGGAGTGAATGGTGGGAATTCACTCTACATGGCTGCCCTCCAGATTCTGGATGGTGACATGTCCCAGTACGTCCACGACAACACCGACGACGAGCTGAGCCACGCCGCGTTCCTAAACGCGTATTTGGAATCAAAGGGCCAAAAGCCGGTTAACTTCGACAAATTCCGCACTCTGCCGAGCAGCAAAGCAACTGGCGCTCGGCAGCTGGGACGGCTCACGAACCTCACGCAACTCTCGGTGGACACCAGCTTTTGGACTCGTTATCGCAGCACGACCAACCCCGATCTCGGCGCGACCTTCTTACAGGCGGTCCCAAGCTTGAATGTGGGCGAGCATCCGGCAATTCCCCGATCCGATGCTGACACGGCCGGCAGCACCCTTGATAATCCACCGAACAGCATTACGAATCATCTCCAGGCGATCGCCTTCACCGCGGGATTTCACTTTGCCTTTATTGAGCAGGCTGGCACGAGCCTCTATGCGACTCTCGCTCAGAATGTAACCAGCCGGGAAGCCCTGCGGATCCTGCTGAGCATTGGCGGGTCCGAGATCATGCACTTTCAGACTTGGCAGGACAAGGCAGGTAATGCGCTTCCATTGACCGACGTCGACCCCGCGACTGGAGCAACCGTCACGTTTGTGAATCTGGCTCAAGGTCAGCCGGAGACGTTGCAGGCCAACTTGATCATGCCCGAGCCGTGCGACTTCATCCGAAAGGATCTGCCGCAATGCGCGATCATTCGTCCCACCGATCCGGGACAGATTGATGCAGTGGGGGCGATAAAGGGCTTCATTAGTGACGGGCTTTTCATAGGTCAACCCCAGGCATTTCAGAACCTTCTGCTCGAAATGGCGGAGGAAGCGGACGAGGCTAGCCGCGAGTTCTAAGCGGAGAAAGGATCTAGCACCGTGCTCGCCCCGAGGGTCGGAGGAGCCCTTAACCCGTACCCTCGAGGGCGAGCCCTCCAGCCAGCCGCTGAACCTGGGGGAGAACAAATGGAGTGATGGATATTGGCCCACGTTTCCAATCTAAACTCCGCCGACGAACCCTTTGGCGGATAGATGAACCGTAGACCGAAACAGATTTCGGGGCCGATCGACACTGGACAAGACTCCGGAAGAGGTCATGCAGTCAAGAACCTGGCTGAAGGTGTCAACGCAAAGTAGAAATGTCCGGGTTTCTGCCATATTGAAATGTCCGCCATGGGTGGTTCGGAGGCACTCTCTTTTGCCGTTTAGATATTCTGTGCGCGGGAAGGCCTGCAGGCCGTAGGCCGGAAGGACTTGCCGCGCGCGCCGGTTCCGGACAGTGGCGCAAGCGCAGATAGCGCTTCCGAAAGCGCAACCAGTGGGAGCCCTCCAGCCGCCGTTCGATTTCCACCTGCGCTCCTCGAAGGCCTGCGCAAACCTCAGCTCGAAGCACACCCCAGCGGTTTCCCTCCCAGCTGACCGTGTGATCGTCGCTCACCTTGCGCACCATGCGCACGCTCAGGATTTCTTCCAAACGGTATTCACGCCCCAACCGTCGATGGGCATTGCCGGGAATACGCGGTGCCACCGTAAAACGCTCCTCCCACTCCGGAAGAAAGCGCGTTTCCAAGAAGTGATTGGCCGTCGCGAGGCTGTCGATTCCCGTCAGGCGCATTTCTTTTACCAGGCGGTCTTGCAGGGTCTGGAACAGCCGCCCGATGCCTCCCTTGGCCTGGGGACTTTAGGCCGCGATCGCTGCGTGCCAGTACGTGTCACGAATGGAAGCACGGCATCGGTGATTTAGTTCTCTTCCAGACGATATCAAGATGACCGACCAGCACGCTTTCGGTTCCGTTTTACATCTTCCATACCGATATCGATCCCGTCATTGCTCAGGTCTTCGTCAAGAAGAAGGTGCAGATGTCGAGACAGGAGCGGTGGCCAGGACCGGGTTTTTAAACAGTCCCCATTCTGCAAAGTTGCCAAATGGGGACGGGGCACAGGATCACGCGGCACTGATGGGACCTCGATTTTGTGATCCAAAAAAAGAGTTAGTATTCGGCAAAATCCAGACCTGAGAGGGAGGGTTTTGTCGTGCAGAAGAAGATTCGCTGTCGAGCAAATGTGTCCCGCCGGTTCCGAGTACATGCGGGTTCTCCCAGCAGTCTGAGCATGCCGGAATATGTAAGCCGCGGCATATTCGAAATGAAGTGAACGGAAGTTCTCGAGAGCTTCCACTCAGGCTTTGAACACCGAGGTCAATGCTCGCCGACCAGCCCGCTCGGCAATCGCAACTAGCTGTGTGGCGATGGAGCAGTGCGCTATTAGTGCGCCTATAAAAGCAGTGCTACATCGGGTTGGGGTGCGCCAGCGAACCTGCCCCAAAAAACTTTCGCGCACGTCTTGCCGAAAAGCCTGAAACTGCTCCGTGCTATAGTCGTGCCTCATAGGGTGTAGGCTCCTTTACCGGAGATTTTGTTGCTCGACACAACAAAACCTACACCCTCTCGCTTTTTGCACACACAAAGTTACGTCACCCTCGTTTTCAGGGTGAAGAGGGCCGGCGTGTGTTCGTGCCGATCTTCTTTTTTTACGCAAACTCACGCTTGAGGGTACAGACGCTGCGACGTGGCCAGCCCTTCATAGCCTGGCAGGGCGTAATGCGAGCGGGATTTCGCCGCACCTGCGGTTGCAAAGGCGCGCAGGCAGGAATGCCTGCGCTACTAACGTCGCGGCGATGCTGGATGGCCGATCGGGAGATCGGCGTGCCCGGGGGCCGGATGGCCGCAAAGAGCACAGGCAACGCCTGTGCTACTGGTGCTGCGAATCGGGATTTTCCAGCGACGGCTTAGTTACGCGGCGCGAAGTTCCCGTCCGTCCCCGGGCAACGCGGTGTTTTTCTGCGCACGCTGCGGCGGTTTTGGGGACCGGCGGTTCGGGCTGAGATTGCGATCTCGAAGTTTCGGGGAAATGAAAAGGAATGGGAACTCCCGCGGCGTGGGTGGCGTTCAACGCGTGCGTCCTGGTGTTATTTGCGCTCGATCTGCTGGTTATCAATCGGCGCGCGGAAGGCCTTTCGCTACGCAAGGCCGTGGGTTGGAGCGCGCTGTGCGTAGCGCTTTCGCTTGGATTTGATATCTGGATCCGGCAAACGCGAGGCCCGGGGCCCGCGCTTGAATTTTTAACCGGATACCTGGTGGAGCAGTCGCTAAGCCTCGACAACGTTCTGATTTTTCTGCTGGTGTTCCGAACGTTCGACATCGAAACGCGGTTTCAACACCGCGTTCTATCCCTGGGACTACTGGGCGCGCTGGTGCTCCGCGGAATCATGATCGGGCTGGGCGCGGCCCTGCTGGTGCATTTTTCATGGATTCTGTACATTTTTGGCGGGTTTCTGGTGGTGGTAGGCGCACGGATGATGTTCCGGCGAAGGCCGCCACAATTCCGTCCGGAGCAGAATCGCATCGTGCAGTGGACGCGCCGTTTTTTCCCGGTTTCCGAGCCGCGTTCGGGGCCAGAATTGGTTGTCAGAGAACGCGGAAAACTGGCGATCACGCCGTTGTTTCTCGCGCTCGTGGTGATCGAGGGAGCCGACGTGCTGTTTGCGGTGGATTCGATCCCCGCGGTTTTCGGCATCACGCGGGATGCCTTTCTGGTTTATACGTCCAACATCTGCGCGATTATCGGAATGCGTTCGTTCTATTTTTTGATTGGCGGCGCGCTGCCGTATTTCCGGTACCTGGACGAGGGGCTGTCGGCGGTGCTGATATTTATCGGCGCCAAAATGCTGGCGGAGCCGTGGATACACGTGCCCACGTACGGGTCGCTGGTGGTGGTAGCGGCGCTTCTGGGCCTGGCAATGGGAGCTTCGGTGGCTGCGGGACGCAACGCAAAGCGCGAGGAACATTCACGACTCTCGTGAAGTGGGCGCCGTTTATGACGCGGGCTCCAAGTAGAGCCCGCACGCGTCGGTGAAATCGGCGAAATGGGCGGGCGGCGAGAGGGCACAAAACCGTCTCGACAGGAGAAGATAAATGAGCGAGAGACCGGCAGCGATACACGCAGCGTCGCCCCTAAAACGGCGCGGTTTTTTTTACGAACATTCGCTCAGCATCGCGTCGATCGGAATCTTACTCCTGTGGATTGTTCTCTACATTTTTTCTGATCCGAGCACGCATCTGGGCTCATTTTTTGGCAACGCCATCGCGGATTGGTCAGGGGTGGTGGTCACAGTGCTGGCGACCAAGTTCTTGTATGAGCAAGGCTCGAAGGAGAGCCGGAGGCCGCCTAAAGACTGCGACGAACGGCGCTGGGGGAAAATAGAGAAGCACTCGCTGAGTATTTTTCTGGTGGTGACGGGGGCCTGCTGGGTGGCGCTCTATATCCACATGAACTCGGAAGCGAAATGGGGCCAGGTGGTGGGGAATATCGTTTCGGAATGGACCCAGACATTCGGGATGGTGGTGCTGACGAAACGGCTGATCGAAAAGCACTCGAAAGAATAAGTAGGCGACTGTGCACGGATGATTTTGAGGGGCCCGGGTAATCAGGTTGGCGGGCGGAGGGGTTGGAGGGCTGCAGCCCAGCGAAGGAGCTCGTCGAGCATGGTGGTGGCACTTGCTATGAAAACCGGACATTTTAATTTGCTACGGACATACGAAATGAATCCGCGCGCCGGGGATCAGGCGAATCGATTCGCGAGGGGTGAGCCGCGCGGAGTGCCGGCTATTTTTTCTGGGTTTCTTTTTCGAGGGCGTCGAGATCTTTGGCGAGCTGCTCGGCCTGATCGCGGAGGTGGCTGATGCGGTCGGCGATGGCGGGCAGCGCCAGCGCGGCCGGTGCAGGGCCTGCGGGTGCAGCAGCAGGGGCGGAAGAAGCGGCGGCCACCGCGGGCGTAGCAGCGGCAGCGGGAGGGGCGCCGGCGGTCAACTCGGCGAGGGCCTGCTCGAAGGTGTCGCGATAAATCAGCCGGTCGCCCATGGCCAGCACTACTTTCTTGAGCTGGGGCATGCGCGCTTCGCTGGCCTGGATGTAGATGGACTCCACGTAAAGAAACCCGCCGGTGACCGGCAAGGCAATTACATTTCCGCGCAAGACGTGGGAGCCTTGCTGGTTCCAGAGCGTCAAATCCTTGGAAATATTCTGATCCTGGTCGATGCGGGACTCGATCTGCATAGGGCCGTACATCAACTGCTGCTTGGAAAGCTGAAAGAAAATCAGATTGCCGAGCTGATCGCCGTCGCAGCGGGCGGCCATCCAGCCGATGAGATTGTCTTTGCCGCGAGGAGTGAACGGCAGGATGAGGAGGAACTCGGGATTTTTTTCACCGGGCAGAGTGGCGACGACGTAAGTGGGCTGCATGGGCTCGGGCTGCGAGGATTGGCCGAGGAGGCTGTGCGCGATTTCCCAAATGTCTTCTTTGTTGTAGAAGACCTGCGGATCGCGCATGTGGAAGACGCGGTAAGCTTCCGCCTGGGTGCGGAAAAGCACCTCGGGATAACGGGCGTGGCGGCGCAGGTCGGCGGGCATTTGCGAAGCGGGCTGAAACAGTTTGGGAAATAAATTTTCGTAAACCTGAATAATAGGGTCGCTGGGATCGAACACGTACAAAGAAATTTTTCCGGTGTAGGCGTCGACGGTGGCCTTGACGGCATTGCGAATGTAGTTGGCGCCTTCATCGACGCCGGTTACCGGCAGCGTCGCGGAATACGGATGCGACAGTGAAGTCGTGTAACCATCGACCATCCACACCAGCCTGCCGTCATCGGTCACGACCAGATAAGGATCGGGGTCCCATTGCAGGAAGCCCGCAAGATGACCCAGCCGGGCCTCTACCTTACGGTAGATCATCATGCGGCTTTGCCCGGTGAGATAGCCCGTGAAAAGAATATTGGGCTCACCCTGCGAAATCGCGGCGGCGGCCTTTAGAAAGAACGAGCCCACGGGAAAGCCACCCGTGCCCTGATAGGTGGAGTACTTATTCTGATCGCCCTGGGGGTAATCAAACTCTTCACGCGCGGTGTGCACGAAAACGGGATCTTGCGTGCTTTCGCCGTAGTAAATTTCGGGCCGCGTGAGTTGGAATCCAGGCGACTTGATCTCCGGTGGAGCATTCTCGATAAGCAGCACCGGCAAGCCGTCAGCGGTGATCTTGTTGACCTCGGCCATAACCACGCCGAAGCCGTGGGTGTAGATAAAGCGAGGATTGATCCAGCTCTGGTTAGCTTCCGCGGACAATTGGGTGACATCGATTTCGCGGGGCGACAGCAGAACCTGCTTGATGCGGCCGTTGGGGAAATAGCGATCGACGTCGGTGTTGGGAAAAATGTAATAAGGACGCAGGGCCTGGATTTGCGTGATAGTGGCGTTGTAGGCGCGCAAGTCCCACAGCCGAACATTGTTGAGCAGCGTGGAATCCTGCACGGCGTCCACAGTCTGCAGACCGCCGGCGGCGAAAGGCTGCTCGACGGCGTTGCGCGCCAAACCGAAGGCTTGGGTGGTGGCTTCTATGTGGCGCTGGATGTAGGGTCGTTCGATGGAGATTTCATTCGGACGCACATAGACGGCTCGAACGATGCCGGGCACGGCGATTTGCAGCAGGAAGAAAGCGACCACGAGGGCGGCGGCCTTTTTGTAGCGGGAGGTCCAGACCAGCGGGAGCGCCGCGAGGATGGCGGCAATCAGCAGCCAGCGCAACGGGAGCGTAATCTTTTCGTCTACATAATCGGCGCCGGTCATAAACGCGTGCGAGTTCAAGAGCAGATCGTAATTCCCAAGAAAGACCCACGCTCCCAGGCCGAGCAACAAAATTGCCGCGATCATGCGCACAAAGCCGGCGCGGCTGGCTCCGGGAAGGAGCAAAGCGCGCGAGCCGATCTCGAAGGTTCGCAGCGATCCTCCGCGCATCCACAATTGCCAGCCCCGCGCGGTGGCCCAGAAAACCAGCGCGCAAAGAATCGCGAGCACAAAGATAAAGCCGAGGAGCTGCGAGTAGAACGGAAGATCGAACAAATAAAAAGGCAGCGGCCGAGAAAAGACGGGGTCCTTCCAGGTCCCGGCGGGAGCCTGAAGGCCGCGCGCGCCGAAGAAACGCATCACGGTCCAATAATCGACCGAGGCCGAGGTGAAGAGCAGCGAAACTACAGCGAGCAATCCGAGGACGAGCCGCGAGTACAGACGGAAATCCCGCTGCCGGATGCCGGCGAAGTGCAGCCCGCGCGCGTGCGATACGTACAGGGCAATGAAAGCGACCACTACACCTGCGACAAAAGGAGCCACGCTGTACCAGAGCATGCTGAACCAGGTGGACACCTGGCCCAGCTCCTTCCACCAGTTGTAATCGATAATGAAATTGGCGGCCGCCGTGGAGGCCCACAGAAAGACGAGGAACAATACGACGGCCACAATCAAGTTGCGAATTTGTGAAGGGCGCATAGGAGAGCGGTCACCGGTCCTTGCCTTACTTCCGGGCTTACTTTTTGACGTATTTCTTCAAATCCTTTGGTCCAACCTCGGCACCATAGATGACGCCGGAGGCATCGACAGCAACTCCTTCGGCGGCGCTGGTGCCGGTGGCATTCTGCACCGGATCGGGAATGAACGCGTGCACGGAGCCGTCGCGGGCGCTGCCGATGCGAATGCCGCGCTTCCATGCCGCATGGTCGAGAGCTACGGAGCCCGACTCAGAGTCGGCGACATAGAGCACATCGTGCTTATCAATGAAGATTCCGCTCGGCCGGCTGAATTGCCGCCACTCCGCGATGAATTTGCCCTGTTGATCGAAGATTTGGATGCGATTGTTGCCCCGGTCGGCGACGAACAAGCGCCCTTGGGAATCGAACGTTAAGGCGTGGGGAATGTTGAACTCTCCCGGGCCGGCGCCTTTGGTTCCCCAGGTTTGGAGGAATTTTCCATCCTTCGAGAATTTTACGATGCGCGCGTTGCTGTTGCCGCCATGGCCATCGGCGACGAAGATGTCGCCATCAGGAGCGATGGCCACCGCCGAGGGCTGATTGAAAGTATCGTGGGCATCGCCGGCCACCCCGGCTTTGCCTAGCGCCATCAGAATTTTACCGTCGGGATTGAATTTGAAGACTTGCTGGCCTTTCCCCGCGCTTCCTTGCCCGTCGGTGGCCCAAACGTTTCCGTCCTTGTCAACGGTGATGCCGTGGGGAAAAACAAACATTCGCGCGCCAAAACTTTTCAGAAGCCGGCCTGACGAATCAAATTCCAGAATCGGCGCAAGGTCAAATCCTGCACAGGTATTGGCGCCGCATCTCTCGGCAACCCAGATGTGGCCGTGGCGATCAACAGCCACTCCAGCCGTCGAACCCCAGGTCCGGCCCTCAGGCAGCTTGGCCCAGCTTTCGACGGTCGCATAGGGATTGGGCAGCGAGTTCAGAGGCTGAACATCGCCCTGGGCTCGCGCGGACGCGAACGGCGCAGCCACGAACGCCAGCATGGCCAAGGCCAGACTGAAAGCGTGCGAGGAACGATGTGGGATCAAATGGTCGGGCATGTATTTTGCCTGAGCGCGACGCGTTGCGCACGCGATTCTACCGCTTCGCGAGCCGAAGACAGCACTTATTCGCGCGACGATTTATTTACGTGGGCTCCAAGTAGAGCCCACACCCGTTATTACGCGGGCTCCAAGTAGAGCCCGCACCCGTATGGCTATTTCGAGCAGCGGGCTGAGCGGGGAACGCGCGCTACCAAAAATGGAGGGAAGGAAACCTGTCTGCGTACATTTTGCTTTAGACTTCGGGTGTTAGGCTTACGGGTTCACGCCGCCGGGTGTGGCGGGCGGGGCAGCGGTGTTGGCCAAGCTGCGCTCGACTTCATCGCGCTGTTGGAGGACTTGGGAGGCAAACGAGCCGGTAGGAGCGAGGTTCAGATAACTATTCAAATCGTCGAGCAAGGCCACATCATTCTGCTGCTGCATGTGAATATTAGCGAGCAGCAGGTGAAGATTTGCGTTTCGAGGCTGAAGATCGACTGCCGCGCGCGCGCTGGCCTCCGCTTCGGCTGCCCGGTTCAGGCCCAGCAGGGCGCGCGAAAGTTCCGAATCCGCCTGCCAGGAACGAGGATTCAGGTCGACAGCCTTGCGCGCGACCAACTCCGCATCCGCAAAACGCTGGCTGTCGGAAAGCAGCGTGGCGAGCCAGAAAAATGCATCCGGATATTTCTCCTTGCTAACTTCGATGGACTTTCGAAAGGCCTGCTCGGCCCCGGCGGCATCACCCATCCTCCAGTGCGCCACTCCCTCCTGCGTGTAGGCCTCATAGTAATCGGGATATTTCTCGATGGCCTGCTGGAACTGTTTGAGGCTTCCCGGATAGTCGGACTTCGCGTAGAGGAGAGCCAGCCCTTTTTCCATGGCGTCGTGCGCTTTGTGGGGAATGGAAAGCTCCCGCGCGGAAACCGTGGCCGAACGTTTCGCGGATATTCCGGTGGATTCCGGGAGCCTGCGCAGATCGACGGATACACCGACCATGGAACCGTCAACGTCGAGGCGCTGGCTGCTGGATTGATATCCCATTTCCTCGACAACCAACTCATAGCTTCCGCGCGCCACGTTTTCAAATTCGAAGTCGCCGTCTCCGCTGGTAAAAGCGGAGGCGACCATTCCGCCCTCAAAAGAACGCAATTCCACCCGGACAGACTTCATCATGGTGTGGTTGGAAGCGTCCGAGACGCGCCCAGTTACCGAAAAGGTGCGCGTAGCCGTAGAAGAGGGATTACCGTTGGACACCGGAGGGTTTTGTGCGCGAGCAGTCCCCGCAACCGCGATCAGCACGCAACCCCAGAAGCTTGCCAAAAATATGCCGTGAAAGGGCCGATGCATGTCCACCGCCTGCCCGTATGACACGTGCGATCAGTTTACTCTCCCGGCAGACGCGCGGGCAAATTGAAGTTGAGCGAGGCTTTGCTCGGAAGACATCACTCTGGGGGTGGGCGGATTCATGCGCGACCAATCAATGCGCCAACGGCCGCGCGGGATGCGCACCCAGCACAAGCGCTTCACCGGCGTTCCGCGCGCGTGATGGTAAAGCGCGGCGGCACGTGCGTAGAAACCGCGCGTGTGGGGAGAGTGGCGGAATCCGAGGCGCTGGCAATCAAGGTGATGGCAGAACTCGTGGCACAGGGTGCTGAGGAAAGTTCCACCTGAAGTGATTTGCTTGCGCACAGCGGTGCGCGTCCAGATGCGAATCTGCATGGTCTCGAAGGTGTAATCCCCAAAAAGCTCCGTGGACCAGCCGCTTTCGCGGACGCGCAACGGCCTCGCCGCAAGCGCGCGCACTCCCGGCGCCTGAACGTTGTAGAAAGCGGCGGCGGCGGCGAGGAAATCTCCGCACGCATGCCGCACGGCTGCGCGCTTCCCATCCTTAATGGCGGATTCAATGGCCGCGGCCGTAATGTTGAGGCGAGCGTCCGGAGGCAATTCAAGCTCGGTCATCTGGTCGCTGCGCAGGAACTCGGCCAGCAGGCGCGGCTTCCGGGGCGGAGGATCGGTAAGCATCGCCAGCAATTTTCGGACGAAAGAGCGCACGGCGCAAGGGGCAGGAAGGAACTGCGGCGTAGAAAACGCACCAAAGGATTTCTGCTTCATCGAATTATTACGCGGGCTCCAAGTAGAGCCCGCACCCGTTGGAATGCCCGGCGTCATGGCCCGTATATTTCCGTCAGGCATGGTTCTGCTAGGATCGCGGGATGGCAACGACCAGCGAAATGCGATTCGAAGTGGAAAATGCGATTGCGGTATCGGCGATTCTCGAGCGGCCGCCAAACGCGCGCTGGATGCTGGCTCTAGCGCACGGCGCAGGCGCGGGCATGCGGCACCCATTCCTCACCGCACTCGCGCGCGAACTTGCGGACGCGCAGGTCGCGACGCTGCGGTACCAGTTTCCCTACATCGAGCAACAGCGGCGGGTTCCCGACTCCCCCGCCGTGCTCACGGCAACCGTGCGCGCCGCGGTGCGTGCGGCGGCTCGCGCGGCGCCTGAATTGCCACTATTGGCCGGCGGCAAGTCGCTCGGAGGACGCATGACTTCAACGGCTGCCGCGCAAGAACCGCTCGGAGGCGTTTGCGGAATTGTTTTTTTCGGATTCCCGCTGCATCCTCCCAACCGGCCGGGAACCAAGCGCGCGGAACATTTGGCACGGGTGGGTGTTCCGATGCTTTTCCTTCAGGGCACGCGCGACGCGCTCGCAAATTTGGATTTATTGCGACCGATCTGCGATGGCCTGGGGACGCGCGCAACGCTGCGGATGATCGCAGAGGCCGACCATTCGTTTCACGTGTTAAAACGCTCGGGCAAAAACGATGCGGAGATCGTGCGCGACCTGGGGCAGGCAGTAGGCTCGTGGGCGGAAACAGTTTGTTAGGCGCTCAGGAGCGCGATAAAAGGATCAGACAGCCTCTACTATTCGGACGTCGCGTTCAACGCCGCCGGCCAGTACTTTAGCGCAGCCTGATAGGCCTCGCCTTCGTAGCCCGCGACTGCCTGTTGCAGGCTGTCGAACTCGATCACTACAGTACGCTGATCTTTACCAGCTTCGTAGGTTTTGGCCGGTATGCCGCGAGTCACGAAACGCCCGCCCGCGGCCTGGATGGCTGGTCCAGCGGCGGCGGCATACGCGGAAAGCGCAGCGGGATTAGAAACCGACCGGTATAAGCAGATCCAATAGGCCTTGGCCATGGGCCCTCCTGACTTTTCTTTGCGCGGGCTTCAAGT
>CAVRDM010000012.1:0-16223 GCA_963719845.1 uncultured Acidobacteriota bacterium | reverse complement strand
GACATGGGGACCGGAGAATGCGCCGGAGAAGTGGTGTCCCCGGTGGAATTTGGGCTGGGCGCGGCAGAGCGGGAAGTTTTCGAGGCGCAACAGGCGTGGGAAAAGGGGCAAGTCGAGCAAGCCGGCAACACCGCTTACCGCGCGATGCTGCAGGCCGCCAAGGCGCTGGTGGCGAGCGATTACCCTCTGATTTCAGACGATCCGGACCGCATTATCGGAGAATTCCGGGCCCGGTATTACGACACGCAGAAATTTTTTGATCCCTTCGCGGGCGGAAAATTTGCGCACTACTTGTTTGCGGCTCAGGAACATTCCGCCGGCCCCTACACCTCCGATTCCGCCCGTTATTTAATCGAGGAAGCCCACCTTTTCATCGAGGCGGCCCACAGTTGTTACAATCGCATGGGTACACCGGCGGCCGTTTAGCAGCACTCCGTTCCGTTTCGACCGAGGTGACTGCGGCGCTGTTTGAACAGGACCGTTTCTAATGAACTTGCAGCACGTAAATGTAAAACTCCTAATTGAGAATTTCGGAGATGCCGGACTGGAGCGGCTGATTCCGGTATTTCACGGCTGGATTCAGGATCGGGCGCGTCCGGAGTTGTTGCTCGATATCGCAGATTACCGCCACGTTCCCGCCGGGCCGGGGGTCGTGCTGATCGGCCACGAAGCCAATTACAGCGTGGACAACACCGATAACCGCATGGGAGTTCGCTATAACCGCAAAGCCGTGCTCGATGGCACTAATCATGAGCGCCTGGCGCAGGCGGCCGTGGCCGCGCTCACCGCTTGCCAACTGCTGGAGGCTGAGCCGCGATTGCAAAACGGGCTGCGGTTCAACGGGCAGGAGATCGAAGTATTCATTAACGATCGGCTGCTGGCTCCGAATGTGGATGCCACGCGCGAAGCGCTCCACGAGGAACTGGAAAGTTTTTGTCGCCAGGTGTTTCGCGGCGGTGAGATTTCCATGTCGTACGATGAAGATCCGCGCCACCTGTTCGGTGTTTCGGTGAAAGCTGTCCGGCGATATCCGGTGGCGGATTTGCTGGCGAACCTCGGCGCCTGAGGCGAATCGCAGGCCTTTTGTCGCGGCCTGGTTCATTCAGAGCCAATTCCAAAGAAAGGTGTAAGGTGTAGCCGGTGGAAAGCCGCATCCAAAACCGATTAGCGGGACTGCGCGTGCTTTCACTGGAAAGCCGCCGCGCCGGGGAGATGGCCAAACTGATTGCCAGTTATGGTGGCGAGCCGATGGTCGCGCCGGCGATGCAGGAAGTGCCTCTCGACTCGAATCTGAAGGCGTTGGAATTTGTGCGCCTGCTGGTCGCCGGCAGTTTCGACATGGTGATTTTTCTTACCGGCGTGGGCACCCGAGCATTGGCAAAGGTGGCGGAAACGGAAATCTCCCGTGAGCAATTCGCCGCTGCACTCGGACGAGTGGCCGTGGTTGCGCGCGGGCCCAAGCCTGTGGCGGCGCTCAAGGAATTGGGCGTCCCTGTTACTTTAGCGGTGCCCGAGCCCCACACATGGCGCGACCTGCTTCGCGCGCTGGACGAGGGAACAGCTTCGCTGCCTGTGAACGGGCGGCGCGTCGCGGTTCAGGAATATGGCGCCGCGAATCCCGAACTGTTGAACGGGCTTGCGGCGCGGGGCGCGGAGGTTACGCGCGTTCCCGTGTATGAGTGGGCGCTTCCAGAGGATACGCAGCCGCTGGTGGCAGCCGCGGAAGCGCTCGCCCGCAACGAGATTGACGTGGCTTTATTTACCACTTCGCTGCAAATCGTGCACCTGCTGCAAATTGCCGCGGAAGCGAATATCGAGGAAAATGTTCGCAGGGGATTGTGGCGAATCGTGATCGGGTCGATCGGCCCGGTCACATCGGAGGTTTTGCGGGAACAGGGCCTGGCCGTCGATTTCGAGCCTCCGCATCCGAAGATGGGATTTTTGGTCAGCGAGGCCGCGCACCGGGCTCCCGAACTGCTGCGCAAAAAACGCGGAGGTTGAGAACGACTATTCCGATGGCCGGAGGTGCACGGGGTGATCCAGCCTGAACCGCAGCACGGTTTCACTGGGCACGTGAACCTCTTTGCCCTTGGTCAGCACTTCCGCGGTGCCTCCGGCAGCGGCTCCGCCTACCGCGCCAATCGCAGCGCCTTTCCCGCCGCCGGCGATGGCGCCGATGATCGTTCCCAGAACGGCTCCTCCGCCCACCATTTCTCCCGTACGCTTGTTCTTGCCGATGCCGCTCGTGCCTTTTTCATCGACGTCGGAAGCATCGATAAGATAACGGCGCCCGTCCATCCTTATGGATTCAAGGTCCAGAGTCATGTCCGGAGTTCCCGTTGAACCACCGGTGTTGATGCGCTTTATCACCAAACGTGCGTCAGAGCCCTTCGGAATCAGTACCTGGCCAGCATCGCCTAATACGTCTTGATCGACTTGGGCGTCGAAGGTCTGATCCACCCGTGCGTTACGGGAATTGATGCCTTCACTGGTGCGAATTGCCAGTTCGCTTCCACTCGGAATTACCGCATCGCTGCGGTCGCTGCGGTCGCTGCGGTCATTGCGGTCGTTGCGGTCATCGCGCTGAGCATCTGCCGGGGCAGGCGTCTGCGGGTCGGATGGATAGTTTCCATTCGCATCGGCAGAAATGCCTTGCGACGCCTGGCCGCGCGCCCCCTGATCTGGGGAACCAAATTGCAGAGTGTCGATATCCTCGGTGCCGAAGCGCTTGATTTCGCCATTTTCCCGGAAGGTAATGACGCGCGAGGTGCCCGAGACAAATTCGCCATCGTGGGTGGTTCCATCCTTCATGATAAGGGTGTCTGCGCAAGCCGCACCGGAAAGAGCGGCAAACAAAATCCCGAGCCATACTCCCATTAGGATTTTTCGCATCGAATGTCTCCTCAGCCCCACTCCCCCTTCAAATTTTTCTTTTGAAGTGGGTCCCGGAGCCGCTTACTGTCTGAGTCGGTTTGCCGCGGCACGGTTGCACGTCAGTGCCCAGCACCCACGGTAAAATCCGCCTGTTGAGCAGGTCAGCGTGGTCGATATCGTCTTCTAGTTGCTACCGGAACTAGCGCGGCCTATACCAGCTCTGGCCGCCAGCTCAAAGGTAAAATAACACGCCTATGTCATTTACCGGTGAATTATGAACTGCGCATGTGTGCTTGGCGATGATGGGATGACGGCTGATGAAAAAAGAAGGGGGATGGCAGCAAACTCCGGGTTCCTTTGGCCAGGTGACGAATGTAGGACCCGGGGTAGTGCCACCAAGACGGCTTATGTTCAGTGGGCACAGAGGCGGAGCTAAATTCAATTCCTTTCTGGCGGCTGTGCGGCAGCAGAAGCGGCCGCCCACCTCGCTGCCCCAGCGAAAACAGCTACAGGAAGCAAGCGGCGAAGTTACAGCATGGCTTGGATAGACCACAACGCCCCCCTTAATTAATTTGAGTTGCCGGGGTCCAGGCACTTTTTTAGCGGCGCCTATCCGAAACCGTCCGAGGTGCGTTGTGGAGCGCGAACGAGCAGGGTACAAGAAGCCGGAAACGAGCGGCCGCGAAGCAGGAGCTTCACAAACCGCCATCGCGGAGGAGGCTCGCGACGAACTGGCGCTCGTACGCCTGGCTCAAGCGGGCGACCAGGCGGCGTTCACGCGGCTTATCGGCCCCTATATTCGCGAGACCTACCACGTCGCCTTGAAGATTACGCACAATCGCGAAGACGCCGAGGACGTTTCGCAGCAGGCGCTACTCAACGCGTACATGCATATGGATCAATTCCAGGGGAATTCCCGGTTTTCGACCTGGCTGACGCGGATCGTGATAAATGAGGCCCTGATGAAAGTCCGCAAGCGCCGCTCCGAAGACCACTATTTGTGTTACGACGACGGGCAGGAGGACGGAACCAGTGCCGTAGACATGCTGCGCGCCGCGGACACTTTTCACCCCGACGTCCTATTCTCCAAGGTTGAGAACGAACGAGCCTTGAGGGAAGCCATCGGTGGGCTCCGCGTTACCTCTCAGGTGGTCGTCTGGCTATTGGGGCTGGAAGAACGGCATACCAAGGAAGCCGCCAAAGTGCTTCATTTGTCACAATCAGCCGTCAAAACACGGTTGGCGCGAGCGCGCCAACAATTACGCGAAACGCTGGAAGATCGCGTCTGAGTGTGAAAAGGCCGATTATTCGGCACCCGCCTGCTTACGGGAGGGGGGCAGAGGAGATCCCCCCGATGCCCGGCTAAGCACCGGGCCGGGCTAAACACAAAGCCATGCCGTGACCATGCCTCCGTCCGCGCATAGGCGCATATCGCATGCTTTTTGACCTGGATAGCAAAGGCAGAAGCGGGAATCGCAGACACCGATAGCCTAGGCCCGGCGGCTGCGTTTCTGCGCATACATGGCTTCATCGGCGCCCACAATAAGCTCATCGAGCGGAAGCGCCTGCAGGGGATCAAAGCGCGCAACTCCAACACTCAAACGGACTTTGTAGCGAAACTCGTCGGCATTCAGGGCCGCCAGGCTTTCGTCCATGCGGGAGAGGATGGCTTGCTGGTTTTGATTGGTGGTTTCAATCGCCAGTACGGCGAATTCGTCCCCTCCGAAGCGAGCGAGCACATCGGAATCACGGAATGTCTCCCCTAGCGCGGTAGCGGCGCGCATCAGGGCCAGATCACCTTCGCGATGGCCATAGGAATCGTTGATGTACTTCAAATTATCGACGTCAGCAAAAAACAATAGAGCTCCCTGAGTGTTACGGCGTGCCAGTTTCAACTGGTGCGCTGCCAGGGTCATAAAGCCACGCCGGTTGTGAAGTCCGGTGAGATCGTCGGTGAGGGCGAGCGATAGCTCGCGTTCGAGGATAGAATGTTTCAGGGCGCAGCGAACGGCCAGGAGCAATGCTTCACTCATAATTTCGGGTTCTGACCGCCCCGACTTCAGCACCTCGCGCAGGTGCTTCACTTCGCGCAGGACGCGCCCTAGATCGGTGTCGTCTTCCATCGAAGCAGAAGCCAAAACGCGCTCCACACAATCGCTATTAAAGGCATCGTCAGGTAGCGAGCCACCGGTGGCAATAGAAACGACCCTCTCGCCGGACCCACTGGATCGCTCCGGTCTGGTGTTACCCAATTGCGTCGCCACGGCATCCAAATTCTCGCTAGGCCTGTTACCTGCCATTTCTCCTCCCCCACAGTAAGACTCCGCTGATTGGACTCGCCCGGACGGTTGGGCAAGCAACAACAGATACTATTTTACCGGGGCGCTGCCCAGCGGGTGAAACCTGTAGTGAGCCTGCGGCTTTTGCTTAGTACGATTCTGTGCTCAATCGATAAACAACAACGGCCTTTGCGAGCTGAAGTTTCTTGTGATTTCTGTGCGGTCACACGATGCGGCGGCCGTTACGAAATCCTTATAGCTTTCTCACGCCTTCTTAACTGCCGGCGAACTAGCGTTGGGTTGCAAATGCTGGGCCGGCATCCATCGCGGCAGATTGAAGGACCGACATGGCCACAACAGTGTTATTGATGATAGGAATCGCAGGTGAAGGTTTTTTTCTATTTGCTTTTTTGCACTTTAGGAGCGAAGACCAGGCGCTCGGAAGCGCTCCGCCGCAGGCGCGAGCGACGAGCGTTGCAGTTCCCAGGCCGCGTCGGGCGGAAGCGCTGCGAACGTCGCTAAACCCCCGTGGCGCGCCGATTTCTTTTCCGAGGTAGCCAGGCGGCGGGGAGCCGAATTTGGCCGCTTTATCGGAATCGAAGAGCGAAGAAGCCAGCTCGATGAAAGGATACCGCCGTGCTTGATTTGATCTTTGTTGCGGCAACCGTGTTTTTCGTTGTGGTGGCAATTGCTTACGTACACGCGTGCGAGCGATTGAGGTAGGAGGCACCGATGACCGCGGATAATGCGACGCTGCTTTTGATTTGCGCCGGGATTTGCGCCTACTTGCTGTATGCGCTCCTGAGACCGGAGAAGTTCTGACATGACTGCAAATGGATGGCTCCAAATCCTGCTGGTGCTGGCCGTGGTTCTGGCGGTCACTAAGCCGCTGGGCATCTTCATGGCGCGCCTGTTTAGCCGGGAGAAAACCTTCCTCGACCCGGTACTACGTCCCGTCGAACGGCTGGTCTACCGCCTTACCGGCGTGGATGAAACGCACGAGATGCGCTGGACCGAATATGCCGTGGCCATGCTGCTATTCAGCGGCGTTTCAATGGCACTGCTCTACCTGCTGCAGCGAGTCCAGCTGTGGCTTCCGCTCAATCCGCAAAAGCTCGCGAACGTGCCCCCGGCACTGGCGTTCAATACCGCGGCGTCCTTCACCACCAACACGAACTGGCAAAACTATGCCGGCGAAGCGGTGATGAGCTACCTAACGCAAATGGCGGGCTTGGCGTACCACAATTTTACGTCGGCGGCTTCCGGGATCGTGATGGCCATAGTGATCATTCGCGGAATCTCGCGAAGGGAGACCGAGAAGCTTGGAAACTTCTGGGTGGACATGACGCGTTGCATGTTGTGGTTGCTGCTGCCGATCTGCCTATTGGGTTCTTTGGTGCTTGTCGGGCAGGGCGTGGTGCAGAACCTCAAACCCTATACGACGGTCGAGTTGAGTGAGCCGCAAACGGTGCAAGCCACGGGCGCGGACGGAAAGACAACGACGCAGGTGGTGCGCGAACAGGTGATCGCGCAAGGGCCGGTAGCTTCCCAAGAGATAATCAAGGAGTTGGGAACGAATGGCGGCGGCTTTTTCAATGCCAACAGTTCGCACCCCTTTGAAAATCCCACTCCGTTTTCTAACTTTTTTGAGCTGGTGCTGATCTTTGCAATCTCCTCGGGACTCACCTATACCCTGGGCCGCATGACGGGGTCGCAGCGCCACGGCTGGGCCATATGGTCGGCTATGGCCGTCCTGTTCCTAATGGGCGTGACGACCGCGTATTGGGCGGAGGCCCGCGGAAATCCGCTGTTCGCAGGCGTCGACCAGAGGAGCACGGTGGCGCAGCCGGGCGGCAACATGGAGGGGAAAGAAGTTCGGTTTGGCATTGCGAATTCCGCGCTGTTTGCCACGATGACCACGGACACGAGCTGCGGCGCGGTGAACAGCATGCACGATTCCTTCACGCCTCTTGGCGGCATGGTGCCGCTGATTAATATCATGCTGGGCGAGGTGGTATTTGGCGGAGTCGGGTCGGGACTTTACGGCGTCGTCGTATTCGTGATTTTAGCGGTGTTTATCGCCGGACTGATGGTGGGGCGGACGCCGGAATATTTGGGCAAGAAGATCGAGTCGTATGACGTGCAGATGGCCATGCTCTCGATCCTGATCATGACGTTTGCGATTTTGGGCTTTTCGGCATTTGCGGTCGTGAGGCCGTTCGGCACATCGAGCATCTCGAACCCCGGGCCCCACGGGTTGTCACAAATTCTCTACATATATACATCGTCGGTGGGCAATAACGGCTCGGCATTCGCCGGATTGAACGGCAATACCCCCTGGTACAACAGCAGCGGAGCGGCGGCCATGCTGCTTGGCCGGTTCTTTATGGTGATTCCAGTGCTCGCCATCGCGGGCAATCTGGCGAAGAAAAAAATCTCGCCCGAATCGGTGGGCACTTTTCCGGTGACTGGCGCACTGTTTTCGGCGCTGCTGGTTTCCACGGTGCTGATCGTCAGCGCGCTGACGTTTTTCCCCGCGCTCAGCCTGGGGCCGATCCTCGAACACCTGCTGATGCTCTCCGGGAAAGTATTCTGAGGCTCATATGACCGACAATGCACAGGCAAAAGCGAAGTCCCTGGCGGACGCAAAAATTCTGCGGGGTGCAATCGTGGATTCTTTCCGCAAGCTCGACCCGCGGATGATCGCGAAAAATCCGGTGATGTTCGTAGTGGAGGTGGGCGCGTTTCTCACCAGCGTGCAACTGATTCGCGACACCATGCGGCATTCCGGCCACTTCGGATTTGGCCTGCAAATTACGCTATGGCTATGGTTCACGGTGGTGTTCGCGAATTTCGCCGAGGCTATGGCCGAAGGCCGTGGCAAGGCGCAGGCGGATACGCTGCGCAAGGCCCGCACCGAAACCAGCGCACGCCGCTTGGGGCGTAATGGGTGCGAGGAAACGGTGGCGAGTTCGGCGTTGCGCACCGGCGACGTGGTGATCGTCACGGCCGGTGAGTTCGTTCCTGGCGATGGCGAGGTTATTGAAGGGGTCGCCTCCGTGGACGAATCCGCCATCACGGGGGAATCCGCGCCGGTGATTCGCGAATCGGGCGGGGACCGCTCCGCCGTTACCGGCGGAACGCGAGTGCTCTCGGACGAGATCAAGGTGCGCATCACTTCCAATCCGGGCGAAACGTTTCTGGATCGCATGATTAAACTGGTCGAGGGTGCGTCCCGCCAGAAAACACCCAATGAAATCGCGCTTAATATTCTGTTGGCGGGATTGACGATTATTTTCCTGTTGGCTGTGGTCACGCTGCAGCCGTACGCGATTTATTCGGGGGCTCCCCAGAATATTTTTGTGCTGGTGTCGTTACTGGTGTGCCTGATCCCCACCACCATCGGCGGCTTGCTGTCGGCCATCGGCATCGCCGGCATGGACCGCATGATCCAGCGCAACGTGATCGCCATGTCGGGCCGCGCCGTCGAAGCTTCGGGCGACGTCGACGTCCTGCTGCTGGACAAGACGGGAACGATTACGCTTGGAAATCGCCAGGCGACGAATTTGTATGCAGCGCCGGGTGTCAGCGACGCGGATCTCGCCGATGCCGCGCAACTGGCCTCGATTGCGGACGAAACTCCCGAAGGTCGCTCGATTGTAGTGCTGGTGAAGCAGAAGTACGGCCTGCGCGGCCGCGAGCTTGCGCAGCAGAACCCGACGTTTGTTCCCTTCACGGCGCAAACCCGCATGTCTGGCGTGGATCTCGACGGACTGGAAATCCGCAAGGGCGCACAGGATGCCATCGCCAAATATGCCGCCGAGCGCGGGAACCGCGTGCCACCAGAACTGGCGCAGGTCGTGGAGCGAATTTCCAGCGGAGGGGGAACGCCCTTGCTCGTGGCGAGAAACCGCGTGGTGCTGGGTGCGATTCAACTCGAAGACATCGTGAAGGGCGGCATGAGCGAGCGATTCGATCAGCTTCGCGCGATGGGCATTCGAACGGTGATGATCACTGGTGACAATCCTCTGACTGCCGCCGCCATCGCGAAACAAGCGGGTGTAGATGGCTTTCTGGCGGAGGCCAAGCCCGAGGACAAAATGGCGCTGATCAAGGCCGAACAGGCCAAGGGCAAGCTCGTCGCCATGACTGGAGACGGGACGAATGATGCGCCGGCGCTGGCGCAAGCAGACGTGGGCGTAGCCATGAATACCGGCACCCAGGCGGCCAAGGAAGCCGGAAATATGGTGGACCTGGATTCGAATCCCACCAAGCTCATCGAAATTGTGGAGATCGGGAAGCAGCTTCTGATCACGCGGGGCGCGCTGACCACGTTTTCGGTGGCTAATGACGTCGCCAAATACTTCGCTATTATTCCGGCGATGTTTGCCGGAGCATTTCCCGTGCTGGGCATACTGAACATCATGCGCTTGCACACCCCGGAATCGGCCATTTTATCGGCAGTGGTTTTTAATGCGCTGATTATTATTGCGCTGATTCCGCTGGCGCTGCACGGGGTGCGCTATCGGCCGGTGGGCGCGGCGGCCTTGCTGCGCCGGAACTTGCTGATCTACGGCGTCGGCGGAGTGATCGCGCCATTCATTGGAATCAAGCTGCTCGATTTGTTGCTAACCCATCTCGGGATGGCCTAGAGGCGAACATGAAGAAGAATTTAATGATTGCGGCGCTGTTTACAGTGGTAACGACAATCATTTTCGGCGTGATCTATCCCTTGGTGGTTACGGGGCTTTCGCAAATCTTGTTGCGCGATCATGCCAACGGGCAATTAATCGAAAAAGACGGCAAGGTGGTCGGATCGAAACTTATCGGCCAAGCCTTTTCCGGCCCGGGCTATTTCCATTCGAGGCCCTCGGCAGCCGGCACGGGGTACGACCCTTTGGCAAGCGGAGGATCGAATCTTGGGCCGACAAATAAAACTCTGCTCGACCGCGTGAATGGCGATGTAAAACGGTTGCAAGCCGAGAATCCTACGGCGGCAATACCCGTCGACCTGGTTACGACATCGGGCTCGGGTCTCGATCCAGATATTTCGCCGGCCGCGGCAGAATTTCAAGTTTCACGAGTGGCGCGCGAACGGCAGATCAGCACGGCGGATGTGGAAACGCTGGTAGCGCGGCACACCGAGGGCCGGCAGTTCGGCTTTTTGGGTGAAGCACGCGTGCACGTACTCGAACTCAATCTGGATCTCAATCGCGCTTACCCTGCAATTTCTCCGGCGGCCCCGAACGGAGCGATCAGCTCAATTGGATCGGGCGGCCCAAGCAGCGCGACCACACCATAATCGGGCATCCGAAGGATCCACCCGCGGAAGGGCGGATGGATAGCTGGCCTCATCGGTTGCGAACGGCTTAACCATCCTTGGCGCCTCTCGTGGAGCGATGGGTTGGCTTAGCCTCAAACGGCGGATCGGACTTTGGGGCCTGCGTATCGCCGGTAACGAACCGATAGCCGATCCAGGGCTCCGTGCGAATGTATTTTGGATTTGCCGGATCGGATTCGATTTTCTTGCGCAACTGGTTGATGACCACGCGCAGGGACTCGGTTTCCTCGCCATAATCGGGTCCCCACACGGCCTGCAGCAATCGCCGGTGCGTGACGGGCATGCCCTGGCTGGCGACCAGATGGCGGAGGAGATCGAACTCCTTGGGGGTAAGATGCACCGGTTTTCCGCGTACTGAGATGGTTCGCTTTTCGAAATCAAAGCTCAACTCCTTCGAGACGATCACCGGTTCCGCTTCGTCGTTGGAGGAGCGCCGCAACGCCGCGCGAACGCGGGCGAGAAGTTCCTGAATACCGAACGGCTTCACGATGTAGTCGTCGGCTCCGGCATCGAGCGCTCGTACCTTATCCTTTTCGGCGTTGCGCACCGTGAGCATGATGATGGGTATCTGGGAATCGGCGCGTATCGCGCGGCAGGTTTCAAGACCGTCCATGGCGGGCATGTTCATATCGAGCAAAACCAAATCGGGGCGGTCACTGCGCAGCTTCAGTAGCGCTTCTTGCCCGTCGCGGGCTTCGACCATAACGTATCCCTGTGCGGACAGGGTGGCCCGGAGGACGCGCCGAATCTGCGGCTCGTCGTCGACCACCAGGATCGTTGCGGATTTCACGAAGTCTCGCCCGAGGCCGCTATTCGGGAGGCAGGTGTTCCCTGGTCGTATGTTTTTTGAAAGGCGATGGGCAGGCTGAAGGAAAAGACCGAGCCACGGCCGAGCTGGCTGGTCACCCAAATGGTTCCCCCATGAGCTTCTATAATGGCTTTGGCGATCGGCAGGCCCATGCCGGTTCCCTGAACGAGAAAACGCTGATTTTTGCCGCGATAAAATTTATCGAAGATCAGGCTCAGCTCCATTTCATCGATGCCGGGACCCCGATCGGCAACGTTGGTGATCACGAGGTCTCCGCTGACCTCGGCGGAGATCGTGACGGGCAAATCCTTGGCGGTATAAACGCCGGCATTTTCGATAAGGCGGACCAAAACGTCCTTCACGCGCTGGAAGTCCGCCCACACCGGCGGAAGGTCCTCGGGAATCTCAACGTTGATCGGGCGCGGCCCCAAGGCGGTTTTGCAGTGCTGCAGCGCGGCCGCGACGATATCAGCCATGCGGTAGGGCTCCCGGGCCAGCTCAAATTCACCGGCGTCGAGGCGGGCCATTTCGGCGGCATCGCCTACGAGTTGGTTGAGACGGTCGCATTCCTCGTCGATAATCGTGAGCAGCTCAAGGCGCTGCTCGTCGCTGATCTGCCGATTTGAAAGCAGGCTGGTCACGGAAGCTTTCACGGAGGTCAGAGGAGTTCGAAAATCGTGGGTAACCGAATCGAGCAGAGCGGACTTCAGGCGTTCGCCTTCACGCACGGCCTGCGATTTGCCGAGTTCCTCGACGGCGCGGGCGCGCTCAAAAGCTACGGCAATTAGAGTGCCCAGGGCTTCGAGGGTCTGGCGCGAGAGCAAGCGGCCGGAAATGGCGAGGCTGCCGATGGGACGAGTGCCCATGCGAACGGAGACGAAAGAAAGGCTGCGGCCGGAGTCAACGATGGGCTCATCGCGCAACATGGCGGCCTTCATTTCTTCCTCGTCAAAATGGGCCTCGGCTCCGGAGTTGTAAAACTTATGTTTGTTTTCAAGGTACAGGGCTGTCGCGCCCACGGCGAAGGTGTCCACGATATGATTGGGAATGGCGTTGAGCAAAGTGATGACGTTGCCGGAAACCAGCAAGTGCTGGCTAAAGGTGTATAGCCGCTCCACTTCATTGCGGCGGCGGCGTGATTCCTGCGCCTCGCGGCGAGCGCGTTCGGAGAGCTTGCTGGCGATCAAAGACGTCGCCAGAAAGGTGAATAGGGCCACCCAGTTTTGCGGATCCGCAATAACCAGCGTGCCGTAAGGCGGCAAAAAATAGTAATTGAAGGCCAGCATAGCTGCGATGGACATGAATGCCGAGGCGGCGAAGCCCCACGCAGCGGAAACTGTCAAGATCGCGAGCAGAAACGTCATGGCCACGGTGGTTTGATTCACCGCGAACACCCGGCGATAAAGAAAGACAATTGCGAGCACCAGGCCCAGGGCCACGGAGAAGTGCAGCAGGCGAATGGGGATGCGTCGTAACATCGGGTTATTCTACCGTGCCCCGGCACGCGCGGAATAAATAACAGAAACCATGCCCAAGAAACCCGAAGAGTGGCTCGATCAGGTTTCTCCCCGCGAGAAAACCAAGGGCACGTTCAAGCTTTTCCTGGGGTATGCACCCGGCGTCGGCAAGACCTACGCCATGCTCAGCGAGGGCATTCGCCGCCGCGGCTACGGTGAAGACGTCGTGATCGGGGTCGTGGAAACTCACGGGCGAAAGGGCATACAAGAGCTGGCCACGCAACTCGAGGCGGTGCCCCGGCGGCAGCTGGAATATAAAGGGACGCTCTTCGAGGAGATGGACGTGGACGCCATTATTGCCAGGCATCCGCAAACCGTTCTGCTGGACGAGCTCGCGCATACGAATATTCCCGGGAGCAAGCACCGCAAGCGGTATGAAGACGTGCAGGAAATTTTGGCCGCAAAGATTGACGTCCTTTCAACGCTCAATATCCAGCACATGGAAAGCATTGCACCGACGGTGCGCTCCATCACGGGGATCACGGTGCGGGAGACGGTTCCCGACTGGGTACCGCTCATGGCCAACGAAACGGTGATGGTGGATTTGACTCCGGAAGCTCTGCAGAACCGGCTGCGGCGCGGAAATGTATACAGCGCGGAGAAAGTCGATCAAGCCTTAAAAAACTTCTTCCGCAGCGGCAATCTGATCGCGTTGCGCGAACTGGCGCTTCGCCAGGTGGTCGAGCATGTGGACCGCAGCCTCGAATCCTACATGGATTCGAGGCAAATCGACGAAAACTGGTCAGTGCGCGAGCGGCTGGCGGTGTGCATCAGTTCAAATCCCTCGGCGCAATACTTGATTGCTCGCGGCGCGCGAATGGCCCGCAGGCTCGATGCGGAATTTTTCGTGATCTATGTCGATGCAGGCGCAGATCAGAGCGCTGACCGCCAGAAGTCGCTGGCGGCGAATATTCAGTTCGCGGATAGCCTGGGCGCCAAGGTTGTGCAAACGCGCGGGCGCAGCATCGCGGACGCGGTCGCCAAAATCGTGCGTGAAAAACGCATTACGCAGGTGATTTTCGGGCGCTCCGCGGTAAAGGGCCTGCACCGGCTGTTTTATTTGTCCGCCGTCCACCGCTTCCTGCGCGAAGCCCCGGCCGTGGACGTGCACATCGTCACGCACGGTGAAGAATCCACGAACCCGCCGGATTAGCCGGAGGATGAAAGGGGCTTCGACTTGCCATACTGGGCAGCGCTGGTGATCCTGTTATGCGCCGCGATCCTTGAAGCCGTGGGCGATGCACTCATGCGCCTTGGCGTGTTCAGTGACGCACTCGGGCGCCGATCGCTTCTGATGATCTGCGGCGGTCTCACTCTGGCGGCATATGGCTACGTAGTGAATGCACCGCCATGGGATTTCGGCCGTTTGCTGGGCCTGTACGTGGCTATTCTTTTTGCCGTAGCGCAGGTTACGGCTTGGATCCTGTTTGGCCAGAGGCCGACGCTCGCGGTGTGGGCCGGTGGGTTTCTGATCATTACCGGTGGCCTGGTCGTCTCGTTAGGGAAATAAATTCTTGCGTCGGTGCTTGTAATTAGCGTATCGCCCCGGTGTCAGCACGATGCCAGAGGGGTCGGCGTAGTCTCCGTAGCCACCCAAGGTTCGACAATAAAAATAAAGTCCGGCCTACAACCGCTGGCGGTGACCGCGACATCTCATTTCTATGCTTCCCAGCCCTATACCAGAGATTCTGGTTTTGAACTGTCGGAAACCTGTACGCCCATCAAAGTGCGTTTGTTAGGTTGTACTAGTACATAGCCTAAAAGTCGTAAGTACGAAGCAATGCGGAGCAGTAAACCTTTCTAATGCGAACTCTATATGGACCAGCGGCGCCGTGAGCTGCAACCACCGGCTATTTTGAGGGTTATTGTTATAATGAGTGCGCATACACTTGACGCAGTCGATCGCCCAATGAACGAGCGATTTTCTTATCGATAGGGGCCGAAATGTTGGTCTTAGGCTACACTAGTACAAAAGTCCTATTCGGCACATCTTCCTTGACCAGTACGCTGGTACTGTCAAGACCGGATGCGTTGTTCTCTCGATCGCGGCCAGCTCCTAAGAGTCCCCCCGCGCAGGGATCGGTTCAGCAACAGAAGCATAGGAAAATGAACTGGCAATCGCAACGTCACAAGAATCTTTGGAATTAGGCGAATATCAACCATGAGCAGCACAGTGCAGGCAGGAAATCTTCATATCGGTTATCGATCACCGGCCGCGCCGCCTCCCGATGCCGGGGCGTGGAAAAGAATGATGGGGCAGAAGCCGGTGGCCGCGCGGTTGGATTTGTTACCTGACGCTAAGCTGAGTCGCGGAGCCTTGCTGACCAGCACGGTATTTCAGGTGGTGCTGGCGGCGTTTTTAGTGGCGCTGCCGATGTTTTTTCCGCAGAAACTGGCCACGCAGATCATGTACGAAGTGACGCCGATTGCGGCTCCGGAGACCGCGGTGGCGCTGCCGCCCAAGCCGCCCGTATGCGCGCGCGCGTGCAGCCTACACCGCCACCGATCGAACAGCCTCAGCCGGTGCATGTGGCGAAGCTGATTGCGCCGCGTCCGCTGGTGGCGCCCAAGCCCAAGCCGGTTCCAGTGCACTCAGGAAGCGCCCAAAGTTGATCAGAACTTCATCGCCGCGAAATTCGATCAGCCCATGGACCAGCCGGCACGCCCGCGTGAGCCGGTGAAGACCGGCACGTTGCCTACCACCGGGAGCGCCGCGCCGGCCACGGTCAATCTGCCCATTGAGAAAGTGCAGACCGGAGGCTTTGGCGATCCCAACGGGATGCCCGGCAATGGCGATCCCAACAAACGCGCCACTATCGCGCACCTCGGTTCACCCGTGCTGCCTCCCGGGCCGGGTTACGGCAACGGAACCGGCGGCGCGAACGGAGTTCGCGGCACGGTAGCGAGCGCCGGCTTTGGCAACGGCGTGGCCCTTCCTCCGCCGGGCGGCAATGGCGGCAAGTGGAACCGGACGCGGCACCGTGCAGGCGGGCGGGTTTTCCAACTCCGCGATTACCGCCGAGGCTCCCAAACCCAAGCAGGCGGAAGCCGTAGCGGCGGTGCAACCGGTGGAAATTCTGGCCAAACCTACCCCGCAATACACCGAGGAAGCCCGCAAATTAGGGCTCGAAGGCGAGGTTTTGGTACAGGTAGTGTTCCCCGCGACGGGCCCGGTCCAAGTGGTACGCGTCATCAAGGGATTGGAGCACGGACTGGATGAAGCCGCTATGCATGCGGCAGAGCAAATTCGCTTCAAGCCGGCCCAACAAGACGGCAAACCGGTGGATTTCCCCGCCACCGTGCACATCGTTTTTCAAATCGCATATTAGTTGGAGGCAGATCGCATGCGAACCTTAGAGAGTTTACTGCTTGTCCTGGCAATCGGCATTGTGCCGCATTCAGCT
>CAVRDM010000011.1:0-32788 GCA_963719845.1 uncultured Acidobacteriota bacterium | reverse complement strand
GGGGATGTCAATAAAAATACCTCTCCTGTGACTGGAGAGCGTGTTGCCGTCCAGCCCAAAGTCATGTGACGAAAGATCCCGTGATTTTGCCGTCCCTGCAGATTCATCGTGCTTGGTGGCGACGCCTTCGGTTCCTGACGCAGACAAGCAGCGCGGTTGTAGTGCCAACCATGGTTCTATCGGAGACTCGTGGCCTATCGCTTTTTCTGGTTGTCCGAGGGGGCATAGGGTTTCTCGAGAGACTCGGTGCTCAAAGCACATGCGTAGCCTAACGGGATTCTGGATACGTCACCCTCGAACCAGTGCCCCTGGATATCCTACGGTTATCCTCCGCGATGAATCTGGGATGGACTCTCGACAGACGCTCAAGCTGCTTGTGGTTTTAGATGTTCGGCGTCGAAACGAACTCCTTTCTTCCAAACGATCAAGGTGATGGCCGCAATCTTGCGCGCCAGGGTGAGGCGCGCCATCGCTGGCTGCGCGCCTCTGGCCACGCACGCTTGGTAGAAATCCTGGAAAGGTCCGCTGGTAGCAGCCGCTCGCGTGGCAGCACCTTTGAAAATATTTTTCAGATCGTGATTATGATTTTTGTGCAGACCCCGGATGGCCAAGAATTTCTTGGAACGTCTGAGTTGACTACCCACGAACCGGTATTCCCCACTGGTGTAAGTCGTCAGCGCCAGGCCGCAGTAGGCCCACAGTTGCCGCTTGGTGCGAAAGCGATGGGGTGTCTGCATCAGCGCGACCAGCAGAGCTGCTCGAATGGGTCCAATCGAGGGAATCTGCCGCAGCAATTTCACCACGCTGTGTTTCTGGCTCTTCTGCTGAATAACTCTCGTCGCGCTTGCTGGCGCAAAGCCGCTAAGGCGTCGAACTGCTGATAATAGAGTTCGGCGCGGCGGCGCACGCCACCTTCGGCGATCTTGGCCAGCCACTCCGTGCGGTAACGGGGTGCATACACCTGCTGGCCGGCACCAGGAATGGCCCAGCTTCGGTAGACGGCCTTCAGGCGGCTCATCACCCGGGTCAGATCGCGGGTGATCGCCAGGTAGCTACGCGCTAGTTCCTTCAAGGTCCGGATTCCTGCTGCGCCGTGATAGACCGGGTGGAGCTTATTCAGGTACAACAGCTCGGCCAGCTGGCGTGCATCGGCGCGGTCGTTCTTGTTCCCGGCCTTCATCGAGGCGTTTTTGCGCGAATCACACACCAGAACTGCAGCGACATGCGGCTTGAGCAGGTCGTGCAACCACGCCGCGCAGGTTCCTTCCTCCAAGGTCACATGCAAACTTCCGCGCAGGCCCTGAATAAACTGGAGAATCGTTTCGGCTTTCGTTTCGAGGATCGCTTCCATCACCAGCTCGCCGGCAGAATCCAGAACGGCCACCGAGATCGTTGCCTGGTGAACATCCAGCCCGAATATACTTGGCGTCATTCATGAGGGTGCTCCTTCCGGTAGGCGTTGATACGAGCAATCAAAACCTACTTCAAAGGGGCGCCCTTTTATAATGCGTTTCACAGGCGCTGGGCCTGTTCGTTGTGTCGACGGCAGGAGAAGCGTACGATGCGCGATAGAGGTCCAAATCGCGGAATCCTGGATTAAGGCCGAGCAAGCCCCGCCGGCAGCACCGGCGAACTAGGGTCGTCTTCGAGATCGCGCTTTCGCTTTGCGGCGGGGGATGTGACGCGGAGTGGCTCCCTTTCCCGCCGGGGCCCTGCGGTAGTTTGTTATTTTGTCCGGCGCTTGCCGGAAGGAGTTGTGCGATGAGGGACAGCAAGAAGGGTGTGTTGGTGCTCGGCCTGACGGTGGCAGCCTTGTGTGCTCCAGTCAACTCCAGCTTCGCGCAAGCGCATACTCGGATGAGCGGCCAGCCGCAACCACCGAAAGCCACCACTACGCCGACAGGAACGTGGCTGCCGAAATCGATCGCCTACATCAAGGCTTCCAATACCGGCAAGGACAATCAGTTCGGCTACGCGATAGCGCTCAGCGCCGACGGCAACACACTCGCGGTCAGCGCCACTGAAGAGGACAGCGCCGCCAAAGGCGTCAACGGCGTCTCCAAGGACCGGGCGGAATTATCCGGCGCTGTGTATGTCTATACTCGAGACAACAAGGGCTGGAAGCAGCAGGCCTACCTTAAGGCCTCGAACACGGCGGAAAGCGCTCAATTCGGAAACTCCCTGACCCTGAGCGCCGATGGCAACCTATTGGCCGTCGGCTCTTCCCTAGAAGCTAGTTCGGCCACCGGCATTAATGGCAATCAGAGCGACCGTTCGATGCCGGGTGCGGGCGCCGTCTATGTCTTCGCGCGTGCCGGCGCTGCCTGGTCGCAGCAGGCCTACCTGAAATCGTCAAACACCGGCGGGCCGGATGTAGGCTACCGGTTCGGCTACGCGGTCTCTCTCAGCAGTGACGGAAGCACGCTCGCCGTGAGCGAGACCAGCGATCCCAGCAACGCCACGGGCATCAACGGCAACCAAAAGAACACGGGTGCACCGGATTCCGGAGCGGTGTTCATCTTCAACCACAGCGGCGACACCTGGTCGCAACAGGCTTACATCAAGCCCTGGAATACGACCACGCCCGGTGTACTGTTCGGCTACTCCGTCGGCTTGAACGGCAACGGCGACACCCTCGGCGTGGGCGCGTACGGTGAGGATGGCGGTAGAGGCGCCGTTTACGTCTTCACGCGCAACAACGGGACCTGGTCGCAGCAAATGCGTCTCACGGCCCCGAACGCCGAACCAGGCGATTACCTTGGATGCGCGCTGGCCATCAGCGACGACGGCAACACCATTATCTCCGGCGTCGCGTTGGATAAATACCGCCAGCTCCAGGGCGCGCACGACCCGGAACTTTTAGACAACGTCGGCGCGGCCCAGGTTTTCGTGCGCACGGGAGGCAAGTGGTCGCCGCAGACTTATGTGAAGGCCTTCAATGCACGGGAGAACGACCAATTCGGATTGGCTTTGGCCATGAGCCGCGACGGCAACACCATTGCCATCGGCTCGCACCTTGAGGATAGCGGCGCCAAGGGCGTCAACGGGGATCAGTCTGACGCCTCCATGGAAGACTCCGGCGCGGTCTACGTTTACACCCGCACCGGCACGACCTGGAATCCCACGGCCTACGTCAAGGCTTCCAACACCAAACCCGCCGCGGAATTCGGCATCTCGGTCGCACTCAATGGCGACGGGAAAGTGCTCGCCGCCGGCGCGACGAAGGAAAATAGCGCCGCCAAGGGCGTCAACGGCAAGCAGGACGATAAGTCGGCCGTCAACGCCGGCGCCGCTTACGTCTATTACTGACGAGAAGGAGAAAAATGGCATGCGCAAGATAGCTTCATTGGTCGCAGCGGCAGTCCTTCTCTCGATCGCAAGTGCGGGTCTTTTGCTCGCACAGCAGGCCCCGGCTGCCGCCGCTCCGCCTGCCGGACCGGGTGCGGGTGCTCCCGGGCGTGGGGGAGCTCCTCCGCCGCCGTTCCGCATCATGAGTCCTGATATGGTCGACGGCTCGCTGCTCCCGCAGCAATTCACTTGCGCCGCCGGTACGGAGGCGGTGTCGCCGCCCCTGCAATGGATGAACGCGCCGAGAGGCACGGTGAGCTTCGCTCTGATCGTCCACGACTTGGAGCCGCGTCCGCAAAAGAAACTCGACGACATTTTGCATTGGATGGTGTGGAACATCCCCGCTACAGCGACCAAGTTCCCGCAGGGTATTCCGTCCAATACCGCCGATCTTCCGGACGGTAGTCATCAGACCAACGGCAATCCGGGCCAGGGTGGTATCACCGGCTATCTGCCGCCGTGCCCGCCGCAAAACGTTCCCCTGCTGCACCACTACGTGTTCGATATGTTCGCACTCGATACCAAAGTGGACTTGCCGGAAACGGCCACGCGCGCGGACATTATGAAGGTTATGGACGGCCACATCCTCGGGCACGATTCCCTGGTCGTTCCTTTCAATCGCTAGCCGCAACATGACGGATTTAGAGTGCAACAGTCCACCGGCAGCGGTGGCCTGTCGCTTTTCGGGGTCACGAGGATTCGTCCAGTCTCCTCTCGTGGCGCAGAGCCGAGGCGCGCTGGTGTCTGTGCGCGCTTCGGCTTGGGACAGCCGCTAAATTACTCTCGTTGGCCTTTCCCCGGACAGCATCGTACACCGGCATAGTATTTATGCCCAGGGCCTGATGAGTCGGCTTATCGTCATGTGGGAGTCAGTGTACGATAATCCTATTTAGCGGGCTCCAAGTAGAGCCCGCACCCGGCTTCGCTCTGTCGGAATGACGGGCGTAGAGCTTGAAAGACAAAAGTCCCGCCCTTCCAAAATGGGCGGGTTATGTCAGAGGGAGTGTGACGGAGACTTTCGTGCCGTTGGAACTGGATTGAATGTCGAGATTGCCTCCCAGGTGGCGGACTCGCTCGCGCATTCCCGTGATGCCGACACCGGAACGCTGATTGCGAATCGCGGCGAGAGTTTCTTTGGGTATGCCCGAGCCATCATCTTGAACTTCCAGCGAAACGGTGGAGATGTCGCGTCTCAGGCGGATCATCGCCGACTTGGCGTTTGAATGGCGATGAATATTGGTCAAACATTCCTGCACGATACGAAAGATGGCCACTTCCACATCGCCAGGCAGTCTTCCAAAGTCCTTGGAAATGTCCAGGTCGATTTTCAATCCGCTGCGCTCCGACAATCCGGCCATGAACCAGCGGATGGGTTCGGATAAACCGCTTTCGTCGAGCAAAGGCGGATGCAGAAGGTAAGAGATGGTGCGAATCTCTTTGCTCAACTGACTAATCAATTCGTGGCCTTCTTGAGCGGCTTTACGGGTTTCCGGCTTCACTGCATTTTGGGTGATGCTGGTAAGATTCATTCCCAGCGCGGCGACGATCTGTCCGACGCTGTCGTGAAGGTCACGAGCGATGCGCCGGCGTTCGTCGTCCTGCATTAGCAATAAACGTTTCGACAATTCTCGAAGTTCTTCGGTCTGCTGGAGAACGCGGGCATTTCGTTCTTCGAGTTCTTGAGTGCGAACTTGTACTTGGGATTCCAGCCCCTGGGCGAGCGTACGGAGCCGCTCTTCACTCTCGCGGAGAGCTTTGTCGGCGTGTTTTTTGTGCGTTATATCCCGCGCTACTTTCGATGCACCAATGATGACACCCCGAGCATTTTTCACCGGGGAAATTGTCAGCGAGATGTCCACCTGTCGTGCCGTCTTTTCGACGACGAATGGTTTCGAAGTGCTCGATTTTCTCACCTTTTCTAAGCCGTTCCAGGATCGCAGTTTCTTCCTCGCGGCGATCCGATGGAATGATCAGGGTTATGCTCTGGCCAACCGCTTCTTCCCAGGAATAACCGAACAGCTGCTCCGCGCTCTTGTTCCAACTGGTGATGATTCCATTGAGACTCTTACTGATAATGGCGTCGTCTGAGGACTCGATGATCGCCGCGAGCAAGCCGGTGGCTTGCTCCGCCTTCACGATCTCCGCCATTTGGAGGGCCAGCACCTCCTGCGACTCCAATGTTTGATACGCCGACGAAGCGAATTTTCCGAGAGATTTCATTAATCGTTCGTCTTCCGCGTCGAACTTGCGATCATTGTGGGCCACCGCCCAGATGGTTCCAACAGCCTTACCTTGAACGTAAAACGGAACGAGCAAGGCTTCTTCGACCGGGGGCTTGACGGGTTCGAAATACGTGTAACGCCGTTGGAGTTGGCGCATCAGCAACGGCGCATTGCAATCTAGAACGTCACCGCAGGGACCGAAGTCTCGCGGCGTACCACCACCAATATGTGGTTTCCATTCACCGGCAATCGCAGGCCAGTAGAACCGCTTGCCCCCATCTTGTTTGGTTAACAGGCTGATCCCGGCTGATCCGGCGCGACAGACATTCAGGATGGTGTCCGCCAATGTTTGGAGAATAGTTCGCGGTGATTCGGCCAGGGCCTCGGCGAGAGCGACGAGAGCGCGGCTCTCTTGCTCATAGTCAGGGGACCGGGCCGGGCGGCGTTTCAACTCGCCAGTGCAAAGAATGGATTCGAGTGGGACAGAGCCGTTGCCACCCCTGCCGACGTTGTCGGCGGCGTTTTCAGATTCAGCATATTCGGCCATTGGAAACCTCCGTTTCCGGGCACACGCAGCTGTAAGTCCCGGACACGACTGGGTATCACGCCCGACTATTGCCGAGGACTACAACGATGGTGTTTCGTTAGTACCAGAAAGGTTGGACCAATTCAAGCGAAGGGAAGTCTGGTGGGATATCCGACATAGGGAAATAAAATCATAAGTACAATGTGTGCCGGTAGATAGCGGCGGCCGACCGCCCCAGTTGGGTCAAGATACTTCGCGATTAGCCAATTCGCCGGTGCGGCTGCGCATAAGAATAGATTTGGCCGTCCCATGGGGGCTTTCCTACTAGGCAATCGCGATTCCGGGTTGCTGCGCATTGATGCGTCGCTCGGTTTTCGCGAAGGCGATGCGGCCAAGACCCGCCCCGCCGAAAGCGAAGGGCCGGCACGCGAAGTGCAGAATCAAAGGCTCGGCCAGTCGACCTTCGTTGATGCTTTGCATTAGTCAGCGAGAGCAAGGGGTAGCATAATCGATGTGGCGTTCAGTCTTTGGGAAGGAGACACAAAACATGAAGCGAGTCGCCGTGTCTGTGGTCGCCGGATTTTTGGCGGGGCTTTTTCTCCAATATGTGTTGCTCACGCCCCGGGTACTCGCGCAATCGCAATCGCCGGTTGCGCCGAAAGGACTAATCAACCCGCGATCTCCACTGGCAAACCAGCGATTTGTCCTGGTAGACGAAGATCGCAACTCTGTCGGAACGTTGGCGTTTGATGGCGCGGGAACGCCGGTAATAAGCTTAATGGGGCAGTTTGCCAACCGACTAAAAGGACATGTTACTCGGGTTCTCTGCGAGATTCGGCCCGGGTATGCGGCCACTCCGCTGGAAGCAGGCCATTCAAAATAAGTTGTGTTAGTACTAAAGCGGAAGGCTACCTCGGCTGGGGCACGATGCGCAGATAAGGCCGGGGTGCTTTCCAGCCGCCGGGATACTTCTGTTTGGCCTCTTCCTCGGAAACCGCCGGCAGGATGATGACATCGTCGCCCTGTTTCCAGTTCACCGGCGTAGCCACTTTGTGCTTGGCCGTGAGTTGCATGGAATCGACGACTCGCAGCACTTCGTCGAAGTTGCGGCCCGTGCTCATCGGGTAGCTGAGCATCAACTTGATCTTCTTGTCGGGACCGATCACGAACACGGTACGCACGGTGGCGTTCGTGGCCGCGGTGCGTCCTTCGCGAGGTATCGCCGGCCTCCGCCGGCAGCATGCCATAAAGCTTGGCCACCTTGAGTTCGGGGTCCCCAATCATCGGGTATTTCACCTTGTGGCCTTGGGTCTCTTCGATATCCACGGCCCACTTGCTGTGACTGCTCACCGGGTCAACGCTCAAGCCGATGATCTTGCAATTGCGCTTCTCGAATTCCGGCTGCAGCCCGGCCATGTAACCCAGTTCCGTGGTGCAGACCGGGGTAAAGTCCTTGGGATGCGAGAACAAGATGGCCCAGCCATCGCCCATCCATTCGTGGAAGTTGATCGTGCCCTGCGAAGTTTCGGCGGTGAAATTGGGAGCTTCGTCGTTTATGCGCAACATGCTTTTGTCTCCCTCGTGTCCGCGCCAGGCGCTTATTTCGGATGAGCGGTCGATGATCGTACGCTTCTTTTACCCTGGGCGCAAATTTGCGGGTGACTGCCACCGGTTTGCGGCTGAGCGCTGAGCCCGATGCGGGACGACCTGAGCTACAGGGACGCGAACAGGTGGTTCGGGACATCGCGTGACGACCCGCGCTGGGCGCGATACACTGAGGGCATGGCGGAGATTCTGGTCGAATGCTATGCGGGGTATCGTGCGGACGAGCGGCCTTTGCGCTTCGCGTTGCGAGGGCGGGTTTTTGAGGTGGCGGAGGTGGAAGACCGATGGTATTCGCCGGGAGCGATTTACTTTCGGATTCGCGCTGAGGATGGGAACTTCTACATCGTGCGCCATGATGAAGGGCGGGATGCGTGGACGCTGGAAGGGTTTCGGGCGCGCGGCAGCAGCGGAACACCGCCGGATCCGATTGAACGCGGCGCTCCGAGCGGACCGCACGGCGCATCGTAAGAGCTACCCGTTATTTTACCGGCGTGGCCGGGCGGGGAGCGGCTTCATCCTGTAGTACAATTTGTGCTGGACGTGGCGGGCTGAGTTGGGCGGGGCTGTGAAGCGCGATTCGGGTGGCGTGGAGGAAGTTGAATGGCTGTACCTGTTTCGCAGATGTGGACGGTGGCGTCGTACGTGGTCAGCAAAAAGCTGCAGGGTGAGAAGCATTACCCTGTGGTGCTGATGCTCGAGCCGCTGATGCGCTGCAACCTGGCTTGCGCGGGTTGCGGCAAGATTCAGTATCCGGGGCACGTGCTGAAGCGCGACCTGACGCCGGCAGAATGTTTTGCGGCGGCGGAGGAATGCGGCGCGCCGATGGTGAGCATTCCGGGCGGCGAGCCGTTGATGCATCCGCAGATCGCGGAAATCGCCATGGGGCTGGTGGCGCGGAAAAAGTATGTGTACTTGTGCACGAACGGGTTGTTGCTGAAGGAAAAGCTCCACGAATTCACGCCCAGCAAATATTTCTCGTTTGTGGTGCACATGGACGGGCTGCGCGAACACCATGATTTTTCGGTGTGCCGCGAAGGGACTTACGACAAGGCCGTGGCGGGAATCCGCGAGGCGCTGCGGCGCGGGTTTCGCGTGACCACCAATACCACTTTGTTTGAGGGCGCGCAGCCGGAAAGCGTGCGCCAGTTTTTCGACGCGATGATGGAGTTGGGCGTCGAGGGCATGATGCTTTCTCCGGGATATACCTACGACAAGGCTCCCGACCAGGCGCACTTCCTGAGCAAGACGAAAACGCGCCGGCTGTTCCGCGAAATTCTGAGCAACCGCGACGAGCGCTGGCGATTCAATATGAGCCCGCTGTTCCTGGAATACCTGATGGGCAAGCGCGAGTACAAGTGCACGCCGTGGGGCATGCCGACCTACAACATTTTCGGCTGGCAGAAACCGTGTTACCTGCTGCAAGACGGGTACACCGATACGTTTGCGGAACTGATCGAGGAAACGAATTGGGAGCAGTACGGCACCGAGAGCGGAAATCCGAAATGCGCCAATTGCATGGTGCACAGCGGATACGAGGCTAGCGCGGTGAACGACACGTTTGGCTCGCTGGGCGGATTTTTCAGCACGGTGCGGGCGACACTGTTTGACAAGTACAAAGACCCTGACGCGATAGGCGGCAGGCCGCGGCAACCGGGCGCCGGATCTGCAGGCTCGGGGCGATTCGTGCAGATTTCCACGGGCCCCGACTCGTAGGCGAGCCTGATGGCGAACGCGAAAGAACCTTCCTCCGAGAGGGCCTCCGATACGTTCTCCGACAAATCCTCCAACACATTCTCTAATACTGACTCTAATACTGGGGGCCACGAAGAAAAGCTGGGCACGGTACATGAGATGCTCGAAGGCTGGGTGCCCGCCCTGGCGACCGATGCCGACGTTCGCGACGCGCTCGAGAAGGCGTTCGATTATCGCGGCGATTTGACGATCCTGCTCAAGGATGGCGGCAAGCTCGAAGGCTACGTTTTTGACCGCAAGCGCAAAAGCCCCGCGTTAGAAGACTGTATCGTGCGCATCATGCCGCGCGACCGGCCGGAAAAGATCGCGGTTCGCTATAGCGACGTCGCGGCGCTGTCATTCAGCGGGCGCGACACGGCGGCGGGAAAGAGCTTCGCGGCCTGGGTGAAGAAGTACAACGATAAGCGAGCGGCGGGAGAGAAGAATATTGGGATTGAATCCGAGCCGCTGGAGTAGCGCGCTAATTTTCACTGCTAGCTGTCGCAATCTTGGAGTCTTACCGTCATCTTGCACAGGCTGAAGCCTGTGCTACTAAAGACGGTGCGAGGTAAGGTGAGGGTCTCGACGCGGGCGCGTTTTATGCATTGGGATTGAATCGGAGCCGCTGGAGTAACGCGCTAATTTTCACTGCTAGCTGTCGCAATCTTGGAGTCTTACCGTCATCTTGCACAGGCTGAAGCCTGTGCTACTAAAGACGGTGCGAGGTAAGGTGAGGCCCTCGACGCGGGCGCGTTTTATGCACGGGATTGAATCGGAGCTGCTGGAGTAACGCGCTAATTTTCACTGCTAGCTGTCGCAATCTTGGAGTCTTACCGTCATCTTGCACAGGCTGAAGCCTGTGCTACTAAAGACGGTGCGAGGTAAGGTGTGGGCTGCTACTGACTGCGGTGCGAGGTAGATGCGGAAAGTGATCATTGGTGCGAATTTAGACGCGCAGGATCATTACTTCGGTGGATTTTATTAGTGCGGCGACGGTTTGGCCCTTGCGCAGGCGCATTTCACGGACTGCGTCGGCGGTAATGATCGAGGTGATGCGCTGGCCACCGATGGAGAGGCTCACCTGGGCCATCAGGCCCATCATTTTAATGTCGGTGACGCGGCCCACCAGTTGATTACGGCCGCTGATGCGGCGGAAATTGCTGCGGCGGCCGCTGACCTCACCGGTTTCGGAGGCCCGGAACAGAAACTTGTCGATTTGATCTTCCGGGATGCGGTGGTGCCCGCCGGCGGTCTTGATGGTGCGAATCTTGCCCTTGTAAATCCACTGTTTCAGTGTTGGATAGCTGACGCCCAGGACCTGGGCGGCTTCGCGGGGCGAGAATAGTTTGCCGGCCTTCAACGGTATCGTCAGAGATACCCGGTTCGATGCATTCCCGTCAAGGATTTCCCGCCAATCAAATTTCCGGAGAGAGGCGTGCTGCGCGTGCTGTTTCCGCAAAAGTGATGGCCCTCCCGGGGCAAACACAAAGGGCGCCGGATTGCAGCGGCGCCCTTTGATTTGTGGTTGAGAAGCCGAGCTACTTTAGAGTGGTGCCGGCCGGCGCAGTGCCGGGCAGTGTGTAGCGCAAATCGAGGAATGCGATGCTAAGTCTGGCTTGGGTGGGATTGCCGGCCGCGACGGACCAGGGGTTGCGCGTCAGATAGGAATATTGGCCCATGAAGTTTAGCGCGCCGTACTTGGCATCCTTCCAGAGGGTTTGGTTGAAGCCGCCGGTGGCCTCCTGGATGGTGCGGTTTTGGGAGATCGCGACAGCGTAATTGGAGCCGGGGCCCGTCGCGTTGACGCCGTAGCCGTACTGCAGGCCGCCCGCGATTCCAACGTCGCGGAAAACGTAGACGCCGCCATAATAGAAGTACAGGAACGTGTTTTTGTGTGTGTATTCGAGGCCGGAAACCGTGGAGGAAGTCCTGATGGCGGAAAGGCTGCCATCGGGATTGAGGATCACGTCGGGCACCTGGCCGAAGATGTAGCGGCCGCCGCCTTGGCTCCAGTAATTATTCGTGAGGAAGCGCAGGCCGCTGAACAATTGGAAATTGAGGTTCACGAAGGCGCCACCGCCGGATGTTCGGCGATTAACGAAGGGAGAAGCGGTGGAGACGGCCGAATTGACCGCGACCCGGAACTGGCGTTCGACGCCGCCGAACTCGAAGTGAAATTTGGGCGTGGGATCGAAAGCGACTTTGGCGATTACGTCGGGGAAGAGTTGGGGAGCGTTGACCGTGGTGCCCTGGTTGTTGAGCTGCGTGCCGGGCAATCCTGTAACGCCGCCCAACACTGTGGCTCCGGCCGGAAGCAGGGGGATAGGGCCGCCTGAGGAGCCGCCCCAGTATTGTTCCTGGTTATCGAGGGCGACGGCGATGGCCGCTTTGGGCGAGGGATGGAAGACGAATCGCAATTCAGGAATGCGTCCCCAAGTCAGACCGATTTGGTAGTTCACGTCAATGTCTTGGGAATAGAAGAGGTTGGCGGGAAGGGGCGAGATACCGGTGCGGCCCGGGGTAATCAAGCTCCAAGTCTGGCCGCCCAGGACTTCCCACTTGTCCTTGGCCACATCGACCCAGTAGAGGCGCGAACGCAACGTGTTGCTATTGCTGCTCACGGCCACGTTGGTCGCATTGTTTCCGAGGAAGTCTGCCTCCATGTAGCCGATTACGTGGGCGCCCTTCACCAGCGCGTCCACGCGGAAGCCGATGCGGGAGTTCTGAATGCTGAGGCGATTTTCGTTCACGTGATTTAATAGGTTGACGGCGGTGGCGGAAGTGGGGAACTCGTAGGGGATGGCGGCGAAGTTCGATCCGATGCCGCCTCCTGCGTTGTGATTGCGGGATACGCCGGTGAAATCCATGAATCCGACCGGCGTGATGAAGGCGTTGCCGATTCGGATTTGGAGAGGCGATTCGGGCTCCGCGCCGCCTTGGGGTTCGGCCGCGATCGGCTGGGCGCTAGCTGCAGCCGCGAGGGTGGGCTGTGGGGCCGCAGCGGCATTTGATACTGCGCCGATCGGAGCCGAGGAGGTCACAGTGTTCGGGGTGGAAGGGGCGTTGGCTGCGAGTGACGCGTTCGGTGCCAACGCGGCGTTTCCCGCCGAAACCGATGCGGAGGACGAGGACTCGCCGGCCTTGAGGCGCTCCTCGAGGGCGGCCATCTTTTGCTGCTGCTGCTTCAGCTGCTCCCCCTGAAGCTCAATCTGCCTGGACTGAGATTCGAGAAGGTCACGCATTTCTTCCAGTTCGCTTTCCAAACTCGACGCGGCCGGCTTAGCCGAAGGATCCTTCGCCGCAGTGGGGGCCGCAGCCGGGGCTGCTGCGTTCGGGGGAGCCGCAGACGCCTCTGTTTTGGAAGCTGCGGCGCTATCTGTCGCTGCTGTGTTTCCCCCTGCGGCATCGGTTCCCGCCGTTGCAGGCGATGCTATAAGGCCAAGGGCTAAAACCCACCCCAGTAATGCTCGCATTACGTTTCCTCCTTGAGATTGGCTGCGAAATGAGACAGACGGGTGAAAAATACACGAAAGGCGGCCGCCGGGACTGAAGGGCGGCTCCGAAATAAACTAGCGCCACTGACACGCCCGCTACGTGGCGTTTCCAAGTTCGATAAGCTCAAAAGAGGCCCAACTTGTACAGACACGACCCCGCAATGTGAATATCTGTAGAACTATACCGGCCACACACCGATCACGACCCCGCCTCGCTGTGGGTCGATCCACGGAAATTGCAGTCGCCAAACTTTACGAGGGCTCGTTGAACGTGGGGTGACGGCGATGTTAATTGTTCGTGACTGTTTGCACCGGAAGAGGGCATCTCTATAGGCGGCTATTACCGATATGTGCTTATTATTATTGTGGATACGCCGCTATTCCCTCGTTACCGGCACTCGGACGGACGGACTTCCGAGGGTTATGACTACCAGAGAAGCTTCAGGCCGAACTGGATTTGGCGGGAGGTGGTGGCGGTAGAGGTGATCAGGCCTGCGGTGGGCGAGGGGCCTCCTGTCGGAGCGGCGAATACCACGGGATTGGGCGTGTTCAGGTTGGCGCGGTTGAGGATGTTGAAGAACTCGGCGCGAAATTGCGCTGCGACGCGCTCGGAAAAGGAAAACTTTTTAGCCAGCGAGATATCGAGACTGGCGAGTCCCGGGCCCTGCAAGGTGTTGCGTCCGACGTTACCGTAAGTGCCGGGCGCCGGCTGCAGGAACGCGCTCGGATTGAAATATTCGTTGGGGCCGCCCAGGATCACATTTCCTGTGAATGCCGGATTCCAGGAGGGGCGAACGGGATTGCGGGTGTCACCGTCATTGGAGCCGTTGTAGGACAACTGCGGAGTGAAGGGCAGACCGGATTGGAGGGTTTCGATCCCGCTGAGCTGCCAGTCGGCAATTAATTTCTGGAACCAGCTGTGCGACCAGGGGCTGGCGCCGGCGCTGAGCTTGCGCCCGAACGGAAGATCGTAGCTGGCATTGATCACGGCGGAGTGCCGGATGTCGAACGAAGCGCGGCCGTAGTCGAGCAGGGGGTTCCTGGGGTCCATGGCAAACGCGGGAGAGTTGGTGGCCACGCTGGTGTTCAAGCTGTCGCCATCGTCGAGGGTTTTGGAAAAGGTATACACGGCGCGAACTTGCAGTCCGCGCGCGAGGCGGTGGTTGGCGTCGATCTCGAGGCCGTTGTAGGAGCTGATTCCCTCGGAAAACCACTGGGTGGTATTCCACACGGCGGGGTTAGCGAGACCCGTGCTGGTTGGAGTGATCACTTGCGCGGGGTAGGGATATGCGGCGCTGGGCAGGTTCGCGTCGACTGAGAGCAATTCGTGATAGGCGTGCGAACCGATATAGCCGACGCTCAGCGTAGTGCCCGCTAAAAGTTCCTGTTCGACCTTGAGGGTGTAGGAGGCGACCGTAGGTGTTTGGAGATTCGGCTGGACGCCGCTGGGGATGATGGAATCGTTGAATCCCAAGGCTGAATAATTGGCGGAGGGAGCGATACTCGAAAAATCCAAGTTGTGGCCGGGACCGGATGCGGTGACGCCCTTGACGGCGAAGACCGGATTGAAGGGCGGGTTTTGGTCCAGGCGATAACTGAGATTATCGATGAGAGCGTAGTAGAGGCCGGCGCTGGCACGAATGGCCGTCTTCTTGGAGGCCGAGGGAGACCAGGCGAGACCCACGCGGGGCGCGGGAAGGAACTTCGCGTTGTTTACGCTGAAGGCAGAATTGCCTGTGACGGGTGTGGTTAGAATGATGCCGGCGGAGTTGAACGCGTAGTTTGAAGCGCGGCCCTGGGCCTCATTCCAACCATTGGTGAATTCGCCGCGGAATCCGAGACGCAGTTCGAGACTGGGTTTCAACTTGATGGTGTCCTCGGCAAAGACGGCGCCTTCGAGAGACCTCCAACCGAGAGGCGTGTGGGTTGGGGCATACGTGTAGGTGCTTACGGTGCCGGCCAGGAAGGAGGCCAAATTTGTGAAGGAAAGCTGGCCATATTGGTCCTGGGCGAGGGAGTCGTTGGATTGCAGCCGCTCGAACCAGACGCCGGCGCTCAAAAGGTGTGGGCCGTGAGTGAGCGTCACCTGATCCGAGGCGGTAAAAATATTGCGAGCCGCTTGCAAATTGCTGCCGGCATTGGTGCCGCCATTGGTGATCTGCGAGGCTCCGTTAAGCGTGGTGCCACCGCCGACTACCAGCGCGCCGACGGGCTGATCGGCGTGAATCCAGCCGGCTCCGCTCTCGAGCGAATTTACGGTAACGCCGCTATCGAAATAGAAGGCCCCGCGGGAAAAGCCGAAGGTGGCCCGGTTAATTAGAGTAGGCGAAAAGATGTGGGTTTCGTTGAAACTGACTACGTGTTCGCTGGTGCGAATATTAATGACGGTGAAGGGATTGGTGGTGGGCGAATGGCCTTCGCTATCATCCACGGTGTATACGACGGCTAACGAGTCTCTTTCCGAGAAGGTCTGGTCTAGGCGCGCGGTGCCAAAGTCCTCGCGGATCCTTTGCACGGGGTTGCTGAACGCCTCGGCAATGCCGCTCGGGGCGCCCGTGGAGGTCAGCAGCTCCGGCCCGTTGGCTGACGGCCACAGGGCGAGCAGCGGCTTGATGCTCGCGACCGCGGCGGCGCGCGACGCTGCGTCGGGAACCAGGGTGACGTCGCTCAATCCTAGAGTTTGGCGAAAGCCCTCGTAATTGGCGAAGAGAAACGTTCTGTCTTTTTTGACCGGGCCGCCTAGCGCGCCGCCGAATACGTTGCGCTCAAAATTGGGGATGCGGGAACCATCGAAGAAATTCCGGGCGTCGAGCGCGCTATTGCGCAGGAATTCGTAGGCGCTGCCGTGCAGTTGGTTGGAGCCGGAGGCGGTGACGATATTGATTTGTGCGCCAGGCCGCTTTCCGTATTCGGCGCCGTAGGAATCCTTGACCACCGAGAATTCGCGAACAGCATCGACGCCGAGTAATTGGCCGCTCACGCCTCCGGGGGTGTTATTGATTTCGGATGCGCTGGTGTATTCCACGCCATTCAAGACGTAAAGATTTTCCTGCGGCCGCCGCCCCGAAACCGAAAACATATTGCCAACCACGGAGTTCGACGTGCCGATGCCGCCGGCACGTTGCGAGGAATAATTGACCACTCCGGGATTGAGGGTGAGCAATTGGTCGTAGCTGCGGCCGTTGAGGGGAAGTTCTTTCACCTGGCGCTCGCTCACCAGACCGGAGATGTCTTCGGTGGTGGCGTTTACCGCGATGGCCGTTTCCTGGACCTGCACGTTCTGCGTGAGGCCGGCGACGGAAAGCGTGAGGTCCACAGCGGCGCGCTGCCCGAGCACTAAGGCGATGCGCGCTTGTGCTGGCTCGAAGCCGGTTTTTTCGGCGGATATTTCGTAATTTCCAACTTCGAGGAGAGAAGCTTCGTAGCGTCCCGCTTCATCGGTGACCAGGGTACGCGCGGAACCCGTTTCGACGTTGGTGATTTTTACGGAGGCTTCAGGGATGGCGCTGCCGGAGGAGTCCACGATGGTTCCGCCGATGGAGGCGGCGCCCTGGGCGTGCGCAGACAGCGCAGCGCAGAGGAAGAAGAGTGCTGCCGGCAACGATGCGGCCGCGATTCGCGAGAGAAGGCGCGCGGCGAATCGCAAAGAATATTCGTATAGGGGCCCGCTGCGATATTGCGTGATCATCTGGACCCGACCGCCGTGAACGTTCATCCCCGCCCCCCAACTGAATTTGCAAATAAAAGCCGGCCTGCGCTGAGCGATTTTTCAAGCTCCCGTTGCCGGGACGTTGCTGGATTTTGGGTGAGGCAGAAGCCAGTTCTGCCGGCGGATCAGCGGACTACGCAGACTGGTTCAACAACAACAGGAGAGGAGGGCCTGCCGGGAAGACAATAGAACACTACTGGAACGGCGATAGGTCATTACAGCAACAAACATACAGGTGGAACTGCAGCCCGTCAATAGAGAATTCAGAAGGAAGAGGCGCAGCCGCGGGGTCGAGATAGGGACCAGATACGAAGGAAAAAAGAGTTCGCGCAGGCCGTGATATGATTTCGCGCCAAGTTGGCCATCACATGAAAAGAGGAGACCATGGACATTCGAACCGAGTATGTAAACCTGCCGGTAAATGACGGAACGTCGATGCGCGCCTATGTGGCCGCGCCCGCAACGCCCAGTACCACAGGGCTGTTGGTGATGCAGGAGGCGTTTGGAGTGAACTCTCATATTCGCGGCGTCACGGAACGGTTGGCGCGCGAAGGTTACCTGGCGATCGCGCCGGAATTATTTCACCGCAGCGGCCCGGGATTCGAAGGGCGCTACGACGATTTCCCCGCGGCAATGGCGCATATGGGGGCCCTGCGGGATCCGTCGATGGAGGCGGATCTGCGTGCGGCGCACGACTGGCTGCGGAGTCAGGGCGCCGGCGAGAATTGTGCGTCCGTGGGATTTTGCATGGGGGGCCGAGCGTCGTTTCTGGCGGCCCTGACACTTCCGCTGGCGGCCGCGGTGTCATTTTACGGAGGCGGCATCGCTCCAGGGCCGCGCGGGCCGGGCCTGTTGGGCCGGGTCAGCGAGTTGCAGGCGCCGGTGCTGCTGATCTGGGGAGGACGCGACCAGCATATCGGTCCCGATCAAGTGCAGGCGGTGACGGAGGGCTTGAAAGCCGCGGAAAAAACTTATGTCAACGTGGAGTTTTCCGACGCCGACCACGGGTTCTTTTGCGACGAACGGGCGAGCTACAATCCGGTGGCCGCCGCGGAAGCGTGGCCTTTGACGCTGGCGTTCCTGAAAACTAACACGTCGGCGCGCGGGCGGGGTGCGGCGGCGCGCTCCTGAGCGCACGCGGGCTCAAGGAGCTTTAGATGGTTACGGAGAATAGGTCAACCGGCCAGCGGTGACTGAGAGGCAAAACCCTCGGGTCGCACAGCATAATGCGCCGAGACGACCCGAGCTACAGGCTGGGGCAGATCGAATGCCGGACGATGCTGGAAAAGGCGAAACGAACCTACTGCGCGTAAACCTTCGGGGTTGCTGGGGACTTACGGCGAAGAAGTAAAACTCGCCTGCGCATCGTCTGCCTCTGCGCGGTCCGCGCTGCCGGCAGGCTGGCGCACGGGTGATCCTGGAGGCGCGGCCCGAAGGTATTGAACGGGCCAGGACAGCGGGTAGCCGAGTTCTTTCGCGGCACGCTGGGGCCAGTAAGGAGTGCGAAGCATTTCGCGCGCCAGGACCACGAGATCGGCCTGGCCGGTGCGGAGAATCTGTTCGGCCTGCAGGGGTTCGGTAATCATGCCTACTGCAGCAGTCAAAATTTTGGTATCGCGCCGGATGCGTTCCGCGAAGCCCACCTGGTAATTGGGAGCCACGGGAATTTTGGCGCCGGCTACATTGCCGCCCGAGGAACAATCCACCAAGTCTACGCCGAGAGGAGCGAGTTGGCGGGCGAGTTCGACGGACTGCTCGACATCCCATCCACCTTCGACCCAATCGGTGGCCGAAATACGGATGAAAAGAGGACGCCGTTCGGGCCAGTGCAGGCGTATAGCCTGCACGACTTCACGAACGATGCGGGTGCGGTTTTCAAACGATCCGCCGTAGCGGTCGGTGCGCAGGTTGCTGAAGGGCGATAGGAACTCGTGAAGCAGATAACCGTGCGCTGCGTGAATCTCAATGATGCGAAACTCCGCTTCATGCGCTCGCTGCGCAGCCTCGCCAAACGCGCGAACCACGGTGCGGATGCCGTCCTCGGTGAGCGCGGTGGGCATGGGGTACTCGGGCGAAAATGCCAGGGCGCTGGGGGCCACCACCTCGCTCCAGCCGCCTTTGCTGACGGGGAGTTTGCCGCCTCCTTCCGAGGGGCGCGCGGTGCTGGCCTTGCGCCCCGCATGCGCCAGTTGTATGCCTGCCGTGCTCCCTTGCGCATGCAGAAATTTTGCGATGCGCGCAAGCGGTTCGGCATGCGCGTCGCTCCACAGGCCCAGATCTTGCGGGCTGATGCGGCCTTCGGCTGTTACGGCGGTGGCTTCGGCCATCACCAAGCCGGCGCCTCCGACGGCCCGGCTGCCGAGGTGGACGAGGTGCCAGTCATTGGCGAAGCCGTTCTCGCACGAATATTGGCACATGGGCGATACCACGATGCGGTTGTCGAGCGTGAGTCCGCGAATCTTTAGCGCCTCGAAAAGACCAGAGCCTTGTTTGACGTCGAATGAGCCGGGCATTTGTCGCTCCCTTGGTGGCCGGCCGTGATTGTGCCTACTCGCGCTTAGTCCGATTCGGGGCCGCTATCATAATCGTCTCAGGGCGCGTATCAATGTGCAAACAAAACATGGGGTTGCAACAAAACATGGGGCTGCATCAAAACATAGGCTTGCAAACACAAAAAAGGGTGCGCAGACACAAAACATGGGCGCGCAAACAGAAACAACAAATAGGAAGAACATTGGAATTGGCTGACGCTGCTGCTTTGGAGACAGGGTGCCGAAACGCGCCAGGCTGAGGAACCAAAATGGCTGAAACTTAACGTGGGGTGCAGGGTTTGAATCTTTAAAGATGATACCGAGGTGCGCACAGCCAGCCCTACAATAAGTAAATAGGACCAATTGGGGGGCAGGGAGTCGGGATCGACGCGGAGGGCATGATGAGAACGACCACCATAATGAGAACAATGGGAGCGACGGGGAGACGTTTTTTCTGGACGTACTTGCTGATGGCCGCGTTGCTTGGGGGGATAACTGGCGTTTCCGCGCGCGCGGACGACGACCCTTCGGGCCGCGTGGCGCGCATCAACTTCCTGCAGGGCAATGTTTCGTTCCAGCCGGCAGGTGGCGGAGACAATGACTGGGTGGCCGCTGTCGCCAATCGTCCTATCACGACCGGGGATCGCCTTTGGGACGATAACGATGGACGCGCCGAGCTGCATGTGGGCTCGACCGCGATCCGCCTGGATCATCAAACGGGAATCTCGTTTCTGAACCTAAGCGATAGCATCGTGCAAGTGCAGCTCTCCGCCGGAGCGATGATCGTGCGGCTGCGGCGGCTCGATCCTGCCGATACGTTTGAAATCGACGCGCCCAATCTGGCTTTCACGTTGCTGCGACCGGGGGATTACCGCCTCGACGTAAATCCCGACAACAGCGTGACCAGGGTTTCCGTTATGCAAGGGGAAGGCGAAGTCACCGGCGGGGGTCGGTCTTATCGCCTGATTTCCGACCAGAGCGCCACGTTTACCGGCACCGATTCGCTAACTTACGATTTGGTGGATGCGGATGCGGCGCCCCAAGGTGAATTTGACCGCTGGGCGGCGGACCGGGACCGCCGCGAAGATCACCTGGCGTCGGCGCGGTACGTTTCCCCGGAAATGACGGGCTCTGAGGACCTCGACACTTACGGCGTTTGGCGAACGACTCCGGATTACGGCCCGGTGTGGTATCCGAATGGGGTGGCGGTGGGCTGGGCGCCCTATCGGTACGGGCACTGGGCCTGGATCCCGCCGTATGGCTGGACGTGGGTGGAAGATGAACCGTGGGGTTTCGCTCCGTTCCATTACGGCCGGTGGGCGTTCGTAGCGGGAACGTGGGGCTGGGTCCCAGGGCCGGTGGTGGTGCGGCCGGTCTACGCTCCCGCGCTAGTGGCGTGGGTTGGAGGGAGCCCGGGGTTCAATTTTTCGGTAGCGATTGGCGGAGGCGGCGGAGTGGGATGGTTTCCGCTGGGGCCGCGTGAGGTTTACGTGCCGCCTTACCAGGTGAGCGAAGCTTACGTTACGCGGGTAAACGTGACGAATACAGTGGTGGAACGAACGACGGTCGTCAATGTGTACCACAATACGAACGTGAACAACGTGACGTACGTCAATCAACGCGTGGGAGGCGGCGTAACGGTCGTGTCGCATGAGACATTCGTCAACGCCCGCCCGATCGCCGCGAATGTCGCGAACGTGCCGCAACGAGAGTTGGCTGCCGCTCCGGTCTCTCGCGCGGTGCAAATACAGCCCGAGCACGCGAGTATGTTAGGGGCAGGCCGCGCGGCGACGGTGCGTCCTCCGGCGGCAATTCTGAACCGCACTTCGGTAGTGAAAAACACGCCTCCGCTGCCCGCGGGCCGATTTGACCGGCAGCCAAATGTGCCTGGGGGGCGCAACTTTAACGGGGCGGCTAATGCGAACGGGGGCGGAAACGGGGCACCTAGCGGAGCATCCAATGGAACTGCCAATGGAGCGCCGAATCGCGTCTTGCAGCCACCGCAGCCGAACGATCGCGCTCCTAATGGCGCGGTTGTCCGTCCGTCCCAACCGCAGCCACCACAGGCAGCGTCTCCAGGAGCGCCAGCGCCGGCTTACCGGCAGCCGTCACCAAATCCAGAGGCAAATCGTCCCCAGCTGAGGCCAGCTCCTCCGGTACATTCGCCGACTCCCGGGGAGCAACAAAATGACGCCGCGAAACAGCGCGGGTGGCAGCAGCAACACCAAGAAGTACACCCACAAGAGAAGGCGTCGCGGCAGGATCAAAAGTCGGATTCAAAAAAGGATCGCCCCAACCGCTGATTTCCGCGGCATCCGCGAAGCGCCACCAAGCGCGCGGACGGCGTGGTATCCGTTCAAAGGGCATTCAACGGGCCTAAGCCCACCGGCCTAGCCGGTCAAATCAAGCGGGCAACCGGCTTGAGGCTGCACGGGATTAAGATAAGCGATGAGCGCATAAGCACTCATGCCAGCACACGAGCCTACGCCGCCGTTTCACCGCACCAGTCGCAATTGGATGGATTTGCTAGGGCTGGCTTTCCTTGTGGGCCTCGCGATCCTGCCGCCCGTTAGCGAGGTTCACAAGCAGCTCATCCTGGTGGCCATCGGCATCCTGCAACTCACCGAAGGCCAGGTCATCCAGTACCTGCCGCGTCGCGGGCGAAGTTACGTGGTGCTGGTAAAAATCCTGCTCGCGATGCTCCTCTTGAGCCATACCGGCGAGATTGGAATCAACAGCAGTTACTATCCGATTTTTTATCTGCCCGTGGTGACTGCCGCCGTTTATTTCGGCCCCTTCGGCACGCTCTTCTGGACTCTCATCGCTTCCGCGGCGTATTGCTCGTATTTATATCCCGCGCTGCAGGAATACCAGCTCACGCCGGGGGGCATTGCCGAACTGGCTATCCGCATCCTGTTCTTTTTTCTCGCCGCGATTGTGGTCAATCGCTTCGCGGTGGAAAACCGCCGCCAGACCCAGCGCTATCAGACGGTGGCGGAAGAACTGGCCGAAACAAACATTCGGCTGGAGCAGGCTCAAGCCGAAGCGCGCCGCTCCGAACGGCTCGCGGCGCTTGGGCAACTCTCGGCGGGTCTGGCGCACGAGATTCGTAATCCGCTGGGCATCATCAAGGGTTCCGCCGAGATGCTCAATGAGCGCGTCAAGAACTCCGAGCCACTGGCCGGCGAGCTGGCGGGATACATTGTGGCCGAAGTGAACCGGCTGAGCGCTCTGGTAACGCAATTCCTCGATTTTGCGCGCCCGTTGCACCTGGAACTCAAACCCGGAACGCTTCCGGAAGTCGTCGACCGCGCGCTCCGGGCAGTCGCCGCTAATTGGAGCGGCGCCCCGATAAAGGTGGAGCGGCACTACGATGCAAATCTTCCGCTGGTTTGCCTGAACGATAATTTTTGCGAACAGATATTCGTCAATCTGGCGCAAAATGCGTACGAAGCCATGAGCGATCAGGGCGGAGGGACGCTGCGCGTTTCCATTTCGCGGGCCGAGCGGGAGGCGAGGCCCGGAATTGAGGTACGCGTGGCCGATTCCGGCCCCGGAATTTCCACCGAGCTACGCGAGCCGATTTTTAATCCCTTTGTAACCACGAAGAAAAGCGGGGTGGGCCTGGGACTGTCGATCGTATCGAGAATCGTGGATGAACATCACGGGTCGATCGCGCTGGCAGCCCGGGGGGCGGAAGGCGCCTGCTTCGTCGTATTCTTACCCGCGGCGACTGAGTCCGCGCCGGTTCCCCACGCCGAACTCACGCGCTGAGTGTATTCCCCTGATGATCCTATGCCTTCGCTGACACCCAAACCCACCATCCTGATCGTCGAGGACGAAGCGCGCATGCGGCGCCTGCTGGAACTCGACCTTGCCGAAGCGGGTTTCCAGACGCTCTCGGCGCAGGATGCCGAAAAGGGACTCGATTTTCTGCGCCGCGAACACGTGGATCTCGTGCTGACCGATCTCAAGCTGCCGGGGACAAGCGGGCTCGATTTTCTGCACTCCGCCAAACGCCTGCATGCCGCCCTTCCCGTAATCGTAATGACGGCGTACGGATCGGTGGAGACGGCGGTGGAGGCTATGAAGGCGGGCGCCAGCGATTACGTGTTGAAACCGTTTTCGCTGGCGGAAATGCGCATGGCCGTGGAAAAAGAGCTCGACGTGCGGCGCCTGCGCGATGAAAACCGCTCGCTGCGCGAAGCGCTGGGGCAGCGTTACAGCTATCCCAACGTGGTGGCACGCAGTGCCAAGATGCAGGAAGTGCTGGCGCTGGTCGATCGCATCGCACCCACGCCGTCGACGGTACTGTTGGGTGGCGAGAGCGGCGTCGGCAAGGACCTGATCGCACGCGTGATCCACGAGCGCTCCAGCCGGGCCTCCGGCCCTTTTATCAAGATTAACAGCACCGCGATCCCCGAAAATCTGCTGGAAAGCGAGCTTTTTGGATATGAAAAGGGGGCCTTCACGGGCGCCGCGGCAGCCAAGCCGGGCAAATTCGAGCTCGCCGATAAAGGCACAATGTTCCTGGACGAGATCGGAGACGTGCCGCCAGCCACGCAGGTGAAACTTCTGCGCGTTTTGCAGGAGCGCGAATTTGAACGCCTGGGCGGCACCCGGACGATCAAGGTGGACGTGCGGCTTATCGCTGCGACGAACCGCGATCTGCGGGCGGCCCTGGAGGACGGAACTTTTCGCGAGGATCTTTATTACCGATTGAACGTGGTACCGATCGATATTCCGCCGCTACGCGAACACAAAGAAGATATTCCGGAGCTTGTAAAGGTGTTTCTTACGCGCTTCTGGCAGGGGGCGGCGGGCCAGCCACTCACGGTCTCGCCGGCGGCACTCGAGCAATTAATGGCATTTCACTGGCCCGGCAATGTGCGCGAGCTTGAAAACGTCATCGAACGCGCGTGCGCGCTGGCCCGCGGACCGGTGCTCGAACCTGCGGATATCCACCTGGATACCGCGCGCACAAAATCCTCGGGTGCGTCGCCGTTGCTGCCGGAGGGCAAAACGCTTGACGCGTGGGAAGATGAGATTATCCGCGAAGCGTACCGCCGGGCGAACGGAAACAAGAGCCAAGCGGCACGCATGCTGGGGCTGTCGAGAAATGCGTTGCGTTATCGTTTGGAGAAAATAGGCATCCCCGACGAACCCACGAAAGAGACGCAAGAAACGCAGGAATAACACGAGCAAGTGGCTGAAAACCACCGCTGCCGGTGGATTATAACCGGCGAGCGGCGCGCTCCTAAGGGCTGACCAAAGCTAAACAATTTATTTAGTTAGGCTTGAGAATAATAATGAGCGAGGTATTTGGCCTTCGATTTGCCTAACCATACGGGGATTCGTAGGGCATTGAGAATAAGAGGTGTGCTGTGAAAAACAGATGGGCGATGAAAAATAAGACGGCTTCCGTCTTGGCGATTCTGTTTCTGAGCTTCCTGGGTATTCGCACTGGGAACGCGCAGCAGCGGGAATATGCGCCGCCCGACGGCCAGGAGCAATATCCGGACCAGCAATATCCCAGGCAGCCACAGCCTGGCCAGCCATATCCCAACGGCCAGGCATATCCTGGGGACCAGGGGGGTCCCGGCGGCCCGCAATCACAACAGCAGCAACAGACGGAGAGCGATGCCGGCGTGGCCCGCGCGAGCTTTATTCATGGCGACGTTTCGATGCAGCGCGGCGACAACAATGACATTTCCGCCGTGACGCTGAACACGCCTTTGATGGGCGGCGACAAGATTTCTACCGGTGGTGACTCGCGCGGCGAGTTGGAACTCGACTTCGCAAATATTTTGCGGCTGGATTCCAATGCGGAAGCGAATCTCATGACGCTGACGCGCTCGCGCATTCAGGTGCAGATTGCGCAAGGCTTGGCGAATTATTCGGTGCTGAAGGGTTCGGAGGCGGACGTGGAAATCGACACTCCCAACGTCTCCATTCACCCGCTGCACGAGGGGCGTTATCGCATCGAAGTGAACCCGAACGGCGACACGATGATCGCGGTTCGCGAAGGCGACGCCGAAGTTTCTACACCCCAGGGCGGCACTCAAGTGCACAAAGGACAGAGCATCGTCGTTCATGGCACCGCTAACGACGCCCAATATCGGGTGACCGACGGACCTTCCAATGATGATTGGGATAAGTGGAATAAAGATCGCGACAATATTATTTACAATGCCCAGAGCTACGAGCACACCAATCGCTACTACACGGGTGCAGGCGACCTTGATGGGCATGGTACCTGGTCGGAAGTTCCGGACTACGGGCCGGTGTGGACGCCTAACGTGGACCCCGGGTGGGCGCCGTACCGGGCGGGCCGCTGGGTCTACGAGCCTTATTACGGCTGGACGTGGGTTTCTGAGGAGCCGTGGGGCTGGGCACCCTATCACTATGGCCGTTGGTTTCTTTACGGCGGATCGTGGGCGTGGTGGCCGGGTCCTGTGTATGGTGGTTACCGTCCTATCTGGGCGCCAGCGTATGTGTCGTTCTTCGGGTTCGGAGGCGGCGGCGTAGGCTTCGGATTTGGATTCGGCGGCGGATTTGGATCAATCGGCTGGCTGCCTATCGGGCCTGGTGACTACTTCCACCCGTGGTGGGGCGGGTACGGGGGCCGGTTTAACGTTGTCGATATACACAACGTTAACAATTTCCGCGGAGGTATCGGACCGCTGCACGGTGGTGATCGGTTCTCGAACCTGAACAATTTATCCGGCAACGATCGCTTGCGTGCGGGCGTCTCCGGTGTGGCGGCTGGGAGTTTCGGCAGGGGCGGGGTTTCTGCGCGCGCGGTAAGCGCGTCGGAGTTCCGTAGCGGACGCATGATGACAGGCGGGCTTCCGGTCAATCCATCGCGAGAAAGCATGCGGGCGTCCGACCGGCCAGTATCGGCGGCGGCATCGGCGCGATTTAGCAGCCAGCAGCGTTTCTTCTCGGGGAGGGCCTCCGGGGGCGCAGGGGCAGTTGCGGGCCGCGTGCAGACCGGCCAGGTGCAGGGGCAGAGTGGGCAGGGATGGAACCGGTTTGGGTCCGGTGAACAACAGCAAGGCATGAGAGGAAACTCGCAACCGTCGGCGCGCATGGAGCAGCAGGGAGGATCAGAAGGCGGCCGGCAAGGTCAAGCAAGCGAAGGGTGGCAGCGATTTTCTTCGCAACCGCGTGCCGATGCTTCGGGCCGCGGCAACAGCGGATCGCAGAGCGGCAATTATCGGCCTCCGCTGGATATGAGCAAGCCGATCGTTAATCAACACAGCTCGGCAGGATCGAACTACGGCAACGATGCAAGCCGCGGCTATCGCGGAGGCGGAGGATACAGCGCACCCAGCTATCGCCCGCCGAGCTATCAAAGCGCTCCATCGCCGAGTTATCGTGGTGGCGGGGGTGGCAGTTATAGTGCACCCAGTTACCGCGGCGGCGGTTCACCCAGTTACCAAGGTGCGCCGGCTACCGCAGTGCCCCGAGTCCAAAGCGCCCCCAGCTATCGCGGTGGGGGAGGCGGGAACTCAGGCCGTGGCGATTCCGGTGGCGGCCGGTCTTCGGGCGGCGGAAGATCTTCTCGGGGATCGGGTGGGGGCGGTCGGTCGAATGGCGGCCACCGCTAAGTCCAGGTTTATCGGCCCTGGCATCCTGATAAGACCGTCACGGGCTCCTCGACAGTGAGGGGCCCGCGACTGTTTCCGCTTGCTAAAGGAAACTCGATATTTCTCCCAGCTCACTGTGCCAGTTGACTGGCCCGGATCGATAGCCGGATCGGATACATTGCGGATTAGGCAGGGCCGGGGTTACTTCGCATTCGGGGATGGCACGGTACGATCCATGATGTTCTTCTGAAAAGCTTGTATCTCCGACAGAGAGCACATCGTCTCCCCGAGTGGTACCGAGCTCAGCTTGAAGATTCTCTTTGACGTCCAGGATTTTGGGTAGGCCTTGGGGTCTTCGATGGTGAGCTCAAGCTGCAGAGTGTCATGGTCGAGCCGGCGCAAACGCTCCACGGTGTGCAATGCGTCGCTATGCGGATGTCCTACTAAATCCAGCCAGGTTTTGTCGTTCAGACCGATCGTGTCGATGACGAGTGCGCCGTTCTCGTACTTGCCCACGGAATCCCCGAGCCAGGTGGCATCGGGATCCTTGGGATGCGGGCGATCCATGGTGACCACACGCCAGACATGAACGTACTCGAAGAGTATGAAAACACTGGCCGGGGTTTGAACGATGGTAAATTGCCACGGAAAATTATAGAGCCGGGTCAGGCCCGGCGGATCGCAATATTTCTCAGTTGGATCGTTTGGGTTGTCGAACGTTTGGTTGGCTCCAAAGGCAGGCCTGGCCGTGCGGAATCTTTCCCGAGCCCACGGCGTCATGGGAAGTTGATCCGGCTTTTTGCCTGGGGGGTCGCTGGGGTCCCAGCTCGGTTGGCCTGTTGTTATGGCCCAAATGCCGGAGAGGTCGGACGCCTGAGCGGCAGTCTGGGCGGTTGAGGAATGCGCTGCTTTCGGCAGCTCAGATGTCTGCGCCAGCAAGAGAGGTGAGCCCAAGAACAAAGTCGCAGGGATAGCCAAGCTGCGAATAGTATCTACCAGGTGATTCCGCATAGTACCACTCCTCCCCTGCCACGAGGCCCAAGGGCGATCACACAGTTTCAAAGGTGGGGGAGCGGGGTACCGTTGACCTCGAACTTCAGGAGGAAGGTAGCGGTCCCACCGATCCCGATCGGTGCGCCATTCTTGGCAGGATGAATCTCTGCCACCAGATGGTCGCCCGACTTGATGGAGTTTTTCGTCCAGCCGAGACGCTCCATGAGCAGAGGAGCGGCCAGTTCCAGCGACCAATGCTGCATGGGTCCATTCGGATCTTTCGCGTCCGCGTACACCAAAATGTGGGGATTGCTCCAATCGTATTTTGTTACCGTTCCTGTGAGGGTGATGATCTTCGTCATGTCATACCCCGCAGCCCCGTGATGCGCAAATGCCGGGCGCGAAACAATGAGCAGACCGATTGCCACCGCGAAGACCGGAATTAGATTCTTTCGCACAGAGCACCTCTCCATGGCGCCGTCTATCGCTAGAGTCAAAATCTTCGCACCTCAGCCCGGCCTTTCTTTACTGCCTTTCGTAGACTGTGACGTTGTTCACCGGCTGGCCTTGGGCGTTCGTGCCGGTGGTTGTGAGCGTCATGGTCTGGCCATCTTTGGAGATGACCCGCAAGGACGCCGTCGTGATTTTTCCGTTTTTCTTGTTGGTGGTACGCGTGGTGTAGGCGTCTATGCGCTCCGCGAAAATAGCATCGCGTGTCGGGTCCCCAGTGATCGGATAGTCTTTGCCGTCGTATTCAGCTACAAACGTCACATGCAAAGACGTCCCGTGGGCATCCACCTGGACTGCGTCGTAGGTGAAGCGATCCTGGCCATGCGGACCGTAGGTGTTCAGAGAACTCTTCGGCGGCGGGCCGGGGCTATACGTCGATGCGGAGATGAACAAGAGCGCCAGACCGACTTTCCCTATGCCGACACGCACGACGTTTGTCCTAGTATGGATTCCAAGGTTAATCCCCTGGTTGGTGCATCGTACGCTTCTGCTGCGCGCGGCACAACGAATTTGCCACACCAGCGCGCCGATACCGGAGGAGCGCCCGTCTGGGCTACAATGTCTCCCTTTGTGAGCGTTAAACATCGATACTTCAATTGACTGGCAACCAGGAAGGGCAATGGTGAAGCCTTTTATCTTCGATCATCCCGGGCAGGCCGCGTTCATGTCCGCGCGCCGCGAATTCCTGGGCCGCTTCCTTCCGCAATGGAAGCAGGAGCTAGGCTTGCGGACGGCTTTGGACTTGGGGTGCGGGGTCGGCTATTTCGCTGCCTCGTTACGCGATATGGGATTTGAGGTAGTCGCCATCGACGCGCGCGAAGATAACGTCGTCGAGGCGCGCCGGCGCCACGCGGGCGTCGATTTTCGCGTGGCCGATGTGGAAGACCCGGAACTCGCCACCCTGGGCCGCTTCGATCTGGTTCTCTCGTTTGGTTTGCTCTATCACCTGGAAAATCCCTTTCGGGCCATGCGGAGCTTGCACGCTTTGGCCGCCAAACTTCTACTGGTCGAAAGCATTTGTCTCCCGCAAGAAACGCCGCTGCTCCTGATCTGCGACGAGCCGGCCGGTGAGGACCAAAGCTTGCGCGCCGTCAGCTGCTATCCCTCCGAGGGCGCGCTGATCAAAATGGCGTTTCTCGCGGGCTTTCCGCGCGTCTACCGCTTTCTCGAATTGCCGGAACACGAGAATTTCCAGCGTGTCGTCGGTCTGGACCGCATTCGCACCATGCTGGCGGCGGCTGCTTTCGATCTGGATTCCCCGCTGCTGGCGCCGGCGGTTGAACCAGTGATCGCGGCTTCCGATGATCTGTGGGCTACCGACCCCACCGGAGTAACCAAGCTCTTGCGGCGGCTCCGCCGCGGTTTGCGTTACGCCAAGTCCAAGACCAAGGTCAAATCCAAATCGCCCTCGGAGGCGCCGGCCGCAGGTGGAATCGAGTCCGAGACCTCCCGAAATCGCGTGAAGTGATCGCGGAATACCAGGCCGAAAACGATGTACGGCTCGGGGCGAGGCTCGGCGGGGGTGCTTGCGGCCTCCGAGAGGCGCCATGACCCAGAGGCCCCCATCGCCTTCTTCAGCATTTTCGATATTTGCGATCCCTAAACGATTCCGCGGGCATATTGATATCATTCAGCGTAATGCCATTAATAGTTGGACGCGCCTCGAGCCGCGGCCGGAGATTCTGCTGCTCGGCGACGAAGCGGGCACGGCTGCGGCCGCCGGCGATCTTGGCGTGCGCCATGAGCCTGGAGGGGCACGCAACGAACTGGGCACGCCGCTGCTCGACGATTTTTTCGCGCGGGGCGAACGCACAGCTACCGCCTCGGTGATTGCGTACGTCAATGCGGATATCATGCTCACCGGCGATTTCGTCTCCGCAGTCGAGAGAGTGCGCGCCGCGTTTAGAAATTTCCTGATGATCGGCCGCCGATGGGATGTGGAGCTAAGCGCGCCCTGGGACTTCAGCGCGGATGGCTGGCAGCAGACTCTCGTGGAACAGGCTCATAATGACAACGTGCTGCGGCCACCCACGTTTATCGATTACTTTGTATTTACGCGGGGATTTGCCGCCGGATTGCTTCCGCTAGCCATTGGACGAGGCTTCTGGGACAACTACCTGGTATGGCGGGCTCGGTCGCAAGGCTTCGCCGTGGTGGATGCCACGCGCGTGGTCAACGCCGTGCACCAGAATCACGATTACGCGCATCTCCACGCGCACCCCGCGGGCTCGGCGGGCAGCACGTGGAGCGGCGATGAATCCGTCAAGAATCGCCGGATGATCGGGGGCTGGTGGCATCGCTATACGATTGAGGACGCCACGCATCGCCTGACTGCATACGGCCTCGAGCGCTCGCGCCTTCATGGGTGGCTGATGGCGCAGCGCCTGTGGTCGCACCCTCTGACTGTGTTTACCCTGCCATGGAACGCGGTACGCCGCGCCCTGGGCTCTTGAATGTACCCTTTCATCCATCTTGGCCCCCTAACGCTCGGCACCTACGGCCTGCTGGTAGCCACGGGGCTGATCTGTGCGTTTTTTGTGATGCGCGCCGATTTGCGCCGCCGGAATATTTCCATCGACGCCGAAACTATCATCGGCACTACGGGCCTGGCGGGCCTCGCCGGGGCGCGGCTTTACCATCTGCTGGAGAGCCCTGCGGACTTCTTCGCGAATCCGTGGCCGTTGCTTTTCAGCACTACGGGGTTCGCGTGGTTTGGCGCAGTGATCGGCGGATTTATCGCGTTGGTTTTGCTCGCGCGCAGCCAGCACATAAAAACGCTTTTGATGTTAGACGTGGCCTCGCCCGCAGCGGCGGTGGGCTACGGTATCGGCCGGATCGGGTGCCTCATATCCGGGGACGGCGACTACGGCAAGCCGACCGCATTGCCGTGGGGCATGAGTTTTCCGAATGGCCTGGTTCCTACAACCGAACGCGTGCATCCGACACCCATTTATGAATTTCTCGCCGCCGTGGCGATCGCCTATTTTCTGTGGCGTATCCGGCGCCGTGACATTGAAAAAAATAGCCCGCCTGGGCGTGTTTTCGGCTGGTACCTGGTAGTCACCGCGGTGGCGCGCTTCCTGGTGGAGTTCATCCGCATCAATCCGCGCTCGTTCTTCGGTCTGACGAATGCCCAGGCCGCGAGCGTGGTTTCCGGGGTCGCGGGAATTGTACTTCTTTATATCCTCGCCCACCGTTTCCCCGCGGGACCGGACGCGCCACGACGGCAAGTTGGAGTAGCCGCGAGAGTCGCGCGCAAAGCGCCTCGCGGCTGAGTGACCCGCCCGCCAAGAACTAATTATCGGGAATTCGCGGTGTTAATCAGGGCAGCGACTCCGCCAGGACCCGGCGTTCCGAAGCCGGCCGGGACAGGGCGACTTCCGGAACGCGCGGGACTCCGCAGTGAGGGCAAAACCGGTATGCGGCGAGCACGTGTTGGCCACAGTTGACGCAATCGGCTTTGGAGATCGCCTCGAACGAAATTACGCGCGCCACCTCGTCAAGCGTGGTGAAGCCGGCATACAGCTTGCTGAGCGCGTCTTCTTGCATCGTGCGCATGCCGCGGCTCCGCGCCATCGCACGAATTTCGTCGCTGCGCGCCGTCACCCGCACGGCTGCACGCACGCTGTCGTCGAAATTCAGCAACTCGAATGTGCCAATGCGTCCCAGATAGCCGGTGCTGTCGCACTTTGGGCAACCGAGCGGAACCGCCATCATTTCCGGAGGCTGCACCCCAATGCGCACCAGCCGCCGCCGGAACTCGTCGCTTGCCGGTTCAATGGAATGGCAGGAGCACAGCTTGCGCACCAAGCGCTGCGCCAGAATCCCGGTGAGCGAAGACCCGATCAGGTATCCAGGCACTCCCAAATCCAGCAGCCTCACGATCGCCGAAACGCTATCATTGGTATGCAACGACGAAAGCACCATGTGCCCGGTCTGCGCCGCCTTCATAGCGATCTCTGCTGTTTCCGAGTCGCGAATCTCGCCCACCATGATGATGTTCGGATCTTGCCGCAGGATCGACCGGATGCAGCCCGCGAAGGTCAGGCCGGCTTTGGTATTTACGTGGGATTGGTTGACCCCCGGCAGCACGTACTCGATCGGGTCTTCCACCGTGACGATGTTGACGGCGGTCTTGCGCAGCATGTTCAACGCCGAGTACAGCGTGGTGCTCTTTCCCGACCCGGTGGGGCCCGTCACCAAGATCATTCCTTGCGGTATAACCAGCAAATCCGAGAGCAATTCTTCCACGTCGGAAGACATCCCCAACTCACGGAGCGTGGTCACCTGCGCAGTGCTTTCGAGCAGGCGCATGACCACCTTTTCGCCGTACTGCGTAGGCAGCGTCGAAACTCGCAGGTCCACCTGCCGGGTGCCCAGTTGCACCATGAAGCGCCCGTCCTGGGGACTGCGGCGCTCGGCGATATCCATGTCCGACAAAATCTTTACCCGGGACACGAGCGAATTCTGCAGGCCGCGCGGGATGCTTTGCAGGTCGCGCAAGACTCCGTCCACGCGTATCCGCAC
>CAVRDM010000010.1:0-376369 GCA_963719845.1 uncultured Acidobacteriota bacterium | reverse complement strand
GCCGTTCGTGTTGTTCTCGCTGCCGACGGGAGTGTGGCTCGACCGCGTCCGGAAATTACCGGTGTATGTGGTCGGCGAATTGTCGATCGCGTTCGCCGTGGCGACGGTGCCGGTGGCGTGGTGGTTCGGCTGGCTGTCGATGCACTGGCTGTACTTCGTCGGCTTCTTGATCGGCGCCGTGAATACGACTGCCGGCAGCGCGGCACAAATCGTGCTGACGCAGATCGTGCCGCGCGAGCGCCTGGTCGAAGCGCATGCCAAGAACGCGCTCGCGACCTCGGCGGCGGAGGTGACCGGTCCCGGCGCGGCGGGCGCGCTGATCAAACTGACGGGCGCGCCTCTCGCGCTGCTGGCGGACGCGTTCCTGTTGCTGATATCCGCGTCGATTCTGCGCGGCGTTCCGGTCAAGGAGAATCCGGCGGGCAAGCACCCGCGCTTCTGGGCCGCCATGCGCGAGGGCCTCGACTTCGTGCGCGGCCATCGACTGCTGGTGACCATGGCGACCTGCGTCGGCGTCTGGCAGCTATGCAATCAGGCGGCGATGGTGGTGCAGATTCTGTTTGCCACGCGCCAGCTCGGACTGTCGGAGCGCGGCGTGGGATTGAGCTATGTCGCGCTCGGCGTGGGCACGGTCCTCGCCAGCGCGAACGGCCATCGCGTCGTGCGCCGTTTCGGCCCCGGACCCACGCTGGTGCTCGGATTTGCCGTCTCCGGCACGCGGCTGGCTGCTGCTGAGCATTGCGCCCGCTGAATGCCGCTGGGTGTCGTCGCCTACGCGCTGATGCTGCTGATGTTCGGCGTCGGTGCGGTGTTCATCTTCATCAACTTCCTGTCGCTGCGGCAGTCGGTCACGCCGGCGCCGATGCTGGGCCGCATGACGAGCACCATGCGCTGGCTCATTCTGATACCCGCGGGACCGGGCGCGCTGCTCGGCGGCTGGCTGGGCGAGCACTTGGGGCTGCGCGTCGCGCTTGGTTTCGCGGGCACGACGGCGCTGGTTCTGGCGCTGGTCGCCTGGCGTCGGCCGGTGATCCGCAGCATCACCACATTACCGACTCTTAAGGCGGAGGCGATCACGCCATATTCTGCTGACTGATCAATCAGTTTAGCGCCTGGCAATCGTGCGACGAATGCGGCGCCGTCCTACAGACGCCGCCGAGCGGTCAACCGACGATGGGCGCGACGCGTTTGACCAGTAAGTTCGACAGCCATCGGGTCGGACGTTACAACTAAGGAGTATTGAATGAAAGGTTCTCGTAAGGCATTGCTGTTGGGCTTGATGATGGCCGCGGGCACGGTGGCCGCACCGACCATCGCGTCGGCCGGAATCGTCGTCGATATCGACGTGGCGCCGCCGCCGGTACGCGTCGAGACCGTTCCCGAACCGCGCGTCGGTTACGTGTGGGCGCCGGGATTCTGGGAGTGGCGCGGCCAGAGCACGTCTGGGTCCCCGGCCGCTACATCCGCGAGCGGCGCGGCTACCACTGGGTTCCCGATCGCTGGGAGCAGCGCGGTCCGCATTGGCACCATGAGCGCGGCCACTGGGAGCGCTGAGACCGCGAATTCCAGGCCTGCAGATCAACTGAGCCTGCGCGGTTCGGACTCAGTGGCTCCGATACCCACGGACTTCTGAGGCCCGAGCGCGCGCGTTTCTAGTGGGCTGCGACTATATCGTGCACGGCGGCGATATCGGCGAGGCGCGAAATTCTCGATGAACTCGCCGCCATCGCGCCGCTGATTGCAGTCAGAGGCAACAACGACACCGCAGCCGTGGGCGGCGCGTCTGCCGGCGACCGAGTTGATCAGAGTGGGCAATGTATTCGTCTACGTCATCCACAATCTCGCGGAACTCGACATCGACCCCGGCGCCGCGGGTGTACGCGTCGTCGTCTCCGGTCATTCGCACAAGCCGATGATCGAGGAGCGCGATGGAATTCTGTACGTCAATCCGGGGAGCTGCGGGCCGAGACGATTCAAGCTGCCGATCTCGGTCGGTGAGATCATCGTCTCGGGCAACGGCGCGAAGGCGCGGCTAGTCGATTTGAGCGCATGAAAAGGTAGCTTCAACCCTTTGATTTAGTTAAGCTCGCGGCCTCATGAATACGGCAGCGGATGGTCTTAGCGTCGAAAAAGTCCACGTTTGGCGCGGCGATCGTCATGTGCTCAAGGGCGTGAGCCTCGACGCTGCGGCCGCGTCAGTTGCTGCATATCTCGGGCCCGAACGGCACCGGCAAGACCACGCTGCTGCGCGTCGTGTGCGGCTTGCTGCGGCCGGAGCAGGGGCAGGTGTCCTGGCGCGGGCAGTCGATCTCCAGCGTGCGGACGGAATATCAGGCGGCGCTGGCCTACGCCTCGCACGAACCGGCGCTCAAGGGCGATTTGACGGCGTTGGAGAACCTGCGCTTTGCGGTCGGACTGAAGCGCCGGGTCACGGCCGGGGAGTTGCGCGCCAGCTTGGAGCGGACCGGGCGTCGCGGGCTTGCGCCGATTTGCCGGCGCGCGTGCTGTCGGCGGGCCAGCGCCGCCGCGTCGCCATGGCGCGGGTTCTGGCGATGCAGGCCTCGCTATGGCTGCTGGATGAGCCCTTCACCAATCTGGACGCCGCGGGCACGGAGCTGATGGCGGAGTTGCTGCAGTCGCATGTGCGAGCAGGGCGGAGCGGCGCTGGTGGTCGCGCACCACGACCTCGAGGTCGACGTGGATCTGCGCCGCCTGGAGCTCGGACGCATGAGCGTCGGCGCTGCTGGAGGCCTTTGCGCTGATCGTGCGGCGTGAACTATGTCTCAGTTTCCGGCGTCCCGATCAATTGTTGCAACCTTTGGTGTTTTTTTTGATCGTAACTACTTTGTTTCCCCTGGGATTGAATCTGCAGTTGTCGCTGCTGCGAGACATGTCGCCGGGTGTGCTTTGGGTGGCGGCGCTGTTATCGTCGCTGCTGTCGCTGGACTCGCTGTTCAAGAGCGATGCGGATGACGGCACTTTGGAGCAGCTCGCGCTCTGCGGCCAGGGATCTGACGGTCATCGTGGTCGCGAAGACCTTCGCGCATTGGCTGGTCAGCGGCGCGGCGCTGGTGCTGGTGTCGCCGGTCGTCGGGACTGCGCTCGGCATTCCCGTCGGCGCATTTTCGACCATGATGCTGAGTTTGGCATTGGGCACCTTGACCTTGAGTTGGTTGGGCGCCATCGGTGCGGGCCTCACGGTGGGATTGAAGCGCGGCAATGTGCTGCTCTCGCTGATCGTGCTGCCGCTGGCCATGCCGCTGCTGATCTTCGGCGCCGGCGCCACGGACCGGGCGATATCCGGCACGAGCGCCGCGGGCGCGTTGTATTTTTTGGCGGCGCTGTGCGTGTTCACTTGCACGCTGGCGCCGTTCGCCGCGACCACGGCATTGCGCATTACGTTGGAATGACGATAAGAGAAATCATGTGGACCTGGTTTTATAAGCTCGCCTCACCGCCCTATGTCTATGGGGTCGCGGCCGCGCTCGCGCCGTGGGCTTTGGGTGGCGCGGCGCTCGCCATGGGCTACGGGCTGATCGCCGGGCTCGCGATCGCGCCTCCCGACTACCAGCAGGGCGAGGCGTTTCGCATGATTTACGTGCACGTGCCGAGCGCCATGCTGTCCTTGACCGTGTATACGCTCATGGCGGCCGCCAGCGCCGTCGCGCTCATCTGGCGCATCAAGGTCGGGCATGCCGTTGCGGCGGCCTCGGCGCCCATCGGGGCGTCGTTCACCATTTTGGCGCTGGTCACCGGTTCGCTTTGGGGCCGGCCGATGTGGGGCACGTATTGGGCCTGGGACCCGCGGCTGACCTCCGAACTCATCCTGTTGTTTCTCTACGTCGGGGTGATGTCGCTGCGCTCGGCGTTCGAGGATCCGTCGCGGGGCGATCGGGCCGCCGCGCTGCTGGCGATCGTGGGCGTGGTCAACGTGCCCATCGTTCACTTCTCGGTTGTGTGGTGGAACTCGCTGCACCAGGGAGCGACGATTGTTAGACTAGGCGCACCCAAAATGCCCGGCAGCATGCTATGGCCGCTGCTGTCGATGTGGCTTGGTTTCATGCTGTTCTTTGCCGCAGTGCTCTGTATTCGCCTGCAAGGCGAGGTGCTCAACCGGGAGCGGCAGTCAACGTGGGTTCGAGAGGCGGTTAAATCATGATGAGCAGCAGCTTTTGGGCCATGGGCGGCTATGCGCGCTACGTGTGGCCTTGCTTTGCGTTTGCGTGCGTGGTGCTCGCGTGGAATTTGTGGTCCGCGCGGCGCTTTCGTGTTGCGGCCCAATTGAGGGCACGGCGCGCAGCGGCAATGACCATGGCGGCGGTGGGCGAATCATGACGCCGCGCCGCAAACGCCTGTTCGTGGTACTCGGCATTTTGGTCGGTGTGGGCGCCTCCGTGTCGCTCGCGGTCATGGCCTCGCGCGAGAACATCATGTTCTATTACGACCCCAGCCAGGTCGCCACGGGCAAGGCGCCCCTCGCCAAGCGCTTTCGCATCGGCGGCATGGTGGTCAAGGGCAGCGTCGCGCGCAAGCCGGGCGATTTGGAAGTTCGCTTCGTGCTGACCGACTTCGCGCACGAGGTTCCGGTGGAATACACCGGCGTGCTGCCGGACCTGTTCCGCGAAGGACAGGGTATCATCGCGCACGGCACCATGAACGCCAACGGCGCCTTCGTCGCCGATGAGGTGCTCGCCAAGCACGACGAGAAATACATGCCGCCGGAAGTGGCCGCTTCGCTCAAGAACAAGCCTGCCGCGGGTCCGACGGCGAAAGTGCCGACCACCTAGGCGGCCGGAGTATCGCAATGGCACCGGAATTAGGAATATTTTCGCTCATCCTGGCATTCGTGCTGAGCCTGTCGCAGGCGTTCTTCGGCCTCACCGGGGCCTGGCGCGGCAAGCCGGTGTGGATGGCGGTGGCCCGCCCGGCGGTGACCGGGCAATTCGTCTTCGTCGTGATGGCCTTTGCCTGCCTGGTGTACAGCTTCGTGCATGACGATTTTTCGGTCCTGTATGTGGCGCGCAATTCGAATTCGCAGCTGCCGCTGTTCTACAAGGTGGCGGCCCTGTGGGGCGCGCATGAGGGCTCGCTGCTGCTGTGGATCCTGATCCTGTCGATCTGGAGCGTGGCGGTCGCCGCCTTCAGCCGCCAGCTGCCCTTGAGCTTTTCGAGCCGCGTGCTCGGCGTGATGGGTCTCGTCAGCGGCGGTTTCATGCTGTTCACGCTGTGGACCTCGAATCCGTTTCTGCGCCTGATTCCCGCCGCGGCGGACGGCGCGGATTTGAATCCCGTGCTGCAGGATTTTGCGCTCGCGATTCACCCGCCCATGCTCTACACCGGCTACGTCGGTTTCTCCGTGGCATTCGCGTTCGCCATCGCCGCGATGCTGGAAGGGCGCCTGGATCAAACCTGGGCCAAGTGGACCCGCCCCTGGACCATATTCGCGTGGCTGTTTCAGACCATCGGCATCGCGCTCGGCAGCTGGTGGGCCTACTACGAACTGGGCTGGGGCGGCTGGTGGTTCTGGGATCCGGTGGAGAACGCCTCGTTCATGCCGTGGCTGGTGGGAACGGCATTGATCCACTCGCTCAGCGTCACCGAGAAGCGCGGCATCTTCAAGAGCTGGACGCTGCTGCTGGCGATATTCGCGTTCTCCTTGAGCCTGGTGGGAACGTTTCTGGTGCGCTCCGGCGTGCTGGTGTCGGTGCATTCGTTCGCGACCGACCCGACGCGCGGGCTCTACATCCTGGCATTCCTGGTGCTGACCATCGGCGGTTCCCTGACGCTGTATGCGTGGCGGGCGCCGAAGCTGTATGCGCCGGGAGGTTTCGAGGTGTTTTCGCGCGAGTTCTTTCTGCTGGTGAACAACGTGATTCTGGTCAGCGTCGCCGGGCTCGTGCTGTGGGGCACCTTGTCGCCGCTGGTCTACGAGCTGCTGGGAATCGGCAAGATCTCGGTCGGGCCGCCGGTGTTCGCCGTGATGTTCTTGGTGCCGGTGCTGCCGCTCATGGTGTTTCTGGCGATCGGCATGCATTCGGCCTGGCGGCGCGGCAAGCTCACCGCGACCGCCAATCCTCTGTGGTGGCTGCTCGGCGTTGCGTTGCTCTTGGCGTTGAGCATTCAGGGCTTGGTGTTCGGCGAATTTCACTGCGGTGGGATTGATCGGCTTCACCTTCGGTTTCTGGATCATTTTTTCCGCGTTGCTCGAGCCTCTGCGCCGCTGGCGGCAGAAGCAGACCGTGACGGCGGCGCTGCTCGGGATGTGCATCGCGCATTTCGGCGTCGGCATGTTCGCGATCGGCGCCAGCGGCGTCGAGAGCTACAAGATCGAGAAGGACGTGGCCCTGAAGCCGGGCGGAAACTTCGTCATCGCGGGGTACGATTTCCGGTTCGTCAACGCCGTCAATGTGCGCGGCCCGAACTACGACGCGGTCGAAGCGTTGGTGGAGGTTACGCGCGACGGCAAGCCGGTCGCGATCTTGAAGCCGCAGAAACGGCATTTCTGGGTGCAGCAGACGGATAACAGCGCAGGCCGCCATCTCGGTGAATTGGGCGCGCGATTTGTTCGTCGCGATGGGCAATCCCCTGGGCGAGAACGCCTGGAGCATGCGCATTCAGTACAAACCGCTGGTTCGCTATATCTGGCTCGGCGCCTTGGTGATGGCGATCGGCGGCTTCATGGCCGCAACCGATCGTCGCTACCGCGTCAAGGTGCCGGTCACCAGCGTCGGACACCGCCGCAGCGCCGCCGGATGCGCGAACCGAAGCCCGGTATCGCCTGATGTGGAAATTCCTGCTGCCGTTTGCGGCATTCGTCGCGTTGGTCGTTCTGTTCGCGTTTGGCCTGAACCCAAGCCGCGACATCCACGCGTTGCCCTCGCCGCTGATCGGCAAGCCGGCGCCGGAGTTCACGCTCACCGATGTCCTGGATCCCAAGCGCCCCGTCAGCAACGCGGCGTTGAAGGGGCAGGTGTATGTCCTGAATGTCTGGGCCACCTGGTGCGTTGCCTGCCGCGAAGAACACGAGGCGCTGCTCGAGATCGCGCAGCAGCACGTCGTGCCGATCATCGGGCTCGACTGGAAGGACGAGCGCGACAAGGCCAAGCAGTGGCTTGAGCAGCTCGGCAATCCCTATCAGGCCGTGGCATTCGACGGCGATGGACGCACGGCGATCGATTGGGGCGTCTACGGCGCGCCGGAGACCTACCTGGTGGACGGGCAGGGCCGCGTGATTTACAAATTCATTTCGCCCATGACGCAGCAGGTGTGGGTATCGCGAATTCTTGCCGCGCATCGCGGCCGCGCGCGGAGGCGGCGCATGAATCGGACGGCGCAGGGACGTTGCGCGCGCTTCGCCGTGCTCGCCCTGCTGCTCGCGGGCATCGTGGGGGCGTACGCCGCCGGCGCCGCGGAGCAGGCAGTGGACGCCAACGGCCAGCTCGAAGATCAAGGCTTGCAGGCGCGCTTCGAGCGCATCACCGAGGAACTTGCGCTGTCTCGTGTGCCAAAACGAGTCCATTGCCGACTCGAATGCCGACCTGGCCGTCGATCTGCGCCAGCACAATCCCACTGCCGAAGATTTGGATTAGGGAATTCGCCGCTTTTATGCCAAGGTCGAGGCCCGAGCGCACTTCGCCATGACTCAGCCGCTGTTCGACCCCGCGCATTGGGACGCATTTTTAAAGCGCATCGGCGGCAAATCCCCCGTTCCCATTGTCGTGGGCATATGGCCGCTTACCAGCTACAAACAGGCCTTGCGGCTCAACAATGAGGTGCCGGGCATCTCCATTCCCGAGCCCGTCTTGAAGGAGCTCGAGTCGCCGGGGCGGCCGCCCGCGATCGTGGGTTTGCCCTGGCCCGCCGCATGCTTCGTGGGCCCGCTCCGAGGTTGGCGGGGCTTACCTCATTCCGCCATTCAAGAGATACGAGGAAGTCCTCGAGGTCTTTACATGATTCTCCTGAGGCCAGTTGTAGAGAAACGTGGCATGATCTGCTAGGATAGGGGTCCCAGCCGAGTCTTTGACACAATAAAAGGGCCTATTCGATTGCTTGAGTGGTAAGAGCGAAGAAACGTTCCTATGGAGGAACCCAATGAGGCAGAGTGTTCTTATCAGTTTGCTGGGCGTTGCCGCACTCGTTTCCGGATGCGCCACGAAGAAGTATGTGAGAGCTACCGAACAGCCTATTCAGGATAAGGTCGATACGGCTACCGCCACGAATGGTAAGCAGGACACCGAGATTGCCGCGGACGAAGCGAACATCGCCAAGAACGCCACGGCGATTAGCGCTACCGACGAGAGGGTGGCTGCCGCCGACCGCCGCGCAGGCGATGCCATGACCAAGGCCAACCAAGTCGATCAGAAGACGGACAAGAACGCCGCGGACATCGTAGCGTTGCGCGGCGTCGTGGCGAACATCGACGATTACAAACCGGTGGGCGATGTGACGGTTCTTTTCCCGCTCAATCGCGCCACGTTATCGGCCGACGACAAAGCCCAACTCGATATGTTGGCGGGCACCACTTCCAGTTTGAAGAAGTATTTCGTCGCGGTCGAAGGCTTCACGGATAAGACGGGCCCCGCCGATTACAACCTGCAGCTCAGCCAGCGCCGCGCCGACGCCGTGGTGGTGTACCTGGCTTCACAGAAGAACGTTCCCTTCTACCAAATCCGCACGGTGGGTCTGGGCGCCGAGCAGCCCGTCGATCCGGACAATACGCGTGCGGCGCGAGCCAAAAATCGCCGCGTGGAAGTGAAGGTCTTCAGTGCGGACCAGACCACGGCAGCTAGGTAACGCGCCGGGGTCTGACGCTCTGAACCCGCTTTAGAAAAAGAAAAAGCGCTTACGGCGGCCCGCGCTAGGTGCACGGGCCGCAACGTCAGGCTGCTGCGGCTCGTACGGCAACGCCCGCCCCTCGAATGCCGCCAACGGATTTTCCTCGAATAAAGCCCTGGCGACATCCTCTCCGCGACGCTGCGCGACCACATGGCGGGCTTCGGCAAGTTTGGGCGGTCGCGACGTGGCGTTGTGCCCGTCGCTGGCGAAGAAATGAACGATGTCTTCGTCCAGCCATTCCTCGACCTGCTTCTGCGTTCCCTTGCCCCATTTCCCCAGCAACGATTGCGCGGTAATTTGCACGTAGCAGCCCTGATGCAGCCAGCGGCGCAAGCGCTCGGGCTGCGCGCGAAGCAAGCGGTTGCGCTCGGGATGCGTGATGACCGGCGAAAGGCCCAGCAAATGAAGCTGGTGCAGCGTGTCGTCGGCGCTGGGCGGAATGGCGAAGTCCGCGAATTCCACCAGCAGATAATTTTTCTGATTGATGGTGTACTTGGCGATGTTCGTCTTGATGTCCTGGATATTTTCGTAGCTGAGGTGGAAGTCGCACCCGGTGGCCAGGGCGAGACGGTTGCCCAGCTTTTCTTGCAACGCGTTCTGCAACTCGTCGCGCCGTTCCCGTACGCGCTGGGGATCGAACCGGTATTCGCCATTGGAATGCGGGGTGGCTACGACGTGAGTAGTGCCGTCGGCTACGGCCATCTCCGCCATCTCGAGCGATTCCTCGAGCGAGGATGCGCCGTCATCGAGGCCTGCAAGGATGTGACAGTGAATGTCCACCATCATGCGAGAAGAATATCCGAGGAACGCAGGGGGGAACAACGAATTCGGAGGCGGCGGCATGCATCGAGTAACATGTGTGGGGCCGCCAGCATCAGGGCGATTATTTGCGAGCACTCGGCTTGGCGATGGACTAGTTGTATTTGCGCAGGCCCGCGAATTCCAGCGCCGTCCAGACAATGAATTGCGCGCCGTTAACGAGGTAGCGCCTCCACACCCTGCGGGGCTCCTGGCAAAGGCGAAAGAGCCATTCCAGCCCATGGTCGCGCAGCCACACGGGCGCCTGCTTTTGTATTCCCGAATTCATGCCGTGCCGCCCTACCGCGCTACGGGGCCACCGAGGTCCTGCCGGGGCAGACCCACCCAAAAAATATCGCAGCCCGCGGAATTGATTGCGGCGACCATCTCCTCATCTTCTGCAGCGCTCAAGTTACGAAATGGGGGCGAAGACGGGGTCCAGGTGCCCAGCAGGCGATGAATGGAGAGCATGGAAGCGGCCGCAGCACTGGCCCCCGCGACTATCCCGGACACAGGTTTCACGAAGCCACCGAGCATTTGGAATCGTCAACCGCAGGCCGCGCGGCAGGCTGCGAAGGCCCCGGAAATTCAAAGATCAGCCGCGCGGGGGGAATCAGGCGGGAAAGAGCGCGGCGCCAAGGGCTGGTAAGATTAAATTCTCGATAAAAGGGGCGAAATGTGGAGCGATCGATGCCGCAACGGCACAGCAGCGATTCGGCTTCCGCGCGAGAATAACTTCGATTGTTCGCGAAGTTTTGCGGAAGAAGGCCCCTGCGCCGTGCGGGGTTGTGCCACCAGTTGTGGAAGTCGACCAGGGCGCTGCCTGCCGGAGTGAGCGCGCCGCGGATCTGCCGCAGCAGCATCTCTTCGTGGCATTCCCCGTGGATGAGCGTGTCAAAACAAAGGATGTGCTCGAGGGACTCGGCGAAGGGCATCCGAAAATAATCCAAACGCAAGAAAAGAACGTTGGGTATCCGCAGGCGGGCAGCCTTGCGCATAGCGTAGGCGAGCGAGGCCACCGAGAGGTCGCAGTGAAGAACACGCGGGAAATTCCGGGCCAGGCCGAACGTGTAATAACCGGCGCCGGCAGAAATGTCGCAAAGAACCGCGTCGCGCGGAACCTCACCGGTCCCAGCCAGCGCGGCCCGCACTGCCTCAACCTGGCGTTCACGTTTTTTGATCCAGCGAGGAGGGGAAATTTCCGGAGCGCCCCAGGACATGCTGCCCTCGCGCAATTCAAAGCGCTGCAGAAAGGCACGCCGGTATTCGGCGACATACTCAGGATCGTGCGAGGGGGGAAGGTCCACGGGTCGGCTCGGCAGCAACTCCAGAAGCTGCCCATATTGGATCGGGTAGACGCGGGCGCACTGGGTGCACGTTGCGGCCGTGGCCTTGAAACTTAGTTCGGCACGATCGTCGGGACAACGCAACCGGCCTGCCAGGTCGTCGAATTTATTTTCCATGGACGCAGATCTCCGCGCTCGTCAAGCACGAGGCATCTTTCCGGTGTGCCGCCATGCAAGCGAGGATTTGATCGAGCGCGCTCCATTGCCCGGCCTCCTCGATTCCCCAGGAATGGCCCCAGAGATGATAAACTCCACCGAATTGCGCCGCGGAAGCGAGCACGGCGGCGGCGACCCAGTCGGCCGATCGCGCGTATTTCACATACCTGCAGGCGTTAGCGAAATTCAGGCGCTTCGCAAAATTGCGGAAATATCCGAATGGAGCGCGCGCGAAGGCCTGCACCGTAGTGGGCATAATATCGAGTCCCGCGACGCGAGCAGCCGTACCTGCGGGCGCGTTTGTTGGTACCGGAAAAGGTCCCCAGCGCTGAGTGCGGCCAGACCGCCCGCGCTTAGATGGCCGCATCGCGCACCCGGGCAATTTCCACTACTTCGGCGCGGCCGTCCGCGCCTACTTTGCGCAGCATGCGATGGATGTGGTTCTTGATGGTCTGTTCGGAGAGGTTCAAATGGGACGCGATTTCTTTGTTGGTAAACCCGCGCGCGATCAGAGGCACAAGCTCCTGCTGCCGCCGGGTAAGGCCCAGGTTCATGCGCACGCGGATACTGGGAATAGAGGATTCCGCCTGTGCCGCGATATTAAACAGCGCCCGGCATAGCCGCGGAGGACAAATCGCTTCACCCTGCGACACTGCGCGAATGGCCGCAATTACCTCGAGCGCCGAGGCCTCGCGAAGCAGATAACCCGTGGCTCCTGCGCGAATCGCTTTCAGAAACGTCGACTCGATTTCATCCATGCCAATGACCAGCACGTGCATCTCCGGACGCGTGCGGCGAATACTTCCGAGAAATTCCGGCGTCAGTAAGGAAATGGTTGCCGAGTCCAGCAGCACCACGTCGGCTTCGGCATCGGCGATTAATTTCGCCACGCCGGTGCCGTCGAAAGATTCGCCCGCGAGAACCATGTCGGCCCGTTTTCGCAGAATTCTCCCCAACGCTTTGCGCAACAGGAGGTTGCCGGCCAGCAGAAAAACCCTAATCGGTGGATACAAAGGAATGCCCTCCTGAATCTCCCCGAGCAACGACTAAAGGGACCGATTGAACAATCGATTGTTAAGCACTGTGATGCTTTTGCAATCGCAGTACCAACGAATAACGCGGGGTTCGCGGTTGGCGTGCGGCCGTAATTCGGATTACGGTGGCCTGAAGGAAAACCACGTTTAAGTCGCTAATACCCGCTGGAAACGCGCTTTTAGGATGAAAAATGCCACGAACCGAGTACCATGCGGCGCGCAGTCACATGTTGCCGGAGATTCAAGCGGAGTAACCGTGCGGTACCCTTTCGGTGCTTTCCCCGTCTCGCTTCCCGTTTCGGGCGGGCCTGCCGCTTAGTTCTCGAAAATGACTTCGGCGAATGCTGTGTTACCGCTGTGGGTAATACTGATGCTGATCTGGCGCACGCCCAGGCGCTCGGCGTGTTCGCGCGTCGCGCCATGCAGCACGAGCGTAGGCCTCCCGCTGGGCTGCCGCGTCACCTCGATATCTCTCCAGCGGACTCCGCTGGTCCAGCCGGTACCGAGCGCCTTCATCGCCGCTTCCTTAGCCGCAAAGCGCCCGGCATAGCGCTCAAAGCGGTTCCGATAGCGCTCGCAGTAAGCGATTTCCGCGGGCGTAAACACCCGGTCCAGGAAGGGGCGGCCGTGCCGCACGATGGCCGCTGCGACGCGGTCAATCTCGGCAATATCTACGCCGAGACCGACGATCACGGCAGCCTCGTGTTGCGCGCGCAGGCCTCTCGCGCGCCCGCGCATGCGCGCGTGATAGTCCCTAGCTCGGTGCGTTTGGCAGGCATCTTCAGCGCGATTATACTGCCGCTCGCCCCGTGCGACTTTGCGCGGCTTTACGCGACACTCCTCATTCCCACCCGGCAGATGTCAACGGCGGCGCTCTGCCGGCGTTTGCGGTGCGCTACACTGGGTTGCGAACATGTCACGAGCGCTGCAAAACTCTCGCCGGAAGCCCCCGGCCATGCAAAGCGCCGGCAGCGGCTGGAGTCTGCGCCGCATCGCCGGGATCGACTTGCTTACCGCGGACCGTCTCGCGGAGATTCCCTGGCTGGTACACGGATTTAGCACGCGCGGGGGAGGCGCAAGCGATTTGCGCGGCGCCCGCGTGCTCAATGTGGGTCTCACGAAGTGGGACACGCCGTCCGCGGTCGAGCAAAATCGCGCCACGTTGCTGCGCGCGCTGGGAGTACCGCGGCTGCCGATGGTGACCCTGCAGCAGATTCATTCCGACATCGCGCACTTGGTCTCGGCGATACCGGCTGCGCAATCTACCAATTCCTTTGCCGCCGCGCCGCGAGCAGACGCATTGCTTACCCGCGAGCCAGGCGTGCTGCTGGCCGTGCAGGCTGCCGACTGCGTACCGATTCTGTTGGCGGACACGGTGAGCCACGCAGTCGCCGCGGTCCATGCCGGATGGCGCGGGACGCTGGCGCGCGCCGTGTTGAAAACGGTGGGCCGCATGCGCCTGGAATTTGGCACCCGGCCTGCCGACCTGGTCGCCGCGATTGGACCATCGATTGGCCGCTGCTGCTATGAAGTCGGGCCTGAGGTGGCGCAGGCATTTCTCGCGCAATTTGCCGGCGCGGCGGAATGGTTCGACGGTCCCTTTGAGCGTTTGTGTCAGGGTGCGGAACCCAACTTCCTGCCGTGGCTAAGCATGGCGCCCCCGGGGCACGATCCGCCACCCGAGCGTGTGCAACTGGATTTGCGCGCCACTAACCGCTGGCAGCTTCTTGATGCGGGCGTGCCGGCGCGTAACATCGCCACCAGCGCGATTTGCACGGCGTGCCGCCCCGACTTGCTTTTCAGCTATCGCCGCGAGGGTCCGGAAACCGGCCGCCAGGCAGGCGTCATCGGCATTCGCGTCATCGGCAACCGCAGCGTTGGCATTCACACGGGGCCCGCAAGCGCCACAACCGTGAGCGGGCGCGCTAAGCCGGCGTTTCCAGAAGCGCAAGCTGGCCGCAAGCGGCGGAAATATCTCCGCCGCGAGAGTAGCGGATAAAAGCCGGCACACCCTTCTCCGCCAGCACGCTTCGGAATTGTTCGACGCTTGCGGGTTCCGGGGCCCGGTACGGCAACTCGCCGGGATTCCACGGGATCAGATTGACCTTGGCGCGCAGCCCGGCGATTAAATTTGCGACGCGGCGCGCATCCTCAGCGGCATCGTTGTACCCTCCCAGAAGCACGTATTCAAACGTCAAGCGTTCCCAAGGGCGCAACGGATATTGCCGGCAGGCCGCGAGCAGCTCGCGCAGCGGATATTTGCGGTTAATGGGCATGATGGCGTCGCGCTGTTCGTCATGCGAGGCATTGAGTGAAACCGCGAGCCTGGGGCGCACTTTTTCGCGGCCGAGGCGCGCAATTCCCGGCAAAATCCCGCTGGTCGAAAGCGTGACGTGCCGCGCCGCCAGTCCCATTCCGTTCGGGTCCAGCATCAGCCGCACCGCCGCCAGCACCGCATCGAAATTAAGCAGCGGCTCACCCTGCCCCATGAGCACCACATTGGTGCGCGGGGCGAGTGACTCCCGGTGATCCTCGAGCAAGGCCAGCACCTGGCCCGCAATCTCACCAGCGGTGAGATTGCGAATCAAGCCCAGCCGCGCCGTCAAGCAGAAGTGGCAATCGACCGCACAGCCTGCCTGCGTCGAAATACAAATCGTCTGCCGGCCGGCGGAGGGCATGAACACGGCCTCAACGCGTGTTGCGGCAGCAGTGCTGAGGGCCGCCCTGCCGGATGGCGATGCGCCGATGGCCGCGGAATTGCCGGCCGGCGCCGTGATGCCCGCGGGATCTATCTTGGTGAAGTCTGCGGTTGTGAACCTTGCGGTTGTGAAGTTTCCTCTCCCGGGGCCGAGCAAATAGCGCACCGAGCCGTCGGTGGAACAATAGCGCCGCAGAATTTGCGGGATCCCCACGCGTGCCTCGGCCGCCAGGCGCTCCCGCAGCGGCGCCGGAAGATTCGTCATGGCGGCAAAATCAAAACGGCGCTCGGCATAAATCGCATGATAAAGCTGTGCGCCGCGATAGCCGGGTTCGCCGGCCGCGGCCATCCACGCGCGAAGTTCCTCGGCGGACCGCCCAAGCAAATCCGCCGCGGTCTCCGGAGGCGCTCCAGCTAAGGCGCGGCGCAATGGCGCGGTTTCGTCGAAATGTTTATGGGGAGCAGGCATAGGCACTCGAGAGGCTCGCGCGACCCCGGAATTGCCGGTTTTAGGGCGCGCCGCAACCCCTAAAATCCGCAGCGGAAAATTCATCATAGCACGCTGGCGCAACGGCCGGAGTGCACGCCCCTCGGCGCTGCGGCGTTCTGACCGGTCACTGATCAATGGCGGCGCGGATGGCCGCCGGGGCACTCGGAAGACCCTTGGCAATCGCGGCAACGGGCGTATGATGCGCGCGTTGGTTTTTCGGTGTGGCGTGTGCCATGATTGTGAACGATGAAGCGGCACGCAAAATCCGCGATTGCTAGGCGAGTGCTTCCCAACGGCTTGGTAGTAATTGCCGAGCCCATGCCGCACGTGCGCTCGGTTTCGATTGGAATTTGGCTGCACGCCGGCTCGCGCCGGGAAACCCCGGCGCTCAACGGGATTGCGCACTTCATCGAACACATGGTTTTCAAGGGCACCACGCGCCGCACCTCGGAAATGATTGCGCGCGAAATGGACTCGGTTGGCGGCTTGCTCGACGCCTTCACCGCCAAAGAGACCGTGAGCTTCAACGCCAAGGTGCTCGACGAGCACCTGCCCATCGCTTTTGACGTGCTTTCCGACCTGGTTCTGCGCCCTCTTTTCGCCAAGGACGACGTGAGGAAGGAAAAGCAGGTGGTGCTCGAAGAGATCAAGATGGAGGAGGACAACCCGGAATCGCTGGCGCACGAAGTACTTACCCAGGATTTTTGGCGCGGACATCCGCTGGGCTCGCCGATTCTGGGCACTAGCACCACGGTGCGGCATTTCACGCGGGAAGCGGTGGTCGATTGCTTCCACGAATGGTACGCACCAGGAAATACCATTGTAACCGCTGCGGGACACATCGAAATGAGCCGCCTGGTCGATCTGGTGCAGGGTGCATTTGGGGCGCTGAAAAACGGGCGTAAGAAAGGCCGGCAATCGCCGCAGGCTACGCAGGCGCCGTTGCCCCATGCGCGCCTGGTCACCCGCGACAAGCCCGCACTCGAACAGGCGCATATCACCATGGCCGTGCCGTCGTATCCGCTGGCCGATCCGCGGCGCTACGCCACATCGATACTGAACAACATTCTGGGCGGCGGCATGTCCTCGCGTCTGTTTCAAAACATTCGCGAACGGCAAGGGCTGGCCTACGCGGTGCTGAGCGAGCTCAATCCCTACTCCGATGCCGGAATGCTGTCGGTTTATGCCGGAACCGGGCGAAACACCATCGAGCGGGTGCTGCGCTCGGTGGTCGAGGAATTTCGCCGGATGAAGCACGAGCCGGTAGCCGAAGAAGAGTTGCGGCGCGCGAAAGATCATTTGAAGGGCTCGCTCCTGCTGTCGCTCGAATCTTCGGGCGCGCGCATGTCGAACCTGGCGCGCCAGGAGATGTATTTCGGGCGCTTTTTCACGGTAAAAGAGCTGCAAGCCTCGGTCGAAGCCGTCACCCGCGAAGACGTGCAGCAAATCGCCCGGGAATTTTTCCAGCCGGAAAAGATTGCCGTCACCGTGCTGGGCCCGCTCAAAGGTTTCCGCCTCACCCGCGACCTGCTGGCCTGCTGACCGCGCCGCGGCCTCGCCTGCGAATCGTCTACCGCACCTGCGGCTTTTCAGGAAGGTAAAACCCACCCCCCCGGTATTCTTCGTATGGATATCAAAACACGAGAGTTGCGACCTGAGGCATGCGTAATCATATGAAAATGGTGGAGTTGTGGAGCGCCGGAGGGGCTTTTGGCTCGCAATTTGGGGCGTGCAGGAAGGTGCGCCAAAGGTGCTTCCAGAGTGGCGTGTGAGGATTTACAGGTCACGGCGAGATGTTATCATTAGTTTACTTAATTAGCAACATACTTTGCGGTGATAACCATTCGAATATCGTCCGGTTCGTTCGAAAGGGCGTGGATCGTGAGACCGCTCGTCGGAACGCACTTCGAACTCGGGTCTCCGGCGAACAGCGCCGGAAGACGAGCTACAGACGCAATTCCGAATTCTACCCGGCCGCCAATTCGGCCGCGTTTTGTTGCGGCTTGTTGCGCAGGCTCCCGTGGCCAGGAGACTGCGAAGCTCAAGCGAGGCAGAAGGCTATGTTTCCAGCGGCGCGATTTTTTTGCTTCGGGAGGCGGCAAAGGATTGACGCGGGAGCGCGGCTTTGCGATTATGCATGCGGCGACGCGTTTTGGAGCGGCGCCGCATCGGGGGAACCGCATCAGCCTGCGCGTAAGCATTCTGGCTTCGGGCAGCTCGGGCAACTGTACGTTGCTCGAGACGTCGCAGACGCGCCTGCTGGTGGATGCGGGCCTGGGCAAGCGCGAAACGCTGCGCCGCCTGACGGTCAACGAACAATCCACCGACCGGCTCGACGGCATCGTTATTTCCCACGAACATTCCGACCATATTGGCGGCCTGGCGGCCTTGCTGGCGAAGTGGTGCGCGACGGTTTATCTGACCGCCGCCACGCATGCGGAGACATTGCGAATTTTACCGGAGCAGCATGCCAAGCGGCTGGCGCGCGTGGATCTCATCCAGGCGGGCCAGCGATTCTGCATCGGCGACATCGAGATTGCGCCGTTTTCCATTCCACACGATGCCTGCGACCCGCTGGGATTCACCTTTCAAGCCGGCGGGGTAAAAGTGGCCGTGGTCACTGACTTGGGCTACATGCCTGAGCTGGTGAAGTATCACCTGCGCGATTGCGATTGCCTGGTGCTCGAATCCAATCACGATGTGGAAATGCTGAAGGTGGGCCCGTACCCTGGCACGTGAAACAACGGGTGATGAGCCGCACCGGGCACCTGTCGAATGACACGGTAAGCGAGTTCCTGGCCGATCCCGAAGGCTTTGACGGCCACCCGCGATACCTGGTGCTGGCGCATTTATCGGAAAACAACAACAATCCCTTCGTCGCACGCATTTGTGCCGAAGAAGCCTTGAACCGGCGGCCCGCCGAGTGCGCATTTAACGGCCAGCTGCTGGTAGCCGCGCAGCACGAACCCCTGCTGCCGATTCAGCTGTAGCGTTGGCGGAATTTTGTCCCCACACGGCTCCCGTTTTTGTGCTCCGTTGGTTTTTGGGGCAAGCGGTGGAATAGAACCATAGGCTCTGGTTCTGGGCCGTGTCAGCTCTTCGACAGAATGTAATGGCAATCGGATCAGCGACCGCTACGGCTTTCTTGTCCTGCTTGTCTGGGCCTTCCTCCCAGTTTGCCGTTGGCTCTCGACGCCGCTCGCTTGGCGACGCTTCTCGATTTGCCACCAACCTGTCCAAGCCGGGAGGCCATCCATTTGCGAGAGCCAAAGAAGCCTTGCAAAATCGCGGGCAAATAAAGGTCCGCGTCGAGTCTGGGAAAATGAATACCAAAACCAGACGGGCTGATCTCGATTTTTTGCAATTGCGAGGGTGTGGCCTTCTCCAGACCTTGAGCATGGCGTGGTGAAAAGCTCACCATGAGATTTGAGCTGAGACCAATCTCGATGGTGTTATTCTTCCGGTCGTAGCGAGCGGAGACAGCTCGGGGAACGGACGCCTGAAGCTGCTTGGCGCGCTGGTTGGCGAGTTCGAAGTTGTCACGCGATCCCATGGATTTCCTCCCACGCCCGGCAAAGATGTTCCAGGCATTCCGTTAACGCAGCTACGATGTTTGAAAGCTGTCTCTGTCGAAACCCGTAATTCTCACGCAATTCGATTGGCCCGTCAGGACAGCCGAGATGGAATACAGCCTCATCGTCTGACCCGATTACATGAACGTGAGCGGGGCGATGATCGTTGGGGTAGACCACGACACGAAGTCCATGCAACCTGAGAATGGTGGGCACGAAAACCAGTTTAGCATATATCCTAAGCGATTAGGTTTCAGACGGGCACATGGGCGCCGGCTAATAATCGGACCAAAAAGGAAAAAGCCCCACGTTTCATAAAGCGAAACATGGGCCACCCCCGAACGACGGGGTTTGCAAATTCTGGAGCGAAACGCGACAATTCTTCGTCAAACAAAACGGCTCGACCAAATGAGCCGGCAAAATGCTTCAACCACATACCATTAGATGATTCCGCGATATACACGAGCCGAGATGGGCCGGGTCTGGAGCGATGAAGGGAAATTCCAGCGCTGGCTCGCAGTGGAGATTGCGGCGACGGAAACGCTGGCGGAGCGCGGCGTGGTGCCGCGCGAGGCGGCGGCGCGGATTCGGGAGCGCGCGCGAGCCGATGCGGCACGTATTACCGAGATTGAAGCGCGGGTGCGGCACGATGTGATCGCGTTCACCATGGCTGTGAGTGAGGCCATTGATGATCCTGAGGCGGCACGCTGGCTGCATTACGGGCTGACTTCCAATGATGTGGTGGATACCGCGCAGGCGCTGCAAGTGCGCGAAGCCTCGCGGCTAATTGCCGCCGGCCTGGAACATCTGGGCGAAGTGCTGGAAAAGCGCGCACGCGAGTTTCAGCACACACCGCAGATCGGCCGGACGCACGGCATCCACGCCGAGCCGATTACGTTTGGGCTGAAAGTGGCGAACTGGTTCGCGGAGAATCGGCGCAACATCGCGCGATTTGGGGAGGCTGCGCGGCAAATGGCGGTAGGAAAAATCTCGGGCGCGGTGGGCAACGCCGCGCACCTGGGCACCGAAGTCGAGGAAGCGATCTGCCGGCGGCTGGGTTTGGAGGTTGCGCCGGTCAGCTCGCAGGTGATCCAGCGCGACCGGCACGCGCAGTACTTATCCACGCTGGCGATTATTGCCGCGACACTCGAAAAAATTGGCCTCGAAATCCGGCATTTACAGCGCACCGAAGTGCGCGAAGCCGAGGAGCCCTTTGCCGCCGGGCAGCGCGGCAGTTCGGCCATGCCGCACAAGCGCAATCCCGTGGGCTGCGAACAAATCTGCGGGCTGGCACGAGTGGTGCGCGCGAATGCGCAGCCGGCGTTTGAAGACGTGGCGCTGTGGCACGAGCGAGACATCTCGCATAGTTCGGTCGAACGCGTGATTCTGCCCGATTCCACGATCCTGGTGGATTACATGCTGGCACGCATGACGGAAATCCTGCGAGGGCTGCGGGTTTTTCCCGAGCGCATGAGGAGGAACCTCGACGCTACCCACGGCCTGGTGTTTTCCGGGCAGCTGCTGCTCGATTTGGTGGAAGCGGGCGCGCCGCGGAATGAAGCCTACCAATGGGTGCAGGAGCAGGCCATGGCGGCATGGGAAGGGGACGGCAATTTTCGCGAGCGGATCGCCGCCGATCCACGCATCGCGAAGTTCCTCGATGCGGGCGGAATCGACCGCGCGTTTGGCCTGGAACGCCAGCTCCATGCGGTGGACGATATCTTTCGCCGTGTTTTCGGCTAGCGCAGAGGCTCGCAGCGGTAGCAGAATTAGCGGATTATTATTGCATTGGTGAATTAGCAGATTTCCAAGGGAGGGAATGCACATGAGCCGACGAATCGTTCTGGTTGCAGTTATAGCTTTGTACGGGGTGGCGGTCAGCGCGGCCAGCAAGCCCATCAAGGTCGATATGAAGGATGCGAAGGGGCAGAGCGTGGGCACGGCCACGGTCAGCGAAGAAAAGACGGGCGTGGTCAGGATTCAATTAAATTTGAAGAACCTGCCTCCCGGCGAGCATGCGGTGCACATCCATCAAGTTGCCAAGTGCGAAGGTCCGGCATTCACGTCGGCGGGGCCGCATTTCAATCCCGACATGAAACATCACGGACTCGAGAATCCTGACGGGCCGCACGCCGGGGACATGCCCAATTTCCGGGTCGGGGACAACGGCACGGCAAAGACTTCCATTGAGAATCCGCGCGTAAACATGGGAGACGATAAGAACTCGATTTTTTCGGGCGGCGGAACCGCGCTGGTGGTCCACGCGAAGGCGGATGACATGAAAACCGATCCTGCGGGGAATGCGGGCGACCGCATCGCCTGCGGCGTAATTACAAAGTAGCTACGCGCGCTTGAAGAGCGTGAAGTAGCCTACTGGGCTCGCTGGACGTAGCGGGCTTCGGAGGTGTCGACTTTAACCTTGTCGCCGTTGTTGATGAAGGGCGGAACGTTGATCATCAGGCCGGTTTCGAGTTTGGCCGGCTTCATTACCGCGCTGGCCGTGGCTTTTTGCACGGTGGGCTCGGTATCGGCAACGGTCAGGTCCACAGTGTCGGGAAGGACCGCGCCCATGGGCTTGCCTTCGTAGAACTCGAGCTTGAGGACCAGGTTGGGTATTAAGTAGTAAACGGCGTCGCCCAGGATGTCGGCGCCGAGGCGGATTTGGTCGAAGGTCTCGGTATTCATGAAGTGATAGCCTTCGGTATCGCTATAGAGGTATTCGAATTCGATATCGTCGAGGACCGCGCGCTCGATGGAATCCTCAGCGCGGAAGCGGTAGTCGACGATCGAGCCGCTGCGCAAGCTGCGCATCTTGGTAGCCATGGCGCCACGCTTATTTCCCGGCGTGCGATGATCCACGCTGTGGACGGTGTATAGGTCCCCTTCGTGCAAAATAATCATTCCTGGACGCAGTTGCGTCGCCTTCATCAGGCGCTCCTTAGCGCGGCTTAGGCGCTCGGTGGAATTCGCGCTCGCGATGGCCGGCGTGATCGTGCGGCAGGCGGAGGGTTCGCTGCGTGCGGCTCGCGCGGCTTGGAAGGACGCGGAGCGTCCTTCAACCGTGCGCCATTATAGCCGCGCGTATAAAGGCGGGTCAAACTGCGGCTGGAGCTGTTTACAGTTCGCGAGCAATGCGGTCACGGCGTCTGACACACGCGGCCGCGTTGGGCGCCGGTGATTCCCGGCATGCCGGACCCGGATCGCATATCGCTTGGCATATAATGCTGTGTATGGGCAATGCTGTGTATGGGCTCGGGTATGGCTGAATCTGAAGGCAAAGTCATCATCGTGGGCGTCACGGGCGCATCGGGCGCCATTCTGGCGCAAACGGCGCTGCGGCTGTTGGCCGCCGATGATCGCGTGGCCCGCGTACATCTGGTGGTGTCGGATGCCGGGCGGCGGCTTCTCGATCATGAATTGGGCGTGCGGGGCGGGCTCGCGGAATTGCCTGCGGGGATTGTGGGAGCGAACGGCGGAAAAGCCGTAGCGACGGGCAAGATCGAAGCGCTGCCCAATGCAGACGTAGGCGCTTCCATCGCGTCGGGCAGTTATCCGGCGGATGCGATGTGCGTGATTCCTTGTTCGATGGGCATGCTATCGGCGATTGCCACGGGCGCGAGCACGGACCTGGTTTCGCGGGCCGCTGACGTTTCGCTGAAGGAAGGGCGGCGCCTGGTGTTGTGCATTCGCGATACGCCTTTCAACCGCATCCACATCGAAAACATGCTGCGGGCGCAACAGGCGGGGGCGACGATCATGCCGGCGATCCCGTCGTTCTACCACCATCCGCAGACCATTGCTGATTTGGTTACGCAGTACGTTTGCCGGGTGCTGGCGCAACTGGGATTGCCGCAAAGCCAACAGTTCGCGTGGACAGGCCAGAACGCGGGAATGAACGCGGCGCCAGACGAAGTGCGAGATGAAGCGCGGGATGAACTGCAGGAATTGGAAAACGGCATTAAAGCGAGTGCGCGAAAAGTGCGGTCAGTTTGAGCGGCGCGGCCATTGAGATGACTTCCAGCCAAAACCATCTGACCACGGGCGGCATAGGGCGCGTGCGTACAGTCCTCGAAATGATCAAATTCGAGCACTCGATCTTCGCGCTGCCGTTCGCGCTGACCGGAGCGCTGCTCGCGGCACGCTACGCGCAGGCGGGAGGGGGCTGGCCGACGGCGCGGCAGATATTCTGGATTGTGGTCGCGATGGTGGGCGCGCGCTCGGCGGCCATGACCGTTAACCGGATCGTTGACGTGCATTACGACCGAGCCAATCCGCGCACCAGCAGCCGGGCTCTCGCTACCGGCGCGCTGACGACGGCTTTTGCATGGGGGTTCACCGCGGCCAGCGCGGCGCTGCTGGTAGTGGCCGCGTGGCAATTGAACCGCCTGGCACTGGAGCTTTCGCCGGTAGCGCTCGCCATACTGTTTCTGTATTCGTACACCAAGCGGTTCACGATCTGGTCGCATGTGGTGCTGGGTTTTTGCCTGGGGATTTCACCCGCGGCGGCGTGGATTGCTGTGGCGGGGTCGCTCGATAAGCGCATGCTGATTCTGTGTGCTGCGGTAACGCTGTGGGTGGGCGGCTTTGACGTGCTGTACGCGTGCCAGGACGTGGATTTCGACCGTGTGGCCGGGTTGTATTCGGTGCCCAAGCGTTTTGGAATTGCACGCGCCCTATGGATCGCACGCGGGATGCACCTAGTCATGGTGGCGCTGCTCGTGTGGCTGGCGCAAAGTTTCGAGCTGGCGTGGCCGGCTTGGGCCGGCATCGCGGTGGTGGCGGCGCTGCTGGCTTACGAGCATTCGCTGGTGCACGCGAATGACCTGCGGCGGCTCAATGCTGCGTTTTTCACCGTGAACGGCTATATTAGTCTTCTGTTCCTGCTGTTCTGGAGCGCGGCGGTAGCGGTGGCGCGGCGGTAGAAGGCGGAATAAGCGGGCAGCGAACGCGCCGCAGTAAGATAACGCGATGCGAGAAATCCGATCGACGGACCTGATAAAGAGAGAAGCCTGGTGACGCATCCAACTTCAGGAACGGCAAAGCGCGCAGCGGAACTGGTGATCGACGACCCGCGCCTAAGGCCCATCGCGGATAAAGTTTTGGCCGGTGAACGGCTCACTTTCGACGACGGAATTACGCTATACCGCAGCGCGGACTTGTTGGCCGCGGGCTGGCTCGCAAATTACGTTCGCGAGGGGCGGCACGGAAACGTCTGCTTCTTTAACGTCAACCGGCACATCAATCCCACTAACGTTTGCGTGGCCCACTGCAAATTGTGCGCGTTCGGGCGCAGTCCGGAGGCGCCGGGGGCGTACACCTACGCGCTCGAAGAGATCTGGCAGCGCGCTGAGGAAGGGGTGCGCGAAGGCGCAACCGAGTTCCACATGGTGGGGGGGCTGCATCCCGATCTGCCCTTCGAATATTTTCTCGATGTGATGCGCGGCCTGAAGAAGCGTTGCCCCGGAGTGCACCTCAAGGCTTTCACGATGGTCGAGATCGGATACTTCGCGCGCATTGCCAAGCTTTCTATTCGCGACACGCTGCTCGCGCTCAAGGACGCCGGGGTTGATTCGTTGCCCGGCGGCGGCGCCGAGATCTTCGATCCGCGCGTGCGCAAAGTCATTTGCGACCATAAAACGAGCGGGCAGCAGTGGCTCAATATCGCACGCACCGCCCACGAAGTAGGTTTGCGCTCGAACGCCACCATGCTCTACGGCCATATCGAAACCGAAGAGGAGCGCGTGGCACACCTGCTGGCGCTGCGCGAGCTTCAGGACGAGACGCACGGATTTGTGGCGTTCATTCCGCTGGCGTTCCATCCCGAAAATACGGGCCTGGCGCACCTGCCTAAGCCTACGGGATTTGCGGATTTGAAGACCATTGCGATATCGCGGCTGCTTCTCGATAATTTCGAGCACATCAAGGCGTATTGGATCATGCTCACGCCGCGCATTGCGCAAATCGCGCTGCGGTTTGGCGCCGATGATTTGGACGGCACGGTGGTGGAGGAAAAGATCTACCACGACGCCGGCGCCACCACCGAGCAATTCACGTCGCGGGCGCAACTCGAGCGGCTAATCCGCGCTGCGGGCCGCGTGCCCGTCGAGCGCGACACGCTGTACCGCCCTGTGGATCGCTCGAAAATGGCGCCACCCCCAGCCCGCCGATCGGACGCGACGCTTTCCATCATTGTTTAGTTTTGCAGTGTAGATTTACAGTTTAGAGCGCTCGTCGTGGCCGCTTCGTCGTTGTCGCACAAGTGGCGCAGCGAAGCGCCGACTGGCACCCGAGTGGCCCACGACCCAAGACTCACCACATTCGCACGGCCCGGGCTCGGCAACCGCCACCGCCTCGCAGCGTAACTGGCCTGACGTTTCTGGAGAGGCGCCGCTGCCCGCAGTTCCTATGGTGATTGCCGCAGTGGCACTAGGCCTCGCCATCCAGGTGCGCGATGGTGAGTACGCGCCCGTCGCGCTGGGCCTGCTGACGTTGGCGATCATCGCGCTGGGCGTCACGCTGTCCGGGGCGTTTCTCACTCCGCGAGTGTTGTTCCGGCGTCGCGGTGAATCGCTATGGGCGGGACGTTTCGGTCCGCAATTGCCGGCGCAGCTGCTTGGCGGAGGGCTCGCCATTCAATTCGCCGTGCTCTTCGCGAGCTGGCCGGGCACCGACCTGCCGCATCGCAGCGGCTGGCAGTTGTGGCCGTTTCAATTGGGCCTGGCTCTCGCTGTTTTGCTGGTGATTGCCGGACTCAGCAGGGCTCCGGCGTTCGCAGCGGTGTGGTTTCCGGCCTTGCTTGCCGTGAGCCTGCTGCTCGGCATTTGGATGATCCACGCATCGCCAAGACCGCATATCGACGTGTGGATGTTTCAGCAGGACGGCGCCCGGGAGCTTCTGCACGGGGGCAACCCTTACGCCATGACGTTTCCCGACATTTACCACAGCACGTTTCCTGGGCATGCGCCGGCATACGGAAATGGCCTGGTGGTAAACGACCGGCTCGAGTTCGGCTTCGTCTACCCGCCGCTGAGCCTGTTGCTCTCGACGATGGGGTACGTCGTTGCGAGGGATTATCGTTATGCCGAGGCGCTGGCCCTAGTGCTGGCAGCGGCGGTGATTGGATATCCGGAGGGGGGATACGCGGACCGTGGCGACTATGCGGGACGCGCACCCGTTCCAAAACTGGCGGCAGCGCTCCTACTGTTTACTCCACGCGTCTTTTTTGTGCTGGCGCGCGGCTGGACCGAGCCTTTCGTGCTGCTGCTGCTGGCGGCAACGGTCTTTGTTGCGAGGCACCATTCGGCAGATCAGGCGGTCGGCCCGCGCATTCCATCGAGTAGTTGGAATAGCCGCCACAGCGGGTTGCTGCTGGCCGCGGCTTTGGGGCTTCTGATCGCTGTAAAGCAATATGCGATCATCGCGCTGCCTCTCAGCTTTTTATTACTGGCACCTGGCTGGAGATGGCGCGATTGGGTTTACTTGGCGGGGCAGACAGTCGCAGTAGCTGTGGCGATTACCCTGCCGTTCGCACTGTGGAATTTGCAGGCGTTCTGGAAATCGGTGGTTCGCGTGCAGCTAATGGGCCCATTCCGGTGGGATGCGCTGAGTTATCTGGTCTGGTGGGGTTTTCGCGGACATCCCGCAACGCAGCCGTCGACAGCTTTCTTGTGTTCCGTAATTGCCTTGGCTGCGGCGCTGGGGCTTTGCCTATGGCGAGCACCGCGGAACCCAGCGGGGTTTTCGGCTTCATTCGCGTTCGGTTTTCTCTTATTCCTGGCGTTTAACAAACAGGCTTTCGCGAACTACTATTTTTTTGTGATTGGGGCCATCTGCTGCGCAATCGCGGCTCGCGGCGCGGGAGCGTCAATCGCGCCTATCGGGCTCCACCATCCCCATGGCCGCTCACCAATTAACGCAGCACCGTTGACACAACCGGGCGGCTCCGTATAATCGATCATGCTCGCGCCAAAAGTGTGTCCGGCACGATACGGGGCGCCTCTAACTGACTGTATATTTGACTAGTTGCGCGGTGGTTCTCAGTCGCGTGGGAGAATCTATTGTCCAGTCTCTGCAACGTCGCACTTACGCTGGCACTGCAGGGCAGATTCGCAGATTATTGGTCGAAATTCACCGAACCCAGCCGCAACCCGTTCCGCGGCCTCTACCAGCTGAACGGTTTCGATCTCGCCATCATGATCCCGTACTTTGCGGTGCTGGTGGTGCTCGCCGCGTACGGCCTGCACCGGTACTATCTTGTTTATACTTATCTAAAAAATCGGCAAAACGTTCCTGGACCCCCACCGGGTATCGGCAAATGGCCACGCGTTACCGTGCAACTTCCCATCTATAACGAGCGCTACGTAATCGAGCGGCTGGTAGAAGCGGTGTCGCGCTTTGAGTATCCCCGCGAGTTGCTGGAAATACAGGTGCTGGACGACTCGACCGACGAAACCCAGGAGGTTGCCCGGCTTTGCGTAGAACGCACGCAGGCGCTGGGCGTCTCCATTCGCTACCTGCATCGCCAAAACCGGGACGGGTACAAGGCCGGCGCGCTTGCGGAGGGGCTTAAGTGGGCCAGCGGTGAATTTATTGCCATCTTTGACGCCGATTTCCTTCCGAGCGCGGATTTCCTGCGCCGGACGCTGCCGTACCTGGCGCCCCCAAAGATCGCGATGGTGCAGACGCGCTGGACGTATTTAAACCGGGACTATTCGGCGCTCACCGAAGTGGAAAGCATTCTGCTCGACGGCCATTTTGTCATCGAGCATGGATCGCGTTCGCGCAGCGGCCATTTTTTTAATTTCAACGGAACCGCAGGTGTGTGGCGGCGCGTGGCGATCGAGGATGCGGGCGGGTGGCAGCACGATACGCTTACCGAAGACACCGACCTTTCTTACCGCGCGCAATTGCGCGGCTGGGAGTTCGTCTATCTCCCGAACGTCGAGTGCCCCTCGGAGCTGCCCATTGAGATGAATGCCTTCAAGGCGCAGCAGGCGCGCTGGGCCAAAGGGCTGCTGCAGACGGCGAAGAAAATTCTGCCGCGGGTTCTGCGCTCCGATGTGCCCGTAGGGGTGAAGATCGAGGCCGTATTCCATTTGACTGCCGGCATCAGTTATCCGCTGATGATCGCGCTTTCCACGTTGCTGCTGCCGGCTATGATCGTGCGTTTTTATCAGGGCTGGTTTCAGATGCTCTTAATCGACCTCCCGCTCTTCCTGGCTTCGAGCTGCTCGATTTCCGGCTTCTATTTGACGGCGGAGCGAGCGCTTTTTCCGAAAAGCTGGAAGCGCACGGTGATCTATTTGCCGTTGGTGATGGCCGTAGGTATCGGACTATCCGTGCGCAACGCCAAAGGCGTGCTGGAAGCCCTGTTGGGCATACCTTCCGAATTCGTCCGCACTCCGAAATATAAGATCGAGGGCCCATCCGGCGCGCGCTCGCAGGGCCAGAAACAGTACCGCAACCGCGCCGGATGGCTGCCCTACATCGAGGTGGCCTTGGGACTTTATTTCGCCGCCACCATCGTTTACGCGATCCAAAACGAAAACTACGCCACCATCCCGTTCCTGCTGCTTTTCGTGTGGGGATATCTCTATACCGGCTTGATGTCGCTGGGCCAAGCCTACTTTGAACGGCTGCGGTTTGGCGTGGGTATTCCCGAGGAAACCCGCTCCGCGGCCACCGGCGTTCCCGGTTTTTAGCTGGTCCAAAGTTTTTCTCGAAATCCGCTGTGCTTGCCTGGCGGGAGTAACGGCTCATTCGGCATCCCCGGATGGGAATCAGGCGACACGTCATTACGCCGCACGCCGAATAACCGTGGAGGATCGTTTGCTATCACGACGCAAGGTGCTTATGGGGGCGGCGGCCGCAGCAGCGGCTTCGGCGATTCGAGGCGGAGCCAATTTGTGCGCGACGGCTGCGCAGCCGTCGACCCCCGTGAATTTCGATGTGCCTACGGGAGCTTGCGACTGCCATACGCATGTATTCGGGGACCCGCAGCGTTTCCCATTTGCGCCGGTGCGGCCTTACACGCCGGAGCAGGCTTCGGTGGTGGAACAGCGCGCCCTGCACCGGGCGCTACACACCAGCCGCGTGGTGCTGGTGCAGCCTTCCGTCTATGGCACGGATAATTCGTGCACCCTCGGCGCCATGAAGCAGCTGGGGGCGAGCAGCCGGGGCGTGGCGGTGATCGACGAACAGACGCCCGAGGCGTCGCTTGACGATATGCATCGCGCGGGAATCCGGGGCATACGCGTCAATCTTGAAACTGCGGGGCAGACCGATCCCGCGCTGGGGCGCAAGCGGCTGCAGGCGGCCATCGCACGCGTCAAGACGCGAGGGTGGCACGTGCAAGTGTATACGCGGCTTGCGGTGATTGCGGGGATGGCCGACGACGTGATGGCGGCGCCGGTGCCGATTGTGTTCGATCACTTTGGGGGCACGCAGGCGGCGCTCGGGGTTGGCCAGCCTGGATTCGATACGCTGCTAAAGCTGGTAAAGGCAGGCAAAGCGTACGTCAAAATCTCGGCGCCTTATCGCAGCTCGATGATGGCGCCGGATTATCCGGACGTCGCGCCGATAGCCAAAGCGCTGATCGCGACAAACGTGGAGCGCATACTGTGGGCCACTGACTGGCCGCACCCCGCGCAGATTCCGGGACGAAAATTCGACGAGATCACGCCGCTTTTTCAAATTGATGATGGGCGCGTGTTCAATTTGCTTCCGACGTGGGCGCCGGAAGCGGGTACGCGCAAGACGATATTGGTGGATAATCCGGCGAAGGTTTACGGATTCTGAGGGGCGGGTCGTGCCGCGACAGGTGCCGCGGCGGCGCGACCGGAAAGCCCGCGTTTCGTGACTCAAAAAAAGCCAAGTCCTTGTTCCGGTTTCCCACGGTAGATCAAAAACCCCCCACGTAAGAACGACGTGTGGGGCACCCGCCGGTCGAGAAAGCCTCAGAGATTTTAGGAGGCTTCAAACATTATGGCAGCTTCAAGAATTGGGGAAGGCTTTGGGCGGCGCCGCCCACGGCGCGGGCGAGGCTGAGCTTGGCGATGCCGTGCGCAAAGAGGCTGTTGATGTAATCGAGTTGAGCGCTCGCGACGGTTTGCGCGGCTTGCACCACTTCGACCGAATCGGTGACGCCGGCCTCAAATCGCTGCCGCGTCAAATCGAGCGTTTCCTTAGTGACGTCGAGATTTTTTTGCGCGAGCTCCACCTGGCTCGAGGCCGTCTGCAAATCAAGCAGGGCGTTGCGGACTTCGCTTTCGATGGAGCTCTTCAGGTCTTCGATTTCCGCGCGGCGTTGCGCCAGCGCGGCATCCTCTTCCTCAACATCGCCTCCGGCGCGGCCGCCTTGCCAGATGGGAACGCGAAGAGTGCCGGCCACCGTGTAGGTGCCTTTGGCCTGCGCGGGGTTCGTGCCGATGGCGCCGTAGTTGGCATTTACTGAAAATGATGGCAGGCGCTCGGCGCGGGCGGCGGAGCGCGAGAGTTCCGCTGCGCGCACCTGCGACTCCGCGGCCTTCAAATCCGCGCGGTGATCGAACGCCTGCTTGAGGGCGTCGGCAAACTCGATGGCCGGGGCGGGCTGGTAAGGTAGGTCGTCGGTCAGGTCGTACTGATCGGTGGGCGGGAGGCCGGTAAGGCGAGCGAGACTAATTTTTTGCTTCGCCAGATCGTTTTGCAAGGAGAGCAGGCGCTGCTGCTCGGTGAGCGCCTGGATCTGGCTGTGGTTGGCATCGATTTGCGCCACCAGGCCCACGCTGCGCTGCTGCAGGGTCTGCTGGTAGAGCGCATTGGCGGTATCGAGTTGCGAGCGGGCGGAATCGACGCGCGCCTTGGCGGCCAGCACCTGAAGATAGGTGCCGCCAACCGCCAGGACCACCAGATCTTTCGCGTCCAGCGAGGAAAGCTGGTTCGAACGCGACACCGCGGCGGCGGAGCGGTAATTATTCAGCGCGGTGAGGTCGACAACTGTCTGCGAGAGGCTGGCGCGCGCGTCCAGGTAATTGAACGGTCCGATCAGGGTGGGAAAGATGAAGCCCGGAATCGGGAAATTGAAACGGAAGCCCAGCGCTTTCAGATTTTCGGTTTCGTACGTTTCGGAAACGCTGCCATTCAGGTTGGGGAGCAAAGCGCTGCGGGCTACGCGGCTGGCCCCCTGCGCCTGGCGCACCGATTGGGCCAAATCCACAGCGCCAAGGTTGTAGGCGAGGCCACGATCGATGGCTTCACGAAGGCTGAGCTTGCCCGAAAAAGGGATTTTTCCGGTACTGTTGGCGCTGCCGGCGTACGGGCCCTGCACCTGCACGGTGGAGTTGAGCGTGTTGACGCTGGTGGTGGCGCCGGGGACGGGCGTCTGCGTGGTGTTGACCGAGCCATTCTGGCCGGCGCGGCCAGAGAGCGGAAGCTGAACGGCCTGCGAGCCTTGTGACGATGATGCGGGAGGGCCCAATTGCGCGCGAGCGGGCGGCGCGAAAGAAATGATGATGGCGGCGAGGGCCAGGAGCGGCGCCGCTACGTAACTGCGAATATGAACCGGGCTTTTCATTTACGCTGCACCATGTACGTTCCGCCTTTTCATATACGGCTCTTTCCCGATGACCTTTTACCGCTGATCTCTCCCCGCTGAGATCCTACGGCGGCAGGTTCAATTGAGCTGCTTTCGGAATCGCCAAACGCTGAGCGACACGAGGACGACCGTGAACAGCAACAGCGCCAGAAAATTCGGCCAGAGCGCGGCAAATCCGCTGCCCTTGAGCAGCGTGGCGCGAGAAATAACCACGAAGTGGTAGACCGGATTGAAAACCGTCAAGCGCTGCAGGACGCGCGGCATGGCTTCAATGGGGTAAAAGGCGCCGGACAGAGTGGAGAGCGGCGGATTGACAAAAAAGCTCGTGAGCTGCGCCTGCTCCGCGGACTTGCTGAAGGTGGCGATCACGGTGCCGATACTGATGCCGCAGAGAATGCACAGCGCCGCACCAGAAAGAACCAACAACAGAGCGCCATGAAACGGGACGTGAAACACCAGCTGCATCATGCCGATGACGAAGAACACCATCAGGCACAAGAGCATAAAGAGCGGCGCGATTTTGGCGATGATGATTTCGTAGGTGCCTGCGGGAGACATCAGCAACTGCTCGATGGTGCCGCGCTCCCGCTCCTTGACCATGGCCGCGGACGCGACGATGGAGCCGTTGAGGATGAGGAGCAAGCCGAAAACGCCGGTAACGATGAACCAGGAAGCCACCAGGCCGGGATTGTAAAGATAATCGGGCTGGAGCAGCACCTGCGCCGCGGCGGCTGACGTCGGAGGCGGCGACCGGAGTGAAGTTGGCGTGAATGCCTTGGCCCGCCAGACCGCGATTGTAAGTTTGCAAGACGCCCTCGGCGTAGCCTTGCGCAATGGCGGCGGTGTTGGCGTTCATGGCGTTCAGAAGAAACTGTACGGTGACGGTTTGCCCGCGCTCGAGGCGGCGCACGTAGTCGTAGGGGATCACGATTCCGGCGTCGAGCTTGTTGCGGCTGAGGGCGTCGCCCAGTTGATCGACTGAGGCATAGTAGCCGGCGGATCGAAAGCTTTTGCTCTCGGTGAGCGTGGCGATCAGCTCGCGGCTTTCGGGGGTCCTGCTATCGTCGACCACGCCCAGGCGGATATTCGATACCGTGGCACTGAGCGCAAAACCGAATAGGAGCAACTGGAGGGTGGGGGGCAGGATCAGGGAGATGGCCAGGCGGCGGTCGCGGCGAATCTGCCGGAATTCCTTTTGGATCAGCGCGCGGACGCGGTAGTTGAACAATTTTCGGAACAGATCCTTGATGGCGCGCATCGTTAGGCCCTCACCTGCATGCGCCGCATGGTGCGCCATGCCAGCGTATAGAAGATGCCGCCGGTGGCGGCGATTTCGAGGACTTTGTACCAGGTGGCCGGCCAGCCGCCGCCCTGCAAAAGTGCGTCGCGCACGATTTCGATGTAATAACGGCCCCAGATCAGATTCGAGAGCCAGCGGAGACCGGCGGGAATGTTAGAGATCGGGTAGATCAAGCCGGAAAGGAGAAACACTAAAAGGAAGCCGCCGAGAGCCACCGCCTGCATGGCCGCAGCCTGGCTGGGAATGGCCGCGCCCACCATGATTCCAAACGAGGCCACGCAAAACGCGTACAACACGGTAGCCACCAGAAAGGGCGTGGGATCTCCGGCCAGGTTCAAGCCGAAATAAGTGAACAGCAAAACGAGCATCAGCGAGGCTTCGCCAAGCGCGACGATCATGAACGCAAAAATTTTGCCGAGCAGGAACTCGTGCGCCGAGATGCTGGAAACGTAGACCTGCAGGATGGTTTTCTGCTCGCCCTCCTTGGCCATGGCGAGCGAGGCCAGTAGAGGCGGAAACATGGAGATACCCAGGACGAATATTCCCGGGCCGTAAAACTTCTTGGACGAGCGTCCCGGGTTGTACCACAGCCGCATGGACGCGACGACCGGCTGCGGATGTGCGGCGCCCGCCATGCTCGTGTTGAACGCCTGGGTGATCTCGCTGGCATCGCCGGAAATCAGGCGAGCGGTGTTGGAGTCGGAACCGTCGACCAGTAGTTGCACCGGCGACGCAACTCCGCGGGCGATATCACGGCCGAAATTTCCGGGGATGATCAGGACGGCGCGAGCCCTATTGGCCGTAAGAGCATCCTCGGGACGCCGGTCGTCGGGCCACGCGACCACGTGAAAGGTGACCGAAGCGCGAAACGCATCGATGTACTGCTGGGACGCGGGCGTGTGATCGAGGTCCTGCACGACGATCGGCAGGTTGTCGACGGTCAGCGAGATGGCCGACCCCAGCAGCAGCAAAAGAACGAGCGGAAGCGCGAGAGCGAGAGCGAGGGTGCGATAGTCGCGGACGATCTGCGTCAATTCCTTGCGAGTTTGGGCGAAGATACGGCGCATTGCGCTCCTCTATTCGTCGGGTGGCACTAGGCCCTGCTGGCGCGCCTTCTCGACGACGCTGATGAATACATCCTCGAGAGTGAAGCGGCCCTCGTGCACGTCCAGAACACGAATGCCTCGAGCGCGCAATTTTTCCGTAGTGTCTTGCTGAGCCTTCTCTACGTCGTCATCGGTGATAACGTGCAAGCGGTCGCCGAATAGCGCCACTCTCCAACGTTCGGCGTCATTTTTTAAAAGATCGGCGGCGCGCTGGGGCTGATCTACGAGAAACTCGAGCAGGTGGCCGGTCTGGCGGCTCTTGATGCCGCTGGGGCTGCCTTCGGCCACGAATTCACCGGCGACCATTAGTCCGAGCCGATTGCACTGCTCGGCTTCCTCGAGATAGTGAGTGGTTACCAGGACGGCGGCGCCGGCATCGGCGAGGCGGTTGATCATGGTCCAGAACGCGCGGCGCGCCAGCGGATCGACCCCGGAGGTAGGCTCGTCTAGGAACAGGACGCTTGGCTCGTGCATGATGGCGGCGCCGAAGGCCACGCGCTGCTTCCAGCCGCCGGGCAAGCTGCCGGTGATCTGATTCTGCTTGCCTTCCAGGCCGGAAAAAGAGAGCACCCATTGGCGCTTTTCCTCCCGCTCGCTTTCGGGCACGCCGTACACGCCGGCAAAAAATTCAAGATTCTCCTGAATGGTCAAATCGTCGTAGAGCGAAAATTTTTGAGACATGTACCCGAGGCGCTGGCGCACGCCCTGCGAGCGCGCGAGCGCGCTGCCGCGGCCGCCGGCAAGCTGAATTTCACCGCGCGTGGGATCGAGCAAGCCGCACAACATTTTGATAGTGGTGGTTTTGCCCGCGCCATTGGCGCCCAGCAGGCCGTAGATTTCGCCGTACTTCACTTCCACATTGAGATTTCTGACCGCGGTGAACGATCCGAATTGCATGGTTAGATCGCGGGCGCCGATAGCCACCTGGCCGCGGAGATCCCGGTGATCGTGCCGGCCGGGAAACGTGGTTTCGTGCATTTCGTGGCCCAGGCTGCGCAGAGTGGCCACGAAGATATTTTCGAGCGTGGGGTTGTCGATGCGCAGGTCCTCAATGGCGATGCCGGCCGCGCCCAGGCGCTCATCGAGAACGCGCCGTGCTTGCGCGGGATCGTGGGTCAGGAGATCCAAGCGGTCTCCAAATCGCTGGACGTCGATGATTTCGCCTTGATCGCCGCTGAGCGGCGAGAGCACGCGTTCGGCCTCGCCCAGGTTGGCGGTGCGCAACTCCAGGCGTTTCGCATGCAGGCGCGAACGTAGCTCCGACGGCGTGCCGAGTTGCTGAATTTCTCCGAGATGCATGAAGGCCACGCGGTGGCAACGCTCGGCTTCGTCCAAATAAGGAGTCGCCACCAGGATCGTCAGTCCGCTCGCCGCCAGATGCGCGAGCACATCCCAGAATTCGCGGCGGGAGACGGGATCAACGCCGGTGGTGGGCTCGTCAAGCAGTAATACTCGCGGCTCGGGGACCAGGGCGCAGACCAGCGATAACTTTTGTTTCATACCGCCGCTCAGCCGGCCCGCCAGCCGCTGCGAGAAGCGGTCCATATCAAACATTTGCAGGTAGCGTTGTCCGCGCTCCGCGATTTGGGCCGGGGGAACGCGGCGGAGATCGCCAATGTAGCGGATATTTTCGGCCACACTGAGGTCGGGATATAAGCTGAAGGCTTGTGTCAGGTAGCCCGTTTGCGAACGAGTTTCGCGCGCGGGACGATCAAAGACAGTCACCGTGCCGCTCGTGGGCTCCATAACCCCGGCGAGGATTTGGAATGTCGAGGTTTTTCCGGCCCCGTCGGGACCGATCAGGCCGAAGATTTCACCCTGGCGTACGTCAACAGTAATACCGCGAACGGCCTCGATGGCGCCGTAGCGCTTCGTGAGATTTTCGACCCGAATGGCGGGTGCCAGCGTCCCGGCCGGTCGGCCGCCTGAGGCCCCGATTTCAAAACTCGTGGTTGCCATCGCTATTTTTCCGCCGGCCCTGCAAATTCCGCAGCCCTGGACTTTGCCGAGTGGGACCTGCGCTGCGGGCGTCGCGCGCGCCTTAGCGCTTCGGCCACGTATTGCCTTGCACCAGGATTTCTCCATCGGCCGGCATGCCCGGCTTGGCCAGGCCAATGCCTTCCTTCATCTGCAGCTTCACACCGACTACCTGCTTGACGCGGTCGTTCTGGAAATAAGTATTTTCGGGAGTGAAGGTGGCTTCCGGATCGATACGCGAGACATACGCATTCAGGGGCTGCTTCGGATTTGAATCCAGAAAAACGTGCGCGGGCTGGCCCACGGCAACTTTGCCAATTTCGCCTTCGGGGATAAACCCGCGCAAATATACTTTGCTGAGATCGAGCAGGGTGATGATGGCGGTTCCCGCTTGCACCACTTCTCCCGGTTCGGCAGTACGCGTCATGACGGTTCCGTTGAAAGGCGCGCGCACCGTCAAATCCTGGCGATTGGCCTCCGCTTCGGCGAGCTGCGCCTCGGCTTGCCGGGCGACGTCGGTGAGGCCGGCGATCTGCGCCTGTTCCTCGGCAATCTGCTTCTGCACGCCGACAACCTGCGACTGGCGAATTCCTTCATTGGAAAGATTGGCCTGCGCGGTGAGCAGCGCGCCCTGCGCCGCTTCCACGCGGCGTTGGGCCGCAGCCACCGCGGCGGCGGTTTGATCGGCTGTAGCCACGGCTTGTTTTCCCTGGCGTTCGGAAACGGCTCCCGATTGCGCAAGCCGGGTATAGGCATCCTTATCGAAGAGCGCGAGATCGTAAGCGGCCTGCTGCTGCGCCAGATCGGACTGCGCCGCGGCGAGATCAGCTTCCGCCTGGCGCACCCGGCCCTGCGCGTCGAGCTTGGCCTGCGAGGTCAGCAATTCGTTTTGCTGCAATTGCTGCTGCAACACGGCGATCTGCGCTTGCGCCGTTTTGGTGTTAGCCTGGGCCGAGGACAGCGCGGCCCGGGCGGCGGATTCCCGGGCCCGAATCTGCTCATCGTCCAAAACGGCGATGACGTCCCCGGCCTTAACGGTATCGCCCTCGCGCTGGCGCACCTCGAGAATGCGGCCGGCGGTCTTGGGCGCCACCGCCGAATCGTCACCCTCGATGCGGCCGCTGAGCGCCACAATATTGGGAGGCACGCCGGGTGAAGCGAAGAAGCCTCGCCAAATAAAAAAGGCGATTACCAGAATCCCGACCACCGCGAGCACCAGCAGCATACGACGCGACTTCGGCGCAGCCGGAGCCGGCGTCACTTCTCTGGGCGCGCCGGCCTGCCTGGGGATATCGCGCGATTGCGGGATTGTGTCGGCAATCTGCTGCTCTGTCATTTGCGTCTCCTTACCGCTGGCAATGCCCGCCGCGTCCAGGCGCCGGCCTTTTCCGTGCCCTGGCCAACCTCGCGAAGATAGGCGAGCGAAAATTCGCCAATGTGCTCTGCGATGCGCGCAACCTGCGGCGGGGTCATCTTCAATTCCGGCCAGATTTTCGCCAGCACGGGGCGCCAGTGAGCGTAGAGAACCACCTGGCCGACGATGCTGTTGGTGCACAGGCGCGTCTTTTCGTGGTCGCGCGGCAACCCAATCATCGACCCGATCAATTCACGAAGCCGGTCAAATAAGGGGCGGCTGGTTTCGTCAATGACGCGAGACATCGCCGGCGTAGGCTGCGATAGTTCGTGCATCATCAAGCGCCACCTGCGGTCGCGATTATCGCCAGAGCATATCCGTGCCAGCATCGCCTTGATAACTTCGGCAAGGGTTTCCTCCGGCGGCGCTTTTCTGTCGAGCGCGACGCGGACCGCTTCCAGGGAAGGCCCCTGCATCGTTTCCCGCAGCACGGCGGTATATAACTCGAGCTTGTCTCCGAAGTGATAGTTCACCGCGGCGACATTGGCACCGGCCCGCCGTGAAATCTCGCGAACCGTGGCGGCGTGATAGCCAACTTCGGCAAAAACGTCGCCGGCGGCCTGTAACAGCTTGCTGCGGGTGGGATCGGGCGCGATACGCGGCGCGGACCCGCCCGAATTGGTACGGGGAACGGTGCGGGTCAAGGTGCGACTGGCCGCCGCGGGATTAAGATTCGCGCGTCTGGCTATCATATAAAACAATAGTTTTAAACATCTGTTTCATTTCGTCAAGACAAATCTTAGATCCTAGCCCGCGCGGGAGCGTGCTATTTTGGAACAGAGCCGGCCTCAACTCGATCTGCAAGTTGAGGAATGCGAAGCTCGTGAAGCAAAATCACGGAACTAAAATTCGCGTTAGAATCCGGCACTCAGCGGAATCTGGAAGACTGCGCAAGGAAAGTATCAAATGCCCATCTGTTTGCGTAAACTCGCACATCCAAGGAGGAATCGAATGCATCGCATGCGCTTTACCTTGCCGGCAATTGCTTTAGCGGCTCTGGCACTGACGCTGGGGACTTCCGGCGGCAGGATTTTCGCTCAACAGGGGCAGCCCGATCCCTTACAGGCGCCCAAAGTGGTGGCGCCCCTTTATGTAGTTACATTCGCCGATGTCTTTCCCCAGAACACTGTGGCGGGCACCACCACGATCAAACAGTACGCGGCCGACACCCGCAAGGATCCGGGAAACGAGCGCGTCGAACTGACCGCTCAGGTCGGCGGCCATGCGAACCACATGATCATTATCGAAGTCTGGAAGGATGAAGCATCTTTCACCAACCACGAATCAGCGGCGCATACGCTAGATTTTCGCGCCAAGATGCAGCCGCTGTTGGGAGCGCCGTTCGACCAGCGATTCCTTTTCCTGGTGCAACAATAATGTGGCGGAATTAAAGAATATCGCGGGATGGCCAGCCCCTATAGCGCCCCGCCGCCACCCGAACGCCCCGACCGCATCAGGAGGAAGCGCCCAACCCAGCGCTTCGCGAATCCCCCGAGTACCGCGAATAAGCGACGGAAACCTCGATGAGCTTTTTCGCGGTGGTCAGCCGGTGCAGCGAACCGCCAAAAAGGCCGGCGTGGAGAAGCGGTGAAATTTTTCCTCTGTTCTAAAATCTCGGCTCCGACGCGTTTGAAAGTACTGTACCTACCGTGCTTGATGGCGGGCTTGAGGGCCAATGTAGAAGCGGGATGGGGACGCCTTCATGAGCCGTCGCTGAACTCCTAGGAGTGCAGATACCAAGGCACGCTGATAACGATAATCTTGCTGTTACCCTTGAGCAGCAAGGCCGACTTGAGCCATTTGGCCCGCTGGTTATGGAGAAAATACTGATACCAGTGCTTCTCCACCAGTTCCGGGATGATCACGGCAATCTGGCGCTGTGGCATCGTTTTCTGAAGATTAAGAATGTGATCGACAATCGGGGTGATCACAAATCGATAAGGAGACTGAATCACAATTAGTTTGGGCGTCGCCAGGCCCGCGAGACGCGCCGGCTCCGCGATGAGTTCGTTCCAGCGGTCGGTAAATTCCAGCCGTTCGCCCTGAGTTTCCACATGCAGCAGGTACACTTCAGGAGACAAGGCCAGAGCCACCTCTACACCCACGCGCGCGACTTTGTTCCAATAAAATATGGGCATCACCACGATGGGTTTACCAATGTCGCCGGGAGCGATGGGCGGCGCATCGGCGATCTGCGCCGAAATCTGGTCGTAGTGGCGGTGGATTGAATACATCAGGAAAAGGATTGCGGGAATCAGCAGCGTGGTGATCCAGGCGCCGCTGCGAAATTTGGTGACGGTCACGATGACCACGGTGGCGGCGGTGGCGATGGCGCCGACACCGTTCACCAGCATCGCCAGGCGCGATCCCGGGCCCCCGGTACGCCTCCAGTGCGCCACCATGCCGGCCTGCGATAGCGTGAACGCCAGAAACGCGCCGACGGCATACAGAGGGATCAGGCGATCGGTAACTCCCCCAAACAATATCAGCAGCGCTCCGCAAAGAACGGCGAGGACGGCGATTCCGACGGTATAGACCAGGCGGCGGCCGCGGACTGCCAGAGGATTCGGCAGGTAACCGTCCTCGGCAATCAGCCGGCACAGGCGCGGAAAATCCGCAAAAGCGGTATTGGCGGAAAGCGCGAGCACCAGCAGGATGGCCGCGATGGTGAGGTAGTAAAACCCATTTCTGCCCACTACCGCCGCCGTCAGCTGCGAAAGCACACTTTGATATCCGGGGCCTGCTTCGGTGGCTCCGACCTGGTAGGCTCGGCATAAATAGGCGATCCCAGCGAGCAAGACCATCAGGAAACCGATCACCACGGTCAGGGTGCGCTGCGCGGATTTAACCACCGGTTCGCGAAAAGCCGTTACACCGTTGCTGACCGCTTCGACGCCGGTCATGGCCGTGCAACCACTGGCGAACGCTTTGAGAAGCAGCCAGGCGCTCACCATCGCCGTGACGGGGTGCAGCGGAGCGGGCGGCACGACGGGCATGGGGTGCCCGGCGGCCGCCACCGATTTCACCACGCCCAGAACGATCGTGGTCAGCAGCGTGCCGAGAAACAGATAGGTCGGAATCATGAAGGCTACGCCCGTCTCACGGGCACCGCGAAGATTCACCAGGACGATCAGCACCAAAATCCCCAGGCACAGCCACAATGTGTGCGGTTCGAGAGATGGGATGGCGGAGACTAACGCTCCAACGCCGGCGGATATTCCCACGGCGGCGGTCAGGACGTAGTCGATCATCAAAGCCGCCGCAGCCAGCAAGCCCGCAAAAGGGCCGAGGTTCTGACCAGCAACAGTGTAAGAGCCGCCGCCCTGCGGATAGGCCGCGATGGTTTGGCGATAGGAAAGATAGACGATCAGCAGAAGAGCGATGATGCTGATTGTGATGGGGACAATGTAGGCCACGCCCATCGCGCCGAGCGAAATCAACAAGGTCAGCGCAGCTTCCGGCCCGTACGCCGCGGAGCTCAGCGCGTCCAGGCCAAAAACCGGAATTCCCGCCAGAGGGCCGAGCCTCTCTCCTTGCTCATCCATGGAGGGGAGCGGCCGGCCACAGAGCACGTCGATCACAGACATCGCTCGACCTCGCGGCCGTCGGTCATGAAAGCCGGCTCCCGCGCAGCGAAGCGCTTGCGAATGGATAATTTAAAAAGGCAACTGCAGAACGCAGGTTGGGAGTGGTTTGGAGATAAGGCAAGGGAAATTTTACGGAAAAAGACAGGGAGACAGATGGCGCACAAACCGCGGAGCCGGAGCAACAGGCGCCTGCGTCTCAGCTACGCGCGGGCAGCATATCTCCATCGCTATCCTGACGGCACAAGATTATTCACTGCCTCCGTATTCAGGAGGAATGTCGTCCTCAGAAACTTCCTCCGTGGTGACTTCGTGTTCCTCGGCGTCGGAAGCACGTTCCACGCCGCTCACCACCTCGGCCTCAAACGCTTGGCCTTCCTCGACCAGTTCCGTCACACTCTCGGAATCAGCGTCGGCGACCGTCGACAGACCTTCGACATCGCCCGATTGGCCGGCCGCTGCGGCCCCCAGGCCTTTTCTCGCGGCGGATTCCACCAGCCGTGCTTTACTGCCGGGCGTCTTGTCGGTCCGGGAAGCGGTCTTTGAAGCCGGAGCCGCTCGCCGGGGCATTTTCTTCTTGAGACGGGCTTGCGGCTTCGGCGCAGCCCTTTTTTGTCGAAGCGGCGCGCCGATCGGTTTTTGCAGACGCAGCTTTTGCAGACCCAGCCGGCCGCGATTTCTTCACCGGGCCCGATCTCTTGCGTGCGGGCTTCGCCATTTTTTTGGCGGCGGGAGATTTACCGGATTTCTTACCAACGGATTTCTTAGGCGACATCTCCAAAGTCTATCACCAGTGCCACGCGCGAACAATGTCACGCCGGAAACGCAGATTGGATTGCGCTCTTGGTCCAGTTCGATCTGTAGACATTAAAGCTGTCTGGCAGTGAACGTCAGAAGCAACTGGATTGCGCCCGGATGATGGCATACGAGAATCGATCCCATTGCGACCTCCGTGCTTATCGGTAACTGATTATTGAGCCGAGCCACATTCAAAATGCGGGGACGAGCGACGAACCTTTGGCAATCTCACGGCGCAAATTCAAGCGGCGCAATAGTTGGGCATTTACCGCCACGATAATCGTGGACAGACTCATGGCCATCGCGCCAACGCTCATCGGCAGATCGACTCCCCAGCGGATGAACAATCCTGCAGCAACTGGAATCGCAACCAGATTGTAGGCTGTCGCCCAAATCAGGTTTTGCACCATTTTCCGGTACGTGGCGCGAGACAGTTCAATGGCGCCGACCACATCGCGAGGATCACTCCGCACGAGAACGATTCCCGCGGATTCGATTGCCACGTCCGTGCCTGCACCGATTGCGATTCCCACATCCGCGGTCGCAAGCGCTGGAGCATCGTTTACACCGTCGCCAACCATGGCGACCCTTTTTCCTCCCGATTGGAATTTCTTCACTGCTGCTGCCTTGTCAGAAGGGAGAACTTGCGCCGCCACTTCATCAATCTTGAGACGGCGCGCAACCGAGTCTGCCACAGGCCGCGAGTCACCCGTGATCATGGCGACTTTGATTCCCAGCTTATGCAGCAATTCGACCGCCTCCGCGGATTCTGGCCGAAGTTCGTCTTCGACGGCGAGTGCGCCAACAACTCGGTTATCGACCATTACGTAGAGCACGGTGCGGCCGTCAGTTGCCCAGGTCCGAGTGGTGCTCTCTATTTCCGGCGGGACCTGAGCCTTAAGATCGGTCAATAAGCGAAGGCCACCGACATTCGTGGTTTTCCCGGTGACGACTGCTTTTGCTCCTCGCCCGGGGAGCGCTTCAAATCCAACTGCGGATTCGATCTTCAAGCCGCGTGTTTTTCCTGCCGTCACGATGGCCTTTGCAATCGGATGTTCCGAGTCGGCCTCAACGCTGGCAGCGACGGCCAGCACCTCTTCTTTGCTCGTGTCGGGCGCCGTCGCTATCCCAGAGAGCGCGGGTGACCCGCGCGTAAGCGTTCCGGTCTTATCGAAGATCACCACGTTCAAATTGCGAGCGCGTTCGAGTGCCAGCCGGTCCTTAACCAGTAAGCCATTTTTCGCGCCAATCGAGGTAGAGATTGCGATTACCAGTGGGATTGCTAATCCCAGGGCATGCGGGCAAGCAATGATAAGCACCGTCGCGGTTCGGATCAGGGCACGTTCCTTATCACCTGCCATCCACCAGTACCCGAACGTCAGAACGCCGGACCCCACAGCAACATAAAACAAAATCGCAGCCGCGCGATCAGCCAGTGCTTGCGTCCGCGAACCCGAAGCCTGGGCTGTGGCAACCAGCCGCATGATTCCAGAAAGTGCGGTTTTCTCACCGACAGCAGTCACCCGGACTCGGAGGCTGCTTCCCGAAGTAACTGTGCCCGCTATGACAGTAGCACCCGGTGTTTTTGTAACCGCTTTCGATTCCCCCGTAATCATCGATTCATCGACATCCGCCGTTCCCTCAACAATTATTCCGTCCGCCGGTATCCTCTCACCCGGGCGCACCAGGACGACATCTTCAAGGTGCAGTTGGGAGATGGGGACCTTCTCAGTCGCGGAGCCACTCACGCGTTCTGCGGTATCCGGCAACAGTGCTGCCAGTGCGTCGAGCGCCCCATGTGCTTGGGCGATAGCTTTCATCTCCAGCCAATGGCCGAGAACCATTATCGTGATAAGTGTCGCGAGTTCCCACCAAACATCAACATCGAAAATCCCCACACGTTGCCGCAAGGGACGTCGAAAACGCGACGACAATCGCCAGACTGATCAACGTCATCATCCCTGGTTTACGGCTGGCTAGTTCTCTCCACGCACCGCGGACAAAAACAATTCCGCCGTAAAAGAAGACAATCGTTCCCAAAATCGGGGGGATGAATTTGGAACCGGGAAAAACTGGGGCGGTGTAGCCAATCCAACGCTGCACATCCTCCGACCACACGACTACCGGAATCGTGAGCGCAAGGCTAAGCCAAAACTTGTCCCGGAACATCGCCACGGAATGTCCTGCATGGCGGTCATGGCTCCCGTGCATGGCTGGCATCTGACCAGCGTGCGGAGCAGCGGAGTGCTCGTGGTCGTGATTCATCGGTGTCGCCTTTTTCGGGCCGGAGAGACGGGCTTTTTCGCCTGCAGCGATGTAAGCTCCGCCCAAATAAAGCTCTGGCGAACTGAACAAGAGCGAGATGCTTCTCCAATGACTGCCAGGGTTTCCGCGACGCCATCTCCATAGTCCCGCCGAATGGACCCGTTGGTTGGCGAATCGGAGTGGAGAATTTCTGCCTTTCTCGCGGTCAAACCTTCAGGCGCGAGAAACGGGAACCGAGGTGGTCGGGTCACCCGCGATCATCTCTTGCTCGCGGATCAGGTCCCGCGCCTCTCCTCGGAACGAGGGCAGGCGGCGCGCGAAAATAACTCCGCCAATCAGGCAAGCAAAGCCGCCGATGGCCACCGTATGAGGGGCGCCGATTCGCGCGGCCACTACCCCGGCCAGCAGTGCCCCGATGGGCGCCATGCCCACGAACATCATCGAGTAGAGCGCCATGACGCGTCCGCGAAGCCGGTTAGGCACCATCACCTGCAGCAAGGTGTTCGTCGACCCCATTTGAATCATCAGGCAAAAACCTACTGGGACCAGCGCCGCAATCGAGAGCCATAAATGCCGTGAAAACGAAAATAAAATGAGGCTCACGCCCAATCCCGCCGCCGCCCCCCAAACCCATCGCCCCAGGCCTTTCACCCCTCTCCGCGATGCGAGGGACAAGCTGCCCGTGACTGCGCCTAGCCCCGTCGCGCCCATCAGCATGCCGAGTTGGCGGGCGTCGCCATGAAGGATCCGGCCGGCAAAGATGGGCATCAGCACGGCATAGGGAGTCGCCGCCAAGCTGACCAAGCCGATCAGCATTAAGAGAGCGCGGACGGGCGTGGTATGGCGCGCAAACCGGAATCCCTCGATCATATTCTCGATGGGCGAACCGGTGTGCTCGAGCGCCGCGGCCTTCGGCAAGCGCATCAACAGCAATCCGGTGATCACGGCAATGTAGCTAACGCCATTCGAAAAAAAACACCAGCCTTCGCCAATCGAGGCCACCAGAATGCCCGCTATTGCCGGACCGATAATGCGCGCGCTGTTGAACATCGCGGAATTAAGCGCAATGGCGTTAAATAGATCGTCGCGGCCCACCATGTCAATCAAGAAGGTTTGGCGCGCGGGGATATCAAACGCCGTAACCACGCCGAGCAGAGAGGCCAGCACCATGATTTCCCAAACGCGTATCAGATGCGTGAGCGTCAGACCCGCCAGGAGTAGCGCCAGGATCATGGAGGCCGACTGCGTCGCAATGACCGTACGGCGGCGGTTAAGGCGGTCAGCCACGATCCCGGCCACTGGCGCGAGGAGGAATACAGGAATTTGGCCCGCGAATCCGACCACACCAAGCAGCAGCGACGAACCGGTGAGGCGGTAGACCAGCCAGTCCTGGGCGATATTCTGCATCCAGGTGCCTATTAGCGAAATGAGCTGGCCGCTGAAGAAGAGCTGGAAGTTTCGATGGCGCAAAGCGCGCAACGTTGCGCGCAAGCCCCGCGGCGGCTGGTCTTTGTGGTTGGCGTCCCTGGTGTCGCTGCCTTGCGTGGATGAAACCGCTTCCGCCATGATCTCCGTGTGATGATTGTAGCGTATTAGAGGCGGCGTGGAGAGTCCGGCCAATTAAAAAATCTACAAAAGTATTATCAGAAAGCATTATCAAAAAGTGTTATCGAGGTGTATTGACTTGGCCGCGGTGCCGCCGGCGCGCGAAATGGAATGGCGCGGCGTGAGGTGAGCCTCGATCGAGCCGAATGGCGGATGGGGATGACGCAGGAAGCGGAAAAACGGATCGGATTGGCGCGAAGGTTACGCCGCGGGGCACTCTGGGCCCTGTTCTCCATGGTGTTGCTGATCCCCAAAATACTGGCGCTGCGGCGCCAGGCGCGCATCTGGAACGCCGCCCGAAGGACGGCCCTGATGTGCGGGGTGGGCTTGATTCTCACGGCCTTTTTCGTCCCGGACCATTTCCTGAAGATGATCGCCATCGCCGCCGGCGCCCTGCTCGCCACACTCGCCTTACTCATCTCGCCGGAGAAACCCTCAGGTTCATCCCGATCGCCTGATCTGATCGACGCGCGGGCCCGTGCGCTGGGCGCGCTGGTCGTTGTCGACGGCGGCCGCTATCGGCGATCCGATGACCGGCTGGTGGAGGCGCGCCTCTTTGTGGGTTCCGAGCGGCTTTGCGTCCTGGACGTCGCGCTGACGACCATGATTGAAATACCCATCGCGCAAATAATTGCGGCCCGCGCCGAGCCTGCCGATCCAGGTTCACTCCCGCAAAATGATAAATGGAAACTTCGCGTGACCTGGGCGGGTTCGGCGGCTGATTTCTTATACGCAGGGCCTTTTGCAGAGCACTTGGCGCGCGTCGCGGAATCGACCATAGGCAGCCAGCTTCGGCGTGAACTACCCGTCTTGCCGTAGGCCGCAAATTTTAGTTTTGCCGTAGGCCGCGAATTTTCGTCTTGCCTACGTACCGCGCCGCCTAGCGAATGTATTCCCCGGCCAGGCGCCAGAAATCGTTCACGTAGTAGTGTGAAACCACGTTGCCAAAGAGGTAGCACACGCCGCGGCAGGCCGGAATCTCGCCATGAAGCTTTCGCCCGCGCGCGAATACCTTGGCAAAGGAGCCCTCGCGCAACAAATTGCCGCCAATCTTCTTCAGCGGTTCGCAGGGATAAAACACGTCGCCATTGGGATAGACACGGGGAAACATCGTCGGGAAGCACTGAAAATCGCCGAAACGCAGCAGTGTTTCGATCGAACGCGGCGTCCCGTTGATCGGCTGCGATTTCTGCCGGCTGCGCTCGATGATCTTGCGTACCAACTCCAGATACCGGGGATTCGCCACCAGCCGCAGATTCGGCATTTTATCTCGCAGGGCGGACTGCGTGGCGAAAACGAAGCCTTGCTCCGCGGTCCAGTCGAGAATCCGCTCGATCTCGTCGATATTCCATTCCTCGATGACGGTGCTGATGGTGATGGTGCGCGGATCGGGCATGCGGGACTTCGCCAGCGCGATATTTTCGAGCACCTTGGGAAGCGCCGCGGGCTTCGAAAGGGCGTTGGTGGGATCCGTGGTGAGGGCGTCGAGACTAATCACGATGCCAGTAATGTGATCGAAGATGCGGGGCCGCCGGTCGAGCATCGTGCCGTTGGTGATCAGCATTACCGAGCGGAAGCCGATGCGGCGTCGCGCGGCCTCGAGCAAATCTTCGAGGTCGTTGCGCAGGGTGGGCTCGCCGCCCGTGAATACGATGGAATCGGTCTCGCGCCGCATAATGCGCAGCAAGCGCAGGGTCTCGGCGGTACCCAGCTCCTTGCTGAACACGTCCGGCTCTTTCTGCGTGCAATAGCTGCACTCGAGATTGCATTTGTGCGTGGCGTAAAAGATCGCGGCGTAGGGCGCAACAATATTGGTTCGGCGCACCTTGCGGCGGTACAGATTGGTGAAATACAGGCGAAAATTCTTGACCACCAGCGGAGCCTGCCGTAGCAGCGTGGCCATCAGCGAGGCGGACGGTTGTTTCGTGGAATGCTGTTTCGGCGAATGCTTGGGAGCTTCCCCGGTTCGGTCCATGGTAGAGGACAGTGTGCGCCCGCTAGTCGATGAATTCAATGTCCACGCCCACCGGCTCGCCCGTTGATTCATTCGCCGGCTCGTCGCCGGTAGCGGGATGGACGCGCACCACGCAAGCTTGTAAAACCTGTTGCGGCCGGACCCCAGCGTCGGGATTCTCAATGACCACGCGCAGGGTCGATTGTAGTTTCGGCCGGTGCTTAAGATTTAGCGTGGCGCCTTGCAATCTCATTTCGCCGATTATCGTCTGCTCTTCGAAGGGCCGCCCCTCCCGGGTCAATCCGGAGACGCAAATGCGTGACTTTGCTTCTTCGCTCAGATGGGCCCGGCCGGCACTCAAGGCGATTTCCATGGCGCCCCCGCCAAGAGTCATAACCATACCTTCGGCCGCGATCCAGACGTTTTCGAATTGTCGGCGCGCATCGCGAAGAATGTTATCCAGGGCCTTGTCGGAGGAATCAGGATCGTGATGAAAAAGGACCAGATGGCGTACTCCCGCGGCCTTGGCCGTGCCAACGCCTGCGAGCCAGCTCGAGTGTCCCCAGCCTTTGCGGGTCTCCAGTTGCGCCGGTGTGTACTGCGCGTCATTGATAAAAATATCGGCGCCCTCCGCCAATTTCACGAGAGCGGAGTCGAATTCGGGCACGCCCGGCTCGTTATCCGTGGCGTACACGATCACCCCGGCGGGCGTCTCGAAACGAAAGCCCAGGCAGCCCTGGGGGTGATTGAGCGCTCGGACGGCGATCCGCGTGTCCCGCAAAGTAAACTGGTCGCCGCCGGTTAATTGGGTGAATTCCCGGCCAGCCGACATATCACCGAAATTCACGGGAAAATACGGCCGCGCCATTTGCGTCTCAAACACCCGCTTCAGGCTATCGTCCCCTACAAACTCTGAGCGAAAGCTGTAAAAGCGGAACCGGTTTCGCGGGGAATACAGCGGCGCAAAAAATGGGATTCCCTGGATGTGGTCCCAGTGGTAATGCGTGATAAAAATATCGGCTTCAATCTCCGTTTCGATTCCCTGATTGTTCTTCCCCGCATAGGCTCCGCTGTTTCCGAGCATCCGAAACCCCGTGCCGCAATCGAGAATAAACCGGCCGCCATCCGGGGTCACCAGCTCCAGGCACGGTGTATTGCCGCCGTAGCGCCAGGTAGCGCGGTCCATCGACGGCGTCGAGCCGCGTACCCCCCAGAAGCTCAGTTTTGCGGCCTGGTCTGGCATGGTGTTGAATCGAATGGATCCGCTTTGTTGCTTCGGCGCCTAACGGATCCCGGGGCCGGGAATTCTTCGAGTGGGAAACAACCAAATAAATAGTAGGCACCGCCTGCGATGAAGTCAAATGCATTCCCGCCGCTGTTGTCCACAATTCATGCCCGTAGGGATAAAGCGTCTGCCGAGAAGCTTGCGCGCCATAAACCGCGACATAAATCGGCGTGGCGCTGCATAAACCAAAGTTTCGCGGATGCAATCACAGGGCGTGCGCGAGTAAACTAATTAGAAATGCACGTACACCAGCCGGGCGAAAGCCAATTTCAAGGTTTGCCCGCCACCGGAGTGCTTTCGCTGGCGCTGCTGGCGACCTTTGGCCTCGTTGTCTTTGAATTCGCGGGCGGCTATCTGGGCCACTCGATCGCGCTTACCAGCGACGCGGTCCACAATTTGTCGGACATGCCCGCCATTATCATCTCCTGGCTCGCCGCGCGCTGGTCCCAGCGCCCTCCCGACCCTTCGAAGACCTTTGGCTACCGGCGCGCCGGCGTTCTCGCGGCCTTCAGCAACGCCATCCTGCTTTTGCTGGTGGCCCTGGCGCTTTTTGGCGAAGCATTTGAGCGCTTTCTACACCCTGCGCTGGTCCAGGAACGTTGGATGATCGGGCTGTCGATACTCGCGCTGGCGATCAATGGCGGCATTACTTTGGGATTGGTCAGAGGGCGCCGCGATCTGAACATCCGCGCGCTCCTGGTCCATAACTTTGGCGATGCACTCTCGAATATCGGCATCTTGATCGCGGCGGTGGTCATCGGCGCCACCGGTGCCGTCTGGCTTGATCCGGCGCTGGGCGTTCTGATCGGAGCGCTGGTGTTCTGGTCCAGTTTCGGCATCCTGCGCGAATCCGCGCATATTCTCCTGGAAGGGTTGCCGCGCCAGATGACCCTGCCGGAGGTCGCTAAATCGATCCTGTCGGTACCCGGCGTTCAGGAAGTCCACGACATTCACATCTGGACAATCGGCTCCGACCAGCACGCTCTTTCATGCCACGTACGCATCCCCGACATGCACATGGAGGAAAGCGCGAAGATCCTGGCGCTTGTTCAGGAATGCCTGAAGCGAGACTTCCGCATCCACCATGCCACCGTGCAATTCGAGCGCGCCGGGCTGCCGCACGAGGGGTATTACATGCCGGAACCGTACCGATCAACCAAGTTCTAGCCCGGGATGGTATCGCAGAGAAAATTTTCGCTCAGTGGGGTAATCTCAGGTCAGCTTGATGACGCCAGGCAAGTGTCGGGTCAGTTGGGAAGCGTCAGGGTGGTGCCGTTCGCTTCGTTCATCTGCAGGGTCGCGTCCTTGTCGAGCTCCGACAGAGAAAATGAGCGCCGCGTGCCCTCACGGGTTATGTAGGTGAGCCGGCCGCCTGCCGTGGTAAAGCCGACCGCCATGGCCACCTGGCCGTCACGCCGCACCAGAATCAATTCACCGGCGTCAGGCACAGCCTCGGGGGCGGCATTTGAAACCTGCGGAGCGGATGCGGGTTCGCGCCCCGGGTTGAACTGGGAATTGAACTGCGGGTCGTACTGCGGCGGCTGCGGAACATACATTTCCGGCTGCAAAGGAGGCGGCTGCGGCTCGAGCCCAGCGCCGTCATATCCCGTATCGTCGCCGTAATATGCGTCGCCGTAATAGGGGTCCCCGTAATACGGCAGGCCGCCAAAAAAAACTGGAGTGATGAGGCGCCCGCTGCGCAAGTGTCCAAAACGATCACGGCGCGGCGGGGCGACCGCCACCAGGTGCTCGTAATCGAACCCCAATCCAGGAACAGCCCTGGACCCGAAGGGAATCGGGGCAAAATTCGGATATAACGGGGTGCCTATCCTTGGCGCTCTGGCCCCGACGGGATTGCCTGCCGCGAAGCGATTGCCGGAATTTACCGGAGCGCGCGCCGAAGGGGAGCGAAAGGACATGGCCGTGCGCCCTGGTGCAAAGCCGACGCTACGCGACTGCGCTTGGCTAATCAGCGGCATCGAGAGCGACAGGGCCGCGCCAAGTGCGATTAGCGCAGTTGTTTTCAGTCCTCGCATCATTAAAAGTCCCTAAAGAATAGATGCCTCATAGCATAGTGCGGTTGCGTGATCGTGGTGTGACGCGGTCCAGGTGCTCTGCTTTGACGGCCTCAACACAGCCCATTTGAAGACCCGGCGCTTCCCATCGACTCGGGGGTTGTGCTATAACGCTCGGCGGTGCAAAAACCCGTCGCACACATGGTCACAGGAGTCTCGGAAGGCGGGAATTTGACCCGCGAAGAGCAATCGGCGCCCTTGAACTTCTGCCCGGTCTGTTCCCAGCGGCTGCAACCTCAAAAGTGCAAACTGCGCTGCCTGGTTTGCGGCTACTACATGTCGTGTTCGGACTACTACTGATTGCGCGAGGGCAAGCAAGCTCGTTCGTTGGGAAATTAAAGGAGGCTCCATCGTGGCACTGAAGATGACCACTAGGGAAGTGGACGGCGTATATGTGATTGGGCTCGCGGGCCGCGTGGTGTTGGGTGAAGAAAGCAATGCTCTGCGCGAAACGATAAAGGCCCTCTTGGCTTCAGGCCACAAAAAGATTGTATTGAACATGGATAACGTCACCTACATCGACAGCGCCGGACTGGGAACGCTCGTCGCCTCGCACCACAGCGCACGCACTCAGGGGGCTTCGCTGAAGCTTTCTAACCTCGGATCGAAATTCCAGGAGATCCTGCAGGTCACTAAGCTGTTAACCGTATTCGACGTGTACGACTCGGAAGCGGCGGCTGTCCAGAGCTTCAAATAGGGCAGCAGCAACCGCCCTTTTGGTTCGCGGTGCACTTCTGAGCGGCGCACTGGACCGCTAATTAATTGTTGCGTGGGCTATTCCAGCCTGTACAGTGTAAGGCCGCTCAGCAACTTGGGGTAGAAGTCTGTCGACTTTTGCGGCATGACTTCCCCCGCCAGGGCCATCTGGGTGACTTGCTCGACGCGCACCGGGTTTAAAAGAAAAGCTACTTGCGCGCGTCCCTGATCTACCGCGGCCACCGCACCATTCATTTCGCGTTCGTACGTGATGTTCTGCTCGGCGGTGACGGCGGCGGCCGTGATCCCCAAACCGCGTTCCAGCAGCACGCGGTGAAGAAGCACGACATCAAGCTGGCGTTGCGCCGGCGAGTCGGCGGGCATTAGTGCGTCGAGGCGGGCGTCGGGGCGCAAACGGAAAATTGCGAACTCGCCCGGCGTGTACATCCCCACGGCGCGTCCCTGGCGCCCGCCGGCTGCCAAATCGCGCTGAAATCTGTCGGTAGCCACCGTTCGCGCGGCATCACTCGCAAATGAATAGCTTTTCTGATCGAACGTATCCGCCAAACCGCGCCGAAAAGTTTCCACATCGAATCGCGGTAAATTCGAGATCACGCGGTGAGTGGGCAAAATCAGCAGGCCTTCGCTGCACGTATTGAAAAACGTCATCATGGTCTTTTCCCAGGGGGCCGTCAGGTCAGGTTGGTCACCTCGCTCGCCTTGGCGCCGCTCGTCGCGATATGCGAGCGCCGTTTCGTAACGATGATGTCCGTCTGCAATGACCAGCTTTTGGCTGGACATGCGGCGGCAAATTTCGGCGATCGTGCCGGGGTCAAACACGGGCCACAGGCGGTGGATAACGTCGTACTCGTCGCGAGCCTCGGCCGCCGCGGGAGCGTGGGTTACTCCGTCCAGAAGGATATCTATGCTGCGTTCGGCATCCGTGTACAGCATGAAAAGTTGTCCCGTATGCGTGCGCGTGCTCCGCAGCAACTCGAGGCGGTCGGCCTTCGGACCTGACAACGTCTGTTCGTGACGAAACACCACTCCCTGGGAATAATCTTCGACGCGCCCAAGCGCGAGAAAACCCCTGCGTGAAAGCCGCCTGGCACTGCCAGGCACCCTGTATTCCTGCAAGTAGACATAGATTCCCGGCGTCGCATCCCGCACTAGAATGCCGTTCTCAATCCAATCATCGAGAACCTTCGCGGCGCGCGTGTAAATATTGTTGGACGCCGAATCGCCGGGCTCAGGCTTGCCCTTTTCGATCGTAATCAAATTATTGGGAAGCTTCAAATAGCGCTCCTGCATGGCGGGTGTAATCTTGTCGTAAGGCTGGGTGATGACTTCGCTTAAATTGACGCGTTCCAAATTGTAGCGGTAGGCGTTAAAGGGAAAGATGTCAGCCATGAGCCACCATGCCCCCCTCCGGAGCATTCGTGGAAATACTAGCAAGTCCCTGGTCACATCGCCAATCAGCCCAGGAAAACAGCGCTCTAAGAATCAATCTTTTCCCTTCCAGCGTATGCCGCGCGGCACACCATCCCCACGACAATCCACACGCTATTCGACACCCCACCTTACATTTCTCGATTGTACCGGTGGTTATGGCAAATTACGGCAGGCGAGCCATTCTTAACGCCATTTGCGAAGGCAGTCGCAGCAAGAGTTCGCTACTTAATTTCGGTCGAGAGGCGGTGGGCTTCGCTGATTTGCCCCAGAAATTCATAGATCTGCAATTTATGCCGAAAGCGTTCCTGGGAATCGAAGGTAACCGCCCATTTGCAAATTTGCGACAAAATGCTTCGCAGCAAATATCTGGGTATACCAAAATAAAGTACGGAGCCATCGGGGAATCCGTCCACCCTGGCGAGGTAGCGGCCCCAGTTGAAGTAATGCGACTCGAAATTCTTTCTGAGTTTGGAAACTTCCACCGGATGGTAGACCATAGCAAGTGGTGCGTAGACCACCTTAGCTCCCGCCCGAAATAGGCGCATACAGAATTCCACCTCTTCACCGACCATGGCATCGGTTCCCCGTTTGCCCAGGTCTGTGCGGAATAATCCATATTCCTCAAAGACAGCTTTCTTGTACGCCATATTCGCGCCCACGGGTGGGATATTTAATTCGTACGGCTCTTTACCTTGATCGAAGCTCACAATCGCGCCGCTGCGAAATGGAAAGTCCTGCTCGCCTTGCATCCAGATGGGTTTTTCACCGCTCCAAACAGGGATAATCTTCCCGCCTACGCCTTGGCAATCATATTTATTGAACGCATTTTGCAGTTCGTACAACCAATGAGGATGCACTGTGACGTCGTCGTCCGTGAAGGCGATCACGTCCCCGCGCGCGGCTTTGATACCGGCGTTCCGGGCGTAAGAGAGGCCCTGCCGGGGCTCAAAAATGTATTGAACGTTCGTGCGCGAATTTGCGGCAAAGATTTTTATGGCCTCGGCACTGTCGTCGTTACTGTTGTTATCGACGACGATCAATTCCCACGCCGCATCGGAGGGCGCGCGCAACTGTGCGAGGCTCCCGAGAACCACTCGTAAGCTTTTGCAACGGTTGTACGTACAGACAATTACGCTGATCAATTCCGTCTTGGGGTTCGCCTATCGATTGTTGCCACCTGGCAACAGGTCACCCTGCCTGGACTTCGTCACCGGGCACCAGATCGCACTAAGGCTGCCCTGGCCTCCGACGGCCGGCACGGATGATTCCCATTTTATAGCCCAATCAGCAAGAGAATGCTACGTAAAAAGCGTCTACACGCCGTTGAAATTAAGGCAAATGCCAAATTGGTTTATTAAATATGCGACGACGTCAGCACGGGCATGATGTGCCTGTTTGGCCCACCGCTGAGCGCCTGTGTTACCCTTTTCGCCGGCCCCAATGATTGCCTTCCATAGCCTAAAACCCTGCGGATTTGGGAACCATCTCTTTCAGTACGCCTTTATCAGGACCATCGCAAACAGTCTCGGCGTGCAGTTCTATTTTCCTCCTTGGCGTGGCGATCAGGTATTTCATTTGAACGATCTGAAGGAGCGCGCGGTGTGGCCCAATAATTTGCCTCGTATCTATTGTGAGCCCTCCGGAGATTGCGGCTTTCATCCGCAGGCGATGCGCATCACCGATGGCACCGGCGTTTGGGGATACTTTCAATCTGAACGGTACTACCTGGACCAAAATGCGGTAAGAAAGTGGTTCACCTTCATACCCGAGACAGCTCAGATCCGGGCCAAATACGCCCATATTGACTTCTCGAACAGTGTCAGTCTCTCTCTGCGCATCGGCGACGACTACAACTCGTTGAGGGATCGATTTCCCCTTTACCCCCTGAAGTTCTATCGCGACGCCTTGAAGTTAGTCACGCACAAAGAGTCCATCCTCGTATTTTCCGATCATCCGGAGCGCGCTCGAGCCTACTTTCGCGATCTGCACGAACCGCATATTCACTTTATCGAGGGCAATCGCGACGTCGAGGATATGTTCCTCTTGTCGCAATGTCATGACAACATCATGACCAATTCTTCCTTTGCCTGGTGGGGCGCATGGCTCAACGCCCATAGGGCTAAGACCGTGGTAATGCCCAAGGAATGGTTCAGAAGGGGCAGTGACCGCGCAGCCTCAGGGATCGTGTGCAAAAATTGGACTGCCATACGCGCCTTAAATCCGATTTACGAGCACAATTTAATCTGGTGGCTCAGGCAGAAAACGCCCCATCTAGGCCCATTGGTATAGCAAGTAGACGAAACCAGGCCCCTGCGAATCCGACCGTTCGGTCTTAGCATCAAGGAACTATGGCCACAGGAGTTGCCACAGATTGTTCGACGGGCCGGTTCAGCGCGCGGTCGAAAGCGTGCTTTTGAAACGAACTGGAGCCCCCCAGCCGTGCCGTCCGCACTTGTTGAAATCCCACTACGCGGTTGAGTGAATCCTCCACGGTTTTATGCCACGCGCCGGAACTCTGAACGATATCGCTCGAAGCGAGCAATCGGCACTGGTCGCGCGGAAGTACCAGCAGAAGAACGTTAGCGCTACGCCTCAACGGTAGCGGGCGTGAATTCGGCTTATTTTTCGGAGCCGTGTAGCGATTCCCGGGCTCCCTCCCTATTGACCACGGTTCACCACCGCCGATTTAGTTACAATGAAGGAGCCAGACTTTCGCGCGAATAATGCGATTCCGCGAATAATTCAATTCTATGACTCGAGAATCTCGTCGATTTGCTGGTGTCCGCGCTCTGGTCTTTGATCTGGATGGGACTCTGATTGATTCCGGCTTGGACCTGGCACTGGCCGTCAGCGCCACGATTCAAAGAATGGGCAGAGCGGCCTTGAATCACGAGCAGATCTTCGGTTACGTAGGGCGTGGGGCGCAGCACTTGATCGCGCAGGCCTTAGGCCCCACCGCCTCGGAAGCCGAATGCCGTGCGGGACTCGCGTACTTCCTGACCTATTACCGGGAGCATATGCTCGACAATACCGTCACTTATCCAGGGGTACGCGAAGGCCTTGCGGCCCTGGAAGGGCTGCCCATGGCCGTGTTGACCAACAAGCCGGTACGTTTCAGCCAGCAGCTACTCGAGGGCCTCGGCCTGGCCCGTTATTTCCGCTACATCTATGGCGGTAACAGCTTCCGAACGAAAAAACCCGATCCTGCAGGCATGCAAACGCTCCTGCGCGATTTCGGTGCCGCTCCGATGCAAGCCATGCTGATTGGGGATTCCGACGTTGATGTCCAAACTGCACGCAATTCCGGAACCTGGGCTTGCGGCGTGAGCTACGGCCTGGGCAGCGCCGGCTTCATCGAATATCCCCCCGACTTGATGGTGGACAACCTTACGGAACTGGCCGGGTATTTGGATTATCAGTCGTCCGCGCCGCACTCCGCAGAATGATCCGGCCAATCACTCCGGCCAACAGCTACTGCTGTGCGCAATACCAATCCCAGGTGCGTCGCAGGCCTTCCTCGAAACCAACGTCGGGATTGAAGCCCAACTTCTCGCGAGCCCGCGAGATATCCGCCTGCGAATCGCGAATGTCTCCGGGCCGCGGCTGGGTGTAGTTCGCATCGGCGGTGCGCCGCGCGAACTGCTCCAATATGCGCAGAGTCTGATTGAGCGTGTAACGTCCGCCGGTGCCTAGATTAAAGGCCATGCCCGCCACTCCCGGCGCCTCAAACGCCTGAAGATTGGCATTAACCACGTTCTCCACGTAAGTAAAGTCGCGGGACTGCTCCCCGTCACCATACACCAGGGGCGCGCCGCCATTGCGCATCGCCGCAATAAACAGCGAAAGCACCCCGGAATAAGGCGAGCCTGGATCCTGCCGCGGTCCAAACACGTTGAAATATCGCAGCGAAACGAACTCCACGCCGTAAACCCGCTGGAACATGTTCCCGTACAGCTCGCCGACCAATTTGGTTACCCCGTACGGCGATATGGGCGCCGGCGGCATGTCTTCGCGTTTGGGAAGTGTGGGTGTTTCTCCGTAAATGGCCGACGAACTGGCGAAGACGACGCGCCGGATGCCGGCATCTCGGGCCGCCACCAGGACATTCACCGTGCCATCAACATTCACGTGATTGGTCTCGACCGGGTCTTTTACCGATCGCGGCACCGAAGTCCTCGCGGCCAGGTGCAGCAGGTAATCGGCGTCGCGGCACGCTGCCGAGACTGCCACCGGATCGGTAATCGTGCCGCTGACAAAATTAATTTTGCTGTTGACCCGAGCCAGGTTGTGCTGCTTACCGCTGGAAAGGTCATCGAATACCGTCACCTGGTGGCCTCGGCGAACGAGTTCATCGACGGTGTTTGAGCCGATAAATCCGGCGCCGCCGGTAACTACGTAACGCATTCCGCTAGTCCTCCCCCTATCACCAACACACTATCCCCAGCAGAGGCCCCGCGGTTGCCCAACGATCCAGGGAAGCCCGAAGTCATTGTTTATGGCCACCGGCCCGAATTTCCGATACGCTTCACTATAGCGTTCCGCCCCGGGCGTGTCATCCGCCGGGCGAAATACGCTTGCCGCAACTGGCAACATCAGGGCGCAGTTTAAAGTCGATATGATGGCTCTCGCCACATTTTCCTCACGCCGCACAATTTGTGTGCTCCTCGCATCCGCGGGTACGCAGCTCGTTTTTCTGCTATCGCTCGCTGTTGCGCTCGCCGCCGTCGGGCCATCGCCAAATGCGGCGGTTCCGGGACTGCTTCAGACACACGGAAAACGGAAGCCCACCGCCGCGCCGCCACCTCCCCGCCCCCTGCCGGAAGTCCCCGTGCCCTTTCGTCCGGGCGAGCGGCTAACCTATCGCGTGCTTTGGTCTAAATATTCGGTTAACGCCGCGACCATTGAATTCCAGGCTTTGGAGCATGGGAACTTCTTTGGCCATGCTGCCTGGCATTTTCGCGCCTTGGCCCATACCATCGATACCATGCGCCTTATTTATCCTCTTGATGATCAGTTCGACTCGTACACCGAAACATCGAACCTGACTTCCGTGGAGTACGAGATGTACCTGCACGAACAAGGGAAGCAGCAAAACAATACCTGGAGTATGACCGCCAATGGCGGCGCGGCGCCCACCGACGCCGTGGCGGCGCAAATCGTGCCCGGCACGCGAGACCCGGTAGGCCTCATATACGCCCTACGGGCAACGGACTGGCAGAAAACCCCCGAGTTGCGCACTCCCGTGTTTGAGGGGCGCCACCTTTACGATGTGGTCGCCCGGATCGAGGAGTCCGCCGGACAAGTGACGGTGCCGGCGGGCCAGTTCGTGGCCTCGCGTATCGGAGTTCGCGTATTCGAGCATGGACAAGAACTGACCGACATGCGCTTTGCCATATCGTTCGCGCCAGACGCGGCGCGCACTCCCGTATTGATTGAAGCCGATGTGCCCATCGGTACGGCGCGAGTGGAGCTGACCGCCCTTCCAAAACCTGGCTTGAGCTATTGGTAACCACCATATTTCTCTAAATTTAGAAAGTCTCACACAATTACGCGGTTGGTGTGCCAGGCTCGCTCAGCCTCTCGACGCGAGCACGAAAAAGGTCACATACGACCCCTTCCACTGATCCCCGCCGGTGGTACTAACCTTGGCTGATCGCACTGCACAAACGAATTTTTTTGAACGACACCAGCTTGTGTACTCATCCGTTCATCAACGGATTTTGGTAACTTGAAATCGTCCTACCTCCACTTACAATCACTCGCCATGGAATGTCGCGAAGCCGATACGCTGTTTAAGCGCTTTATCCGCGCTACAAAAGCCCACGTAGAAGCGACCACAGCACTTGCGAACCTCATAGGCGCAAGAGAACGCTTTGCGGAAGCTCGCCTGCGTGTCAACGAAACATATGCGGAATGCAAAGCAGCCCAATCAGCGCTACAGGAACACCGCGAAGACCACAACTGCGGTACGTCCTCCCTCGAAACAGCCAACCCTTAGGTAAACATCCGCAATAAACAAAAATCCCTCGGGCTACGGCATTAGTTTCCCGTCTTTGAGCGCCCGGGCCTGTTCCTGGTTGGGTCGGACGTCGAGCAACACTATAAGCAGTATTTAAAAAAAGTGTTCGCTCCTGTGACTGGTGGACGACACGCAAGAATTGTGTACAAGCTGTATACAAAAGAACGGTTTGGAAGGGCGTTTTTCGACTCCAAGCGACGCCGCTACCCCCCGGCCGCAGCCGGAGCGCGGCAGAAATCATTAGCGCTGGTTATTTTTCACTGCAGGCGGTGCAGCCTTATCAGCCTTCTCCGCTTTTTCGGATTTTCCGCGAGTAGGGGGTTGTTCCGGCGCAGGTGGCGTCCAGCCCTCCGGCGGGAATGCGATGTGCCAAAAGTTGGGTGACGGCTTGGTGAACTCGATGCCCAGCTGGGTTTTATCCTCCATAGCGGGTCCCACATAAACGACGCGGCAGTCTTGCTTTTCAGGATGAGCGGCGCTCTGAATCTTTAGGAGCTGCCCCTGCGAAATTTTTGCCGCGAGCGTGATCAGGGCGCCGTGCGCATTGATCACCAGTGTTTGCGTCTTCTCGCTGAATGTTCCCTGCCCAACGTCTCCCGAGATGATAATGGGTACACTCAGGATGACGCGCTGGCTGCGGCGGCGACTTACGTCGGGACCGGTTCCGGACCATGTATTCATAAAATTAGACCACCACGCTGCATCTGGAATGCATGCCGAACCGTGTCTGCTCGATCAGCAAGCCGACAATATGGCCCATACTGATATGCGCCTCCTGAGTTCGCCGGCCAGCGCAAGAATGCACATTCAGCAACAATTCCACCCCGGGAGGGCTGGACCGCCTCCCGTTTCACCCGATAAGCTTCGCTGCACGCGATCGATTCATCGGAAAAACTCGCCCGTTCGCAGTGGCGTGCGAACTGCCCCGCGATGGCGGCGCATTATTGTTCAGTGCTTGATTCCGTTCGTCAAATCTTTCCGATATCCCGTCTTTCGCGACGCGCGCCTGGGGCTTCAGCAAAGGACGATCCGATTGCGATTGCGTAAGATCCGACGCGTGGCATTGCGCGTGTCAACCACCAGTTGCGCCGATTCCACGATCGCCTGATAGTCATAGCTCGTGTGGTCGGTCGCGATGACCACGCAGTCGTATTTGGCGATGTTGGCTGGCGTTAGTTCTACCGAGCGCATCCCCGCATAGTCGTAGTGCCGCATCTTATGAAGCGCCGGAAAATACGGATCGTTGTACTCCACGCTTGCGCCACGCTCGCCGAGCAGTTGCATGATTTTCAGCGCGGGAGATTCGCGCAAATCATCAATGTCTTTTTTGTAGGCCACGCCCAGCACTAATATCCTCGCGCCCTTCAGCGCCTTCTGGCGATCGTTCAGCGCGCTCCCGATGGCCGCAACCACATGATAGGGCATCGCCGTATTGACTTCACCCGCCAATTCGATGAAGCGCGTGGAAAAATCGTATTCGCGCGCCTTCCAGGAGAGGTAAAACGGATCTACCGGAATGCAATGCCCTCCCAGCCCCGGCCCGGGATAAAAGGGCATGAAACCGAAGGGTTTCGAAGCCGCCGCGTCGATCACCTCCCAGATATCAATGCCCATCCGCATGGCCAGCAATTTCAGTTCGTTGACCAGGGCGATGTTGACGCAGCGAAAAATGTTTTCAAGCAGCTTCGTCATTTCTGCCGCACGCGTCGAGCTCACGGGCACCACTCGCGCCACGACCTGCGCATACAGCGCGACCGCAGCGCGGCTGCTGGGGGGATTAACGCCGCCCACGACCTTGGGAATTTGCGCCAAGCCGAATTGCCGATTCCCGGGATCTTCGCGCTCGGGAGAAAACGCCAGGTAAAAATCTGTAGCGATGTGCTCGCTTTCGGGACCATGCGCGACCGGACAGTGCAACCCACTGGTCTCGAGGATGGGTAAGACCAATTCCTCCGTCGTCCCGGGGTAAGTAGTGGACTCGAGCACGATGAGCTGCCCACGCTGCAAATGCGGTTGAATCGCCCGCGTCGTCTGTTCGACGTAGGAAAGATCGGGCTCGCGCCGCTGGTCGAGTGGGGTGGGAACGCAGATTACGACGGCGTCCATCTCTCCCAGGCGGGAGAAGTCGTTTGTCGCGCAGAAATGTTTGGAATTGACGTATTGCTGGATTTTTGTACTCGGTATATTCCCGATGTAGGTCTGCCCGCGATTGAGTTTTTCGACCTTGACGTGGTCGGTGTCGAAGCCCACCACGGCGTGGCCCGCTTCGGCGAAGCGTAGTGCCAGCGGCAACCCCACGTAGCCGCATCCGATTACCCCGACCTTCAGCCGCGCACCTTTAAAAAATTCCGGCGTCCGCTTTATAGGCATCGAAGCAGGCCTCGCTCCTCTCCTTTTATCGCTGGGGCAAAATCACATTGAGCGCTCGACTATAACAAGATTCGTAAAAACAACGAAGGCTCGGAAGGCAAGTTCGCGGTAGCAGGGATCTGCGTATTGAAAGCCGAAACCCCCGCCCGGAAACGCCCCGCACGGAAACGCTAGGCCGAAACCAAGGCTTGTGCGGGTTGCGCGCTGTTTTGCCGCCTCTGATAACAAAGCAAAATGAGATCGGCTCGGCGCCGCACGCCGAACTTGGCCAGAAGATTTGAAACGTGAAACTTCACGGTTCGTTCTGAAATGTTGAATTTGCCCGCGATTTCCTTATTCGTAAGATTTTCTAGCAATTGATCGAGCACTTCCTGCTCCCGGCGGCTGAGCTGCGTGCCCGTGTCAACCTTCAATCTACGCCCGTGCGCATTCGTCAGGACCGAGTCGACGAACTCCGAGAGCATCGCCCGCGGTACCCAAAATCCTCCGCTGGCAATTAAAGGCAACGCCCGCGAGAGTTGCTCGCGGCCCTCCGCGTAAGTCATCAGTCCCTTGGCGCCCAAACGCAGCAAGTAATTACATTCCGTCTGGCTGAATTTCTCGGCCACCAGCAGAATTCGAGCGAGCGGCCACTGTTCCAGTATTTTGCTCATGAGCGCCGCGGTTCCCGGCTGGGCCCCATGCGCGTCCAATACGTAAACCACCGCGCTGGGCACCTTCAGCTTGTACATTTCCGGCCCCGGCATCGCGTCCGATTGCTGGCAATCCAGTTGAAATTCCGGACCCTCGAGCGCCCGTGAAAATTCCGTGAGCACCAAGGGGTGCGGCGACATGATGCAGACCCTCAGAGGACGTTTGCCATTGGTGTGTTTCAAGACGTTTTTAGACTACAGAAATAGCGGTGGGGCGGCAACAAACAAGCTCACCTGTGCTACCGATCAGGTAATGCCACGCGCGCTCCTTGCCGGCACCGCCGCACCCGCCTTCAGCGCTGGGTAAAGAGAAAGGCTTCCAGCATATCCGCGCGGTTCTTTTGGTCCGAAGCAACCAGCTGGAGCAGGTCGGTAACGGAAATCATCCCGTAAAACGCCCCGTCCGGATTCACCACCAGAAGGTGAAAGATCCCGTGCTTTTCCATGCGGAGCAGGCACTCCTCCAGCGCCACGTCCGGCGATACGGTCACCAGGTCCCGCGTCATGATCTCCGACGCGCGCATCCACGCCGGGCATTTGTTTTCTGCCGCAACTTTATCGGAAATATCGGATTGCGAAATCACTCCCACCAGCTGCCCCGCGGCATCAACCACCGCCACGGCACGAAGGTGGTGATCGCGCAGGTAGCGGGCCGTTTCGTGCACGGTCGTGTCCTCGTGGATTGAAAAGACTTTATCACGAGAGCGAATCAGATCCTGGACGTTCATAGTAGCCTCGCAGATACTGGTTATTGCGATGGTAGTTCCATATGATGGCGGATGGCAATGAGGAATTGTGCTTTGGCGCGAGTTCCTGGCGGCCCAATGTCCACGGTGCTGCCCTGTTGGCCAATCCGTCTGGCGCTAGCAAGATTGCGTGATCGCCTTGTAACTTCAAGGCCTTAAACGTTGCACGCCTTGACCATTTTGACCGGCTGCTAGGAGCGTAAATGGGACCCTTTTTGCGCGGCGTCCTGCTGGGCATGGCGGGCCTGGCCCTGGTGATCCAGTTCATCCGTCCCGCGCGCACCAACCCGCCCGTTGACGAGACACGCACCCTCGAAGCCGCGGTCACCGTGCCGCCTCGCGAAGCCCATCTCCTTTCCCGAGCCTGCACCGATTGCCATTCGAACCAAACCGTCTGGCCTTGGTACAGTAATGTGGCGCCGATATCCTGGTTTGTGATCAATCACGTAAACCAGGGTCGCCGCCACATGAATTTCTCTGAATGGCTGCGGCCTGGAATCAACGACCCGGCGCAATATACCCGCCAAAAATTCCGTGCGGCTTGCGACAGGGTCAAAACTGGAAATATGCCCCTGCCCTCCTATCTCCCCCTTCATCCCTCTGCGAGGCTTTCGCCCGCGGATGTGGACGCGATTTGTGGGTGGGCCGACAGCCTAGAGACGGGTGCGGGCTCTACTTGGAGCCCGCGGTAATAAGAAGTTAAGTGACCCACACTTGAAGAGCTCCGAGTTTGATGGGAAACAGTCTTCCCACTACCTGCAACGATTTCCCCAAAATCCCCGCTCGGCCTCGACAAAGCGCCCGAGCACTTGGCCAGTCCAGATGTATACCCCGATTAACACAAGATATATATTACAGATAAATTAAAGTCTTGGTTTCAACCGCCAATTTTTGCCGGTTTTGCCAGGCCAAGGGGTAAACGTGTAGGTTTGGCCTCAGGTGTGCACCTCATTCGCCGAGCATTATTAATCCGCCCGACGTCGGGGGAAAACCGATCATGGACTCACCGAACGCGCCCAACAGCTCGTCAGCACTTCCTATCGACAGCTTTCCCTCACCGCAATTGATTTTTGGCCGATCGCCGGCCATGCAGACCATCCGCCACAAGATTAACAGCGTGGCCCCCACCAACTTCCCGGTACTGATCCAGGGCGACAATGGAACCGGCAAGGGGGTTCTCGCACGCTACGTGCACTTGCACTCGGCTACGCCGGCCGGGCCTTTCGTGAAAGTCAACTGCGCGGCGATTCCGGCAACGCTGCTGGAAATGGAACTGTTCGGCTACGAGAAAGGAGCATTCACTGGCGCGCAGGCCGCCAAACCGGGTCGCGCCGAACTCGCCAGCGGCGGCACGCTCTTCCTTGACGGCATCGACGAGATCGATCTCGGTCTCCAAGCCAAGCTCTTGCAACTCCTTCAGGATAGCCAGTTCTCACGAATCGGTGGCCGCGAAGATATCACCGTTCAGACCCGCATCATTTGCGCCACAAATCGGCCGCTCGAACGCCAGATTGCCGCCGGCCGATTCCGGCAGGATCTGTACTACCGAATTAACGTCGTCAATGTCGATTTGCCGCCGCTGCGTGCTCGCAGTGAAGACATCGCCGACTTTACCGCCTATTTCCTCGAACTCCATCGCAGACGGCACAATTGCAGCGCCCGCCCGCTGTCGGCTTCTCTGTTGCGCCTGCTCGAAAATCACGCTTGGCCCGGTAACATCCGGGAACTTGAAAACCTCGTGGAGCGTTGCGTAATCCTTGGTTCTGAAGACGCCGCCAGCGCGGAATTATTGCACTGGGACCGCGCTCACTTGTCCGCGGAATTGCCCGCTCACGGCCCCATACATCTCAAAAAAGTTACCCGGCAGGCCGTTCATGATCTTGAGCGCAAAATAATCCTCAAAGTTCTCGAAGCGAATCGCTGGAATCGCAAGCGAGCCGCGGGCGAACTAAAAATTAGTTATCGCGCACTGCTCTACAAAATCCGGCGGGCTGGACTGCCCGGGAAACGCTCGCCCAGGATCGTAAACGCCGCGGAAGCCATCACCGGCGCCACCGTCGCCAGCGCCAAGTAAACAAGCGCCCGCCGGTCACATTTGCGCCGCACCGCAAGCTTAGCCACGCTTATCCCCAGACGCATCGCTTGATCCTGCCGCGACGAATCCTCCAGCCGCTACCCCATGGGCCGCTTTTTCCTCAGCAGCGAGACAAAGTGCAGCTGTCTTCCAAAGACCGCCGAAAACGGAAATGGGTATAGCGCCAGATCGGTATCGCTGCGCACCACCGTGAGTCCCAGCTCGCCGTACAAACTCTTCCATTGCTCCTGCGAAAGATAGTTGTAGGGCAACGCCACGTCATGCGGGCGGTTGCCCACCCAGTCAATGAAACGCAGCGTGGCGTGATCGAGTGCGTTTTCCGCGAAATGATCCTTGATCACTATAAACTCAGAACTCGCCCGGCAGGCATTGCGCATCAGCGGCAACGGATCATTCGTGTGGTGCAGAACGTCCACCAGCAGGCAGCAGTTCACCGAGCCGTCCGCAAAAGGCAAATGCACCCCATCGAAGCCCTGGCACGGTATGGCGCAATCGCTTCGGGGCAGGATCTCCACGCCCCGCACATCGAGCCGCGGGATCCCCTCGCAAAGTAGCGTGTCCAGCTGGCCGTCGCCGCAGCCTATATCCAACAGTCGCCAGCCGGGTGAAATCATGGCGGCGATGTGCCGTGCCAATGTCGCGACCCGCCGCCTGTGCACCGCGCGGTCGTGAACCTTCCCCAGCAGGCGAACCGCGGGGTTATGTCTTGTTAGGACGGTCATAGTCGCCGATGTAGGTATCCCGGCTGATTCCCAGCATGCTCAGGAAAAAAGAAGAAAAAAATATCTGCACGCCCAAAAATAACCACATCGACCAGAAAAGCACAGCGCGTAACTCCCCTTCGAGCGGGCCAAAATTATTGCTGGCCCAATGCCACGCCACTTGCGCGCTCCCTATCAATCCCGTCAGGAATAGGCCGGCGCCTAATAGCAATCCATGTTCCAGTTTCACGTGTCGCAGTAGGCGCCGCAGCGACACCGGATGGCGGTCAAACCGCGCGGCGTAACTGAATACCTTGGCAAAAAATCCCACCGCGATGATCTGCGCCCCGATCTGCGTGAACACCACCCCAAACACCATGGTGTGCGTGTCCAGCACCACCCGGGAAGTCAAATGGCGGGGCCCCGGCAACAGCCACAGAACCAGCCCCAGCCCAAAAAAGAAAAATGTCGTCCCCGGCAGCAGGAACAGCCAGTTCGGCGCGTAAAGCAGAAAAAACCGTAGCGTTCGCCAGCCGTCCCGAAAACTCCGCAAGTGCGGCGGCCGTCCGCGCTTGTCCGGCCACAAAAAAATGGGAATTTCACTGATGCGCGCCCCCAGTTGCGACGCCTTGATGATCAGTTCCGGAGCGAATTCCATCCCCGTGCTGCGCACGTCCAGCTGGTCATACATTTCGCGCGAAAATCCGCGCATGCCGCAGTAGCTATCCCCGATTCCGGCGCGGAAAAATAAGTTGAGCACCGCCGTCAGGCCGGGGTTCCCGAAATATTTGTGCAGCCAGGGCATCGCCCCCGGCTTGATGCCCCCGCGAAACCGGTTGCCCATCACCAAGTCGTACCCTTCGCGCAGTTTTCGCACGAACTGCGGCACCTCCGAGAAATCGTAACTGTCGTCCGCGTCGCCCATCACCACGTAACGCCCCCGCGACGCTGCGATGCCGGCCTGTAGCGCCGCGCCGTACCCCCGCTGCGGCACTCGCACCACGCGCGCCCCGTGCGCCTCCGCGATCTCAATCGATCCGTCGGTTGATCCGTTGTCCGCCACCACCACTTCCCCGCGCAAGCCCCCGGCCGCAAACGCTCTTATCGCTTTATCGATGCAGATGCCCAGTGAGTTCGCCTCATTCAGGCACGGGATGACCGCCGACACCTCCAGCGTCTCCGTGGGAAAATCGGTCCTGGCGGCATTTTTTGTCAGTGTGCCCAACACCATCTCCATCTTTCTGCATCGCGTGCTCGCCAGGATAGCATTAAATGCCATTCAACCTGGCCTTAAGCCGCTCGTGCAAGTTTATCCCTTGCGGCCACGCCAGTTCCAGCCACGACTTCGACCGCCCTGTCCGCCGATCGAATTCGCTTTCGCGCCCTCCGCCCCCCCAACGACTGTTTGCGCGCCGCCGCCGCTATCCAGTTCTCCGGGAATTTGCCTGCGCTGCGATTAAGCGGTATTGTCTTGAGCCAGTGTCCCCGTTCCACGATAACCATGTCGGCATCGACCTGGGCCTTTTTCTTTGTTTTCTCCTTGTATGTTTTGCGCCCCATTTGGGCGGCCGCCTGGCCGGCGCGGTCGAAAAATTCGGCATCCAATTCGCCGAGAATAAGCGGCTGGCGATTTTCTCGCTGGCGGCCTTCACCGTCGCTCTCAGACTCGCCCTCCTGGGGACCCTTCCTGTTCCCTTTCCTTTCTATCACGACGAGTTCAGCTACCTGCTGGCCGCGGACACCTTCGCGCAAGGCCGCCTAACCAACCCGCCTCATCCCCTATGGGTGTATTTCGAAACCTTTCACGTAAATCAATTACCCACCTACATGTCCAAGTATCCTCCGGCGCAGGGCGCGGTCTTGGCTCTCGGGCAATTGCTGGGGCATCCCTGGATTGGCGTGCTTTTGAGCACTGCCGCTATGTGCGGCGCGGTGCTTTGGGCCTTGCAAGGCTGGCTCCCGCCGCGCTGGGCGCTGCTCGGCGGCTGTCTGGTCGTCATCAGGCTGGGTATCACCAGCTATTGGATGAACAGCTACTGGGGCGGTTCGGTTGCCGCTTTGGGTGGGGCGTTGGTTATCGGAGCCCTCCCTAGGATTCTCCATTTCCGGCGCACGCGCGATGCACTGCTGCTGGCGCTGGGCATGGCCATCTTGGTGAATAGCCGCCCGCTGGAGGGTTTCATATTTTGTATCCCGGTGCTGGTGGTGCTCGCCGTATGGCTGTTCCGCGAGGGTTCGAGCGCCTTTAGAATAGCCGTCCCTCGGCTCATTTTGCCTTTTTGCGCCGTGCTGCTCTGCTGTGGGATTTTCGTTGCTTACTACAACTGGCGAGGAACTGGCCATCCATTGCTGACTCCCTACCAGGTTAATGATCTTACGTATTGGTCTTCGCCGATACTTTATTGGCAGGGGGAGCATCCCCCGCGCCGCTATCTGAACCCCCAACTTGACACCTTTTATAACGTTTACGCGCGCAATCCCGGACTGCGGGCGCGGATCATCGCCGTCCGCCACGCTTTGAATTACGTGATTTACGTTGGCTCCTCGCTGGTTTCGTTTTGTTTTTCCCGCGTCTTTATCATTCCCCTTCTGCTTCTGCCCTGGATCCTGGCCGACCGCCGCATCCGCTTGCCGCTGATACAAGTGTTTCTTTGTTTCCTGGGGTTTCTCATCGTCCCGTGGTTTTCTCCCCACTACGCCGCGCCCCTGGTCCCCACGCTGTTCCTGCTCCTCACCCAGGCCTTCCGGCATCTTAGGCAGGTTCGATATCACGGAAAACCCGTCGGCGTGGCCTTGTCCCGCATGACCATGCTGGCTCTGTTCCGGCCCGTGGCCGTATTTGCTATCGCCTTGCTTCCCGGGCATCTGGTCGCCAAAGATTCCGGCTACCCGCTGCCCGCGATCGCCTATCGCCAACAAATCCAAACCCAGCTCAATGCTACCCCGGGCCTCCATTTGGTCATCGTGCGCTACGCGCCGCAGCACAATGCCAATGCCGAGTGGGTCTATAACCGCGCCGACATCGATCGCGCCAAGATCGTTTGGGCCCGGGAAATTCCCGGCAGAAGTCTGGCTCCCTTGCTCGATTATTTTTCCGGCCGTCACGTCTGGCTCGTCGAACCCGATGCTCCCGTCCTCCCCCGGTTGAAGCCGTTCGAGCCCTAGAGCGCCGCCGCTGGTCGTTTTGTCCCCAATTCCATTTCGGGAATCGATGCTGTTCGATCGGCGAGTACGTTTTCTAATGATTCAAGCGGTCCTCTGTGTCCTTGGATTTGTGCTGACCCCTGTGGTTTCAGCCCCATTATGCCGCTCCTTTGATTGCCGCGTTGTTCGCGTTGGTCGTACAGGCTTGGCGGCATCTCAGACAAGTTCGATTTCACGGAAGGCCCGTAGGCGTTGGCTTGTCGCGCCTTACGGCTCTTGCGGTATTACGCGGAGTCGTCGTATTTGCGATTGGTGTGCAGCCTTTTTATTCGAGCGCCAAAACTCTGGGTAAGGGCACGCTGCCGATTATTTGCCGTCCCCGTATTGAAGCTCAGCTTAGCGGCCTGCCCGGCCGGCATCTCGTCATCGTTCGATATGCGCCCGCGCACGATGTCGAGCATGAATGGGTTTATAACCGCGCGGATATAGATCACCCCAAGGTCGTGTGGGCCCGGGAAATCCCCGGAATAAGCTTAGACCCCTTGCTTGATTATTTTCGGAACCGCCAGGTATGGCTCCTCGAAGCGGATGCGTCGCACCCGGTTTTAACTGCCTTCAACCAAGGGAAATGAATGATCCACGCATCTCCGAACCGCCACTGGGCATCGCTGTCAGTAGCACAGGCATTCCTGGTACTTGTACTACCTGAAACGCACGAGCGCTCGCCTGGGCGTTATGTGCTACCTACCACCTATCAGCGTCGGATCAGATACTTCGTGATGGACATTGACGTGAAGACCTTTGCTCGGAATGACTGCGTGCGGGCGACGTGGGGTGCCGCGGTGTCGGCGCGGCTACTGCAGCACTAAATTCGCGGCGGCGGGGCGCGGCTGCTGCACTATAGATTACGAGTGCGGCGGAAGTCGCGCGCTACTGCTGCGGGGTCGCGTTGGTCGCCGTCTACGGCGTAGTTCATGAGGCGCATGTCTTCGTCGGAGATTTTGTTGGCCAGGGCGTCCAGGGCTGGGCGGAGGTCGGGGTGCTGCTCGAAGGCGGCGCGGCGGACTATGGTTACGGCTTGATAGGGGGGGAAGAAGTGGCGGTCGTCTTCGAGAATGGACATTTTCAGGGCTACGATCAGGCCGTCGGTGGAGTTGCCGGCTACTACGTCGACCTGCTTTTCTTTTAGGGCGCGGTAGAGGAGGCCGAGGTCCATGATTTTGGGGTCGCCTGCGAAGGCCAGGCCGTAGGCGTTGGTGAGGCCGCGATAGCCGTCGGGGCGCTCCATGAATTCGTAGCCGAAGCCGGCGCGCATTTGGGGCGCGTGAGGAAGCAGGTCGGAGACGGTGTGCAGGTTGAGGCTCGCGGCGTCTTCGCCGCGCACCACGATGGCGAAGGTGTTGTTGAATCCGAGGGGCGGGCCGACGTCCAGGCTGAAGCGGTCGCGATAGCCGTCGCGCACGCGCTGGTACACGTCGGTGGAATCGTTTGACGACGGCTCATTGAGTATGGCGGTGAGCGCGGTGCCGGTGTATTCGGGGTACAAATCCATCTGGCCCGAGAGCAGGGCGCGATGGCAGATCAGTGTGCCTCCCAGATTGAAGCGCCGGTCGGCGCGCGCCTTGGTGTGCGACTCGATTTGCTGGGCCAGCAATTCGCCGAGGATGATCTGCTCGGTGAAATTTTTCGAGCCGGCGACGATGTCGCGCGGGCCGCGCTTGCGGCAGCCTGCGAGGGCGAGGACGCTGCCGCCCAGGAGGCGGAGGGCGTCGCGGCGGTGGAGGGTTATGTTGGGCATCTTCTGAGGTCAGCCAAAAACTTTCGCCGCTTTTATTCAGTCTCGCGCTTATAGATAAAAGTCCGAAAAACACAAGGCAACAGGAAAGGCCCGAAAAGCCCTACCTTTGCACAAAACGCAAAGGTAGGCCACCCGAAACCAGGCGAGGACGCTAGCGCCCAGGACATTTTTAAGGATAGGCCACAAACAAGAACTTTAGGCCTTTATTCCATGTTTAGTCACGGACACGCGCATGAAAAGGGATAACAGGCCGAAAGACCCACTCAAAACTTCACGAAGCCAGCAGGGAAAAGACCCTCACCTTTGCGGCTTCCTTTCGCGCCCTCGCCGGGCGCGGCCGCAAACATGGGGCGCTCGCTCCAGAGCGCAGAAAGGAAGAAAAGCTGAACGCCGGAAATGCCAGAAACGGAAAAAGCCCCACGTTTGCAGAGGACGCAAACGCCCGCCGAAAAATCCGAAATGGCACCAGGGGAGAAATCGCACCTTTGCATCTTCCATTTCGTGCGCTCGGCGGGCGCAGACGCAAAGACTAGGCGCCCAAAACAATAAGAATGCTGTGGTCATTGGGCTGGGGTGAGCTTGCGCTCAACTGCGCCTAGGAGGAGGTCGGCGGCGATGGCCAGGAGGGCGGCGGGGATGGCTCCGGCGAGGATGACGGAATTATTGACCATGGCGACGCCGCGGAAGATGAAGACGCCGAGGCCGCCGGCTCCCACGGCGGCGGCAATGGTGGCTACGCCGATGCAGAGGACGGTGGCTACGCGCACGCCGGCAAGGATCACGCCCATCGCGAGCGGCAACTGGATTTGCCAAAGTATCTGCCGCGGCGTCATGCCCATGGCGCGGGCGGCTTCGAGCACGGATGGATCGACGCCGGCGATGCCGGTGTAGGTGTTGCGCAAAATGGGCAGCAGCGCGTAAAGCATCAAGGCGACGATGGCGGTGTTGGCTCCGATGCCGCCGAGGAACGGGACAGGGATCAGGAATCCGAAAAGCGCGAGGCTGGGAATGGTTTGCACGATGTTGGCCGCGCCGAGAACCCAGCGCCGCAGCGAGCTGTGTCCTACCAGGGCGACTCCCACCGGGAGGCCGATGAGGAGCGCGATGCCCATCGCTGCCGTCACGAGCCAGAGGTGCTCAAGGGTGCGGCCCAGAATCTCCGCGCGATGGTCGAGCATGAAATGCCAGACGGTCACGAGGTACCTCCTGAGCGGCGTGGGCCAGAGGCGCGCGGGGGCTGCGAGGCCTTTTCTGGCGGCGCTGGATCTGGCTGCGACTTTAGGGCGGAGTCACGCTGCGGCGCGGGCCCGGGCGGCGGCTTCGGCGGGATGTCGGGAGTCGCTTCGAGCGAGTCGACAAAGGCGCGGACCTCGGGCTCCTGCGCGCGCAGAAACTCTTGCGGGGAATAGACGCCGACCAAACTGCCGGCGGCGAGGAGCGCGATGCGCTCGCCAAGCAAGAGGGCTTCGCGCAAATCGTGGGTGACGAAGGCGATGGTCTTGCCGAGGCGCGCGGCAAGCGAGCGGAACTCGCGCTGCAATTCGGCGCGCGTGATGGGATCGAGCGCGCCGAAAGGCTCGTCCATGAGCAGGATGGGCGGATCGCCGGCGAGGGCGCGCGCGACGCCGACGCGCTGACGCTGGCCTCCCGAGAGCTCGCGAGGGTGGCGAGCGGCGAATTCGCCGGCGTCGAGGCCGACGAGGAGGAGCATCTCGCGGACTCGCTCGCTGATGCGCTGCTCGGGCCAGCCCTCGAGGCGAGGGACCAGCGCAACGTTGCGCTCGACCGTCCAGTGCGGGAAAAGGCCGACGTCCTGGATGACGTAACCGATGCTGCGGCGCAGGCGGATGGGGTCCCAGGTGGACTGATTGCGGCCGTCAATGAAAATTTGGCCGGCGGTGGGCGTGAGCAGGAGATTTATGAGCTTAAGCGAAGTGGTTTTGCCGGAACCGCTGCGTCCGAGGAGGATCAGGGTTTGTCCCCGGGGGATGGCTAGGTTGAGTTCGCTGAGCAGGAGGCGGCCGCCGGGCAGGAGATATCCGACGCCACGCATTTCAATGGCCAGGCCGTTCGCGGATTTGGCGTCGTGGGGTTTCCCGGGTTCAAGAGGCTTCTGCATCGGGGTGCTCCAATCGGCCGCATGCCGCCGCTATTTGACTGGGAGCGCGCGGTATTTGTAACCTTAACAAAAAGCTAGGTTAAAGCGATAGCGCTGGGCTTATGCCAGCTCAATATCTTAGGCTTTGATTGACTCGCCGACAATTTCGGCGCTATTGTGCCTCTCTTTTGCTGTACCAGCATCGAATGCTAGGGGGTCGGGGTGCGAGCAATGGCGACATTGAGTCGGGGGACTTTGCCGCAACGGCTTGCGGAGGCGCGCGCTTATACGGACGCGCTTTTTTCCATCGTGCGGCCGGAAGCCTATTACGACCGACCTATTCCGGAGCGGCACCGGATCATTTTTTACCTCGGGCACCTGGAAGCATTTGACTGGAACCTGATCGGCCGCGGCCATTTTGATTTGCAGCCGTTTGCTCGCGGAATGGGACCAGCTTTTTTCGTTCGGCATCGATCCCGTGGATGGCGGGCTGCCCACCGATCAACCGCAAGATTGGCCGCGCTACGCGGAGATTTTGCGCTACAACGAGCGGCTGCGGGAGCTGCTGGATAAGCGGCTCGAAACGAGCCAGTGGGGCGAATCCGGCGAGTCGAGCGAACTTGGCGGACTTGGAACTTGCGAGCTGGGCGACCGCGCGGGACATCGCGCCGATATCGGCACGCTGCTGCAGGTGGCCATCGAGCACCGTTTGATGCACGCCGAGACGCTGACCTACATGCTGCACCAGTTGCCCAAGGAGCGCAAAGTTGCGCAGCGTGACCATCCAGGGCCGGATGCGCCACCGGTGAAGGCGCATATGGTGGAAATTCCCGCGGGCGTGGCTACTTTGGGTTTGCCGCGGGGCGGGGATCGCGTCGGGGGAAATACAGGTGAGCAGGCCTTTGGTTGGGACAATGAATTTGAGGCACAGAGGGTAAGCGTGCCGGCTTTTCGGATCGATACGCAAAACGTGACGAATCGGGACTTTTTGCGATTCCTGAACGAGGGCGGTTACCAGGAGCGTTCGTTGTGGAGCGAGGCGGATTGGGAATGGCTGCGCGGGAGCGGCACGTCGCATCCGGGATTCTGGATTCGCCGGAAAAGCGCGAGCGGCGAGGAGTGGGGTTATCGCACGATGTTCGACGAGAGGCCGTTACCGCTGGAATGGCCCGTATATGTCAGCCACGCGGAAGCCACGGCGTACGCGCGGTGGCGCGGCCAGGAACTTCCGAGCGAGGCGGAGTGGCATCGCGCGGCGCTCGGAACGCCAAATGGCGTGGAGCGGGAATATCCCTGGGGCGACGGAGCACCCTGATATTGTGCGCGGCAATTTTGATTCTTATCGTTGGGACCCCACGGATGTGGGGAGCTTTCCAGAAGGCGCGAGTGCATTTGGGGTCTCCGATCTTTTGGGCAACGGGTGGGAGTGGACGCGGACACCTTTTGCGCCGCTCGAGGGGTTCGTCCCGTTCCCGTTTTATCCGGGATATTCGGCGAATTTTTTTGACGGAAAGCATTACGTGCTGAAGGGCGGCTCGGCGCGCACCGCGGCGTGCATGCTGCGCCGGTCGTTCCGGAACTGGTTCCAGCCGCACTACCCGTTCGTTTACGCGGGCTTCCGCTGCGTTGCGCATTGATTTTTTGAAGGAGCTGCCATGGCCACGGCCACACTTGCCCGGTATTCGAGCGCGGAATTTGCCAGCGATGTGCAGTCCGGGCTGATGCGGACGGGGCAGAAGGAGCTGCCGTCAAAATATCTCTACGATGAGGTGGGCTCGGCGCTTTTCGAAACGATCACCGTGCTACCGGAATATGGATTGTCTCGGGCGGACGAACGGTTGCTGAAGGCGCATGCGGAGGAGATGATCGAGCCCCTGCTGCCGTGGAAGGTGTTGGTTGCGGAGTTGGGCAGCGGAAGCGGGAAAAAGACGCGCTGGATACTGGAGGCGCTGAGGCGAAAGCAAGCAACGATTTACCGGCCCATCGAGATTTCGGCCACAGCGCTCGGGCAATGCGCGAAGGAATTCGGCGATATGGAGGGCGTGACCGTCCGAGGGCTCGAGCGGGGCTATTTGCAGGGGTTGCGCGAGGTCGCCGCAAATCGCCGGCCCGATGAACGGTTGCTGACCCTGTTCCTCGGCAGCACCATCGGAAATTTCGACCGCGCGTCCGGCCAGGAGTTTTTGACGGAAGTTCGCGGCATCCTGCACAACGGGGACGCGCTGCTGCTGGGCGCCGATCTGGTTAAGCCACTCGGGCTGCTGCTCGCTGCGTATGACGATCCTGTAGGGGTGACGTCCGCGTTTAACTTGAACTTGCTGGCGCGCATGAATCGCGAGTTGGGCGCCCGCTTCGATCTAGGAGCTTTTCGGCATGCGGCACGCTATGACGAATGCGAGCGGCGCGTCGAGATGCATTTGGTTTCGCTGCGCGAACAGGCGGTGGCCATTCCTGGCGCCGGTTGCCGGCCTTACTTCACCGAGGGCGAAACGATCTGGACCGAAAGTTCCTACAAATACCAGCCGGAGGAGCTGCTCGAGATGGCGGTGCGCGGAGGGTTTCGTCCCGAGGCGCAGTGGCTCGACGCGCAATGGGGTTTCGCGGAAACGCTGCTCATCGTTGAATGACCATCGGGGAGTGATTAGCGGCGAATCAGTCAGCCGGTTGCGGCTTGGGTATCGGGCGGACGGGCAGGCTCGATGTGAAGAGACACGCTGCTGCGCCATAAGGCTCCGTGAGAAAACGTGACGGGCCACACCGCTAGAATTTGCGAGCCTTGGTAGACGCGCTCGAATCCCTCTTCAGATTCCGACACTGTTTCGATGGGCGCGACCCAAACCTGGCGTGCGCCGGGGGCGGCAAAAGTCGCGGCGACATTTTGCCACTCGTCGACCACCCGGAGCCGCCCGTGTGGCAAGTCCGGACCAGGAATAGCTGCAGCCCAGCGCAGCAGGTGCCGGCCGCCGCCGGATTCGAAATATCGATCGGGTTCATCGGGCGCGAGAAAATTGAGGACGATTTCGACGCCGATCTGCATGGCGGGCCAGGGCTCACCGGAGACGGCCAGCTCGACGGCGCAATCTACGCGGTAGCCCGCGCCTTCATGGGCAAAGGAAAAGCTCTTGTCGCAAACAATCCCGCGGCTAGAGGCCGAATCGTGCAAAGACGCGATTGCAGCTTCGCGCACCAAGCTGACGTGCGGGGGGATAATTTTTTCCGGGCTAATGCTTGCGGGCCCAAGTTTTGAGGGACGGTCTGCGGGGATGGTATACGCGCCGCCGGCGAGTTCCGGGTGTTCATCGAGCTTCAAAAGCTGATAATCCTGGAATCTTTTGTCGCCGGGAAACAGGAGCAGGCGAAAGGAGTTCCTCGGCCACCGGTCGTACTGCAGAAAGCGCTCGAGGCCAGCTTCTTTGGACCGCACCTGATCGTGAATGGAGGCGACGCGGCCGTCGTCCGGCATCTGCGAAGCCTCGCGCAGGCGCTGGTGATAGCTTTCGGGCCGCCGCTGCATGGAATTGATGAGGGTGACGCCGTTGGGGCGGAAATCGAGGGCCGCGACAGTTCCGCCATCCGCAGGCCGTATCAAGGCGGCCAGCCGCCGCGAAGTAACATAGAATTCATCGCAGCCGTCGGCATCGTAGTCAAGTTGCTCGACGCCGATTTTGACTGGATCGCGCGAAGAAACCTCGTGGGCCAGCGTTTCGGCGCGCACCAATTCGCGCCACGGCTCGGTGCGCAGGTGGGGCGCATAGAGGCCGCCGAAGACACCGTGCCAGTAGGCGTCGTTACACTGCGCGCGCAGCAAATGAGTGCGAGCGCGATCCAATTTGCCGCGACGGGTGGGACCAAAGCGTTTGGCTGCGACCTTGGCGAGGCGCTCAGAGGCGCGGAGCATTTTCTTATTGAGCAGATTGGATTCGGAATATTTGCTGAAAAAGCCGCGCCAGTGGCCGCCGCGAAGAAAACGCGAAACATCTGGGCGCCCTGCAAATTCCTGGCTTATGGCATGAAAGGCAGTGCGAGACGGCGTGGGCAAGACCCACTCCATCATCTCGGAATAGGATGCGGTGGGAAGATCGGCACGGCCGAGAGGAGCATGGGCGGCCAGATATTCCCCCGGAGGGGTAACGGCGAGCCAATCTGAAGCGGCTTCGAGCTCGGCGAAAAAGCGCTCCACCCATCGGCCTTCCCCATAACAGTGCTCGTATGTTCCCGGCCAGGCGCCGAATTTTTCGCAATCGTCGCCCATGGCCGCCATGCCGCCCGGATGGTTGGCAGCGGAGTCGCGCAGGAAGCCGAGCGTATCTTCGGGCGGGCGAAAGGGGAGCAAGTACCGCAGCGCTTGGAGGCCGGGAAACACGCGAACCGTTTGGCCGCAATCTTCGGCGACGTAGTCGCCGTGAAGCTGATGCGATTCGAAACCAGCGGCAATGAAATGCACGTCGTCGACGATGGTGTACCGGACACCCGCGGTGGCCAAGATACCGGCAAGCTGCGGTTCCCACACACGCTCGGCCAGCCACGCGCCTGCGGGGGGCGCGCCGAAGGTTTTCACTAGATACTCGTGCAAGCGGCTAATCTGTTCAGCCTGATCCACACGCGAAATGGAGACTAGAATGGGCTCGTAGAAACCCCCGCCAACGAGCTCGACCTGGCTGCTGGCAACGAGTTGGCGCAGAAGATCCATGAACTCCGGGTGGCGCTGTTCGCACCATTCGAGCAGCGGGCCAGAGTAGTGCAAACCCATGCGTATCGCCGGATGGCGCGCGATGGACTCGACGAAGGGCAGATAGGAGCGCTGATAGGTTTGTTCAAAGACGCCGTCAAAGTTACCCGCGGGCTGATGGCTGTGGATCACTAAAACGAGATGGAATTTGGGCAATGGCCGGCTCCGTCGAAGAATGGCAGTGAACCGGCACTGCTGAAAAAGCGGCAGCAATACCGGTAAATGAAAAGCAGCTTCCATAATACTTTGATATTGTGAACCTGCTGCTACAGTCATTTTGTGAAAAACGCTTCCGGAAAGACAAGAGCCGCGAATCGCCGCCAAGGCGGCGAAGATCCGGGAACGGGTGGCGGGGGGCGGGGAAACCCTTTTGAATGAAGCCGAGCAACCTAGCCGCGGCCGCCGAAAACGCCGCTCGTGAACACAGCGAGCGGTTTGTTGCCGGCCTGGTGCAATTCAACAGCGGCCTATTTTTCGATGCGCACGAGACCTGGGAAGAGATTTGGCTGGCTTCGCCAGAACCGGACAAAACGTTTTTGCAGGGAATCATTCAAATATCCGCGGCGTTTCACCATTACGGGCGCGGCAACATGCGCGGTACGCAATCTTTGCTCGAGGCCGGGTTGCGTCGGCTGGCGCGGTTCCCATCTGGGCACCACGGCATTGACCTTGAATCGCTACGCGCCGCGGCTCGAGAGTGGGCCGATGCCCTGGCGGCAGGAGCTGATCCGGGGCGGGCGCGTGTTCCTCGAATACGGAAAACGAAATAAACGATAGGCACAAAGCCTCAGGGCGCCCACGGAGATCGCGGGACGACTCGAGCTACAGGTGCGCCGAGCTCAGAAGAGCTTGGGAAGGAAGCGCGGCTTCTCGGCCATCGTGGCGCGGTAGATGGGATCGGCGTTCAAGACACGCTCCTCTACGTGCAGGCGGTGCCGCAGAACCCAAGTGTTACCGGCAGCAGCTACAATGGCCGTGATCCAGGCGGTATGAACCAGGGGCAAGGCGACGAGTTCCACAAAAACGGCGGCGTAATTGGGGTGGCGCACCCAGCGAAAAGGGCCTTTTGTAACGATGCCCAGTGGAGCGGAGGCCATAACTTCGACGTTCCAATGGGCGCCGAGGGTGCGGATGACCCACCAGCGCAGAGCCATGGCGGCGGCGAGCAGTAATGTCATCGCAGCGGCCAATGCAGGGAAAAAAGGGCGGCGAAGCAGCACCACTTCCAGGCCGGCCCCAATCAGCACTGCGGCGTGCAGGAGAACCATCCAGCAGTACTGGGGATCGATTTGTTTTCGAATGCCGCGACGAGACAATTCGCGCTGGTGACGCCCGGAGATACGCAACTCGACCAGGCGCGTGAGACCGACGGCCGCCAGGAGGGCCAGGAACGCGATAACGCTCACGTCCATTGGAGCAGCAACATTTCGGCGCTAAAACCCGGGCCGAAGGCCGCGAGAAGCCCGCGATCACCTGAAGTCATCTGCTTGCGTTCGAGCCATTCCTTGAGCACGAAGAGCACGGAAGCGCTCGAGAGGTTGCCGTAATCGCGCAGCACGTCCCAAGACGGTTGCACCTGGCAACGACAGATTCCGAGCTCTTGCTGCATATAGGCTAGCAATTTTTGGCCGCCGGGATGCAGCAACCAGGCCTTCATCTGCTTGCGGGTAAGGGCATGCCGCGCGAGGAAATCGTCCACCAAGCCGCCGATGCGATCGCGAATCAACTCCGGAACTTCCTTCGCGAGGACGATATGAAATCCGGTATCGCGCAGATCGAAACCCATGGCTGCGAGCGAATCCGGGAAAAGATAGCTTTCACTGGCGAGGATGGCGGGGCCGCGAGACTCGCGTCCCGTAATCACCGCGGCGGCGGCGCCGTCGCCAAACAGTACGGCGGAGATCAGGTTCGCTTGCGAAAAATCCTTGCGCTGGAAGGTGAGCGTGGGCAATTCCGTCGCGATGAGGAGCACAGTGGCTCCGGGATAAGCAAGCACGTACTCCCAAGCGCGCGAAAGGCCGGCGGCGCCCGCCGCGCAACCCAGCTCGGTGATGGGGAGGCGTCTGACATTGGGGCGGAATCCCATCTGCTGCGCCAGGTAGGCGTCGACGGACGGAATCATCACCCCGGTGCAGGAAACCGTAACGATCAAATCGACATCTTGGGGTGTCAGGCCCGCGTGATCGAGCGCGTCTTGCGCGACACGGCGTGCCAGCAAAATGCCATGTTCGCGATATTCACGGGTGGTCTGCTCGAGAGGGCGGGGCTCAATGAGGTAGTCGACGGGAAAAATTGAATAGCGGCGGTCAACTTTGGAATTGTCGATGACTTCCAGGATGGCCTCCAGCCTGCGGCCGGAGAGCTGGAAAACGCGCCCGATGTACTCCTTCACCAGGTCGCAAGACAGCACGTTGGGAGGGACGGCGGTTACCGTGGAAGCGACAGTCACGCGGGGGACTGTGCGAGCTAGCGGGACCGCCGACACTGTGGATTCTTCCGTCATACCGCTCTGAATTCCTCCGCCAGACAGCTTTGAAAATTCCTTCGTCAGACCGGCTGAGCAAATAATAAATTCAGGGGCCCAATTCTTACGTTAGCCAGAGGCAGGGAATGCTTAAACGGGTATGGGCTTAAGATTGGATGCAGAGCACAAAGAAGGGAGATGCTTGATCTTTTTGAAGAGGAAAATGCAAGCAGGGCAATAAACCAAGACGCGGCGGAGCATATGCAGCACCGCCGCGTCAAACTATTGTCGCGAATATAGCGCCGTCAGGCCTTATTGGTGTACCAGTCGGCGTTGATGGCCGTGAAGTTTTGCCATTTCTCGGGCAAGTCTTCCAGCGCAAAAATGGCCGTGACGGGGCAAACGGGTACGCAAGCTCCGCAATCAATGCACTCTACTGGGCTTATATAAAGCTGGGGTTCACTCTCAAAATTCGCTTCGTCCTTGCGCGGGTGGATGCAATCGACGGGGCAAACGTCCACGCAAGCAGTATCTTTGGTGCCGATGCAAGGCTCAGCTATAACGTAGGCCATCACGATCTCCTTATTTCGATATGAAGGCTGCGAAAAACTCCTGATGAACGCCAGTTACAAAAGTTTAAAAGCCAACTTATCATCAAACGAAGCGTGGTACAAGCGGCTCGCGAAGGGCGGCTCGCGCGAAGGGGCCGGGGCGACGGTGGGCCATGCGGGTGGATTTCGGCGGATTTCCGGATACCTAGTGGCCTTGAGCCTCGAGGAATTTCTCGGCATCCATGGCGGCCATGCAGCCGGAACCGGCGGCGGTAACGGCTTGGCGATAATGATGGTCCTGGACGTCGCCGGCGGCAAAAACGCCCGGGACGTTGGTCTGGCTCCCGTTGTGGGTGACCAAGTAACCATTCTCATCGGTTCCGAGTTGCCCGCGAAAAGGCTGGGTGTTGGGATCGTGGCCAATGGCGACGAATACGCCCTCGACCATGAGCGTGGAGGTGGCGCCGCTTACCGGGTTGCGGAGGTGCAAGGCCTCGACGGCGTTCTTCGAGACATCGCTGACCTCTTCAACGACCGCCGGGGTGACGAAATTGATTTTCGAATTGCTTTTGGCGCGATCGAGCATGATTTTTGTGGCGCGAAAATCATTGCGGCGGTGAATCAGGTGCACACGGCTGGCAAAACGGGTGAGGAAGGTGGCCTCTTCCATGGCCGTGTCACCACCTCCTACTACGGCAATCTCCTTGCCGCGAAAGAAAAATCCGTCGCAGGTGGCGCAGGTGGAAAGGCCGTGGCCGACCAGCTTGCGCTCCGATTCGAGCCCCAGCATCCGGGCGGAAGCGCCCGCGGCGACGATCAAGGTCTTGGTCTCAAACATCTCCTTCGCGGCGAAAATCTGAAACGGCAGGTTGGCGAGATTGACGGAGTCTACCGCGCCGGCGCGAAACTCGGCTCCGAAACGGGCGGCCTGCTTGCGCATATTTTCGATCAGCTCGGGCCCGAGAATGCCGTCGGGAAATCCGGGATAATTCTCGACCATGGTGGTGAGGGTGAGTTGTCCGCCGGGCTCGTAGCCATCGATAACGATGGGCTTCAAATTGGCGCGCGCCGCATAGATGGCGGCCGTTAGGCCCGCACAACCGCTACCGATAATGACCACATTGTGCACCGCAGATTCTCCCGCTTGGTATTTGATGTCGCTCTGCTACACACGATTCCGGACCTTAAGGCCCGTGAACAAGGGGTTTTAGTGTAGCATCCCCGCGCCGCGGCGCGAATCCTTGGCGGCAAAGCGGCGATAGGAGATAATGGCGTCACGTATACAGTTACATACCATACTAATTCCCAAGGAGAACAAGTGAAGGAGAACAAGTGACACGCGCGCCAGGAACCTACGCCATTCTGGAAACATCGCAGGGCAACATCGTTTGCCGTCTGTTTGAAAAAGAAGCGCCACAAACGGTGACCAACTTCATCGGCTTGGCCGAAGGTACCAAGGAATTCACCGACCCGAAAACCGGAAAAAAAACCAAACGTCCGTTTTTCGACGGCCTCGCGTTTCACCGGGTGATTCCCAGCTTCATGATCCAGGGGGGCTGTCCCCTGGGCAACGGCACCGGGGGCCCGGGGTACCGGTTCGCGGATGAGTTTCACCCTTCGCTGCGGCATGACCGCCCTGGCAAGCTTTCGATGGCCAATTCCGGGCCGGGCACCAATGGCAGCCAGTTTTTTGTGACTGTGGCGGCGACGCCGTGGCTCGATAACCGGCACACGATCTTCGGAGAGGTGATCGAGGGACAGGATATCGCCACGAAAATCTCCGAGGTCCCGCGCGATTCGAGCGATCGGCCGCGCACTCCCGTCGTGCTCGAACACGTGCGCATTGAACGTATTTAGGGCGGGTTGAGGGCCTGGTCGCACACTAAATACGTGGCGGACCGCGCCTGCGGGTGCGGAGGACGGGGCGATGCAGAACGTAAATCAACTCTTTCGCCTTCTGAATGAGATGGTGTTCATTCTGGTGGGGGCGCTGCTGCTGTGGGTGGCGCTCGAAGGACGCTATCTTTTTGACCCGCGCAGGCCATCCTGGGTGATTGTTTCGGCGATATTAGTCCTGTGGGGATTTCGCGCTTGGCGGAGTGCGCGCCTGGCAGCCCTGGGCCGGTGGCGCGCGGCGGGCAGGATCAGCGGCGCCTCGCTGAGTGTGGTCGGGCTGCTGATGTTGTCGCTGGCCTGGGCGCCGTTTCGCTGGACGGGATTGCTACTGGCAGCGGCGGGAGGATTATTTGTCGTCCGGGGACTGGTGACGGCCGCGATCATGGCGATGCCGTCGTGGCGCATGCCCCGCGCCCGCGCTTCGCGGTAAAGAGCCTACCTGAGTTCGCGCGGCATGCGCCCGGCGGCGAGACTCGATTGATCTCCACGTATCACTCTTCGATCGCCGGCGAGTTGCTGCGGGGTGATCGGCGCCAAAAGGTGATTCGTGCTAGCAGGAGGGCGGCCTCCGCTCTCGATTACCGCGCAAGTGCTCTTTCAATCGCCCGAGAACATCCTGCTGCTTCCCTTCGTTGATCTCCTCCTGGACTTCATTAAGCGCGAAGTGCACCACATCGTGATGGTGCAGCTCCTCGGGCAAAACCGCGTCGCTGAACTTGAGCCACAGCTGGTGGACAAGCTTGACCTCGTTGGCGGTGAGGTTTGGCGCGTGGGGACCGAGGAGGAAGAATTCACGCTGCCCGCCAGGCATGAAAATCTCGAGGTTAAAAGGAGGGCGTGGATCGGGAAGATGTTCCCAGGCAAGTCCGAATTCGCGGGCCTGTTCGGCGGTAGTCATTTTGGCCGACCGGCCCATGACGATGGTGGACGATTGCAGACTGGTGGCAGCGCGCAGGATGCCATCCCAGAGATCCGAGGCGGAGACGACCGCCAGGCGGATCGTTTTGCCGCGCTTCTCGGCGAGCGACAGGGCCTGCGAGAACAGGTATTGTTCGACGCTGCCGAAAAGCTGGTTCGCGTCCAGCTCGCTTTCGCCCGAGGCGGAACGCCGCAGCAGGCGAACATGCAAGACGACGATATCGCGCTTTTCCACATGGACATGATCGAGCACGGAGGCCAGATGATAAAGCGCGTGAAAGTTGGAGATGGGCACGAGCACATTGCGAGGACGCGCGCCCACGGTTTCGGGGGTGAGCTCGGTGCGGGCGGCAACGTTGAACTGGTCGACTTCGACGTGCGCTTCGCCGTGCAGCCGGTGGTGGGCTATTTTTTCCGAGGTTATGAAGAGGGCGAAAAGCGCGAAGGAAAAGAACAGGCCGGCTTCGGTGGCGGCAGGCTTGGTAAACAAATTCACGATGGCGATCAACAACAGAATCAGCGTGATGAGAAAAAGGCCGACGGGGAGCTCGATGTCACCGACTTTCAGATTAAGGGGCACGCGGTACTCGCGGTTGCCGGGATGAGTGAACCGGAGCACGAGCACGGCGAGGCCCTTCATGGCGAAGCTCCAAACGACGCCAAAGGCATAGAGGTTGGCGAGAAAGGTCACATCGCCGCGGCTGATGAGAATCGTGATGATCTGAAATATCACCACGACATTGATGATGCGATGCGAGGTCCCAAAGCGGCGGTGCGGCTGGCGAAACCAGTCGGGGAGCACGCCATCTTCCGAGACGCGATTGAGCACCCCATTGGAACCCACGATAGCGGTGTTTACGGCTCCCGCCAAAATGAGGGTGCCCACCACGACCACAAAGATATGGAACAACAGCCGCATCAAGAACGGCCCTTCCAGGCTCATGGCCAGGCCGCCGATCAGGTTTTCGAGGTAATTCTGGCGGGTGCCGTCGGGAATGATCATCACCGCAAAGATCGAAACCAGCGACGTAAACAGGAGACTGTAAACAAATATGACCAAGCCCGCTTTTTTAAGATTGGGGAGCTTGGGATGCTCGATTTCCCGATAGACCTGGGCCAGCGATTCCTCCCCGCTCATGGCGAGCACGGAATGTCCCAGGCCGACGAACACTGCGATCATGGGAATCATCTGCACGATCTGCTTGCCGTAGAGCCATCCGAGGGAATTGCGGTCCAGGCGGATGTTGCGCGGCCAGGGTGCAGGGGGCAGCGCAGGATGACGAATGAAGACGGTATAAAGGCACCAGCCGATCAGCAACACCACCATGACGGTAGTGAGCTGCATGATGCGGAGCGCCTTGTGGCTCGACTCCGGAATGCCCTTGATGTTTTGCCACCAGAAATAGACGGTCACGAGAACCGCGAAAAACGCGGCCGTGGCACCGTTATTGAGAACGAGTGGGATATGCGCGTACGAGAGCACTTCATTGATTACGCCGGCGAGATATTGGCCCGCGGCAACACCGCTAATGGGTCCCGTTAGGACGTAATCGAACATCAGAGCCGAAACCGAGAACTTCGCGAGGGTACCCCCGAGGGCTTCCTTGACGACGCGGTAAACGCCGCCGCGCACGAACATGCTGCAGCTCTCGACGTAGATCGAGCGCACGCAATAGCTGAAAATCATCACGGACAGAATGAACCACGGGGCGGTCTTGCCGATGAAACCCTCTGCCTCGCCGCCAGCATAATAGGCGGAAGAAGCCAGGTCATTGAGCACGATCGCAGCGGCGCGCCAGAAAGAAATGAAAGTGAGCATGGCCGTGGTGGCCACAATTACGCGCGGGACGTTGATTGCGCGGGAGCTAGTAGATGCCGGTTCGCCGGTGGTAGAAGCCATAGTGCTGTGGATGTCGGGAAACTATCCTCGCACGGTTAGCAAATGTTTAGCAACTAATCAGAGCGCGGCCGGCAAAAGTTTGCACGGGAAATGAACGGAGCGGGCCCTAGGAGGCACTACGCCGAAACGACAATTCGCATTCCGGGCAGGGGCAGATGGTACGGAGATAATCGTAACTGAAGATTCCGGCGCTATGGCCGTCGGTGAAATCGATTTGCAGGGCGTAATGGCCCACGGTTTTGGCCGCGCGAGCGCCTGGGCGCGGCTTGAACATCGGCAACGCCACGGACCCAAGATCCAGGGACGGGGCGGCGACCCCCTGTTTTTTTTGCCGCTGGTCGTCGCAAACCGCGCAAGGGCACTGCTCGCGTAAATAGGCGAAATCGTAGTGGCTGGCATGGCCGTCAGCCCACACAATGTCCACACCCGCGCCTGTGGTGACGTGGACTTTCACGTCCGTGGGCTTCTTCCTAACGTCAATGGGAACAGGGGTCAACTATGTTCCTGCACGGCTTTTTGAATCTCAGGCACATTGAATACGATCTGCTCGAGGCGGCCGTGAGCCAGCTCGATGCGCCGGTCCGCCATACGGCCAATAGCCGGCGAGTGCGTAACCAGCAGGATGGTATGGCCGGCGGTGTGGAGAGCCTGAAGCAGATCGAGCACCAGGTCCTCGTTGGCTTGATCAAGATTGCCGGTGGGCTCGTCCGCAAGGATCAGCTTCGGGTGGTTGATCAGCGCACGGGCTAAAGCCACGCGCTGCTGCTCGCCGCCGGAAAGTTGGCTGGGCAAATGGACCAAGCGATCTCCCAAGCCAACTCGCTCCAAAGCCCGGACGGCTTCGGCTTCATCAGCGACGCTATGAAAATATTGCGCGAGCATCACGTTTTCCACCGCCGACAAATACGGCACCAGATGAAACTGCTGGAAAACGAAGCCGACTTTGTCGGCGCGATAGCGAGTGAGTTCACGTTCACCGAGCGTGCCCACGTCGACGCCATCGACAATGGCCCGCCCGCTGGTGGGCCGGTCGAGGCCACCCAAAATGTTAATCAAGGTCGTCTTCCCCGAGCCGGAGGGGCCCATGATGGCGATCCATTCGCCAGCGGCGACCTGAAAACTCACGCGATCGAGCGCGCGCAGGGTGCCGAAGGTCTTCGAGACCAGTTCGGCCTGCACTACGAGATCTTTCACCGGTTCAGTCATCGATCGGTTATTCGCCCCGCAGAATTTCCGCCGGCCGCACGCGGCCCAGGAGACCGAGAGGCAATGCTCCAGCCAGCGACACGGCGACCATCAGTATAAGGATGACCGGCAAGACGATCAGGCGCGGCGCAATCGAGGTGGCGAAGATGCGTGCACCCATCCATTGAGAAAGAAGCATTCCGGCTCCACAGCCGAGGATCCCGCCCGCGAGGCCCACAACCATAGCCTCCGCCAAGAAAAACCCTATGACGCGTTGCACCGAGCCGCCGAGGGCCTTCATCAGTCCTACGTCGCGGCGGCGCTCAAGGGCCAAGCCGGCCATGGCGGCGAGCACTCCGAGCGCGGTAAGCAATAAAATTAAAAACACCGTTGCCAACAAGAGACCGCGAATCCGCTCGAGCAGGCGGCCCTCCGTCGCAGCCAACTGGCGCACCGGAAGAACGCTGAGGCCCGGCAGCGCTTGCGCGAGCTGCTTCATAACGTTTTCGATTGCGGGCGCCGAACCGCGGACGCTAAGTTGCACCAGTCCAATACGCTCTCCCAGGGCGGCAAGACTCTGCGCGACTTCCAAGCTGACGAAAAGCTGGCTGTCTTCGGACCCGCCGGAGGTGGCAATGCCGCTGACGATAAGCGAAACTTCGCGGCCGCCGTATCGCAAAATCAAGGCACTGCCCGGGGAGAGGCCAAGCGTTTTTGCCACTTCGCTGCCGGCCATGCAGTGCGTGGAATCATCACGGCCGGAAACCCATTGTCCTGCAATTTTCCACCAGGAATTCAGGCGTGCAATCTGGTCGAACCAGGTGCCGGCAACGATCACGGGAACGCCCGAAGCTTTGTCGGCTTGCTGCGCGGCGTTGCTGGCAGCGACGTTTCCGGCCTGCGCGGCAATATAAAGATAGGGAGTGGCGGCGACGATTTCCGGCACGCGCAGCGCGTTAATTTGGGCCATGGCCGCGGCATCCATCAGGGGCACGGCATCGGTCGAGCGCTGGGGCGCGACAATCACATTCGCGCCGAGCACGCGAAATTCCCGCGCGAGCTTGTCGCCGGCATCCAGGTCCAAATTCAAAAGCGCGGCGCACACGGCTGCACCGCTGGCCACCGCGATAAAGGCCAGCAAGAGCCGTCCGCGGCTGGCATGCAACAAGCGCCATAGAATGCGCCAAAACATCGGGCTAATTTCCGATTCTTTCATTGCTTGACGAGCGGGCATCTTTTAGCGGACGGGTCATTTTTTAGTGAGCGCGGCAGCGTGATTTTCACACGGCCATGGAACGTTATTGCCCCTCAAAACGTTATTCGCCTCTCAAAACTGGAGCGGGGTCGAGTTGCACCATGCCGCGCAGCGGAACCAGGCTGCCGAGCGTCGCTACCGCGGCCGCCATACCCAGCACCACCGGCAGCAAGATCGGGCGCCATTGCGGGGAAACCCCAAAAACTTGTTGGCCCAGCAGATGGGCAAGACCAATCCCGGCGGCGTAACCGGCGGCACCTCCGAATAAAGCCAGCAACCATTGCTCGCCCAGAAAAAATGCGCCAATCAGAAGACGCGAGGCGCCCAAAGCCTTCATCAGGCCGATTTCGGATTTTCGTTCGAGCACGGTGGTGCCGGCGGTAGCGGCCACCGCCACGGCGGCGGCGAGCAGGGCGGCCAAAGTAACCAGCCACATGAGAGCACTGACGCGAGTGAGGATGCGTCCCTCACCCTCGGCGATCTGGCGGATCGGGCGGACTTCGACGGCGGGAAATTGCTCCTGCATCTGGCGCGAAATCGAGGAAATATAAGGTGAGCAGTACCAGCGATCGTAATCGGCAGGCGTCATTGCGGAAGGGTCGTGCTGCGAAAATGCGTCCTCCGGCTTGGTGAGCGCGCTGACGAGCAGCCGGCGATACTGGCCGGGGTGATCCGACAAACGCTGGGCGATTTCGAGAGGCGCAACGACGGCGTCATCTTCCTGTCCGCCGGTGGTCACGATGCCGGTGACGCGCAGCGGCAGCGTTACACCACCCGCGTTGACCTGGAGCGTCTGGCCGATACTGATACCGGCGCGATGCGCCAGTGACGCGCCAACGACGCATTCCGTAGCGTCATCACCAAACCAGCTGCCTTCGACGTGCCACCACGGGTCGGTAGCCGACAATCCGGTGCGGAAAATTCCGCCGCCGTTGGGAACTTGCACGGCATGGTTGTACCAGGTACCGATAAGTGTAGCGCGGCCGGCGGGACTATTTCGGGGCGCCGAGGTCACCGCTGAAAGGCTCGAGGCCGCACGGGGCGCGGCAGCGGAAGTGTCGGCGGGTCGCAACGCGATGGGCACATCTAGAAATGGAGCAAATCCAATAATGTTATTGCGCCAAAAAATTGTCTTAAGCTTGCCAAGGTCCGCATCCTGCAGGTAGGCGCCCGCGTCCACCGGGCGATAATCGACGCCGCCGATCTCGAGCGGCAGCGTGTCCGCCTGCGGAGTGACTAAAAGGTTGGCACCCAAGCTGCGGAATTCGCGTCCCAGGCGGTCGCCCACGTCGAGAGCCACGCTTAGTGTGGCCGTCGCCACGGCGGTTCCCAGCGCCAGGGCTACCGCCGTGAGAAGCTTGCGGCGAGTCTGGCGCGCGAAGGAATCTTTTACGATGCGAAGGAACATGCGTATATCGGCCCGCTACTGCGGCGGCACGTGCCGCGCGGCCTCGCCGAGGGCCGCAAGATCGAGGACCAGCTCCTGCCCCTCGAGGTGCGAGGCCACTCCTACGGGGTTGCAGCCTCCCGCCTGACCGATGGTGGGAATATATATGGCCGAGGCGCAGTTTCGACAGGTGACGTTTTCGCCGTTCTGATGGTAACCCGACCAGCCGCAGATCATGCAGGCGTCGAGGGCGGTGCCCCAAGTGCCGTCCGGTTTGCGAATGACCAGGAAGCGGAGGCTCGGTGCTATTCACCTCGACCCGAAAGATATGGAGATTGCCGTCGCTGACCTCGGAAATGGGTACGCGCACCAGATTATTCTGCGCCGTGAGCAACTGCGCTTGCGGCGGCGCGGCCGCCACGCGGGCGTAAACGAAATCCGCGGCGAGCGTCAAAATTACGGCGAGGAAAGCGACCGCGGCGGCAAACATCCAGCGGCCCTGCTTGCGGCGCTCCCAGGCCAGCCGGCGGCGCTCCGCCTCGTTAGGCGCCGCCAGCGCATTCGCGGGGTGGCGCGGGAGCGCCAGCCATTCGCGAAGAACTACCAATGCAGCGGCACCCAGAATCACCACGAAAAAAAATACGTCGTTGCGCACGATCGGGCCCACCAGTGCCATTTCGCGTTTACCCGAGGGAAGCCACATGGCCTCGCTTAATTCGTGAACGCCAGTCAGCGCCAGTTGCACCGCGACGACGGTCAGGATCACACTCGTCGCCGCAAAGAAACGTCCCAGCGGAATTTTGAGTGTGCCCTGAAAGAAAAATACGCCCACGGCAATCGCCACGGCGAGTCCCAGCACGGTGCCGATCCAAACCGCTACGCCTTCGCTCGATAGCTCCACCGCGCGCAGGATCAGAGCCAATTCCGCGCCCTCGCGCAGCACCATAAGAAAAACGAAAGTGCCCAGGCCCCATCCCGCGGCGAGATCGGATTTTGCGGCAAATGAATCCACACGGCGCTCGATCTCCTTGCGCAGATGGCGCGCCATTCGATTCATCCAGACAATCATGGTGACGACGAATACGGCGGCCAGGAGCAGCAGAAGCCCCTCGAAACCGTCTTCGCTGATCTTCCAGCGATCGAGAGCAATGGCGGCGGCTAGACTGAGAGCAGCGGCCAACCCCACGCCGCTCCAGACGAATCGGACCAAACGCGACCTGCCGGTGCGCTGGAGGTAGACGAGAACGATGCCGACAACCAGGGCGGCTTCGACACCCTCACGAAGAGCGATAAGAAAGGAAGAGATCAACTCGGGGATCCCAGTTGCAAACCACTTGCAACTTGGAGTTTAGCTGTTTCGCATCTCTAGGTCAAGGTATTTCAACATCTCACGGGGCCCGACGATACAATAACAGCTCATGGCGCGCATATTCTTGCGGCATCTGGGGACGAAGACGATCGCGTTGGCATTGGCCTTCACGATTTTGCCTTTGAGGTCAACTACCCAAGCCCCGGCGGCGGCGACCGAAGTTAATGCCAGTGTGCGGCCGAGCGCCACTTCCGTCTCTCGAGCGGGTGGCGGTTCCGCAGCGGCTGGCGCGCCGACGCCGAAGATGGAAAGCGCCGAAAATGCCCGTAAGGCTCGGCAATCCTACGAGGAGGGTTTGCGCGCCGAAAAACTCGGCGATTGGGACCGCGCCTTGGCGTTCTACCGGATTGCTGCGGACCAATCTCCGCAGAACAACACCATTCGGCTCCGAAGGGAAGTTGCACGTTCGGAGGCCGCCAGGTTGCGGACTGCGCAGGCCGAGCGGGAAATCCTGAGTGGCCAGGAAGAGCGCGCACGCGCCAGCCTGCAAGCGGCGCTGCAAATCGATCCCAGCTACACGGTCGCGAGCGAACGGCTGCAGCAGATCAGCGCGGCTCTTCCGGCGAGCCCGGCCAAAACCGAACAGGATGTGCTCGAGGAACCGCGGCTGCTGGGTCCGGCGCCGCTGCGCGTGCAGCCTGGTGTGCGTAGTTTCGATTATCGCGGCACCACGCGCGGCGCTTACGATGAAATTGCCCGGCAATTTGGATTACTTGCGGCGTTCGACGCGGAGCTGGTGGACCGGCAAATTCAATTCCGCGTAGCCGACCTGGACTTCACGACCGCGCTTCGCGTGCTGGGAGAAGAGACCGGCACGTTTTGGCGGCCGGTGAATTCAGGCCTGTTCTTCGTGGCCGCCGATACCCCCGCCAAGCGGGGCGAATACGATCCGGAAGTCAAGAAGACCATCGAGCTGCCCGCGTCCGAAACCAACGATGAAATGACCGAGACCACGCGCCTGGTTCGCGAAATCGTCGGCGTCAGGCGGTCCGATTTGGACATGAAGTCGCACACTCTCACGGTTCGCGACACGCCCCAAAACGTGGCCCTGGCGGAGGCGCTGGTAAAAGAAGTCGAGCAGCCGCATGGGGAAGCGCTGCTGGACATCGATATTCTGGAAGTGGATCGCACCCTGGCGCGAAGCATGGGCATCACGCCGCCAAACGAGGTGCAGGCGTTTACTTTCAGCTCTGCGCAGGTCACCGAACTCGAGCAGGCTCCTAATATCGGCACGCTCAATCAGATATTGCAAAGCATTTTCGGCGCGCAGAACCCTCTGGCATCGTCAGGCGGCGCAGCCGCGGTCGTGCCTCCACTGATCGCCTTCGGAGGCGGCAAAACACTGTTTTTTGCAACGCTGCCGAACGTCAGCGGCGGTCTGTCGGAGGCTCTGAGCGTGGTCCGGCGAGCGCAACGCGTGTTGCTGCGCGTGGAGGACGGGAGGCCGGCGACATTTTTCGTGGGCGAGCATTTTCCGATTACGCTCGCGTTGCTGTCGGAGAGCCTGGTCGCGCCAGCCACACAATTCAGCAACGCGGTGCCCGCCGGCTCATTTCCGCGAACCGATTACGATGTAGGGGCCAGCCCGAGCGGAGTGACGGTCGGCAGCTTTAACGGAGACGCAAATCTCGATTTAGCTGTCGCTAACCAGGCCGGGAATACGGTTTCGATTCTGCTCGGCAACGGGGACGGTACGTTCGGCGCGCATAGCGACTTCGCAACCGGCGCCGGCCCTACGGCGGTGGTGGCGGGCGATTTCAATAAAGACGGCAAGCAGGATCTGGCGGTGGTCAACCACACCGACAACACGGTTTCAATTCTGCTGGGGAGCGGCGACGGTACCTTTGCCGCGCACACCGATATCGCCGTGGGAGCAGGCCCCATCGCGCTGGTAGCCGCGGATTTCAATAGGGACGGAAACCTTGATCTCGCGGTGGTCAACCAGACCGCCAATACCATCTCCATTTTGCTGGGGAATGGCGACGGCACATTCAAACCAAAACAAGATTTCGCGGTCGGCGCCGGTCCTTCGGCACTTACATTTGGCGATTTCAATAACGACGGTAACATTGACTTGGCGGTCGCCGATCACGCGGCAAACACATTCTCAGTGCTGTTGGGCAAAGGCGACGGCACATTTCTCACGCGAACAGACTTCGGCACCGGCGCAGGACCTTCGTCCATCGCCTCCGCGGACTTCAACGTTGACGGGCGCCTGGACCTGGTAGTGACAAACCAAACCGATAACACGGTGTCGCTGTTTTTAGGAAATGGCGACGGCACGTTCCAATCGGCCACAGATTACGCAACCGGGAACGGACCCTCGGCCGTGCTCGCCGCGGATTTTAACATCGACGGATTTCCGGACGTGGTGATCGCCAACGAAACGGACAATACCGTCTCGGTTTTTCTCGGACTGGGCAACGGCACCCTTTTGACGCCGTTTGCCCTGTCCACCGGCAACGGACCGGTAGCCTTGGCGCAAGGTGATTTCACCAGCGCGGCACTTCCTGATCTGGTAGTTGCTAACCAGTCTTCCGAAAGTGTTTCGGTGATCTTAAACTCGTCAAACGTTACCGTGACGCCCAACGCGCCGCTTACCTCGTACCCCGGGTCGGAATATGTGGACATAGGACTGAAGGTGCACGCCACGCCTCGCCTGCACCCCAACCATGAGGTGACTCTTGATTTGCAGTTCGACATCAGCGCCGTTTCCGGCCAAAACGTCAACGGTATTCCCATCCTGACCAATCGCACCATTGCGCAATCAGTGCGACTGCGTGACGATCAAACTAGCGTCCTCTCCGGCATCATCCAGAGAAGTGATGTGCGCAGCATCAACGGATGGCCGGGTTTGGGAGAGGCCGGCCCGATTGGCTATCTTTTTGGCGTGCACGGCAAGCAGGAATCCGACACCGAGCTTCTAATCGCGATCACGCCGCGCCAGTTACGTCTCGCTGCGCGAACCGACACTACGTTCTACGCGGGCCGCGGCACAGGTTCGGCCCCCGTAGGGCCTCCTGCAAACGCGCCGCCTCCGGGAGCGCCCGGTGCACTGGTCCCGGGCGCCCCCGTGCCAGGTGTGCCGGTTCCAGGCGCTCCGCTTCCGGGCGCTGTCGCTCCAGGCCCTGCGCCTCCGGGCACCCCGGCTCCAGGCGCCCCGCCGCAGGCAACGCCACCTGCTACGCCAGTTTTGCCGGCACCCGGAACTCCTGCGACGCCGACACAGCCGCCACCCGGTCCTGCGGGAGCTCCGAGCCAGCCCGGACCCACGAATTAACCTCGCGCAAAATCCGGGCGTTGCGGAGCCAGCAGGCAAGTGCTGATTTTGTTAATTTTTTGGCCTCGCGAGGATGAAAAATGAGGAAGTGGATTACGCCCACAATCTTTGGCCTGATTTTGCTCGGTTTGGGTTTCTGGCTTGGCCAACGCTCTAATAAACCGCTGGCGTTTGAAGTTTACGATCCTCAAAAAGGGCTTTGGCAGGACTTACAAACCAAGGCCGCCAAAGAGAGGTTGAGTCTCTTTTGCAGCGATGGCGAGGAGTTCTTGCCTTGCGTGGACTTCGACCGCGCAGATAACGATTCGCGCGTCATGCTGGTACCCATAAACGAGGTTGGGGTTGGCAACTCGATTGCGCCCGCCGAGCCGGAATAGAAGAGAAGGGATTCGGCAAGCTTCGCTCCGCCAAATCAGTTTTCCGGTTCGAGGACCACCAGCGGCCGATAGGTGCGGGGAACCACCGCCTCGGCAATGGCGATCAGCTGCTCGAGATGATTGAAAACCCGCAGGCGCGCCGGTTTCCATTCTCCAGAGTTTAGCTCAGGCGTCGCTTGCTGACGCGATGGGGAATGGCCCGGCTGAATATGCGCAACCGAAATCTGAAATCTGGAGCCGTGACGCACGCGCCGCTCTATGTCGGGAAATACCGAAACACGCGGAAGCTCAGGCAGCAGGTGGTTCAGCGGTACGATACATTCCACGGCCTTCCCCGCGCGCACCGCCTGCTCGAGTTCTTCCAGCGTGATGGCCTGATCGACGGCGAACTCGCCCACAGCCGTGCGCACAATTTCGGCGAGGTGAGCGCCACACCCCAACTGGGCTCCCATTTCGTGGGCGAGCGAGCGAATGTAGGTTCCGGCGCCGCATTCCACCGTGAAGCACGCGAGCGATTCCCGGATTTCGCGCAGGCGGAATTCAAATACTTCGACTTCCACAGCCTTCAATTCCACCGGCTGGTGCTTCCGGGCCAATTCATGCGCGGGATGGCCCTTTATTTTTTTAGCCGAAAATGCGGGAGGCATCTGCAGGAAGCGGCCCGTCAACCCTGCGGCCAGGCGTTCAAGTTGGGCGCGGTCGAGCGCAGGCGCCATATCCGGTCCCAGCGCCGCGCCGTCGGCGTCATACGTATCGGTGGCGAAGCCGAATCGGAAAGTTGAATTGTAGCGCTTGCGGCGGCCGGCATAGAATTGCGCGAAGCGCGTGGCTCGGCCGAGGAGCAATACCAGGACTCCGGTCGCAAGCGGATCGAGCGTGCCGAGATGGCCCACCTGGCGGAAGCCCAGCAATCGGCGCACGGCGTCGACAGCATCGTGCGAGGTTCGTCCCCGAGGCTTATCCAGCACCAACGCGCCGTCGATAGGAGCAGGCCGAGGTATGCGCATCATTTTTTGTTTTGCGAAGGAATCGGCGCCAAGTTGAACGTGCTGGCGATCATTTCAGGCTATCCGGCATCTTCATGGCGATCAGAACGCTTGAACGCCGCCTTACGGAACGTTCTTCGAACGGCGAAGCAGTTCGTCGATGCGATTCCCGTATTCTTCGGAGTGATCGAGCACGAACAGGACCTCGGGCGCACGCCGCATTTGCAACCGCTCGCTCAGCTCGTGCCGGATAAACCCGGCAGCCGAAGCCAGCCCCTCGATCATGGCGGCCTGCTCGGCCTCACTGCCGAGGACGCTGACAAAAACTCGCGCGCGCTTCAAGTCGGGCGTTACGCGCACTTCAGTGACTGTAGCCAGCCCGGCAAGCCGCGGATCTTTCAGCTCGCCCGCAAGCATGGCGCTGATTTCGTGGCGGATTCCGCCGGCAATACGCTCGTGCCGATGTCCTGCAACCGTCATTGATAACTCCACTGGGCAAAAGCGTCAGATGATCTCTTGCTCGTGGCCGACCAGATCGCGCCCCAGCAGACGCTCTGCTTCATCAAAAACGGCCTGAAGCGATTGAGTGAGGTGCGCCTCATCATTCGAAAGGCTCACCACGCCGATTTGTGACCGCTGCCAGGTATCCTGGTGATCGAGTTCGGCAACCGCCACATTGAATCGTCCGCGAAGCCGGTCTTTCAAGCTGCGCAATACCTGCCGCTTGTCTTTGAGCGACCGTGCATCGGGAATATGGATTTCCAGTGTCAGGAGACCGATGGGCATTCCGGACCTCCGTGAACGGCGGCGGCGCGGGAAGCCGGCCCGCTAGGCCTCTACTCTGCTTCTTGACGCGGTGCGCGCGGAATCGCCGGATGAGAACCTTTCTACGGCTTGAACCAAAGGCTGCTTCTGCATCGCAAAACATTCCAGTATGTCGCCGACCTTCACGTCGTTGAAGTTCGACACACCGATGCCGCACTCAAAGCCGGTGCGGACTTCGTTCGCGTCCTCCTTGAAGCGGCGCAGCGAGCTGATACGGCCGGTGTATACGACCGCACCTTCGCGTACCACGCGGACCTCAGCATCGCGTTTTATGATGCCGTCCACCACGCGACATCCCGCAATCATGCCCACGCCCTTGATGCGGAAGGTATCCCGCACTTCGGCCCGGCCCAGATGCGTTTCCTTGAATACTGGCTCGAGCAGCCCGGACATGGCCCTCTTGATCTCGTCGGAAACTTCGTAGATCACGGTGTGCGGGCGAATTTCGACGTTTTCGCGTTGCGCCAATTCGGTGGCCTTGCGATCCGGACGCACGTTGAATGCAAAAATGATCGCGCCGGACGCCGAGGCCAGGAGCACGTCGGTTTCGGTGACCGCGCCGACGCTGGCGTGGAGGATTTTGAGCTTCACGTCATCGGTCGAAAGCTTGGGCAACAGTTCGCTCAGCACCTCCACCGACCCTTGCACGTCGGCCTTGATCACAATGGGCAATTCTTTGGCTTCGCCAGTCTTAAGCTGCTCATGCAACTGGTCGAGAGTGATGCGGGCTCCGGCGCTGCGCGCGAGCGACGCCTCGCGCAGTTTGCCTTGCCGGTAATCTACAATGTGCCGCGCCTTGGCTTCATCGGCTACCTGGAAGTGATCGCCGGCCTCCGGCACACCCTGCAAGCCGAGCACCTCGACCGGCGTCGAGGGCCCTGCTTCCTTTACAGTGCGGCCGTGATCGTCGAACAGGGCGCGAACTTTGCCGTAAACAGCGCCGCAAATGAAAACATCGCCGGTATGGAGGGTGCCGTTTTGCACGAGCACGGTTGCCACTGGCCCGCGTCCCCGGTCGACGCGTGATTCCAGCACCGTACCGCTGGCAGGCGCCGCGGGATTGGCACGCAAGTCGCGTAGTTCGGCGACCAGCAGAATCATCTCCAGCAGCTTGTCGAGGTTCTTCTTTTGCCGCGCGGAGACCTCCACCATCACCGTGTCGCCGCCCCAATCTTCAGGCATCAAGCCGCGGTCTGAGAGTTGCCTCTTGACGCGCTCGGGCTGAGCTTCCGGCTTGTCGATTTTGTTTATGGCTACAATCAAAGGCACGTTGGCCGCGCGCGCGTGGTCTATAGCTTCGAGTGTTTGCGGCATTACGCCATCGTCGGCGGCGACCACTAGCACGACGATATCGGTAACCTTTGCTCCGCGCGCTCGCATGCGTGTGAACGCTTCGTGACCCGGCGTGTCCACGAACACGATGCGCCGGCCGTTGGCGGAAACCACCGACGCGCCAATGTGCTGGGTGATGCCGCCCGCTTCGCCTGCGGCGACCTCGGTCTCGCGAATCGCATCAAGCAGGCTAGTTTTGCCGTGATCGACGTGGCCCATAACGGTGACCACGGGAGAACGCGGCTCGAGGTTTTCCTGCTTCTCTTCTTTGGCGACGTCCTGAACGACCTCTTCCTCGAAGGAAACGACGGTGACCACGCCACTGAAGGCTTCGGCGAGACTGGTTGCCGTAGGCACATCGAGCGCCTGATTGATGGACGCGAAGATGCCGCGATCGAGCAGATCCTTCAATACGTCCTTGGCGCGCACATCCAGCTTTTCCGCCAAATCGCGGACGGTGATGCCTTCGGTGATGGTGATGGCGCGAGCGGGCCGGGGCGGCGCAATCACGGGCTCAATGCGCGCCGCGCGGCGCTCACCGATTCCTGGCCGCGCCCGAACCGGATGCAGCTTGCGCTCACCCTCCTCGAATCGCTTTTCTAATGTTGGGCGCGCCCGTGCCGCAGGCTTGCGCTCGTAAATTGGCTTGCCGGGTTCCGCCTTCGGCGGGGCCACTGGGGGCATGGCGACGCCGCCCGGCCGTATCGGCCTCTGGCCGGCTCGCGGAGGAGCACTGCCTGGCCGAGACGGGTAAGTTCCCGGGCGCGCAGGAGCGGTTGACCGCCCCGTGAACCGCCCCCCGGGAGCGGGGCTTCCCGGGCGTGCGCCCGCAACTGACACCCCTGCAGCCCCCGGCCGCATTCCAACGGGCGCCGCGGGGCGCGCAGGAGGACGCGGCGCTGCTCCGGGGGGCAACGGATTAGGAGCTCCTAGTCTCGGAATGGGCGGAGCGATAGGCCTGAGCGGCGGAGCGGGCCTAGAGGGCGCCACCGGCGTTCCAGGCCGCGCTGCTGGAGACACGCCCGCCGGCGCAGGCCTCGGCGGCACAGGTGCGGCGGAGGGAGGCATGACGGGCTTTGGCGGTGCTTGCGCCGGCGGCGTGGCCACAGCCGGTCGAGGTGGAACAACTGGAGCTGCAGAAGGTGCAGTTGGCTGCACAACGGGCGCGACCGGCTTGGCAACGGGAGCCGGAACAGGCTTGGGCGCAACAGGAACCGGAGCGGCCTCCACGGGCGGAGGCGGCGCAACGGGAGGTGGCGGGGGTGGCGGCGGAGGCGCGGCCACAGAGGGTTTCAAGCGAGCCGCTTTTGCCGCAGCTTCTTTCGCTGTGTTTTCCGCCTCAACCTGGGCCTCGGCGTTGGCCATGTCTTGAAAATGTTTACGGACTTTTTCCGCGGCAGCGAGATCGATGGAGCTGGAGTGCGTTTTCTTCTCGGTAACGCCGGCCTCTGGCAAATAATCGATGATCGCTTTGGCCTTGACCTCAAGGTCCCGGGCCAGTTCGTTGATTCGGATTTGGTTCGCGTCCGTCATCTGCCTCGCAATCTATTCCTTATGTGAATTTTTCTAGCCCTGGCCGCTGGGCTCGCCGTCGCCAGCTGCGGGTTCGATGGTCTTGCTGTCTGGGTTGGTAGCGGCGCTTGCCACAGCGTCACTTTTTGCAGAAGCATTTTCCTCAGTAGAACTTTCTCCAGCAGCATTTTTTTCAGTGGCGGTTTCCTCGGTGGGCGCTTCGGCAGCCGCCTCAGCGTCCGCGGGAACTCCATCGCCGCTCGCGACCAGTTCGTCACTTTCGGCGGCTGCCTCGGCATCCGTTTCCAGCGGTTCGCCGGCTTCGGCCTGCTGGCTTTCGAGCGACTGAAAATATGCCGCGACGGCCAGCTGAATTTTCTCCACCATCTTTTCGCCGATGCCCGGAATCGCTGTTAGCTGCTCGGGAGTCATATCGGCCAGCTTTTCGATGCTCGAAATACCGTGCACTTCGATCTTCTCGACGGTCTTCGGCCCCACACCCTGGAGTTCCGAAAGCGGCGTGCCGGGAGCGGTCAGCGCCGCCATTTGGGCTTCGATTTCCTGGCGCTTCTCTTCCTCGCTCTTGATATCCACATTCCAGCCGATGAGTTTGCTGGCCAGGCGGACATTCTGACCCTTCTTGCCGATCGCGAGCGACAGCTGCGTATCCTCCACGATAATTTCCAGGTGCCGCGTTTCCGGGTCAATGATTTGGACGCGCGTGACCTTCGCGGGACTGAGCGATTTTTGCGCAAAGGCGACGGTATCTTCGGAGTAAGGAATGATATCGATTTTTTCGCCGCGCAATTCGCGGATGATGGACTGCACGCGCATGCCTTTCATGCCCACGCAGGCGCCTACCGGGTCGACATCTTTGTCGCGGCTCTGCACCGCGATTTTCGTGCGCTCTCCGGCTTCGCGAGCGGCGGCGCGAATCTGCACGGTGCCGTCGTAAATCTCGGGCACTTCCATCTCAAACAAGCGCTGCACCAGTACGGGATCGGCGCGGGAGACGATGACTTGCGGACCCTTCGCGGCCCGATCGACTGCGCGGATGACCACGCGCAACCTGTCGCCCAGATTATAAGTCTCCAGCCGGGATTGTTCTCGTTTGGGCAAGCGCGCTTCGGTCCTGCCCAAGTCCACGATGACGTCGGGGCCTTCAAAGCGCTTCACGATGCAATTAACCAATTCGCCGACGCGTCCATTGTATTCGTTGAAGATGGTGTCGCGCTCCGCCTCGCGTACCTTTTGCATGATTACTTGCTTGGCGGTTTGCGCGGCGATGCGCCCCAGGACGGCGGTGGGCTTCGGGATCAACAACTCTCCGCCAATCTCGGTCTGCGGGTCCATTTTGCGCGCCTCGGCGAGAGTCATTTCCTTTTTGGGGTCTGCGATTTCGCCGACAATGGCGCGCACCGCGTACACGTCTACCTGCCCGGTTTCCGCATTGAACTTGGCGCGCAAGTCTTCGTCGGTCTTGTAATACTTCCGCGCGGCGACCACCATTGCGTCCTCGATGGCCGCAACGATGACCCCCGGTTCAATGTGTTTTTCCCGGCTGATCTGCTCGATCATCTGGTCCAGCAGATTCGCCATGTGTGTACGCTCCTACAGTTCCACAACCAAGTTGGCCTTACGTATGCCCGCAAACGGCAGCTCGATCAGCCGTCCTTGCACTTCAATTCGTACCTGGCCGTCCGCATATCCTGCCAAGCGGCCCTCGAAAAACTTCGCATTCTCGACCGGCTCGACCGTGGAGATCCGCGCCAGCCGACCGCGGAATCTTTCAAATTCGCCGGGCTTGGTCAGTTTGCGATCGAGTCCAGGCGAACTGACTTCCAGCACGTAGCTTGGCCCGGGCACCAGATCTTCTACGTCCAGGAGAACACCCAACTGCTCGCTTACTGCCTGGCAATCGCGATGGCTTACGCCTTCCGGGCGGTCGATATATACGCGCAGAAATCGCTGCTTGCCCACCTTCCATTCCACATCGACAACTTCCACGCCCGCGGAACGCGCGGCACGTTCAGCCGCATCGCGGATGCGGTCCAATTCCATGGCCATCTGCCACCTGGCATTACCGGATGGCCGATGTTGTGTCACCAACAAAAAAGTGGGCTCTCGCCCACTCGGCCATGCGACCGGCTTCCAAACCGCAAAACTAGTATAGGCTCCGCTTGCGGTAAAAGCAAGCTGGCGCGACTAAAGTGGCCTCACCACGCAGGACAGTGAGGCCATAAGGCGGCTTTCTGCCGGCACGCGAAGCCCCTATTTGCAAATTTATTGCGTGGGTTTTTTCGCGGAGCTGGGCGCGGCAGTCCCCGGTGTCGCCGGCCGACTGGCGGACGGAGGAGAAGCGGGCGCCGGTGCAGCCTTCGGTGTAGCCGATAGGCCGGCAGGCTTGCTGGATTCCCCGCCGGATGCTCCGGCCTTCAAAGGATAGGCCTGGTCGTAAAGACGGACGATCTCCTGGGTGATATCCACCTGGGTGGCGCCGTAGACTACCGGTGAGCCCTGCGCAGAGCTATCGAGCACGACGACGTAGCCGTTCTCGCGGGAGTAACGGTCGAGCACGTCGAGCATTTTCCGCCCAATGGTGTCAACGATATCGCCCTGGGCGGCCGTAACTTCTTCATTCATGTCGTCTTGCTTGCGCTGGAACTCCCGAGCGAGCAACTCGCCCTGCCGTTGCAACCTGGCCTGTTCATCCTGGCTCAAAGTGCGGGCGCCATTGGTTAGCCGGTTCTGAAGGTCTTGAATCTGTTTCTGCATGTTCTCGAGATCGTTTTGTTGCGGATTGAACTGGGTCTGCAACTGCGTGGAGGCCTGTTTGCCCTCCGCGGTAGAAACAATAGCCTGTTTGACATTGATCACGCCGATTTTAGTCGGTACCGCTCCCGCCGCACCGGCGCCTGTTTGCGCTAAGACCCCCGCTGCTGGAAACATCAAAAGCGCGGCGAGCGCCGCCCAAAGACCTCTTACGTGCAGATTCGCATTCATCACTCTTTACTCCTCCAATATCGCGACGATGGCAAATCGCGAATTATAGCGGCCGTTTTTGCGACGCGTCAACGGAATTAAGCATCACCCCGAGGCGGCGAGCAAGACCTCTCTGCCGGTTCGGATGCCAAGCCCCGCGCTGGCGTTGCACCTGCAATTTGTAACGCGACCGCCTACTGCGGAAGCGGCAGCAGCAAAATACGTTGGTTCGTAGAATCCGATATGACCGCCAGGTTTGTGAACGGATGAATGTCCACGCTGAATTGGCTGGACGGCGTCATACGGAAGACGGAACGAACCTGGCGGTTGAGAAAATCCACCACGGTCATGGACTGCCCAAGGCTATTTGTGGTTACCAGTGTGCTGGTGTCAAAGTTATACGCGATCGATGTCGGATTGATGCCCACGCGCAGGGTCGTCAAATTTCCGCTAATCTGGTCGAGGATAACTGCTTGATTCTCCAGGCTTGCGGCAACCAAAAAATTCCCGGATACGGGATCGAAAACAATCCCCTGGGGGATCTGAATGCTACCCGACTGCAAAGTAGCATTCACCTGGGTCAGATCAATCAGGCTCACGTTAGAACTCCCCAGATTTCCAACGGCCGCCCTGTGCGTCGTGGGGTCAACGGCGATGGCCGTAGGGGATTGCATCACCGCCAGGGATGTGGGTGCAGCGCCCGTCGAAGAAGTGATGGGGAAGACGCTCACCGTATTTCCGCCGCTATTGGTTACCGCTACCTGGCCTAGGCCGGCGTCAATCGCGACCCCTGCCGGGTTTACAGCGGTGCTGATAGTGGCGATTACATCGGCGTTAATGTCATCCACAATGGAAGCGCTTTGGGCACCGGCATTGGCGACCACGCCCGTGCCGCCAAGCGGACTCGCCGCTACTCCTTCGGGGTTCGCACCCACTGCAATCACCTGGCCCGTTCCCGTTGGCAAATTCACCAAGTACAAGTCGTTGCAACCGAGGTCGGTGACCAGCGCCAGATTATTTGGCACATCGATCGATACACCCAAAGGGTTGGGAGTTGAACACGTACCGCTGACATCGACGCTTTGCATTACCGTAAAGCTGGATGCGTTCGAGACTCCCGCCGAATTGACTACATCTAGCGCATACCGGCGCGGGGTACTCTGCATCGCAGCCGGTACGTCGACCGTCATCATGCGATCACTTGCGGAAAGGGTGGTCAGCGGCGTACCGTCCAGGCGCGCCGTCGCACCCCCGGTGAATCCCTTACCTATGATCACCAAAGTCTGGTCAGTGGGCGTGGGTGGAGAGCTCAAAGTCGAGTGGACAATAACGGAGGCACCCGGCAGGAACTGTCCAGAGGTCAAACTCGACAGCAGGTTGGCCTGCAAAATCTGAGGTGCCGAACGCAGGGCTGCCAGCGAAATAACACTCGCGGTGTTGTCGGCCTGGTTCGCAATCACGGCGATATCAGTCCCCGGATCGATAGCCACATCAAACGGCTTGTTTCCGGCGCTGAAACTGGTAAGGACGGTGGGATTTGCGGGGTCTGGATTAACGATGGACACCTGATTAGTGAGCTCGTTCACCGCCACAGCAATGTTAGCGAGCGGATTGAAAGCGGCGCCAATGTAGCCGGCGCCTGTGACATTCGGCACCGAAACCGAACTCTGGTCGAGGAGATTAAAAATCGCGGCCGGCACGCCTCCCGCTGGATCGACGATCAACGCCCTTCCGGTTTCATCATCGAGCGCGACGCCGGTCACAGTGCCGTTAGTGCTGATGGTCGCAACCGGCAGACCGTAGCTGGCGGTCCCTCCACCGCTATTGGCATTGGGCAGAGTAGTCACTTGCGAATATGTAAACGTCGTATTACTCGGCGTCGATACGACTGTGGTGATTCCGTTGAAACTGGGATCGGCCACGCCTTGGATCAGCACGGCTTCGCCGATTTCTAACGCATGCGATTGCGTCGTGGTGACGGTCACGGTTCCCGAAACCCGAGCAACCCCGCTTGCGGCAATCGGTGTCACCGTTTGCTGGCTGAGGTCTACGATAGAAAGCACGCCAGTTCCGCCGGGACTTACCAGAGCCCAATTCAGCTTCGGCGAAACGGCCACGCGGGTATTGATTCCGGTGCTCACGCTAACCGTTCCAGCCACTACGGGCGTGGACCCCGGCCAAGGGGTCAAGTCCAGAAGCGTGGCGTTATTCGTAGATTCGTAGGCGATGATGGCTCGCCCGGTAACAGGATTAATGCCCACCGAGGCAGGAATTTCGCCGACCGTAGTCGTGGAAATAATGAAACGAACCGAGTGAGCAGCCAGGTCGATAACGGCGACGGTATTGTTTGCGCTGTTCGCCACCAGCGCCAGGTTGCGCAAATTATCAACTGCGACGCCGGTGGGTGCGGCCCCTGCAGGGCACGGCGGCGCGAGGCCCGTTGCTCCCGTACAAATTGACGGCACGAGCACCTTGGGAGGCGACTGAGTCAAGTCAATCAGCGTCACGTCGTTGGAACCCTGATTTGCCACCACGGCCACTCCAGTTGCTGTATTGACGGCCACTGCGCTAGGCATTGTTCCCACGGGTAAGGTCACGAGAGGCGTCACAGCGGAGGGCCCGTACGCCGGTTGTATCGCCAAATTCGCTACCACCGGCGGAACACTGGACCCGGCAACATTACTCAGCACCGAGACCGAGAAAAGACCCGGTGTAGCTACGTCAGCCGCGGTCAGCGTCATGCTTAACTGCCGGTCGGGATTCGTGCTGCTGACCGTCGACGACCGCGACTGGCCGGCAAACTGGGTAATCACGGTAGGGTTCGACGGCGTGCCGAAAAAACCTCCGTCTATAGTAAAACTCACGGCAGAGCCGCTTACCTGGGGAACGCTATCGGGAGAAGTGCCTGCGATGGCCGCCCGCACTGGCGACAGCACCACCTGGCATGTTGTCGGATCGGGAGAACACTGTTGCTGCGTGCCGCCCTGCCGGCCGGCCGTGAACGCGAGGGTCACGGTGTTGGACGGTGGTACGGGCGGCGTGGACAAAAACAGGTCCGGAACGCGCACATGTAATACTGTGGATGAGGCTGCGATTACGGCAGCCGTGGGCATTTGTACGCCGTTGACAAATACGCTCGTAGTGGAAATGAAATTCGTGCCCGTCAGATAGATGTCCTGGAACACCGCACCCAAAGCTCCCACCCTCGGACTCACTGAGGTAAGGGTTGGATCGGCGGCAGCCACAACTGTCACCGTGGCATTGGCCGTTACCGACGTGTCGTAAATGGAAGTGGCCGTAATCGTGGCTGTAGTCGCGGCGCTCGGCGCGGTATATAAACCGGTGGAAGAATTGATGGTGCCGGACCCAGTGACGGTCCAAGTGAACGCCGTGCATAGGGGCAGGCCTGAATTTGGATTGGCCGAGTTGCACGTGGAAGTTACCGCATTGAAAGGCACCCCGGTTACAGTCGCGAAGAATGGGAGCGTCTCACCGGTGCCAATGGTGAATGTGGATGGAGTTACTGTCACGGTAAGGCCGGAAATCAGCGTCACCGTGGCGGAGGCCGTGGCAGTGGTGTTCTGGACGGCAGCGCCCACCGTAATCGTGGTGTTGGGCGGTATCGAAGCGGGCGCCGTATAAAGGCCGGCGGAGCTAATCGTTCCGACCGTCGAGTTCCCGCCATTCACGCTGTTTACCGACCAAGTCACAGTGTTGGTGGAATTGGTGACCGAACCGGTGAACTGCACGGCATTATTGAGCAAAACGGTGGCAGTTGACGGCGTGACGGTCACTGAAACACCCGCTGTCGAGCTATGACAGCCGGCCGCCGCGACGCTCCCCCCCAGCACCAGACAAACCCCCCACATCCACCGTGTCATCCAAAGCCTCCGAATTTACGAACGCCCTCTGCTGGCTCCACTTTTACCAAGCCGATTTCAGAATGTCCGGCTCACCGCAAACCGGAACGTACTGGCGGGCTCGAAAAAATTGATACGCTGCGGATTGATCAAAAGATTATTCAACTGCGGAATGATCTGACTCTGGAAAACTCCCGGCGGTAGTGTGAGCTTGACGAAATCCGGCGTCATAAATATGCTCTGCGGCGCGATGATTTGCTGATCGAGCCGTGCCAGGTTGTACGCCCAGTACAGCCGGAAGGGCGCATTGATGATCGGAAGCTGCACGACGAACTCGATGCCCACCGATGAACGCAACTTGAAATTCGTTCCCTTTTGAATCTGCAGTGTCTGGCTGATCGGAACGCCCGGAAATTGCGCAGTGAGATTTGAGAACCCCGTGCTATCAAGCTGCAACTGGCTTTTCTCGAGCGCCCCCACCGTACCTACGTCAGTAAAAAGCGAGGTGCTGACCGGCCCGGCAATGGGGATGCGATATTCTCCGTTGAATACTCCCGAGGTATCTCCGCCCGGGAAGGCGATCTGATAATTCAGCGCCGGAATCGTGAGTGAGCGCTGCAGCGGATTGCCGGAAATGTCGAGGCGCGTGGGATCGCTGTAACTGATCGTCGTGCTCGAGAGCAAGGGTATGAAGACAATCGGCGTCACCGTGCGGATGTCGAAGCCGCGCAGGTCGGTCTCGCCTCCCAAAAACAGGCGGTCGTAGGGCGGCAACTCCCGCCCGCCATACCCGGTGGCGAACGAGCCCACGAAGTGGAATGCCAGCACATTTCGCCGGTGATACATCGGACGAAAATATTTTGCCTCGAGGACGTTGGTCAGTGCGCGCACGTTGCCGCCGAGCGGACCGCCTTCAAAGCTAAACGAGTAGAAAAACGATTTCCCATGCGTCGGATTCATGGGATTGTCGACGGTATTGTAGGTAAGGGTAGGCACCAGACGGCTGGAATGTATGCCCGTCAGCGCGGAGGGTCCGGCAAGGGACTGAAATTGCAGCGCCTCGAAGAGCGCCGTCGAAGCCGTGCTGAACGATTGAATGCTGGTGTCGGAATACCCGTAGGTCATTCCCAGCCGCATAAAGGAAAACCTGCGCAGCGGATAACTGGCGAAAATCGTGCCCCCCGTGGTGTTATTGTTGTAATCCTGCTCGATATTCTGGGCGATCTGGACCTTCTGCCCCAGCAACAAAGATTCCTGCTGCGCCTGGTTAAAAGTAAATCGGCTCGAAGAGATGGTGAAGCCGGTGGAAATAGGGCGGTCGAACAGATAAGGCTCGGTAAAACCGAATAAGACCGTGCGCTGAATGGTGCCGATGTTGCCCGATAAGGTTAGCGTCTCGCCCAGTCCCAGGAAATTATTGGTCTGATAGCTCAGTCCGATAAAGCTGCCCGAAAGGCCGCTGACGCCCCCCGAAAAGCTGATCGACTGTTTGCCCTTTTCCTTGAGCTTGAGCAAAATATCCACCGTGCCGTTTTTGACGTTGCGCTTGATTTCGGCATTTTCCGGCTTGATGGCTTCAAAGTAATTGAGCTGGTTGAGCCGCAGCAAACTCAGTTCCCAGTAGCGATTGTTGAAGATATCGCCTTCGTTGACCAACAATTCGCGGCGGATGACTTTGTCGCGGGTGGTCAAATTTCCCGTAAATTCGATGCGCCGGACGAAGAACTGTTTCTGCTCGTCGAAATCGAAAGTGAGATCGATGGTCTTGGTATCGTCGTGCGCGTCAATCTGCGGGGTGGCCGTGAAATCAATGTAACCGTAAACCCCGTATAGCTTGGTGTAGGTTTCGATGACCTTGCGAATTTTGTCGGCGTCAAAAATATCGCCTTTCTTGAGCGGGAAAATACTTTCCAGATACTCGCGCTTGAGCGACAACCCCTTGTCGGGATCGGCGCTGCGGATCACCAGCCGTCCCATGCGATACTGTTCGTTTTCTTCGATAGGAATGACGATATTGGTCGCCTTGCCATGTTCGCGCCCCACCCCCGGCAGAGGAAGCGGCAGACCACCGCGATCTATGTCCGCCGTCGTCAGAATAGGGTCTTTCACCAGCACCTTAAAATAGCCGTTGTTCTGATACAGACCGCGCACGCCGATTTCCAGGTCCTCGTCCAACTTGGCGCGGTCGAATGTTTTCGACAGAATCGGGACGTCGAACAGATATAACGGAATCGCATACGGTTTGGAATGGCGCATCGACCGCAGAATCTTCCGGTCGGAAAAGGCCGTGTTGCCCTGAAACGATATCTGCCCGACTTTGACCTTGGCGCCTTCCTCGATATTGAAAATCAATTTCACCGCGCTGGTCGCCGGAATTCTCTCATAGGTCGGTTTTACTACCGCGAATTGACGACCGTGCTCAGCCTCGAGTTCCTTGATCACCACGGCCGCTTTCTTGATCTTGGTGGGGTCAAACTGGCTTTCCACCGACAGGCTTACTTTGCGGTCCTTGAACCGGTCCAGAACGTCGGATTCGCTGATGGACTTGAGCCCGCGATATTCGATTCTGCGGATGATGGGCCGTTCGGTGAGATGGAAAATAACGATTTTCGCGTTGGGGCGGTTGGGGCTGTCCTGCACTTCGAGCCGGATATCCTCGAAATACTGCGTATTCCAAAGCGCCTGAAAATTCCGCCGCAGCTCGGCTTCACTATAAGGGTCGCCCGCTCGGGTGAAAATCCGCGCTTGTAAAGTCTCGCTGCGGATGCGCCGATTTCCCTCGAACTCGATACGCTCAATAATGGGGGCCGCGGCCTGCCCCGGCCTGGCATTCAGAGTGTCGGCGCCTTGCGCCCGGACCAACGCGAAAGGGCCCGCCGCAAGCATCCCGAGGAAAGACAAACCCAGCAACAGGGCAACGCGCAAAGACACCCCTAGGCGATTCCGATTCGACGATAAAGATTGGCAGGACTGTATGCGTGCGGCCATCCCAAATTTCAAGGCCGCGCCCCCCAAGGCAAAATTGTTCGCTCCCCTGCCTATCCCCCGGGCGGCGAGGACGGCTTGCGGGCGTAGGATTCGCTAGCGGGTTACTGGGGTTGCTTCGACGACCGGGCGGAAGCCCAAACCATCCCCGGAGACGGAAACTTCCAGCGTCGCCGGGCGTTGCAAGCCCCCCTGGATCAGTGCTTCCGACAGCGGGTCTTCAACATAACGCTGCAGCGCTCGCCGCAGCGGCCGCGCACCGTAGCTGCGATCTCCGCAGGTCTTCTCGAGAATCCACTGGCGCGCCTCGGGTGTAACCACGATTTGCACTTGGCGATGAATGAGCGTGTCGTTGATTTGACCAACCAACAGGTCGATGATCCGCAGCAGATCCTCGTCGGCCAGGGGATTGAAAAGAATGATCTCGTCAAGCCGGTTCAAGAATTCCGGATTGAACACCCGTTTGACCTCACCCATCACCAGATCGTCCATCGGCTTCCCCGCATCGTCGCCGGCGGACTGAAAGCCCAGCGATGAGCGCTTCTGCAGATGACGCGCACCGAGATTAGAAGTCATGATCAAAATCGAGTTTCGGAAATCCACCGTATTGCCCAGCCCATCGGTCAGCTGCCCATCCTCAAACACCTGCAACAGAATGTTGTAAACGTCTGGATGAGCCTTTTCAATTTCGTCGAGCAAAATCACCGAGTAAGGCGTCCGGCGCACGCGTTCGGTAAGCTGCCCGCCTTCCTCGTAACCCACGTAACCTGGAGGCGCCCCGATCAATTTCGAGACCGAGTGCTTTTCCATGTATTCGGACATATCAAAGCGGACCAGGGATTTCTCGGTGCCGAACAGAAACTCCGCCAGGCGGCGTGCGACTTCCGTCTTGCCAACGCCCGTAGGTCCGAGGAACAGGAAACACCCGACCGGCCGGCCGGGCGCCTTGAGTCCCGCGCGGCTACGCCGAATGGCCCGAGCGAGCGCAGTAATGGCCTTATCCTGGCTGATCACGCGCTTGTGCAACTCGATTTCGATGCGCAGCAGTTTCTGCTGTTCGTCTTCCTTGATCGCATGGACAGCGACACCGGTCCAGCGCGACACCACATCTTCAATGTCCTCGCGCGTGACGATGCCCGTGGTCGAATCGTCCAGCTTCAAACGTTCCCGCAGCTGACGCAGATTTTCCTTTTCTTTGCGCTCTTCCTCGGAATAGAAGCGGGCTTTCTCGAATTCGTGATTCGCGATAGCGGTCTCCATCCGGTGCGTGATGAACTTGACCCGCTTTTGCACTTCGGCAACTTCGTCGGGCAAGGTCGCCTGCCGCAGCTTCACGCGCGCGCCGGACTCATCGATCAGGTCGATAGCCTTATCGGGCAGGAAACGGTCGGGGATGTAACGGCTGGAAAGGTATACCGCGTACTGGATGGCTTCATCGGTGTAACTGACGGCGTGAAATTTTTCGTAGCGCTCCCGCACGCCCTGCAGCACGCGAATGGCTTCTTCCTCGTTGGGGCTGTTCACCTTGACCGCCTGGAAGCGGCGCTCGAGCGAACGGTCCTTTTCCACCGACTTGCGATATTCGCCGGGGGTGGTCGCGCCAATGCACTGGATTTCACCACGGCTAAGGGCCGGCTTCAAAATATTGGCCGCGTCTAGCGAGCCTTCCGCGGAGCCCGCGCCCACCAGCGTGTGCAGCTCGTCGATGAACACGATGGCGTTCTGGCTCTCCATCAGCTCCTTCATAATAGTCTTGAGCCGCTCTTCAAACTGCCCGCGATATTTCGTTCCGGCTACGATCAATGAAAGATCGAGAGACAAAATGCGCTTGTCCGCCAGGAACGGCGGCACGTCGCTGTCGGCGATGCACTGCGCCAAGCCTTCGACAATGGCCGTTTTTCCGACGCCGGGTTCACCAATGAGCACCGGGTTATTTTTCGTGCGCCGGCAAAGTATTTGGATCACGCGCTCGACTTCTTTTTCGCGACCTACCAGCGGATCGAGCTGGCCTTCGAGCGCGGCCTGCGTCAAGTCGCGACTGAATTCGGCCAGCAACGAAGTTTCCTTGGGCCGGTTTACCTGCACTTTTTCACCCGCGCTGCGCGCCAATTCCTCGCGCAGTCCGGAGAGCCGCAGGCCGCGCTCGGAAAGAATCTCGGCGCCAAAGCATTTCTCCTCACGCAGGATTCCCAGCAGCAGGTGTTCGGTTCCGACGTGCTTGTGCCCCAGCCGTTCAGCCTCTTCGGCGGCAAAATTCAGAATGCGCTTGCACTCCTGGCTGAGGGGTACCTCCACCGACGTGGAGATGCGCTCGCGAATGGTGATTCGCGATTCGATCTCCTTGCGAATGGATTCAATCGAGCCATGAGAGCGCAGAAAACGATTTGCCAGCGCCTTGTCCTCGCGCATCAAGCCCAGTAGCAAGTGCTCGGTCTCGATGTAGGGACTGCCGTATTGACTAGCTTCGTACCGGGCGAAAAAGATTACTCGCCGGGCTTTTTCCGTATAGCGTTCAAACACGGCTCAGCTCTTTTCTCCCTCAACGACTGATGAAGGGGCCTGTTGGAATGCCGGGTCAGGCTCGAGCACCCCATGCTCAAGTCTTAAGACACGGCCACAGCGCTTTGCCAGGACAGGGTTGTGCGTCGCCAGAATGGAGGTCAGCCGGTGCGTGCGATGCAAGCGCTCAATCAAATCCATAATTGCATTGGCATTATGTTCGTCCAAATCTCCGGTCGGCTCATCCGCGAGCAATAGCGCAGGATCGTTGACGAGCGCCCGCGCAATCGCCACTCGTTGCTGCTCTCCCCCGGACAGCTCGGTAGCCTGATGCTGCGCCCGCGACGCCAACCCCACTTCGCCAAGCCACTCCTCCGCCTTCTTCAGAGCCGCGGCATAGCCTACATTGCGCATGAGTAAAGGCATGGCTACGTTCTCCACCGCGGTGAAATCCGATAGCAGGTGGTGCCTTTGCCACACGAAGCCAATTTTGCGGTTCCGAAAGTCGGCAATCGCTTCGTCCCGGCGCGTTTCCAGTGCTTTCGCTTCAAAGTATACTGTACCGCTTGTCGGCGTGTCCAGCGCGGCTGCCAGATGCAGCAACGTGCTTTTTCCTGCGCCGGACGGGCCCATCACCGCAATGATTTCTCCGGGCATAACCCTCAAGTTAATTCGATCCAACACCACCACAGCCGCAGATTCAGCGCCATAAACCTTGCGCAAGTCTCGAGCCTCAAAAAGGGCATTTGAGAGGGAGGCCGCCGCGCCATCGTGCGCACTATTTTTTCCGATCGCATTGGCCAATATGGTGGTCACCGAAATTTCACCCCAGCGCCTATAACTCTTAGATGCCTCATTAGCCTTGAAAGATTGCCTTAGTTCCGTTCCAGCCTGCTACCTGACGTTGCCAAAAGATTTCACTTTTTTCCCTGCAAACTACCCAAATTTGATCGGTCGCATTTGCTGCAGTTACGCTCGCGGGGTTCAAGGTCTGCAACCGCGATTGGTTGCAATGCGCTCGGATGCCCCACGCGCGTTTAGCTCTAGATACGATCCGCTTACTCCAGTGCGGCATAGAGTGAAAGAGCACGCTGTCAGCCAAAGTTTCTATCGCCCTGCTCGCTCGGCCTTGCTCGCTCTACTCGTAGCGCAGGATCTCCACGGGCTGAATCCGGGCCGCCGACCGGGCCGGCACCAAAGTAGCCCCAACGCTGATTACCAGTGCCGCCCCGGCGATCCACAACGCGTCCGCGGCGTTGGGATGAAAGGGCACGAAAGGTACCGAATAAACCTGCGGATCGAGAGGTATCAGCTGATATCTTCCCGCCGCCCAGGCCAGCGCGTAGCCGGCAATCAGCCCTGCTGCGGTGCCAAAGCCACCCACGGCCAGACCCAGCAACACAAAGACGCGGCGCACCTGCTCCCGCCGCGCACCCATGGCCATCAGCACCGCAATATCGCGCGCACGGTCGCTTACGGTCATCGCTAAGACCACCAGAATATTTAGGCCGGCAACAAAGGTAATGAGTCCGATGAAGAGCCCGGTCACCAGCTTTTCCAGCGCCAAAGCCCGAAAAAGCGCACGATTCTCGTCGATCCAGGTCGTCGACACGTAGCCCGGACCAGCTTCTTCGAGCAGCCGCTTGGCCATATCCTCGGCACGGTCAGCATCGGCGATGCGAAACTCGAGTTCGTTGACTACATCGCCGACGCCCGCCAAATTCTGCACCGCTGATAATGTTACGAAACCCCAGTTGGCATCGTAATCGTAAAAGCCCGAGTCGAAAATTCCAGCAATACGGAAGCGCCGCGATCGCGGCACCAATCCGAATGGCGTGAGCCTTCCTGCCGGACTTGTGAGCGAAACGTAATCGCCAGCATGCAATCCCAACTCCTCGGCCAGTATCTTGCCTATCACGATGGAGTCGATTCCGTTGCCATCGGGAACGAAATCACCCGAGCCCGACCCCGAGTGCGACCCCGGCCGCGAAACGATGTGTTGCAGCGCCTCATTGCGCTTCGCCTCGAGCGCGGGATCGATACCCTTCAGCACCACTCCGCGTGCCCGGTTGCCCGAAGATAACAGCACGGTTAGATAAATCGCCGGAGCCACCGCGCGCACACCGGGAATGCGCCCCAGACGCTCCGCCAGCGCGAAATAATCGGCGAGCCCCTCCCCTCCCGGTTTCTGAATATTAACGTGGGCGGTGACGCCCAAAAGACGATCCTGCAAGGTGAGGCGAAAACCCGTGTTCATCGCCAGCGCGATCACCAGGGTAGCCACTCCCGCGGCGACTCCGATCACGGCGAGCGCTGTTACCAGCCGAAGTACGGCCGGCTTGTTGGGCGAACGCAGGTAACGCCGCGCCAACAGCCAGGCGAATTTCATTCGCCTGGGCCCGTTTTGAGCTGCCCGCCGTCTTTGGACGAGGGCCGATCGAGTGGCGTCTTCGTATTGGAGGGGCTCGGGTGCGACTCCCCCTGCGAGGCCAGGATGCTGTTTCCCGGCTTGGCATCGGATTTTTCATCCGCCGATATGGACGACGCGCGCTCGGGGCGCAGCAGTGGAAACAGGATCACTTCGCGGATAGAATGCGCATCGGTAAGCAGCATAGTCAGCCGGTCGATGCCGATGCCCATGCCCGCTGTGGGGGGCAGGCCGTAGGCGAGCGCGCGAACGTAATCCATGTCCACTTCTCGCGGCGCTTCTTCACCACCTCGCTCCACCTGTTCGCGAAAACGCCGTTCCTGTTCCTCCGCATCGTTGAGCTCGGAGAACGCATTCCCGAGCTCCAGGCCGGCAATGTAGACCTCGAAACGCTCGGCGAGCGACGGGTCGTCATCGCGGCACTTGGAAAGCGGCGAAATGTCCGTAGGAAAATCGTAAAGCAAAGTAGGCTGAATCAGCTTCGGCTCCGCGACGGTTTCAAAGAGCAATCCGGTCAGTTCGCCGTGCGTCATTTTCTCGATACCCGCTAGCGGAGCTTGAGGCGCGCCGGCCTCAGAGGGGCCGCGCTGGACCCTGGCCCGCACCCAAGAATTAAAACGCTCCGCCGCAGCGCGCGGTCCTTCCGGGCTCCCGAGTTCGGCCGCCGTCGGCGCGGCGCCGCACCCGCCGGCCAGTAAGCCGCGATGGCGTCGCGCATCGAGAGGCGCTGCCATTTGCCCAAGTCGATGGTGTGCTCTCCGTATTTCACCACCGTCGAACCGCAAATCGTTCTGGCCAGATGCGCGAACAGATCCTCGGTCAGGGCCATCAGGTCGCGGTAATCACTATAGGCCTGATAGAACTCCAGCATGGTGAATTCGGGATTGTGTTCGGTCGAAACTCCCTCGTTGCGGAAATTCCGGTTGATTTCGTAGACCCGGTCGAGGCCGCCCACCACCAGCCGCTTTAGGTACAGCTCCGGCGCGATGCGCAAGTACAGCGGCATATCGAAGGTGTTGTGGTGCGTGACAAAGGGCCGCGCCGCCGCCCCCCCGGCGATGGTCTGCATCATCGGCGTTTCGACTTCGATATAACCGCGGGCGTCGAAATAAGCGCGCAGGGTGCGCAGAATTAACGCCCGGCGCTGAAAAATCTCGCGCGCGCGCGCATTAGCAATTAGATCGAGATAGCGCTGGCGGTAGCGCACTTCGACATCCGCCAGCCCATGCCACTTCTCGGGCAATGGCAGCAGGGATTTCGCCAGCAGCGTCAGCCGTTCCACCCCGACGGTCAGCTCGTTGGTCTTAGTGCGAAAAAGGCGGCCGGAAACTCCGACGATGTCGCCCATATCGAGCAACTGGAACAAACGAAAGGTGCGTTCGCCCACCACATCGAGCTTCACGTAAATCTGTAAGCGCGCCCCGCCGCCCTGCCCGCCGCCCTGAATGTGCGCGAATCCAGCCTTGCCGTGCAACCGCAAGGTCAGAATGCGGCCGGCAGTGCTTACGGTCGCATGCTGGGTGTCGAGCGTCCCAGCATCCTGCGTCCCATGGGCTGAAACGATTTCAGCGGGCGTAGCGCTTTGATCGAACCGGTGCGGAAACGGATCCTCGCCCAGCGCTTCGATTTCGGCCAGCTTTTTCTTGCGTTGGAGATACTGATCGAGCGGCTCGAACGGCAAGCTGTTTTCCTTCCCGGGAAAAGCGCCAATTCGTGGGCAGTATAGCGACCGCATTCTGAAAGCGTCAAGGAACCGTGCAGGGAGCCACGTCCCGTGATATTATTCTCGGCCCACCTGGAGGCTGTATGGAAGAAGTCCCGCGCGTAGTGCGCCGGATGGCAACTGTCCGGGAAGACTGGACTGCCTGGTTACCTGAAGAAAAAGACAGCCTGTTTGACGCCACTCTCGAAGAGTTGGAGGTTTCTTACGTCATATTGAGCGTTACGTTGAATGACGCCTTCTCGCTTTGCAAGCAGCGAAAGCTGGGTCCCGCGCGGGAAGAGTCCGTGATGTTTGCAGACTTGTTTGAGCGCTTGACCGGGCGCGTGAATGGCGTCTTGGGCGCGTTAGGAGAGCATGGCCGACGGTTCGGTACGTTGCCTAACGTACTTCCGCTGTGCGCGGATTTCTTCCGCAGCGAACACGCGCAACGCGTCGCACGCGCTAATAATTTGGCCTATGTAATAGTTTTGCGGACCCGGGCGCGCTTCTTCCGCAAGCTTGCCGCGATAAAACAAACTCTCGATGCCCTGCGAAACGAAGCGCGAGACATCGCGGGAGGCATTGTCGACGGGAGCGGCGTCGCCCTTCCGAGCCAATGGAGGCGACTGGAAGTCCTCCACTATGATTTGAACACCTGCCTGCGCGAAACCACCGTCGTGTTGAAGTCTTTCTTGTGCGTGCTTCCGAGCGACGAACTCATTCCCTTTCGCCAGCGCTTGCTTTCTCGACTACTCTCCAATCTTACCCCCCGCTCGAGACACGCTGCGGCGTTTTTACCACAATTGCTGCCCCTGGGCTCTGGACGGACACTCTGCCGTACACTCGTGACGGTTCCCCATTGTTCTCGCGGTGCGCAGGTCCGCCAAGGGCGTGCGCGGAAACCCTGCAAGGACAACTCACGGAGCAAGGATCGCATCCCAACTGACCGGATGCGTCCCGACGGGACCGGTGGTCCGCACGAGACCAATTGAGACCGGCGAGTTACCCGAAGCAGAAGCGATCCGCCGGGCACAACGAGGCGACGCCGATGCCTTCGAGCGCATCTACCGAATGCATAACCGGCGCGTCTACGCCTTATGCTTGCGGATGGTGGGAAACACGGCGGAAGCCGAGGACCTTACCCAGGAGGCTTTCTTGCAGCTATTTCGCAAGATTGCGACCTTCCGGGGAGAGTCCGCATTTTCTACCTGGCTGCACCGGTTGTCGGTGAATGTGGTTTTGATGCGGCTCCGCAAGAAAACCCTTGCGGAGACCTCGCTTGATGAAACCACCGAGCCGGACGAAGAAAGCGGCGGGCCGCGGAAGGATATCGGAGGGCCGGATCTGCGTTTGTCGGGGTCGGTCGATCGGGTGAATCTGGAGCGCGCCGTGGAACAATTGCCGCCCGGCTATCGCTCGATTTTCGTGCTACACGACGTGCAGGGATACGAACACAACGAGATAGCCGCCATCATGCACTGTTCGATTGGCAACTCCAAATCACAGCTGCACAAGGCCCGCATGCGCCTCCGTCAACTGTTGCAGGAAACTGAGCGCGCCCGGGCCCGCGAACAACGCCAGGCCGCTAAAGCGGAAGGCGAGCGGTAGCACAGATGTTTGGATAGCGCTGGGAAGGGGCCACTATGCAGTGCGCGGAATTTGAACAAATCTTGGAGCAGCAAGCTGATGGCCCGCTTCCTGTAGAGGCTGACACGCACTTGGAGAGTTGTTACGCCTGTCGCCTGATCCATGAGGATCTTGCGGCCATCCGCGCCGCGTCCCGCGAATTGGGCGCCGAGGAAGTCTCGCCATCAAGCCGTGTGTGGACTTCGCTGCGCGCGCAACTCGAGTCCGAAGGCCTTATCCACCAGGTCAACCGAGGCTGGCTATCGCAACTCCACCTTCTGGTGGGCGGGACGCCGCGAGCGCTGCGCCGTGTCAGTTTCGCGGGCGGTTATGTATCGCTGCTGTTGATCGCAGCATTTCTGCTGGGACTTCGAATGCCGCCACAGGCCGCCACCTTTACCGCGGAGCAGCCTGCCGGTGGGGTGCTGGCCCAGGTCCGCCCGGCCTCTTCGCTGGTGCCGGAGTTTCCCGTGGCTACTGTGGCGAACCTCAACGAGACTCTCAACGGCGACCTCAAGCGCGTCCTGGCCACCCTTCCGGAGCGCGACTCCTCGCTTACCACCTCGCTGCAACAAAACTTGGGCATTATTGACAACCTGATTGCCGTATGTGAAAAATCTATGCGTGAGCAACCCGACAACCCTGCCGTGCGTCAATACCTGTACGGGGCTTATCAGCAGAAGGCTGTTTTGCTCGCCACCGCAATCGATCGCAGTACGTTGGAGGTCCGATGAACGCCCGCACGATCTCGGCGAATTGTGTTTTCGCCGGCGCGGCTATGGCTGCGCTCATGCTCGCGACCTCGGCCGGGGCTCAAACCCGCCGAACCGAAAAGCATTTCGCCGTCCAAGGCAAGCCCATCGTCACCGTGCAAAATCCTTACGGGCGCATCCAGGTGAAGGCCTGGGACAAGCATGAAGTCATGGTGCTGGGCCAGGCTGCCGGCGCCGGCGTGGAAGTGGATACCGAGCAGGTCGGCAACCGCATCGAGATCGCCACCCGCCCCGCCGATTCGAATGTGACGACTGGCGACTTACGGACCGATTACGAAATCAGCGTGCCCACGGAAACCGAACTCCAAGTCCGCAGCGATCGTGGAAACGTCACCGTCGATAGCGTACACGGCGACATGTCGTTCGATAGCGTGGCCGCCGACGTGGCCTTGCAGGACGTCGAAGGATACCTGGTCATCAAGACGATTGGGGGCTCCCTGGTTTGCACGCGCTGCGCGGGCCGGCTCGACGCCAATTCCATCAGTGGCAATTTCCAGCTGGTTCAGCCGGTAATGGACAATGTTCGCGTGCAAACGTCGTCCGGTAACATTCTGTTCGACGGCAGCTTCCTCAGCCGCGGAATCTACGTCCTGAAAAATTACAGCGGCACCATAGAAGTTCGCTTCTCTAATAACGATTCCTTCGACGTAAACGCCAGCTCTCTTTTCGGAAACGTAATCAATCAGGCTCCCGTCGTGCCCGATCGCCACAAGATGCGCGCCCCGAAATATCCCAACAGCGCCATGGCTCAGAGCTTATTCGGCTCCATGAATGAGGGCCACGCCAAGGTCGAACTTTCTTCCTTCAATGGTACAATCAAAATCCTAAAGCGCGATTGAGGCCTAGCGCGCCTTTTGCACGACTCCTTCTCCAACCTGCCGCCGCCCCCGGGGCGTTTAGCCACTCCGCGAGTTGTGTGCCTCGCCGGATTTATGGGCTCCGGAAAAACCACCGTGGGAGTTCTTCTGGCGCGCCAGCTAGCTTGGCGATTCGATGACCTCGACGCGCGCATCGAAGAGCACGCCGGGCTGGGAATCCCCGCGATTTTTGACCGCTTTGGCGAACCCGCCTTCCGGCAGATGGAGGTCGAACTTCTCGACTCTCTTCTGGGCCGGGCCGCTGAAGCGCACGAACTCCTGGTGCTCGCTCTAGGCGGAGGTACCTACGCGCAGCCGGGAATGCCTGAGCGGCTTCGCGAACGCGGGGCCCTGGTCGTGTGGCTTGATTGCCCGGTGGAAACACTGCTGTCCCGCTGCGCGACCATGACCAACCGCCCCTTGTTTCGCGATGAACCCAGCTTCCGCGCCTTGCTGGCATCCCGTTTGCCATTCTACGAGCAGGCTGACCACCGCGTGCCGGGCGGCGATGATTCGTTCCGCGTGGTCGAGCGCATTCTAGCGCTTCCCCCCTTCGCGCGCCTGCCGGGTATCGCCGAATCATTCTCGCCTGGAAGGGTGAAAACATGAAAGCCACCGCTGTTTTTGTTGCACTGGTATGCGCCTGCGCGGCTTCGCTCGCTGCTGGCAACCCGCGTGCCCCGCACACAATGATCGGCCCCTTGCAGGACGGTCGGTTACTCGCTTCCCCGCAGGCGGCGTCGGGATGGACAGCCGATAAAGGGAAGTTTCGGATCATGCAGCAAGGGGCCGAGGCCGGCACTGAGGAATTCGATTTAGCCCCGGCGGGTAATGCCGCCCACACCTGGGTCGCGCATGGAGAAGCCCTGATCCACATTCCCGGCGGTGGCGAGACACGTTCCTCCGGTCAGCTCAGCATCACCGCGGATGGCGCACCGATTCATTACGACTGGACCGCGCAAACACAAAAAAAATCCGTCGGCGCGGTGACTTTTGACCATGGCACCGCCAAATGCTCCATTACCCTGGCCGGTGCCGCACCCGTGATGCAGGATTTCAAGTTCAGCTCGCCTCGCATCGCCGTCCTGGACAACAATCTTTACGATCAATACGGAATTTTAGGCCGGCTCTATGACTGGAAAGCTAAAGGTGCGCAGACATTTCCAGTGGTCATTCCCCAAGATATGACGCCAGGAACCATTACCGTCGAATCGCTCGGCATCAAGGACGCTGGAGGCGCCCAGCTGGATGCCCTGCAGATTCGCTCCGCCGACCTCGAAATCATTGCTTACTTTGACGCTAAGCGCCGCCTGATGCGCCTCGAAGTCCCTTCCGCCATGGTAGTCGTCGTACGCCAGTAATTAAGTCGGCGCCCGATGCGAAGCCCGTGTAAAAATTGAAGGGCCGCCTCAAGAAAACGACGGCCCGTCAGTTCAACCATTTTATGCGTTTTTACAAGGGTATCCGGTGGTCCAGTCCGTTCGCGTCGGCTGCCGGGTTCCGTGGCCGCCCGTTCCGCGGCCCCCTCGCTGGCCCCAACATTTCCGGCTGAATTACAATGGCGGTTTCGGTCCCTTTTCGAATCACGCCGAGCGTGACGTTCTTCGCCGCTGATTTATCGCCTACCGCTGCTCGCAAACGATCGCGCAACTCTTCGCGATTTCGTACCCGCTCGCCGTTCACTTTGGCGATTACGTCGCCCGCATGCAGTCCGGCCTTCTCACCAGCCGACCCTGCGTGAACCTCGGTTACCAGCACCGCTTCGCCATCCGGCACACCGAAATATTCGCCGAGCTGGCCGGAAAGATCCTGGGCCGAAACGCCCAGCATGGGCGCCTGTGCCGGGGCGCGGAAATTGAAATTTTCACCGGGAGACGCCTGCCGCTCGCCCGGCCGCGAAAACATCCGTGGCGTCACACCGGAAAAGCCGCCACCCATCTCCGCGGGATAGCTCCCTACTTCAACCGAAAGCGTTTGGGCATTTGCGTCTCGCCAAATCGACATTTGCGCCATATGCCCCACCGGCGTCTCGCGAACCAGGCGCCGAAATTCGACTGCGCCTTCAACATGCTGGCCGTTGAACTCGGTGATCACGTCGTTCTGCTTTAGCCCCGCCTTGGCTGCGGGACTCCCTTTCGCCACCCGTGAAACCACCACGCCGTGGGCCGGAGCAAGCTTTAGTTCCATGGCCTTTTCGGGGGTGACCTCTTCAATTCCCAGTCCCAGCCATCCGCCTGCCTCAAACTGCGGTGCCGGCAGCGGAGCCGCCCGCTGTGCCTGCGACTGCGGGGCCGCCTGTTCTTGAACCGCATGAGCTACCACCAGGGCCGGTGCCGCATGCGCGGGCGAGGCCACCAACGCGACCGCAGCGAGGGCCGCGCCGCCAAAGATTGTCAGCGTGCTTTTTCCTGCAACCGCTTCGCGCACTAATTTTTCGCTCATGGTGCCAACCTCCACTCCAGGTTTGACGGCGTGGCGCCGGCAAGGTAAGCGATGGAAGTATATGAGCGCTGCTAAATATCCGGCAGGATCGCGGCCCAGGCTGCCGCAAATTGATATCGCGCCGAAAAACTATATCCCCTGCGCCAAGGCGCGAATGCGGATGGCGCCATTCATCGTGCTCAATCGTACCGGAGTACCGCCGCTCCCCAGTCGTCCATGAAATTCACGCGGCGTGTATGCGCCCAGCATGGATATGGGCAAATCGGAGTGAAAATCCCCGTTGCGGCACTGCACTGCCAGCGTGGCCTTCGCGTCCACCGGCAGCGCCAGCATGATCGACCCGTTTACGGTTTGCACTCGGAGCGGATATTCCGTCCCGCCCCTGGCGGGGTATGCCAACCCATTCAGACTCGCCAATTCCAGAAGAATGTCGCCATTGGTGGTGCGGGCGGAAAAAGCGCCGGCGCTATCCTGGACCTCCACGTCGCCATTTACGGAATGCAATTCACCGGCGCCCTCCAGACCGCTAACGTGAACGGAGCCATTCACGGTCGTTACCTGTTGTAGCCAGACGCGCCGCGGCACGCGCACTTCATAGGTAACGTTCACGTCGCCAATTTCCTCTTTTGGATATGTGGTCGTCACGGCGACGCCTCCAGGTGTGGTCGTTACGTCCACCTGCACCCGAGACAGATCGGAGACCGCGAGCTGCGCCACGGGATCGAACGAAGTCTTCACCGCGCGTACTTCGACAGCCTCGTGATCCCAACCGTTTATCGTCACCGCCCCGTTCACGTTTTGCAGGCTGAAGCTGCCGCCGGCCGCCAGCGGCACTGTACGCTCAAATACTTCATCCGCCGCCCGCGCGGGCAAGCCCCCAATCAAAACCAAGACGGCCGCCGCCAGTATCTGTTCCCAGGATCAGTCGTGCTGTGCGCATCTTTCCCTCCCCAATCCTTGGTCTTTCCAATCCGGCCCCCAGCGGTAACAAATGATGAACGCTACCGCAACCGAAACGCCACCGTTACCGTGGTCACCACGCTCACCGGCCACCCGTCGAGCAGCGCCGGAGCGTAGCGCCACTGCGCCACAGCCTCTGTCGCCGCCCGCGCCAGCACCGGCTCTCCGTTCAGTACTTTGATTTCGTTCACCGCGCCGTCTTCACCAATGATCAAGCGAAGCGTGACGTCCCCTTCGATCCCCGCCTCGCGCGCAACGTCCGGATATGCCGGCGCCACCGAGTGGCTCAAACGCTTTTGCTGTTCCTCCGGATCAACGCGCACGCCGCCGCGCCAGAAATCCTGCCACCAGCCACCGTTCCAAATTCGCGCGAAATTCCCGCGCCATTCCCCGGTATGCCCGGCGTTATCCGCAGGAGCCGGCGCCACCCCGGTCCCCGAAACCGTGCGGGCCCCCCTTTTAGAGTTAGCAGAGTTAACGGAGTTATCAACGCCATCAGGCCCGTCCTGCGCCGGCGGCGAAGCTTTCCGCGGCGTGGCGCCGCCTCGGGCGATATCCCCCTCTCGTTGCGGGAATCCCCGTTCGCCCGCCAACGCGCGCACGGTGGCCTCATCCAGCACATGCAACTGTATGTTGCCCTCGGACGTTCTCAGATGCAGCACTTCTCCGCCGCCGTTGAATGCGCAGTGCCCGCGTAAAACGCGCCCCCCTCCGCCCTGCTCGTAGTTCATCTGGAACGGAATCGCAGGATCGGCGGTGATGCGCCCGTCCGCACTATGCTCAATCACCGCGTCGATCGTCATGCCGATCTGCCGCGGCAGGTAGACCACGATATCGCCATGCCCCGCCGATAACTCCGATCCATCGCCTCTATCCACTGCATCGCCGAAACGCTGCGAGAAGGAAGCCGTGATGCCCCCGGTGGCCGACGACGCATGCAGCGGCGCTTCCACGCCCGCCAGCACGATTCCGCCATCCCGCACGTCAAGCTGCATCGGCCCGGCCACGCGCGCAACGCGCACTCCGCCACCGCGCGTACCCGCGTGAATCCCGCCGATGACTTCGCCAAAGTCAATGCGTCCCCCCGCCGATTCCGCTTCCGCGCCCGCTTCCACGCGCTCCACCGCGATGTTTCCTCCCCCGGTGGTCAATCGCGCTGCTCCGGAGATGTGCCCGGCGCGAAGATTCCCACCGCCGGTGTGCAGCACCGCGTCGCCGTCGATATTTCCTGCGTCGATGTGCCCGCCGCCCGTCGTGGCGCGCAATCCGCCTCCGACATCGCCAACCAAAATGTGCCCTCCGGCGGTTTGGAGGCGCGCGATAAACACGCCGTGTTTTGCGGCCCCGGCGGATTTTGGTATCGCTGGCGATTTCATCGCCTGCACGTCACCGATGCGCCCCGCTTGTATGTTTCCAGCGCCACTCGAAAGCGCCGCCGTGCCGTCGATATCCTGGGCTGTCACGTCACCGGCTCGCGTCGCGATCTCCACGCTATAACGCCGCGGCACATGCACTTCGTACGTTACCCAAACGCGTTCGGCATCCCGCAAATTAGGCATTTGTCCCACGAGCGTCACGCCGCGTGGCGTTCCGCGCGCCGTGAGCACAAATTCCTTGCACAACGCCTCGGCCGCAGGGTCGTTCGCGTCCGCCTCGATGCGCACGTGGTAACGCACGGCCCCCACGGCGTCGCTGAAGACCTGCACGTTTCCCGTATCCGCGGTGAGAATCAATTGCAAGGCATCGCGCGTGGCCACCTCTCCGGTGCGCTCACCCGATACGCGTTGAAGTAATAAGCGCCCTCCGCTCGCGGCCGAGGCATTCGCGCTGAACGTATTGGCCAGCGCAATTTGCTGCAACCAGCGCGGGCTTTGCGCTCGCACGGATGTGGATGGGGTGAAAAGCAGCGCGGCAGGCAAGCACACCAAGCAGGCCACGCGGCACAAAATTGGAGAAGTGGTCATGGCCGAAGTCCCGTGACAGTATCCCCCGTGCCCCCCTCCAGGGACGTCAGCCGCCCGAGCAAAGCTCCGCTCTGCAACCGCACGTAGCTATTCGGATCGTTATGAGCGCGGTCGCGCAGGATGCCCAGGGACTGCGGGTCGAGCAGGGCGCCGCTGGGCGCAGCGCCGTGGGCATTCTCCAAATCCTCGCCGCCCAGCGACGCGAGCAGCGCATTCACAGCCTCGATGCGCACGCCGGAATTGTCATCCTCTGCCAAAGCCCCCAGCATGGCCTGTTGCACCGATGAATCCCCTCCGAGGCCGCCTAGCACCTCGAGAGCCTTTAAACGTACGGCAGGATCGCTGTCGCGTACCGCCGCCTCACAAAGTGCCGCGCGCACCTGCGGGTCCGCAACGCGCGTGCGCAATACTTCCAGCGAATCGAGCCGCACGGCGGGATTAAATCTCTGCCCATGTCCCAGCACGTAGGTCAGCACGCGGCGGATTTCGCTATCATCGGCGGAACCTTGCACGGTCACCGGCCGCTCCGAGCGCAACTGTACTTCCACCTGCGCGGGCGTCGCCCCATCCTGCGGCTCCCAGCGAATGCCCGCGACCCCCATCGTCTCCAGTTCCTGTTCGCTCAGCCGGGGCGCCGCCGATACGGTCATCACCGGCTTGCCCGGCAACGGCAGTGATGTCGCCCGATACCAGGTGCGCCCTACTGTGCCTCCGAGCGCGCCGACGATGAGTAAAGCCGCCGTGCTCCAACCCGGATGAAACACGAGCGCATGGCGAAATGCCGCCGCCCACCCCGCCGGGGACCATGCGCGAGACCACCACGAGCGCGACGAACTTTTCCCGCCCCCTGCCGCGCCCGCAGCGTCGTCGTCCAGCGATTCGGCCAGTTCGCTGCGGCACTGCGCCAGCAGCAATCCCGAGCGGTCAAGTTTCTCCGATGCTGGCTCGCTTGCGGCCCAGGCATCGCGCCACGCGAGCTCGCTGCCAAGCGTCTCCGCGCATGCGGCGCATCCCTGCGCGTGCGCCTCCACGGCGGCACGATCCTCGTCGCCCAGTTCGCCCGCGGCATAGAGCATCGCCAGCTCTTCAAATTCCGCACATCGCACCAGTTTCGGCATGGCTTTCAGCGGATCCCTTCGAGTTGTGCGCGCAACTTCCGCGTCGCCCGAAACAGAGATGTCTTCACCGTCTCTTCCGTGGTTCCCAGCGCTTCGCCGATAGCGCGCAGCTTCAGCCCCTGATAATGCTTCATCTCAAATATCAACCGCTCTCTGGCCGAAAGCGACTCCAGCGCCTTGTCGATGCGCACTCCGATCTCTTGCCCCAGGAGGTTGCGCTCCGGATTTTCCTGCGCTCGCATATTGCTTTGTCTGTCGAAAAAATCGCCGGCCACGACGCTATCGCGCGAGGAATTCAGCAACTCGGGAGCTTGGTCTTCGGGACGGCTGCGCCGGCGGCGCAGGTGATCGAGGCAGACGTTGGTAACGATGCGATAAATCCAGGTATAAAAGCTGCATTCGGAACGGAACCGATGCAGATTGCGGTAAATCTTGAGGAACGCCTCCTGGTAAACGTCGCGTGCGTCTTCGGGACTATGCAACACGTTTAGCGCCAATCGCAGCACGTCCCGGTCGTACCGATGCACCAGTTCCTCAAACGCCTCCCGGTCTCCCGCCTGTGCGCGCTCGATAACCTGCTGGTCGGTAAGCTGCGCCCGCCCGGCCTCCGCCGTGCCGGTAATCGGCTGTTCAACAACTGCGGTGCCCGCATCCGCTAGCGCCACGCGTTATCCCTCTAAAACCGACATTGCCCAGACGGCCAGCCTTTCTATTAGACGCAGTAACCAGCGAAAACGTAAACAAGGCCGCGCAGAACAAAAGCGCCAAAAACTCAGCGCCCTCCTCTCTGCAAGACTTGCGGAAGCTTCCCGCCGGTAAAAACGGGTGCGGGCTCTACTTGGAGCCCGCGTAATATATGATATAACCCGCTCGCAACAAAACACTTGTCCAGAGTAATGTAGAGATGGTGGACTCCCTGCGAAAGGACCTTCCCGGCATTGACCGCCAGCCCTAGCATAAGGCCTAACTTCCGCAAACTCACACTTTTGCCTCTAGTTACGGCCACCTACTTCATGGTTGCGGGAGGCCCCTATGGCCTTGAAGATCTAATCGGCAAAACAGGTTACTCCGTAGCACTGCTCATCCTCGCCCTAACACCACTGCTTTGGAGCCTTCCCACCGCCCTCATGGTCAGCGAACTCGCTTCCGCCCTACCCGAGGAAGGAGGCTTTTACGTATGGGTTCAACGTGGCCTGGGGCGCTTCTGGGGCTATCAGGAGGCCTGGCTGACGCTCACCGGCAGCATTTTCGAGATGGCCCTCTACCCCACGCTTTTCGTTGATTATCTCGGCGGCATCGCTCCGCGCCTGACCGCAGGGCATCGCGGACTCGCTCTCGAACTCGCCATGATCGCCACCTGCGCGGCGTGGAATACGGTGGGCGCCAGTGCCGTGGGTGAAGGCTCGGTCTGGCTGAACGTTCTTCTGTTCCTCCCCTTTGTCGCCATCGTGCTCTTGTCCGCGATCCGTGCCCCATTTGCGGCCACGCCAGCGACCGCCATCCCCGCTGTCCCTCCGCGCATGGACCTCATCGGCGGCATCATCATCGCCATGTGGAACTACATGGGCTGGGACAATCTATCCACGATTGCCGGCGAAGTGGACCGCCCGCAGCGTACATATCCGCTGGCGATGCTGGTCTCCGTGATCCTGGTCATCGCCAGTTACCTCTTGCCTGTCGCGGCCGTGGCGCACGCGCGCCTCGACCTCCGCATCTGGACCACCGGAGGCTGGGTGGACGCCGGCAGGATGCTGGGTGGTTCCGTGCTCGCTGTCGCCGTATCCGCGGCAGGGGCGATCGGCGCCCTAGGCACCTTCGCCGCGCTGATGCTGTCGTTCACGCGGCTGCCTGCAGTAATGGCTGCGGACGGATTCCTCCCGCGCATCTTTATGCGCCGCAGTGTCCGCACAGGGGTGCCTTGGGTCGCGGTCGTAGCGTGCGCCATCGCTTGGGCCGCTTGTTTGCCTCTGGGATTTTTGCGCCTGTTGATTCTGGACGTGCTGCTGACCGGCCTCAGCATTCTTCTCGAATTCTGGGCACTGGTAGCCTTGCGGGTTCGCGAACCCAATCTTGCGCGTCCTTATCGGGTCCCAGGAGGGACGCTGGGAGCGGTGGCCATTGGTATCCCGCCGCTGACTCTCATGGCCCTGGGCATGGCGAGAAATCACAGCGAGCAGATTGGATCGACGAACGAACTCGTGGTGGGCTTCGCTATCCTGGCGGCGGGCATCCTGATTTACTTCCTCAGCCCTGGCTCGCGCCGCCGCACAGCATCTCCCCCGGCGGAAAGCACCCGCGAGCCGTAACCGCACTTACCGCGAACATCGCAACCGACTGACGTCTTCGTCTATGGCCGCCTCAGGCCTCTTCGCCCGCGCCGCGGAACAGCCGCACCACCCCGTAAACCGCCACGCAAATCAGGAAATCGAGCGCCAGGCCCCAATCCACGCGAAACATGCGGTGACGCATCCCAGTGGGAAGTTGCGGCTCGACGTACATGTAAAGAATATTTCCCGTCAGTATCGCGACCAGATATTCCGCCCAGCGCCGCGCGATCGAGACTTCTCCCAGCGACCTCTCATCCACCTGGACTCGTTGCGGCATGCGCCCTCCCCGCTGCTCTTAATGTCTTTCTGGATGTTTTTTTTCGCCAGACCGTTTCGCGCTTTCGGCCTTGATGCCGGTCGAACGCACCTGCGCACCCTCAGATTACCCCCAAATTATTAGATGATCGGCTCAGCCTCCGGGTGCACGGGGTTGCGCGCCGCGGCCCGCCACTTGAATGACGTCCAAGCCACCAGCATAACGGCTGACACTACCACCGCCCAGCCATTTTCACGTAGCAAGCCATTGGGCTGCTGAAGAAATCCCGCAGCCGCCCCCGTGAGCGAAACCAAAAGCGCCACCAGCACATATCTGAGCAAATTAAGGCCCAGGATGCGCTGCGTTCCCCACCAGATAATTGCCAGTTCCACAAAGCCAATTACCGCGCCTTGAACGAAGTCGCCCCAGGAGCCCGCGCGCGGTCCCGCAAGAAGCACCAAGGCCGCGAGCAACGCACCCTGCAGCCATGCCGGGCGTAAGTAGCACGATGCGAATCCCCACACCAGCATGAGCACCCCAATGGCGAGCAGCCCGTGCATCACGGCGCCCGAGAGCGCATGCACCGCCGGCCATCGCGTGTCCAGCATGTCCGGCACGCTCGCAGGAAACGAAAGCCGCGCCACCGGCCAAAGCCGCGCGGCAATATCCGGCAGGCGGCGCAATCCCAATAAAATAGCGCTTCCGCATACGCCGGCCACCAGGGCGTCGCGATAGTACGCCGCAGGCATTCCGCCCCCCACCGGCAGACGATGCGCCCCGTACGTGCGCGAGAGAAAAATCCATGCCAGCCCAAACAGAAACACGCTCACCGAATAGAACAGCATCGCGCCCAGCGACAATACGATAATCGTCGTGCCTAAAAATGTCCGGAACGGCAGATCGGTGCGATAGGTGGCCAGGTATTGCGGCTCGAGCGTCGCATAGGTCGCGAGTGAAGCCACCAGCACCGCCAGCGACCACCGTGCCAGCCGCCTCCAAGGTACCGCCGCCACTTCCCCGGTCTTCAGACTGCGGAAAAACTGCACCAGCACCGCAATTCCAAACGCCGCGGCGAGAATTCCTAATCCGATGGTTCGCATGGTTTCGCCCAGCGTTGTTTGCGTCTGTTCGCGGCGCCATTCTTCCGGCACGTGCACAAAAATGCGGTATCCCGAGGCTTCCTCCCCCTGCACCTTGAGCGTCGCGCGCACCCGCGCTCCCTCAGCCGCCCCAGGCCCAGGCACTGAGCCTACGGGGGTCATTTGCTCCCATACAAAAGTGTGGTCGGTGCGCGCCGGCAGCTTGTCCGACTGCGATTCGACGAGCTTCCACTGCGCCAGCTCAAAATTTTTCGTGTCGCGCAAAAATGCTTCCGCCAGCGCCAGCGCTTCTTCCTTGCTTAGATTGGCGCCGGGAGTTGTTTCCGCGAGCGTGTGGTGCAGGGCATGCAGCTCGCCTCCCGGCATCAGCACCACCAGGTATTCCTCTTTCTGCGAATCCCGGAAAAACCGCGTGGTCCAGAACGCGGACGGCACAGTGTCGCGATAAATGCGGTTCGCGCCGGCGATGCCCACGCTGCGGCGCAGGTATTCGTTTGCGAGCGGGTCGAAGGTGTACTGGATGGTGGTCGCGCGCCGGTATCCTCCAGCGTCCACACCGCGCCCGCGTAAAACGCCCGCCGCCACCGCTTCCGCCTGTTGCGCATCCAGCGGAAATCTCACGAAGTTTCCGATCGCTTGGGGCCGGACGGCAGCCAGCAGCGCCACGCCTATCGCCGCGCACAGCCCGAGTATTGCCAGAATCCGCGGCGTAAGCGCCGTGTAGCTCGCCGCTGGGGCAGCGGGCGCTTCCTCATGCGTCGCAGCATGTTCCACCAGCGGTTCTGCGCGATTCAGCAGCGCCTCCTGGTCCGCGAATCCGCCTCGCGTTAGGTACAGCACGCCGGCAATTCCGATGGGAATCAGCGCTCCAAGCCCTACGACCGTGCCGGATATCCGGCTGTACAGATCGTTTGCGCGCATCAGCGAAAGCCCGGTCAGAAAAGCGTCCACCGTGTAGTGCCACGTCAGCGTTGCCAGAATCCCCCACCGCAGCATCACCAGGCCGGCAACGATTCCGATCAGCCCCACTTCAATCCCGCGAATGTAGGCCGGCTCCTGCGGGTAGTTCGAGTGCAAAAAACCCCACGCGAATGCCGGCAACACCACCGCCAGCACTTTGGACTTGGTCGATCGCAGCAGGTAGTGCACCGAAAACAGCCGGAAGAGGAATTCCTCGCTCGAAGCCGCGTAGATGCCAATCGTCAGCGGAAACACCCACGGCAATGCCGTGCTCATCGTGTCGGAATATTGCAGGTCCTGCGGCGCCCACACGCCAAACCGCCGCCCCACGACGTAAAACAAAACCACGTAGCCGATATGCGCGGCCGCCAGGCAAACACCGATCACCGCGGATATGAAGAATTCCTTGCTGCGCAATCCGGGCAGCGTGAACGCGCTGCCGATGCGCAATCGTTCCGGCTGATCCACCCGGTACAGCGGCTCGCCCGGAACGTAAGCGATCACCACCTGCAGTGCCTGCAGCGCGCTCAAGGCGGCCGCGCCCGCGATCTGCGTGAGCAAAAAACTGGAGTACGCGCCGTTGGTATCGTACCCCGCGCGCGTCAGCGGCCACTGGTCCATCTGCATCACGAAATACAGCGCGGTCACGAATAGCCCGAGCGTGAGCCCGCTCCCCCAATTCGCGAGCCCCCGCCGTCCTAGCGCCAGCACTACCGAAAGGGCCGCGCCCAGCAAAATCGCGTACGGAATCAGCGCCAGCGTCTCGATGAATTCATTCGACGACCGCAGCCGCGCAAAGCTCCGCTGCCACGCCTCCGGAATCTTCAGGGCCTCCCCGTAGCCTCCGATCTGATCTCCTTGCAGCGTAACGTGCAGCCGGTAAGGCGCGTCCTTGGCGCGAAAGCCGCTGCGCTCCCAGGTGAACCCCCAGTCGGTGCGGTTGGGCCGTGCCACCGAGTTCGCCTCTTCAGGCAGGAAGCTATACTCCTCAAGCGGAGTGTGCAGCGTATTGCGCAGAAAATCTTCCGCCCGCGCCTGCGCCGCCGCGCGCTCGAGACGCGCCCCCGGCGCAGCTTCGTCAATCTCCCGTCCATAGCCGGTGATGCGCCCGCCCGGATCGACGCGAACGTGAAACTCCTCTTTCTGCAGCGGCTTGAAAAACCGTGCGTCCCAATACCAGACGCTCACTTGTGATGACGACATCAGGCGATTGGCCTCGCTCGAGTCCCACCTCGCGCTCGAGGTAAGTTTTCTCTTCGTCGTCCACGTTAAAAACAATCGTGGACTGGTACCCCTCAAGCGCCGCGCCCTGGGCCGTCGCGCCCTGGCCCAGCGAAGTCCCGCGCCTGCGAGAGCGCCGCGCCCCGCGTGACCTTGAAATCAACCGCCGCTTCGGGAAATGCGCGGAAAAAATACCGATAGGCCACGCTCGCGCCGACCACCGCAACCAGCACCCATAAGAGCAATACACGCGCATCCCCCGCGGTCAGCCGCCGCGACAACCCGCCCGGTAGGCCCGCTCCCGCAAGCTCCGGCACATCGCCTGCGGCCACGGACTCTGCGCGTGCCTCGACGAGTCCGTCCCCGCGAGGGCCATCAGGCGCGGCACTCGTCGTGTTAGGCACTTGGGATCCGGGCCGCGAATCCGGCAAGGTAGGCTCAGCCAAAAAATATCTCCCTAGATAAAGATGGCATAGAGGATTCGCTCCACGCTCTGCATGTTGGTGAACAGGACCATGGGCCGGGTGCGCCTGCGAACTTCGACGAAGCGGGCTCCGCGCCGGGAGTTAACTTGGTGGTTACGGGGCCTACCCCCCTAGGTTTTGTGTAAGGATGTGATTCCATGGGAGTTCCTTCTGCTGTTCTCATAAGGATATGATTCTGCGGCCTTTAGCGCTGCGGCATTGATGGCCGGGATGATTATGGGTGCGGGGCCTACGCCGAGCACATAGGCGCTTAGAATGCGCGATTCGAGCATGTTCTATTTTAACATCTCGATCAACTGCCCGTATTGTACACAAGTTACATCACCTCATAGGTTGGAGGCGACGATACGAAATTGCAGCGGCAAGATTCAGCCTTATGCGCTGACTGACGGCCGACCAACCGCCGAGCAACCTCAGGACGCGCCAATCGGGAGATTGGCGTTCCCGGGGCTCGCAAAGGGCGCTCGGCGCGGCGCCACGAGGAGTGCCGCCAAGGATAAAAGCCTGACTCGTGTCCGCCGCGTAACTATTTGCGCCGGTTTGCAGTTGCATCGGTCGGAAAAAGCCCCACTTTTGCGCCGTTCTTGTAGCGCCCTCTTCGGGGCGCAAACGCAAAAATGGGCCACCCCGAAAAACAGTGCTACATCTATTGCGCGGGCTCCAAGTAGAGCCCGCACCCGCGGGTTGGGGTGCGCCAGCGAACCTGGCCCCAAAAACTTTCGCGCACCTGCTGCCGAAAAAGCCGGAACTGGTCAGTGCTATAGCCGTGCTTCATAGGGTGTAGGGCTCCTTTACGGGAGTTGTTGCTCGTCACAACAAAAACCTACACCTTCTTCCTTTTTACACACACAAAGTTACGTCAACCGCCAACACTAATATTGCGCGGGCTGCAAGTACAGCCCGCACCCGGCGCGCACCGCCGGCATATTTTCCCAGCCAATTTATCACCCCTCCCGCCCATTCGCCCGTGGTTATCGCACTCGCCGTGCCGCGCTGTAGCCCGGGCGGCTTTTCTCAACGCAAGGAACAATTCCGGCGCGTCTCGCCGCCCCGCAAACATCTGCCGGGAGAGTGCCGGACGCAAATTGCTCTGTAGGAAGCATCGCTCTTAGTGAAAAATGCTAAGATCGTCGCGTATTTTTGCTCGCGTTTTTGCACCTCAATCATCAATTGCACGGGCTGCAAGTACAGCCCGCACCCGAATCATTTATTGCGCGGCAAGGGACAGCTTTTCAACTCCCGCAACTCTCCTCGCGAGGTATCGGAAAGGCGCGGCTTCATGCATGATTTGAATTATTTCCGCGAGCATCTCGCCCAATTCGAGCAGATGGCGGGCGGCCGCGGCGCCGCCATCGATTTCGCGGCCTTCCGCACCCTGGATCGCGAGCGCCGCGAAGTCATTACCGCGGCAGAACGCCTCAAATCCGAGCGCAATCGCGCCGGCGAGGAAATCGCCCGCCGCAAACGCGCCGGCGAAAATGCCGATGCCCTGCTGTCGGAAATGAAGCGGGTCTCCGATGAAATCAAGCAGGCCGATGAGCGCGCCGCGGAGCTCGACGCCGCTCTGCAGCAATTCATGCTCTCGGTTCCCAACCTCCCCCATGCCTCGGTCCCCCCGGGCCGCGACGCGGCCGCCAATGTGGAAGTGCGGCGCTGGGGAGTCCCGCCGCAATTCGATTTCAACCCGCGCCCGCACTGGGAATTGGGCGAGCGCGCCGGCATTCTGGACTTGCCGCGCGCCGCGAAAATTGCCGGTGCGCGATTTTCCCTGTATCGCGGGCTGGGTGCGCGGCTCGAGCGCGCTCTCGCAAATTTTTTTCTCGACGTCCACACCCGCAACGGCTACACCGAATATCTTCCGCCTTTCCTGGTGAACACCGCGTCGCTTACCGGCGTCGGCCAATTGCCCAAATTTGCCGCGGAAATGTTTCATCTCGAAGGCACCGACCTTTGGCTCACGCCCACCGCCGAGGTCGAGCTCACCAGCCTCTATCGCGACGAGACCCTCGATGCCGCCCTCCTGCCCATCAAAGCCTGTGCCTGGACCGCCTGCTTTCGCTCCGAAGCCGGCGCCGCCGGCAAGGACACTCGCGGCATCCTCCGCCAGCATCAGTTTCAAAAGGTCGAGATGTTCAAATTCACCCGACCCGAGCAAAGCTACGACGAACTGGAATCGCTGGTGCTTGATGCCGAATCCCTCTTACAACAGCTCGGCCTGCACTACCGGGTCGTGCAGCTCGCCGCCGGCGATATGGGTTTCGCCTCCGCCAAGACTTATGACCTCGAAGTCTGGCTGCCCGCCGCCGCCACCTTCCGCGAGATTTCTTCGTGCTCCAATTGCGAGGCTTTCCAGGCCCGCCGCAGCGGCATCCGTTTCCGGCCAAAGGGGGCAAAAGCGAATTCGTGCACACCCTGAACGGCTCGGGCTTGGCCGTTGGCCGCACTTGGCTCGCGATCGTTGAGAACTATCAGCGGGAGGATGGCTCTATCGATATTCCCGAGGTGCTCCGGCCCTACATGGGTGTTGAGCGCATACCGCCGGAGCAATGACCATTTGACGCGCCAATCGGGAGATTGGCGTTCCCGGGGAAGTGCTTGAAGGCGGCCACTGGGCCGCATGCTATCGTTGCGAGTGTTGCAGAAAGGCTATTGTCCCGATCAAGTAACTTATTATCATTCAGATACGAGCTTCCAAACGGCTGCTGGCCTTTTTCCACAAGGGCCTTTTTTATCCCCCAGATCGAGATTCAAATTGACACCCCTTTTCTGAATTCACTACACTGCCGCTTCACGTTAGCGAGGTGACGGTTTCGTTCGCCGTGCGTTGCACGCAAGCCTTATGCCAAACCATTCATCAAGCCGCTCCGTGCAAGTCCTGGGGTGGGCGATTTTGTTTGGCTGGATTCTTTGGCTGTTGCGCGCACTCGTCGGCCGGCTGTTGCGATCCGCCCAGCCGATAGGCACGCGCCGCCGGCAAACGCCCGCTCCTTCCGCTCCCAAAGCCATTGCCCTTCGCCGGGACCCCTGGTGCGGCACGCACGTCTCCCCGGAAATTTCTTTCACCCTTGAGCACGCGGGCCAGATCGAGCATTTCTGCTCGGACGAATGCCGGCACTTTTTCCGGCAGTCTCACCGCCGAGCCGAAAGCGCGTAAGCACCGGAAATTACAGGAGGAAGAATGCCGATGGCCACTGTCGCCAAGGCTGTTCCCCAGCCCGTGGTACCGCGAATGGTTCCCCGCGAAGAGCTGAATCCCTACCGTATCGCGCAGATTCAGTTTGATATGGCGGCCGAGTTCCTCAAGCTCGATCCAGGACTGCGGCAGATTTTGCGCGTGCCGCGGCGCGTACTGGAAGTTGCCATTCCCGTGAAGCTCGATAACGGGCAGCTCAAAGTGTTCACCGGATTCCGCGTGCAGCACAATATTGCCCGTGGGCCGGCCGCTGGCGGCATGCGGTATCATCCCAATCTCACTTTGGATGAAGTAAAGGCCCTGGCGTTGTGGATGACCTGGAAGGCCGCCGTGCTGAATGTTCCCTATGGCGGCAGTCACGGCGGCGTGATTTGCGACCCTAAAAGGATATCCCGCACCGAACTCGAGCGGCTCACCCGGCGATTCACATCGGAAATCCTGCCCCTCATGGGACCCAAGCGGGATATCGCCACTCCCGACGTCTATACCGATTCGCAGACGATGGCCTGGATCATGGATACGTATTCGAGCATGACCGGCAACGCCGAGCCCGGCGTGGTCACGGGCAAACCCGTATCCCTCGGCGGCTCCGAGGCCCATGGAGACGCCGCAGCCCGCGGGTGCTTGGTGGCCGTCGAGGAGGCCTGCAAGGTTAAGCGTATGTCGCTGCGCGGTGCCACCATTGCGATTCAAGGTTACGGCAGCATCGGCTCCTCCGCCGCGCGGCTCTTGGCCGAGAAAAAAGCCAAAATCATCGCCCTGAGCGATTCGCGCGGTGGCGTTCACAATCCGCGCGGTATTGACCCGCTCAAAGCCCTCCGTTACAAAGAGCGCTCTGGCACAGTGGTGGGCATGCCTGGCGCGGCGCGCATGTCCAATGAAGATCTCCTCACGCTCAAATGTGACGTCCTGATTCCGGCGGCCCTTGAAAACGTCATCACCTTGCACAACGCCGAGCAGGTTAAAGCCAAGATCGTTGCCGAGTGCGCCAACGGTCCCATCACTCCCCACGCCGATGAAGTGCTCGCCCGCAAAGGCATCTTCGTGCTGCCCGATATCCTCGCCAACGCCGGCGCCGCGGCGCTCTCCGATTTCGAGTGGTCGCAACATCGTTCCGGCGCTCCCGAGCAGGAAAACGGCGCGAACCAGAAGCTCGAGGCGATGATGCGGCGCGCCTTCAGCGACGTTTATCTGGCTTCCCGCAAATACCACACTCACCCGCGCGCGGCCGCCTACGTGCTGGCGGTCGGTCGCGTCGCTGAAGCCACTATGCTTCGGGGCCTCTTCCCCTGAACATCCTCAAACTGTTGCCTTTGCCTTTGGCGTTCCATGCTATGGATGTTATTGCTGAGCCGTGGCCTTAAGCTGTCATTCTGTCTCTGACGAAGCGAAGAATCCCTCATTCTTCCGTCACTCCGCGCAGCGCGGCGCACCAGAAGGGGAGCGAAACGGTATACTGGAAGCCCAATTCTCAAGGAGAATGAAATGCGGAACAAACAGAAGGGCTTCTCGCTTATCGAGCTTTTGATCGTCGTAGCCATTATTTTGATCATCGCCGCGATTGCGATTCCGAATTTGCTTCGTTCCAAGATGGTGGCGAATGAAGCCTCGGCGGTGGGCTCGCTGCGCACCATCAACACGGCGTGCATCGAATATTCGACCACCTACGGCGGTTATCCCGCGGCGCTGAGCAATCTGGGGCCTGCCACTCCCGCAACGTCCACTTCGGCCGACCTGATTGACTCGGTTTTGGCCACCGGCACCAAGAGCGGCTACACCTTTACTTACGCCGCCGGTGCGTCCGACGCCAACGGCAACGTTCTGGCCTACGCCATCACCGCTAACCCCAGCACTCGCGGCACTACCGGTCAGCGCGGCTTCTTCACCAACCAAACCGGCGTGATCCGCGCGGATGCTACCACTGCGGCTACCGTTACCAGCACGCCCATCAGCTAGTTCGACGATCCTGATTCCAAGCCCGCAGCTGACTCGCGCCAAGAGAGGAGCCGCGCGGCTCATTCTTCAGCAAGCAGGGAAACGACACTTGGGCTCTGGAATTTAGTTTGGACGTGGCGGGCGGCGCCATGCCCGTGGTCCAGATGGTTGCCGGCCGGCAGACATACGAGCCACAATCGAGACATACTGGGAAGAGGCGCGACGCGGGGATCGCTAACTCATGTATGGTGACATGCCACCAATGCGAAACGGAAATTAACCAGGCCACGGAGATCTGCCCGCACTGCGGTGCGGATTTGACGCTGCCGGTGCCGGGTGCAGAGCCGGTCAAGCAAAAAGCCAAGCCGACGCTGGCGAAGATTCTGCTGCGCTGGGCGATCCTGCTGGGTGTATTGCTGGGAGCGATGTGGAGCTTCCTATGGTTCGTGGTTACGCCGCGCACCGGAAACGTGGCGCTGCAGGCAGAAACGCAGGCGGTGCAAACGCTGGCGGATGTGCGCGGAGCGCTGGCTGCTTATGCAGCAACGCAAGACGGCGTATTTCCGGAGACGCTTGAGCCGCTGGGGCCGCCGGTGCGCCAAACGGCGCAGCTCGCGCAGAGCAACGGCTACCAACTCGTGTATTCGCCGGGGCCTCCCGGAGCTGACGGGGCGATTCACAGCTATTCACTCGAAGCGCGCGCAGGCAATTACGGCTACCGCAATTTTTATACTGATGCTAGCGGCGTCGTGCGCGCCACCACGGAGAATCGTCCGGCGAATAGCATGGACCCGCCCGCCCACTAGCGGGGAGGGCAGCGCGGACGCAACACCAACGCGTTATGCGGAAGCAAATTTGTTCTGACCTTGCCGAATCAACTGATTTTAATTTTCGGCGGCTGGGGCGGGTTCGGAATCCGCGGCGGCTGCGGGTTCTACCGGGTGGTCCTTCAGGTAGGCGGTGATTTCGGTGGCGTATTTCAGGACGGCGCGCATGTAGAACTTGTTGGGATCGTGATTGTAGTGGCCGCCGTAGTAGGCGTAAATGGCGCGCTTCTGGTGTTCGGCGTCACGATCGAAGCCGCGGGTTTCGAGATAATGCGCCACGCTCAGGATGGCGTCGTCGCCATCGAAGAGATCGATTTTGCCGTCGCCGTTGCTGTCCACGGCGATGTCGAAGTTCGACGGCTCGAACTGCACCAGGCCGATGGCGCCGGTGGGGGAGCCGGGAACTTCAAAGAGGTCCCAGCCGAATTTTTCGCTGCTGGAAAGCAGGTCTTTCAATTGCGCGAGCGCGAATTCCTGGCGGTGCAGGAACCGCGAACCGCTGTTTCTTAGAGTGGGCTTACGGACGTAGAGGCTGACCAGTTGGTTGATGGCGGGGCGTGTGCCGAGGGGATTGGGAGTGAGCCTGGTAGGAATACCAAAATTGGTTTCGATGCGCAGGTGGCCGCAGATAACTTCTTTGGGCACGCCATATCTTTCGTAGGCGGTGTCGAAGGAGTGGGCGTGCGCGGCGATAAACGTTCGGCAGCGTTCGAGTGATTCGGGCGTCAGCAGTCCGAACCTGGGGGTGAGATAGGGGTTTCGCTGGGCAAGCTTCGGGGCATGCGCGGCCGGGGGCTGATCGGGTGCGGGTGGCGGAGGCTCATAAAGCGTGAGCCGCGGGTCGGCAAAAAGCGCGGAGACGGCGGCGCAACTCAATTCCTTGTCGTCGCAGAGGCGCTCCTGCAGTTGATGCAGGCGCTGGTCTTCTTCGGATGAGAAGCCGGCTGCATCGGAAGGCGCGGCCCAGGACTTGGCGGCGGCCGGCGAAATGAGGCAAAGCGCAAAAATCAGCGTGTAGTGCCAGGCGGGGCGACGCCCGGCGGCATTCCAGAGTGAGGCGCGAGGCTGCGCATGTCTCCTCTGGCCTTGGGCAGTGCGACAGGTGGAGGTTCCTCGCAGAGGCAGGGGTAGCGGTGACATTGGCATCCTAGCGACCTGTTTATCGCATGCTTTCATATCACAAATCAGCTTTCATATCACAAATCAGCCCGCTTAGGGTAAAGGGTGGTGTTTGAACAGGCAATGGGCAGCGCGGACTGGGTCACCATAGTACGAGAGGTTAGCCCGCGGGTTTGGTTGCTCGCCGCGATTGCGCACGCGTTGGTAAAGTGCCTACAAGTAATCTAGAGTAAACGTCTTCACAACCACGGAGAGGTGCTGGAGTGGCCGAACAGGGCTGCCTTCTCAGCGTTGCCGCACCAAGAATCAATAACTTAGTAGCTTGTCGTTGAGATTAGCTGGGATAAGCAAGTCTTGCATTTATCGCGGTTTCTGGCGAGGCGCCGCTCTTATTGCTTATACCTGCTAGCTGGGGGGTGGGCACAAATCTGGGGCACAACCTTTGTTGAGACGTGCCGCGTTTTTGCTACCCTTGCACCCTTGCCTTTCTGGCCTGGCTTTCTGGACGCTGTGCGCCGGTCAGTTTCCTGTTTTTTCGCCTCAGATGCGGGAAGAAAATCGGAAAGTCGCATTCCCTGTTCCCGCTCCTGCTATCAGGAGCTAACTCATCAGCCTGTCAGTGCCATTTCCGGCTCACGCCTAGCCAGCTCCAACTCCTCAAATTCGCGCTTGATCTTCTGGTCGGTACCTCTGCACGGACGCGACCCGGGGTTAAACCGGATTATGCTGCTCACGGCAAACGAGGGCCTATCGAAACAGCATCTTGGTGAGTTCGAACTTTCCGGCATCCAGGCGGAGCTTTTCTCGAAGGAGGGTCGCGGACTTTTTGCCGGGCGTTCGGTGGAGATCATTGACGTTCACAAGCTAAAGGAAGAGATGGGAGAAAAACGGTCGCCATCGACGCCTTCGACGGCCACAACCTTGTCCTCGTGGACGAAGGACATCGCGGCGCTTCGGGCGAAGATTGGATGGAGGGAAGGCGTCACAACGGCTGAAAACGGCGAAATGACCGTCCTCCCTCGTGTAGATTAATTCGCATGGACGTGATCATTGGCTGGAGTCGTTGTACGCTTGCGGATCACGGCGATTCGGAACTACTCTTTCACGGGAGAGTCAAAATCTTGACCCTGTCCACTTGTTGAATCGTCTACAGTAATAAATATTTTGAAGAGGTGGAAAATGATTTGCACTCACTGTAAAACAGAAATCGCCGATACGTCCAACTTTTGCAATTTCTGCGGCGCGCGGCAACGACCAACAGCTTCACACAGGCGGTTGATGCGTTCCGTCGTTAATTCGAAGCTGGGAGGTGTTTGTGGAGGGATCGCCGAGTATTTCGATGTCGACCCGACGATCGTGCGGGTGATTTGGGTTGCACTTTCTGTGGTGCCTGGCGGTCTCGTCGGTGGAATTCTGGTGTATATCCTCGCCTGGATAATCATTCCGAGGGAGCCGGCCGCGACGACGGCGTCTGGTGCCCCGTTAGAGACATTCTGATCGACGCCGAATCACACGAGCGTGGAGAATCCCAAGGCAGCGCATGCTGAGATTCGGCACCGTGCAGTCGCAGCGCTTATCGAGCGAGCACACCGAGAAAAGCGTGCGTTCAAAGACTTCACGATTGCGCCACCTTACTCGATAACGTGAAATGTGTACATCTTTCCCGAACTGGCCCATGAAAATTGCTCCCCGCATATATGAAGTTGTCCTCGGGAACGACTGAAATACACACCAACTTCGTCGACTACTGGAGTTGCCGCCGCTGGGGTGGCAACAGACCATTACGAGCAGGGCCGTGGCTTCTGCAGCCTGATTCCGGATTGGGAAAATAGCAGATATACGAAAGACGGTCCTCTTCGATCTGAGCTGCGCGCATTGACCTTGAGTGCAGTGAGTGCTAGCCTCAACCGAAATTCGGATGGTGGCTCCGTAAAGGACTTCTCACGCCCAGTGCCAGGTAGCGCAGGTATTGAGACGGCCATTTTTCCGCTGCCGGGGCCACGCAACAAGGTTATTACGGCGTCTTCGTCCGGAGGAAACGCAGAGACGAGGAGGGCTCGTGTCAATAATAGCCATTTGCTTGGCGTTGCTGGTGGGATTGTTAAGCCAACAGCCGGCTCCTTCCTCCACCGCATCGACGTCGCTGGATTACGAGTTTTTCAAGGCCAAGGTGCAGCCCATCTTCCTAGCCAAGCGTCCGGGCCACGCGCGATGCGTTTCCTGCCATGGTGGCGCCACGGCGCAGATGTTAGTTTTGCAGCCGCTCTCACCGGGGAGCACGACGTGGAACGAAGAGCAGTCGCGTAAGAACTTCGACGCCGCCAAGCTATTGGTCGTACCCGGCAACGTGCAGAGCCCGCTCCTCATTCACCCGCTGGCGGAAGAGGCTGGTGGCGATTTCTTTCACAGCGGAGGCAAGCACTTCAACTCGCAGGACGACCCGGAGTGGCAAACATTGAAAGCATGGGTTATGGGACAGACGATGAAGAGCGGTAATTATAATTAACGGATGGGTTTCGTGAAGTGAGGAGTTAACGACGATGAGGAACAAACAATTGTTTCGCGGGTATCTTGCGGTTTCGACTGGACTCGTTTTTTGCACATTGTCCTTGACGGCCGCAACGAACAAGGTGGTCCGGATTATCCAAACCAACAGCGCCGGGGACAACGTCCACGTCATTGATCCCGCCACAAACAAGGTCGTGGGAGTTATCGACGGGATTGAAGTAAACCATGGGGCTGCGGTAGCTCCCGACGGGACGCGAATCTACATCAGTGACGAAGCGCAGAGTACGCTCGACGTCGTTGACGCGAAAACATTGAAGGTGACCAAACGAATCCCTCTCAGCGGCCACCCCAACAATATCGCAGTGAGTCCTGATGGGCGGCGAGTCTATGTCGGGATCATCCAAGCGCCCGGCGGGGTCGACGTGATTGACACCGGCTCACTTCGGGACGTCAAGACGCTCCCGACGAAGGGGAGCATACACAACCCGTACGTCACGCCGGACGGCAAGTACGTGGTTGCTGGCTCCATTGCAGGCAAGACGGTGAACGTCATTGACGCGCAGACTGACCAGACCGCCTGGACGCTCCAAATGGACTTGGGCGTCCGTCCGATGGCGTTCTTCAAGAACCCCGACGGCTCTACCAAGTGGATATTCGTTCAACTGACCGGTTTTAATGGATTTGCGGTCGTCGATTTTGCAACGCACAAAGAAATCAAGCGCATCGACAATCCAGCCTTGGCCCCTGGCAAGAAAACGGTCCCAGAAGGCGCCGATCCATCTCACGGCATGGCCGTTACCCCGGATGGCAAGACGCTGGTGGTTTGCAGCAGGTTGAACAATGAACTTTACGCGTACTCTCTCCCGGACTTGAAATCACTGGGAGGCGCCGAACTTGGTGGCAAAGGCGCGGCTTGGGTGACGCTTACGCCCGACGGTAAGACAGCTTACGTATCGAATGCCGTAACGAATGACGTTTCTGCAGTCGACGTGAAGTCGTTGAGAGAAGTTGCGCGTATCCCGGTCGGATTCGTGCCGAAACGAAACACTACAGGTATGCTCCTGCAATCCGAAGATTAGGATTGCAACTCGTCACCTCGGGATCAAGCTTTTGTACTAGGGAAGCCGGCGAATCGCCAACAACCGAGATCCCTTTGGCACTGTTCGAGTGTTTCGCCTGCGCCGGCCGTGCCCTGGGTTGAACCGATGTACCCGAATAAAACGCGCCCCATCAGGAGGAGCATATGAAATATCTGGTGTCGTCGGCCATGATCGTTGCGCTTGTCGTAGGCAATATACACACTGCCCGCGCTCAGAGTGAAATCACTCTCATCGCGCCTGGCGGTATCAGGGCGGCAATCGAGCAGCTAACGCCAGGCTTCGAACGTAAGACCGGACATCCAGTTAAGGCGACGTTCGGCTCCGGCGGGGGCACTAAGCAGCAGGTGGTGCACGGAGACGCATTTGACGTGCCCATCGTCCAGCCTCCCTATCAGGACGTGATTGACTCTGGAAACGTCATCGCCAGCAGTGCGATGCCTCTCGCGAGCGTTTCAGTGGGAGTAGCCGTACGCAAAGGCGCGCCGAGGCCCGATATCTCGACCCCGGATGCAGTCAAGCGAATGCTGCTTTCGGCGAAGTCGATCTCCTATCCTGACGCAGCTGGTGGCGCAGCCGCAGGGGTCAGCTTCAATGAGACGCTCAACAAGTTGGGCATCGCTGATCAGATGCAGCCCAAGATAAAGCGCGCGCAAGGTGGCGCTGGGGCCATGGCGCTGGTCGCCAAGGGCGAGGTTGACATAGGCATAACATTCCTCAGCGAAATGAACGATCCCGGTATCGATGTGCTAGGACCCTTGCCTAAGGCGATTTCAACTCCCACTACTCTGGTTGGGTTCGTGTCTGCCCATGCAAAAGATCCCGCAGCCGCCAAGGCACTTTTGGACTACCTCTCGTCACCTGAGGCTGCCGCGGTCTACAAGGCCCAAGGGATGCAACCGGGCCGATGAATAGTTGAGTGGGCGTAGCTCCAGCTCACCAGCCTATTTCAAAAGCTTAGCTAAGGCGGCTTTGGGCACAGCCGAAACCCTTTAACCCGAGTTCCAGCGCCCGAATCAGTATTTGTAATTCACGATAAGGTGGGCGATGTTTGATGTTCCGTTGCCCCACATGCTCCTCACGAAAAAGGGATCCAGCGGCTCGGGATTTTTCACCACCAAATCGAATCTTCCCCCTTCGCGTAAGGCTTCCGCATCGAGGGTGACCTCCAGCTCCGTGGATTTCAGCGCTCGGAACGGCACAGGCTTGCCGTTGAAATACACGGCCGACCTGCGCACGAAGTTGAATCCCGTCACCCTGATTACAGCGGACTCTCCCTGCTTCACGATAATGGGGTTCAGCGTTTCAATGGCGGGCTGCGGTGAATTGGGGGGATCGGGAATAACGGAATCATCGCCTGTCCGCTGGGGTCCGCCTTCCGCGCCGCGGGTGGACTTCTTCATCTCCACGGCCCAGGGAAGTCCCTCCACGCTGATCGTTTGCGCAGCCACGTTGGAAAATGGACTGGTGTAATTAGAATGGTAGCCGAGCTCGACGACCTTGCCGTCCTGAATTACGGTATTGATCTTGTCCAGGTTCTTGATGTCCTGGAGCGGATCTGCGTTGACGATGATTACGTCGGCCAGCTTGCCGGCCTCGACCGTGCCCAGCAGATTTTGTTTGCGAAGCATCTCGGCCGGATATTTGGTTGACCCCTGGATGATCTGCATCGGCGTAAGGCCGGCGTCGGCCATGATCTGCATTTCCTGATGCAGGTCCACTCCCGGCACCCAGGCGTCGTTGGTGTTGCCGGAAACCACCAGATGCCCTCCGGCGTCCACAAACATCTTGTGGAAGCGCATGGCGTTCTGGTAGCCCTTCATGCGCCGTTCGCGTATGTCGCCCTCGTCGCTGCGGAGGTAACTTTGTAAAGCGGACCGCATGGCATTCGCGGGATAGTAAGCGAGCAGATCCGGATTGGTGAACAATAGCCGCGCTTCCTCTGCGAATTGCGCCCATTCCTTGGGATATCCCGGAAAATTGATCATGAAGGTGGGCACCAGAGCCACGTGGTGCGCCACCAAAATCTGGATCAGATCGCGGGCCTTGGCATCGTCCATTTCCGCGTAGCGGTCGAGTTCGTTTCTGTCGTCGCGTCCTTCCTTGAACTTGGAAGGATCTTTGGTAACGGCGATGCCGATGCCGGCGGAATGAGGTAAGTTCGCCGAGCCCAACAGGGCAGCGTCCTTTGGAAACAAAACGGGCCCGTACGCTCGCGTGAATACCGGCTTGCCGGCTTTATTGGCCTCATCGAAGGCGGCCTGGTAATAATCCATGGGGAGAGCGCCATCGTAAGTAAGGATGTAATCGGCGCCGGCGGCAATCCAAGCTCGCACGAACTGGCGCGTTTCCTCGGCCGATTTAGGAACGCGCGTATGCGTCAGCGGGTTTTCAAGGCCAGTCGCCACGAGGGCATTCGCGTTGACACTAAGTCTGGACACCCCGGTAAACGCTCGCGGACCTTTTGCCTTGCCATGAAAGACGGCGTCGCGATAGGGCACGGCTGTTTCACCGGTCGTGCCCACATCGATGGTCGAGGTGACGCCGTGGTTGAGCATGGCTTCGCCAAAATACCAACTGTAGGAGTTCTGCGAATCGAAGAGTCCCGGAAGAACGTACTTGCCATCCGCCTTGATAACCCAGGCGTTCGCGGGGTACGCCGCCGTTTGCCCCTTCCTCGATACGCTGGTGATCCTGTTGCCTTGGATCACGACGACGGAATCTTGAATGGGCGTTCCGCCATTGCCGTCGATCAGCGTGCCGCCTTCTATAACCAGCGCCGGAGTCTGTTGCGATTGCGCGGGCGTCAAACCGCCTAAAATAGCCAAAAGCAACGGTAGCGCCAGGCGGAGCCGGCGAATAATGCTCGATTTATTCATCTCGTCCTCCAGGGGGCTGCATTGTACGACTTTTGACCCGGAAGAACGAGTGGCACGAATTAAAGCGGCAACAAAGGGGCAAGTGGCCGACCGATCAGTTTTGCGGCAAGCGGGCAAGTGCCTGACACAAGCCTCGGGTGAAGGGAAGTGTGTCGATGGTGGGAGCTTATTGTTGCCGCGCGGGCACGGCCAAAGGCGCCTGCTGGCCCGGGTTGTTCGATCCGATCTGAGTGCCGATAATTTCGCCGGAGATGACGATTTCCACGCGGCGATTCTGTTGGCGGCCCGCCGGGGTATCGTTACTGGCTACGGGATTGGATTTGCCATAGCCAAGCGCATTGATCACGCTGGGATCGATTCCCTGGGCTATCAAATAGGCGCGCACACCGTTAGCGCGATTTTCTGATAGGGTCTGGTTAAAGGTATCCGACCCTACGCTGTCGGTATAACCCTCCACCTGCATTTTCAGTCCTGGGTGGGCGAGAACGATCCCTGTAAATTTGGCTAAAGCCTCCCGGGCGCCGGGCTGGAGTTCGTATTTCCCCGTGGCGAAAAGGACATCGGCCATGTTCGCCTTCAATCCGCGGGGCGTGTCGGTAGTGGGCAGAATACGGTTGAATTGCTGCAGCAGCGCTGAGCGCAGTTGCTGCTTTTCCAGTTCCGCCTGGGCCGCGGCCTGCTGCGCTTGGGCGGTGGCCTGGGCATCCTGCTGCGATCTTGCTTCCGCCGCTGCGCGGGCCTGCGCCTCCTGCTGAGCTTGCAACTGGGCCTGCGCGTTCTCCTGCGCCGCCTTTTGCGCTTGCAGCTCCGCCTTTTCCTTTTCAAGTTCCGCTTGCTGGCGTGCTGTTGCTTCTTGTTCCTGCCGGGCGGCGGAGGCTAGCGCCGCGGCCCGCGCATCCGCAGTCTGTTGCGCTGCGGCCGCCCGTTCCTTGGCCTGCGCTTCTTCTTCGCGCCGCTTGATCGTGGTATCCAGCGCTTCAGCGGAGTTTTGCACCGCATCGCGGGAGTTCTGGACGATCACCTTGCTGTTGCCCCGCTTCACCATGGCTTCGGCGTTGCTCAGCGACTGTTCCGCCTTGCTCAAGCTCTCCGGGGAGTATTGTTGAGCGCCGGAATTTTTCGCTATCTGTACCGCGTTTCTGGCTTCTTCTAGTTCGAGCGGCACCTTGGATTTCCCGTAAGCCTGTGACGCTGCCGCGAAGTTGTAGCTGTACAGTCCACGATTAAATAGGTTGTAGCTCACGTTGACTTTCTGCAGTGTTCCCGAAGTCTCCGGCGTCACCACATTTTCCAGCACCACCGCGTCGCTGGGCTGGACGACTGCGTAATAGGGTTCCGCCGTGACGACCAGCCCGAAAGTTTGCAGCGTGGTAGTTGCCTGCAGCTTGCTCTTATCTCCCGTCAGCAGCAATTCGCCGAGATTGTTCGCGCGTCCTTCAGGTGTAACGGCCCAGAGCACGTAGGTCAGATATTCAGGCCCGAATTTTTGCGGCTGCTCCAAATTCTTGAACTCGGCATTCACTCCGATGCGGCCGTTCTTGCCTTCAACGTCGGCCTGTCCTTTGGCCAGCGGCATGAGCGGCGAACCTTGAAATCCAACCTCTGTTTTCGTGCGATTCTCGTAGTTAATGGCCAGAATGGTTCGCGGAACCATCGTAACCCGATAGGTTGGCTGGCTATCCCGGACTGCTGAGGCCGGCTGCTGCGCACGGCTGGCCGCCGGTAATGACAGGAGCAGCGCAGAAACGGAAAGAATGGCTATTTTATTCATAATTTATGACCCCGTTTCTAAATGTTGAGCGGAATATCTAAGGACACCTGCCCTTTCGGCAATCAGGGTCATACAGTAGCTGGGTTGGGGAAATACCTTACCGTCTGTTTACTATCCGATTATCCTGTAGAAACAAGGTGGCTGTTGCTCCAACCAGCCGCCACACTGGCCACACTAACGAGGGGACGGGGTGACGAGCATCGCAAATTGGTCGGAATTCCCTGCAATATCAATGAGGCCCGCCATCCTGACGAACTCCTTGACCCGAGGAGGCAGGCTGCCGTGCTGCTTGATGACCACAAAGAAATCGATATGATCCTTGCTTGATGTCGCGTTCCACTGGGCCATCAGCGGTACCAAATCCGGGCTGATTTTATCGACTGCGTCGGTCCAGGGGTAGTTATCTCTGGTTACCACCGGTGTGGTGGGCAAGGCGTTCCACGGCGGGTTAAGCAGCACTATCTGCGACTGCCTGAAGAGGTGCATAGCGATATGGAACCCAGCCGAGAAATTACATCCCGCAGACAGGTTGGTGGGCCAGCTGCCTGCCTCCATGACATATGCTCCGCGAGAACCGGGCGGTACCGTGGGAATATTCAAGAAAGGCGCGATGTCTTTGGCGAGCGCGCGGTTAGTATTCCAGAGGGGCAACGCGACGATCAGGATTAGCAGCGCGGCGCCGGCCATGGAAAGCACTTTAGCTCGCTCACGCGCCTCGCTGAACGCCAGAGACATAGTGCCGAGGACAAATGCGAATATGCAAAACCTGTGCGGAAAATAACTGCCACCGCTCATTTGATTAGGCGCAACGATGTATATTGCCAGAGCTGCCGCAGTAGTCAGGAAAATCGGCAACTTTAATTGTTCGCCTGCCGCTATAGTTCGCTTTTTCCGGATGATTGGTGCGCACAAAAGCACCAACATACCGAGCAACAAGGCCACGCTCTTTCGGTAGATAGTACCCGTCAGCGGGAGGATCGGAAAGAGCCGTGCCAAGTCCCTCATGCGGTCAATCTTATTCACGCCGGAGACCGAGGCCTTGATGTCGAGGAGGTGCAGGGGAGTGGCGATAGCGTGTATCCAGAATCCTATAGCGATGCATAAAAGCAACGGCAATAAGGCGGAAAAAATGCGCAGGCGCGTCCGCCTGTGCAAAGTTCCGACCGCACCGGCAACGGCCGATTCAGTTCTAGACCACGCCGCGATCGTGTAGACCACGACATACCCCACAACGAAGAGTACGGGCACAGGGTGCATCGTGGCCAGTAGCGCTAAGACGACTGAGAAAACGAGCGCCTTTCGAACCGCCAGGAAGGGTCGAACGTGGCGAGACCAATATCCGATGAGGAAAAGCGCGGTGGCGAGACCCATGTTGAAATTGAAAAATCCCATGTACACCCAGCGATTTAGTGCAAACGCCACGGAGATCAGCGCAGCGAGCCTCCATCCGGGGCCAATTGAACGTGCAAGATACCTGGTGGCAATCGCAAACCAGACCGCATAGAGGGCCACCATGATCTTTTCCGCGACCAGCGGCGTCCAAAAACATTCCATTAGGAGGGTTAGTGCATATTGAAAAAGATAGGGAGGGAGCGGGTGATGCAGTGCATAGTATTTTGTATGCGCGCCCTTTCCGGTTAGCACACTCCGCAGCACGTCGACGTAGTACAAATGCATCGGCCCATCCTGTGACGGGAAGAGCGGCGCAGCAAAAACCACGGCGATTTGCAATGCGACGGCCAGGCACCACAAAACCTCAAAAGGAAAATCCTTTTTTTGCCAGAAGGGAAAGTAAGGCAGCTTCATCAGGTACGCCGAGATCGAGTGGCGCTGCGGCTCAACAGAACCTGCCTGATTCATGGATCAATCCTGCTGAAGGTGAAATTAAATTTGGCTGAAAATGTATTCCTAATTTCCGACAGGAGGATCGGATGGCTCGGGTTCGTCCGTCTGACGCCCACCGCGCTTCCTGTGGGTCGACCAACCATCCGTCCTAAATTTGGTGTATATTCCGTCGCAGCTTGGGGCCCCAAATGGGAATTTCCATGTCGATGGAGGAAAGTTTCATGCGAGGATTTTGTTTAGCAGTTGTACTTGCAGCCGGGATCGTGTTGTCGGCGTCCATGGGATTGGCGCAGCACGCCTCAACCACAGGCCCCTATAAGGTACTAAAGACAGCGAAAGTTGGCGGCGAAGGCGGTTTTGACTATATTTCCGCAGACGTCGAAGGCCGTCGTTTGTATATTCCGCGCAGTGGCCCGATGGGGCAATTGACAGTCTTCAATCTGGATACACTTGAACCCGCCGGCACGATTGCCGATGTCAAATCTGGCGGCGCTGTGGTCGATCCCAAATCCCACCATGGGTTTTCCACAACTAAGCCGATCAGCATGTGGGACTCAGAGACCTTGAAAGTGATCAAGACCATTGACGTGGACGGCCGTCCCGACGGGATCATGTTCGATCCATACAACGAGAGGGTGTGGGTATTGAGCCACACCCCGCCGTATGCCACGGCGATCGACGCGAAGGAAGGTACCGTGGTGGGGACGGTTGACTTGGTGGGAACAGCAGAGCAGGCGGTAAGCGATGGTAAAGGAACTGTCTACATAAATATCTCAGACAAAGGTGGCGTCGCCGTGGTGAACGCGAAGAACCTGACAGTTACGGCGAACTATGACATGAGCTCGAAGGGCGTGCACGGCAGCGGGATGGCCGTGGATGCAAAGAATCACGTCATCTTTGCGTACTACCGCGATCCCAAGCCTGTCGTCGTAATTTTGAACGCCGACAACGGAAATACCCTCGCCACTTTTCCGACGGGTGAGGGTGTGGATACTGTGGCGTTCAATCCCGCTACGATGGAAGCCATCAGCACGGAAGCCGCCGGCTCGATAACCTTCATCAAGGAAAACAGTCCCACGAGCTTTACGGTCGAGCAGACGCTGCAAACCTTGCCGGGCGCAAAGACCATGGCCCTCGACACCAAGACCAATCACGTGCTCACCATGACCGCCGAGTACGGGACGGCTCCGGCTAACGCGCCGCCTGGAGCAGCAGGACGCCCCGCCCGCGGTCCCATGGTGCCGGGTTCGTTTTCAATTCTGATGGTTGGCAAGTAGAGAAGATAGAGAAGACGGTCTACAGAAACTGCATTCACCGAGGGACGACGGCATCTGCCTGGCGGAGCTAGCACTATTGCTGCCGTCGTTCCCAGCTCACTTGCCTCCGGACGTATCCTCGGAGTGATCGCCGGCGGAAAGTTACCCCGCGGTGCGGCAGGCGTCCGCGGGAGCGCCACCCTAAGGCGACGCTATGCCAACGGGCGTTGCCGTTACCGCCACGGCAGGCTGTTCCTTCAAGAGGCGAATCTGCTCTTCCGCCACCTGCTTCAAGCCTTGTTGCACCAGCCCAAACGCCACATACCAGGAGACGCCACCCAGTGCCAGTGTCACGGCGTAGTTGAATAGGTTGGGATTCTCGGCGCCCATGGCGAGCGGCGAGTCCCAAATCATATGACAGGCCACGGGAACCGAGAACGTTTTCCAGAACGTCGCGTCCAACATATGCAGGTTAAACGGCCGATCCTTCTTCACGCGCCAAACGGCTCCGGCTGTGATCGCAGTCCACACGACGTGTCCGAAGGGCGCCAGCCAGGCGCGCGCAAATAGTTCGTTGTGCAAGTAATCCGAACCCCCGGCGCCGAAAAATGTCTGCGTGTTGAAACCTACCTGCGCCAAGCCGTTCAGCAGCGCGTCCTGCGCGTAGCCGGCGGTTTCAAAAGCGGCAAAGCCCGCACCGATCGCGGCGCCGAACAGCATTCCGTTCAAGATGTACTTATGCTTCGTCTGGCGGCAGATGATAATCACGGCCGCCAGCTTGCCGGCTTCTTCAATAATCCCGGCTTGCGGGGCGCCCAGCCACGAAAAGACGCTGAACTGGTAGCCGATCGAGCTGGTAATTAGTGAGAGCACACCGCCCATCGCGAACAGCGTCAGCAGTGAATAAAACGAGACATTCCGTGGCGTATTGAGTTCAAAGAACAGCACCAGCACCGCCAGGGGCACTGCCAGCGAGCCCATGAAGGTGAATCCGGGGATGAATTTTGGGTTGGTGAAAAATACCATCGAGGCAAGGAAGAGCGCGTACACCGCCGCCACGAAGAAAAAGACGCGCGCGAAGAACCATGGCTTTGGCCAGCCGGTGCTCACGTCCAGGATATTCGGCGTAGTGCGATTGGTCCCCACCAGCAGGTAGTCTTCGATCTCCTCCGGGGAGCGGTGCCGGAACGTCTCGGAGAACATCTCCTTGAGGCTGAAGCCTTCGAGTTTGCCCGTGGAGGTAAATGCCGACAGGCGCGCTCCGATGTTGGAGAACACCCCCGAAGCCGCTGCACCATAGTTCCGCAGATATGGGGGATTTCCGGCGCAGGCCGCCTTGAGCGCGACGCCGCAATGGCCACAAAAGACGTTGCCCTCTTGGACCTCGTTTTGACAGGACGGGCAGATCACAGCCGGCTCCTTGGGCGGCTCGGCGCCGGCAAAATCCAGCGGCAGCGATTTCCCCGCACGAGAAATACGGAGTATCTCTTTGGCAGCGCAGTCCTGTCAACACTACGAGCAGGCTTGTGGTGACACTCATTTCCGGCTCCGATAGCGGCCGTTTGCCCAGGAAGAGGCTGCAGCGACTGGCGTTACCGGCCACCCCTTTGCCAGCTTAAGTCTTGAAATTGACCCTGCGGTGCTCGCGCACCTATACTCCGAAGTTGAGATGGGCGCGAGCGCATCATCGTCGTGCGGTTAGCTCACCCGCAATGCCCGCCCGCAAGGAGCCGCGACATGAATGACGAATTTCCCCTCCCATCATCACGCGCGGTCGCTACTGCCGTGATTATCGGCGCCGTGCGGACTCCTGTGGGTAGATTTCAGGGTGGCTTGGCGCCGCTTTCCGCTACCGAGCTGGGCGCCAAGGCTGTTGCGGAAAGCGCGCGCCGCGCCGGAATTGCTCCGGAAACGGTCGATGAAGTCATCATGGGCAATGTCGTGCAAGCGGGGTTGGGGCAAAATCCCGCGCGGCAGGCGGCGCTGCGTGGCGGCCTGCACGTCCGCGTGGCCGCCATGACCATCAATAAAGTCTGCGGCTCGGGACTTAAGGCCGTCGGGCTTGCGGCGCAGGCAGTCTCGCTCGGCGAAAGCGAAATCGTAATCGCGGGCGGCATGGAGTCCATGTCCAATTGCCCGTACCTGCTGCCCGGCGCGCGCGCCGGCTACAGGTTCGGCAACGGCGAAGTTGTGGATTCCATGATCCACGATGGTTTGTGGGACGCCTACGAGAACTATCACATGGGCATGACCGCCGAGCTGGTCGCCGAGAAATTCAAAATTTCGCGAGAAGAGCAGGACCAATTCGCTCTCGAAAGTCACCGCCGCGCCGTCCACGCCATGAATTCGTGTTTCATCGAATCGCAGATCGTGCCGGTCGAAGTGCCGCAGAAAAAGGGCGAGCCCCTCATCATTCGGCGCGATGAGTCCCCGCGCCCCGACGCTTCGCTGGCCGCGCTTGCCAAATTGCGGCCGGCGTTCCAAAAAGATGGCACGGTAACCGCCGGCAATGCCCCCGGCACCAATGACGGCGCTGCCGCAGCCGTGGTCACGAGCGAAGCAAACGCCGCGCGCCTGGGCCGCGAGCCAATGGCCAGGATCGTCGCGCAATCGGTCTCTGGCATCGAGCCCAAGTGGCTCCTCATGGCGCCCGTCGAAGCCGTCGAGAAAATTCTCAAGAAAACCGGCTGGGATCGCGATCGCGACGTCGACCTGATCGAATTAAACGAAGCCTTCGCCGTGCAAGCCATCGCCGTAATACGTGAGCTGCATCTCGATCCATCAAAAGTGAATGTGAATGGCGGTGCCGTGGCGATCGGCCATCCCATTGGGGCATCCGGCGCGCGCATTCTCGTCACGTTGCTGTACGAAATGCAGCGGCGTAACGTGCATCGCGGCGTCGCGGCTCTGTGTCTGGGTGGCGGTAACGCGGTAGCCTTGGCCGTGGAGCGCTAAACGCTGCGCGCTGAACGCTAAATGGAGCCCACCTTCAAACCCGGTCAAAACGTGCGCGTAAACCTGGCGGGTATCCAGGTGAAAGATGTGCTGTTCCATGCGGCGGTCACCGACGCTGTGGGGCAAATCGTGCGCCAGTCGCAGGAAAATCCGCCCATGTTTCTCGTGAAACTCCTGTTTTCATTCAAAGGCGTGAGCGAAGTGGAAGTCCCCGTCGACCGCATTCATGCTGCATGACTTCGCCAAACCTCAACGTCGATCAGATTCGCACCGTTGCCGTGCTGGGCGGCGGCACCATGGGGAATGGCATCGCGCATGTTTTTGCGCGCTGCGGCTATGCAGTCATCCTGCGCGACGTGGAGAAGCGCTTCCTGGAGCATGCCGCCGGCACCATTTCCAAGAATCTCGACCGCGAAATAAAAAAAGCCCAAATTGCGCCAACCGATAAACCGCAAATCCTCGGCCGCATTGAATTCGTTACCGATCTCGCTGCCCTCACGCCCGCCGATTTTGTGATTGAGGCCGTTCCCGAGAGGATCGAAATCAAGAGGGAAGTGCTCGCGGCGGCGGACCGCGTTTTGCGCCCCGAGGCCATCCTGGCCACGAATACTTCTTCGATCTCTGTAACCGCGCTGGCCGGCGCAACCGCCCGCCCGGAGCGCTTTCTCGGCATGCATTTCATGAATCCGGTGCCGGTGATGGCTCTGGTGGAGGTGATACGCGCGCTGCAGACCAGTGAGGCAACTTTCGAGACCGCCATGGGGCTGTGCGCCAAAATTGGGAAAAAGCCCGTAGCCGTGAACGACTCGCCAGGATTCGTATCCAATCGCGTGCTCATGCCACTGATCAACGAGGCTGCGTTCTGCGTGCTGGAGGGCATTGCCACTCCAGAATCGGTGGACGCCGTAATGAAGCTGGGTATGAACCACCCCATGGGCCCGCTCGAGCTCGCGGACTATATTGGTCTGGATGTGTGTTTGGACGTGCTGGAGGTGCTGTTGCAGGGGTTTGGCGACTCGAAATTCCGCGCGTGCCCGCTGCTGCGCAAGATGGTATCCGCAGGCTGGCTCGGGAGGAAATCGGGGCGGGGCTTCTACACCTACGAGCATTGAGGGACTGGAGAAGCGCATCCTCCGATAGTCCAGTAATATATTTGCTTTTTATTCGCCTTATGATAGTATGCACCGATTGGAACCCGTGGCTCCAACAAAACAAAACCGGGCATTGACAATCTGATACACTCGCGCCCATTGGCGGCCGAATCTCCCTCTTGAGGTGAAGCATGGCAGAAGATCGCGGCAAGGTTCTCGAATCAGCGATTGCGCAGATCGAGAAACAGTATGGCAAAGGCGCCATCATGCGTCTCGGCAATCGGGACGTGCTCGTTCCCGTGAGCGTCATCCCCAGCGGCGCCGTGAGCCTGGATGCCGCGCTGGGCGTCGGCGGATTTCCGCGGGGCCGGGTCATCGAAATTTTCGGACCGGAGTCGGGCGGCAAGACCACCATGACTCTGCACGTGATCGCACAGGCGCAGAAAATGGGCGGCCAAGCGGCCTTTATCGACGCCGAGCATGCTCTCGATCCGTCGTATGCGCGCAGGCTAGGCGTGGATGTCGATAACCTGCTGGTCTCGCAACCCGATAATGGAGAGCAGGCTCTCGAGATCGCCGAGACGCTGATCAGTTCCGGCGCGCTCGATGTGGTGGTCGTGGACTCGGTGGCGGCGTTGGTGCCCCGTGCCGAACTCGAAGGCGACATGGGCGATCCGCAAATGGGGTTGCAGGCGCGCTTGATGTCACAGGCACTGCGAAAATTGACAGGCAAGGTTTCAAAGTCCCGCACCTGCCTGATCTTCATCAACCAGATCCGCGAAAAAATCGGCGTGATGTTTGGCAATCCCGAAACCACTACAGGCGGCCGCGCGCTCAAATTTTACGCCTCGATCCGCCTGGATATCCGCCGCATACAGGCCATCAAAGAGGGCGACCGCGTAGTAGGCTCGCGCACGCGTGGAAAAGTCGTAAAAAATAAGGTGGCCGCGCCGTTTCGCGAAGCCGAATTCGACATCCTCTATGGCGAAGGCATTTCGCTCGAAGGCGACCTGCTCGATTTGGGAGTCGAGCATAACATCATCGAGAAGAGCGGCACGTGGATGAGCTATGGCGGCGAGCGTCTGGGCCAGGGCCGTGAAAACGCGCGCGTGTTCTTGAAAGAGCATGCGGACATTCGCGGCAAACTCGAATTCGCGCTGCGCAAGAAGCTTGGCCTCGCGAATCCTTCTGCGCCTGCGGAAGCAGCGCCTGCGCCGGCCGAAAAAGTCGAACGGCCGCAGGAAAAGCCGGCGGAGCGCAGCGCCGAAAGACCCGGCGCGCATGTGACGCCTATGGTAGCTGCAGGAGCACGAGCGAAGATGGGCCGCTAGGCCGCGAATAAAGCCAAGACGGCCGCCTCCGTATCTCTTTGGCAACAAAAAGAATGCGGGACGCAGTACTATGCAAAGAATGGTGCTGATTTCCTATTGCGTCGCGCTAAGCTCTTAAATATACTGCAGCCCAAGCCGCAGTAGGGCTCAGGCAAACCATTTAAAAACGAAGGCGTCTAAGAGTAGTATGCCCAGCCGCACCACTCACTTTCGCCTGATGGCAATGGCGCTTTGCGCCACGCTGAGCTGCGCCCCGGCCGTAAGTTTTTCCGCAGTCGACTCCCCCGTACATCCGGCGGCCAAACCGGTGGCACATCCCACTGTCGTGCACCGTCGCATCACCCGCGCTTCTGTTTTGGGCGTTCCCACCTTTGCGGATTCCGGCAAAGACGATATTGGCACGTTCGATGATCCCGTGGTGCGCGACGCCGCCTTGGCGGGGCTCGGCCGCTATAACGGTTCGGTGGTGGCGGTGAACCCCAACAACGGCCGCGTCCTGAGCATTGTTAATCAGAAGCTGGCTTTCTCATCCGGTTTTATTCCCTGTTCCACCATCAAGCCGATAATCGCCGTAGCTGCGCTCGAGGAAAGCGTTATCACCCGCGATTCGATGATCAAAGTCGCGCCCCGCCGCTATCTCAATCTGGTGGAAGCACTGGCGCACTCGAATAACGCGTTTTTTGAAGAATTGGGCAGGCGCATGGGCTTTGATACGGTTTCGCACTACGCGCGCCTAATGGGTCTGGGCGAGATGGCGGGCTACGGCTTAGCCTCCGAGAATGCCGGGATTCTGCCATCTGAGCCGCCCAAGAATGGCGGCGTTGCCCGCATGTCGAGCTTCGGTGAAGGCATTCAGATCACGCCGTTGCAGCTGGCCTCGGTGGTAGCCACGCTGGCGAATGGCGGCACGATTTACTATCTGCAGTATCCGCAAAGTGTGCAAGATTCGGAAAGTTTTGAGCCCCGCATCAAGCGCCAGTTGGACATCGCGTCCCTGGTTCCCGACATACGCGACGGCATGCTGGCCGCCGTTTTGTACGGCACGGCGCGCCTGAGCTGGGGCGGCGAGGGTGAACAACCGCTCGGCAAGACGGGCACGTGTTCTGATTCGGCCTCTCGCGTAGGGTGGTTCGTGTCCTATGCGGACCAGGCTAATCCCAAGATCGTGCTCGCGGTGCTGATGCGTGGGCACAGCACCATCGTTAAGGGCCCCTTTGCCGCGGAAATCGCCGGTCGCATTTACAAGCGCTTGTACGAAAAGAATTATTTCGCGAACAATCCCGCACCTGCCGGCCCCCAGTTGGGCGCGCCTTCAAAACCGCAAACGATCACGATTTCCAAGTCTGGCTCCTAGGCCTCCGTTTTAAACTTTCAAGTACTTTCAGGCTGCCCGTCATCCGCTTTTGCTTCGCCACTTAGCTCAGGCCTACGAACCGGAAGGAACGTTTTTTGTGGATTAGAAAAGAGGGCTACCGGAAAAACTGCGCGAAATCAGTGAGGCGCCTCCAGAATCGCTCGCTTGGCGGGAGAGCCTTGCGTAATTAGGCTAAAGAAGGCCAGCAAAGCGTAACGAATAATGGAGCCTTGCTGCTAAAAGCACAGGGGCCGCGCGAACGGGGCCCCTGGGTAGGCCTTCGGTTATCAGGCATGCATGAAGCTTGAAGCCGCAATTCGCCTGATCCTACAAAATTTCCTTTAGCGGACTTCCCAGCTATCGCCCGAACGCAACAGTTTGTTGATGTCGCCGGCGCCGCGCTTGGCCACGATCTCCTTAACCTGTGTATTGATCAGGTCCTCGTACCGCGGCACGCTATCCCAGGAGCGGAACACGCCCACGGGAGTCGGGAAACCGGGCAACTCTTCCATCTTCGCGAGGAGGAAGGCGTAAGCCGGGTTCTTGTATTCTTCATCATGAATGAGGAGATCCCGCTCGGCGACGCCGTTGCCTAGGTTCACCATTTCCAGATCCATGCCATTCATTCGGATGCCCTTGTCGCGGTTCTTTCCGAAAACGAGGGGCTTGCCGTGTTCGAGTTGCAACACGTGCTCGCTGCGCGCTTCTTTTTCAGTGATGTCGGTCCACGCGCCGTCGTTGAAGATGTTGCAGTTCTGCAGGATTTCCACATAAGCAGAGCCTGGGTGTTTCGCGGCTTTGCGCAGCGTGTCCTTCAGGTGTTGCTGGAAAACATCCACCGAGCGTGCGACGAAAGTAGCCTCGGCGCCGATGGCCAAGGCGAGGGGATTGAAGGGTCGCGCCATCGATCCAAAGGGAGTGGACTTCGATTTTTTCCCGAACTCCGAAGTCGGCGAATATTGTCCTTTGGTGAGACCGTAAATTCGGTTGTTGAACATGAGCACCTTGATGCCCACGTTGCGGCGCAGCATATGAATCGTATGGTTGCCGCCGATGGAAAGAGAATCGCCGTCGCCGGTAACCACCCACACTTCGAGCTCCGGATGCGCGATCTTGAGTCCCGTGGCTACCGCGGGAGCGCGCCCGTGGATGGTATGAAATCCAAAGGTATTCATATAATACGGAAAGCGGCTCGAACAGCCGATTCCCGAGATGATGACGAATTTCTCGCGAGGAATTCCCAGCTCCGGAAAAACGGCCTGAACGGCGGAGAGAATCGCGTAGTCTCCACAACCCGGGCACCAACGAACTTCTTGGTCGGTTTGAAAATCCTTCTTAGTTAAAACAGGCATTGTCGTGGTCATTTGGTTTGTCCCTGGCTCCTGGTGGTGCGCTACCTCAGCCCAGCACTTCTTCGATTTTTGCTTCCAGCTCGGATTGCTTGAACGGCTGACCCTGGATTTTATTGTAGCCTTCAGCGTCCACCAAAAACTTTGCGCGCAAAACCATAACGAGCTGGCCCATGTTCATTTCGGGCACCAGCACTTTGCGATAACGGCCGATAACTTCACCCAAGTTGTTGGGCAGCGGATTCAAATAGCGCAAATGGACGTGGCCGATGCGGTGGCCCTTTTGCCGCTGCGCGTTAAGTGCCGCGGTCACCGCTCCGTAGGTCGACCCCCAGGCCACAATCAGCAGATCGCCGTCGGGATCTCCCGCCGGGACGACGTCGGGAACATCCTGCGAGATGGCCTGCACTTTGGCCGCGCGCAGGCGAATCATTTTTTCGTGGTTCATGGGCTCGTAGTTCACGTTTCCGGTGACGTCCTGCTTCTCCAGGCCGCCAACGCGATGCTCGAGTCCGGGGGTGCCGGGGATGGCCCACGGGCGCGCGAGGGTCTGCGGGTCGCGCCGATAAGGCAGAAAGCCTTCCGGATTGGTTTCGAAATGTACGGGGAACTTCGGCACTTCGTCCAGTGAGGGAATGCGCCAGGGCTCGGCCCCATTCGCGAGATAGCCGTCGGAAAGCACGATAACGGGAATCATATATTTAAGCGCGATCCGGCTGGCTTCGACGGCAATCCAGAAGCAGTCCCCGGGAGTGCAGGCCGCCAGCACGGGCAAGGGCGCCTCTGAGTTCCGGCCATAAAGCGCTTGCAGCAGGTCGGCTTGTTCGGTCTTGGTCGGAAGCCCCGTCGAAGGTCCGCCACGCTGAATATCGCAAATCACCAGCGGAAGCTCGACCATCAGGGCTAACCCCATAGCCTCGGTCTTAAGCGCCATGCCGGGACCTGAGGTGGTAGTAAGCGCCAGGCAGCCGGAATAGGACGCGCCGATGGCGGAAGTGATGGCGGCGATTTCGTCCTCGGCCTGAAACGTGAGGACGCCGAAATTCTTGTATCCCGAAAGCTCGTGCAGAATGTCGGACGCCGGCGTAATGGGATAGGAGCCTAGAAATAGCGTCAATCCCGCTTGGTGCGCGGCAGTCACGAAACCGATCGCCAGCGCTTGATTTCCGCTCAGGTTGCGATATGTGCCGGGGGTGAGTTTCGCCGGCGGAATTTCGTAGCTCACCTGGAAAGCTTCGGTGGCTTCGCAATATGAGTATCCGGCCTTCATGGCGCGCTTGTTGGCTTCGGCCAGAAGCGGCTTGTTCTTGAATTTGTCATCCAGCCAGTGGAAAGTGTGATCCATCGACCGGTTGTAGAGCCAATAGCACATGCCTAGGGAAAAGAAATTTTTGCAGCGGTTCATGCTCTTGGCGTCCAGGCCAAGCTCCGCCAGCGCAGCGTGGGTCAGGCGCTCGAGAGGCACCGCGAATACACGATATCCGTCGAGAGAGTGATCCTCGAGCGGGTTGGTGGTGTCATGCGACTTGCGCAGATCGTTTTCGGTGAAGCTGTCGCTGTTTACGATCAAGATTCCGTTGGTCTTCAGGTCGCGGACGTTCATCTTGAGGGCCGCGGGGTTCATGGCCACAAGTACGTCGACGGAATCGCCGGGCGTGAAGACGTCACCCGATGAAAACTGAATCTGGAACCCGCTAACGCCCGGAAGAGTGCCGGCAGGGGCGCGAATCTCGGCAGGATAATCCGGGAAAGTCGCCAAGTCGTTGCCGTACAGCGCGACGGTGCTGGTGAACTGGTTTCCCGAAATCTGCATGCCGTCGCCCGAGTCGCCGGCAAAGCGAACAACTGCCCTATCAATTACTTGGCGTTTCGTTTTATGTAGGACCGGATCGGTTATGGTAGCCATTAGTCCGTAATCTTCCTATCAGTTAGATTCGATCTCCAACCGTACGGTTTCATCCTCTATTGCTGGCCCCACGACTGGCCGCTTTGCTCGAGGTGGATCCCAAGGAGGGACGCCGATTTCCAAATATAGCATACTTTGAGCGGCTGCGGCGTCCGACCGCCCCGCGGGATGCAGCAGAAAAGTGACCTGAAATGAAACCAGGGCGTGCGCCGCGTCCAAGCGATCTGACTGGCAGGCGCTTGAGACACGTCGAAATCTGTCTCCCGTTGCTGTTGAACTTCGCCTTTAATTCGCCTATACTGCTGTTGCAGAGGAGGCGCAATGACTCTGACAAAACGCCAGAAGGAAGTGCTCGATTTCCTGGTGGGGTTTGCCAACAAACACGGGTACTCGCCCAGTTTTGAAGAAATCGCGCGTTCCTTGCGGCTGACCTCGCTCGCCACGGTACACAAACACATCTCCACATTGGAGCGGAAAGGCTTTGTGCGGCGCGGCTATAACCGCAGCCGGTCAATCGAAGTGCTGCAACTGCCCAAGCCGATACGCGAACAGGTGCTCGAGCGACACACGGTTGAATTGCCGCTGGCTGGACGGATCGCCGCCGGCCGCCCGCTCGAAGCGGTCGAAGAACACGAGACATTTTCACTGGGCGAGTTCGCGCGGGCTAGCGGCAGTTTCGTGCTGCAGGTGAAGGGAAGCTCCATGATTGAGGATCACATCCTCGACGGCGACTACGTCGTAATTGAGCCTACCCACGTGGCGAATCCAGGCGAGGTAGTGGTCGCCTTGGTGAGTGGCAGCGAAGCCACTCTGAAGCGTTTCTACCGCGAGCCGGGCGGCAAAGTGCGGCTGCAGCCCGCCAATTCCGAGTTGCTTCCCATCATTCTGCCCGCATCCGAAGTGCAGATTCAGGGGCGCGTGGTGGGAGTCTTGCGCAAATATAGCTAGCGAGGAATTCGCGTTAATAGCGTTTTTTCCGACGAATTTGCGAGCACCATGGCCGCCGTTGCACCACGCAGTCAGACGAAGCACCCCAGGCGTTCGCGCCAGCTCGCGGCATTTCGGGTCGCCACAGGCGTCAGGCACGAGCCGGTCCCCACACCGGCGGATCCTTGGCTCAGGGCTGTGTGGGCCGCTTTATCGCCGCTGGATTTTCACTCGAATTTAACATTGCGCCGCCGGATATTTCGGCATATTCCCGAGTGGTGCAGCGGGCCACAAGAAAATGCGCAGCGGATACCGATTTCCCATATCCGGGGGTTTCTTCGTTGTATTCCCATGTAAAATACCTTTCGCTGTTGGCTAAGGAGTAATGTGAAACGCATTTTGATTATCGAAGATGATCGCGACATCGTGGAGCTGGTGCGCTACAACCTGGCCTCCGAGGGGTTTGACGTCAGCTCCTCTTCGGACGGTGGCGCGGGCCTCGCACAGGTGCGCAAGTCGCCGCCCGACCTTTTGCTGCTCGATTTGATGTTGCCAAAGATGCCGGGCCTGGAGGTTTGCAAGGAGATCAGGCGTGACGCCGCGCTCAATCGCCTGCCCATTCTGATGCTGACGGCGCGCGGAGAGGAGGCGGATCGCATCGTGGGACTCGAAATGGGCGCCGACGATTACGTCACCAAGCCCTTCAGCCCGCGCGAGTTGGTTGCGCGCGTGAAGGCCTTGCTGCGGCGTGCCGAGCCCGCAGGGGAAGTGAACCGCCCGATCGAGGTGGGGAAGCTGCACATCGATCCTTCCTCTTATCGCGTGAGCCGCGGAGGGAAGCCCGTCACCCTGAGCACATTGGAATTTCGCCTCATTTATTTCCTGGCAGCACGCCCCGACCGAGTTTTTACGCGCGACCAGTTGCTGGACGCGGTCTGGGGAACGGAACGCTTCGTCACACCGCGCAGCGTAGATGTTTACGTCCGGCGCTTGCGTGAGAAGATCGAGGCCGACCCGGAAAATCCCGTCCATCTGAAAACCGTGCGAGGCGCAGGATATTTGTTCGAATCGGTCGCGGTCGGGCGCCCCAGCTAGCGCCTGAACCCGCCGGGCATTTGGGGTGATTCGTGTCTGAGGGGGCAATCCACAGGGAGGATTGGTGCGTGTAAGCCCGTTCTGGCGGTCCGGCCTGACATTTTCCATCCTGTTGCTTGCGATCCTGCCCGCCTTGGACTTTTACATCTCCCGGCAAATGCGTTCGGAGGTCATCGCCGCGGGTTACCAAGAATTGGAAGCGCTGGCGCAGGTGGCGCGGGCCCAATGGCCCGATGTGAACGACACCCGCGCCCTTACAACGTGGCTTTCGCAAATGGCAGCCAGCGGCGCGGAGGCGTCAATGGTCGGAAGCGACGGCGGCATGATCGCCCAGGCAACTCCGCCCGGGCATACTAAAACCAGCGAAGGAAATCACGATGGGCCCGCCCTCGATACCGAATTCAGGCAAGCCGTGTCCTCCGGTGAAGGCCGCGCCACGCGCTATAGCGTGAGCTTGAATCGAGATGTGGTCTACTTGGCGATTCGGCTGTCAATTTCAGGAGCGGCCAACAATGCCGCGAACGCCTCCACCGTCCAGGAGTCAGTAGAAGGCCCTATCTTCCTCTGGCTGGCGACTCCGGTGCCCGACATTGGCCTGCGCCTCTCAGAATTTCGCCGCCGGTTGTGGATGGGCTCTCTCATTTTTGTCTTTTTTGTGGCTGGCGGATCGCTGGTCATTTCGCGCACGATCTCCCGGCGTATTAGCGAACTGAAGCAGTTTTCAGGGCGTGTGGCCGGAGGTGACTTTCGTCCCCTGGAAATTCCCCCGGGAGGAGACGAACTTGATGATCTGGCACGCGCGCTCAATCACACCGCCGCCCAGCTCGACGGGACCATCCGGGTCTTGACCGATGAACGCAACCGTTCCGCGGCCATTTTGCGCAGCATGATTGAGGGGGTCGCGGTGATCAGTGCGCAGGAGCGGGTACTGTTCTCCAATCGCGCCTTCTCACAAATCCTGGGCCTGGAAGCAATCGTCGTGGAAGGGCGTCCGCTCGTCGAGGTGGTCCGGCAGTCAGACTTGCTGGCTGTGATCAAGAGGGTGCTCGCGAACCACGAGGAGATTTCCGGCGAGATCGTGGTGGGAACGGTGCGCCCGCGGAGCTTCGCGGTGACGGCATCGCCCGTGCGTGCCGAAGGACCCACAGGAGCGGTCCTGGTTTTGCACGAAATTAGCGAACTGCGCCGCCTCGAGCGCGTGCGCCAGGACTTCGTGGCGAATATTTCGCACGAGTTTCGCACCCCGCTCACGGCCATCCAGGGTTTCGCGGAAACTCTTCTCGGAGGCGCTCTGGATGACACCGCCAACCGGCGCCGGTTCGTTGAAATTATCCGCAACCATGCGATACGTCTGGCGCGCCTAACCGAAGATTTGCTGGAGCTCTCGCGTATCGAAGCCGGCCAGATGGAGCTCGAATTCCGTCCGGTTAGAGTCGAATATCTCATCGAGTCCTGCTTGGAAACGGCGCGCTTGAAAGCGGCTCAGCGTGATTTGATTGTCGAGGTAAGCATTCCCGACGGCTTGCCACCGATTCGCGGAGACGCCAACCGCCTTCAGGAAGTGTTGCAGAACTTGCTTGATAACGCCGTGCAGTACACGCCGGAGAGGGGCCGCATCGAAGTCAGTGCCTCCCAGGTGGCCGGCGCGGTGGTGCTTACCGTTGCCGATACCGGCATCGGCATTCCGCAAGCCGAGCAGGGCCGCATTTTCGAGCGCTTCTATCGCGTGGATGCCGCCCGCTCGCGGGAAGCCGGAGGCACCGGCCTGGGGCTTTCCATCGCGCGCCATATCGTCGACGCTCACGGCGGAAAATTGTGGGTTGAAAGCGCCGTGGGAGAGGGTTCACGCTTTCACTTCAGCGTCCCCGCATGTTGAGTTCGGCTGCTGAGAGCCCTTTTAAACCGAGCACTATTCATCTCCGCTTTACGCCTGCGTAATGTTCGTTCTGTATTGTCGAACTGTAAACTATCTCCTAAAGGAGCTGAGCAATGGCGTCAATGGCACAGAGTACGCAGGCGATCTATCAGGGCATCCTGGTGAATTATTTAATTTCCATGGCGCGGACCGTTGAAGCCAGCGTTGAGCGAGCCCTCAGCGCGATTCTACAAAGTGACACCGATGACGCCGAGCAGGCGCCTGGCGAGATTTTCCTGTTGGAACCCCGGATCAACGAAATGGAAATGGTGATCGACGATCACGCCGTGCGCATGCTGCGGGACGGCAATCTGACGGCGGAGGATATCCGCCAAGTCGTCGCTACGCTGAAGATCACCAATGACTTGGAGCGCATCGGGGATTTGGCGGTAAATCTGGCCGAACGAGTGGTCTCTCTTTCGCAGATGAGCCCCGTAGCGCGACCGCCCGAGCTTGAGCCCATGGTCCAAGTCGTAGGAGCGATGGTGAAAAAGAGCCTGGGAGCGTTAATTTTCCGCAGCGTGGTATTGGCAAGCGAGGTGCTTGAAAGCGACGATCTGGTGGATCGGTATAGGGACCAGATCTTCGAACGCTTGATGGTCAGCATGACCGAGCGGCCGGCGGAGATTGGGCCCAATATGCAATTCGTGCTGGCCAGCCGCTATCTCGAACGCGTGGCGGACCATGCCACAAATATCGCTGAGGATATTATTTTTTGGGTGCGTGGCCTGGATGTACGGCACGGTCGGGGCCTGGAGGCAGGTGAAAAATCAGCCCCTGTCATGGAGAATTCATAGTGGCTTGATCTTCTTGTGACAGCCGTGGGTTAGTTTCGGCAGAGCGAAAATAAACCCTGCACTAGTCCCGCAGGGTTGAACTTCACTTAATGCCCCGGGCCGGCGCCCTCCCTGTCGTCGGCCCATTTTTTCCAAACGATATGCCATGCAGAATTCATTGGCGGTTGGCATGCAATTGAAGGCACCCGAAGACCTTGTTATTTGCCAGAAGGTCGAAGGGAGCATTCCGCTCATACCCGGAATTTAATGCTCTGTAACACGGTTGTAACCAACTTGTAACAAAGAATTAGAGAGACTGATTGGAGACTGCCTAGAGGAGAGCCATGACGATACGCAAACTGATGGGAGTAACGTTTGTAGCGCTGGTAGCGGTAGCCGGGATACCGGCCCGGGGGCAGAATATCAATGCAGCAGGCGCTACGTTTCCGTATCCGATTTATTCTAAATGGTTTGACGAATACCACAAGATGCACCCCAACATTCAGATCAATTACCAGTCGATTGGTTCCGGCGGCGGTATTACGCAACTTTTGGCTCACACAGTGGACTTTGGGGCTTCCGACGGGCCGATGTCCGATGAGCAGTTGAGCCAAGCCGGGTTTAAGATTCTCCATTTCCCGACCGTGCTGGGTGGGGCTGTACCCAGCTACAATGTACCCGGCGTCGCAACGGACCTGAAATTCACTCCCGAGGCGCTTGCCGGAATCTACTTGGGAAAGATCACCAAGTGGAACGATCCCGCAATTGCCTCCGTGAATCCGGGAGTCAAGCTGCCCAAAGATGACATTATCGTCGTTCATCGCGCGGACGGCAGTGGAACCACTTATATCTGGTCGGACTATCTCTCTAAGGTTAGTGACGAATGGAAGACCAAGGTTGGCAAGGGCACCTCGGTGAACTGGCCTGTGGGCTTGGGCGGCAAGGGTAACGAAGGCGTTTCGGGATTGCTCAAGCAGACGCCCGGCTCCATCGGGTACATCGAGTTGATTTACGCCGTCCAGAATAATTTGCCTTACGGCTTGGTGAAGAACGCCTCGGGCGTCTTCGTCAAAGCGACGCTCGAGGGCGTTTCCGCAGCGGCGGCGGGGGCTACCATTGCTGACGACTTCCGAGTATCCATAACCAACGCTCCCGGAAAGGCGGCATTTCCCATTTCGAGTTTCACCTGGCTGCTGATTCCCGCGAAGATCAACGATGCCGCCAAGCGTGACGCGATTAAGGGCTTCCTTGCCTGGATGTTGACCAGCGGGCAGCAGTTTTGCGAGCCTTTGGCGTACGCTAAACTCCCGAAGGAAGTCGTCGCCAAAGAACAAAAAGCAATCGCCCTGGTTCAGTAAATTCGTTTAGTAAACTGGTTCAGTAAGCGCACCCCTATCGAGAGATTATCGTGGCCACCGCAGATACCACGGTTCGACCCGCGGGCCTCACCTGGGGCCCGCGCGCGCTTCTGCGCCGTTTGCGCAGCGGCGACGAGATTGCCCGGCTGATCACGCTCGTTTTCGCGGTCCTGACCGTAGTCATCACCGCCATGCTGGTCTACCAGTTGTGGATTCTCTCGGCGCTGGCGCGGCATAAGTTCGGCTGGCATTTCCTCGTAGCTCAGGATTGGGATCCCGTATTCAACAAGTTTGGCGCGCTTCCGTTCGTGTATGGAACCCTGGTTACCTCAGCGGTGGGATTGTTCGTCGCGGTACCGCTGGGATTGGGCGCAGCTATTTTTCTGGCTGAACTTGCGCCGAGACGTTTTTCGGACGCTCTTACCTTCCTGATCGACCTGCTTGCAGCCGTGCCCAGCGTTATTTACGGGTTGCTTGGCGTGTTCATTCTCGTGCCACTGATGCGCAGCGAAGTGCAACCAGCTCTAAAGCACACCCTCGGATTCCTGCCGTTGTTTCAAGGCCCGGCCTACGGCATCGGCTTCCTTACGGCGGGCCTCGTGTTGGCCATTATGATCGTGCCTTTCATCATTTCCGTCTCGCGCGAAGTCTTGCTGGCAGTTCCCCAGGATCAGCGGGAGGCGGCCTTGGGCCTGGGCGCGACGAAGTGGGAGTCCACCTGGAAGACCGTCGTGCCTTACGCGCGCACTGGCATCATGGGTTCGATTTTTTTGGCCCTGGCACGCGCCTTGGGTGAAACCATGGCCGTCACCATGGTCATCGGCAACAACCCCCGCATCAGCGCGTCGTTGCTGGGGCCGGGTATTCCATCGCTTCGGTACTCGCCAATGAATTCACCGAGGCCACCGGGAATCTATATTTGAGCGCCCTGGTGGAATTGGGACTGGTGCTCTTTCTGCTTACCTTCGTGCTGAACGGCTTGGCGCGCCTTCTAATCCTGGTCACCACGCAACGAGGCAGCGGGGTGGCCCAGCTATGACCGCGCGGAAAATCGACGCCAAGCTGCTGTGGCGCAAGACAACCAATATAGTCATGCTCAGCCTCACGGGCCTCTGCGCATTGGTGGCGGTTTCCGCCTTGTTTTTCATCTTGGGGTATCTGGTCTATCATGGCGGCAAGGACATTAACTGGAACTTCTTCACCAAGCTGCCGACGCCAGTGGGCGAGTCGGGCGGAGGCATGGCCAACGCCATCGTAGGCTCGGGTAAGATATTGCTCCTGGCGGCGCTTATTGGCGTGCCGATCGGCCTGCTGGGTGGAATCTACCTGGCCGAGTTTGGCGGCAGCACCGTGCCTTTTGTCGTGCGTTATACCGCCGACCTGCTCAATGGCGTACCCTCCATCGTCATCGGGATTTTCGCCTACGCCGTGGCGGTGATGCCGGTGCATCATTTTTCCACGTTGGCCGGCGGATTAGCGCTCGGCATCATGATGATTCCCATCGTCCTGCGCAGCACCGAGGAATACCTCCACGGCGTGCCGCGTTCCATGCGCGAGGCAGCCATGGCGCTGGGTGCCAGCAAATGGCGCACGATATCGAGCGTGGTCCTGCCCGCCGCCTCCCGAGCGATTATGACCGCCGTGCTGCTATCACTCGCGCGGGTGGCCGGCGAAACCGCGCCTCTGTTGTTCACCGCTTTTGGAAACCGCTTCTGGAGCCCGGGTTGGCAACAGCCTACCGCTTCTCTTCCTGTAATGATTTATACCTATGCGGTGGGGCCTTATGAAGACTGGCACGAGCAGGCCTGGGCCGCCGGGCTGGTGTTGCTGGCCTTGGTGCTCCTGATCAATATAATTGTCCGGGCGATCATGTCGCGCGGCATGTCCGCGCAGAGGTCCTAATGACGCAGACTTCGGCTAAACCAGCTTTCGGTAACATGGTGCCTCCGGCGCCACCGGCGTCCGCGACGGCGGAGACTCTTGTGAACTCAAAGTCAAGTGCAGCCCCGGCTCCTGGTCCTGGTCTTCGCATGCAGGTGCGGAACCTGAATTTTTATTATGGCAAAGTGCATGCCCTTCATAAGATCAATCTGAACATCGCCACGAACCGCGTTACGGCGCTCATCGGCCCCTCCGGCTGCGGTAAGTCGACGTTGCTGCGAACGCTCAACCGCATGCATGAAACGGTGCGTAACACCCGGCTCGAGGGTGAAATCCTGCTCGACAATGAGGATATTCTGAGCCAGGACGTGACCCGGCTGCGGCGGCGCGTGGGCATGGTCTTCCAAAAGCCCAACCCCTTCCCCAAATCCATATTCGAAAACGTTGCCTATGGCCTGCGCATCAACGGTTTGCCCGCAAACCAAACTGGTCGGATGGCCGACGCAGTCGAGCGGAGTTTGGTCCGGGCCGCACTCTGGGAAGAGGTAAAGGATCAGCTCCATAAGTCAGCCTATGCCCTGTCCGGCGGCCAGCAACAGCGCTTGTGCATCGCCCGCGCGCTCGCCGTGGATCCCGAGGTGCTCCTCCTGGACGAACCGTGCTCGGCGCTCGATCCCGTGAACACCGCGAAAGTGGAGGAGTTGCTGTTTCATTTGAAGGAAAATTGCACGCTGGTGATTGTCACCCACAACATGCAACAGGCAGCGCGCGTAAGCGACTCCACCGCATTCGTACTTACCGGCGAGGTGATCGAATTCAGCCCCACCCCGCAATTGTTTACCACGCCTTCCGATCCCCGCACCGAGGCCTACATCACCGGCCGTTTTGGATGAGTACAGCGTTTTGCTCGCCGCGCGCATCATTGGCCTTAAGGTGCAGCAACTGCATCCAGACTGAGAGCCGCGGCGCGCAGGGTCATTGGCGCGAAATTCGACGAATCCCAGCCGGAAAATTACCCCGAGAAGGAACTTAAGATGGAGAGACACTTCGAAATCGACCTGAGTGAACTGAAGGAACGCCTGTTGTGGATGGGCAGCCTCGCCGAGCGCGCCGTGCACCAGGCCATCCACTCGGTTCTGGAGGCAGAAGGGTCGCTCGCGGACGCGGTGCTCCGCGAAGAGCCCGCCATCAACGAACTCCAGTTGGAAATCGACGACCGGGTGATGCAGCTGCTTGCGCTCCACCAGTTAATGGCGGCCGACCTGCGGTTTGTGCTGGCCGTCGCCCGCATTAACAACGATCTCGAAAGGATCGGCGATCAGGCCGTTAACATCGCGCAATCATCGCAGCGAATACTGCGGCACCCGCGCGTGAAGCCCTACGTCGACCTGCCGCGAATGAGCGAACTGGCCGAGGGCATGGTTCGCGACAGCCTGACCGCCGTGGTTCGACGTGACATGGATTTGGCGCGATCGGTGCTCGTGCTCGACGATCAGGTCGATAATCTGCGCGACCAGATCTTTCGCGAGCTGTTGAGTTACATGATGGGAGATTCCGCGGTCGTTTTTCAGTCTTTCGAGTTAATTCTGGTGGCGAAAAATCTGGAACGCGTGGCCGACCATGCCACCAACATCGCGGAGGATGTGATCTATATGGTCGAGGGTCACGACGTGCGCCATGCCGCCGCTGACCGCCGCTGATATCTCTCAGCAAGCCGATCCACGCAGTTTCACCCCTGTGCCGTTTGCTTCCTGCTGTGCGCAGGTTCGCGCCATAACCGAACTTCGCTCCGGTCCCCTGTGGCCGCGAGAAGTTCTGAGATGTTTCGCCCCAGGGTGGGATGCCGCAGCGCCGGCGCTAATTCCGCCAGGGGCACCAGCACAAATCGCCGCTCGGCTAATCGCGGATGCGGGACTTGCAATTCCGGGGTATCGATGATGCTCGTGCCGAACAGCAGAAGATCCAGATCCAGGGTGCGCGGTCCGCGGGGAACAATACGCTGGCGCCCAAAATCCCGCTCGATCGAGGCCAGGGTTTTCAGTAATTGCCGCGGCATCCACCGAGTTTCGGCTTCGACCACCGCATTTAAGAACCACGCCTGCGACGGAGCATCCGCCGGTTCGGTAAGGTAGAGCGCGGACCGCCGCACGACGCGGATACCCTTAGCATTCATTGCAACGACGGCCTGTTGCAGACTTGCCGCGCGGTCTCCCACATTGGAGCCGAGCGAGATGTAAACGCGCTTTTCGCCTGGAAGCATCGCCAACGCTAGAACAAGTGGCGCTGCTGCCGGGGAGCTTCGATGCCAAAGTGTTTATAGGCGAGCGCGGTAGCCACCCGGCCGCGCTGCGTGCGGTCGAGCAGGCCCATCTGCATCAAATACGGTTCATACATCTCTTCGATGGCGTCCTCTTCTTCGCTCAGCGAAGCGGCAATCGTGTTCAAACCCACCGGACCGCCCGAAAACTTTTGAATGATAGTCAGCATCAGGTTGCGATCGACTTCGTCGAGTCCGTGCTGATCGACGCCCAGCCGATCCAGCGCTTCGCGCGCCACCTCGCCGGTGATGCGTCCCTGCGCGCGCACCTCGGCAAAATCACGCACGCGGCGCAACAGGCGGTTGGCCACGCGTGGCGTGCCCCGGCTGCGCTTGGCCATCTCGACCGCGCCATCGTCCTCCAGGGCGATATTGAGTATTGCAGCCGAACGGCGAATGATCTCAATGAGATCGTCGGGACGATAGAAATCCAGTCGATGGACGATGCCGAACCGCGAGCGCAATGGCGCGGTAATCAGCCCGGCGCGCGTGGTGGCGCCGATCAGCGTGAAGCGATTCAATTGGAATGGATGGATGCGCGCCCCGGGCCCTTGTCCGATCACCAGGTCGATCCGGTAATCCTCCATCGCGGGATAGAGAATCTCTTCGACCGCCGGAAGCAAACGATGAATCTCGTCCAGAAAAAACACCTCGCGCGGTTCGAGCGAAGTGACAATGGCGGTCAAATCGCCTTTGCGCTCGAGCAGCGGCCCCGCGCTGGTCTTGATGCTGACCCCCAACTCGTTCGCGATAATTTGCGCAAGAGAAGTCTTGCCCAGTCCCGGCGGCCCGTAGAGCAGCACGTGATCGAGCGCCTCGCCTCGCGTGCGCGCGGCCTCGATGGCAATGACGATGTTTTCCTTGACGCGATCCTGGCCGATGAAGTCGGCCATGCGTTTGGGACGAACGCTCGCGTCCAGGCGCGCGTCGCCCTCAAGGGCCCGCCCGGATACGATGCGCTGTGCCTGTTGGGACATGTTAGTTCTGCCGTCGCGGGCGGTTTGGCGCCTTTTCCTGTTTTTCGCGCGTCTCGCAGCTCACGCGTCCAGGACTAATCGTCCCGGTGCGCTCCCTTATGCACGGGTTGGCTCAATTGCTGCAGGGTAGCGCGCAGCAGCGCCTCGAAGCTGGAGTCGTTCCCGTCCGCGGCGCGAGCGGCGCTGTCCACCGCCTTTTCCGCGGCGCGGCGCTCGTAGCCCAGATTGAGTAGCGCCGAAATCACGTCGGCATGCAGCCCGGTGAGCCCTGCGGCCGCCACATGCGCGGGTTCGGGCGCGGCCATGGCCGCGATTTTATCCCGCAACTCTACCACGATGCGTTCCGCCGTTTTTCGCCCCACGCCCGGAATACGCACCAGGCGCACCAGGTCGTTCGCGCGAATAGCGGGTACCAAATCGTCCACGCTCATTCCAGAGAGAATCTTGAGCGCTAAAACCGGTCCGACACCCGAGGCGGAAAGCAGCAGTTCGAAGAATTGTTTCTCGCGCGCCGTCAAGAACCCATAAAGCGCGATGGAATCCTCGCGCAGGTGGGTGTGGATGAGCAAAGTAACATCATCGCGCAGCTCACCCAGGGAATAAAACGTCGACAAGGGAATCGCTACCTGGTACCCGACGCCGTTTACGTCCACCACCACCAGGTTCGGCCGCTTTTCCGCCAGATGGCCGCGCAGGTGACCGATCATTTATTTTGTCTACGCGCGCTTTTCCAACGGAACGTACGGGCGCTTTTCATATCCTGTATAGATTTGCCGCGGCCGCGCGATTTTCTGCTCCGCATCCAGCAGCATCTCTTCCCACTGCGCGATCCAGCCGCTGGTGCGGGCAATCGCGAATAGCACGGGGAACATGGTTACCGGGAACCCCATCGACTGGTAGATCAGTCCGGTATAGAAGTCCACATTGGGGTAAAGCTTGCGCGAAACGAAGTAGTCGTCCTCCAGCGCGATGCGCTCCACCTCGAGCGCGATATCCAGCAGCGGATTGCGCCCGGTAACCTCGAACACCTCGGAGGAAACGCGCTTGATGATAAGCGCGCGGGGATCGTAATTCTTATAGATGCGATGCCCGAAGCCCATCAGCTTCTTCTCGCCGGCCTTTACGCGCTTAATATACGCCGGTACGTTTGCAATCGAACCGATATCGAGAAGCATCCGCAAAACTTCTTCATTGGCCCCCCCATGCAAAGGCCCGTAGAGAGCCGCCGTGGCCGCTGCACACGCCGAATAAGCATCGGTCTGCGAACTGCCGACGCAGCGCATGGCGTTGGTCGAACAGTTTTGCTCGTGATCGGCGTGCAGGATGAAGAGCACATCGAGGGCGTGCTCGAGCGCGGCATTGGGCTTATATTTCAGCTCGGTGGTCTTGAAAAGCATGTTCAGGAAGTTGCCGGGATAGCTCAGTTCGTTATCCGGGTAGGCGTACGGCATTCCCAGGCTGTGGCGATAAGCAAAGGCAGCCAGTGTCGGCATCTTCCCGATCAGCCGCCAAGTCTGCTTCTGGCGGGATTCGGCATCGAAGATATGCCGCGCCTCCGGGTAAAAGGTGGATAGCGCTGCTACCGCGGAGATCAGCATGCCCATAGGATGGGCGTCGTAATGAAATCCATCGAGGAATTTCTTGATGCTTTCGTGCACGAAGGTGTGATGCGTGACGTTGTAGGTCCAATCCTCAAGTTGCTGCTTGTTAGGTAACTCGCCGCGCAGGATCAGGTAGGCGGTCTCGAGATAGGTGCTGCGCTCGGCAAGCTCTTCGATGGGATAGCCTCGGTAGCGCAGGATGCCCGCGTCCCCGTCGATAAACGTGATTTTACTGCGGCACAGAGCGGTATTGGTGAATGCGGGATCATAGCTCATCATTCCAAAATCTTCGGAGTTGACCTTGATCTGGCGCAGATCGAGCGCCCGGATCGTGTCGTCGGTAATCGGCAATTCGTACGTCTTCCCCGTCCGATTGTCGGTTACCGTGAGCGAGCTACGGACGGTGCGATGGACCTCTGCGGCGGTGGATTGCGTTTCGATTTTCCCCGAAGTCATGTATGCGCCCCTTAAACCGTGAAATGTGAACACAGTAATCTACACCAACTAGCGGCTGGCTGGAACAGAATCCGGCGCTGCCCGCGAGCCTCTGCCCAGGCCCGAACCTTGCCCGTAAGCCGCGCATCTAATAGTCTACTGAAAAAAATGGTGACAGCGCAGGAGGCGGCGCGATGATTCAAGTAATCCGCAATTCACAACGGTACCATGCTGAAAATGAATGGCTTTCTTCTTACTGGCATTTTTCGTTCGATAATTATTATGACCCGGCGAATATGTCTTTCGGGCCCTTGCGCGTCTTCAATGAAGACGTGGTTGCGCCCGCCAACGGCTTCCCGCTTCACCCGCACCGGGAGATGGAAATCGTCACCTATCTTATCGCTGGGCAGCTCGAGCATCGCGATACGGCCGGCCATCGCGGGGTGATTTCCGCCGGGGAAGTTCAGCGCATGAGCGCGGGCACGGGCATACGCCACTCGGAGTTCAATCCCTCGGACAAAACACCCGCGCACCTCGTGCAATTGTGGATCGAGCCCGCCGTCGCGCACCTTCCGCCTTCGTGGGAGCAAAAGCGCTATCCTCTCGCCGAGCGCAGCGGAAAGCTTTTACCGGTGGCGGTGCCTGCGGGAGGGAATGGATCCCGGCCCGCCCATGCTGTGGAAATCCATCAGAACGCGACAATTTACACGTCTTTGCTCGGGCCGGGCCAGTCCGTGAGTCACACCCTAGCGCCGAACCGCCGAGGCTATGTGTTTGTGATCGCCGGTGAGCTCGGCTTAAATGGGCAGCAGTTGCAAGCTGGCGACCAGGCGCGCGTCTCCTCGGAGAAAATACTCCAGTTCACTGGACCCGCCCCAGGGTCGAAGGCCCCTGCAGCCGATTTCTTGCTACTGGACCTTCCCTAGCCCTCTCGGACAGCCTCCCAAGTTGCCTGCCAACCCGCGATAATCAGGCCTTTTGGGGGGCACCACACCGTTTAGTTTGTGGCCCCAGGCTTCCACAGCTTACAGTTAAGTGCATGCCTGCGGCCGCTCAGCAAAAACTAACGCCCGGCGCTGTGGCCCTGATAGCGGCTGCAGCCGCAGGCGTGCTGTTTCCTTTCTTCATTCTTGGCCAGGCATCGGGGCACGACTTCGCATTCCATCTTTCGTCGTGGATGGATGTGGCGCACCAGTGGCGGCTCGGAGTCGTTTTCCCACGCTGGGCCGCGCTCGCAAATTACGGATATGGTGAGCCGCGCTTTATCTTTTATCCCCCCATCTCGTGGTGTCTAGGAGCAGTACTAGGTTTGCTTTTGCCGTGGAGGATGGTTCCGGGGGCCTTCATCTTCTTTTCACTCACGCTGGCCGGGGTTTCCATGCACCGGCTGGCTCGCGGTCGGATGTCCCCGGAAGCGGCGGTGGCCGCTGCGGTGATTTACGCCGTGAATCCTTATTTCCTGGTGATCGCTTATTTGCGCAGCGATTTTGCGGAATTGCTGGCCGCTGCCATTTTCCCGCTGGCCGTGCACTTCCTGCTTGCGTGCCTATCGAACCCACCCGAACAAAATCAGGCCGAACCAACCTGTCCCGGTTGGCGCAAGCTCGCTCCGCTCGCGGTGATTTTTGCAGCGATGTGGCTCACCAACCCTCCTGCGGCAGTTGTCGCGACCTATGCCTTATCGCTCCTGCTGGCAATAGACTTCGTTTCCGCCGGCATCAATTCCTTTAAACAGCTTCACGCTCGTAGTAATACGCTTGCGTTGGGTGGGGCAGGATTAGCGTTAGGCCTGGCACTAGCGGGATTTTATCTGGTTCCCGCGGCATTCGAACAGCGCTGGGTGAATATCGCACAGACCCTTTCGCAGGGATTGCGGTACGACGAAAGCTTTCTTTTCACCCGGATACTCGATCCCGAGCACAACCTTTTTAATCTTGAAGTCTCCGCAGTCGCTGTCTTGATGATTGCGCTCACGGGCATAGGAGCTGTGATTTCGCACCGGAGGATGCTCCGCTCCACGGAAACAGCCGGAATTCCTGCCGCTCACCCTAGAGAGTCAAAATCCATTTGGGCCCCTTTAGCCGCTCTGGGAGTGGCGTCCACATTCATGATGTTCCCCGTAAGCGCTGTATTTTGGCGCTACGCACCGAAGCTGCGCTTCGTACAATTCCCCTGGCGCTGGCTGTTTGTTCTGGCCGTCGGCTTTGCTTATTTTTTGGGCGAGATGGCCGGGGGCGGCGCCACCCAGCGGGGTGCGCCATTGCACTCGCGGCCGCACCGCGTGGCCGCGCAAATTGCTCTTGTAGCGGTGCTGGCAGGCACCGGTGTAGCTCTGGCCGCCACTGCGTGGTGGGACTCCCAGGACGTGCCGGTGATGCTTGCAGCGGTTCAAAGTGGAAACGGTTACGAAGGCACCGATGAATATTGCCCGCGAGGCGGCGATCAATATGACCTCGCGCGCGACGCCCCGCTCGTGCGCTTGCTGCCTTCAGACACGGTTGTCCCTTTGAACGCGCATGCACTCCCCGTCGCAGGCAGCATTACGCTCCTGTCCTGGCAACCTCAACGCAAAGTTTTTACCGTCGACGCCACGCAGCCTCTCAGTGTCGCCCTACGCTTGATGGACTACCCCGCCTGGAAGGTTCTCGTCAACGGGCAGCCGGGCGAGGCGGAGGCCGATCCTGATACCGGACAGATGATCGTTCCGCTGCGCTCCGGGCTCAGCCGGGTGGAGGTGAATTTTGTCCGCACTACCGACCGGGACGCAGGCGCGGCACTGTCGCTCGCAGGCATGCTCGCATTGGTAGGCCTTACCGCGGGAAGGGAAGATTGGCGCGCCAGGATGAGGATTCGGGCGGTGGCGCTATCTCGGTGATGATGTCTCGGTGACGCCTTGTCTACCGCCTGCCCGGCGAGTCAATGCGGCGTATCTTCCGGTTTTTTCTTCTTCTTTCGACGCTGTTCTTCTGCCTCCTGCCGTTCGTAATCGCTGATTTCTTCCTCGGTCATCTCGTAGTAGTCGCGATTTGCGAACATGCCGGTATTGCGTGCCGCCGGCTGCCGGGAGCCGTGGGCCGATACATGGCTGGACGCCGAATGTCGGGCCGTGCCGCGCTCCTGGCGGCGCCCTCCGGCCTGGGCTTCCAGGCGCACTCGACGAATTGGCTCAGTGATAGCCTCGGTTTCCAGCAGCAAGTCGCTCACTTTCTCCAAAAAATCGTGAAAATGGAAAGGTTTCACCGCGTATGGCAGCCCCTGGGCCTCAAGCAGTCCGCGCGCTTCGGAACCGTCTGATTCCGGGATCAGAAAGAGCACCCTCAGCCGGGCCTTGCCCGATTCGAGTGGAGGCGCCTGCGCCAATTCGGCAAGCATCGCGAAAAGCGAGCCCGATAAGCCGGTCATGCTGGTATTGCCGATCACCAGGCTCCAACGTCCGCTAGCCAATTGCTCGAATGCCTCCTCTGTGCTGGCCGCGATGCGGACTTGCCACCCCTCCGAATCCAGCACTTGCTGCAGCGCGGACTGGCTGGCTTGGTCGTCGTCAATAATCAAGATAGTGACCTCGTCCATTTTTGGGCCACTTACAGTATCGCGTGACGCTGACGCCCTTGGTGCAGCCATTCGATCGAAAACTCCGATCAGTCAACAGCGCAGCCCTGCATCAACTAATAGGAGAAATAAAAGCGAAATATTGGCCTTGACAAGCGAATGAAAAGCGAATACATTCGGTCCATCTGCGACGAGGCGTGCGATGGCCACTTCCACTACGGTCCGATCTCTATTCCCCACCGTCCCGAGCCACCGGGACACCGGGCCGCAGGTTCCGCTGCCACCGGCGCCTGCGGCTCATAAAGTCGGCATCGCGCGCCTCGCCGCTTCCTCACCTTTGGCGGACGCCAAACGCGCTGCCGAGTATTACCTCTTGCCCGCGCGGTCCATCCTGAACAAGTGCGATTCAGAAAATGTGCCCTTCACCTGGACGGTAAACCCGTATCGTGGGTGCGAATTCGGTTGCAAATATTGTTATGCCCGGTACACCCACGAATACATGGATTTAGATGGTGGAGAATTTGAAACCAGGATTTTCGTGAAGGACGACGCAGGCAGACTCGCCGCGCGTGAATTAGTTTCGAAAGCGGTTCGCGGGGAGCATATTGCCATTGGCACGGCGACCGATCCTTACCAGCCGGCGGAACGGGAGTTCGGCGCGACGCGGGCCATTCTCGAGCAGATGGCTTTGCGCGAAGGGCTGTGCATTTCCATAACCACGAAGTCAAATCAAGTGGTGCGCGACATTGATCTGCTGCAACGAATTGCCGAGCGCTCCTCCATCTGGGTAAACCTGACGGTGACCACGCCGCGTCCGCGACTCGCGCGCCTGCTCGAGCCGCTCGCGCCCCGGCCCGACTTGCGGATCAAGGCCATACGCGCTTTGCGCGACGCCGGCCTGCCCGCCGGAATGTTCGTGATGCCCGTTCTGCCGGGACTGACCGACGGCGAAAAGGATCTGGACACCCTGGCGCAAGCGGCGCGCGACGCGGGTGCGAATTGGTTCGCGGCGAGCGTGCTATTTTTGATGCCGTCCTCGCGCAAACAATTTTTTCCGTTCCTGGCGGAACGATTTCCAAGGTTGGCGCAACGCTATCAGGATTGGTACGAGCGCGCGGGTTACGCCCCCGAAGCCTATCGAGCGGAGATGGCCGCACGCGTTGCGAGGCTTCGCCAGAAATATGGACTGCGTGCCAGGCCGCCCGAAATCCAGCGCGGTTCGGCCGAGCCGCGGCAACTGACGCTGGCGCTGTAGCAATAACGGCGTCCAGGTCTGTGCCGGCGATGAAACGGTGGCGGCCTACGGCAGCCCTACGGGAGAATAATGCGCGAAGCTTCGGGCGCTATCGCCTCCGATTGCGGGAATTGCGTGCGCAGGAACCCAAGGAAGATGCGCGCGCGAGGCCGGCCATTGGTGCGCGCCCGCACCATGCGTGCCAGGAAAACGAGCAGATAAAAAATTTCCACGTCCTTGAGCGCCGTAAATCCGCTTTCCTGCTTCTTGCAGTCCTGCGCGGAATCGGCCAGCGCCAGGTAGAGTCCGTTCGCGATGGAGTCGGCCGGCGGCTTTTCGTAATAAATACCCGAAGAGAGGGTCCGATACGTTTCTGCAAGTGCAGACACGGCAGTCAAAATATGAAGATCGGTTAGTTCGCGCCACTCGGCCGCAAACTTGAGGATCGTATATCCCAGACGCGAAATCACGGATTCGCGCTCGTAGATAAGCTTAGACGGAAACTCGACCGTCGGGAACGGCACTTCGTTCTGCGCCAGAGGCTTCTGGTGCTCGCGCTCATAGCGGTGCGCCGCGATCAGGTAGGAGCAGTCGGCCGGGCAATCGAGAGTCACCTCGCGTTCCTTGCCGCAACAGACTGCGCAAATGGTTTCACCCTTTGCGGGACAATACCGCTCCGGACGGCGTTTTTCGCAGATGGGGCAAACAGGGCGTTCGGTCATAAAGTGGCGGCCATCAAGGGAGGGGCAGCGCACGACTCGCGCACGCGTTAAAGACGCGAAGCAGCCGAAGAGGGCCGCTGCTGATGCGTGCCCCTTCCTGGCCCGCGCAATACGGGTGCGGGCTCTACTCGGAGCCCGCGTAATAAAACCACCCCGTAGACCAAAACCTTACCGCAACGACCGGGGATCCGAACCGTTTTTCGGCGATACCTTTTCGAGCGCGGCAATCAGCGTACGGGCGGCTTCCGGGATCGGAACGGCGTTGGTGCGCACGATGTCTGTCGCGCTAACCTTCTTTCCGTACAACTCCTCGTTGGCGTTGTTATCGGGGCGAACCGTCGAGCCTTCCAGCGACACGCCGGCGAAAAGTCCGCGCGCCCGCGAATACGTCAGTATTTCGGCGCGCAAAGTAACGTCCGTGTCAGCCTCGGCCATACGTCCCTTGGGACCTGCGGCCGCCGAGGCATCTGCTCCCAGTTTGACTTTATCCTTCAAAATGGCGGTAGCGCCGCGCGGGTTCATGACCAGCAGAATGAAATCGGTGGCCTGAGCGCCCGCTTGGAATCCCACGCTCCCGCCCTCGAGCGCAATCATCGTCGGCGCGCTCCACTTCCCAGTAAAATGCTCCCCCGAGCGGCAAGTCATCGCTCCCCGTCCATAACTTCCGCCCACAATAAAGGCGGCCTTGACCACCGAAGGAATAACGATAACGCATTCCGCTTTGCTGATCAGGTTCTCGGGAATATCTTCAGGTATATTCAGAATCTCCTGCATCACCATGCCGCAATTCTCTAACCGGTCTTTGCTTTTCGCGCTTTCTGCGCTGGCGGCCGGGGTTCCTGCGAGCGCTGCCGCCATGACCATGGACAAAAATGTTTTCATTCGTTTGCTCCTGCTGGGCGTTGGGCACTTCCATAATAGGTTCTCTCCGGAGCCCGCGCAAGCAGGCTTGCGCCATTCGCCGTGCAATCCGCGTGGAAACGATGCGCGGCCTCGAACACCGGCTGCCGCGCAATAGTCTATAATTCAGCGACGGGTGCGGGCTCTACTTGGAGCCGCGCAATAAATCGACACGGGCTCTACTTGGGCCCGCGCAATAAGTCGATGCGGGCTCTACTTCAAGGCCCGCACGATAATCGTGACGCGGATGCAGATAGATACCGAGGCTACTCGAGCTTCCATAAGGAGCAAACCCCGGCGCACCCTCGTGGCCGTGGCCTTACTGGCGCTGGCTCTGGGCGCCGCTTTCCTCCCCGAAGGTGTGTGGCCGGCGCCGCTGCAAGAGGAAAATTCCGCGCGAGCAGACGTCGCGCGCTTTCGGGAACGCGCGAACTCCGCCCTATTGTCCAGCGTTGCGGCCAAGGGTTACTGGGGCGTGCTGGTTACCGATGCCGATACCGGCGAAGTTCTCTATGCGCTCAATCCGGCGAGGTATTTCACTCCCGCCTCGAACGTGAAGCTGTTCACTACCGTACTGGCTCTGGCTGTCCTGGGCCGCGATTTTCGCGTTCATACCACGATCGAAACTCTGGGCCACATCGACCGCTCCGGCATTCTTAGAGGTGATCTGGTGCTGGTCGGCCGCGGTGACGCCAACCTTTCTAATCGCACCTTTCCGTATTCGGATAAGGCCCCCCGGCTAGGGCCACCCGAAACGGTTTTGGCCGGCATGGCCGATCAAGTGGTTGCCGCGGGTATTAGACAAATCGACGGCGACGTGGTGGCTGACGATACGTACTTCGTCCCGGCGAGGTTCCCGCCCGGCTGGACGGTGGATGACACCGTGTGGAGCTACGGTGCGGCGGTTTCATCCATCTCAGTAAACGATAATTCCCTCAACATCGAAGTGAAACCCGGGGATCGCGCCGGCGCTCCGTTGCGGTATCGCATCGATCCCGCCTCGCGCCTTTACGAGGTGCGTAACGAGGCCACCACCACCCCGGCGCGCACTGAGCCGCAGTTAAGCCTCTCGCGCGATCCCGAGTCCCGCGTCTTCGTTTTGGGCGGCACGCTACCCGTCGGAGCGGCGCCGCGAGAGTTGTCGGTTGGCGTCACCGAGCCTGCCGAAAACGCCGCCGATTTGCTGGCGCGGCTGCTGGAAGCCCGCGGAATCCGCATAGCAGGATTCAGTCGCGCAAACCACCCGCTAATCGCTGCTGCCGGCCAGTCCACGACGGCCGCGCCCTCATCGCCTACCATCCTTGCGGAGCACGTTTCTCCGTCCGCTGATTGAAGATGTGCTCCTCACCAACAAAATCAGCGAAAATCTGCATGCTGAAATGATGCTGCGCGTCGCCGCGAAGGAAAAAGGCGGGGCGATGACCCTGGATGACGCCGTGAAGTTTGCCGCGCAGTTTTACCAGAGTATTGGACTCGCACCCGAAGATGTGCTTCTTGCCGATGGTTCCGGTCTCTCGCGAAATGATCTGGTAACCCCGCAAAGCGTCGTCCAATTGCTGGCCTATGCCGCGCGGCAGCCCTGGGGTGAAGATTTTGTGACCAGTCTGCCGATCGCCGGGGCCGACGGGACGCTCGCAAGCCGCATGAAGAGCACCTCCGCAGCGGGCCGCATTCGGGCGAAATCCGGCACCTTCGATCGGGTGGACTCGCTATCGGGCTATGCCACCACACTCGCCGGCGAGCATCTGATCTTCTCAATGTTCGGCAATAACATTGGCGCGCACAACCGCGATGCGGCGGCCATCCTTGATGCGCTATGCGCGGCAATGGTCGAGGAACTAGGAGCCGCCTCGCAGCCGTCCGGCCCGGCATCCGGCCCCGCGACTAATCTTGATCCTGATCCGGTATCACTTCCGGCGCCCCAGTGGAGGCCGTGATTCCCGGATCATGAAGCGGCTCACTACGAAAAACATCGCGAAGGGAAACGCAGGCAACGCTAACTTTGCGCCCGAAAACAGGATCGTCTCCGTTTTTGGCAGTTCCCGGCCCCTTCCGGATGATCCGGATTACGAAGAGGCGCGCGCACTGGGACGCGCCCTGGCAGGGAAAGGATTCCAGGTATGCAGCGGCGGGTATGGTGGCGTGATGGAGGCGGTTTCACGCGGCGCCAAGGAAGCCGGCGGCCGGACACTCGCGATTACCGCGAAATTCTTTCGCTCGCGGCCGAATGCCTGGGTCGATGAGGAACGTCCTGTGGAATCGTGGGAACAGCGCCTGTTCGAACTGATTCGCGTGGGAGAGGGGTACGTGGCCTGCAAGGGCGGCACGGGTACACTGGTGGAGCTGGCGGTGGTTTGGGAAATGTTGAACAAGGGTGTGATGCCCGGCAAGCCCTTCGTCACCCTGGGCGAATTTTGGACGCCGATTCTCGAGCGAGTGCGCGAAGTCGAGGCCGTCCACGGCTCGAAATGGGGCGAAGCCGCCGCGCGTATCGTACGTATCGCGCCCACGCCGGACTCCGCGGCGGAATTCATGGCGCAGGCGCTCGCCGTGCCCAAACGAGAGCTAGGCTGAGGTTTTTCGTGTCGCGTCCCGCCGAAGAAATACTGGAGTTTGACCGGCTGCGCGATTTGCTGCGCGGCCATACCACCTCTGCGCCGGGGCGGCGCGCTGTAGACGCGCTGGCGTTCCGTACTTCGCGGGAAGAGCTGGATCTCGAATTCGCCGTCATTGCCGAAGCCATGGCCTGCCTGCGCGCCGGCAGCGATGTCGGCTTCGGAGCGCTTAGCCGATCCGCAACCCTGGCTGGCGCGGATCAGCATGCCGGGCGCGGTGCTGGAGCCCGCTGGGCTGCTCGAGGTCGCCTCGCTCGCGGATACCTCCGCCTGGCTGAAAGATTTTTTCCGCGAAGCCGCGCCCAAATTTCCGTTGCTTGCGGATCGCGCGCGCTCCGTGGCTGACTTGCGCCCTCTGGCCGCTGCCATTCGCCGCGCGATCCTGCCCAACGGCGAAGTCAGCGATGACGCCTCGCCCGCGCTCCGGCGCATCCGTGCCGGCATCGCCCGCACCCGCGAAACAATTCAAAAAACGATGGAGCAAATTCTGCGCGGCCGCGGCCCCACCGGTGAGGATTACGTCACCCGGCGCAACGAGCGCTTCGTCATCCCGGTGCGAGCGTCCGAGCGTCTCGCCGTGGACGGTGTGGTGCACGCCGCCAGCGCCAGCGGGCAGACCGTCTTCGTCGAGCCGCTGGCCACCATCGAGTTCAACAATCGCCTGGTCCAATTGTCGGAGGAGGAAGCCGCCGAAATTGCCCGCATTCTCGAAGATCTAACCCAACGAGTCGCTGCCGAGCAAGCGCCGCTGTCCCATGCGGTGGCCACGATTGCCGAGATGGACTCGTTATTTGCGCGCGCACGTTTTGCGCGCCAGTTCGACGCCTGCATCCCGGAGTTCACCGCCCCCGTGCTTACAGCCCCCATGCTCACAAATGGTGTGTTTACCGCTGGCGCCCTGATCGCTCTCGACGCCGCCCGTCATCCGGTGCTCGAAAACACGCTGCGTCCGCAGGGCCGCGCAGTCGTGCCTTTGACGCTTTCGCTCGGAGGCGCCGAGACTGTGCTGGTAATCAGCGGCCCCAACACCGGCGGCAAAACCGTGGCGCTCAAGACCGTCGGCATCGCGGTACTTTCCGCGCAATCGGGCATTCCTGTCGCCGCTCAATCCGCACGCCTGAGCCTGTTCGACCGCGTCCTTGCCGACATCGGTGACGAGCAGTCCATGGCCGCCGACCTCTCCACCTTTTCGGCGCACATGCTTAATCTGACGGCGATGCTCGCCACCCTCACCGAGCAATCACTCGTGCTGGTGGACGAAGTGGGCACGGGCACCGCCCCCGAAGAAGGAGCCGCTCTGGCAGTAGCTCTGCTGGACGAATTTCTCGCGCGCCGCTGCCTGGTCCTGGCCACCACGCATCACGACCGCTTGAAGTCCTATGCCTCCACGACGCCCGGGGTCCTCAACGCCGCCGTGGAATTTGACGAGGAGCGCCTGGCCCCCACCTACCGCCTTCGCGTCGGCGTGCCCGGCGGATCGAGTGGCATCGCCATTGCTCTTCGCCTGGGCTTGCCCGCGCGCATCGTCGATCGTGCCGCCGCGCTCATGGCGCCCGAATCGCGCGAAGCCGCCGGCCTGATCGCCTACCTTCACCGCAGTCGCGACACCCTCGAACAAATGCAGCGCGATCTTGCCGAGCAGGCGCGGCGTTTGGAAGAGGAAAGACGAACGCTGCGCGAAGAGTGGGTGGGGCGCCAGCGGCAGCGCATTGCCGAGCTCGAAAAGAGATTTGCTGAGGCGCTCGCCGAACACGAGCGCGAACTCGCGCGCGTGCTCGAGGCCGTGCAGGACGCCGAGTTGCGCACCAAGCTCGAAAAGCAGACGCGGCGCAAGGCCGGCCAGGCGCGTTCCGAGGCGCGCAGCGAGGCGGATGCCGCGGTGGTCGCGCATCTCTCCGAATCGCAGCCCGACTTGGGTATCGCCGCCGAAATTGTGCGGCCTCCGAACATCGATGAATTGATTCCCGGGATGTGCGTTCGTGTGCGCGGATTTTCAGCGCCCCTGATCCTTCGCCGGCGCGATCGGGCCAGCGCCGAAGTCGAGGCTGGGCCGTTGCGCATGAAAATACCGCTGGCGGAAATCATTGCGATCGTAGCCGAGGAGCCGGCGAAGCCAGGCGGCAAGACGCCCCGCCCCGGAGTTTCCGGAGCCCCTGGCGGCAGAATGTCCAGCGCGCAACCGTCGCCAGGAACTGTCGCGGTAGGACGCGCGTCCAATACTGAGGATACGGTTGACGGAGACGAAATCAACCTTATTGGCTGCACCGTCGAGGAAGCCACCAGGCGTGCCGATAAATTCCTCGATAATGCGGCCCTCGCCGGCAAGCCCCAGGTGCGGGTGATTCACGGTCATGGCACCGGTGCACTGCGGCGCGGCCTCGCGCAGTTTTTTTCCACTCATCCGTTGGTTGAGCGCATCCATGCCGAGGCCGACGAGCGGGGCGGCGCCGCCGTCACCGTCGTTGAATTAAAAGACTAACGAGTTACGGGTCCGGGCTCTACTTGGAGCCCGCGCAAATAGGAGTCCGGGCTCTACTTGGAGCCCGCTATCATAAAAGACTAGCATGGCGGAAGCGGGCTCATTCGCGGACAAGGTCAAGCAGCAGGCGGACATCGTCCGCGTGGTCGGCGAATACGTCCGCCTGAAAAAAGGCGGCCAGAACTTCGTCGGCCTGTGCCCTTTTCATTCCGAGAAAACGCCTTCATTTGCAGTGCATCCCATCAAGCAGATCTACCACTGCTTCGGCTGCGGCGCCGCCGGCGACGTCTTCAAGTTTGTGATGGAGATGGATAAGTGCGATTTCATGGACGCGGTGCGGACCGTAGCCGAGAAATGCGGCATCGCGCTGCCCCGTCGCGAGCATTCTCCCGGCGAGCGCCGCGAGCAGCATCAGCGCACCGCTCTCCTCGAGATGCACCGTGAAGCCGCGGCATTTTTCGCTCAGCAGCTTGCCTCTACGCCCGAAGGCAAGGTCGCCTGTGCGTATCTCGAAGACCGCGGACTGGGCCCCGAGGCGATCGCGCAATTCGGCATAGGCTACGCTCCCTCGGCAGGAGAGGCGCTGGCCCGCCACCTCAAAGCCCGTATCAAAGAGGCGAATCCCGACAAGCTGCTCGAAGCTTCAGGCCTGCTGGGCCGCGATCCAGGCGGCCGCCTCTACGATCGTTTCCGCCGCCGCATCATCTTTCCAATTGCGAATGAATCCGGCAAAGTGATCGCCTTTGGCGGGCGCGCCCTGGGCGACGACCTGCCGAAATATCTCAACTCCCCCGAAACGCCCATCTATACGAAAAGCAGTGTCCTCTATCACCTGCACCAGGCGAAAGAGGCGATTCGCAAGGCCGATCTCGTGGTGCTCGTCGAGGGCTACATGGACGCCATCGCCGTCTCCCGCTCCGGTATCTCGAACGTCGTCGCCAGTTGCGGCACTAGCCTCACCGAAACCCAGGTCAAGCTGCTCGCCCGATTCACGCGCCGCATCATTGTCAATTACGATCCCGATACCGCCGGCCAATCCGCCACCGAGCGGTCGCTCGCGATCCTGCTCGAGCGCGATTGCGACGCCCGCGTCCTCGAACTGCCCGGCGGGCAAGATCCCGACACCTTCATTCGCACCGAAGGCGCGGAAGCCTATAGAAAACTGCTCGCCTCCGCGCCCCCGTATCTGGATTATCTGATCGGCCGCGCCCGCCGTCTGGGCCTCGCCACGGCCCAGGAAAAGCTGCGCGCCGTCAATTTCCTGCTTCCCTTCGTGCAGCGTATTCCCAACGGCTTGCTCCGCTCCGAATGGGCTTCGCGCATCTCTCACCAGTTGCGCGTCGATGAGCCCGTGCTTCGCGAAGCCTTGCGCCGCGCCGCCGCGGAACGCCGCAGCGAGATAAAGACCAATCCCGCGCTGGTAGGCCGGTCGGCCAAGCCGGCCGAGCGGCGGCTGGTGCAGCTCTTGATGGAAGCGGATGAGTTTCGCGCCCGCCTGGCCGCGGAAATCCGCGACGCCAACCTGCACCAGGGCCTTGAGACCGAAAAAGTGTTGGCCGTCCTCCTCGATGCCTGCGCCTCCGGGGCGCGTCCCGACACCGAAGCCATCGCCCAGTCCTTGGACGGCCAGGACCGCCGCCTCCTCTTCGAAATTGCCTTCGAGGGCAACACCACTTCCGAGTGGGCCGAAGCCGAAAGCTGCCTAGACGTGCTTCGTCTCCGCCGCGCCGAAGAAGAATTAGCCGCCGTGCAGCGCCAGATCGAAGCGCAACTAGGCGGCGGCTCTGCAAGCACCGACGAGGTAGGCCGCCTGCTCGCCAAAAAATCCGAGCTCAGCCGCCGCCTCTCCGAACTCCGCGAATCAACCGCCGCCCCCCCTCAAATATCCGACTGAAAAAAGCCCGGCGAGACTTGCGAGCGGCTCAGTTATTGTTTTTTGACGGAGGGGGAGGAGTTTGGGAATTCCGAGCTTTCCGCAAAAACTGGGCTCTTTCCCGATCACTCAACCGCGTCACAATACAAAATCCACATCGATGAATAGCATTCCGCTTTGCTAATAAGAGGCCTAGCTACATCTCACACGAACACGAAATGCTCGTTCAGCTCGACCAACGGCGCCAGAACGAACCCGCGCGTATTAAGCGCTAGCCCACACTCGGGCAAACAGCGGCACTCCCTGCTCCTTTGTTGGAGCTGACACCGGCAAGTCTGTCGCAGTCAGGAACCCCGAGATGGCCAGATCAAAACTGAAGGGCAGCACGAAATGAAAATTGTCCCAAAACCTGATCCTGTTGCGGATGGCGAGCGGCAGATAGAGTGCAAGCAACTTACCATCGATTAAAACGCTGCCCCCGCCATAGCCCACGCTCGCATATTCAACTCCGAGCCTCTCGTTTCAGGGCCAGTGCCACCATGCACTCTGTCGTACGGGCCGCGCGGCCATTCCGAATATCTGACCATTTGACATTGATCTTCACGGCGTACCTCCCTTGAGTCGTGTAAAGCCGCTATCACTACATATTAATGATGCACTGGAAGCAAAAACCGATATCAGGAAAAAATTACTACACCCGATCTGTCCCTTGGATGGACGGATGACAGTCGGGTCGAGGGAAGATACAGAGATTTGCTGCGTGAAGCGAGCCAGGTCCGCAGGCGGCACATCTTTTTCCTGTTGTTGACAATACATCTGTGTGGAGCGTAAAGTACGCACTTGCCGGGGAATTATTGGGCTTAGGCTCCAGTAATTCACTGGCACAATAAAAACAAAAAAAGCAACGCACCTCTCACCGTTTGTCGGTGAGAGGTTTATTTTTGAGGCCCCTGATGTTCGTCGCTGTCCAATTTCCTTTCAGTGACACCCGCCGCTTTCTTTCCGCAGAAACGAATCGCTTACTCGTTCCTCGCTGGCCGTTGGCCAATCCCGGCAGCGAGTTCGTGCGCTCCTTCGGGCAAGTTAGAAGAAGGATTCGCGGAGGAGTGGAGAACTGGTCGGGCGAGGAGATTTACTGTGCGGCCAACCGCGCCTTGCACTTCGATCCGCCCCTTTCTCGCCAACGATGGGACACCCCAGCTGCGAGCCTCAAGCCAACCTGTATCTTTCGGCGCTTCTTTTCGGACGGCCTGGTGGTCTCGCGTCTGGAGTTGGCTTTTCGGGTGGACGTCTCATCTGGATCCCCGGCGTTGGAGGGCCCAGATTGTCTTAAATTAATCGAAAGCTGTTACGCGTTAAAGGCTCGCGTGCCTTCCACAAATGGTTCTTTTCAGGTTTGTGAACTCTTGGACTCCACTCGATTCTTGGCGGCCCTCTACCTGGCCGCGAACACCCGTCGCATTGGCGGCAAGGCTGCTCAAACGGAACGCCACTGGTTTATTGACCGGGACCCTTTGTTGCTCATTGAATATAGAGACAGCGAGATTGCCTCCTTGCCCAAATTCAGCAGCGCGGCCCTGGATCTGCCTGAAACCGGCCTGAAGCTGCATCAGTGCTGGGTCAATCGTCGCGGCAGGTTATTGTCAGTATGGTTTTTGGAGGTGCGCTCGGGAGCCAATGCCGATGTGCTGCGGCGGATACGAATTCACTTGTTCCGTTTGCATGCCGAACGCGAATGTTTGAAGCAAATCCTCAATCTCATCGCCCAAAAGAAAATTACCGTCGCCCCCCAAACCGATTCATCGAATGAACTGCAGGACTACTTGTTGGAGGCGACGCGCCTGCTCTCTAGCCAGGCTTATTACGGGTTCAAGCAATCCGAACTCTTGGAGGCCGTGCAGCGCTTCGACGGCATCGTCAATCCTGGTGACCGGCTCACCCTGTTGTCACAGCTCAGCGCGATTAGAAAAAATATCTTGGCGAACATTGCGGCATTTACTTCGCCCGGCAAAGATGCGGCTGGTTCCGTGCATATGATTGGAGGCACGCTGGTTTACGCACAGGTCGCAAAAATTGGAGGAGATACGATGACCAATTATAACGTGACAATTTCCGGCAGCAACAATACGGTCGGCGATATCGTCGTCGCCGAGAAGATACAGAACAGCTTCAACAAGGCCGACGCATCCACACTTGGCAAAGAACAGAAGGAGAATTTGGCCAAGCTTCACCAGCAAGTCCTGGATCTCTCCAAACAACTGCCGCCAGACCAGGCCCGTCAGGTGGCCGGCGATCTGGAGAGCTTCACAAATGAAGTGACCTCGCCTGCGCCTCGTCGGAAATGGTATGAGTTGAGCGCTTCGGGATTGATTGACGCGGCCAAAACCGTGGCGGCGATGGCGGGACCGATAACCACGACAGTGACTGCCATCCTGGGCGTGATGGGACTCGCTGCGGGGGCCTAAACGCTAGGCGTGAATTCCACGTGCCGGCGCGGCGCCTCTAGGTAACGGCCGCAGATGAACCTACCGTCGCCTGCGATTTCCTGGTTCGCCTAAACGTTTCCCACTTCTCATACAGATCGCCAAGCCGGATGCCGCACCCCCTTTAGCCGACCGCCCTTATATCAAAACCTTTTCGCCCTTCTCATCGTGAGACAACTGTATTGCGGTTGCTTGCCGTGGTCTTAAGCTGTCATTCAAGCGACGGGTGCGGGCTCTACTTGGAGCCCGCGCAATAAAGCGAACAATCCCTCATTCTTTTCGCCTTATTCGTCCTTGCCTTTTGCTGCTTGCTCTTCGCCGTTGTCCAGCACCGCATTCTTGCGCCTTGGCAACGAGGCGGCTTTTGCCTTCGTGTTTTCTAGTCGGCCAAGAATGTTTTTGGGCCCACCACCGCGGACGTTACCTATATACAAACGTACCTTTTTGTGATATAGTGGCGCGTGACGCTCGATTTTCACCGCGAATCTCGCCGCTTTCTTGCACCACAACTCCCCGGTGCTCCAATTCAGACCCTTCTCGTCCCTTCTCTAGCGAGCTTCAGGCGTGCGAAGTCGCGCTTTATTACTCCTTTATTTTCATATCCATACGAACTGACCATCTCCCAAGTCCCGCGTTTTGATATGCTTGCAAAATACCTGGGGGGTATACCCCCAGCGAATGCTAATCGACGCCTCGCAGTGCTCGATAGTCAGGTTGTCACCCAAAGTTCGCCGGCTCGTCTAACGGAAAGCTATCCTGCGGCGCATCGGCGAGCGGTCTCAAGCTACCCGTCAACGATCATGTTGACGCCGCCCCATCCGCCGTGTAAATTGATGAAGCTTGACGAAGTAACGGGAGGGGTGTGTCGCGCATCTAACTCTGTGTGCGCCGTTACCGAGGCGAAAGCCCGATGCGTCGGCGTCTGGATTGTCGGATCGACAAGCAGCGAGGCCCCGGTTACCTCTCGGCAGCAGGCCAATATCTCGCCGCAAAATCACAGGTTGCATGTGCGCACGTGTGGCGTTATGGTTCCGGCCACACATAAGCCCCTAACTCTCAAAACGGGCGGAGGAATCCTTGGCACTGGCTCTTGAAGAAAAATACGATCAGGTACGGCAGCTCATCAACATGGGCAAGGAGCGCGGCTACCTGCTGTATGACGAAGTGAACGATATTCTGCCCGCCGAAGTTCACTCCTCGGAAGAAATAGATGATCTTCTGTCGACCTTTGAACGTTACGGCATTGATATTTACGAGGATGCGTCGGCCGCCAAAGTAGCTCGCGCCGCCCTCGAAGTCAGTGACACAGGCGAAGCCGAGATTAAGGAAGAGGTCGGCGGAGTCGGCTCGAGTGACGAAGTCGAGCTCGACCTCACTCCGGGTCTGCTCGAGAAAACCAACGATCCCGTGCGCATGTACCTGCGCGAGATGGGCACTGTCCCCCTGCTCACGCGTGAGGGTGAAGTTGCCATCGCCAAGCGCATCGAGCGCGGCCAGTTGCTGGTTTTGAAAACCATTACGCGCTCTCCCATCGTGGTCAAGGAAATGGTGGCCATCGCCGAGGATTTGCGCACCGGTACGCGCTCGATCAAAGAAATCGTCCAGTTCGACGACGAAGAACTTACCGAGGAAAAGATTGAGAACAAAACTCGCGCGACGCTCAAAGTCCTCGACAAGATTGCGAGCCTCTACGATCTGGCTCTGAGACAGGCGGAAAAGCTCGAAAACACGCCCAGATCCAAGAAACGCCCCTACCTGCACGCGCGCTACGCCGTGGCCCGCACGCGTATCGAGATATCCCAGCTCTCCCGCTCCCTCGAATTCAATCCGCTCGAGCGCAAGCGCCTGATCGATAAGCTGCGCCACACCGTCGAGCGTCTGCAATCGCTCGAGCGCGAGGCCGGCAAGCTCGAGCGCCGCGCCGACGCGGCCAAAGGCGACAACGCCGCCGAAGCCCGGCGCGAACTGCGCACCCGCCGCACCGAGCTAAAAGAAATTTCCGATGCCAGCGAGATTGGACTCACCGACCTCAAGCGGATGCTGCAAATCATCCACCGCGGCGAAGCCGAAGCCGAGCAAGCCAAGAAAGAATTGATCGAAGCGAACCTGCGCTTGGTCGTTTCCATCGCCAAAAAATACACCAACCGCGGCTTGCAGTTCCTCGACCTGATTCAGGAAGGCAACATCGGGCTGATGAAGGCCGTCGACAAGTTCGAGTGGCGCCGCGGCTATAAGTTTTCGACCTATGCCACCTGGTGGATTCGCCAGGCCATCACCCGCGCCATCGCCGATCAGGCCCGCACCATCCGCATTCCGGTGCACATGATCGAGACGATCAACAAGCTCATTCGCACCCAGCGGCAGCTCGTGCAAGAACTTGGCCGGGAACCCACCTCCGAAGAGATCGCCAAGCGCATGGACATTCCGGTGGCCAAGGTGCGTAAGATCCTGAAAATCGCGCAGGAGCCGATCTCGCTCGAAACTCCCATCGGCGAAGAAGAAGATTCGCATTTGGGCGATTTCATCGAAGACAAAGCCGTCGTGTCGCCCTCCGATGCGGTCATCAACCTGAACCTCAAAGAGCAAACCGCCTCGGTGCTGAAGACCCTGACCCCGCGCGAAGAAAAAGTCATCAAGATGCGTTTTGGACTCGACGACGGTTCCGAGCACACCTTGGAAGAGGTCGGCCAATCGTTTGCCGTTACTCGCGAGCGCATCCGGCAAATCGAAGCCAAGGCGCTGCGCAAGTTGCGCCACCCGTCGCGCTCCCGGAAGCTGCGCGCCTTTCTCGAGGGTTCCTCGCGCGAATACCTTTAGCTGATTGCGCTTCGTTCAAACCACGGCGGCCCGCTTGGCCGGCGCGGTGGATAGATCCCGCGCCCGCATAGCCGCCACCACGGCCGCGGCGTACAGCAACCCCAGCATCACGAAGGCGATTTGCAGGCTGGAATGCTGCGCCAGCCATCCCAGCGCCAGGCTCATCACCACCTGCAGCACGGTCGCCATCACCGCGAAAGCCGATTGCGTGCGCCCCATCAAGCGCGACGGAACAGCGGCCAGAATCGACGATTGCGTCAGTACCGCCACAATCGCGCGGCACGCGCCAAACAGCGCGTTCATCGCCACCGCCACCGCCAGTGTTCCGGCATATGGAAAAAGCGCGTGCCCGCACGCAAGCACCAAAAGTGACGCAATCATCACCGTAAACGGCCGGCGCCTCGAAAGTTTGGCCGCTGCGAATCCCCCGGCAACCGCGCCCAGCGCCCAGCCCGCTTCGATAAATCCGTAGCCGCGCGCGCCCACGTGCAGCAGATCGCTCGCCAGCGCCACCACAATCACGTTGGCGCTGATGACGCCGGCCATCATGCACGCGTAAGTCAATCCCAGCGCCAGCACCGCCGGCTGGGTGCGCAAGTAATGCAGACCCTCTTCGATATCGCGAAGGACGCCGCGCGCCGGGTTCGGCTCAATCGTCTCGAGCAGGGAAACCGATGCGCCCTCTGCTTCCACGGGCGCGTCAGCGCGCGATCTGGGAGCCACGCTTTGTGGCGATAAATATCCGCTGCGAAGCAGGTAAAATAAAATCGCCGACAGTACGTAGGTTGCTCCATCGATGGCGAGTATTCCCGCCAGGCCCGCACGTTCGTAAATGAACCCGACCAGCGCGCCGGCGAGGAGCATTCCTGCCTGCACCGCGATCAGCACGGCGGAATTGGCGCTCACCAACTGCCTCACCGGAATCAGTTCCTGCAGCAGCGCCAGGCTCGACGACCAATAAATCGCGAATCCCGCGCCCACGAAAAGCACCATCGCGTAGAGCTGCCATAGTTCGAGTTCTCCCCGCCAGGCGAGGGCGGCCGCGGCGAAGACAATTGCCGCCCGCACGAGATCGAGCGCGATACTCAGATATCGCCGGTCCACGCGGTCGGTCAGCACGCCTCCGAAGGGCGGCACCACCAGCCGGGGCAGCGTCAGCAGGATGACGGTAAAACTGACTTGCACCGTGGAGTGGGTTTTGCCCAATACGTAGAGGCTCACCCCGGCGAAATTCATCCCCGTGCCAAAGAGGGAGATAAATATCCCGGTGAAATAACACGTGAAGCCCCTGTTTGAGAAAAGCAATCTCCAGCGAAGTCGCGAGCGTGGGGCGGCAATCATGTCAGGCCGTCAAATAGCGTCCGTGGGCACAATGGACCGACGGTTTGCCGCGCACGGGGAACGATGCGAAGGTAACCACGGTTGCGACATTGTAAGACGAATTACATATGGTAAGACGAATTACATATGCCGCGAAATCGAAGTGCGAAACTGGGAAATACGTCCGCGGATGAGCGCCGGGACGCGGGCCAATATTTGGCGTTACTATCATCACCTGTACCATGCCCACGCTGCTGGACTTACGAGGCCTCACAGTCGAATTGCCCACTGCTGACGGGCCGGTGTTCCCGGTCAACAATGTTTCGTTCACGCTCGCGCAAGGCGAATCGCTGGGGCTGGTTGGCGAATCGGGCAGCGGGAAAACGATGCTGGCCCTGGCGCTGGTGGGATTGTTGCCTGCGGGCGCCAGGCGCAGTGGCGAAGCCTGGTTGTCGGGTGCCAATGGCGCCGCCAGAAATCTCGTCGCACTCGACGAGGCGGCCCTCACCGCCGTGCGCGGGAGGGAGATTGGATTTGTCTTCCAGGAGCCGATGACCGCTCTGAATCCGGTGATGCGGATAGGCTCGCAGATTTCCGAGGCCTTGCGCGCTCACCAGCCCGAACTGAGCCACGCCGCGCTGACCAACCACACGATCGCGGCCCTCGCGCGCGCGCGGGTGCCGGAGCCCGACGTGCGCGCTCGTCAATTTCCGCATCAGCTTTCCGGCGGCTTGCGCCAACGGGCCATGATCGCGATGGCCCTGGCCGCCGGCCCCAAGCTCCTGGTGGCCGACGAACCAACCACCGCGCTCGACGTCACGGTGCAAAGGGAAATTCTCGAATTGCTCGCTCGCTTGCGCAAAGAGCTGAGTCTTTCGCTGCTCTTCATCACCCACGATCTGGCCGTCGTCGCGCAGGTTGCCGACCGGCTGGCGGTGATGTATGCGGGGCGTATCGTCGAGATCGGCCCCACCTACGAAGTCCTCCGGCATCCGCTGCATCCCTATACCGCGGCGCTCCTGCAAGCTTCGCCGCAACTTAAAAGCAGGGGCTTCGCGCCCATTCCCGGCAGTGTGCCATCGCTCCACGCTCTACCGGCGGGGTGCGCCTTTGCGCCTCGCTGCGTCTACTCGCGCGTGGAATGCTCCGCCGCAGTGCCCGAGCCGCGAGCGGAGGGCTTCGCTCATTTGGCCCGTTGTATTTTAGTGGCTGGCGATGACCACGAGATGCCCGAAAGCGACGCCACGAACCGCGCTTCGCCCGCGAACGGGGGAGTCACTCCATGACAGCACCGGCACAGTAGCATCTGAAGAGAATTCGCCAGCACCGCGAAAAAGGAAAGAATGGATAGCCACGGGATGAATCCAGACGACAGAAAAGAAAACGAAAAAACCGGACCGCCCTCCAACCCTCCGCTGCTCGTGGCCCGCCATCTCCGTAAGAGCTTCAGCATGTCCTCGCGTTTATGGCCTGCGGGTTTATGGAGTGCTGCCGACGAGGCCGCTGATCGCGAACAGGCCGCCGCCGCTGCGGACCAGATAGACGCCGAGCAACACGAAGCCGTCTCTCTCCCCGTCGGTGGTCCCACCCGTTTAGCGGTGAATGACGTGAGCCTGGAGGTCGCCGCCGGCGAAACGCTGGCGATTGTAGGCGAATCCGGTTCGGGCAAGACTACTCTCGCGCGTCTGCTGCTTCGCTTGATTGAGCCGGACAAGCCCCCGCCGGGGCAACCGCCGGAAATGCGCCCGGAGCTAAAATTTGACGGCCACGATCTCTTGTCCGCTCGCGGCTCTGCGCTGCGGGCCTTGCGCCGGCAGATGCAGATGGTCTTTCAGGATCCCTTTTCCTCGCTCGATCCCCGCATGCGCGTGAGGGAAATTGTGGGCGAGCCTCTGGAAATCCACCACCCGCAAACCTCGCGTTCCGACCGGCACGCCCTGATTGCCCGAGCACTCGCGGCCGTTGGGCTCGATGCGGCGGTGCTGCGCCGGTTTCCGCATGAGTTTTCCGGAGGCCAGCGGCAGCGTATTGGCATCGCGCGCGCCCTGGTGCTTCATCCCCGCTTGCTCGTCGCGGATGAGCCGGTTTCCGCGCTGGATGTTTCGGTCGGCGCGCAAATACTGGAATTGTTGCAGACTCTGCAAAAACAATTCGGCCTCACCTACGTGCTTATTTCGCACAGTTTGCCCGTGGTGGCGCAGTTGGCTACCAACGTTGCCGTGATGCGGGCCGGTTGTATTGTTGAGACGGGACCCGCGGAACAAGTACTGTATTCTCCCCGACACCCCTACACGCGTGCGCTGCTCGAAGCCGTCCCGGCGCTGCCTGGCTGAATCATACGTGCTCCAGTGACCCACACCCGAAATTGCGCGGGCTCCAAGTCGAGCCCGTACCCGACCGCAAGACTGCTAGACTGACGCCCATGCCATTTCATTTCGAGGTGCTGAAGACCGATCCCTCGGGCGCCCGCCTGGGGCGTTTAACGACGCCGCACGGCACCGTCGAAACCCCGGCGTTTATGCCCGTGGGCACGGCTGGAACGGTCAAGGGACTTACGCAGCAGGCGCTCGAGGACCTCGGTGTGGGCCTTTTGCTGGCCAATACCTATCACTTGTATTTGCGGCCTGGGCACGAACTGATCGCCCGCATGGGCGGCCTGCACCAATTCATGGCTTGGCGCGGCGGGATCCTTACCGATTCGGGCGGCTACCAGGTATTCAGCCTGGCCGAATTGCGGCAGGTCAGCGACGAGGGCGTTCGTTTTCGCTCGCACTTGGATGGCGGCTCCCTGCACCTGCTCACTCCGGAGAAAGCGATTGAGGTTCAGCGGGCCCTGGGCTCCGACATCGGCATGGTACTCGATGAATGCATTGAGGCTCCCGCGGGCCGCGATGGAGCTCGTGCCGCCGCCGCGCGGACCCTTTTGTGGGCGCGCCGTTCCCGGGCTGCGCTCGATAACGGTGCGCCGCCCAGCGCGTCTAATCCAGAGCAGGTTTTCTTCGCTATCGTGCAGGGTGGAACCTATGCCGACCTGCGCCGCGAAAATTCCCAAGCCTTGGTCGAACTCGACTTCCCGGGATACGCTGTCGGAGGCTTGGCGGTTGGCGAGCCGCATGAACTCAGTTGCGAGATGGCTGCTGCGGCCGTCGAAATTTTGCCGGAGGAGCGGCCGCGCTACGTGATGGGCGTAGGCAAACCCGAGCAGCTGGCGGACTACGTGCGCTGCGGAATCGATATGCTGGATTGTGTGCTGCCCACGCGAAATGCGCGCAATGGCTGCCTCTACACGCGGCAAGGCCCGCTGCATATCAAGAATGTGCGCTACGCCGCTGATCCGCGCCCGCTCGATGAAGAGTGTGGGTGCATGGTATGCCGCCGTTATTCACGCGCTTACCTGCGGCACCTTTTTCAGGCCAACGAGATACTTGCCGCCATCCTGAACTCCCACCACAACGTGTATTTTTATCTTGACTTGATGCGTGCAATCCGTGAGGCTATCGCGTTTGGGAACCTCTCCGGGTTCTCCTCAGCGCTTCATGCGCGCATGGAAGCTGGCCAACCCTAAAAGGGGCAGCGGGTGCGGGCTCTACTTGGAGCCTGCGTAATATAGCGGGTGCGGGCTCTACTTGGAGCCTGCGTAATATAGTAGGTCGCGGATGGCAATCCTCGCCGCGGGATATAGGCATCGAACTTGAAGAAGCCAATCGCAGAAAGTCGTGATGCGCGCGGTCGCGATGTCGATGTCGTGGCCGGCGGCGGATTTTATTCATTGCGAAGGGGCCGGGCATGATCGTGAGCCCTGCGGCGATGACCATTCTGTTTGCGCAAGCCTCCGGCAACGGACTGGTCGCCTTCCTGCCGCTGGTTATCATCATGGTGATTTTCTACGTGCTGCTGATTCTCCCCGCGCAGCGCCGCCAGAAGAAAACCCAGGCCATGTTGAACGCTTTGAAAAACGGCGATAAGGTAGTCACGAGCGGAGGCCTGTACGGTACTATCGTGGGCCTCGAACCCGACGCCGTCCAGTTGCGCATCGCCGAACAGGTGAAAGTGCGAGTCGCCCGCTCGGCCATTGCGGATATACAGTCGGAAATTAAAGAGGAGAAATCTTAATCCACAGGGTGCTCGTCCGGCCGAGCGGCGGATCACCGTTAAGCGGAATGCGGGCTCTACTTGGAGCCCAATCCATAACCGTCCCTGTGGGATACAAGAACTGAATTCATGAACCCCAATCTGAAGTGGAAGATTTTTTTTATCGCCCTGGTGGTCTTGCTTTGCGCGTACGGCCTGTTCGGCTTGCCGGCCTTGCCCACCTCCGCGGCGCAACTGCGTGACAATTTTGGGAGGCGCATCAAGCTCGGGCTCGATCTGCAAGGAGGGACGCACCTTATTCTGCAAGTGCAGGTAAATGAAGCCGTCAGCCAGCAGACCGATCAGGTGCTCGACCATCTGGCGACGCAGTTGCGCGAAAAAAATGTTCGGTACGATGAAATTCGGAAGGTCAGCGACACCCAAATCCTGGTGCACAATCTGGCGCCCGAGTCGACGGCGGCCTTTCGCGATCTGGTCAGTTCCAGCTTCCCCGATTGGGATATCGCGCCCGCACCCGGCGAATCCTCGGGTTACACGCTGACCACGAAGGCTTCGACCGTATCCGCCATTCAAGAGCAGACCATGGCGCAATCCCAGGAAACGATTCGGCGGCGCATCGACGCTCTGGGATTGACCGAGCCCTTCGTCGCGCCCTATGGCCAAGGCGAAAATGAAATCATCGTCGAGTTGCCGGGCGAGGGCGATCCCAATAGGGCCAAGTCGGTGATTCAGGCCGGCGGCCAGCTTGAGCTTTTGAGAGTCGAGGATCCCAATCCCTATCCGTCGGAGACCGCGGCGCTCGCCGCCCACGGCGGTGTTCTGCCACAGGGCACCGAGATGTTGCCTTCCAAAACTGCTGATGCTGCAGGGCAAGGCAGCATATACCTTGTCGATCGCGCTCCGATCATTACCGGGCGTGACCTGCGCAGCGCTACACCGCTCCCCAGCACCGACAATCCCGGAAGTTACGAAGTGGCGTTTACCCTTTCCACCGATGCCGCCCGTCGTTTCGGCCCTTTTACCGAGCAGAATATCGGCCGGCCCATGGCCATTGTTCTCGATCACAAGGTTGAGTCCGCACCTACCATTCAGAGCCGCATTGACGACTCCGGCCGCATCACGGGGCGCTTCGGGCAGCAGGAAGCGAACGACCTCGCGCTGGTGCTGCGGGCCGGAGCACTCCCTGCTTCCATCCGCTATCTCGAAGAACGCACGGTGGGGCCCTCGCTCGGCGCCGATTCCATCCGCCACGGCGTCCAGGCGTCCACAGTCAGTCTTCTGGTGGTGCTGATCTTTATGGTCGTTTATTACCGGCTCTCAGGCGTGAATGCGGTGGTTGCTTTACTCCTGAACTTGGTGATATTGCTCGCTGCGCTGGCTTACTTTGGTGCGGTGCTTACCTTGCCGGGCATCGCCGGAGTGATTCTCACCATCGGTATGGGCGTGGATTCAAACGTGCTCATCTTTGAGCGCATTCGAGAGGAATTGCGCGCTGGCAAGCCCGCCCCCTCCGCCGTTGATTTGGGGTTTAAGCGCGCCTTTCTGACCATTATTGATACCCACGTGACCACTGTGGTGTCCGCGGTCTTTCTTTTTGTGTTCGGCACCGGCCCGGTCCGGGGCTTCGCCGTCACCCTGACCATTGGTTTGGTCGCGAACCTGTTTACGGCCGTCTACGTATCGCGTGTGATCTTCGATTGGCATCTGGGCAAGATGCAGCGTCAGCAGGCGTTGAGTATCTAAGAGAATTTTTTGTGCTTCTCCCGCGTCGGGCACTAACCTGGCGCGGACGGTGTCTAACATAGAAGAGCAGGGGACCGAGGGGTCGGATTTCGCATGGAACTTTTTCATCACGACGTCAACTTAGACTGGATGAGCAAGGCCAAGTACTTCTTTGCCCTTTCCGCGACCCTCCTGCTGATTGGCGCGGCCTCCTGGGTGCATAAAGGTGGCTTGGACTACGGGATCGATTTCAAGGGCGGCACGCTGGTCTACGTCCGCTTCGCCGGCAAGCCTCCGGTCGATCAACTTCGCCAAGGGCTGGGGCAGCAGGGCCTGGGGCAGAGCGTGATCCAGCAGATCAGCGATATTTCTAATCCCAATGCCAATGAAGTGGTGATCTATCTGCCGCAGCAAGGCCAAGGCACGGTCGCGCTCGATGCCGGGAAGTCCGACATCCTGAATGCCTTGCACGCGACTCTGGGTGCCGGCCAGCCCGGCAAGCAGGACTTCAACGCCGCAACTCCTTCTGATGTTGCGGAAGTTCTGGTGCGCAAAGATCCTCTGTCTGCCGGTGCCGCGGCCGGCGACCGTTACCAGCAGCTCGCGAAGCAATTGACCGACTATCGCGACCGCGTCGCACACGGCGTGATCGCGAACATCGACGACCTGCGGTCGGCTGGTGCTACGCCTGCCGTGCTTGCTGCGCTGCACGATTCGTATTACGCCAGCCCTTTCGCCGTCATTAATGTGGAAATTGTTGGGCCTAAAGTGGGCACCGAACTCCGCCGCCAGGCCGTACTGGTGACACTGTATGCCCTGGCCGGAATGCTGATTTATATTGCATTTCGATTCGAGTGGGTGTACGGTGCCGCCGCTGTTCTTGCGGTCTTTCACGACGTGCTCATCACCCTGGGACTCTTTTCACTGCTGCATTTTGAGATTTCATTGACGGTTATCGCGGCGCTGCTGACGCTGGTTGGCTATTCCATGAATGATACCATCGTGATTTTTGATCGCATTCGCGAGAATACCCGCCTGATGCGGCGCGAGCCCTTTCCCGCTATCGTCAACCGCTCCATCAATCAAACTCTTTCCCGTACGATTCTTACCAGTGGCCTAACCTTCCTAACAGTTCTGGTACTTTTCTTGATGGGTGGCGAGGTCCTCCGCAGTTTTTCGTTTGCGTTGGTGGTGGGAATTCTGGTAGGAACGTACTCAAGTTTCGGTATCGCCGCTCCCCTCGTCGTCGCCTGGTATCAATGGCGAGGTGTGGGCCCTGGGGCGATCCCTGTTTCTGGTTCGGCAGCGAGCGCTAAAGCACGGCCGGTCGAAGCGTCTGGACGCTTGGCTCCGGCCGGCAGAAGGTAGGACATATGTTTGATGAGTTAGTGGAATCATCCGCGGTAAAGAAAAAGACGAATAAGAGCTGGGCGGTAGCCCTTTCGGTGGTCGTCCAGTCCCTCATCCTTTTCGTCTTGATTCTGATCCCGCTAATCTACACGCAGGCTTTGCCCAAGGCGATGTTGAGCACGCTCCTCATTGCGCCGCCACCGCCACCTCCGCCGCCGCCGCCTCCTCAAGCGGCGCCCGTGAAGGTGGTCAAGCCCGTCGCCCGCCTCCTGACCCAGGGCAAGTTAATGGCGCCGCGCGCCATTCCTAAGGATGTCGCGGTGTTCAAGGAAGCCGAATTGCCTCCCGAGCCTGTGGCAGGTAACGGCGTGCTGGGCGGACTCGGCGGCGGAGATATTCTCGGCGGACTCGGCGGCGGCAGTTCCGCCTACGCCCCGCCTCCTCCACCCAAGGCTGCGCCTAGCCGCATCAAACTTGGCGGACAGGTGCAGGCGGCGAAAATTGTGGCGCAACCGCAGCCACTTTATCCCGCACTGGCTCGCCAGGCGCGTATCCAGGGCAACGTTGTGCTCCACGCCATCATCGACAAGGATGGGCGTGTAGGCCAGTTGGAAGTTGTTTCCGGCCACCCGCTGCTGGTGCAGTCCGCTCTGGACGCCGTTAAGCAGTGGCGCTATCAGCCCACTCAGCTCAATGGCGATCCGGTCGAAGTCGATACAACGATCACTGTCACTTTTGTGTTGGGAGGGTAGCCGGCCCTAGCGCGGCTGCCCGGAATTCCGGCTGGAGCCCGACCGTGGGACGGTTTTGGCCGATACTGTCTGAACGAATGAAAAGGAGCAAACCGTATGGTTGCGAACGTCGCGGTATCTGCAATGAACTTGGTGGCGCTGCAGGCAGGGAATTGGGATTTGCGGTCCATGTGGGGTTCGATGAGCATCATCGCCAAAACGGTGGTGTTCATTCTGTTCATTCTGTCCGCCTGGTCGCTGGGCGTGATGATCGACCGGGCCTTGATGTACAGCGCGGCCCGGAAACAATCGCGAGTCTTCGTGCAGCAGGTTGCCGGAGCGCTACGCGAAGGCAAGCTTGACGAGGCTATCTCCATCGCCGAGCGCAACAAGAAGAGCCACATCGCCAAAGTTGTGGCCACGGGTCTCTCCGAGTTTCAATCCGCCTCGTCGCAAGTTCCCGAAAACGAAGTCGTGGAAGCCGCTAAGCGTGGTCTTGATCGCTCCATCGCCATCGTTCATGCCGATATGAAGCGCGGCCTCAGCGGTCTCGCGACCATCGGTTCCACCGCGCCGTTCGTCGGTTTGTTCGGCACCGTGGTCGGCATCATCAACGCGTTCAAGGGCATCGAATCCACCAAGGCCACCGGGCTCTCCGCCGTCGCTGGCGGTATTTCGGAAGCCTTGGTCACCACCGCGCTCGGCTTGCTCGTCGCCGTGCCGGCCGTCTGGGCCTTCAATTATTTCACCAATAAAGTGGAAGCTTTCGACGTGGAGATGGACAACTCCTCCATGGAGTTGATCAACTACTTCATCACCCGGCGGAGCGGAAAGAAATAAGCCATGGCGCACTTCAAAGCAACCGCAGCACCCGTGATGGCGGCCCCCAATATTATTCCGATGGCCGACATCATGCTCGTGCTGTTGATTATCTTCATGGTCGTCACCCCCATGCTGCAAAAGGGTATGTCCGTGGAAATGGCCAAAGTTCCCAATCCTACCGACATGCCCAATGCCGATAAAGACGACGCCGTCATCGTCGGAATTTCCCGCAGCGGCGATATCTTTATCGGCAGCCAGAAAACCGCACTCGATCAGGTGACTTCGCAAGTGCGCGATCGCATCGAGAGCCGCGTCGATAAGACCGTCTTTATCAAGAGTGATGGCCGCGCGAAATACGGCGATGTCGTCAAGGTTGTTGATGAAGTTCGGTCCGCCGGCGTTGACAACGTCGGACTGCTCACCGACCGGCTGGAAAGTACTCGCGCCCCTTCGCCCCCGGCGGACTAAGCGCGAGTCGTGTCGGCGAGGGTGAGATTTAAACTGCTGGCGCCGGGCATCGTGGCCGGCGCCACGATTGGATGTTCGTGGGCTGATTGGATGTTTCGTAGGCCGGTGGCTCACATAGGTGGCCCACCAATATTATCGATATTATAGTTGATAGTTGTTAGGTTTCACCGTCGCGGGCTGCTTCGCAGCACCGCCAAGTTCGCTAGAGGGAGCTAAGACCATGGGAATGGACGTCGGAGGAAAAAAGGGCGGCGCAATGGCCTCCATGAACGTCGTGCCGCTGATCGATATTTTGCTGGTGCTGCTGATCATCTTCATGGTCATCACGCCGCTTACCCCCAAGGGCCTCGATGCGCTGGTGCCTCAGCCGGCGCCCCCAAACCAAAAGAATGAAGAACAATTGCAGACCAAGACCATCGTGGTGCAGGTCATGGACAACAATAAGCTCAAAATCAATGAGGAAGATGCCACTTGGGACTCGCTCGGTCCCCGGCTGAACGACATCTTCAAGTTGCGTGCTGAAAAAGTGGCTTTCGTCAAGGGAGACGACTCGGTCATCTTCTCCGATGTGGCCCGCGCCATTGACATCATGCGCGAGTCCGGCGTCGACAAAGTTGGGCTGATCACCGCCCGGCTGGAAGCTGGGCAGTAAACAAGTTCGGCTGGCACTGCCCCGGATACACCGCCGACCTTTGAGGCTTAGTCCTTGCGGGCGGTTAGCTCTCCCCGCGCACGCGGGAAGACCTGAAAACAAAGTGGAGATGGAAAGCTTCCCATGAACGCAAACGCACTCACTACGGCAAATCGCTTTAACAGTTCTTCGGCGCTGGCCGCGATCGCCGTGCTGGCCGTCGTTTTTGGCGCTTCCGGTTGTGCCAAGCTCAAGGCTCGCGATCTCCTCAACCAGGGAGTCGCGTCTTTCCGCAATGGCCAGTACGATGCCGCCATTGAGGATTTCAAGCAGGCCAAGGAGCTCGATCCCTCGCTGATGAACGCGCGCCTTTACCTGGCCACCGCCTACGCCACCGAATACATTCCTGGCGCTCCTTCCGACGAAAACGTTCGCGTCGGCCAGCAGGCCGTCACCGAATTCCAAGATGTGCTCTCAGTCGATGCGGGAAATGTTTCCGCCATCGATGGTATCGGTTCCATCCTTTTCCAGATGGCTGGCACGCCCTTCACCCCGGACAAGTTCGAAGAGTCCAAGAAGTACCACATGAAGCATATTTCCTTGAAGCCTGATGACCCCGATCCTTATTACTGGGTGGGCGTCGTGGATTGGACTTTGGCCTACCGCGCCAATGCCGAGATGCGCCAGCGCTTCAATTCGGAAAACCCCAAGAAGCAAATAAAGGATGCCGATCCGCTGCCCGACAAGATGCGCACCGAGTTCACCCAGCAATACGGCTCGCTGGTCGACGAAGGGCTCAAGATGCTCGACAAGGCTGTGGAATTGCGCCCTGACTACGCCGACGCCATGGCCTATCAGAGTCTTCTCCTGCGCCAAAAGGCCGACGAATCCGACACCGCTACCCGCGCCTCCATCGAAAAACAAGCCGATGGCTTGCTCGACAAGGTGAAAGAGATCAAGCAGAAGGCTGCGGAGAACGCGGCCAAGTCGTAGCCACATCTTGAGCGCAGTCCGGCGTCCACGGCGTCCCGCAGCCAATTTCGGGGCGCCGTTTTTTTTATTCCTGAGCCTCTGGTTCTGGCCGCCGCGGCGTCCGTGGCCGCTTAGTGCGCCCCGAGGTGTAGTTGCTACTTTGAATTAGACCGCCCGGGAAGGCGTTAGTGATTTAGTCGGGTTGCTGGAAGCCGAAGAATTCGAGGGAAGCGCGGCCTAAATGAAAGGTTTGGGGTTATGATCGGGGCAGAGGTAGTTGTGAATATGAGTTCCCACGTCACGCTAGCGATTCTTGGCATAGCCATTGCTATGGGTGTACTAATGAGGCGAATAGCAATCTCCAGCCGATTTTCTTCTTTGCGCGGTCCACAGTGGACGAAAAAGTGGCGTCTATGGCTTACTGGCGAGCTTCCCATTAGCAAACAGCCCCGCATTTCAAAGTAGCCCACTACCCCCGAGGCAGTAGTGTCCTACTTTCACAAAAGCGTCTATAGGGTTTAGTGCGGAGTTTGCGTGCCCGCCGTTTGATGCCGGAAGAACCGGATATTGAAATGCCCTAACCAAACGTAAACCTGACCAAATAAAACGAGCAAACTGCCAACAATGGCCGCGCCGGAAGAATGGAGGAGCAGTACGACCATCGTACCGATGACTACAGCCGCCCAACCGCCAGCCTGGACAACCTTATTTGCCGTGGCGCGACCCGCTACCCAGATCATCAAAAAACCGCAGCAAACCATGGAAGAGAAGCCGATGAAGAACTGCCACGTGCCAGCCCTGCTTAGGGCGAACGAATGCGAGGACTTGAGTTGGAAACCGATAAGTACGGCTGCTACGTTTACAGCGGAGATGACGCCCCAAGCAAGTTTGTTTCTCATATTGACGCGCAGAATATCACGAACCGGGTGAAAGTAGCCCACTACCCCCGAGGCACGCTTCTGGCGCGTCTGCTGCCGATCGTCTTACAATGGAGGTTTACAGCCGTCCTATAATGGATGAGCTGCACTGGATGGCGAGCATCGGCCCCAGTCCGATCATTCGCGCGGATCTGGCGTACGCGATGCAATTCACCAATGGCGAACTTAGACAATTCCGCGGCCCCAGGACTCGTCGCGGTAAGCCGTGCCTCCCTGGCTGAGCGTGGCCTGCAAGGCCGCTTTGCCGCTCTGCTCGACGTGGTCGGCCAGAATCGCCCCAACGAAGACGTGGAGATTTTGCGCCGCGCCTTCCAATTTGCCGCCGAGCAGCATCAATCGCAGACGCGCGAATCTGGCGAGCCCTATCTCTCACATCCTCTCGAGGTCGCGCACATCTTGGCCGATTTACGGCTTGATGTCACCACCCTCGCCGCCGCTTTGCTGCACGACGTCGTAGAAGACACGCGCATTCCGCTCTCTGACATCACCACCCGCTTTGGCGCCGAGACCGCCCGTCTGGTCGAGGGCGTAACCAAAATCAGCCGTCTCGGCCTGGTCTCCCCCGAAGCCCGTCAGGCCGAGAGCGTTCGAAAAATGCTCTTGGCCATGGTCACCGACGTCCGCGTCGTGCTGGTAAAGCTGGCCGATCGCCTGCACAACATGCGCACCTTGGGATTTCTCCCGGCCGAAAAGCAGGAGCGTATCGCGCGCGAAACGCTCGATATTTACGCCCCCATCGCGCACCGCCTGGGCATGGGCGCGATTCGCGGCGACCTCGAAGACCTGGCGTTCAGCTATCTCGAGCCTTCCGCATATGCCGAACTGCACGACACCGTTGTCGCGCGTCGCGAAGAGTTTGAGAAATTCCTGGCCGGCGTGCAGGCCACCATCCGGCAATCATTGGTCGATAACGGTTTGCCCGCGGCGGTGGATGGCCGCATCAAGCGGCTCTATTCGGTCCATCAGAAAGCGCAGCGGCAGAAGCGCACGGTCGATCAGGTTTACGACCTGCTGGCCGTGCGCGTCGTCACCGATTCGGTCCGGAACTGCTACGCCGCCCTGGGCATCGTTCATCAGCTTTGGAGGCCGGTGCCCGGGCGATTCAAAGATTACATTGCCATGCCCCGGCCCAACCTCTACCAGTCTTTGCACACCACCGTAATCCACGCCGGGCAATCTTTCGAAGTGCAGATCCGTACCGAGCAGATGCACCGTATCGCCGAGCAGGGTGTGGCCGCGCATTGGCGTTACAAAGACGGCGCGGGCGCTTCCGGCGGCGACGATCAGCGTGTCGCCTGGATGCGCCAGCTCATCGACTGGGCGCGCGAAATGCGCGAGCCCTCCGAGTTCCTTTCCACGCTCAAGGTCGATCTCTACCCCGAGGAAGTTTATACCTTCACTCCCAAGGGCAAGGTCCTGGCGCTGCCTCGCGATGCCACCCCCGTCGATTTTGCCTATACCATTCACACCGAAGTCGGCCACCAGTGCGTCGGCGCCAAGGTGAACGGCCAGATCGTGCCCTTGCGCCATCCTTTGGCCAATGGCGATGTCGTCGAAATCCTCACGCAGAAAGGCCACGGCCCCAGCCGCGATTGGCTCAGCTTCGTGCGCACTTCGCACGCGCGCACCAAAATCCGGCAGTGGATCAATCTGCACGAGCGCCAGGAAGCCACGGAAATGGGCCGCAAGCTGGTCGAGCGCGAAGCGCGGCAATTCGGCGTCAGCCTGAAAAAAATTCCGGACGAGGATTTGCTCCGCGTGGCGGGCGAGTACGGGCGCGCCAAGCTCGAGGATCTTTACGCCGATATCGGTTATGGCCAGTATTCGGCCCGCCAGGTCCTCGCGAAACTCACTGGGCGCGATGCCGAAGAAAAGACCGGCGAGGCCGGAGAAAAACCCACCCGCATCGTTTCCACCGTCAAGCGTATGCTCGGCATTGGCGATGCCGCCATTCTGGTTCGCGGCCACGATGACTTGATGGTCTATCGCGCCAAATGCTGCAATCCCATTCCCGGCGATGCCATTGTCGGCTACATCACGCGGGGCCGCGGCGTGGCCGTTCACAACACCGCTTGCCCCAACGTGCAAAATCTCCTCTATCAAGCCGAGCGGCGCATTGCCGTGGAATGGAGCGAAGCCGGCCAGGAAACCTATCCCATCACGCTCTTGCTCCTGGCCAAGGATCGTCCCGGCCTCCTCGCGGATATGACTAAGGTGATCAGCTCTGTGGACGCCAACATTCGCTCGCTCGAAAGCCGGCCCGACCATTTGAATGCCCGCATTGAGGCGGTCGTGGAGATTACCGATCGCACGCAACTCGAACGAATCCTCAAAAATATCAAGCGCATTTCAGGCGTCTTGGCGGTCGAGCGCGTATACCGCGTTTAGCCCACGTCCCTCCTGATTTTCCCGAGTCGCGGCCCAGTGGGCATTGGGCCGCCAGGATTCGCCTGGTCTAAAATCCCTCCGCTGCGGTCACTTGGTTCTAACGTCGCCATTCCGAACGAAGTGAGGAATCTCTCAGCCGCGCCCCGATCCAAAAGCCCGAACCAAAAGCCCGAACCAAAAGAATGAGGAATTGCACGTCGCAGCGTCGCCGGTATTAGTGAGCGTGGAAACCTTAGCTACCTGCTCGCGATCGCTACGCGCGGCCCACGGTAATTAATTCCAGGCCGCCGCCGGTCTCCATCAAAAAAAATTTCTGCAGGCTGCTTTCGGTCTTCTATCGGCGCCTTACTTTGACGCCTTTTAATCCACTTGTTAGGCCCCTAACTAAAAGGTTATCGGCCAAACAGGGAGTTTCGCCGTTCGCTGCCGCCATAACTAAAATAGATCTGTGCCGAGCCCCATGCCTCAATTCCGCAGTGCGTTTGCTCGCCAGTGCGTCCGCATTCCTCTGGCCGCCGCACTGGTCTTGGCCGCGCTCGCTGGCTGCAGCAACGTGCGGCACGCGGACATGACGCCACTTGATCAGGCCGGCATGGACTTCAATGGTGCCGAGCAGCTCCGCACGCTCAAAATCAGCAGCGCCGAAGTGCAGCAACTTGTGGCGGCCCGCGGAGCGGGCCTTGATGATACTTCCTGCATCGAGCTCGTGCGCACCGCTCGCGCCCATCAGCAGCCTTTCGCAGGTGGTGAGGCCGTTGCTGGACTGCTGGGCGCCGGCTTCCAGCAAAATTCCATACTCGCGTTGGCACGTCTCGGTCAGTTGGTGAGTTGGGCAGGCGAAGCGCAGGCGTTGCGCCTTGCCGGCCTGTCCGACGAGGTGATTCTGTCAGTCGCCAGGCGGCGGGCCGCGGGCCAGCCGGTACTCTCCACCGCCAAGATCGCCGATCTACAGAACGCCGGACTGAACCAAAATGAATTGATTGCCGAAATCAATCGGGGCACGACCGATACCGATGCTGACGACATCATCATGCGCCGTAATTACCTCGCGGGCGGTCATACCTTCGTCCACCAGAAAGGAATGCGACGCCGCTAGCGTCTCCACGCGCGCCGAAAATTCATAACGCTGGCGCTTACCGGTTCATTAGTCTTTCGGTAGTGTCTCAGTTTGAAATTAGAGCCAATTCCTGATGAAATATATTCGGAACATGACCACAGCACCTATAAGAACGAAGACTCCAAGTAGACGTGCCCCCCAGGGCGGAAGCGCAGTCCACGGGAATTGAGTATTGCGCAGAAAGGTCCCAGGTCTGGCCGTGATATAGGTTCCACAGATAGCCCAGAAAATTGCGATGGGTAACAGCGGCCAGTCCTTCACGCCATAGCCTTGGACGCTTTCTGACCCAATAGATGCATAATTTCCTCTAGTGACCAAATATGATCCGAAAGGCCAGCAGCCATCGCAGGCCTCACTCTCAGCGTCTCGTGAATCCTAACAAAATTGTAGTGTAGGAAGTGGATTGCGACCATGGCCACATGGTTCCGAGTTACTTTGACCGCGCCTCAGCCAGCCGATAGAATCGCTTCTTGAGCGCGCGCACCCCAATCCGCTGCACCATCTTGCTTTTCGTCGCATTTCTCGCCGGCTGCACTGTTCCCATAGGGCCCGGTTTTAAACACACTTCGCGAGACGACGCGATCGGCGAAGTTTCCTCGCCGCCGTCGGCGTCCGCACCGCCCGTTTCCTCCGCTGCACCTGCACCGGCTGCAGCCCCTCCACCTGTCGCTGCAATGACTGCCGAATACATCCACGTGCGCATTAGCGATGAGCTTGTAAACATCGGCAACAGCGCGCTCTCCTATCTCGATGTTTCGTTGCCCGCGGGGAATTCCGTCCGGATCGCCAACTTGATTTTTCGCGTCAATGGGCAGCAGATCGAGCCCGTCACTCGCAATTCGGATTCACCTGAACGCGTCCCTTTTGAGAAGCACTGGAAACCGGGCGACGCGCACACGATTGTTTTTGATTACGATCTTCAGCCGAATCCCGAAGGCGGGGCCGCCGTTGGCGCTTCTGCGCAAGGCTTTTACATCGTCGACCTCGCAGCCTTCCCCCATTGGCAGCCGCCCGTTGGCGTATTTGCCAAGGCGGATGTGCGTGCCTCCCAGGAGACTTTTGAAGTTTCTGTTCCTCCGGGCTTTCTGGTGCTCGCGCCCGGCAAGGAACAGGTCCCTGCCGGGACTGCCGCGCAGTTGCAATTTCGCGTGACGCCCGCCGATTTTCCGCCATTTGTGATCGCCGGCCGCTACCGCGAGCGCGTCGCCGCGACCAGAAATTCCAGCGTGATTTTCTGGACTTTCGACCCTCTGGACGCCGCTCCCGCACAGCAGGCGGCCGATCGCCTAGCCGTGACCTCCGCCGAATATGAACGACTATTCGGCCCTCTTTACATCGTGCCACGCGGTAAAGCCGCCGTCCCGTGGTCCGTGCGCGCCGTGGAAGCCCCCACCCCGATTCCGCCACTCGACGCTCCTGTTGCCGAACTGCAGCCGGATCCGACAGCGGCCCTGTCGGCCCTGTCATTTCCCCAGGGCATTTTGCTCGACCAGCGCGCCTTCGAGCGTGGCATTTCTTCTGAACCCGTGCTCGAGCTAGCCGAATACGAGCTGGCCCAGACTTGGTTTGGCTGGCGCGTGCAGGTGTCGCCCGCCGCGCAGTATTTGCTTCGCGACGGCCTCGCGCGTTTTGCTGTGCTGGCCGCCGCCGAAGCGCGCGACGGCGAGCCTGCGCGCCGCCGCGGCATTGCCGCGCTGATGGCTACGTTCGACTCTTACCGCGCTGGCGCTCCGGCCCCGGCGTCCGCAAACGCGCCAAGGAATTTTCCCATCGTGCCTATCATTCCGCGCACGCCGGAAGAACGCGCCGCCGGCGGGGCTAAAGCCGCATTATTTTTTGTCGCCCTCGAGGAACTCGTCGGCAAGCAAAACTTCGCACTCGCTTTGCACACTCTCGTGCAGGACATGGCCGGAAAATCCGCTGGAGAAGCAGATTTGCGCTCGGCCCTGGAAGCCGCCTCGCACCGCGACCTGGCCGCCATGTTCCGCTCCTGGCTCAGCTCTGTGGATATCCCCGCCGATTTTCGCGCGCGGCATCGCACTCCATAAACATTCGACTCAATGCCGTTCCTAATTTCAAAATATTTGCAGCTTACAAAAGGGAGGAACACGTGAAAGAGGTAATCTCAACCGACCGCGGTCCGCAAGCGATAGGCCCTTATTCACAGGCCATTCGCGCCAACGGGTTCGTATTTGTATCCGGCCAGATCGCGCTCGATCCGCGCACTCAGCAGCTTGTCCTCGGGGACATTTCCGCGCAAACCGAACGGGTGCTCGAAAATCTCAAAGGCATCGTGGAGGCCGCCGGCTCGACCATGGATAAGGTCGTCCGCACCACGGTTTTCCTCCTCGACATGAATGAGTTTGCCGCCATGAACGAAGTCTATGCCCGCTATTTTACCGGTCACGCCCCGGCGCGAGCGACGGTGCAGGCTGCTCGCCTGCCGCGCGACGTGCGCGTCGAGATCGACCTCATCGCGCTGGCCTGACCGTCTCGCAGCCATTACTTGCATTGCTTTCATGCGGGCATTTTCCGGACACCGCTTCTCATCCCTATCGGCCAATTACAGAGCGTGTTAAAATCGCCGTCAACTTTGGGCCTGTAGCTCAGGTGGCTAGAGCGCGCCCCTGATAAGGGCGAGGTCGGTAGTTCAAGTCTACCCAGGCCCACCATAAGGTCCGCCATTGTCACCATCGGCCTAACTCCATCAGAAAAGATCGTTTGGCAAATCCTTCAAAAGACCCAAAAGAATGGAACCTTCATGCCGCCTAACCTCAATACATAGCACCACACAAAAATGTCCGGTCCCACCCGACAGGATTGGACACGGCCCCCTCACCGGGGGACATAAGGGAGACGGCTTGACCTGGGCTGTCTCCCTTACTTTTTGCGCCACCGGCCAACTCGGCCGCGCAACAAAAACTTGCATCAATTCCCACTCCGGCGAATCGCAAAACGCCACCATCGCTCTTGACTTTTTTACTTGCGGTGCTATACTCCGTAAATTGCTTTACAGCTCCTGCCTGACAGGAAGCCCTGCTCTTTGACAACTGAATGAGATGTGCCAGAACCCGTTCGGTTTTTGAGTGAACCGAGCGACACAAATAAGTTCGTTCTGAAACTCACATTCCGGCTCTGCCGGAGTCGCAGTTCTCAGAACAACCAGCTTCAAACGAGAGTTTGATCCTGGCTCAGAGCGAACGCTGGCGGCGTGCTTAACACATGCAAGTCGAGTGCGCAGTCTGCTGTAGCAATACAGCAGGCCGGCGCACGGCGCACGGGTGCGTAACACGTGGGTAACCTGCCCTCCAAAGGGGGATAACCCCGCGAAAGCGGGGCTAATACCGCATGACATTCCAGATTCTTCGGAATTCGGATTCAAAGCCCGCAAGGGCGTTGGGGGAGGGGCCCGCGGCCGATTAGCTTGTTGGCGAGGTAACGGCTCACCAAGGCAATGATCGGTAGCCGGTCTGAGAGGATGGCCGGCCACACTGGAACTGAGACACGGTCCAGACTCCTACGGGAGGCAGCAGTGGGGAATCTTGCGCAATGGGCGAAAGCCTGACGCAGCGACGCCGCGTGGGGGATGAAGCTTCTCGGAGTGTAAACCCCTTTCGACCCGGACGAAACGCCCGTAAGGGCTTGACGGTACGGGTATAAGAAGCCCCGGCTAACTACGTGCCAGCAGCCGCGGTAAGACGTAGGGGGCCAGCGTTGCTCGGAATTACTGGGCGTAAAGGGTTCGTAGGCGGTGCGGCAAGTCGGAAGTGAAATCTCTGGGCTTAACTCAGAGGCTGCTCCCGAAACTGCCGTGCTCGAGTGCGGGAGAGGCCAGTGGAATTGCAGGTGTAGCGGTGAAATGCGTAGATATCTGCAGGAACACCCGTGGCGAAGGCGGCTGGCTGGACCGCAACTGACGCTGAGGAACGAAAGCTAGGGGAGCAAACAGGATTAGATACCCTGGTAGTCCTAGCCCTAAACGATCAGGACTTGGGGTGGCCCGCGTTGGCGGGTCGTCCCGTAGCTAACGCGTTAAGTCCTGCGCCTGGGGAGTACGGTCGCAAGGCTGAAACTCAAAGGAATTGACGGGGGCCCGCACAAGCGGTGGAACATGTGGTTCAATTCGACGCAACGCGAAGAACCTTACCTGGGCTCGAAGTGCTCGGGACCAGCGGTGGAAACATCGCCTTCCCGCAAGGGACTCGAGTAGAGGTGCTGCATGGCTGTCGTCAGCTCGTGCCGTGAGGTGTTGGGTTAAGTCCCGCAACGAGCGCAACCCTTACTCTTAGTTGCCACCCGCAAGGGGGAACTCTAAGAGGACTGCTCCGGATAACGGAGAGGAAGGTGGGGATGACGTTAAGTCAGCACGGCCTTTATGTCCAGGGCTACACACGTGTTACAATGCACGGTACAAACCGTCGCGAACCCGCGAGGGGGAGCTAATCGGAGAAAACCGTGCTCAGTTCGGATTGCAGTCTGCAACTCGACTGCATGAAGCCGGAATCGCTAGTAATGGCGTATCAGAACGACGCCGTGAATACGTTCCCGGGCCTTGTACACACCGCCCGTCACATCACGAAAGTGGGTTGTACTAGAAGTCGCCAAGCTAACCGCAAGGAGGCAGGCGCCCAAGGTATGACTCATGATTGGGGTGAAGTCGTAACAAGGTAGCCGTAGGAGAACCTGCGGCTGGATCACCTCCTTTCTAAACAATCAGGCAGGCGCGCCTGTTAATGTACGCAGGCCAACCTGCCCACCCGCCCGTAAAACGGCGGTCCGTGTCAGCGCCTCCAAGCCGCAAGGCCCACGAGGCGCAAGCAAAGTTCACCTCAATATCGCAACGGGTTCTGTCAGATCTCATTCAGCAGTCAAACCGCAGGGGGTCTCTCCCCTTTTCTTCTTTCTTCGTTCTCCTTTCCGTTGCCTTTCTCCCCGCCTTTCTTTGCCTTTTTTCGTTTCCGCCTTTTGCTTTTCTTTCTCCCCGCCTCTTCTTTGCCCTTAAGTTGTCATTCTGAGCGCAGCGAAGAATCTCTCATTCCTTACTCGTGCCGCTACCTCGGCAAGTGCTAATCTGTGTGCATGGCCACCCGCACCTACACCATAAAGCTGCCGCCTGCCGTCGGGCAGCGCGTTGCACGCGCTGCGAAACAAGAGAACCGCAACCCCTCCGATGTCGCCACGAGGCCATCTTGTGGTATTTTTCCCGCCGGAAGCTTCCCACCGAAGCGGCAACTCCCGCTGAACTGCGCGCGATTCGCCGCGGTGAAACGCATTTCTAAAAGGTGATTACGTCACCCTGGATGAATACTTCCGATCCGTGGGAAATCCTCCTCGCCGGACCCGCAAGAAAGTCTCTCGCCCGCATTCCCTCGCCCGATCGTAACGGGTTCTGTCAGATCTCATTCAGTGGTCAAACTCCAGGCGGTTGTCCCGTTTTCTTCTTTTTTTTGTCTCTTATTCCGTGATCTTGCCCTTCCTTTGCGTTCGTCTTCGCCTTTGCATTGCCTTGGCACCTAAGTTGTCATTCCGAACAAAGTGAGGAATCCCTCATTCTTTTGGGCCGTGTGCTCGTGGGTCGAACGTAGCGCTCGATCTTCCGCATTCCGCCCTCGTCGCGTCAAAGTGATACCATCCGCGCGGCGATCCGAACAGCGCCCCGACACCGCGCCTATGCAGAAAACCTTCTACGTCTACATCCTCTCCGGTAAGTCCGGCGTCCTTTACACCGGCATGACCAACAGCCTCACCCGCCGCCTCTGGGAGCACCAACAAAAGCGCCTGGAAAGCTTCACCAAGCAGTACAACGTAGCAAAACTAGTTTGGTTCGAGCTGCACGCCGGACCCACAAGCGCCATCGAAGAGAAAAAGAAATCAAAGCCTGGAGAAGATCGAAAAAAGTAGCCCTGATTCAAACCAAGAATCCAGCATGGCGCGACCTATCGGAAACACTGGCGTGATAGCGCCGTTACTCTATATTCTTAATCGTTGCTCTTAAGCTGTCATTCCGAACAAAGCGAGGAATCCCTCATTCTTTTTGCCGGTTGGTTTCCGTCACCAAAAAAGTACCCTGATTCAAAACCGCGAACCCAGCACGGCGCGACCTATCGGAAAAATTGGCGTGATAGCGCTCGTTACTCTTTATCGTTGGCCGTAAGCTGTCATTCCGAAGCGCAGCGAGGAATCCCTCATTCTTTTTTGCCGGTTGGTTTCCATCACCCCAAAAAGCAGCTCTGATTCAAAACCGCGAACCCAGCATGGCGCGTTCCTATCGGAAAAATTGCGCGATAGCGCCGTTACCCCTAATCGTTGGCCCTAAGCTGTCATTCCGAAGCGCAGCGAGGAATCCCTCATTCTTTTTGCCGGCTGGTTTCCTTCACCCAAAAAGTAGCTCTGATTCAAAACCGCGAACCCTTAAATTCTCATTCCGAACGGCGGGTGCGGGCTCTATTGGAGCCCGCCCTAAGAACAGGGGATTCCGCTTCGCCGCAGTTTCCTTTAGTTCGTCCATTACGACCCAAGGACCACGCCATGAGTCGTCTTCCTGCGCTCCTGCGCTTCCGCACGTCGCTTAACTCGTCTTCTCTTTGCAGCTGCCTTTACGTGGTCATTCCGAACGGAGTGAGGGATCCCTCAGCCATTGCCTTTTGCCACTCTTGGTGCAGTTCGACTCCGCAGTTCTCGGTCGCCGTTTTCTCGTTGGCGTTGGCCTTAAGTTGTCATTCCGAACAAAGTGAGGAATCCTCAGGCATTAGGGCGTTGGCCTCGGTGCATCGACCTTCCGCAGCCGCTCGGTCGCCGTTTTCTCGTGCCGCTACCCTTACGCCGTCATTCCGAACGCAGTGAGGAATCCCTGATTCGTTTTCCTGCGTACCTGAGCTTCCGCGGTCTCTCCCGCCGTGTTCTCTTTGCCGTTGCTTTACGTGGGTCATTCCGAACAAGTGAGGAATCTCTCCCGCTGACGTTGTCGGCACCGCGCGGTTGTCCCCTATCCATCGCGGCTTTACTCTTTGCATTTGCATATTTTGTCCTCAGAGCGGCGAGTACGCGGTTCGGCGCTGCCCTGTGCACGTGCGCATCCGCATCGCCTTCCGCAATGAACCAGTCGGCCTTTCGCCTGACCCGCTCATAATTATAATCGCACGTACGCCCCAGAAAGATCGTGTGCGAGGTAGTTCAGATATGCTAACACGGATCGTATATCCGAGTTGCGCCGCTACAGCTCGGAGCTTCCCGGCGACACTGATTCCGTCTATAAATCCTTTCTTGCATTGTTTTATCTTTTCGGCAGCCTCTTTTGCATTTTTACGCGGATGGCTGGCGGTATTCCTAAACTCCGTAAAGTCACGTGCGGCGCCTAACGCCGCGCGATGGTCCTTGAATGTCGGTTTTGCATAAAGAGCATCTATAGCGTTAGCCAATCCGCCAGCGGCGTCAGATTGTGAGATGACATTCTTTTTTGCTGCTTCAGCGGCGATCGAGGAGATCATCGCTTCAACGATCTGACCCACCTGCTGTAATCCCTGCCCCTACATCTGTGAAATAAGTTGAGTGTGCCTGCCTCAAACATTCATCCTTTATCGTTTACTTAGCCCGGAAAGTTTCGGACCTCAGTTGCTTCTTCGGAAATGTGTTGAGTCAAGCGGGTATGCAGTTCCGCTGTTGCAGGTTGCCTTCCCGTTGTCATCGACCGTGACTATTCCAAATCCATCCCGCAACAACATCTCGGATTGTTTGATTGTTTAGATCGCCCTGGTATACCTGCAAGGAACACACTTGGTACACGGAAATTGGCGCACCGTCATACATGTAGAATGTCATGTACGCCGATCTTTAAGCGCTTGAGGATAAAGATTATCTGCTACTTCGAGCAGCCAGAATTTTGAACTCGCTCGGCCTAAAGTGGAATGTCGGTCTCCAGGCTGATTTCTGGAGCGATCTCTGTCCTCAATCCGAAGACCGGTCGAGCCATACTTCGACTCTGCAATATGCCACTGCACCATTTCAGCGACGGCCCTGCAGATGTTCATCAAACGTGTCAAAGGGCATCGCTAGTTCCTATCCAAGGACCCGTTCGATCAATCGCTTTCAGCCTGAACCAGTCGGTTCCGTATCCCTCTTCCGACCGTAGTCTTTTCATTGTCCTGAATTGAAACTTCTAAGATATTCGTAGATTGAGTCGATATTCAGGAGCAATTTTCTGCTCGTCATATCTGATTTCGAACTGTTCGGCGAACACTTCCTCTATGCCAGTGTTTGTTCTCGGATCAAGGATTTCGGCAATGGCTGCCTTCGCCTTTGCTTCCTTGACTCCGAGATTTTTGATCGAAGTAGCTATCTTCGAGAGCTTACGAAAGTCAGTGATATTGTTGATTCGACCATTCTGAACTTTGACGATCAGTACGTCGCGTGCGGAATCTAGATTGCGCACAGCCGTGGGAACGCGGTGCTGCACTGTCTTTAGTGCGCGTTCCATCTCGATAAATAAATCCTCTGACAGCTTTTGAAGGCGCTTGGGAAGCGAGAGTTCTGCCTGAAGCATTTCTTTGTATTTCTCTGGTAAATCAATCAGTAACCTGCATCGACGAATTTGGCCCCGCGTCAGCCCAGTGATCTCACTGAGTTCCTGCTCGGTCGGTTGTTTCTGATGTTCATTCTGAACATCCGGACCACGTGTGGGACCTTGTTTGCAATTGTGAGATAGTCCCATTGCTCCCTTAATGCATGGATATTAAACATTAAGAGTAAGTTGGCGAGTGGAGTCGGCTGTGGCTGTACTAGCGCCGGGATAGTTGCAAGATTCAGCTTCCGGGCTGCGCGCCATCGTCGCTCACCGTCAATCAAAACGTAATGGTTCCCACTCCTCGTAAACGGCGATGGGAACCTGGATACCATATAGACGGATGGATGCCAGCAATGTGTCCATTTCCTCTGGCCTGAAAAAGAGGCGCGGGTTATCGGGATTGCGCTTAATCTCGTCAGGAGATATTTCTTTCAAGTGACCTGTCTGTGTTTTCATGTCTTTGCCAGATAAATGTCGTCTCGACGACGTTGGATCGAACGCTGCCCTTCGATGCACCAAAAGTCGAGTGAGTGTGGGGCAGAGAATAGCAGCACTCAACTCTTCTGTAATATTTGCGAAGCAACTGTCGCGGGCTAGCTCCCACCTCATGGACTAATCCGTTTGTTGGATAGCTCAATACCAAAATCGGCACCCGTTTTGGCGGCTGCATCAATTAGATTTTCAAATGCTTCAACAGCTCTAGTCTTGACTGAGAATAGCGAACGGAATCTATTTGGCCGGTAGAGTCCAACACCAGAGGTGGCTGGGTAATCGTAGAGAATGAGAGTTTCAAGGACATGATAATAGCGGGAGTACTGATCGTCTGTGTATGGCGGATCGGCGTATATGACTGCTGGTCTTTCCTTCTTATTTATTAGCGTCGGTAGAAGAGTGAGGCTATCCTCATTGAAAGTTCTGTTTAGTAGCCTCCAATTTATCGTACCCACGGCTTGAAGTTCTCCGGCTGAGAAGAGCCATTCCTTCCATACGCTGCGAAGCCTTGCGAGATGTATCGTTTGTACGAGGCTTTTCTCGGTTTCAAAAACTGCGCAAAATGACCAGTGGAAGTCGCCACCTTTAGTAAGGTGCGACCCAAAGCAATGATTAGCCATCTGCGATGGTCATCACTTATCTCGCGTTCGCGTTGCGCTCTATTTACTGCCGCAACGATTGCATCTGCCTCAATGGCTTGACGAATTCCAAAGTAATTATTGGAGTATGTAACCGTAAACAAATTCTGATAGTGTCGACTTCCAGCAAACTCAACCGCCTGCGTTTTGGACAGCGCCAAGTTCCGCCTGCGGAAAGTCTCGAAATTCGAGGAGTTAAGAAGGCTTTCCTCTGCCTCCAATGTGTCACTATGAATTCTTGACAGCCGGTGCCGGTGACGTTCGAACGAGTCGTAGTGGATGTCTGCCGTATGAACGACGCCAAGTGGTTCATCCCTGGCCGTAAACAGAGCCTTGGCGATCTCGGCCGCAAAAACCTGGGTGTCATTACTCCATATTTGGCGGGTAGGAGCCACGCGCTCGCCAACAGAGCACATGCCAGCAAACGCGTCCAACATGGCACCCTTCTGAGCTTGAGACACGACATCGCAAACGGCGGGGGCGAGACCGCGCTTGGTTCCCATATAGCTGATACTGACACCCATAAGGATCCCTGGCTCTCCAACCACGCAACACGACATGCACTACGGGTAAACGGCGGAACTGTATCCCAAATTTGCCAAACAAGCTCCAAGTTTGGCGTCCGGCTCTAAAAAAGGTGCACGACGATACACGCTGGGAGCTAACAGAGCTGGGCTATCGTTGCGACAACAAAGCTCTACAGATCTGAGTCACCATCCGAGCCATTCGAATACCAATGTGATATGTTGTCAATATTGTAATATTGTGGTATTATGTGTTGACTGTCGGACGCCAGGGTTCCGTTATGCTCTCCATGAGGCGACGATCCATTTTCCCCGCTTTTATGATTTGGAGGTTGATCTCTAAGAGCGCGCGTTTTAACCACTTGCCAGCTCATCAACTTACAAATACCTCATCTCGTAAGTACCCCATTTTGATATCCTTACGAAATTCGCCATCGCAACTCCCACCGAATCACATCCTTACGAAAAAAGGGGTGGGGGCGGGGAGTAACCACAGAGTTATCCCGCCGTCACGCGTACGGCGAGCGACAGGCTTACTCTTCGCGCCGGTATACGACGCGCCCGGCGACAATCGTCGCCATGGGAGCGCCGCGGAATTTCCTGTTGTGGAATGGCGTATTGCGAGACTTGCTCGCCGAGTCCTCGGAATTGAACGTCCACGCGCGGTCGATGGAAAATAGCGTCAGATCCCCTGGTTCGCCCGCGGCGATTCGCCGGCTGCGCCCCAAAACCCTCGCCGGACCGCTGGCAAAAAGCTCGACCAGGCGCGAAAGTGAAATGCGGCCGGCGTGCACCAGTTCGAGGCCCAGCGCCAGCGCGGTCTCAAAACCGGTTACGCCGAAAGGCGCCCGGTCGAATTCCACCTGCTTGCTCGCCGGCTCGTGTGGCGCATGGTCGGTGGCGATGGCGTCCACCGTTCCGTCCGCCAGCCCCTCGATCAGTGCCGCACGATCTTCCTGCGATCCGAGCGGGGGGTTCATCTTGAAGTGCGTGTCGTAAACGACGTCTTCGTCGGTCAGCGTGAAGTGGTGCGGAGTGACCTCGCAGGTGACGCGCAGCCCGCGGCGTTTCGCCGCCCGCACAAGTTCGAGCGAGGCGCGGGTTGAGAGATGTGCGACGTGCAGATGGCACCCGGTGAGTTCGGCAATTTGCACGTCCCGGCCTACCGCGATCGATTCCGTAGCCGCCGGCATGCCGGTCAACCCCAGGCGCACCGATTGCCGTCCCTCACGCATCACCGCCCCGGCAAAAAGAGACGGATCTTCGCAATGATCGATCACCGGCAGAGCGAGGGCCTGGCAATATTCCATCACCTGCCGCAACAGCTTTGCCGTGGCGATGGGTTTGCCGTCATCGCTTACGGCGACGATGCCCGCCTTTTGCATCGCGGCAATCTCGGAAAGTCCCTCGCCGCGGCTTCCCACCGACGCTGCGCCGATGGGCCAAACGCGCGTGCTCGCGACGGCGGCCGAGCGCTCAACGATGGAGCGCGTCACCGACGCGTTGTCGTTCACCGGCCGCGTGTTGGGCATCGGGCACACGGCCGTGAATCCCCCACGCGCCGCCGCCCGCGTTCCAGTTTCGATCGTTTCCGAAGACTCGCCTCCCGGTTCCCGCAAGTGGCAATGCAAATCAATGAATCCGGGAGCAACAATCATGCCGGTGGCATCGAATTCCTCCACTCGCGTCGACCCTTCCAACGCGTCGTTCCGGTCCCGCGCACCTGTGGGTTCGGCGATCCGCGCGATGGTGTCGCCGTCGAGCAAAATGTCCAAGGCAGCGTCGGTGCCGCTGGCCGGATCGAGCACCCGTCCGTTCTTAATCAGCAGCATGGGAGGTCCCTTTGGACGCACCGGATTCAGTTCCCGTGCCAATCATGAGGAAAAGCAGCGCCATGCGGATGGCCAGCCCATTGGTCACCTGCTCGAGCACGCACGACTGCGGTCCATCGGCAACCGCAGGATCGATCTCGAGCCCGCGAATCATCGGTCCGGGATGCAGCAAGAGCGCCCCCTCGCGCGCGCGCCGGAGCCGCTCGGTAGTGAGCTGGTATAGCAGGATGTATTCATCCAGCGGCAGGGCCGGTTCGTGCATTCGCTCCTGCTGGACGCGCAGCACGATGATGACGTCGGCTCCTTCGAGTGCTTCGTCGATGACTGCGGTGCGGCGCACCGGAATATCGCCAAGCATCCCCTCGAATTCCCGGGGAAGCCACATGGCCGGCCCGCATAGCGTGAACCGGCAACCGAACTTTGCCAGCAGGTGCAGATTCGAGCGCGCCACGCGGCTGTGCAGGATGTCTCCGACGATGGTGACATTCAGACCCTGGAGGCTTCCGCGCCGGTCACGAATAGTGAGCGCATCGAGCAGTCCTTGCGTGGGATGCTCGTGCATCCCGTCACCTGCGTTGATGACCGGAATATCGAGGTGGCCGGCAACGAATGCGGCGGCACCCGAAGAGCTGTGCCGCATCGCGATGCAATCAGGCTTCATGGCATCGAGCGTGCGCACCGTGTCCAGCAGGGATTCGCCCTTCTTCAGGCTCGAGGTCTCCGCCTGCAGATTCATCGTATCCGCGCCCAGACGCGAAGCGGAGGTTGCAAAACTGATGCGCGTACGGGTGGAGGGCTCGAAAAACGCCAACGCTACGGTCTTGCCTCGCAGCGTAGCCAGTTTCTTGAGTGGGTGCCGCTGAAATTCCTGGAATGGTTTCGCTTCGTCCAACAAAAAAGTGATTTGCTCGGCGGTAAGCGATTCGGTGCCTAGTAAGTGGCGCAAACGTTGCTGCACGGTCCCTCGAAGAACTGCTAACTCGCCGCTTAAAGCTGGAATCAGCGCCGGATGAGGCATCCCCTGCCGCTGAAGAACGGAACGCCGCCCCGCCGGATTATTCCACGCGCTCGACCAGCATGACGCGCTCTTCCTGGTCCACTTCGGTCAGGCGAACCTCGATAATTTCAGCATCGCTGGTTTGTATGTGCCGCCCCACAAAACTGGCCTCGATCGGCAGCTCGCGATGCCCGCGATCGATCAGCACGCACAGCCGGATCCGGCGAGGGCGCCCCAGGTCGAACAGCCCGTTCATTGCCGCGCGAATCGTGCGGCCGGTGTAAAGCACGTCGTCCACGACAATCAGATCCTTATCGTCCACAGGGAACGGGATTTCGCTCGAATGCAAGACGGGCTGGGCGGCGATAATCGACAAATCGTCCCGGTATAGGGTGATGTCGAGCGTGCCCACGGGCACTTCGATCCCTCCCATGCCGCGCATGGACCGCTCGATGCGCTGGGAGAGAGGGACGCCGCGCCGCCGGATGCCGATCAGCGCGAGGTTTGTAGTTCCGCCGCTTTTCTCGACGATTTCATGGGCCAATCGTTGCAGCGTCCGATCAATCTCGGTGGCGGACATCAACTGATTTTTTTCGACGACGCGCATTGGCCGAACATCGTAGCACACCGGTTGCCTTCACCGAAGCGCAGCGATAACCGGCCCAGCAATAACGGCCCGTAATAACGGAAGTTTCGTGGCGCCAAGATCACCAGGTCCGCAGCCTGCTGTGCCGCCTGCGGCCCGCCTTCGGGGCGCGGGTGCGTGTTAGACTAACGCCCAGTGAGCGGTCCGGCCGCAGTCGACCTGGCTGTAGAAGTTGGCGCTGTGCGCCTCGCCAATCCTGTTATCGCCGCCAGTGGTACGTTTGGATACGGCATTGAATTCGCCCGTTTGGTGAACCTCAATCGTCTCGGCGGCCTCGTTGTAAAGGGGCTATCGCTCGAGCCCATGCCTGGAGCGCCGGCCCCGCGCCTGGTTGGCACCCCTGCCGGCATGCTGAACGCGGTGGGACTGCAAAACGTCGGGGTCCGCAAGTTCATTGAAGAAAAGCTCCCGCTGTTGCGTGACTACAGGACCCAGGTTGTCGCCAATGTTTTCGGTCATACCGTCGAGGAGTATGCCGAAGTGGTGCGGCATTTGGAGGATGCCGAAGGTCTCGCTGCCTACGAGCTGAACATTTCTTGTCCCAATGTCGATTGCGGAGGATTGCAATTCGGAAGCGACCCGCGAATGGCCGCAGGGGTGGTTGCCGCAGTTCGGCCAATCGCCCGGCGCCCGCTGTGGGTGAAACTCTCGCCCAACGTCGGAGATATCGGCGCCATGGCCCGCGCCGTCGAGGAAGCCGGGGGAGACGCGCTCACCGTCGCCAACACTTATCCGGCAATGAGCGTGGATTTCCGTACGCGGAAATCTCGCATCGGCAACGCAACGGGAGGGCTATCGGGACGCGCGATCCGGCCGATTACGATGCGCCTGGTTCATGAGGTGTCGCGGGCGGTGCGAATTCCCGTTATTGCGCTGGGAGGAATCGACAGCGCCGAGGACGTGCTCGAGTATTTTGTGGTGGGCGCCGCGGCGGTACAGATAGGCACGGCGACGTTTGCCGATCCGCGGGCCTGTGAGAACCTTGTAATTGCGTTGGGGAGACTCTGTACGGAGAGTAAAATTAGTAAAATCAGTAACTTGACGGGCACATTCGGGGGCGAAAAAGCTTGAGAAAAGCGTCTTTTTCGCATACAATTTGCTTAGCGTCCGACCCTCGGTGGCCACGTCATGCGCAAACGATTCATCGTCACATTCGCCACCCTCGCGTGTCCCCTTGTCCTGGTTCTGTTCTCGCTTGGGTTGCAGGCGCCGCTAACCGCTCATAGCGCGCAAACCATTAAACCCATTAAGGTTTGGACTGGTATCGTCAGTTGGTACGGCCCCCGGTTCGATGGCCGGCTTGACCGCCAGCGGACAGCCATTCGATATGTTTTCGCTCACCGCGGCTCATCCCACCCTTCCGTTTGGGTCGATAGTCAGGCTTGTGAACGTCAAGACGGGGCGAAGCCAGGTGGTGCGCATTAACGACCGAGGCCCTTTTGTAGACGGCCGTGAAATGGACGTTTCGTTTCTGGTGGCTAGCCGCCTCGGATTGCTGGAGCGGGGCATAGGCCGCGTCCGCATGGAGCTGTTGCAGGAACCGCAGCATCCGTAGTCCCTTTCGAGAGCTGATTTTCCCCCCGATCTATCGTCTGCTATCGTGGTTACCACGCGTCGTTGCTGTCGTGGGTGTTGCTACCCTCCCTAAACAAATATACTAATACTTCGGGACGTCCGCACGAGCTAGGCGAACACAAATACTGGCGGCTATCGCGGTAGTGGCGGCTATCGCGGCACGGGCGGCTATCGTGGCGCAGAACACAAACGCGGTACTTTTTATCGGGGTCGCACGAATGAAAAATGCGATTGTCGGCACCGCTGGACACGTCGACCACGGCAAGTCTGCTTTGGTTGCGGCCCTTACGGGCACCGATCCGGATCGCCTGGCCGAAGAAAAGCGCCGCGGGATTACCCTCGATCTAGGCTTTGCGTTCCTCGACATAGGGGACGTGCGGCTCGGCTTCGTCGATGTTCCGGGACATGAACGCTTCGTAAGTAACATGCTTGCAGGGGCGGGTGGCTTCGATATCGTTCTGCTGGTGATTGCAGCGGACGAGTCCATCCAGCCGCAGACCCGCGAACATTTTGATATCTGCCGGCTGCTGGCCATTCCGCGGGGGATCGTGGCCCTCACGAAGTCCGATCTGGTCGATAGCCATACCCTTGAGCTGGTACGCCTGGAAATTTCCGAACTCCTGCGAGAATCGTTCCTCGACGGTGCTCCAATAATTCCCGTTAGCGCAAAATCCGGCGCAGGCCTCGAGCAACTGAGGTCGGAGCTGGCGCGTATAGCGGTTACCGCGTCCGAAAAGGATGGCAGCCGATATTTTCGCCTGCCGATCGACAGGGCGTTCGTAATGAAGGGTTTCGGCACGGTGGTCACCGGTACGCTGGTTTCGGGCCAAGTCAGACCTGGCGACGAGCTGGAACTGCTTCCCGCGAACCGCCGCGTCCGGGTCCGCGGCGTGCATTCAGGGGGCGTACCGGTGGAGCGCGCAACGGCCGGCCAGCGAACGGCCATCAATCTTGCCGGTGTGGACTTGCAGGAAACCGGGCGTGGCATGGCGCTGGCGGCGCCAGGGCGTTTTGCGTGCACCTCACAGATTGACGCGCGCATTACTCTCCTGGCCAGTTCGCCACGGTTGAAACACCGCGCACGCGCCCATTTTCATCAGGGCACTTCGCAGACGATTGCGGAGATTCACCTGCTCGAAGGCGCCGATGTCGAGCCGCGCGGTTCCGCATTGGCGCAATTGCGGCTGGCCGACCCGTTGCTCCTGTTGCCGGGAGACAGGTTCATCCTGCGGCAATTTTCGCCGGTGGTCACGATTGGCGGCGGGGAGGTGCTCGATGCTCTTCCCACGCGTCACGCGGCGAAAGACCGGCCGCGGGCCGTCGCACAACTACGCGTGCTCGAAGATGCCGGGAAGCGCGATTTGCCTAACGGCGTTAACGGTAATCGCATCGAACGAAGACATGCTGGCCGCGTTCGTTTCCTCGACACCCGCCGGAATGACGATCGAGAGATTGATTGCCCGCACCGGCTGGCTCGAGGAAGAGGTGCAATCGGCGGCCCAGGCGCTTGCGAATGCCGCCCCTGCGAATGCGCCCCCTGCGATGCACAAATTACGAATTGTATCGGAGAGACCATTCATAGTGGCCTCCGTCGATGCGGTGCAAGCCTGCGCCGCGCGCATCCTGGCGGAAGTGGATCGATTTCACCGAAAAAATCCCCTGCTCGAGGGCGCGCCTAAGGAGAAGATCCGGGAACGTACGGCCGCCGGCATTCTTCCGGAAGTGTTTCGTGCCGCTCTGGACGGTCTGGCCGTTTCGGGCAGGGTGACGCTCGCGGGCGATCTTGTGAAGCGCAGCGGGCGCGGCATGGATTTACGGCCGGAGGAAGCTCTGGCCAAGGAGCAAATCGCGCGCCAATTTCTGCAGGCGGGCCTCGCCGCTCCCGCCGTTGAGCAAGTGCTGGCCGGGCTGCCCGTTGAAACGCGCCGCGGGGAAAAACTACTGCAACTGCTGTTGAGGGAGCAAGTTCTCGTTCGAATCAGCCGAGAGCTCATATTGCATTCGGCCGCCGTGAATAAGCTTCGCGAGGTTTTGGCGGAATATAGGCTTGTGCGGGGTTCGCGCTTGGGGGTCCGCGAGTTTAAGGAACTGGCGGGCGTCAGCCGCAAATATGCGATACCCTTGCTCGAATATTTTGACCGTGCGGGGGTCACGAGGCGCGAAGAGGACGCCCGTGTTATACTCTAGCTTGCCTTCATCCCGTGATATCATCATGCGGGTGGCACAAAGGCTCCGAAAGGCAGGTCTATCATGGGTGAACTAAGTCCAATTCACTGGCTGCTCGTTTTGGCGATCATCGTTATTCTCTTCGGAGGCAAGCGTATCCCCGAAGTCATGCGCGGCATGGGTGAAGGCATCCGGAGTTTTAAGGAAGGGATGCGCAGCAGCGATACACCGACGACGCAGACCACGACACAAACGACTCCGGCTAATACGACACCGGTTGTGACCTCTACCACTGTCCCTGAGAAGAAGTAGCGGGTATACGTGGTAGTGCAAAGGTAATTCCCGTCCGCAAAGTCTAATGGTCTTTGTATGCCTGGGCTGGCGGTGTTGCGGTGCCGCATCCTAGTGGTTCCGTTGTCCTCCAGCCGAACTCCTTTAAGATTTGGTAGATGCGCGAGAGCGGTAAGCCCACTACGTTGAAATAGCATCCTTCAATTCCCTCGATGAAACGGCCGCCAAGCCCTTGCGCGGCATAAGCTCCAGCCTTGTCCAGCGGCTCGCCAGTGGCGACGTAGCGCTCGATTTCCGCAGCCGCGAGCGCAGAAAAACGAACCCCGGTCGCTGCAACCTCGTATCTCGAAAGCCCATCCGGTAGCCGCCCAAGCGCGATTCCCGTCAGCACGCGGTGGCTTCTGCCGCTCAACCGCTGGAGCATCTGGCGGGCCTCCAGGGCCGAGCGAGGTTTGCCGAAGGCCTCGCCGTCCAATTCCACTGCCGTGTCCGCAGCGATGCCTATTATTGTTTCTTGTCCTATTTCTTGCCGGGTCTTTGATTTGGTCCCGAGTTGCGCCATCGCGGCGTCTAGTTTTGCCCGTGCGAGGCGCAGGACCATGTCCGCGACGGTTTCGTCAGCAAGCCGCAATTCATCGATTTGGGCGGTAATAACTTCAAACGGGATGCCCGCGTTCGAGAGGATCTCGGCGCGGCGCGGAGAGGCGGAAGCGAGGATAATTCTCATTTTGGGAAATGGCACGGCGCGGGTCGCCCTCAGAGCGAGACGATTTCGCGATGTTCTCCAAATACTCGGCGCATGGCGTCGGAAATTTCGCCCAGGGTGGCATATGACTCGACAGCGGCGGCAATTGCCGGCATTAAATTTTCACCCGTGCGCGCACGAGTCTCGACCTCGGCCAGCGCCGCCGCCGCCCGGTCCGAGTCGCGGCGCGCACGGAGTGCCGCCAGGCGCTCGATCTGCTCCCGCTCAATCGCGGGATCGACACGCATGAGCGGGATCGCGGGTTCGTCCGCGGTGCGGAAGCGGTTCACGCCGACGACGATACGTTCCCCACTCTCGACGCCCCTTTGTACTTCGTAAGCTGCCTTCTGAATTTCGCGCTGGACGTAGCCTATCTCGATCGCGCGCAGCATACCGCCCAGCGCGTCGATGCGCGCGATTATTTCTTGCGCGCTGCTTTCGATCTGATCGGTCAGCCGTTCAATGGCATAGGCGCCGCCGACTGGATCGACCGTATTCGCCACACCCGTTTCATGGGCTATGATCTGCTGGGTTCGCAGGGCCAGCAGCGCACTCTGTTGCGTCGGAAGCGCCAGCGCTTCGTCGAGCGCATTCGTATGCAACGACTGGCAGCCCCCCAGCACCGCTGCCAGCGCCTGGATCGCCACGCGAACGATATTATTTTCCGGCTGCTGTGCGGTGAGAGACGATCCCGCGGTCTGGGCGTGAAAGCGCAGCATTAGCGAGCGAGGATCCCGCGCGCCAAACCGCTCCCGCATCAGGCGCGCCCATAAGCGCCTCGCCGCGCGATATTTCGCGATCTCCTCGAGGAGGTCACTCTGCGCGTTGAAAAAAAACGAAAGACTGGGCGCGAATTCGTCGATGGCCAGCCCAGCTTTGATAGCGGCTTGCACGTAAGCTATCGCGTCCGCCAGGGTGAAGGCCACCTCTTGCGCGGCCGTCGAGCCGGCTTCGCGGATGTGATATCCGGAAATTGAAATGGTCGTCCAACTCGGCAGTTCGGTGCGGCACCAGGCAAACAAATCGGTCACCAGGCGCATGGCCGGAGCCGGTGGGTAGATGTAGGTCCCGCGCGCGATGTATTCCTTGAGAATATCGTTCTGCACCGTTCCCGACAATTTCCGCAGGTCGGCGCCCTGCCGTTTGGCGGTCGCGGCATATAGCGCCAGAAGAATTGCCGCGGTAGCGTTGATGGTCATCGAAGTGGAAACCTGCGCAAGCGGAATACCCGCAAACAGCGCTTCCATATCGTCGAGCGAGCAAATCGCTACGCCCACTTTGCCGACTTCTCCGCGCGCTTGCTGATGGTCGGAATCGAAGCCGATCTGGGTAGGGAGATCGAAAGCCACCGATAATCCCGTCTGGCCGTGGGCCAACAGGTAGCGAAATCTGGCGTTCGATTGCGCCGCGGTGCCGAACCCGGCATATTGCCGCATGGTCCAAAACTTGCGGCGGTACATCGTGGGATAGATGCCGCGCGTGAAAGGAAACTCGCCGGGCTGGCCGAGGGCTTGTTGCGGATCCCAGGAGTCTAAATCATCACGGGAATAGACGGCCTGGAGAGCGATGCCCGACTGCGTGATACCGCTTGAGCGTCCAATACCTTCGGCGGGGGCTGGCAGACTCGAAGGCGACTCGGATATGTTGTCGGGGATGGGCTCGGAGCCGTCGGCTGGCGCCGGAGATATAGAAGCCTCTTTGGATTCGCGTTTGGTCACTCCGGGAACGCCATTACGCGCGCGGCACGTTCGTCAGCGCACGCGGCGGGCCGCGCGGAATGAGGCCAGGCCGAAAAGCGCCATCATCAAGCCAAAAGAACCGCAGGCGATTAACATCCATTTTGCCGACCCGTGCTGCCACAGCCGGAGGGCGGCGGCGCTCCAAGAAAGCGCCATTAGAAGGAAGACGGCGCCCGTGACTTCGTGAAATACCTGCCGCGTGGCGCGCCAGAGTAAGCGAAAGAACCCCATACGTTGTCCCACGGCGCCGTAGCTAGTGGCCATGAACTGCATTCTAGCGCAAAGTTGCCCTTCGGCGAAGGGCGGCAATATTCCAACGAGGTGTCCATAAGGTCAGGAGGCAGGTTGAGCACGTCAAAAGGGGAGCACTTGTCTCCGTGGACGCCGCAGCCTACAATGCAAAAAGGCTAGGAAAAGGGAGGGACCTCTTGCAACTAGACGATCAGCTCAAGCGGTTACTTCGCGAGTTAGGGCACGCGATCAATGACACCGTTTCGGAGTCCGAGCGTATTAGCGAAGCCATTGCCGGAGTCCGCGCCGCAGGCTTTGACATTGTGCTCAAGCTCGATGCCACCATCGGTCTGGCGCATCGCGAACTGCATCCCACGTCCATTACCCTAAATGATCGGCGCTTTCTTGAAGAGCTGCGTATTCAGGTGGACCAGGAAGTTCTCGAGGAAGAACGGCGAGAAACAGCTGTGGAGATCACGCCCCAGGACGTTCGCTTTCTGAAATCATTGAAAATCTCGATGGATGATCAAAGGCCATGAAGCGCAAGATCGCCATTCCGCAGGCGTTCCTCCTAGGGGTGCTGGTGTTGTCCGCATGCGCATTCTCGGCGGCCCAGATCTCGAGCGTGGATACCTCCAAGCCCATCGTCGTCAGGAATCCAAACCCGCCGAAGGTGAAGCGCGGACAATTTTTCGGGCAGGTGCTGTCCTCTACTCCCAAGTCCATTACCGTCCGCAGCAATGCTAATCTAATGGCCGTCCGCACGTTCACGTATGCGGAGAAGCTCAGTGCCCCGGGCTTTCCTTACGGCCAATTTGTCGAAATCGATTACACTCTGGGCAGCGACGTGGCACTACGCATAAAGCCCGCAAAATCCCGCTGAGGGAATCCGCGCGAATTTCCGAGAGCAGCCAACACATGGTTCGTCTTCCCGCCGTTTCCGGTCGATTTTATCCCAGTGATGCGGAGCAGTTGGTGCACCAGGTGGCCTCCCTGTGCGCCGGCTCCGCCGATGAGCCGCGGCATAGCGCGATCGCCTGCATGGTGCCCCACGCAGGATATTATTTCTCGGGCCAGGTCGCAGGCGCGGTTTATGCGCGTCTGGAATTGCCGCGGCGATTTCTGCTGCTGGGGCCGCGCCATTTCCCGCGGGGTAAGCCCCAGGCGATCCTGTCCCAAGGCATGTGGCAGACTCCGCTGGGCCGCGCCGAAATTGATACCGAACTCGCCGCGGAGCTGAAGCTGGCCTGCCCCTCGCTGGCCGACGATGACGTGGCCCATCGCGACGAACACGCGCTGGAAGTCCAAGTGCCATTTCTCCAGTGCCTGGCGAGCGAATTTCAATTCGTTCCGATCGTGCTGGGCACGGTAAATTACGGAGAGCTTGAGGCGCTCGGCCGTGCTATCGCCACGGTCCTGGCGCGACAGACCGACCCTGTGCTCATTGTCGCCAGTTCCGACATGAATCATTATGAGTCGGACGAGATTACCCGCAGGAAAGACCACCAAGCGCTCGCAGGCGTATTAGCGCTCGATCCGCGCCACTTGTACGACACAGTACGGCGAGAGTCCATCACCATGTGCGGATTTGGAGCCGCGATATGTATGCTTACGGCCGCTCGGCTGCTGGGAGCCAAGCGAGCTACGCTGGTAAATTATGCCACGTCCGGCGACGCGAATGGGGAATGGGACCAGGTGGTCGGGTATGCCGGGATCATCGTGGATTGAAATCCTGCTCGTGGCGCACTCGCCTGCGCATTGCTAATTGCAAGCAAGTCGAATCCCAACAATCTCCTAGCGGTGTCCATTACCGACGGGTGAATCATTTCCAACCGGATGGCCTCCACTCGCTGATCCTCTGGGAGCCGGCTGGGCGTTATTCGGCGCCTGCGGCGTTGGCCGACCTGGTTGCGACATCGGCTGGGCCTGGGGCATTGGTCGCGCAGGCTGCGCAATCGGCGGCGCGGTTGGCTGTCCCACGGGGGGAACAAATCGTGGAGGGGAAGCCATGCGCGGTTCAGCGCCTGGTTGGGGTATTCCGGGATTACCGCGCATACCCACTGGAGGCATGCTGCGAATAATCGCTCGATTAGGTCCGGGGTTCGGCGAAGGAGGCCTGTATTATGCCGGTTTCCGGTATGACATTTGCCGGCACTCCGACGTGCGGCATCACGGAAGGCTGCCGCGAGGCATTCCTCGCACCGAAAGAAATCGTCGGCTGGCTGCCTGGACTCGGACCGCTGGGATTGGCGTTCACGTAGCTATGCGAAGCCGGATCGTAAACGATCGTCCGGGGGCCTTCGTCGAGGGACCTGGCCATTGGCCTGGTCGAGGCTGGAAACGGCGGTATCCTATTGGACGGGGCCTGCACGACAAAAGGCGGCGCAAGCTTGCCCGTCACGGCGGCTGGTAGCTTATTCGGCGCTGCGCTGAGCGCTTTAGCGTTTTTCACTTCCTCGTCTCTGAGGATGCGCAAGGGCCCCCGCAAAACCGTCGTGGTGTCTTCGACGGGGTTCGTTATCACGCCATATTTGATATTCGTCGGGAGTTTGTTGGGCTGATCCCCGGGGGCGAGTGGCACCCAGCCCACCTGGTTTCCTACGCGAACCCATCCCACCGTGGCCGGCTGCCATTGCTTCGAGGTGCCCGGAACCCACGCCCATCCTTCGGGCGCATGTATCCAATTGCCGAAGTGGTAGGGCAGCCACCCCCAAGTCTCGAAGCTCACCCACGCGAAACCATGATGCGGCGCCAATCTCCAGATGCCATTCGAGAAAGGCTCCCAGCTTGTAGAATTTACGCCGAAGGGCCGCCAAGCCCATCCATAGCCAGGGATGTTGTACCAGGATCCATAGTCGTAGAGATCGGACATGCCGTACCCATATGTGTAGGGAGAGGCAGGCGTCATGTAATTCAGCACGTTCCTCTCGCCTTCCGCAATGACCGAGCTGCTGTATTCCGCCCAGGCGTCCAATTGGTCTTCGTTGGGAAGAGGCGTGATGTCGAGCGCCTGCGGATTAGCGTTGTGAAACGATAACATCTGGCCTTGGGTGAGGTCGGTGGTTTGCGAGCCATTGGCTGCGGGCGCCAGAGGAGTCACCACCGATACGCCGCCCTTAAAAACGCTCACGGAAATTCCATCGCTGTAGGAGTCCACGCGAAAGTCGCCGCGCTCGCGCAGGGTAACCGTTACTCCGCCCGAGAGCACTTCAAAAACTCCGCCATCAACATTTGCGTAAAAACGCGCTGTACCCTGCACTAGCGTAAGCCTGGTAATCGGGCCCGTATCCCCTGCGCTCAAAACGGTAAATTGCAGCGCGGAATTATCGCCAAGATAACCGGTGGCGCCATTCTCGAATTCAATTTCCGCGACGCCGTCGCCGGTCCCTAAAGTGTCGCCCTGCTCGAGCGGCATATTGGCCAAAGCGGGTTCCCAGCCGGGTTGCGGAGCTGGTGGCGCAGCGCCAATCGCCGGCGGAGACGCGTGCTGAACTTGGACGTTTCCATCGACCGTGCCCAGACGCACGACACGCTCGTTTTGCCCGTACAGCACGGAAGTACCAAGAATCAAGATGCTGGCGAAAAGAAGCCGAAGAAAATACTGCGGAGTCCTCGAAAGAAAGCGCCCGAAGAGAACCCACCGAATCGATTGCCAGAAGATTTGCATGGCCATACCCCACGTCGCCCAACCCGACCTTACCCTGTCAATTTGATGAGACGCCGGCCTGTGCGGTTGTGCCATTTCGCAGCAATAGTCCCGCACAGGGTACCGCATTGGGGTACCGCATTGGGGTCCCGCATTAGGGTCCCGCACTAGGGTACCGCACCAGCAGCGGGCCCACGGCAACCGAAAGACCTAGTGCTGCGAAGCCCGAATTCTTTCGGCCAACGCTCGGGCACGCTGGCGGGCCACGTCTACGACTTTGGTGTCCGCGGCGACGCGATCGAGCACCGGCAGCAGCCGCTCGGGCTCCGGCAGGATACGCTGCGAGAGGTCGCCTTCAAACTGCACTAAGGCATCGTTCACGCCCAGCCGGTCATATCTCAATTTTTGCTCGATCGCCGTTTGATCCTGCTGCTGCCGCGCTAAACCTTCGAAGATCATCAGCAGCTGCGAAGCCTCGTGATTGATGGTGTAGTTGAAATGCGTCTCCTGTGCCACGCCGTCATTTTCATATCGGAACGTTTTCTCGCCCAGGTCGGCGATGCGCCGGTGCACGTCCAGATCGAGGCCCGCAAAATTGTGGAGTTGGGCTGCCAGATCGAATATTTTTTCGCGGACCGCGGGGCCAATTTCCAACGGCTGCGGGTCCGCATCTTCGCTTAACTGGCGGATGTCGTAAGTGGCGGGGCCATCTTTCCCCACTTTGATCTCGATGAACTCGGGAACGCTGCCCTTGAAGGTTCGGCGATAGGTAATCGTGGCGCTTTGCGGAACCGGTTCCGCGGACCACGCCGCCGTGGCGCCATTAGCTGTTGCGCCATTAAGAATCGCCACCGGCGCCGCGAAAGTCACAAGCAAGACAAGCCCCGGCAACAGTTTTCCAAAAAATGCCGCCGGCGCTGTCATCACGGGTCGCATCAACGAGAGGGAATGCGCACCGGCGCGCGGTTGCGGCCTACGGCACGGACCGCCGGAGAAGCTGCCTGGACGCGACTGCCACCGGCTTCGCGGCGCGCTTTCGATTCGGCCATCTGTACGTGACACAACGCGACCGCCAGTGCATCGGCGGCATCTGCCGGTTCCGGCGTCTCGCTCAATTCCAGCAGCGCGCGAACCATCTGCTGCACCTGCTCTTTTCCGGCATGGCCATAGCCTGCCACGCTGGCTTTAACCTCGCGCGGCGAATAGCTGAAGCTCGGAATGCCGGCCTGCGCCGCCGCCAGGAGCACCACTCCCCGCACTTCAGCCAGGCGCAGTGCGGTTTTTATGTTGAGGGCGGTGAACACCGATTCGACTGCTAGGCCGTCAGGCATATATTCCACAATCAGATCGGCAACCAAAGTGTGAATCTGCCGCAAATGCGTTTGCAGAGGCCCGCCAGGCCCGTGTGGCGGACGCAACGCGCCAAAACGCAGCATGCGGCAGCGCCGGCCATCGCTTTCGATAACGCCGTAGCCTGTCGCGCCGGCAACAGCCGGGTCGATGCCGAGCACGCATAATGCCCGCTCGGATGCCGGAATCGAAACCCGCGGGGGAGTATGAGGAGAATCGGACACCGCACAGAGTGTACGGCCGTAGGAAAACATCTGACTAGCGGATTTTTCGGCTCTCCTAGATCAGGGCGCAACACCCGCTGCGCGTCTATTCAACCCACCGCCTCTACTCAGTCGCGATGGCCGCCAATTCCTTGTCGTCAATATCGAAGTTGGCGTAAACGTGCTGCACATCATCGTGCTCTTCGAGCGCCTCAAAAAGCCGCAACATCTGTTGCGCGGCCGAGCCGCTGAGCTTTACGTAGTTTTGCGGAACCCACGCAATCTCCGCCGCGGCGGGCGTAACGCCGGCTTTGCTCAGGGCTTCGCGCACAGGCTCGAAAGCTTCCGGGGGAGCGATAACCTCCCAGGCCGAGCCATCGTCCCGAAGATCGTCCGCGCCCGCATCCAGCACGATGGAAAGCATCTTATCTTCACCCGCCAGTTCCTTCGGTACTACAATTTGCGCTTTGCGGCTGAACATCCAGCCAACCGCCCCCGCTTCCGCCATGTTCCCTCCGTGGCGGCCCATCAAGTGGCGGATTTCACTGACCACGCGATTCCGGTTCGTCGTAACCACCTGTACGATCATTCCCACCCCGCCGGGCCCGTAACCTTCGAAATTCACCTCATCATATTGCTCGCCTTCCAGTTGCCCGGTGCCGCGCTGCAGCGCGCGCTCAATATTATCGTTGGGCATGTTCTCGTTTTTGGCCAATAGAATGGCCGAACGCAGGCGTGGATTGGAATCCACGTCGCCGCCGCCTACCCGCGCCGCAATGGTGATTTCACGGATCAACTTGGTAAATACGCGACCCCGCTTGGCGTCGGTCGCCGCTTTCTTGTGTTTGATGGTGGCCCACTTGGAGTGACCAGACATGCTCTTCCCTCGCCTTTACTATTTAGAAGATTGTCCGCGCCGCCGCCTCCCGAAGACGTTCGCTGGGCGGCGATATCTGCTTTTTACTCTGCCAGTCTAGCACAGCACCCCTGATCCGCACGGTGTGAAAGTGTCGCCAAGCCCCATGGCCCCTGGGCCTCGGTGACCTTTGTTGTCTTACTGCACGCGCGATTTTTCGTGGTACTGGCTTTTAAGCCCCTTCAATGAAAGAATTTGGGGACTGAGGTACGCGGGCAGAATGGCTGTATTTTGCAGCATACTAGAATGCAAGGCTTCGGTACCGGCTGCGCTTGAGTCCGAGAAGCTTTGCGTCCTGCATTTTACTTTGGCCGTGGAGCAGTCGTGCGCCGAAATGCGCCGCGAGACTGTGATATCGCACACCCCCCACGAACGGCATCTCGAAATCATCCATTTCATTGGCGAACGCGGAGAGTTATTGGCCCGAGTGGCGACGGCGGGGCTGCACTTGCCCGACGAAACCAAGGCGCGCATCCTGAATACTTTCCTCACGCTGATGAACCTGCGCGAAAACCTTGACCGGGCGGCGCTGCGTCAGCCGGTGGGCCGCACGGGAAGTCGGTAACGGGCTATCTTTCAAAGTTTTGCGGGAACCCGTATCGCCTATGCCCCTATGTAACGAGCGAAAAGCGAGCGAGCCACCGCCGGATTCCGGGTGCCTTTGACGATGGTTCTCCCATCGCTAAAGACCGTCAGCTCATAGGGAGGCACCTGAAATCGCAACAGGAACTCGTTGTGCCGCACTTGGTTCCCAGTTGCGGCGAGAATGCGGGCTAAGGCGGCCAAGTCCAATTGTCTCCTGCGCTCGTGAATCTGTACCGAATCCCGCCCGCACATGGTGACGTGCGGCTGGGCTTCGCCACCCAAATAAGGGAATTCATGGCGCGCGCAAGCCCGGCAATTTGTGCGGCGCGCCACCCGAATTGCCTGGTAACGGCCCGTCCAAACATCGTAAGAGGCCAGCCGGTCATCTCGGGCCTCGAACTTGCCGATCAGAAGTTTGACGGCCGAGATAGCCTCCATGGAAGCGATGACCCCGGCGGCGGCGCCGAGGACGCCAGCCGTGTCGCAAGTGGGCTCGGGACCGGCTACTTTTTCTTCGCTTGTTCCGGCCTCGCTATCGAACTCCGTCAAGCACGCGAGACAAGCCGTGTCTCCGGGGCGAATCGTCATGGTGACCCCGTAACTCGCTACGACTGCGGCATAAACCCAGGGGATGCCGGCCTTCACAGCGTAATCGTTGATCAGCAGGCGTGTCTCGAAATTGTCGGTCCCGTCGAGCAGCAGCGGGAATCCTTCCAGCAGCTCGTCCACATTCGCGGGGGTAACGTCAGCCACCACCCCTTCGACTGTCGCCTCAGAGTTGATCGCGGCCAACCGCCGCTCAGCGGCCACCGCTTTGGGCAGCGCTTCATGGGCATCGGCCTCCTCGAACAATGTTTGGCGCTGCAGGTTAGAGGCTTCCACGAAGTCTCGATCGACAATGCGCAGTTTCCCCAGGCCCGCGCGAACCAGCAAGTTCGCCAGCGCCGTCCCCAGCGCGCCGCAGCCAATGATCACCACCGACGAAGCGCCGAGGCGCTCCTGGCCGGCCTCCCCAATTTCGGCAAACAGAATTTGCCGCGAATATCGTTCGTTCCGTTTGGCATCCAGGAGCTGCCGCGTGCGCCTTTCCTGGTTCGTTGACGATGTCACTTGATGACCCTATCGATAGACCCTGCAGGTAAGTCCGAAAAAAAACTCATGCCTTCGTTCATGCGCGCCATTGTAGTAAGCGTCATGCCAGGGCGGCGCAGCAGTGCGCGCAACGCCGGGCTGCGATCGGAATTTCGCTCAAGCATTCGGGGCACTTCTTGGTCGTCGGGTCGGCAGGAGGCTCGTGATGCGCGCGGGATATGAGCGCGTTGACGGGCAGCACCACCAGGTAATAAACCGCCAGGGCGATGATCAGGAATGACACCAGCGCGTTCAGGAAGTCGCCATATAAAAATTTGCTGTTGTTTACGGTAAAACTTAAAGCCGAGAAATCCGGCTTCCGGACCACCGCGGCAATCAGCGGCGTCATCAAGTCTTTCACCAGGGTGCTGACCACGGTTCCAAACGCGGCTCCGATCACCACTCCCACCGCCAGGTCCACCACGTTTCCGCGCAGTAAAAATTGTTTGAATCCGCCCATTGGTGCCTCCTCTCAGCCGTATGGGGCGGTCGCTGTCGCGCCAGCCCCTAACCCAGCCCCTCGTTCTGCCCCGTCTTCGCGAAACAAATCTTGCTTCCGAATCTTGATTCTGTTCCGGGGGCGCTAATGGACCGCCAGCAGACCCCACAATATCCCAGCAATGCCCACTGCGCTAAACAAGAAAGACGACCGCCAATAAACGAGCCTTCCCGACAGCAGCGATATCGAGCTGAGCACGATGGCAATTTCCAAAAACAGCTCGCTGCCATCATAAAAGCTCGCCCTCCGCCCGGCCACGATAACCTCTTTGCCCAGCTTCTCGGCTTCCACCTGGATCGCTTCGGAGTCTTTTTTTTGCTGCGCGGATTTGGCATGAAAGTCGGCGGCCTGCTGCGTACCCTTATCGCCAAACAAGCCGGCCAGTTCGGCGTCGGCGTCGTAAACGTGGTAACGAATATTCTTCGCCTGATAGTAATTCCATTGATCGGTGGCCTGAGTTTCCAGCAGCACTTCCTCGGTATGGGCGCGGTGGCTCATCATCGTCGCCACGGCGAGCAATACTGCGAAGATCGCCATGCTCAGGCCGATTCCACGCTGCCCGGTTTCGTGGGCCTTCTCGGTGTTTTCTGCAATCTCTTGCGGTTCCATGCGATGCTCTCCTGTCTGGCGCGCAGCGGCTCCGGGCGACCGGGGCTCTACTTGGAGCCCGCATAAATAACGGGTGCGGGCTCTACTTGGAGCCTGCGCAAATAAAACGTCCGTGGGCTCTGCTTCGATCCCGCGCGATAAACCTCCAACTATTCCTGTTTCAGCCGCCGTTCCATCAGTTCGCGCATGGCCTCGCGTGGTTCCCGCCCTTGGTCCAGCACGGCGTGCATTTGCTCGGTGATGGGCATCTCGATCCCGTGCCGTTTCCCCAGCTCCAGCGTAGCCGCCGTCGTGCCTACGCCCTCCGCCACCATGCGCATCCCGCCGAGGATGTCCGCGAGCCGCCGTCCCTGGCCCAACTGCACGCCCACGCCGCGGTTGCGGCTCAGCGTTCCGGTCGCGGTCAAAATCAGATCACCCAGGCCGGCCAAGCCTGCCAGTGTATCGCGCCGTCCGCCCAGCGCGACCGCCAGCCGCGTCATTTCCGCCAGGCCCCGCGTCACCAGCGAGGCCATCGAGTTTGATCCCAGTCCCAGGCCCGCGCACACGCCTGCCGCAATGGCGATTACATTTTTTACCGCGCCTCCGAGTTCGGTGCCGATCACGTCATCGTTGGTGTAAAGCCGCAGGGTCGGGCCGGAAAATTCCTCCTGCACGCTTGCCGCGACGCCCGCATCCGCCGAGGCAATCACCACCGCCGTCGGATCTCCACGTGCCACTTCGAGCGCGAAGCTGGGCCCGGAAAGCGCCGCCAGCCGCAGGCCGCGTGATAAGCCGCCCGATTCGCCGAACGCGGGGGCCAGCACCTCGGCCGCTACTTCGGTCATGCGTTTGAGCGAGCTCGGCTCGATTCCCTTGGTCGCGCTTACGAAAATAATATCTCGACTGGGATCCACAGGATCCTTCGCCGCCGCATGGTTAGCCGTGACGCCCGCACGGTGAGCCGCAGCGCGCGCCTCGTGAGCCCCAGGTAACCCTGTGCACGCCGCGCTTTGCAGATGCGGAACCAGGTCCCCGTACACCGCGCGCGCATGCGCCGAAGGCATCGCGCCCAGCACAATATCCGCATCCTGCAGTGCTTCGCCCAGTTCCCCGGTGATGGTCACGCCGTCCGGAATGGCCATCCCCGGCAGATACACGGAATTCTCGCGGCGCCCACGCAGCGCAGCCAGCACATCCGCGCCATGCACCCACAGAGAAATCCGGTGTGGCCGGCGGCTGCGGCTTAACGCTATAGCCAGCGCCGTCCCGCAACTTCCCGCGCCTAGGATGGCAATCTTCTTCACCGATGCCCGTTACGGTGGTCGAAGGAGCTGCGCCGGTCGGGGTCGCGAACGTTGCGGCTACCGGGCTCGTCGCGGAAATTCTCGCCGCGGCCGGTGCGTTCGCGGAGGTCCCGGCTGAGCGTAAACCGCGGCTCAGTGCCGCTCAGCAGCCGCATGATATTTCCGCGATGGCGCACGATGATCAGCACCATGGATGCCGAGGTACCGGCCGACACCGCGACCGGCGGCGCATGCCCGGGCGCGTAAAGCAAATACACCAGCGGCGGAAGCGAAGCCGCCGCAATCACTGACGCCAGCGAAACGTAGCGCCAGAACGCCAGCACCGCGATCCACACGGCCACCGCCACCACCACCGCCTGCCAGCATATGGGGAGGAAAACGCCCACTCCCGTGGCCACCCCGCGCCCGCCCCGGAACCCCAGCCACACCGGAAACGAGTGCCCCAACAGCGCCGCCAACGCCGCCGCAATCATCCACCGGATGTTGCCGCTGGTGACGCGCCCGGCCAGCCATACCGCGAGATATCCTTTTCCTGCATCCAGTAGAAGCGTCACGACGCCGGGCACCACGCCGGCGACGCGCGTCACATTCGTAGCGCCGATATTTCCGCTGCCTCGTTGCCGGATATCGCCGCCGCCCGCCAAGCGCACGGCAAGATAGCCGAAGGGAATCGATCCGAGCACGTAGGCGGCGAGCGGCAGCCACCAGAACGTCGCGCCACCCGTCAGGACGGGGAGAATCATCGCCGTGCCGCGAAATCCGCTGCGAGGCTCAAAAATGAGACGCTTCATACCAGCGGCAACGGCCTCACGCACGGGCTTCAGTCTCCAAGCGATTCTCCGATCGATGATCCGATCGTTTCTCCAAAAGGGGGTCTCGATGAATGATCCCTTTGGAATGCGCGGCGTCCAGTGCATCGGCAATTTCCGCCCCCAGTTCCAATACCTGCTCAATCGGCAAAGGCTTTCCAGCAAGCCGATGCTTCAGCGTCTGGCCTTCCATCAGTTCCATAGCAATGAAAGGCTGGCCGTCGCATTCGTCAATGTCGTGAATCGTGCAGATGTTGGGATGGTTGAGAGCCGATGCAGCGCGAGCTTCTCGTTTGAATCGCTCTAGGGCCTGGCGGTCTTTTGCTAATTCCTCCGGCAAGAATTTCAGAGCGACGAAGCGGCCCAACTTGATGTCCGCGGCCTTATAGACCACACCCATGCCGCCGCCACCCAGCTTCTCCAGGACGCGATAGTGCGATATGGTTTGGCCGATCATGGGACTCCCGCTGATTCATGCGGCGCAGCAGGTCCTAGAAGCGAAATATCGTTTCTGTTCAAGGGAGTTGGACTCGGTACAAATTGCGTTGGGTAGTGGTGCGAATAAATGTATAGACCAAGGGATCGCGACCCGGGAAAGCATCCGCTTGATCAATCGTTTGGACACCAGGTAAAGCAAGAAGGTCACCTTCTGACCTTATCCCGGAACTCGGCAACTTGGGCAGGCTATCGCCGTGCAAAGGAATCGCATAAGTTTTTCGAGAGGGCATTCCGGGCCACGAAGCGCGCAGATAAAAGAATCTTTTATCGGGTGACCAACCGATGATGGATGTTCCTTGGTAGGCCGGCCCGGTGCTCGAGCAGGTCTCGCAGATCACCTTTGATAACCCGCCATCGGCCGGATAAGCGACAACGGCTTCGGGACTCTCTTCTGATTGTCGGGCAACCCAGGCTACGATCCATCGCCCATCTGGCGACACCCCCAACAGGTAGATGACTGGATCGTGGATGACTTTTGTTTGGCCGCTTCCATCTGCGTTCATGCGGTAGATGTAGTTCGATTGGGCGGTGCTCCCAGAAGGCGAAGGACTTTCTCTCCGAAGAAAAACGATGCTGGCGTCTGGAGCAAAGAATGGGCGGGAGTCTTCAGACGGCGAACGTAGTTGCTTCGGCGGAGACCGCCGATCCAACGAAGCAAGCCACAAGCTAGATTTTCCACGGGCGTCGTAGGCCGCAAAAACCATCCGCCTGCCGTCTGCCGATATGTCATAGCGGGATATTTCAAACCCCGGCAGAACTTTTTCGGCATGATCTTTAGCCAGTTCGGCCGCCCATAACTCGCCAGACACAAAGGCTTGAGAAGCGCCGCTGCGCACCAGATAGAAAATCTTGTCGCCATCGGGAGAAAGCATCGGCGATACTGCCAAACCTTCAGACGATATCTGCCGATCTCCCTTTCGATCGTGTAGCCATATGGTCTTTTGTTCGGTTCCTATGGCCGTGATCAGCGAGCGCCCGTCGGGGCTGACGGCGATTCCCTCTTCCTGAGAAGCGCCAAATGTGAGCTGCTCGGGGACACCATCGGGAAATCGCTGTCGCCACAAGTGGAACCCTCCGCCGGTATCCGCCGAGAAATCCATCCAGTGGCCATCCGGTGACCATGCGGCGTTTGTACATCTGGCCGAGGGTGGCCCCACCTCTCTCCCTGAAGACCTATCGTCGAATGGAACCAATCGGCAAGATTTCCACCCGGGGTTGCCCATTTCCGCCACAAGGACCGATTTATGATCCGGCGAGAGATAGGAACGATGGGCCATGCCAATTTCAGGCACGTACGGCAAATATACATCGCGTTCTTCGGCGCGGCTTTCGGCAGAGGTCACAATCTTCATATAAATTCCCGTAGTGATCTCCGAAAACATCACGTGCTGCGGATCAATCCATGTAAGGCCAGAGGCGTTCGGCAACATTCGTTCGGGCGCACCGCCAAGCACTGGAACAGTCCATATATCCCAAGGCCAACGGCCAGAAACCGTGTATGCAACGCGAGATCCGTCCGGCGAAAAAACCGGACTCATCTTATGTAACTCGTCGTGGGTAAGTTGGACCGGCTGTCCATCGGGCAACAGCTTGACGTAAATCTGGCCGGCCCCGTCAAAAGTATCGGTCCCGCGTTTGAAGACCAGCATGTGTCCATCGGGGGAAAGGGCCGGTGAACTAACCGAATCCGCAAAACTCGTGAGTTGAATGTATTGTTGTGCCGGAATAACTTTCTCGCTCGGGCTCAATAACCTTACGGCGGCAATGGCAATTAAGGAAGCAAGCACTGTCGCCGCTACGATTCCCAATGCTTTCCTGCGCCACCAAAGACGCGACTTGACGGAAGCCAATGAAGTCACCGCTTCAATTTCAATGCGGGCGTCACCGATGTCTCGCAGACGGCGTTGAATATCCTTTTGCAAACAGCGCCAAAGCAGATCGCGAATTCTCCCGGGCGTGGCCGCCGGTAAGGCTTCTTTCTCCGGCTCCCGCTCAAGAACGGCGACAATCGTGTCTTGTACGGTCTCACCTCTAAAGGCACGCTTGCCAGTCAGAAGTTCGTAAAACACGCATCCGAAAGCCCAAATGTCGGTGCGCTTGTCTACTGGCTTGCCGCGCGCTTGTTCCGGACTCATATATGCTGGCGTGCCTAATATTCGTCCTTCTTCACTCAACATTCCCGTCAGTGTTGGCGACTGAGAAAGATCCAGCCCGCCGTCACTGGGAAAGGCTTTTGCCAAACCAAAATCCAACACTTTCACCTTGCCTTCCGGTGCCACTTTCACATTGGCGGGCTTCAGATCCCGATGGATCACTCCCTTTTCATGTGCCGCTTCTAGCGCTTCCGCGAGCTGGCCGCAGATTACAAGCGCCTCGGCAATACTCAGCGGCCCAGCACTCACTCGCTCGGCTAGCGTCTGGCCGAGAACCAGTTCCATCACCAGATAGTGCACACCGTCGGATTGTTCCAGCCCATAGATCGTCGCGATGTTCTGGTGATTGAGCGAAGCTAGCATCCGCGCTTCACGCTGAAAACGAGATAATCGCTCTGGATCGTGCACAAAGGCTGCCGGGAGGACTTTGATGGCTACGTCGCGTCTTAGTTTGCTGTCGTGAGCCTGATACACCTCACCCATCCCGCCCGCGCCTAGCGGCGCTAGGATTTCGTACGGCCCCAGCTTGGTGCCGTTCTTCAATGCACCGCTCTGCACCGCAGGATGCTCCATGAAACGGCCATTTCCTTGCTCTTGCGCCGCAATCAGCGACTCCACCTCACGCCGGAGTGATGGCTCTGCACAGACCTGATCGAGATAGGCTTGCCGCTTCGCCGGTTCGAGTTCCAGTGTAGCCGCGAGCATTTTCTTTACGTGTTGCCAGTGTTCCGGTGTCACTTGCATGCGACCTTATTCGGCGCCTTTAGCAGTAGGTGTCGAGCCGAGTATACTCGGCCCCCGTCGGTTTGAGCACGCTGCGGTAAAGATGAAACTCGCCTGCCGTGGCGGAGCCGAACTCGTGGCTCGCGAGTTTTTTGGCTGCGTCGCGCAAGGAATCGAGACCCTGCACCGAATTAAACCTCGCTAGTGTGATATGCGGATGAAATTCGCGAGTCTCGCGTGCGATTCCCAAGGGCTCAAGCGCGGTTTCGATCGCGGACGCCAGCAGGCCGAGCGTCGAAGCTTCAGTTTTTGTCGCGTTCGCCGTATTTGTAGCGCCGGTCGTCGCAGCCGCGGCCCTGGCAGCCCCCGTTGTAGCGGCCCCGCTCTTAACAGCGCGGATCGCGGAAGTCTCCATCCCGCTCACGCCCGCCCACAGCACCTTGGGCCGCCGCGCGTTGGGGAAAAACCCTACCCCCGCGAACCGCATCTCAATCGGCCCGGGCGGCAAGTGCTGGTGAACGCCGCGCAGCGCTTCCCGGATACGGTCGGCTCTTTCCGGGGAAACCTCGCCGATGAACTTCAGCGTGACATGCGCCGCCTCCCGTGGCAGCCAGCGCGCTCCCGGATAAATTTTCTGGAATCTCCGCGTTACCTCGGACATCGCCTCGCGCACCGGCTCCGGAAGATCGAGCGCGACGAACAGACGCACCCGCTCATCTCCCACCGGAATCGACATCGCGTCGATTCGCTGACTTAGAATGCCCCGCCGCCTTGATCGCGTCGCGCCGCTCGGCGGCCTGCCCGCCATGCGGGACTCCGCCGTGCAGGACCCCGCCATGCAAAAAAAACTGCCGGATCATATCCAGCGCCATTTGCGACGCGAACCAGCGGATCTGCTCGCGCGCTCCCGGGAAGCGCGTTACGCGTTCGCTGCCTCCCGCCGCACCGGCGAGCGCGATATGCACGAGCCCTACCGGCTTTTCCGGCGTGCCGCCCCCAGGGCCCGCGATGCCGGTGATCCCGATTCCCAGCGTGGCGCCCGTGCGCCGCCGAATCCCCTCCGCGAGCGCGCGCGCGACCTCCGCACTCACCGCGCCTTTGGATTCCAGCAGGCCCGCCGGCACGTCCGCCCAGCCCGTTTTCAAATTGTTGCTGTAGCACACCACCCCGCCGAGGAAATAGACCGAGCTCCCCGGAGTGTGCGTCAGCCGTTGCGCCAGCAGTCCGCCGGTGCAACTCTCCGCAGTCGCCACGGTGGCCTGGTTCATGGTCAACTCGCGCGCGACCACCTCCTCAAGCGTCTCGCCATTGCTGGTAAACAGGCCCTCCCCCAGCGCCAGCGTGATGCGCTCGACCATCTCTGTGAGCATGCGCTCGGTGGCCGCGGCATCTTCCGACCACGCGCGGAGGTGAATCTGAATCTCGCCGAGCGACGCCAGAATGGTCGTCTCCACGCCCGAATAGGCCGTGTAGATTGGCGCGATGCGCTGCTCCACTTCCGATTCGGTCATCCCCGCGGTCCGCAGCTCGCGATAGAAAAGGCGCGTAGCGCCCGCGAATCGCCCAAGCCTCGGCGCCACCTGTTCGCTGAAGAGCGCCATCAATTCTCGCGGCACGCCCGGCAGCAGCACCACCACCCGCCCCTGCGCTTCGAGCCACAGCCCCGGAGCGGTGCCGTGCGTGTTCTCGAGCACCTCGGCCCCCTCAGGGACCATCGCCTGTCTTCTATTCACCTCAGCCATCGTGCGCCCCAGCCGCCGGAAGCGCTCTTCGATGTGCTTCATCACCGCGTCGTTCCGCACCAGCTTGCGGTCCAGCAATTCCGCGACAGCCTCGCGCGTCAAATCGTCCTGCGTGGGCCCAAGTCCTCCGCTCGCGATCACCAGCTCTACGCGCCCCAGCGCTTCGCGAAAGGCATCTTTCACGTCATCGTTGCGGTCGCCCACCACCGTTTTGCGCGTCACCATGATCCCCAGGCGATTCAATTGGCCCGTTAGAAATAGGGAGTTGGTATCCGTGCGGTCCGGCGTAAGCAATTCCGAACCCACCGCGATGATTTCAGCTTTCATGATTTTTATTATTGGCCCCGCATGGCAGGGGCGGCTTTTTCGTTGTTGGGGCGCCGTTTCCAGTTCGGTTTTGTAGGATCGTACTAGCTTTGCAATACGGGTGCGGGCTCTACTTGGAGCCCGCGTAATGAATTATTTGCGCAACGTCCCATCTAGCGCGGCAAATAGTGTAGCGCGGCTAAATAGTGTAGCGGCCGGATACCGCGCCACATTAACGCACCAGCGACAGGCCTTCGACGTTCCAGTCCAGGCTGAAGAGCGCGCTTGTAGTGGTTAGCACCGCGCGCCGCGTGGGCAGCAGCGCCAGTCCCACCAGACCGCTGCCGCTGAGCACCACCTCGGCCTCGCCCTGGGGCGTGATGCGCACGATCCCCCGTCCGCCACCCTTGGACCCCGCCACGTACAGATTTCCCGCCGTGTCGAAGGCCAGCCCTTGCGGCCGCCCCAGCCCGCGATAAAAAAGCTGCACTTCGCCCTGCCCGTTTATGCGGCAGATCCGGTCGTAACTCGAAGTCGTCGGCCCCGCGACGTAAAGCTCTCCCGCCGGACTAAATGCCAGGTGATATGCTGAAATCGAAGGCTCGAGCGTCGCAAACACAAAAATCTGCCGGTCGCGGCTGATCTTGAAAATCGTTCCGCTGCGGTCGCCCACGAACAAATTCCCGTGCGCATCGAAGGCCAATCCCGTGGCGATGCCCATGCCTTCCACCCACAATTGCGAGCGGCCATCGGGCGTCACCCGGTGAATGGTGCCGTCGTTTCTGCAGGACACATACAGCACCCCCGCGTGATCGACCGCGAGCCCGGTGGGGTTCATCATTTCCGTGGCGTAGGGCTTGACCTGGTAATTCGAGGTCACTTTGTACAGCGACACCGGCACCTTCTGCCCCCGCTGCCCGCTGTAGGTAACGTAGATGTTACCCTCGGCGTCCACCGCGGGATTTCCCACCGGATGCAGGTTGTCGGCGATCTGCACGCCCAGATGCATCTCGAATGGCGCGCTGTCTCCGCGCGCGGTCACTACGCGCACCGCGCTGCGCGCCGGGCCTTCCGGCACCCGCGCAATCACCTGCGTGTCGCCCGCCATCACCACGCTGCCTTCCGCGTCGCCGAACTGCACGCGCGGGCGCGTATGGTTGTGCGATCCGAAGCCGCTTCCGTGGATGGTAATTTCGCCCCCCGGAATCGCGGCTGCCGGAGTGATACGCTCGATCCGCGGCGTGGAGCTGGCCAATGCTAAGTTACCCATTCCGTCCCTTAAGCGCCCAGATAGCGCGCAATCCCCAGCACTAGCGCGGCGTAAACTCCCGCGATCCAATCGTCCGCCATGATGCCCAAGCCGCCGTGCAGGGCTTCCGCCTGTCGCGCGGGAAACGGCTTCCAGATATCGAACACTCGAAAAAGTATAAGTCCCGCCAGCAAATATTTCCAGTTGAGGGCGAACGTGCGCGGCGTCGCCAGTCCCAGGTAGGCGATCAGTTGCCCAGCCACTTCGTCCACCACCACGATTTGCGGATCGCTTTTGCCGAGATATCGCGCGACCCGGCCGGCCGCCCACAGCCCCGCCGCGGACACCGCCAGCACCAGCACGCACTCGAACAGCAGAAAATTGTGTGCGGAGTTCGCGGCTACCTCAGCCGCACTGCGGCTCGAACGAAGCGCCCACCACCCCAGCACAACGCCGAGAAGCGACCCCCACGTCCCGGGAGCCTGCGGCAAATATCCCAGACCCAGCCCCGTGGCGATCGCCAATGCCAGGCGCGGTTTCGGCGCCGCGTCAGTGGTTAGCGTCATGCTTGCCGGATGATTTGCCGCCGCCGGAGTTCCCGCGACCACGCCCAAATTCCGAGTCGCCATTCGCGCGGGCATCCGCACCGGAACCTCCGGAATCACCGCCGTCATCATCCGCGTCAGATCCGCGGGACTCGCGCTCCGCATCAAAATCCCCGGTCTCGATCTCGTCTTGCTCGAACACCGGCTCCGACACGACGTACCGCTCCGTCGCCCAGTTCCCTAAATCGACGAGGCGGCACCGTTCGCTGCAAAACGGGAACTCGCTGTCGGTTTCAGAATCGGTAGGTCTGCGGCAGATCGGGCACAGGTGTTTCATAATTTCACCTGCATATCAGCGAATATGAAATCCCAAAGTGCGGAGCTCGAGTCGCACTAGTAGCACAGGCATTCCTGCCTGTGCGCGATTCAAACGAGCTACAATTTCAGCCGACAACCACACTGCCAAACTTCAAGCCAGCACCCGCAGCGCCGCCCCGGTAGAAATCCTGCGCAGGGCGTTAGCCGCGAACCCCACAGCCGGCGACTCGCCATCCAATATCTCCACGACTCGCCCCACCACATCGTAATCGTGCGATTCCGTGATCTCGACCGTAACCATATCTCCCGCCCGCGCCGCGCGACCCACTGCGCTCGCCCCGTTGCCGCCTGCGTCACGCATCCCCGGAATCGCCGGCTCGAGATCGCTCAAATAAATCTTCCCATCAATCTCCGGCGCCATGCCGCCCAGCCGCGCCTCCCACACCAGTTCGGTATCCGCCGAAGGCCCTTCCACCAGCGCCGTAACCTTCCGGCCCACCAGCCGCCGCAGCCGCCGCGCCGAAATCGGACGCTGCAGCGCCATCAGCCGGTCGCGCCGCTCGGCAATTACCTCGGCGTCCACCTTGTCGCTCAGCGCGAAGCTCTCCGCATTATCCACGTCCGAATACGCGAACACGCCCATCCAGTCAAACTCCGCCGCGCGCACAAAATCGCACAGCTCGCGAAAATCCGCCTCCGTCTCCCCCGGATAGCCGGTAATGAACGAAGTCCGCAGCATCAGCCCGGGAATGGTCGCGCGCGCCCGCGCAATCAAGCGCAGAAACGCGGCGCCGCTCGAGCCCCGCTTCATCCGCGCCAGCACGTTGCGGCTGGCATGCTGCAGCGGCATGTCCATGTATTTCACCAGGCGCGCATGTGCAGCCAGCGTATCCAGCAGCCGCTGCGTCACCCGGTTTGGATACGCGTAAAGAAAACGCACCCACGCGAGCCCCTCGACCTGCGCCAGCCGTGCAAGCAGTTGCGCCAGGCCGTCGCGCAAGCCCAAGTCCTCTCCATATGAAGTCGTGTCCTGCCCGATCAGCGTGATTTCGCGTACGCCCGCGGCCGCCAGGTTTGCCGCCTCGCGCACCACCGACTCAAATCGCCGGCTGCGAAATTTCCCGCGCAATTGCGGAATAATGCAAAATGCGCACGGATGATCGCACCCCTCGGCAATCTTGATGTAAGCCGAGTGCCGCGGCGTAGCCAAAACGCGCGGCATAGCATCATGGTAAAGAAACGTAGGCAGCGCCCGATCAGGTAAATTTCGTGCAACTGCGCTGGTACTCTTCCCGCCCGTCACCGCATCCACGATCTGCTCAATCTCCCCCGTCCCAATCACTGCGTCCACCGCCGGAATCTGCTCCATGATCTGCTCGCGGTAGCGCTCCACCAGGCACCCGGTCACCACCAGCCGCGTGGCCCGGCCATAAGTCTTATGCTCCGCCATCTCCAAAATCGTATCCACCGACTCCTGCTGCGCCGGAGCAATAAAGCTGCACGTATTCACCACCAGCACATCAGCCTCATCAGCCCGCGCCGTAATCTCAAATCCATGTTCGGCGAGAATGCCCATCATCACCTCGCTATCCACAAGGTTCTTAGGGCACCCCAAACTCAAAAATCCCACCTTAGGCATTACCGCCAGCCTCTCCAACAACAAGAAAACAGCCCATTCTAACACACGGCCCTGAAGCCGCTGCGCGCCCAGCAAGCAAATCCGACATCCAATAACTCTCGTAAACTCGCCGCAAAAAACTCCTCGCGAAGCGCACCTTGCTGCCGCAGGCTGTCGCCGTAGTCGCAAGGCGAAGCGACATTCCGTTCCTGAGTTGTTCTCTCCTGATTCGAGCCGGGTGCGGCGCACTTCGTAAGTTAAGGGTGCGGCTTCGCGACGAGGATTCTTAGGTGGAAGTCTTGACGGTGGTATCTCATATGTTACCATAGCGTACGAAACGGGACGCATGATCGAAGTTCGCGAATACCTTGACAGAGGCGGACGTAGCCCCTTCGCCGCCTGGTTTGACGTCCTGGACCGACAGGCAGCGGCAAAGGTAGCAGCCGCGCTGGCGCGCATCGAGCAGGGCAATTTTTCTAATGCCAAGAGTGTGGGGTCCGGCGTTCACGAGTACCGCATCGATTTTGGTCCCGGCTACCGGCTTTATTTCGGCAAGGAAGGCGAGCGGCTTGTAATCCTGGTTGGCGGTGGAACCAAGAAACGTCAGCAAGCAGACATCATCGTTGCATTGGCCCGCTGGCAAGACTACCAGAAACGAAAAAAGACAGAAAGGTGACTCCCATGGCTTTGACGCGAGATTTCAAGGAAACCATCCGAGCGCGCGTGAAACGTGATCCCGGCTTCCGCAAGGCCCTGTTACGAGAGGGAATCGAGAACTTCCTCTCCGGTGACGTGGAGACCGGCAAGACCATACTGCGCGATTTCATCAACGCCACAGTGGGGTTCACCAAGCTGAGCGACGTTACTCACCGCTCGCCGAAGAGTCTCATGCGGATGCTTGGCCCCAGTGGAAACCCTCAGGCGCGCAACTTGTTTGAAATCGTAGCCTACCTACAGCACGCAGAAGGTGTGCGTTTCGAGGTCCGATCCACCCGCGCCGCCTTACGCGCGAAGAAGCGGCCCATCGGACGCGCAGCAAAACGTGCTACGTCCGGTGGCACAATGCGTCACTAACAGTCGCGTATTGCTCTCGTCATTACCATCATCGCGCGCAATCTCCGGATTTCAGACGCGTATACTCGGCTTCAGCAGTAGTAATGGCAATGTTAGCGGTTGTCGCTCGCTGTGTGGCTTTTGTCGCTGTGGTCGCCCGGTAGCTAGCTCCGTCATAGCAGTCAGCCGTTGTATTCGCCTTTATAGTTGCCGTCGCCCTGCCCTTAAGCGGTCATTCCGAACGACGGGTGCGGGCTCTACTTGGAGCCTGCGCAAAAAGAAGTCCGGGCTCTACTTGGAGCCCGCGCAATAAAACGAGGAATCCCTCATTCTTTTGGCCCATCAATAGGCACGCCGGCGCCGCACGCTTTGTAATGAAGCTCCGGCAGTCGGCGTATACTGGCGTGGGGTCCGATACTCCTGTTCCATAGAAAAGGAGGACCTCCTACGCGCATCGTTCTAGTTCTCATCGCTTTCATTGTCCTGATTTGCGGATTTGCGTGTTGCTTCCGCACTGCGCACGCGCAAGACCCGCCTCCGCGGCCCGCGCCGGGCCTGTCCCTAAAAGACGCCTCGCAAATTATTAACGAAGCTGCCGCAACCGCCTACACCAACAAGGACGAGGCAAGCGTCGATAACCTCGCCAAGATTGTTTTCAACGTGCCATTCATGTTCTCGCCAAGATTAGTGATGAATGATCCGGCACGCCTGAAGCAAGCGTCCGACCTGCAAAATCTCGTAGTAGATGTTGTCCGCAAACGCCTCGTGCTTGCAGAGCTAGCTTATCTGAGGAACGGCGCGCCCGTCGTGGAGGAGCAAGCCATCGCCGACACATTCAACATGGCGGCTGACCGCCTTGGCGCGCCCGACAACTGCAAGATCAGCACGCTCCAGGTTCACTACCAGCGTATGGCGCTCGTTGTGGTCCAGCCCAATTTCATGGGTAGAGGCATCTTCCGCCCCGACATGCGCGTAACCGACCCTGTCGATCCCCGGATGTCTCCATTACAGGCTGGCGCTTTGTTCGCAGTCCTGGTGAATCGAAAAATATTCGACAAACAATTCCAGGTTGCACCAGCCGCATGGGATCAGGGATACGCAAAACTGATGCAAGATTTGCAGCTCAGCCACGACCGCAGGCAAGCTCTGCTGCGCATCCCACCCGACCAGCGCCCCGCAACCGTAACCGTAGGCAGACTCGAAGCAATGACGATGGACGAAAACTCGCCTCGAGGGATCATAAACCAGGCAGTCGCCGCGATGACCGAGGCGCAAGGCGCCGACCTCCTCAACGACATGTTCCATCGCCTGGGAATCGAGTAAGAAGAAAAGAAAGCTGTTTTGCTGAGCCGGGTCCCGCATGTTTGCGCTTTTCGCAAACGTGGGGTTTGTTCCGACCATGGCCTTTGCCGATTTATTCAAATACATATTCGCGCCCAAAGGCCTTGAAGGCTATTTACAATATAGTTAATCCATGCTATACTCGTTTGTGACCCTTGAAGCTCCACTGCCGCCCACACCAGTCCTTTTGCATACGGACCGCTGGCCCGTCATTCCGTTCGCTCACAAACTCGAAATCCGCCGGAATCTCAGCAATCGCGCGGTCTATCTCCTTCATTCTCATATCGATGTGAATGCCTCACGTCGCATGTCCTTTCGTTTGATATCGTTACAAATTTTCCGGGGGGGTATACCCCTCGAATTATGTTTCAGCCCGAGCAGCATCACGGTCTCGCCATCCCGCAAGCCCTGTCGAATCAATGTCCCTCCCAAACGCACCGTGCCATGCGGCTTGACTCCCTCCCGCGCTGGCGATACATTTCGCGCCATGCGCACGCCACGAATCCTGCGCCGGGAGGCACCATGACGCCGAGAAAATTGCTGCTGACGATCGCTGCGCTGCCAGCAATAGCGCTGCTCCTCACGGCCAAATCCGCCTACGCGCAGGGCGGCGTTACCGAACTCCGCCTCTTCGAGAAAGATTGCACCAGTTGTCACGGAGCCGCCAACGCTCCCGCGGGCGCGCCCGACGGCTTGGCGCTCCGCAAGATGACGCCGGAAGCGGTGTACGCCGCCATGTCCAAAGGCGCGCATTTGCAAATGCCGGCCATCAGCGATGACGACAAGCGCATGATCGCGCTGTACCTTGGGGGCCGTAAAGTTGACGTCGCCAAAGTCACCGACGCCAAGCTGATGCCCAATCAGTGCCCTAGCAATCCTGCCATCGGCAATCTCGCCGCCAGCCCCATGTACAACGGCTGGGGAGTTGACGCCACCAATTCGCGCTTCCAGCCGGCGAAGCAAGCCGGCCTCTCCGCCGATCAAGTGCCCAAATTAAAACTCAAGTGGGCTTTTGGTTTTCCCGCCGCGGAAATCATGTGGGGCCAGCCTACTGTCGCCGACGGCAAAGTTTTTATCGGTAACGATACCGGCGCGGTTTATTCCATCGACGCCGCGACGGGATGCGTGCACTGGTCATTCCAATCCGAAGCCGGAGTGCGCAACGCCATCGATATCGCTCCGGTAAAGGGAGCGGGCGCCGCCAAATACGCCATCTATTTCGGCGATGTGCGCGCCAACGTTTATGCGCTCGATGCGGCCACCGGCAAGCAGATCTGGAAAACGAAGGTGGACGACCAGCCCGTCGCGCGCATGACCGCTTCGCCCACACTTTATGAAGATCGCCTGTACGTTCCCGTCTCCTCCACCGAGGAGCGCGCCGCCGGCTACAGCAACACCTATCCGTGCTGCACGTTTCGCGGCAGCGTGGTGGCGCTCGACGCCGCCACGGGCAAGCAAATTTGGAAGACCTACGTCATTCCCGAAGCGCCCAAACCCGTTGGCAAAACTTCCCACGGCATTACGATCTATGCGCCCTCTGGAGGCGCGGTGTGGGATTCGCCTACTGTCGATGCCAAAAACCATGCCGTCTACATCGGGACCGGCGATTCCTATAATCATCCGGTAGCCGGCACGACCGATGCCGTGATGGCCATGGACATGAACACCGGGAAAGTCCTCTGGTCGGTGCAGGACACCCAAAACGACGCTTGGCTTTCCGGCTGCGGCCCGCAGGCGACTTCGGAGAACTGTCCCAAGGATATGGGACCCGATTATGATTTTGGTGCGTCGCCGATTTTACATACTCTGCCCGATGGCCATCGCATCCTGGTAGCCGCGCAAAAGAGCGGCATGCTCTGGGCGCACGATCCCGATAAGCAGGGAGCCGTAGTCTGGAGCGTGCAACTGGTCGACAAGCTGGCGCTCGGCATGATGACCTTCGGCGGAGCGGCCGACAACGATACCGGCTACTTCGGACTGCGCACCGGAGGCATCACCGCCGTGGATTTGAATACTGGCAAGAAGAAATGGTTCACGCCCATCGAGCAGAATCCGCAATCGCAGGTGCGCAACGGTGAAACCGGAGCCACCACCGTAATTCCGGGCGCCGTCTTTTCCGGCGGCTGGGACGGCATGCTGCGCGCCTTCGCCACCGATGACGGCCACCTGCTGTGGCAGTTCAACATGCTTCAGGATTTCAAAACCGTAAACGGCGTGGCTGCCAAGGGCGGCGCCATGGGCGCGCCCGGCCCGGTAATCGCCGGCGGCATGGTTTTCGCAGGCTCAGGCTACGTCTTTGGAGGAGGCACTCCCGGCAACGTCTTGCTGGCTTTTTCTCCTCAACCATAAGGGAAGCATCTCGCGCGGCAAGCGCGGAGAGAGAAAACGTCACGGTGAGCGCGGATGGAAACGGTGCCCGGCAAGCGGGTGAAGAAAACGACCGCGGCAAGCGCGGTAGCGCTGCACGAACGAAGCTCGGCAGGGTGGTTGCAACAAGCCCGGCTAGGAGCGGAGAAAATTGGCGAGCGCAGCGAGCGGGCATGAAACAAGCCGAGTGAGCGCGAATGAAAACGCTTGCGGCGAGCACGGATGGAAAGCGCCGGCGCGGCGGACGCTCTTAAACTTGGCGCCGAACGCGCAGCGCCATCTGCACGCTAGCCAGAAGCGCAGCAAAGCGCTCCGCATCGCCGGTGCCGGCATCGTGATGGCCGAAGCGCGCCACGAGGTACAGATCGGTGAGCCGCGAAACCGGCGCGGCCACCTCGCCTGCCGGCAAGGACGCGGCAAATTCGAGCGGAGTCTGCGAAGCCCCCTTGCGCCAGCCGCGTTGCTCGAGCATCCGCAGCATGCGGCGATAGAAAAGCGCCGCGGTTTGCGGAGGCAGCGCTCCGGGCTGCGAGCGCAGGCGCCAGTCCAGCGCCAGGCCGGCGAGCCACTCGCCCAGAAGGCCGCGGAATAGCCACTCGCGCAGCGCCGGGATGGTTAACACGAGCGTCGCAACGAAAAGCAATGCGAGCGGCGCTAAAAGCCAGCGCGGAGTGGCCGCCAGCCGCGCCTGCCAGCGACGCACCCGCTCCACACCCGCATTTTTCGCGCTATCGAATTTGCCGCGAAGCTGCTGCGTCCAGTTGCGCGAGTTGCGCTGCAAATTTTGCGCCAGCGTAAGCTGGTGAAAGAAATCGTAATTGATCACCCACTCGCCCCATTGCAGCTGGAACCAATCCCAGTAGAGGCCCAGCTGCGACATCACCCCGGTGATGTGCTCCTCGCTGGGCGGCGTGGGATCGAAGGTCATCCAGCCGTATCCCGGAAAAAAAACTTCCACCCAGCTGTGCGCGTCGCGCGCGCGCACGATGAAATCGCCGCCCAGGTCGTTGTACTCGCCGGGAAGGAAGCCGTTGATGTAGCGGGCGGGCACGCCGAGGCTGCGCATCATCACCGTCATAGCGGCGGCGAAATATTCGCAGTGCCCGGCGCGGCGCTCAAAAAGAAAATGAGCCAGCGGATCGGACTGCGGTGGGCCGCTGAGATCGAGCGTGTAGGCGTAATGGCTGCGCAGAAACTGTTCGACGGCGCGCGCCTGGTCGTAGGGATTGCGCGCGGTGCCGGCAGCCTGAGTGGCGAGCGCGGGAATGCGCGGATCGAGGCGCGGCAATTGGAGATACAGGTCGCGAACCGTTTGCGAATAAGAGGTGGAATCGTTGCGCAGAAGGTCGGCGGGCACGCGCGGCAGAGCGGAGACGGCGTCGTAACGCACGTTCGCGAAATTATGGAATGGATTGGCCAGGGAACCGGTTTTGTCGAGCACCAGGTAGGTGTTGCGCGCCGCACGCCCTCCCGGGAGAGATTCGCCCATGAACTCGCCGCGGATGCGCACGGGCGCGGCGGCAACGAAAATTACGTCGGAAGCCATCGGCTCAAGAAAAACGGTGTAATGCAGCGGAATCGAGAAGCGCGAGACGGGCGGCTCCGCCTCACTCGACGCTTTTCCGGCGAGCACAATCCAGCCGTCGGGTCCCTGGCTGACGGCCGCGGGCTCATGCGCTTCCGAAAACCAGCGCCGGCCGTCGAAGGTGGTCAGGGCGATGCCGCGCCAGCGCACCTCCTGAGCCATCACCGCGCCCTCGTCGACTTTGATGCGCATGACCAGGGCGCTGCTTTGCTTGATTTCACCGATCTCGCCGAGTTCCACGTCGTCGGTGAATCCGGAAATCAGCGAAGGCTGCAGATTGAAACCGGAAAGATAGCCGGCGCTGAAACGCGGAAGCAGAAAAAAGATGCCGGTACCGACGATGAGCGCGCTCACGGCAATGGCGCCGGAAGCGATGCCCAGCGCAGCGTTCATGCGGCGCGCCGCCGGCGGTTCGGGCGTCAATGGGGGCGAAGAGGAGGCTTCGGCGCTGCGGCGCATCTCGAGACCCATGAAGGTGGAAACGCAAAGCGCGAGGAATACGAGGAAAAAAACCAGGAAGGCGGTGTCCACCGTCAGGATGGCCGAGGCCAGCATGGCGCTGAATGCCAGAAGCGCCAGGAACAAGTAGTCGCGCGTGGTGCGGGCGCTGAACAGGCGCACGATCATGGCGAAAAGCATGAGGTGGATGCTGGCCAGCAGCGCGGAATAGAGAGCTAGGTTTTGCGCGTCGGCGGCGAGCAGCCGTGACAGCCAGAACAAGTCCAAGGGAAAGAAAAAGAAGTAGCCCAGCACCAGCCAAGTGGCGCCGCGATGCGAAAGCTCCGGAGCGCGGCCGCGCCACCAGCGATAGCCCTTGAGCAGCAGGGCCGCGGGCGGAGCGAGGATCGAAACCAGATCAAGCTTGCCAGTGGAAACCAGGGTGAGCACGCTCACCAACAGGAGGAGGTAGAGTGAAGTCTCGAAGTAGCGTCCGAGAACCGGAAGCCGCGGGCGAACTTCAGTGGAGGGACTAAGCATGCCTGTTGATTTACCGATTAACCGACTGGGGATTTGCCGGCCGGGGACTCACCGGCTGGGGGAATGACGCCCAACACCAGTTTAGCATCAGCTTGCGTCCGAACTTTCGGCGGTGGAGAGGCGGCTATGCGAAATAGGCAACGGGTGACGGGCGCGCGCGAACGGCATTCATTCGCCGGACGGCCTCCACTCACCCATTTAGGGGCTTGGAAAATTGCGGAGCCGAAAAGCCAAAGCCAAAAGCCTCGGGTCACCCGGCATAATGCGCCGGGAGGACCCGAGCTACACAGGCGGCGATTTTTCGCGTGGCGCTCGAGACTGGCAAGCGATCGATTTCAGAGATTGGCAGTGCGCGCGCCCCTGATGCCGCGGGCAATCGGCGTACGCGTACGAGGAAAGGGACCAGGCGGATGTCGCGAAACGTGACGGCATGCTTCACCGTGGCTAGCGGCTCGAGCGGAGGAGCGCAGATGCCCAAAGTCTGCTCCAGAAGGCGCGAAAGGTGCCGGGCTACGCTATTTGCAGTGCGATTCACGGAGCCGTGCGACTTGCGGTCTCGTCTCGACCGGGGTCACCCTGCGGGCAATTGCCGGAAACTGCCAGAGACGCGAAAAGAGAACACTATGCTCGGGCGCGTCGAGGCTGTCTCCTTCAGGGGGACGTACCAGGAGCGTGCGGCCTTGCGGATCGAGCAGGACAGCCGCAGCCAGCACGATGCGCACCTTCTCGGGTTTCTTTCGCGCCGCGGGCAAGATATTTGCGATGCCGAGCGCACGGGCCGCGCACCAACTGGAGATGGGGCATGCGGCGCAACGGGGCGATTTGGGCGTGCATACCGTTGCTCCCAACTCCATCATCGCCTGGTTCCAGTCGCTGGATGCGTCGGCAGCGAGCAAATCGCGGGCCATGGCCGTAAGTCGCCGCCACACCGCAGGCGTGCGCAGCTCGCCGTGGACGGCGCCGAGCCGCGCAAGCACGCGGGCGACGTTGCCATCCAGCACCGCGAGGGGCTCGTTATAGGCAATGCTCAGGACGGCAGCCGCGGTGTAGCTTCCAATTCCGGGCAGGGCCAGCGCGTCAGCGTGACCTCGCGGAAATTCGCCGCCGTGACGCGAGACGATTTGCTTTGCGGCGCGATGTAAGTGGCGCGCGCGGCTGTAGTAGCCGAGGCCGGCCCAGGAGCGCAGCACCGAATCAAGCCGCGCCGTGGCCAAGTGCCGTACGGAAGGGAAGCGTGCCAGGAAGCTTCGATAGTAAGGCGTTACGGCGGCGGCGCGCGTCTGCTGAAGCATGATTTCAGAGATCCAGATGGCGTAAGGATCGCGGGTGCGCCGCCAATCGAGGTCGCGCTTTTGCGCGCGGTACCAGACGAGAAGGGCGTGGCGCAGACGTTGGTAGTCGTTTTTGCCGGAGGCATCATCCGGCTCCTTAGCGGAACCTATATTCGGCAGGTAGGGTGAGCCACGAGGCTGGCGGGAGCCGCGCTCGGCGATGTCGGCGAACTTACTGATCAAAGGCGCAGGCACGATGTCGCGTCGCGATGCCGGCAGGACGATTACTGATGTGTGGCCGGCAGCGAGTTCAGGAACAGGATATACGAAGAGTTCCAAAGATGGGCGGGAATCGATCCGTGAGGCCGGCCGGTAAGAATAATCTTGAAGACTTCCGGCGAATCGGCCAGATCCTCGAGAAGGGAAAGACCGGCAGCGCCGGAGGCCGGCTCGGCGGTAGCCAAGTGGGTCAAAATATCATAAATATTTTCGCCTGCGGGCGCCATGGGCGTCTCGAGTCCCACGGTCCGAAACATCAGCACGGAGTCGAGCTCGTAGAAATGCCAAGCCACGCTGGCGCACAGGGCGATGCCCCGATCAAAAGCCTCTGTGAACGCGGCGGCCTCCGCGGCTGAGTTCCCGGCAGGTGACGCGCCGGCACCCGAGGAAATCTCTACTGGCGAGGCCTGCGAAAACACCGGGTCGAGCACGAGCAGCACCTGGCGCTTATCTTCACGCGCGAATTCGCGCACTTGCAGGACTCCGGCCTTCGCCGAGGCTTTCCAATCGACGTGGCGCGCCGTATCGGTGGTCTGATAGTCGCGGATGGAATAGAGGTCGTTTCCGCGTCCGCGCAGAAAGCTTTCGAGCTCGCCGGTCATACGCGGTAAGACTTCGTGAAAATCCTCGGCCGGTTCAACGGAGGGATATACCAGGGCCTGCAAAGGGGAATCGACGTGGCGCGTTTTCTCGAGAAATCCGAATGGGAAACCGGTCTGCAAGCCCAGCGAATCCTGGCGGTAGACGCCGCGGCGAGGAAACAGTAATTCAACGCTCTGCTGCACGCTTTGACGGCGCGGCAGATAAGGGAAATAGACCGGCGCCGGCAAGATCTGATCCGGGAGATTAGCCGCAGAGCTTGGCCCGCCGCGAGTTTTGCCTTTGGGAAGTTTGCCGCGGAGCGATTTTGCGGAGGCTGCCACCAAGCGAAGCGAAAAAGATGGCAGCATCTGCTTGTGATTGACCAGCTCGGCCAGGGCGAGCACGGGCCGGCCGGCGAAGATATGTTCGGGCAACTGCAGGCGCAGTTCGACGTCGCGCAGAACGATTTGCGAGATTACGCCGGAAATCAAAATTCCCGCCAATAGGCACGCGAGCACCATGAACAACAGATTGTTTCCCGTGTTGAGAGCGGCGAGCGCCACGATGAACACTGCCGCGATGTAGACACCACCTTCGCGCGTCAAGCGGTATTCGGTGCGCTCGAACCAATGCAGCGATGTGCGCCGCGCCAGCACCGGCACCAGCGTCAGCGCCACCCAGGCAGCCAGGGCCAGGGCCGCGAGCGCCGAACTGCCGGCGAGCCAGCCCTGCCCAGACTGGGCGGCAGAACTGGAATAAAGCGCCAGCACCAGCGCAATGGCCAGCGCGAACATGGCGAGTAGAAAACTGCGCCATCCGCTCCAGTCGATGGAGGAGTCGTTTTTTTCTATCCCCTTACCGGGGATTTCCCCCATGCCCTTGCCGGGCCCCTGGTGGCCGATTTTACCGGGAATGTTTTGCGGGCCCGTGCCGGGTGCGGGCGAACGTTGCTTGGCGGGTGCGGCGACACGAGAGCGCCGTCGGCTGATTAACGATAAGCCGTTCACCAGCGCAAGCTCGGCGGCCGGAAGGAGGAGATATCGCGGGCTTCCATTTTAGGGGGCATTACAGGAGCCATTATAGGGGCGTCATCAGGGCGATTACAGCGGCGATCACAGCGGCACCCGGGCGCCGTCGATAATTTCGGTGAGGATGGCTTCGGCCTGCGCCGATTTTTTTTCCGTGGTGGCGTAACGCGTGTTGACCACCAGGCGATGCGCGAAAACGGGCAGGATGAGCTGTTTGAAATCATCCGGCACACAAAAATCGCGGCCCTCGACAAAGGCGCGGGCTTGCGCGGCGCGCTGCAGCATGAGAGAGCCCCGGGGGCTTACGCCCAGCACCAGGCGCTCGGTCTCCCGCGTACGCGCGACGATTTCGAGGGCGTAGTCGAGCAAGCTGTCGTCGACGCGAACGCGTTCAACGGCTTGCTGCATGGCGGCCACGTCGCCAGCTTCGAGCACCGGCACAACGGATTCGCCCGCGTGCGGGCCAGCATGGCTGCGCAGGATGTCCTTTTCACTTTCATGAGAAGGATACCCCATACGGATGCGCAGCATGAAGCGGTCAAGCTGCGATTCGGGCAGAGGATAGGTGCCATGATGCTCGACGGGATTTTGCGTTGCCAGGACCATGAAAGGCTGTGGCAGCGGATAGGTGTAGTTATCGATCGTCACCTGCGCTTCGTTCATGGCTTCGAGCAGCGCCGACTGAGTTTTTGGCGTGGTGCGATTGATTTCGTCGGCCAGCACGATATTGGCGAAAATCGGGCCGGGCTTGAACTCGAAACGCTGGTCGATCTGGTTGTAGATGCTGATGCCGATGACGTCGCTCGGCAGCATGTCGGAGGTGAACTGCACGCGGTGAAAGGTGCAATGAAACGAGTGCGCCAGGGCCTGGGCGAGCGTCGTTTTGCCGACGCCGGGAACGTCTTCGATCAGCAGATGGCCGCGGCCGAGCAGTGCGATAAGGGCGAAGCGAATAGCGTCGTCCTTGCCGCGAACCACGCGGGCGATGGAGCGTTCAAGCTGTGCGATCAGGGCGCTGGTGGAAGGGGCCATGGTGGATTGGGGATTCATGATGAGGCGCGCACTGGCGCAGGATTGATTGTGCCAAACTGCACATAGCCGGGGCCAGCGAATCGAGCACGTGTTGTGACGTGGGGGATACGGTAGGCGATCACGACGCGCGTTGCAGTGATGCCGCGTCAAAAATCCGCGACGCCGGCATTTGCGCATTAAAACCGAAAACATAGAGTGGAATTGCCAGGATTTGCCGACCTCAGCTGCTTTCGTGACGAACTTGGGCTAGAGTGCGAAGTGCGTCTGCACAATCGCAGCGAAAAGGCGCTATCGCGCCTTGTTCATAGACGCCTGAGGAATCTCAAGTAGAAAGCTGCGAACACCAAGACAGTGCCAATATTCACTGTCAGCCGTTCCCAAAATCGGTTTCTGAAGAACACGAAATCTACACCGACTATGACGGCGGCCATCGCCACCACGTAAAGCACAACAGCTACCTGTCTGCCCATTCCAGTTAAAGACTGAACTTGCGCCTCAGCATGAACAGGCTGGCAATCAAGCCAATCCCAAACATCGCCAACGTGGGAGGTTCAGGCGTGGGCACAACTGAAGCAGGCGACGGGCCCAGAAACATTGCTTCCGCGACACTGCCGGAGGTAGATCGATGGACCGTGTCGTCCTCGCAGCGGTCGTTACGGCATTGCAGCTGAAACGGTGTTGTACCTTCGATCTCACCGGAAAGCGGGTGATCTGCGGTAGGGATATCCTGACTAGGTATAAACAGATCGATGATCGCCGATCGGTTTATCCAGTCGAATGTGAGATTACCTTGGGATACGCTGACGCCCGCAAACGTAAAGTGTTTGCCGAGCAGGCCGCTTGCGGAGAAAACCATATCGCTGACCTGTTGCGATAAGGTGTCGTAAACGAAGGAGGTACTGAAACCCTCGATGGCTGACACGTTAATTTGACCGTTGGCGGTCAAAAACACATTTTTAAAGCCGGCGCTCCCAATTACCTCGATAGAATCGGCCCGTGCAGGAATGGCGCACAGCAAAAAGCCCAGGACGATGGCAAGCTTCATACCGTTCCCCCACCCCCGACTTTGCCCAACATCTCGGTACAATTGAGCAATTTAATGCCCGAAATTATCTGTAAGAAAACAAAGGCAGGGATGTGGCGCGACGTGCGACATTTTGGACAAAATGCGGAAAAATATTGGCACTGTTAGGCAAAGAGTGCACAGAGTAAGGTGAAATTTGACTATATGAATGAGCGGCCCGACACAGTTTATCGGAGACTTTGCGACTAAGAAGATTTTGCTCCCATGATGCAGGGCCGCGGGTGTATACATAGGCCGGTACGGGACCGTTAAGTAAGACGGAAGTTCCCGGCCTACGAACCTGAACTCTGCAAGACGCCGAAGGCGGCCTGTACGCCGCTTCGAGGAGACTGAGATGCGCGGATTTCTAGCAATTCTGGCTGTTCTGACCATGGCGATTGTTTTCACCGCGACTACCGGCTCGGCTCAAGAGTACGCAAAGGGTACGTCGAACGGTACGTCGAATGGGGGACCCTACAAGGTGCTCAAGACAGCCCGAGTCGGCGGTGAAGGCAACTGGGACTACATCTACGCTGACGCCGCGGGACGCCGGCTGTACATTCCGCGACGCGGGGCGGCTCCAGGGGCCGCAGGCGCCGCGGCAACGGCAGACGCTGCTGCTCCCATTCCGACGCGGCTGACGATCTTCGACCTCGACACGCTCGAGCCGGTAGGGCAGGTTGACGGCGTCGGCGGGAATGGCACCGCAGTCGACCCGAAGTCGGGGCACGGATTTACCAGCAGCAGGCCGATATCGATGTTCGACACCAAGACGATGAAGTTAATCAAGACAATTGATCCGGGCGACGCCGCGCCGGACGGGATTGTGTTCGACGCGTACAACCAACGGGTTTATATCTTCAGCCACCCGACGAAGAACGCGACAGTGATCGATGCCAAGGACGGCACGGTGCTGGGCACGATCGATCTGGGCGGGGTGCCCGAGGAGGGCGTGCCGGACGGCAAGGGCATGCTCTACGTGGTGATGCAGGATGCGCAGGGGAGTGTCACGGCCGTGGATGTGAAGACGATGAAGGCGGTCGCGCACTATCCCTTCGGGGACAAAGGCGCGTGTAACGGGCTGGCTCTTGATGCAAAAAATCGCGTGCTCTTTGCGGCGTGCGGCCGGTCGGGAAATCCGCCGGCGGATCCGCCGAAACCGATGATGGTGATTCTGAGCGCCGACGATGGGAAGATACTCGCGAACTTGCCGCTCGCCGGCGGCTCTGACGGGGAGATGTTCAACCCGGCGACCATGGAAGCGTACAGCACGCAGGGCAACGGTACGCTGACGGTGGTCAAGGAGAACAGCCCGACCAGTTTTGAGGTGGAGCAAAATCTGCAGACGATGAATGGCGCGCGGACGATCGCGTTCGACAGCAAGACCAACCACATTTTTACCATGAGCGACGAGCGCGGGCCTGCGCCGCCGGCGCCTCCTGGCGGAGGCCGTCCGCCCCGGGGCGCGGCGATCCCAGGGTCATTCACGATTCTGATGATCGGCAAATAACGGCAGCTATTGGTCGCGATCCTTTTCTATTTTCTGAGAACCGCGAGGCGTTGATATAGGCGAAGCTCTCTGCGAAGATTCGCTTCATTGTCAGCGACATGGGCGATTAGCTCAGTGGTTAGAGCGCTCCCCTCACACGGGAGAGGTCCAAGGTTCAAGTCCTTGATCGCCCACCATCCGATTCGCGTACTTGATTGCTTGTCCCGGTCGTCTTCCACTCACGGCGCTTAAACCTTAAAACGCTGCTGCGGGTCTCCAGGCGGTGCGTCGCTGCCGGCTTGTGCTAGGATGCGTGCCTATGGGCACGCTCTTTCGGTTTCTGCAATTTTTTTCGCTGGGGACGTGGGTTGGGAGCATTATTTTTTTCGCGGCGATTGTGGCGCCAGCAGCGTTTACGGTGCTTTCGAATACCGACCAGGCCGGGGCGATTGTGGGGCTGGCGCTCGGGCGGCTACACTTGCTGGGGATGGTGGCTGGGGTGATTTATTTGTTGGCCACGGCGCTGAGCGGGCATTCCGCGAAGGCGCTGCTGCGGCCCGCGCCGCTGCTGGTGTTCGCCATGATTCTGCTGACCTTCGTGTCGCAGTTCTGGGTGGTGGGGACGATGGAGGCGCTGCGCGGACAAATGGGCTCGGTGGCGGCGACGCCGCCGAGCGATGCCTTGCGCGTGCGATTTGACCGGCTGCACACGGTGTCGGTGCGGCTGGAGATGGGCGTGCTCATTGCGGGGCTGATTGCGCTGGTGCTCACGAGCCGGCCGGCTGCGCCTTAGAGTAAACGATTGCTAGAGGCTGCTGCAGAGATTGCGGCAGATGGTTCAAAATCCTCGCCGTTCGGTCCCGGAACGCTGCGAGACGACACACTGACCTTTGGCTTTCTGCTGCTTGGCTTGAGCTGTTTGCGCTGGTCGCCCTCGCCTGGTGCGAGGAACGCTTCGGCCTGAAGCCGCGCACGATGGCTTTTCGCATCGCGATGGAACACCCGGAGGCCATCGCCGGCGAAGTGCAGCGGCTCCTTGCGGAATTAAAAAATAAGCACTCAGCATTTCCGCGTGTCAATGGCGGGAGCGAGTTCCATTGTTGAATTCGGAGCGGATGTAAGCAAGGGCAAGCAAGAAACCATACTGGCGCGCTTGCATCGCGAGGGTGTGACTATTGAGGTCGTACCAGTGAGCCCCCGCGAATGAAGCGGTTCCCCGCGGTCGAGCTGTTCCTTCTGGACAATCGTTACCGACAGGATTTCTTTGGGCCTGACGTCCCTGTCTTTGGATTTCCGAATCAAGGTCTGCCGTTGGTTCGAACTGGAAGGCGGCGAGTGCGGATGGCTCTAATAAGCACCGCATAGTCGCGATCAGTCTGATCGGCGTAAGCAACCGCGAATTCCATGATCGCCCGGTCGAACGTATCGCTTTTCCCAAGGTAACCTGCGATCCCCGCAGCGTCTCCCGTCCGAGCGTGCGCACGCGCCAGCGCCCATCCACACAGCTCGATGTACTCGATCCAGTCCTGCTGGGACATGTCATCCAAATCCATCCTCATCTTCATGTCGCGTAACTGCCGGAAATAATAATCGTGCCCTTCGTCGTCACGCGTCCATCCCAGAAAAATGTCGCTGGCGGCCTGTAGCATCCGCTGCCCGGTGACGACTCGTTCGCCGTGGTTGGCATATCGGCTCTTGCCCGCGTACGGGCCGAGCACGGAAGGGAGCGCTTCTTTGAATTGCAGGAACAGAGGGTCGTTCTGGCCCGCCATGAGCAAAATGACCGCGCAGCGGGTTCCGACGCTGCCGATTCCTACGACCTTTCGGGCGATATCAACAATGTGATAACGATCGAGAATCACACGCCGCTCTTCCGGCAGCGTCAAACGATAACGGTGAAACATTTCTCTCACCCGTTTTGCGAGCTTTATCATCTGGCGCGGGTGATAGACCAGCGGGGGACTATCAATGATGTGCGGGCGTCCCTCCAGAATATCCGTTATCCTGGGAAATACATGTTCCGCCGTCTGTAATTTTGCCTTGTCCTCAACGCGCTTCCAGTACTTCTTTGCTGTCGTGGTTTTCGCATCTGCAATGAGGACCTCGGCATCGAGTTGTGAATACCAGATTTCGAGTGCGCGCATTCTCGCGTATTCGCGCAAATGCTCATGATAGCTCTGGACTGCCACGCGCACCCCATCCTTGCAATGCCGTTCTCGCGCCCCCATCTGCCGCCCTGCGAGCACAATACTCGTGGCTAACCGTTTTACATCCCATTCCCACGGTGCGTGCAGGGTTTCGTCAAAATCGTTGATATCGAAGACGAGCCGTCGTTCGGGCGAACCGAAGCCGCCAAAATTGCTGACATGGCAATCGCCACACGCCTGAACGCGGATTCCCGTTTTCGGCGTCCCGGCGAGATCCGCCGCCATCACGGCCCCCGCGCCACGAAAGAATGCGAATGGTGACTGCCGCATCCGGCCGTATCGGATTGGCAGGAGCTCGGGCAATCTTCCTCGGTCCGCATTTTTCAGCAATTCGATTGGGTCGGAACGATCGGCTGGGCAGACCCACTTGGCGTGGGAAGTTCGCGGCACACTCTCGCGCAGGGCTTTTCCCGCGGCCATTCTTTCCTTGACCGTCGGACCGAGAAGATTCGAGTTCTGAGGCACAATTCTTTCGACCTTGGTGCGTCGCGCCTTCACGGTACTGAACTCACCTCGTCGTATGATGCCTTTCCACGGCGCTGTTCGAGACGGCCGCGAATACTCTCTAACCAGAATGCATTCGAACGCCGATGGCTGCGCGCTTAACGTCTGAGCTAGAACATTCCCACGCAACGTCGGCCGGCTTCGAGCATTGCCTGATTGACCTGGCTTCCAATCTGGATTGCCGCGAACACTTGGTTTCAGTGGTGTTGAAATTCCGGGGAGGCCAGTGCGAACCCGGCCGCGAAGCGCAGGGCATCGACGGGGGAAGCTTCCGTCTGCTTTCGGACCTCGGGCGCCTCCATTTGTTTGCGGATGATCGCCGCATCCGAGGTAGAGAGGTCGCCATCGAGAACGGAATCTTCGGTGAGCGCAATTGCGAAATCGAGGCCCGAACGGCCATCGGCGAGGGCGGCTTTCGTCCCGGATAGGTCGGAGCTCGAGAGAATGCCCAGCACCAGCAGGTCCGCGGGATCGAATTGTACGCCAGGGAGTTTTCCCTGGGTCAACACCGTGGAAAAATTGATGCGCGCCAGTAGCGCACCCGTGTTTTCCCATGTGGCCGTTTTCGTGGAATACCCCGTGGGAGGAGCCATGCCGTACGGCTGCATGCCCATGGCCGTCAGGTTCTGCACCAGCGCGTCTGGCGCCGCAACGTTCGCGCCGCTGGCCCGCACTGCGGAAACGACGAATTCCAGCGGAGTCTTGAATTTGGCGCGGTACGCGCCCGGCGCCCAAAACTCCGGCGAGTGAATCATGGCGCGGAGGACTTCGCGGATATCGCCGTCGCTCGACTGGAACTTCGCGGCCATGCGGGCGACCAGGCTTTCGGGCGGATCATCGGAAACGAAACGCTGGGCGATACTCTTGGAGATGAAATGCGCCGTGGAAGGGTGGTGCGCCAGCACGTCGAGGGCGTGCAACGCCTCGTCGATCCCGCTGTCGTAGAATTTTTCGCCGAGGACGACCTTGCTTCCCGGCTCGTGCCGATGCGGATCAAATTGAAACTGGCCGCCGTCCTCCGGCTGGGCGATGGTCCAACCGGTCAGCACACGCGCCAGCTCGGTGACGTCCGCCTGCGTGTAACCGCCGTCCACGCCGAGCGTGTGCAGCTCCATCAGCTCCCGGGCGTAATTCTCATTCAAGCCGCTTTGGCCATTCTTGCCGGCAGCTTCCGAATGCGGTCCGATGCTCAGCCAGTTGTCGAGGTACATCAGCATAGCGGGACTTTGCGCCGTGGCCACCAGGAGGTCGTAGAACTTGCCAAGTGCGTGCGGGCGAATGACGTCACGCTCGTAGGCCGTGGTGTAGTAGGCGTCCTGGTTCTTGAATTGGAAGACGTTGAAGTGATTGAACCAGAAATCGGTCATCACCTCCAGCAGCTGCCGTTCTGAGTAGATCGCACGCACCACCTTGGCCTGCTGCAACTCCGAAGCAACCACTCCCGCGGGATTGGCGAAGGCGCGGAAAATCTCCCGCTCCTGCGGAGTGAAATCGGCCATGCAGGCGGTCGCGCTGATCTCCGCGCACGAGATTGGGGAAATTCACCAGCTGTTCTGGCGGGGTATTTTCGAGCGCGGCCAAGCGCTGATTCTTTGGCAGGGCCAGAAGGCTGTCTGCGATGGTGCGGGCTTGCTCTTCAGCCGCCGACGGTTTGGGCACCGAGCCGTCATTGGCATTGGGCGGTGCATTCGCTGCGGTCTGGGCTTGATTGGCATCTTGCTGCTGGAGGCGCGCGACATTGACGGAGTAAACCAGCTTGAGATCCGCCTCCGCCGGCATCATCCGCTTGCCCATCATGATCTGGCGGATCACCCCGTCCGAAGGAAAGGCCAGCGCGAGTTGCTTGGGATTCAGGCGCGTCGTGGCGTACATAGCCAGGCGCGCGTTCAATGCCGAATCGTCAATGCTCTCCGGATGCAGCTGGTCTTCGATCCAGGAATCCAGGCCCTTGGCCAAGACGGCGTCGACTTGGCCGGGTTTCGCGCCGAAGGTCAGGCGGTTGAGAGCGTGGAGTGCTCGCAGGCGTCCCGTCAGAGCCACGTCCCCGGGTTTCGCCGTTTTGATTGCGGCCCCCTTCGTTGCCGTGCTCTTGACTGGCGCCTGCGGGGACAGCTTTCCTGTCTCGTTCTGCGCAGAGACTGGCGCACCCAGAGTGAGCCAAACGATGCCCAACCCCACAACCACAACCAACGCCGGACTTAGAATAAAGCGGCCCCCCAAGTCTTCCTCCAGCTCCCTCTATCTTAACCCCGCCCGGGCGTATTGGTTTCGTAGATCAAGGAAGGAGTCTATGACTCAATTGCGGCCGGGATCGTGATAGCCAGTGATCGCTGAGGCCGAATGGCCCTTGTGGCATCGCCGCTAAGCGTTGGTCCCGGCCTTTCGCGGCCTTCACTCCGGCGCGGGTCCGCTCGCTGATAAGGCTGCGTTCCAGTTCCGCCAGTACGCCAATCATCTGCCACCTGGCGCGACCTGTCGGCGTCTCCGTGTCGATCGCCTCCGTGAGGGAACGGAATTTGACGCCCCGCTGTTTCAGGTCGTCGAGCATCGTTATCAGGTCGCGCAAACTGCGGCCTCGTCGGTCGAGCTTTTACACACAATTCCCAAATCACCGGCAAGATATTTTCGCAAGAAAGGGGACCCCCTTCTATGCCCGCGTCTCGACCGACGACCAGAACGCGGCCCAACAGCTCCCCGTTAAAGAACGCTGGATGCAAGACCGTTCAGGCGCCCACGCGTTGTCGAACTTCACGTTTGGCCGCGGGAAGACAGCAGTCCGATCATCTGCACCTTGTCCGGTAAGCACTCGGGGAGAATTACAAAGGTTCATTTCTTTGGGGTGGCCGAACCGGCTGTAGAAAAACCTATGCGCAATCGATTGCCGTTGGGTAGTTGCTCGTACTCCAGTGTATCGGCGAATTGGCGGAGAAGGCGAATGCCCTGGCCACCAACCCGAACCTCATCGATCGGATTCAATACAGGCAACGGGAGCGCATCCAGCGGATTGAAGAGTGGAGCTTCATCGTCAACGATGAATAGAGAATAGGTGTCGCGAGGCATTGCGAACCGGACCGTCATGAAACGATCTTCTGCACCAGAGTATCCGTGGCGGATGACGTTCGAGAGCACTTCCTCCAAGCAGAGTTTCATTGCGAACTCTACGTTTCCCGGAAGGCCATGCCGCGACGCTAGATCCTCTATCCAGGTGGCCACCTGAGCGATCTCGGCAAGGCGGCTGCGCAAAACCAGCCGTTCCTGAATCTGATGTAGGCCATTTCCTGTCATAATGCTGTGGTTCCCCTGACAAACGGAAACTGTGCTACTGCAGGTCCGCCAGCGCGCCCTGAAGTTCATGGTGCACTGGGATCAGCGTGTCTATACCACTGGTCTTAAGAACCTTTAAGACCATCTCGTTGGGGCCAAATAGAACCATCTTGCCCCCGCGGCTCTTAATGGCGCGCGCCGGAGCCACCAACGACCGCAGACCCATCGACCCCAGGAACGAGACTCCTTGCAGGTCCACCAGCACCGCCTTTCGGCTTCCAGCAATTACATTCATTTTCAAATCCACAGCGGCAGCGCCCTCGATGTCCAGCTTGCCGTCCAGAATCACTTTGAGAATGCCCCCGGTAAGTTCTTCCGTTGCCATCGCCATGTCGTTAACCCCCTACTTTTATACGTTTTAAGACGCGTCCCGCAAAACGGCTGACCAGGGCGGAACGGTTCGCGAACTGCGGGATACGACCATACTCGGCGTAGGTTACAGGCGTGTTACAGCTGGGACAGCCATATTCAGAATGTCAGCTCGATGATGGACACATCGTCTTCGAATTGATGGCCGCCTCGCGTAGTCCGGATGGCGGCGATCATACGCTCAAGCGCCGATCCGGCACTCTGTTTAGAGTCGGTCAGTATCTCGATAAACTCCGAATATGTCAGCATGGTGTTATCGGGCCTAGTGACCTCGTAGACGCCATCACTGAAAACATAAAGGCGGCTGAACGCAGGCAAATCCTGTACTTCCTCCTCGAACGAAGCCTCGGGGAAGGCACCGATGATAATCCCCGGTTGGGACAATTTCAGTAGCTCAGCGGTCTCCTGGGTGGGGCCAACCATTAAGATCGCTGGCGGATGCCCGCCGTTCGCGTAAGTGAGTTGCCGCGAGTTTTTGTCGTATACGCCATACCACATCGTGAAATACATGTTGTTGTGGCGGTCCATCTGGAACGCCCTGTTGAGATTCGCGAGAACCTCGCTGGGAGAGCGAAAGTCGGTGGCAGGTAGCGTCTGATTGCGCAGGACGTTTATCGCCGAGATGGACAGAAGTGCTGCCTTGACACCATGCCCGCACACATCGAGCAGGTAAATCGCGAGATGGTTCGGATCGAGCCAATGGTATCCGAATGCGTCACCTCCAAGTTCGACCGACGGGATGAATAGCCAATCGGTGGTGACATCGCCGCTCAGGCGCTCAGGCAGCAGAGAACTCACATACTTTCCGGCCTGCGACAGTTCCTCAGCAAGCCGCTCTTCGCTTTTTTTGAGAGCGGCATATGCCTCGTTGCGTTCGATTTGCGCGATGTATCCCCGAGAGTGATGCCGAATGCGTGCGGTCAGTTCGACAGGATCGGGGAGCTTCACCAGGTAGTCGTTTGCGCCAAGCATGAAGGCTTCGGCCTTAACCTTTGGCTCTTCTTTTGTGGAGAGAATGATCGTCGGAATTTCCCGAGTCACCGGGTTCGCCCGGTAGAATCGCAGCATCGTGAGACCATCGACCTCCGGCATCACAAGGTCTTGCAGGATTACCGTTGGACGGAATTCCGCAGCCACTTCGATGGCCTTCGTGGGATCACTGCAGTACCTGAATTCAACGTCAGTCTCAGAGATCAGCATTCGGCGGACCGCTTCACCGATCATCAGTTGGTCGTCAACCAGGAGCACGCGTAGGCGTCGAGCCGATTCTGTAGCCGCCGCTCGCTGTGTTCCCCTAGCTGGACCCCCGTCGGTCATGTACGGCTCCTTTTGAGTTTCTTTTGACGCGTCTGCGGGGCGGCGACCGCACGCGCTATCGCTCCGCCAATCTGATCGATCGGCAGAATCTCGGCGGCGGCGCCAATTCTCGCGGCGGCCTTCGGCATCCCGTACACAATGCAGCTAGCTTGGTCCTGTGCAATGGTGTGCCAGCCGACATGCCGCATCGCAAGCAACCCCTCCGCGCCATCCATTCCCATGCCCGTTAGCAGCACGCCTACGGAAGTAACCGGCCACCAACTCACGACCGTGTGAAAAAAAACGTCCACAGAGGGGCGATAATAATAGTCCACCGGCTCGGCAGAGTACGTGAACGTCAACTCCCGCGTCAGCAAAAGGTGGCCATTCGTCGACGCGATCTGAACGATCGAGACATCCGGCCGATCGTTGGGGCGGATCGTCCGGACGTCACGCGATGACTCTCGAGCGAGCCATGAAGCCAGGCCGGGCGCGAACAACTCGTCCACGTGTTGCACAATCGCAATGGCCGCGGGAAGCCCCGGAGGCAGGTCGGCGAGCACCCGAGCAAGCGCAGAAGGGCCGCCGGTGGAAGCGCCGATAACAATCAGAGGAAAACCAGGTTGTGAGTCGCTGCTGGTGGGTGTAACCGCTACCCGCACGGAAGCGGTTTTGGGTGGCGGCTTGCCGATCAGTTTGCTGAGCATCGCGATCTTAGCCAACAGCTCAGACCCTTGAAGCACCTCCCCCGACGTTTCGAGGACTGGGGTATTGACGACATCGAGTGCCCCCCACCCCATGGCCTCGAACACTTTTGAGGAACACTTTCCTACGTTAGCTGTAACGACCAGAATGGGACAGGGCGAATCACGCATGATCAGGCGCGAAGCCTCAGCGCCGTCCATCCGGGGCATAATCAAGTCCATTAACAGGAGATCTGGCACGTCGGCCGCGCACTGCCGCACCGCTTCTTCACCGTCTTCAGCGATCCAGGCGATCTGGTATTCGGGCACACTCGTCACGACGCGGCGCAAAGCTTCGACCGCCATTCGCACATCATTGACAATGGCGATCCTCATGAATGCGCTGGCCCAATCAGCTCCGCTACGGCCGATAGCAGCGTTTGATCGTGAAAGCTGCTCTTTGTCAAATACCGATCCGCACCGGCATCCAGGCCTCGCATGCGGTCTTCCTCGCGGTCTTTGTATGACACGATGATAACCGGCAGTACATGGAGCTTCGGGTCGGCCTTAATCTTAGAAACCAATTCGATGCCGGTCATGCGGGGCATGTCTACATCGGTGATTGTAAGGTCGTAAGAGGCGGCGCGAAGGGCATTCCAGCCGTCGATTCCGTCGACGGCTACCTCCACGATGTACCCGCTATTCTGCAGGAGCGACCTTTGTACTTCGCGTACCGTAACGGAGTCGTCGATCACAAGGATACGCTTGTGGCTCTTTTGTATTGTTTCACTTCGTCCGAGGCCGCGCAGGCGCCCGCCATTCAGTAGGGTCTCTACCGATCGCGTCAGATCTTCGACGTCGACGATCAGAACCGGCGAGCCGTCCTCCATCAGCGCGGCCGCGCTGACGGACGGCACCTTACCCAGCCTGGCATCGAGCGGCCGCACCACCATTTCGTATTCGCCGACGAACCGGTCCACCGCCAACCCATAGCGGGTGGAATGATCACCTAGCACGACCACGGAAATCTGCTCGCCCCAGTTGGGCTTACCTGGTATGTCAAGGACCTCAAGCGCAGAAACCACGCCGACCCTCTCGCCATCGAGTGAAAAATATTGCTGGCCCTCGAGGCTGGAGAGGTCCGCCCGATTTACCTTCACCACGCGTGCAATGCGCATCAGTGGAAACGCAAAGGGCTCCCCGCTGATCTCGGCTACGAAAGTACGCACGACAGACAGCGTAAGAGGCAGCTCGAGTTGAATCGCCAGCCCGCGGCCCTCGCGTGATGTGATAGAAGCCAAGCCTCCCACCGACTTCGCCATTTCCTGCACCACATCAAGCCCGACACCGCGGCCCGAGATATCAGTAACGGCTTCTGCGGTGGAGAAGCCGGGCAGGAAGAGGAATTCAAGCAATTCGGCTTCGGAGAAATTGGCCGCCATTTCAGGCGTGGTCAGCCCTTTGGTAACCACGATATCTCGCAGCGACTCGATGTTAACCCCTCGGCCATCGTCCGACACCGTCAAGACGAAAAGGCCAGCCCGGTGCCGCGCCTCGATACGAATAGTGCCTGACGGCGGCTTGCCGATCGCGACGCGTTCATCGGGACGTTCTATGCCATGGTCCAGGCTATTGCGAATGGCATGGTTCAGCGGCGCCTCAAGCCGATCGAGGATTTCCCGGTCCACCTCGGCGTTTGTGCCGACTATCTCGAGTTGCACCTGTTTCCCAAGCTGGCGCGCAACGTCCCGAACCAAGCGTGGAAAACCCTCGACGCCGTCCCCGAACGGCCGCATCCGGCTCGCCACGACTTCGCGATAGAGCCGATCGGATAGACCTGCAGAGCGGAGCCCAAACCCATCAAGCTTCGCCTGCTGCTCGGCGGCCCATTGCCGCGTTTCTTCCACCTTCTGCCGTGCCGCCGCCAGCTTAACCGTTGCTTCGGCGGAGTTTTCTACCAATGGCTGCAGAGATTCCAATAGGTTGTTGATCTCATTGTGACGACGTTTCAGGCCGAGCAGCGATTCGGAGAATGGCTCGAACCAACGGCTTTGCACCAGCGATTCGCCCGCGAGCCCCATCAGGCGATTGAGCGTTTGCGCAGCCACTTTGAGGGCGCGATCCCCGCCGGCGCGCAGGGCGCTGGGAGGAGCGGTAGTTGCTTGTATGCGAGGAGCTGGAGCCATGGCTGCAGAAACAGGCATCTCCGAATCGCCGGTAACAACCTGGACGTTCTCATGCAATTCCTCAACTCGCGGAGGACTAGCACTTGGCGGCGCAGAAACAACGCTTTTCCCGGTTCGCACACCGACAAGCTGAGTCAGGAGAAGATCAATCGGCAAACGCTGCTCCTCCACCCATCCAGGCACGGCCGATTCCTCAAGCGTAGATAGCCGTGCGAGTAGGTCGCCGGCGCCAAGCAGAACGTCCACGGCCTCAGGATTAAGCGTTAGTGCGCCCTCCTGCGCGGCGACGAGACAGTCCTCCATCGCATGCGCCAGGGCGACGGCCACGTCGAGATGTACGATCCGCGCGGCCCCCTTGATCGAATGCGCCGCGCGCATCGTCGCCGCGAGCTGCTCCCTCGCGGATCCGCCACCCTCGAGTGCGAGTAGGCCCTCGGTGAACACGCGCATCTGCGATTCAACCTCGCCGCGAAACAGGTCCCACATTGAGAACGCACCGAGATTGCTCATGCGATCTTCCGCAACAGGGCGCCAAATAGGACGTTCTGGTCAATTATCGCGACCGTTTTCCCCCGCGAGTGAAACAGGCCGTGCGTATAGATCACCCCCACGTTTTTCAGCGTCACAGGCAGCGGCTCGATGTCTTGCTCGGTGACATCGTGCATACCCTCGACTTGATCTACTGGAAAAACCCAATCCTCGCCAGCCCGATGCGCCACCAAAAAGCGCGCAGTCCGGGAACGAGATGCGGCCGCTTCCTCGCCGAACAACGTGTGCAGAGATACGCACGGGTACAGCTCACCGCGGACGTTCACAAGACCGAGCAAGACCTCACGGGGCCGGTGGGGAACACTCCGAATTATCCTCGGCTCAGCGATCTCCCGGAGACTAGTCGCAGGAAAGGCCAGCCACACCTGGCCGACTCGAAACACCAAGTAGGGAGTGGTTGCGACGTCGGCGGCAACTTTCTCCTTTTCCAAAATCGCGGTCCACGACTCCAGGTAGTCCGCAGGAGCGGATCGATCGAGCAATCGTCGCCCGCTGGAGGTATAAACCTCGCAGTTTCGGCAGTGGGAGACCCGCGGCAGTTCGGAGCAGGTGCCGTTTCCCCAGACTCCGATATGAGTCCAGCAACGTTCTTCTGTGAGTTTCGGGACGGAAGTGTCGCTCATAAGTTAGTCGGTCGCGCAGGCATCCTGAGTGCGCCGTGCACGCGCGCGAAGCCGCGCGGCGCCTGAGTGGTCACCAAGGGCTTCCTGCTTCAGTGCCAGATGCAACAGCGCTTCACGATGAGTGGCGTCAAGATAAAGCACTTTTCGGAACGAGCGCACGGCTGATTCGGTGCGCCCCAACGCATCTTGAAGTACTCCGAACAGAAAGTGACCTTCCGCAGAATCAGGTACACTTTGCAGATATTCGCTGCACACCCGAAGTGCGTCGTGCAACTTTCCGGCGTCTCCGAGTCGGCGGGCGCTAACCAGCAGCGACAGTTCGGGTACCTTCGGCGAAAGAGCGGCGATCCCTGGTGCAACTGCTGCCGTTGGGCTGGCACCCTTCGCGACAGGCAGCGGGCGGGGCGTGACGCTCGATGGCGCACTCGGCCCACTGCCCGACCGCGCTTTCCCAACCGTTCGACTGCTACGCTTGAGCGCAAACGCAGCTGCCGGTCCGGTCGACTTAAATCCGTGTTCCCGCGCGAAAACCGCCTCGGCGTGCCCAACCACCAGAACACCTTCGTCCGCCACCAATCGGCGCAAAGCCGCGACCGCCAGCAACCTCGCCTCGGGATGAAGGTAGATCAGCAGATTGCGGCAGAACACCACGTCATAAGGTGTCTCATCCTTCAGAAAATCTGGCGCGACTAGATTCCCCTGTCGGAATCGAACCCGGGATACCACCAAATCTCTCAATTGCCACGAGCCATCGGTTTCGGCGTAGTCGAAGTAGGGCGCACGGTACCACAGCGTCTCGTGGCGGAACGATCGTGCGCGGAATACTCCCACTTGCGCGAATTCCAAGGCACGCCGGCTCACATCCACCGCATCCACAACGAACGACCCGGCTGGTGCACCCGCATGCAGCATCGCCATCACCAAAGAATAAGGCTCCTCCCCTGTCGAGCACGGGCAACTGAGGACACGCAGGGGCCTGTCGGATGCACGCCGCACATGATCGCGTGCTAGATCAGCAGCTAATTCGAAGGGCGCGATGTCTCTAAAAAACCACGTTTCGGGAATCACTACATTGTCCACGAGGCGGTTCCATAGCTCCGAGTCGGCAGCGAGGATCCGAGCATACGCCGCCGGATCGGGAAAGCTTGCTTCTTCCATAAATTTTCTGACGACCGTTTCAACCACTTGCGCACCAATGGTATGTACGTCGAATCCGAGTTTCGAGGCCAGAAGGTCCTCGACGTCGGTGACTATCACGTTTTTACTCCTCCATAAACAGGCGTTTCCGCAGATCATCAGGCAGCAGGTGCTCAACCTTCACGTATTGAATGATGTTGCCGCGACTAGTTCCTAGTCCCCCAAGGTATCGCGCTTCCGGCACGGCAATGCCGGAGGGTTCCGGTTCTGCCACACCATGATCGAGGCTTTCGGTCGCTCGCTCTGCGAGCAAACCCAGAACTCGACCTGGCCTCAAACTCGGATGTTGGACGAGGATGATGCGCGTACTCAGAAAAGCAGCGACGGGCTTCCCTCTAATGAGTTGGCTCAGGTCGATTACCGGAACCATCATGTCCCGGTATTGAAAAACCCCGGCAACATACTCGGGAACTTGAGGGAGCCGCCGCAGCCGAACGTATGGCAACACTTTCAAGACCTGCGCGACGTCGAGGCCATATCGCTGGCCGCCCACTTCAAAGAGCAGCGCTACCATTCGTTCATTAAACCGCTGCCAGTTCTTTCATGGCTTCTTGCGGCTCCGGCGAAGAGTTTGTCGCAGTGTTTACGTTGAACCGGGAGACTTCCCGGTGCAGTACGCGCGCGGCCTGATCGAGCATCTCGATAGCGCGCATCCCGTCCCGCTGTGACTCTGCCGTGTTCCGCGTGGCATCGCTAAGCTGAATCATCGCCTCGGTGATCTGGCGCGCGCCCACAGACTGCGACTCCATCCCTTCGTTGACCGACTCGAAACGCGGCCCGAGGCTCTGGACTTGTTCGATAATGCGAGCGATCTGGCCACTGATCTCATGGACCTCACGGACAGCGCTCTGCACTTCTTGCGCGAATTTCTCCATGCCCATGACTCCGGACGAAACAGACGACTGCATTTCCTTGACCATCTGCTCAATGTCCAGCGTCGCGATCGCCGTCTGATCTGCGAGCCGCCGGATTTCCCGCGCAACCACCGCGAAGCCTTGACCGAACTCCCCGGCTTTCGCCGCTTCAATGGCAGCGTTAAGCGACAGCAGGTTCGTCTGATCGGCCACTTTGTTAATCGTAGTTACGACACTCGTAATATTAGTAACCTTGGCATTAATGTCCGCGAGCTTCTGGGCGATCGCCGTCGACGCCGTCGCCATCTTTTCCATGGTCGCGCCCATCCTCATGAGTCCCGTCTGGCCGCTCCCGGCCGACCCCGCGGCCTCTTGGGAGAGGACCGCTACGTCCGACATTGTGCGGACGAGTGTTTGCGTCGTTGCAGATATTTCTTTTGCGGAAGAAACCACCTCGTTTGTCGAAGCGACTTGTTGCGAGAGCGTTGTCTCGAGCTCCCTAGAGGAAGCGGTCAATTGGGTGGCGGACGACGTCACTTGAATACCAGATTCCTGCACGCGTTTGACGAGAACGAGGAGTTTCTCCATCAGCCCGTTGACCTCGGATGCGATCAGTCCCACTTCGTCGTTGCTCGTGTTTAGCCGTTTGGTCAGGTCGCAATCCCCAGCTGCCAATTCATGCAGTTGATTGCGCACGCTGCCCAGTGAATGCGTCACGGCCCGGGAAATGGTCCACCCGATGAACACCGAACCCAGCAAACCGATTACGATGATCGAGAGCTGGATGGTCCGGCCTCGTGCGTAATTCGCTGTCAGATCCTGAAAATCGTTCCGCGCTTCGCTTTGGAGTGTCTGATATAGCTGGCCCAGCTGGTCGCTCAATGGATCGGAGACCGCATACCAATTGCTCGCTATGAACTTCCGGATACTCACGCGATCACCGCGCTGAATCAGCGCAGTCAATGCCATCACTTCCTTGTCTGCGCTCTGCATCAGGGCCTCGGTCCCACTCGCCATTTGCTTGTCCACGTCTTCCTGCTGCAGCGCCATAAATCGGGGCCAAGTCGTGGCGATTTGGCTTGTTGCCGAATTGATCGCCGCGAGCGCGTCCTGAGCGCTCAACACGCCGTCGGAGTACTTGTTGGCGGCCCCTATGATCTGTACTGTGTAATCAAGCTCGATATTCTTGAGGTAGCCTATCGAAACGACGCGATTGGTGAAGATCCTGTTGAAAGCGCGCTCCGCATTCGACGACTGGATCAGACCGACGACGCTCACGCCGAGACTCACTAGGCTCATAAGCGCGATCAGGAAAATCAAGCGGGAACGAATGGTGAGCTTGTTCAGCATCTAGTTATCTCCGATAACCGGCTGCGTCTATCTTGGGCAGAGCGCATAAGGGCCACGGCAATACCGCTTCTCGGCCGCCTAGTCCAAACTGAAATTGATGGGAATAGTCATGATAACCTGAACCGCTTGGCCATTGACGACCGTCGGTTTGAACTCGCAACCACGCACCGCAGCGATAGCAGCGTCATCGAGGTTTTTGACTGAACGAATTACCTTGACGTCCTTGACTTTACCGTCAGTACCGATCGTGGCGTCCACGATTACAACGCCTTGGATCCGAGCTTGCCTGGCAAAGACTGGATAGATGGGGAACACGTTCTTGGTTTTCAGTGGGGGCTTGATGTCCCCTCCAACCCGAACCGTTGCCGGCGGATCTGTTTTGCTGCCGGCCTGCGGAGTAGGGGCGCCGAACAAGGGGCCACTGGCCAGGCTGGCAGCCATAGCCATAAACACTAGGAGCGCGAATCTCATCTTTCGAACCCTTCTGGTGACATCTTCACCCAAATTGTTAGGTCAACTGGAAACTTTATTGGACTCGAACTGCGCATCATACGTTTCTCCCGAGCTCGATACAATGAATTTGCCACTTGAGCAATCCCGCGTCATCCCTGCAGACCGTTTTTAGGCGAAGCGCACTCGCTCGGAACACTGAGCCTCGAGCGAAGTGTCCTTCTTGTACAGCGTCTGCAACCTCCAGTCCTGATTGGACATAATGCCGCCGAAGCTACCGACGACATGGTGGGACATATTCTCCTGAACCGGGTGCCCTTTTCAAGGAACGGTATTGCGGTAGACGGTAGGGCCGTCGCGACCATAAGCGGCAACGGGAGTTTTGGGGCCCTGTCGGACGAAGCCCCTATCGTGGCTGGGACCTATTTGGGGGTAGTGAAATTCACGGCGTCGGATGGCTCCGGCGTGTTCTCGGCTCCTGAGTCCCAGATTGTGTTGACGCCGGAGCCGGGCGTTGGAACCCGCCTGATCGCCGGAATCGGGTTGGTCATACGGAAACGTCGCGCCTCGGGCCTAACACCGACCAGTTGAATCCTCAATTCGTTATATCTTCTAGTCTGGAGAATGGATGAGGCTTCATATAGACGCGCGGCGGTTCCCACCCACCACCGAAACAATATGGTTCAATTCAGAACGGTGCCAACAATCCGCGACAGATACCGCCATGCCTGGGTCTGGCGTCCCGTCCGCGCGCTCCGGCCAAAATGAAAGCTCAGACTGAAGCCGGAGAGATGGACCGAACTCGGACCGCCTGGATAGCTCTGTCGCGCAGAACGAAAACCCTGGGTACTGCGATAACTTAAAGGATCAAGCGGCACATTCTGAGTGTGAAGCGTGCTCTGAAAGGCATCCAGTTGCAGCCGTCCGCCCCAAAGTTGGACGAGTAGCATACTCGACCTCGTGAAAAACAAAATCTTAACCTCTTCCGTCGGGAGAAGGCGCTCCATGGTGAGGTCACTTTCATGAGCCCCTGCGAGCAGGGGGCTGAAACGGGCAAGGGAGTTTCCCGGGTCCTGGTAGAGCAGGAAGGAAGCGGCCGGAGAGGGGTTAGATACTGTTCGGAGCATCGTCACGGTTGGCTCAACGCGTTCAACGATCTGTGGACCAGGTGTTTGCGCACCCGTCGGCACGCAGCTCCCCAGAAATATTCCGAGCAGGACAATGAATCGTTTGTGCATCAACAGACTCTCTCTAATTCTTGCTCTTTACTACTGAAGCGAAGGAACGGACTCCACCCCCGGATCCCGCTTGCTATAGCCGAAGAATAAGGAACCGGACTTCGCCTTGAGAAGAACCGGATCGCCGCGACTGAAATGAGTTTACTAGTTCGGGGTTCGCCGGCTTGTCCTCAGACCCAGGTGAGTGCTGCCTGGCCAGACAAGAATAGGCAAGTATTGACCCCCACACATCGATATGCCATATCCTGTCTGTCGAATAGCCGATGAAATGCCGTCGTGGCGAACGGATGCCGTACTAAATTCTCAAATAGGCACCGACAGCTCATCCGCCGTTCTAACCTGAGGTTCGTCCCTACGCCACTCTTCTTACGAGCCAAACTATCAAGCAGATAATCACTATCGTGCCAAGTATTCCGTATCCAAACATCGTTGTCTCCAATCTTTAATGAGCTCGCGTCTGAGCTCTTGAAAATGCGGCGTCGAGTTCTACTGTAGGCTGGTTCACCGACCCTGTCTGTGCAGTTTCGGACACAATCTCCCTCAAAACCATTTGACTAATTTGACTAAAATGATTCTCCTTGTGCTGCTATTTATGAAATAGCGCTTCTGGTGAGCAACTAAATCAGAGTTCTTCAAATTTCAGCTTCTCGGGACCGCCGTACTCATGCAGTATCACTGCCTTCATCGCGTATCTCCCATGTCGGTCCGCAGACTCGTGGCATTGTTTGCGCCACACGTTTGCCAGCCGCCTTGTCATGGCCGGAGTGGACTTAAGGACAGTCCAGGAGCTTATGGGCCACAAGAGCATTTCAATGACTGTGCGTTATTCCCACCTTACGCCCAAGCACACTCTTGCTGCTGTCGAGCGTCTGGCCGAGGTCATTCCAGAGAACCCAACTGACACCAAAACTAGCACCAACGCGGCTGAACAGATTCCAACCGACATGAACTATATCCACTACATCTGTAGGTGTAAGATGTTGCAGGCGCGCGGGGCCCGTAGCTCAGCGGTCAGAGCAGCGGACTCATAATGCTGCGGTTTTGACAGGTTTTGAAAATTTTGGATTTTGCTATATTCCTCAGCCATTTACAAGATTGGTGTCTTGATCCGTTTGTACTCAATCTGTCCGCTTCTGAACCGAAAACTACTACGAATTTACTACAGTGGCTTGATGCCGGTTTAGGGAGCGCCCCACACTCGTGGCCCACAGGTAGCCCGTGGGCTGGCATCAGACTAGAATTGGTGCACTTTTTGAGGAGGCTTACCCCATGCGTGCGACAAACGGCTTCGTTGTATTCGCTGTCGCCACTCTTGTTTTCGCTATCACCGCGGTGCCTTCGGCCGGTGCGGCCACAACCGACGACGCCTGCGCCCTCGTCACCCAGGCCCAAATGAGCGCCACCGTGGGCGTCTCCATGGGCGCTGGCACGCACGTGACTCCAACGTACGTGAAAACATGCACGTGGACTCCGTCTGGCGGCGCCACGAATGACGTCAAATCCGTCACCGTCAGTTACCAGGATGCAGGTTCGTACGACGCTGGAAAGCGGCTCATGCAGCAAACGCAGGCAGCAGTGGCCATGAAAGAGGGGACCGGCAAGATGACTGACGAGTCGGCCACCGGCATTGGCGACGATGCCTACTACACAACCCTGGGCGCGGGCTACACCGGCCTCATGCTCAAGAAGGGCAATGTCGCGTTGAAGGTCGCCGTCTACGGCGACATGCCTGCGGACAAGAAGAAAGCCGTGGAGAAGACACTCGCCTTGCAAGCCCTCTCGAAGCTCTAACGAGTTGGCCGGTCCTGCGGTGTTTTCAGGGCTCCCTGTCATCAAGATACTTGGTTTTGACTTGTGGCAAGGAGGCGAAGTGCCTGGGTGTCCGTTCGCGATTTGAAGGTGCGGTCTACCGGACCCCGGTCTGATCTTAACGGTCTGCTGCCACAGGGGCAAACTAGCGAGGGGATCATCAGCCATAGTAATCGCCTTTGGTAAATAAGTGGACGACGTTCTCACTCACGCCGCCACCTCTTGCACTGGCTCTGCCTTTCGAGCTATAGAAGGGCGCGGGTTACCAGCGTAGTTACGGTAGAGTCTGACAGCATGCAAGTGGAACACTGGGTGCGAATGTCATGACGACGATTCAGGAGGGGCTATGCGCAGAAGTGTGTTGACTGTATTGGCGATCGTGCTTGCGTTTGTGATGGGTCACTTGCTGACCAGTAGGCAAGCTTCCGTTCTTGGGCAGAGCGTGGTAGGCACCGGATTTGCAGCAGTCCCAGGCACGAGGGGCGGTCAGGACTTGACCGGACCGTATGATGTCGATGCGGGCTGGCCGAAGCCGATGTCGCAATTGCCGAACCATGAAAACTGGACCTGGGGGGCGGTACAAGGAATTTTCGCCGAGAGCCCCGACCGCGTATTTATCATTCAGCGTGGCGAATTGCCATTGTTGCGCCGACCGCAACCGGTTGCGCTTCCTGAAGTAGGACCGAGCCTCTCATTTCCTACCGGCGAGGTGCCCTTCCGAAACGCGTCCCAGGGCTTGGTGGCCAGTCCTCCGGGAGCCGGTGGACCTGGCGCAGATCCGGCGGATCCTGCCCAAGCCTGGAAGGGCAGAATGGGCATCGACGCCCGATGGGAACATTGCATCGTGGTTGTGAACTCTAAAGGAGAGATTACCGAACAGTGGACGCAGTGGGATTCGATGCTCAAGCGACCGCACGCGATCTACATCAATCCGTACGATCCAGATAAGTACGTCTGGCTAGTGGACGATCACAATCATGCCATTTTCAAGTTCACCCACGACGGAAAGCAGATTGTGCAGACCATTGGAACAGTAGGCCAGGCTGGGGAGGATGACAAACATTTCAATCGGCCAACCTTTCTCGCTTGGCTGCCTGACAGCACAATGTTTGTCTCCGACGGATACAACGGCCATCGCGTCGTTAAATTCGACAAGAACGGAAAGTTCCTAATGGCCTGGGGTGAAAAAGGGACAGCTCCCAACGAGAAGCGACCAGGTTATTTCAACACCGTCCACGGCATTGCCGTTGATCCTCAAACCCGGCGAGTCTATGTTAGCGACCGCTCAAACCACCGCATCCAGGTGTTTGACGAAAATGGCAAATTCCTAGATCAATGGGATGTCGGTTCCGTGGCAAACGCACAGTTTCTATACATTGGGCAGGACCGCAATCTAGTGTTCCCCGACGACAGAACTTCGAAGATCGTGAAATCCGATTTAGAGGGCCATCTAATTTATGCGTGGGGAACCTTGGGCGATTTTCCGGGAGGCCTGTTCAACACGCATGGGATGAGCGTGGACCAGGAAGGAAATCTCTATGTCGCCGAGGTAGCTAACGGGCGCGCACAAAAGTTCCGTCCGCGTCCCGGTGCGAATCCGGCATTCCTGGTCAGTAAGCCGATTTACGCGGCTTGGAAATAGGCAAAAAATTTAAATAGGAACGTTGGTTAACGGATCGAACACGCGGCGGATCCGCCGTGCGCTCAAACCGTTGCTGACTGGGGCCGCGTTATCGAAAAGCACGGTTTCGTGGTTGGTGCTGCGCTTGGAAGAAAGCTATAGCAGCTGGCAGCGGCGCGATCTGGCAGAAGAAAAGATCGTCTATCTGTGCCTGGATGCGATTTATCCCAACTATAAGAGATATTAGGCCGGAGCAGTGTCTGGGAGAACGCATGAAAATGACGCAATTTCTGGTTTTCCCGTAGTCGGAAGAGGTAGGGCTAGCCCGTTCGCGGGCCGCTGGAGTTGTTCGGGATGGAAAGGATCGGAAAATGGCCCCAACGGAGGCGGCTCGGTGTATGCTGTGTGGCGGATGGAAAGGCAAAACGGGAATCCTGGATCGTAGGAGTGATCGTGCGTAGTTTTTGCTCGGGTCGGAGATTTAGCTCCGTCGAGGTGCTCCTCGCACTCTTTCTGAGTGCTCCGATCTCCCTGCATGCGCAAAGTGGATCCTCGCCGCGGTCGCAGCCGGGACAATCGGCGGCCTCCGCGCCGTCAACGCAATCGCAAGCACAGAGTACGCCTCCTTGCTCCGACGCTCCTCCAATTATGAAACGAGGCAAACAGGCGGATCTGCCTCCCTGTCCTGACCCGCCGCCGGATGCGTCGCCCCCTGCGGACTCCGTACCCAGGCGTCCCACCGAATCCTTGATCGAAAGGGCCAGAGAGGCGGCGTTCGAGTTCTCAGAGAAGCTTCCCAACTTTATTTGCCAGGAGGTCATGTCGCGCTTTACCAAGCGAGGCCGCCAGGAGGAAATCCCCCTGGACGTGGTTTCCGCTGAACTCATTTACGAGGACACGCACGAAACTTATCGTAACGTGAAGATCAATGACCGCCCCACGGACAGGGCCCTGGAGGAAATCGGTGGGTCCTGGTCCACCGGAGAATTTGCGACCACACTGCTGGACCTTTTTCACCCCGATACGGACGCGCGGTTCCAGTCCGGCGGTGCGTCTTCCATTGCGGGTTTCAGTGCGCAGGTTTACGACTTTGAAGTGCCGCGTGAAAGATCACACTGGATGTTGCATGCCGGCTCTCAGACTCTGGCTGCGGCTTACGGAGGCTCCGTGTGGGTGGATCCGAAAACCGCGCGCGTCCTGCGAATCGAGATGCAGGCCCGCAACATACCGTCAGATTTCCCGATGGATACAGTCGAGTCCGCAGTTGATTATTCGTACGTCTGGATTGGCGAGACATCGTTTCTGCTTCCGGTCCATGCTGAGAGCTTGGGTTGTCAACGGGGTACCAGCGACTGCAGCCACAACGTCATTGACTTCCGCAACTATCACGAATTCAAAGCCGATATCAAGATTGGTAATTGATTTCGCTCGGACCTCTCATCAGTGGGCGACTCGCCCGTGCCGACCCGAGTTCACGCAGCAATCTCCGCCTGGAACCAACGACGCCGCATGGGCTTAAGCGCGAAATGAGCGTTAAAAAAGCCGAAAGCCGCGTACGGCTGTTTTTTTCCAAACCGCGAAGTAACTCCGAAACCGTAATATCAAGTCCCTTCGAAACCGTCAGTTGCGTATCTAGTGGGACCCGCTCGGCCCGTTCGAGCAGCCCAACCGCCGTACGATGCAGCCCGCAGCGGTCGGCAAATTCTTCCTGCGACCATTTCCGTTGTTCTCGCAGTTCTCTAATGCGATATCCAAGCGCAAGTAGGAAAGGTTGCATCCCAGAGAGGATGTTGGGTACTGTGCGAATTCGTCTACAGACAAACCGTAGACCGACAACTAGCTTCTATATATTATCGGCCTCTAATCACGGTCAGAAGGGAGGGAGCAAAGCACAATGAGAACCGCATTGAGACTTTCCTGGGTGCCCCTTGCCTTAGCCGACACGTCTCCGAGACGTTCCCGCTCTTGATACCCTCCTGCACGAACTTGCGCTCCTGCTAAACACCGGCTAGCCCGGATTTGAGAAACATGAAGTTAATGAATACTAATGTGACGTTGAAGGACACTGCGGAATTTAGAGGCAAATGAGGCGGCCTCGGTTACGCTTGTATACAGAGCCGTCGATAAAACTGGAAATCGATTGAGGTGTATCCCCGCTAAACCCAATACCGCAAAGTGAAGACGAACAGACCTAAGGGTTGGCATGTTCTACCCGAACAATTGGCCCGACTCAAGTAACTTTGCGAACTGGGGTGCAGCTATGGGCGGGCTGAAATAGTATCCTTGGCCCTCATCGCAGCCATGGGTTTGAAGAAACACCACCTGTTCGGGAGTTTCCACGCCTTCCGCGATCACCTTATGTTTGAGACTCTTGCCCATGTTGATAACCGCGCCAGCTACGATAGCATTGTTTCGACTGGTAACGACATTGCGTACAAATGACTGGTCCAACTTCAGGGCGTCGATGGCAAATCGCGTTAGATAGCTTAGGCTAGAATAACCCGTGCCGAAATCGTCGACGGCAAGCTGCACACCCAAGGCTTTGAGTTGCTCGAGCGCCGAGGCAGCGGACGCAACATGGCGCATGAGGACAGTTTCAGTCAGTTCGATTTCGAGATATCTGGGATTCAGGTGCGTATTCTTCAGCGCAAATCCGACGCCCTCGAAAAAGTGGCCGCTGCGAAATTCCAGCGATGAGATGTTGACCGCCACAGGAACCGCCGGTAAGCCTGCATCCAACCATTCCCGCGTCTGCCGGCATGCTTCGCATAACACCCATTGGCCAATTCCTAGAATCATGCCGCTGTCTTCGGCGATGGTCAGGAAACTTCCCGGAAGAAGCAGCCCCCGCTCTGGGTGTTGCCAACGTATTAGGGCTTCGACGCTCGTGATGGCGCCCGTCTTGAGATTTACCTTCGGTTGGTAATGCAACAACAGTTCTTGCCGCTCAAGGGCATATCGCAGCTGCCCTTCCAAAGACTGGCGCTCGACGGCACGAACATTCATTTCTTTCTCATAGAACTGGTAATTGTCGTGCCCGTGTTCCTTGGCGTGGTACATCGCTGTGTCCGCATTCCTAATCAGTGTCTCCGCGTCTTCGCCGTTATCCGGGTATGTGCTTATACCAATGCTGCCCGTAACGTGAAGGCTGTATTGTCCGATACGATGGGAGTTCTTGAGCTCGGTGATGATTTTTGCTGCGCTAATGCCTGCATCTCTTGCGTGTGCGACTTCTGGAAGAAGAATGACAAATTCATCGCCACCCTGGCGGCTTACGGTGTCCGATTTGCGTACACAGGCCAATATGCGTGCGGCAATTGACTGAAGAAGTCGGTCGCCAATGACATGTCCGAGGGAGTCGTTGATGTACTTGAAACCATCCAAATCTAGGAACAGCACCGCCACTTGGTGCTGATTACGGCGTGCAATCGAAATCGCCTGAGCAAGACGGTCATTCAGCAAAAAACGATTGGGCAAGTTGGTCAGAATGTCATGTTGGGCCAAATAAGACATTTCAAGCACCATCGCCCGCGCCATGCTCACATCATGGAATACGATCACTGCGCCGATGACCTCTCCGTTCCGGTCCCGGATGGGAGCAGCCGAGTCTTCGATTGCGCATTCATACCCGTCGCGCCGAATCAGAATACAGTTCGCTGCCAGTCCCACGGTCCGGTTTTGCTGAATTGCCAACTCCAGCGGATTGGCTGAGGGCTGATGGGTAGCGCCGTCAACGATTTGAAACACGTCACGCAGCTGATGACCCAGGGCCTCTTCCCGAGACCATCCAGTCATCTGTTCCGCAGCCAGATTCAAATAGGTCACGTTGCACGAGAGGTCAGTGCTTAGTACGGCGTCGCCAATTGAGTTTAGCGTGACTCGGGACCGTTCCTTTTCTATGAACAATTCCTCCCGTGCAATTTCACGCTCGATAATGTTGCGTACGGCTCGCGCAAACAAGTAGCTATCCAGATGGCCCTCTAAGAGGTAGTCGTGAGCGCCATGCAGCATGGCCGTTTTACAAATGTCCTCATCATTCAACCCACCGAGTACGATGATTGGAGTGGTCGAAGTGACCAACCGAAGCCTATCCAAGGTGTTGACACCCTGACTGTCCGGCAAAAAGAGGTTTAGAAACACTGCCCATGCTTTTTTATGGGCCAGTCTTTCGATGCCGCAAGACAGGTTTCTGACCCATTCGAACTCCGAAGGGCCTTCAGGCACCCCGATCAAAGCTCGCTCAAATGCCTCAGCGTGACACGGATTATCGTCGATGAGGAGTAAATTGGAGTTCCTACGGTTCATGGTAATTTCAGGACCTCACCTATATTGTGTGTGCTAATTGACATACTAGGATAAATACTTTTGTGCAGGGGCCTTCGCAGTGCCCTATGAGTAATCTAACGTCTTTGGTAACTTTGACCGATCTGATACAGCTCTGTGCGTCATCCGGGTTACTGCGGAGCCAACCAAATAAACATAAAGCAGTTGCAAAGGTCTTACTGTGGCGGCCAATACCAATTGATCTATATGGGATTCACTAAATCCGGATTGCGAAATTTCGTCGGGGCGAATGGTGATCTCCTCGAACCCCCTCCCCCTGGCGAAGCCTAGACTCAGACAAGATTTCCGATTGGCGCCGAACGGTGCAAGCGCTCAGCGATTGTTTAGCCCCGGATTTTTTGGACACTGAATTGAGTGTATTCATGCCGCAGCTCCGAGTGCAAGGAGCTGCTGGCGAGCCTGGGCTGGCGTGAGGTAGCCCAAGCGCTGGACGATCCAGCGCTGGTTGTAACGCTCGCGAAATTCCGCCAGCGCGCACCGCAGTTCCTCGACGTTCTGGAACACCCTGACCCACAGCAACTGCTCCTTCAGCGTGCGAATGAACCGTTCAACGCAGCCGTTGCATTCCGGCTGGCGCACGAACGACGGCGAAGACTCCATGCCCAGAAAGGCGATTTCTGCCTGATAGTCGTCGCTCCTGTATTGGCTGCCATGATCATGCCGGTTGCGGATGCCTGCCGCAGCGCCGGCACGGAAGCCGCCGCAGTAGTCGCGCACTGCTTGCCGCAGCGGTTCCAGCGCCTCGAACCGCGTGGCTTTCTTAGCCGCGTGAAGACCCACGCATTCCGTGGTGCAGTGATCCACCGCCACGAACACGGTCACCTGGCCTTCCTCGACGGTGGCCGTCATCGTGTGGTCGCTGGCCCAGACTTCGTTGGGCCGCGCGGTGAGGATCGTGCCGGTGTGGGGATTCTCGGGCTTCGGGAGCGTGCGTGACGGCGCCAGCAACTGCGCTTCGCGCATCAGCCGCAGCACCCGGGCCTTCGACGTGCGCACTTCCCGAAAGCGCAGCCGCGCCCACACTTTGCGATGGCCTTCGCCGTAAAACGGCGAGGCCGCCAGCACTTCTCGGATTTCCCCGAGCAAGGCGACGTCGCTCCAGGCCGTCTTTGGTCCGCGCCGCCGCAGAACCCGGTCCGGCCGCACCGCGAGAGTACTCGGATGATAGAAGCTGGAACGCGCCATCTCCCATTCGTGCGTCACCCGCACCACGCCGTAACGTCGTTCCGGGAAGGGCGAAGCGGCGCGGCTCATGGCTTCGGCCTCCGCCAGACCCAAGGGCGTCCGGCCTCCCTACGGTGAATCTTTTCTCGCAGCAGTTCGTTGCTCAGGCTCAGATCGGCGACCAGGGATTTCAGCCGCTGAGTCTCTTCGTTGTCCACATCGGCCTCCCGCGCTCTCAGGTTGGCTTCGCCGCCGTCCAGAAACTGATCCCGCCAGCCGGAGAGCGTCGCGGCGGTCACGCCCAGTTCGCGCGAGAGGGTCCCAAACACAATCCGTCTGTGTCCCTTGGGGCGGAGCATTCTTTGAAAGATCTTTTTCCCCCTCGCATACACATTTTCTGCTCTCCTGCCACGCTCTTACCGTCCTCAAAAATCCTCAAATGCCGAGAATTCTGTTGCAGAAAGACAAACGCTCAACTCTCGTGAATTAAGCAGGCTAGGGATCGTTGCAGTCCTGCTTGTTTCAGGGAGTTTTCGGAGGCAGAGCGACGCCGCTTTCCAGCGACACAGGCCGCGCCGCAGCTTTCGAGCTTATTTAGTGGTCTCGGCCCCAACGCCCCAACCAGACGGCGTGGCCAGTTTGCCCTGATACTCGATGGCCTCCGACGGTATACAGAGCTCCTCTTCGACATCCTGATTCTTCTTCCAGTAGTAATCCGTCTTCATTAATTGGAAGGGCTGAGTGTAATACTTCGGGTCATCGACGGTTACGGTCGCCTCGAGGTGGTATTGATCGAGGCGGGTCCAGCGCTCCTGGAGGTGCGCGTCGACGGTATGGGGATGTCCCACCTCATCGATCCAGGTTCTTTCGTCCAGGCCCGTCGTATCGATCACGAATGTGTTGTCCCCTTCCCAATGGCCCACCGAATATCCGTAATACCTTGAATCGGGAGCCCCGGCCGCGTCCACCTTCTTGGGAAGCTCCCTTCCGTCCGTCCAGACTTCGCGCCATATCCGTTGCTGCTCAAACAGAATGAGCATTCGGTTGTGCACCGACTCGAACCAGATTCCTCCTCGGCTACTTAGCGTGTGGTTCAGAAGGTCGCGCGGAAACCCGAGCGGATCACAGATCGCGAAGGGGTCATTGTTGGGCTGCAGATGGACTGCCCTGTCGGATGCGCGCGCGATTGGCTTATTGAGCTTGAATGCCGCCTCGCCCGAGGAAGTCATAGCAGGGTAAGGACCCATTACTACTTTTAGCGGCCCTACCCAAACGCCACTCAGATCATGCTTGGGAGCAGGGCCGGGCGGATCCGGCATCGCGGGAACCCCGTCGGCGACGTAGCCTGGCGGTAAAGCTCGGCTTCCTCGGCCCGGAGGCGCTTGGGCCGCTACTGCGGAAGAAAGCACAAGTACCGCCAACAAAGCAACGATTGGTTTAGCGACCAGATTTCCCATTTGCACTACCCCTTTTTGATTTCATCATGGAACGCGTGAAACCTCTCAACAAGCCTAAGGAATTCAGGACTAGCCATATCGGCAACTCAATTTACAGTATCCTGATCATCCTTCACAGTTATTAGTATGCCGAATTCCCTGCGTTGCGGTACGAGGAAAAACATCGGCGTGCTTAGCGAGGCGCCCTCCGCAAGCACGATACGAGAAATACGGCCGACGGGGTTGCGCGTCCTGGCTTGATGTATATAAATCGTGATGAAGTCGTCAGCTGCAGGGAGGTCTTGTTCTCGCTTAAATCACGTTCCCGTGATGTGCGGACGCCCGCAGGCAAACCGTCAGAGCGCCTTTAAACAAGAAAAAGCTCTTGATCGCTATGCAACCATGCGTTCCCCTCTCCTGAGAAGCCCCCCACCGCAACATTTCTCAGCCTATCGTCCATAGCGGTCACGTCCACGACCAGCGTATCTCCCTCCCAGTGAGCAGACGAGTCGCCATTGAACGTGGGATCGGGATCTTTGGGATGAGGACGGTTCATGTAGATCATGCGAACGTCCAGAGGGTATTCAGTCAGAAGGATCACTCTTGACGGGCTCGAAATCAACTCAACGGGTGCGTGCTGAGATCTTGCATGGTCCAGGCGCTGGGAGTACCGGCTTGATCGCATATGCCATAAGGAACCGGACTCATGTATTTTGCAGACATCCCAGGCTTGAAGGAGAGCTTCTCCTCGGGCGTTACCCTGGGGTCGAATTGCTCGACCACGGAGCGGTCGACGTGACCCGGGGTGGCAGTATCCAGCATTCTCCCACCACTATTTGGATAGTGGCGTCAGTGAAATCCACATGTCCATCAGACAGGCGGGCGGTCAGGCTCCTCACCGCCCTTCAACTGCCCAACCGGACGCACGATGCCATCTGTAAACATGATATATCCCGCCGCGCCTCTGTAGGTGTACCGCCAGCCTTGGTCGGGCAGGCCCTCGCGGAAATGGGCTTACCGATATTGCTCAGGAAATCCTGCCTCGTGGTGCCGTTCCTCTTCAGGGCGTTGGGGGTGACCATTTCCAGGTTCCACGTATGCGCAGTGCCGTCGGCATCCTTCACATCCATCGAAAGATAGGCGTGCGGATTCTCCCAATCGATAGCCGTCAGAGTGCCCTTCATGTTGGTGCATTTATTGGCATCGAACTCTACAGTAAATCCGTGGTGCGCAAAGGCGGGAGCCCCTATGACAAGCAAGCGGTAAATAGCTATCCTGTCGGTTCGCTATGCGTTCTGTTGAGGCGTAGTGTATGGTTTTCCTTGCTGTTAGGCCCGTTAGTGTTCCAAAGTTGTTCCGAAATCATTTCTGCAAAACTTTTACGAAAAGAATCTTCTGCCCTGTTTCGTTTCCGATTCGAAACGAAATGTTTCAAACCATCGAGACACTCTACGGGAGGAAATAAATGACAAATGGCCTAAAGCCTGCTGGGAAAATGGATCTCAACCATCTCCACCTCCACGTGAGGAATCTGGACCGCGCACAGCGTTTCTACGTGTCCTACTTTCGCTTCGGGAAACCTGTACGTCATGGGAATATTTTGTTTTTGAGGAATACAAGTGGTTTTGATCTGGCACTCGCTCCTGATCGAACGTCCTTTTCGTTTCCGGAGTGGTTTCACTTTGGATTTCGCCTGGGCAATGCGCGCGCCGTGCGGAAACTACATAGTCGCATGAGCGCCGAAGGGGTGCAGGTTCAAAACATCGAAGAATATGCTGACTATGTGACCTTCCGATGCATGGATCCCGACGGTTATCGTATTGAGGTCTATTGGTAATAGCCATAAAGATGGTTTTCTACGTGATAGGTTTTGGACCAAGACATTCTGAACGGTACGCAGGCTCGCGCCATGCTGCCCTCCGCCGGAAATTGGAAACTTTAGATAGAGCCACGATGCGAAATAGTTACTCGGGACAAGAAATGATGAAGTTTCGGACAGTCCGCGGTCTACGACGGGCAATAAGACGGGGTTTTGAGTCGAACATTTTTAGTTTCGATCCTGAATGGCAGAAGCGTGACAATGATCGAGATTCTGTACTTCCTTGCTCGGAACAGAAAGTGCGAAGGCGAGATTGGATTGGAAGGATACTTTTCGTGCCGTCGCGTCGCGAATGAATTGCAGCGGATGGGTTATGTTCCAGAGGATATAATTTCGGCGCTTAACGTATCGCTGCACGGCCAACTTATCACTGCTGACCGTATGAATTTCACGAGTGTCAGCTTTGATGATTCAGTGCACATTTCGGCTTCCGGCTTTATGCACGTCCGAGTCCTGGCTGCGCGTATAGCGTTATCCGGGCGAGGCTGTTGCGAGCTTATTGGTGCAACGCAGATCCAGGTATTATCTAATCGGCGGTTGCACAATCCCGCGGCACGAGCCGAATCCAATTCTGACTGCGTTCCGTGATTCGCAGGTCGCGCGCATAATGATTTCATCGCCGTCTTCAAGGAATCCGCGGCTTTCCCCCGTCGGAAGATCAAGCGGCTCACTCCCCCGCCGAGTCAATTCCAAAAGGCACCCTCGCGAGTCCTTCGAGTTCCCAGAAATAGTCCCGCTAGCCAATAGGTCACCCGGCCGAAGATTACAACCATTGCTGGTGTGATGAGTCAGCATCTGCGCCGGTGTCCAATACATATCCCGCAGAGTTCCGCGGCTGAGACGAAGAGGATCGCAACGCTGCTGGCGCATCTTCTGCGAACTCAATAGAACTTCTATATTTAAATCGACGCCACCGTAATTCTGGTTTCCCTCCGACAAGAGATACGGCAGTAGATCCGGGTCGCCCTCCGATCTTGGAAAAGTCGGAACGCGAAAAGGAGCGAGTGCTTCGAGCGTTACCACCCACGGTGAAATCGTTGTCGCGAAATTCTTTGCCAAAAAGGGGCCAAGTGGCTGAGACTCCCACGCTTGGATGTCTCTTGCCGACCAATCGTTCACGATGCAAAAGCCAAAAATGTGCTCTTCAGCGTGATCGATGCTAATCGGCATGCCCAACCCATTGCCCGGCCCGACAAAGAAACCAATTTCAGCTTCATAATCCATTTGTCCAGTTGGCCCGAAGCGGACGGGTTCAGAAAGATTGGGTCTGGCTTGTCCCATTGGACGCCATATTTGCGCACCACTCACGACGATCGACGACGAACGGCCGTGGTACCCGACCGGCATGTATTTATAGTTGGGAGTTAACGGAGTGTCGGGTCGAAACATGCTTCCGACATTCGTCGCGTGGTAAATGGAGGCATAGAAATCGGTGTAATCACCAATCTCTACCGGTAACAGCAATTCCGCTTCCGCGATCGGAACCAGATGTCTCTCGACAGTATTGCGTGTGCTCGCGCCGGGTAATTCGGTCGCGCGCAGAAGGCTGTGCAGCCGATTCCGCAACGCGGACCACTGCGGTTGGCCAAGAGCCATTAAACGATTGAGTGAAGTGGATCTGCAAGCCTCCGAGAGGCTAGGCGAACATTCACGAAATAGCCCTTCTTTATCGCAGGCCGCCACATCTAACGCGTAATCGCCGACCGCCACGCACATACGGGGTGTATCAGTGCTTCCGCGTCGGCGAAAGATCCCGAATGGAAGATTTTGAATTGGGAAATCCGTACCATGCTGATTTGCGGAGTCGACCCAGCTCTTGGTTGTTGGATCATGAGTCTCATTAATGGTCGCCTTCATAACAACCCAAGTTCGCGAAGATCGTCGATCGGCTCATTGAACGAGCAGGATCCAAAACAGAGGCAGAATGAACGCCGTGCCGAGGCTAATTCCTCGCTAGAAATGTGACACTCGTTCCAGCCCATGCCGGTTTGATCGAACCCGAACGATTGTCCAGACTCTGTCAAGACCGTCATTGGCAACGCAGCAGGCGGGAACAATCCAGCATAATCGATTAATTCGGCCATCAGAACGCGCAAAGATTCAATCACGACAGAGAAACCTTTAGTTTGACATTGATTGAAAATGTTCTTTCCTCCCCGCTAGGCGCCTGGAAGACCAGAAGCTAAGGTGCGAAGCGTTTATGAAGGTCTTGCCAGCATTCAAAATATTGCTCATCGAGTTGCGAAGATTCGAGAGCCAATTTCGTCGGCCGGCAAACGAAGCGCGTCTCGAACATGAACGCAAGCGTGTCGGCGAGATACGCGGGCTTCAAATCGGTCGTGATGGCCTTCTCATATGTGACGGCATCCGGTCCGTGGCCCGCCATGCAATTGTGCAGGCTTGCGCCTCCGGGAACAAACCCTTCGGCCTTTGCGTCGTATTCTCCACGTATCAAGCCCATGAATTCGCTCATGAAGTTGCGGTGGAACCATGGCGGGCGGAACGTGTGTTCGGCCACCAGCCAACGCGGCGGGAAAATGCCAAAATCAATGTTCGCTGTGCCGGGAATTTCCGATGGCGCTGTCAATACCGTGTAAATCGACGGATCAGGATGATCGAAGCTTACCGTGTTGATGCAATTGAAGCGATCGAGATCGTATTTATACGGCGCATAGTTTCCATGCCATGCCACCACGTCCAGTGGCGAATGGTCGATCTGCGCGGCCCACAAATGACCTTGAAATTTCGCGATCAGGCGAAAATCACCGGCGCGATCTTCATATGCGGCATGCGGCGTCTGGAAATCACGAGGATTGGCGAGTCCGTTGGCGCCAATCGGGCCCAGGTCCGGCAATCGGAAAAGCGCGCCATAATTCTCGCAAATGTAGCCTCGCGCTTGCTTGTCCGGTAATTCGACGCGGAATTTGATGCCGCGTTGAATGACGCCGATTTCCCCGGGCCTGATCTCGAGTATCCCCATTTCGGTGCGCATCGACAATCGCCCAAGCTGCGGCACAATCAAGAATTCCCCATCGGCGTCGAAGAAAAAACAGTTGCTCATCTCGGCGTTCGCCGCATACATGTGGATGGCTACACCCGTATGGATCGAGGCATCACCGTTTCCAGCCATGGTGACGAGGCCGTCGATGAAATTGGTGGACTTTGTTGGAAGCGGCAATGGCTGCCAACGCAACTGATTGGGAGGTGTCGGGACTTCATCGAATGGAGTGCTGCGAATCAGGCCATCGCCAATCGGCTCAAATGGTCGGTGCGCAACAGACGGGCGAATACGATACAGCCAGGACCGCCGATTCAATGCCCGCGGCGCTGTAAACGGCGTTCCACTGATCTGTTCGGTGTACAATCCGAATGGCGCCTTTTGCGGCGCATTCTGGCCTTGTGGCAGCGCACCGGAGACGGCCTCGGTCGCAAATTCGTTTCCGAAACCTGATTGATACATGGTCTCTATGGCGCGAGGGACTGTCGTTTTTGTGCTCATAATCACCTACAGATTTCCCCGGCGCGCCTGTTCGAGCTCAATCGCTTCGAATAGCGCCCGGAAATTGCCCTTCCCGAAGCCGCGACTCCCTTTTCGTTGGATAATTTCAAAAAACAACGTGGGTCGATCTTCGACAGGTTTGGAAAAGATTTGCAACAAATAGCCCTCCTGATCGCGGTCCACCAAAATCCCCAGGGAGCGGATCGCATCCAGGGACTCGTCAATCCTACCGACCCGATCTCGTACAACGTCGTAATAACTGTCCGGGACCCTCAAGAACTCAATACCATTTCCCTGGAGTTTGCCGACGGTTTTCACAGCATCACCGCTAAGCAGGGCAATGTGTTGGACCCCCGGTCCGCCATAAGCGTCCAGATATTCGTCAATCTGGCTCCTCTTGCGTCCAGGAGCGGGCTCATTGATGGGAAATTTCACTAGCTGAGAACCGTCGGACATTACGATACTCATTAGTGCGCTAAACTCAGTGGAGATGTCCTTATCGTCAAAAGAGATGAAGCGCTTGAAGCCAAACACTCGACTGTAGAAGTCTGCCCAGAACTCCATGCGTCCAAGCTCCACATTCCCGACCACGTGATCGACCTGTAAGAGTCCCGCATCCTCACCCGGAATTGTCGCGGTGGCAAAGCCGGGTAGGAAGGGCCCGGAGTAATCGTTATAGGAAATCAAGGAATGGATAGTATCTCCATAAGTATGAACTGCCGCACGACGGACCGTGCCGTTTTGGTCGGTGTCGTTGTGTGGCTCCTCCGCGACTTGAGCACCGCGGCGTGTAGCCTCCTCGAACGCCTTGTCGGCATCTTCGACCTGCAACGCCACATCCCGCACGCCATCGCTATGTTTGCTGATATGCTCACTACCCGGCTGATTGGCGTTTAGGGGGGTCGTGAACAGGAAATTGATTCGACCCTGGGTTAGTGCATAGGAAGTGACGCCGCGCTCGCCAGTCTCGAGGCCTTTATAAGCCGTCTGAGAAAACCCGAAACCTTTTCGATAGAAGTACGCAGCCTGTCGGGCATTGCCGACGAGAAATTCGATGTGGTGAATCCTCTTGATCTTAAGGGGGTTCTCACCTGGCATCTGTGTCTCCCTTCCGAATTACGCTCGGGCGCTTTCCTTGATATGCCTTTCGGCTTCATGCATGGCTTCATAGATTTGGTCGAAGCTCTCGATGGCAAACAGCACTTTCTGAAGCGCGTCCACCTTGACAGGAGTTTCAACGACTTCCTGCAGACTAAAGTCCCTAACCTCGCAACCCCCCTCGATCACATTCGTGCACTCTCCATGCGAACTGATTACGCCGCTCCCGTATACTTTGATCTTCTTGTCCTGCCGAATGAGGCCAAACTCAACTGTGTACCAGAACAGCCGGCCTAGCCGCTCGAGCACTTGCGCATCTCTGATGTGCGCACATACGCTCCCATAATGTTCCAGGAAATCGGCAAATACCGGGTGTGCATGCATCGGGACGTGTCCGAAGACATCATGGAAAATGTCGGGCTCGGGGATGTAAGCCAGCGAGTCGCGGCTTCGCAGCCAAGTCGTTGTCGGAAACATTCGCGCTTCGAGCATTTCAAAAAACGCATCCGCTGGAAGGAATCCGCTCACGGCCGTGGTGCTCCAACCAGTCCTGGGCTTTAGCCGCCCGGTTATCTCGCGAAGATTGGGCAAACGATCCTCGCTCAACCCAATGATGTCGTAGCCCTCTAGGTATTCCCGGCACGCGTAGTCCCGCACTTGCGGAAGCCGCCTTCGCACTAGTTCAGACCAAACGGAATGTTGCTCCGCTGTATAGTTTTCGTACTCTTGTTTAACCAGGAACGGCTGCGCAGCGACGAGGGACTTGGTTGCCATGACTCCCTCCTTCCGACGCGAACAGTGGTCACCGACCTCAGATATACCTACCAATTATGATGAAACCACAAGGTAGTCAGGTTATCTAGAATCCTTCGCTGCGGGCACACAGGAGGCCGCGTCGCCACTGAGCAGCTCTTGTGGCCGATCAGGGCGCACCATGCTTCGGTGCACTTCAATACAGCGGAACAGCTATTTTAGCTGCGATTCTTCGCAACATTGTTCCTCGCGCGAACAGAGCGGATCCGCAGTGATCTTTCAGTTTGTCCTAAAGTTTGTATCATGGGCAATCTCGCGGGTAGCGCCACCTCCGGCGCAACTCTTGGCACGACTGTTTATCTCTCCGCCAACCAGTCTTTTACTTTTTATTCTCCTGGTCACATTGGGCTGAAACCTCGCTTTTCCCGCGGATAACGCAGCTCGCGCCGTGCAGGTTGGTGTGATTCTCTCCGGCGCGCCCCTTGCCAGCTCACAGCGCTACCGATGAGCGAGCTACTTCAACAGGTCTGCCACTTTTGCGATGCCCGCTTTGGCGCAGGCGTCGTCCTGCTCCAGGGTGGATCCTGCGCTTCCCACGGCTCCAACTGTCTCATTGCCCACCCGAATTGGAGCGCCGCCACCCAAGGCCAGAATATCGGGGAGGTTCCGTTGCGCGGCATATGCCGGATCGGTGGTGCGCTTCTGAAACTCGAGCGTGGTTATGCGGTACATCCGCGCCGTGTACGCTTTGCGCCGCGCCATCTCGGCCATCTGCGCCGTGGCTTGCTCGTCCCGCAGGATGACCATGACCTGTCCTGCGCGATCCACCACGGCCACTGCCGTGTGGTAACCCTTAGCCTGACACGCCGCCAGCGCAGATTCGGCAATGGTCTTGGCCATCGCGAGAGACAAGTTCCGCTGCATCACCAGTCCCTGAGCGTTCGTGGGTTCCTGTGCGGTCTCAGACCCCTGCGCGTTCGCGCGACCGCACAACAGGATCGTGATTACGGCTCCCACGATTATTTTCAGAGCAACTACTGAGGCGATCTTGGTTAAATTTTTCATGTGTTGCTTCTTTAGCCGGAATCTCCGATTTGGCCCTCCGGCTCGTGCATCGTACGCTTCTGATCTCATCGACACAACGAATTTGCTCCGGAGTAGTCCACAAAAGAGCTATTCGTGAAGCTCTCGGAATGTCCTCAGAACAGGGATAATGCAATCTGGACAGACTCGGTTTGTTGAGGACGATGCCGTATCTTCAGATGCAGTCTCTATCGGAATCTTCTCGGGGTCGGTGTCGAATCCTTCATAGGTGCCCTTGGCGGTAAAGCTGGTGCCCTTGGCCAGTTGTTGCGCTCCGCCGAGTGCTTCGATATATCTGTCCAAAATTTGGTTGGCGGACGACCCTGCGACCCCTGCACGCGGATTCCAATTCGATCTGGATCGTCGGGAGGTGGAGTGCTGTACTGCTGCGCAAGACTCGGTGTAGCCTCTCGACTTTACTCCGCATCCTCTCAGGTGTATATCTACGCTGATCTGGGGGGCATAGTGGAAATTCTAGTGGTGGCCTTTCGGCGGAGGGTGGGATGAGAAACAAGTTGCTGATCTGTTTTGGAGTAGCAGCAGCGCTTCTGATGACTTCCGATCTGACATTCGCACACCATGGGTCTGGAATATCGTACGACATGACCAAAATGGTGACCATGAAGGGCACGGTGACAGAATTCCAATGGAAAAATCCCCACGTTTATATCCTGTACGACGTGAAGGACGATAAAGGGAATATCACAAACTGGGGGGCAGAGACCCACTCTCCAGTGGTTTGCGAAGATCAGGATGGCTGGTCGAAGTCGACGCTCAAGCCGGGCGACCAAGTCACGATGTCCGTTTTTCCCTCTAAGATCGGCTCAACCCGCGGGCTTTTGGCAAAGATTGTGCTGAATGACAAAGTCATCATTGATGACGTTTCGCGAGGACGCCAGGCCGGCCAGTAGATAGAGGCAGCCCCTCAGCAGCATATACAGTGGTTAAAGGAACGGTCTCAGAGATTGAGTAAGGTTCGCAGACGTGAACTTGCGAAGGAAGGTTAAATTGCGAAATGGTCTGAAAGGCCTGATCCCCATATTAACAACCATGCTGGCATTCTCGTTGGTAACATGCGCGCAAACCGCCGTCGAACAATCGAATCGTCAAGAGGGAGTGAATCGAGATAGCAGGCGCTCCCCAGCGCAAACGGCGTCGGCCACTGCCAATTTGCCGTTCGACCCACACGATTTTTCCGGGATCTGGATGGGGTACGGCAAGGCGTTTAACACTCTGAGCAATGATCCTCCGCCGATGACGTCATGGGCCAAGGCCCGTTATGACGCTGCAAAGCCGGGGATTGGTCGAAGAGCGCAGCCTCTGGGCAACGATCCGATAATGACCTGCGATCCGATTGGTTACCCGCGTATCGCCTTTTACAACGATTACCCGATGGAGTTCGTGCAAACTAAAGACCGGGTCATCGAGTTGTTTGACTTCTTTTACACACACCGCACTATTTACCTCGATGGACGAAAGCTGCCTGACGATCCCGAACCGACGTGGTACGGCTATTCGGTGGGACATTGGGACGGAAACGCGTTAGTGGTCCAGACGATTGGTTTTAACGACAAATCTTGGCTGGACAACGACGGACATCCACACAGCGATCAGATGCGCCTCGAGGAGCGCTTCCAACGAGTTGACCATGACACTATCCAAGCGACGATGACTCTCACCGATCCCAAGGCCTACACAACTCCTTGGGTCAGCGAGACGAAAATCTGGAAGCTCTCGCCGAAGGAGCACATGCGCGAAGACCTCTGTGCGCCCTCCGACGAGCAGAGCTACAAAGAGGACATCAGAGAACCGGCAGCTAGACCGAAATAGGAGTGGTGCCAAGGCAGTGCGGGATCGAGCTTTTGTTCTTTCGCTGAGGTGTAAATAAGCTCGGTTGGTTTTTCCGACTCCGCAGCCCCTTTTTTCGCGGGAGCAAAGCTCCCGTCCAAGAACGATTCGCTCCACTCCAGTTGCTGGCGCTCGTTCAACTCGCTCAGAAACGTCCGCCAGATGTTCAACCGAACGCCCCGCTCCTTCCAGTCTCGCAGTCGCCGCCAGCAGGTCGAGGGATGCGGAAATTCCTCCGGCAACTCTTGCCAGCGAGCCTTGTCCACGGTTATGCAACAGCTTCTAGCCGCCCTCGCGGTGCTTATGGAGCGCGTCTTCGATTCCTTTTTCGATCAGGGCCTCAAGTTCATCGCGTGTGAAGCTGACGCGGGCAGCAACCTCCGTCTCGGAAGTCACCGGGCATTGCGGGCCGACCTGTGACGCGGTGACCGACCCATAGCGGGCGCGTGCCGCGAGCAATTTTTCCACATCGCGGCCAGAAAGCAAAACTTGTTTGCCAAGTGTCTCCGTGACGAGCGAAACCTGCGCGAAATGCTCCACCGTCTCCATGCGGAAGAAGGCGGTCAGCAGATCCGCGCCGTAAGTGACGACGCCATGGTTGGCCATCAGCAGAGCGTCGTAATTTTGCACGAACGGCTCGAGCGCGCTGCTCAATTCAGGCGTGCCCGGAGTGGCGTAAGGCGCCACGGGAATGCATCCGAGCGACAACACCACTTCGCTGACGATGGCTTTGTTGAGCGGGAGCCCGGCGGCCGCGTACCCGGTGGCGGTGGGCGGATGCGCGTGGCAGACGGCAAATACGTCGGGGCGCCGGCGGTAAATGAGCAAGTGCATGGCAAGTTCCGAGGAGGGTGGCCGGCGGCCGGAGATGCGCTTCCCTTTCAGGTCGGTAACCACCAGATCGTCGGGCGCCATCATGCCCTTGCTGATGGCCGTCGGCGAGGTGAGGATGCGCGAAGGATCGAGGCGCACCGAAATGTTGCCGTCGGTGGCCGCCACGAAGTTGCGCGCGTGAATCCAGCGGCCGGCGACGCAAATGTCGCGGCGGTGTTCGTCTTCGCTCTTTACATGTCCGGGCGAAATCGATTCCGCAATCATGATTGGGACGCAAGTAGGCCGGGAGGCGGGGTCGCGGAGACGCTGGACAGCCGCTGGTCTCTCCGGGAAAGGCAATCTCGTGGGTGCTTCATCGGCAAGCGGTTCTCTCCTGCGCGCGCATCGTGCCTCCGGCACGCGACTCCTAGGCATAAATGCCGCGCAGCTTCAGAACAAATGCCACGCGATCGATGCCCAGCATATATGCCGCGATACGGTTGCTGACGCCGTGCGTTTCCGAATAGCGCACCACTTCGTCGAAGCTGTGTTCCATCACGTCCCTCAGCCGCTCGTTGACTTCACTTTCGCGCCAAAACAGACCCTGGCGGTCCTGCACCCACTCAAAATAGCTGACTGTAACGCCGCCTGCGTTGGCCAGCACGTCGGGAAGAATGAACATTCCCTTGCGGTCGAGCGCTTCATCCGCCATCGCCGTGGTGGGGCCGTTGGCGCCCTCGCAAAGAATGCGCGCCTGCACGCGATGCGCGTTTTCACTGGTGATCTGATTTTCGATCGCAGCGGGGACCAGGATGTCGCAAGGCTGGAAGAGCACTTCCTGCGCCGCCATGCGCTCTCCTCCGCCGGGAAAATCCGGCAGCGGCTGGTGCTGATGATAGACCCAATCCTGCAGCTTCGGAATGTCAAAGCCCGATTCATTGTATAGGCCGCCCTGAACGTCGGCCACGCCGACGATTTTGTACCCGGACTGGTGCAGCAAAGACGCGGCGGTCGCCCCCACGTTGCCGAATCCCTGTACCACGACGCGGGTATCCTCGCGTTTCAAGTCGAACTTCGCGAGCGCCTTGTCACAAACAATCATGATCCCGCGCCCGGTAGCCTCCCGACGCCCCTGCGACCCCCCCATCTCCACTGGCTTACCGGTGACCACCGAAGTCGTCGTGGTGCGCACGTGCATTGAGTAGGTATCCATGATCCACGCCATGGTCTGTTCGTTGGTGCCGAGGTCGGGCGCCGGAACGTCGCGCTCAGGTCCAAACCACTCGCTTAATTCGGCGGTGTAGCGCCTGGTAATCCGCTCGAGCTCGCCCCTCGAGAGCTTGCCGGGATCGCAGATCACCCCGCCCTTGGCCCCGCCGAACGGGATATTCACAACCGCGCATTTCCACGTCATCCAGCTGGCCAGCGCCCGCACTTCATCAAGCGTCACGTCCGGCGCGAACCGAACTCCACCCTTGCACGGCCCGCGCACCAGGGAATGATGCACGCGGTAGCCGATAAATACCTCCAAATGCCCGCTATCGAGCGTCACCGGAATGTAAACCGTAATTTCCTTATTCGGATATCGCAGGTAGCGGTACACGCCCTCTTCGAGGCCCAGCTTTTTCGCGGCGGCCTCAAAGCGCGCTTCCGCCGATTCGTAAACGTTGAACTCGTTATGGGGCGACAGCGCGGGCGTGGACAAATCCGCAACTCCTTGGGAACAATCGCCTGCGTCAGACCAGGTGTAAAAGGCGGCGCAATGCAGACCCTGCGCCAGCCGAAAGCCTGTTTTGCGTAGCGCCTTGCCTGAGCAGCGCCTTCCCGCGCGTAACAAGCGCAGTATACGAACCCGCGCGCGACGGCGCAAGGCGACTTCGCCATTCCCCTCCAAACCCTCGACCGAAAATAAGGGTGACGCAGGCCATGAGACAGCACCGGCGCCACTATTACCCCGCTCATTCTCCCCGCGTCTAAACCACGGAACTTCCGTGTCGGCCCCCTGGTTACTGTGCGAAGTTGAACAAGTCGAACAGGTCGCCGATGGCCGGGCTATTCACGGGCACGTATGCGTTGTCCCTCCTGTCGTATTTGGGATTCGGCAAGTTGTCGCGGCTGCGCTTGGTCAACGGCTCCAGTCCCCAGCCTAAATTTGTACCGCCGATTATTCTGAATTTATAAAGCGGCAATCTCCGACTATACCGATCACGTTTCCATTTTGAAGAAAAAAAAGTGTGCTGCACCTCGCGCGCGCTCGGGCGTAAAACAGGCATCGAAACCAACTGAAAATCCGCAGGCCAGCCCCAAACTCAGGAGCGGACCTGCGGATCTGTTCGAGCGATCCTACAGCCGAAATAGTGATCGAACGAAATATTCTCCTGAAAAATGACCACTACATGCTTGATCGGAGTTCGCGTCCGCGAATCGTCCGTACGTCGATCTTGCGCAGAAAGGCCGCCGCTCATCGCCGCCACACCGAGCACCACAGAGAGAGTTGCCAGCTTACGAAGACACTTGGCCTTCATGTGATCTCCTTGTCCTTGAAATGTGAAAATGTAAGTTGCCTGGACGAGGCTCGGAAGCCGCAGGTCGGGAACGTTTGAACCTGGCGAGCCTTCAACCCCACCTTGGGGATACGCGAAAATTGTTAGGTGTGCGTGAATGCCCCGTGAATAGAAGTGAACGGCAAATAACATTTGCGCAACATTGAGAAGGCCGAGAAGTTTTGCTGGCGGGAGATTATTCGGTGGAACAGCGGTTAAACAGATAGGCGACAGCCGCCTGCCGTTCCCGGCGCTTAAAAAGCGCAGCCCGATTGCTTCCTTCTCACGGCCAGGGCGCACCGCTAATATGCAATTACGAGCGGCGTTTCGGTTTGGCGATGAATTCAGACAGAAGTAGATGCGCCAGGCGTCTCGCGTTGTGGCGGATGACCGCCTGCACCTCGAGCAAATCGTCGAACACGCACCGCAATCCCATGCGCTGGAGTTCGGGCAGATCGGCGATCACCGGCTCGGCCCCCTGGGCGCGATACCGCTTGGCCACATCGGGCGCGATCGGCCGGTTGTTCATGATCACCCACTGCACTAATTCGCGGCCGGTGTTTCGATGGATCGTGCGGACATGGTCCGAAACAGTGAACCCGCGCGTTTCTCCGGGCTGGGTCATCAGATTGGGGATATACACTCTTGTTGCGCGCGATTTTTCGATGGCTTCGGCCACCCCGGAAACCAGCAGGTTGGGGATGATGCTGGTAAACAGCGAGCCGGGACCCAGCAAAATTAGATCGGCGGCGGCAATCGCTTCGAGTGCCTCCGGCAGCGGCTTCACCTTGCGCGGCGCCAGCCGCACCAGGCGTATCGAATCGCTGCGGCCGATGCGTGATTCTCCGGAAATTACTTTGCCGTTTTTCAGCACCGCTTCCAGCGTCACCAGTTGGTTCGTCGACGGGAAAATGCGTCCGCGGATCGCCAGCACCTCCGAGCTCACCCGTACCGCGCGAGTAAAGTCGCCCGTCACGTTGCTCAACGCCGTTAAAAATAAATTCCCAAAACTGTGCCCCCGCAATCCACGTCCCGCGTCGAACCGATACTGGAACAGCCGGCCGAGCAGCGCCTCATCTTGCGAAAGTGCCACCAGGCAATTGCGGATGTCTCCGGGCGGCAGCACGCTGTATTCCCGCCGCAAACGGCCGGAGCTGCCTCCGTCGTCGGTAACGGTAACCACTGCGGCTAGATCGCTGATGGGATAGTGGGAGCTGCCGTTCCCGCGCGGCGAAACGTATTCCTTCAATCCGCGCAGCACCACCGAAAGGCCCGTGCCGCCTCCCAACGCCACAATACGAGCGGGGCGCGTTCTACGCATGTGCGTTTTTTACCAAGGAAGGTGAACGCCTGAGTTTTCGCGGCTCCGGACGCCCTCAGTCGCCCGAGCCTTCGCGATCTGGGTAAAGAAGCTCGGTGAACCGGGGGTCTTCCTGCAGGAAGGCGAAATCCTCATCATTTCGGGCGTGGTAGCGGTTTTCAGGCCGCAACTGGATCGCGACCTTAAGATTTTCCATGGCTGACTCCGCCTCGCCCGTTAAACAATCCAGTGCGGCCATGGCGTAAATAATATAGTCGGCCTTCGGTGCCAGCTTGCGCGCGCGTGAAAGGTGATCGCGAGCTTCGTCCCAGCGCCCCATGTTCATCATCGCTACACCGTGTTGATAATGATCGTCCGGGGAGCGCGGGGTTGCTGATTCTGCCGGTTGCAAGCGCTGCTCGGCGATTCGCAGGTGCAGGCGCGCCCGATCGGCGAATTCCTTATTGGGCCCGGCAATGACCTTCTCAAACAGCGGCTTGGCTTTCAGATATTTCTGCTCTTGAAAATGCTGCAACCCCTCTTCAAACAGTTTGAGCTGCTGCTCCACGGCGGGATCTACCAGGGGGTGAAAGGCCGTGGGCTCCCCTTTTTTCTCAGTTAAGTTATTTTTTTTCAATAGCCTAGCCTGCGTCCCGGAGGACGAACCGCTCCGCGCCTTCGTACGCTTGCCCGGCTTGTTCGGGCGGCTCATGCCGCGAAATGTTACCAGACACCTTAGAAGGCGTCAATCAGGCCAAATTGAGCCAAATGGGGCGCTGGACACAGGATGCCGAGCCCTTTTTCTGAAAGCATAGCCCAGTTCGCACATAAAGGTTTTCTCTTCGACACGCGCCGCCAGGTTGGCGATTGGCCAGCCTGTTAGTCGTGTTATAAAATGAATTCCCGGCCAACCCCGGACAACTGTGCCTTTTATCAATTTTCCTGCGCGCGAAATCAATTGTAAGTTGGTTTACTACGGACCCGGCTTGGGCGGGAAAACCGCCAATTTGCAGTGGATTTACGACCACACGGGCAGCGATAAGAAGGGTAAAATGATTTCGCTGGCCACCGAGACCGACCGCACATTATTTTTTGACTTTCTTCCTCTCGACCTCGGTACCGTCCGCGGATTCAAGACCCGTCTGCATCTGTATACCGTTCCCGGACAGGTTTTTTACGAAGCGAGCCGTAAGCTCATTCTAAAAGGCGCCGATGGCGTGGTGTTTGTCGCCGATTCCCAGGAGGAGCGGCTGGATGCGAATCTCGAAACACTCGACAATCTGCGCGAGCATTTGAAGGAACACAAGCTCGACTTCGCAGCCATCCCTTACGTGCTGCAATTCAACAAGCGCGACATGCCCAATATTCTTTCCACCGATCAGATGGCGCGGGAGTTGCAAGTAAAGGGCGAGCCCCTGGTGGAAGCAGTGGCCGTGAAAGGCCAGGGCGTCTTCGAAACCCTGCGCGAGGTCGCCAAGCTGGTGCTGGCCGAGCTGAAAAAGGGCGCGTAGCGGCGCGCCATCCTCATTTCGCGGCCCTAAACCGCGCGAAATCCGCGAGTCGCCGTCCGAGGTCTTGGCATTGCGCGGCTAACCGTTGCCCGGGACTCAGGTGATGCGGCTTTCCACCAAGTCCACAATGGACCTGTAAGGTATCTCCCAACGAAACTTTTCTACGTCCTGGCGCTCGCGGGAATGATTTTCCAGAAAAATGGATTTGCCGGAATCCGCTGCGAGTGTGCCCGTCGCCGGTAACAAAATTCCCCCTGCGCGGTAACGAACTTGGACAAGTCGTCCGAGAAAAGCTGCATATCTGGCCATGGACTCAAGTCTGCCGTCACGTAATTGTATGGGCAATGGTACCTTGGTTAGCTATTTCCGCCCGAGCCGGGACAGGCCCAGGCCTTGGCGATCTCACATCTCGGCGCGTGGCCACCGCGGCACCGATCGCCTTTGGTAGCACAGCCACTCTTGCTGTGCACGCCGCGCCGAGCATTCGATCACGCATGCGCCGCCGAGTGCCAGTGCCGAGTCTAGTGCCGGTTGTCAGTGATGCGGGCCGTGGCCCGCGTCATGCCCCGCAACCATATGACTTGATGCCGCCGCCGGATCGATCACCGGAATCTCGGGGGCGATCGCAAAAGTAGCCGTAAACATCATCACCAGCGGAGCGATCACGCCGAAGGTGAGCACCGCGTAAAGTTCCGGAAACACCCACGCCACCGTGTCTATGGAATCCCCCGTTGATTGTCGCGTGATGTACCAGACCAGCCAGGCTGCGGCCAGCGCAATCCAAATCGCCGCCATACGGCTGCCGGTTGTGACCACGATCGGTGTATGGCAGTGCGGGCATTCCAAGCCATCGGAATATGCGACCGCCAGTCCTGCGGGAACCGTCTTCGTGCAGTGCGGGCAAACGCGGACACCCAAGAACCACCTCGCTACGACACATGCCAACGTCACAGGAAACGATAACGCAATCAAGCCCGAAGCGAAAGCTCAACCAGGCGTCATTTACCGCAACTCTGTTCCAGAAAACGGAAGACATCGTCGGCCCATACGGAGCTCCCCAGGTAAGCAAAGCTATGCCCCTCTTGGTTGGACTTGCCAAAAGGCGGATAAATTTTCACCTCAAATGTCTTTCCGGCGCTCTTCATTGCGTGAACACGTGTTCACGTCGCGAGGGCGAATTCGACGCGGCGCCGCATGGGATCGATCCGGTCGGCGCGCACCCGGACGCGCTGGCCGAGCTTCCAGATGCGCGCGCGGCTTCCGCGGCCCGCAACGATGGCGTGGTCCCTGTCTCGGTAGAAGCAATGCTCGCCCGCCTCTTCCTCGAGCCGATTCATCGGCACCAGCCCCTCGACAAAAATCTCCATCAGCTCCACGAAAAACCCGAACTTCTGCACGGAGATGATCAGCGCGTCGTATTCCTCTCCCAGGTGCTGTTCCATGAATTGCGCTGTCTTCCATTCGATTAGCTCACGCTCCGCAGCCTCGGCGCGGCGCTCGGTTTCCGAAGATTCCAGCGCGATGGCCGCCAGTTCGCCGCGACTATAGGGATCGGCGCTCCCCGGCCCAGCTTCGGGATGCTCGAGCGCCCATTTCAGCACACGGTGCACGATCAAGTCGGGATACCGCCGAATTGGCGAAGTGAAGTGCGTGTACTGATCGAACGCCAGCGCGAAGTGCCCCAGCGGATCAACCGCATACCGCGCCTGCTTCAGCGACCGCAGCATCAGGTACGACAAGATCCGCTCTTCGGGCTTGCCCGCGATCTTCTGGGTGAGCCGCTGGTAATGTTGCGGCAAGAATTTGAAACTCGTGCGTTCCCGGCAGCGAAACCACCATGGGTTCGCGCGAGCCGCTTTCGCGGCGGCCGCTGCGTCGCGCTGGGCCTTCGTGCCGTCTCGCGGGCGCGGTGCCGTGCCGAACCGTCACGCGCCGCTCGGAAAGCCCCGGAACGCCCAGCGAGTACCCAAACGCCCGCGCCAATTCCTCGAAATCGAGCACTTTCTTCGGATCGGGTTTCTCATGCACGCGGTGCAGCGAATTCAGGCCGCGGTCTTCCAGATATTTTGCGACGGCCTGGTTCGCGGCCAGCATGAATTCCTCGATCAAACGGTGTGCGATATTGCGTTCGCTCCGCGTGATGCCGGTCATGCGCCCTTCGTCGTCAAACGTCAGCACGCGCTCTGGGAGGTCAAAATCCATGGAGCCCCGCCGCGTGCGCCGCGCATTCAGCACCAGAGCCAGGTCGCGCATGTCTCGAAATCGCGGGGCCAGCGCGGCGTAGCGCTCGAGTGCCGCGCTTTCGCCTTCAAGCACGCGATTCACGTCCGTATAGGTCATGCGCTCCGCGGAACGGATTATCCCGGGCATGAATTCCGCATGCGTGACCTCGCCCGCGGCGTTCAGATCGAGAAGCGCGCTCATCACCATGCGGTCCTCGTGCGGCTTCAGCGAGCAGATGCCGTTCGACAGCTCCTCCGGCAGCATGGGCACCGCGCGATCCGGAAAATACACCGAGGTTCCGCGCAGCCGCGCCTCGCGATCGAGGGCCGAGCTTCGCGCCACATAATGCGCCACGTCGGCGATATGCACTTCGAGATGCCACCCATTCCCGCGGCGTTCGACATATACCGCGTCGTCGAAATCGCGCGCCGTTTCGCCGTCGATAGTGACGATGGGCAGCTCTCGAAAATCGCGCCGGTTTCCATCGGCTGCCGCGGCCCCGCCGGTCGGCTGGGCCACCCGCCGCGCTTCCTCGAGCACCTCTTCCGGGAAGCGATGTGGCAGATGGTGCTTGCGAATCAGAATCTCGACATCCACGCCGAACTCGCCGGGCCGGCCCAGCACCTCGATCACGTGTCCCGCCGCGGGCACCCCGGCACGAGGAAACCGCGTGAGTTCCACATTAACGACCGCGCCGTCAAGCTCGCTCAGCCGCGCGGTGCGATTCGGCGGCGCGCCATGCTTCGCCAAAAGCTCGGGAGTCAGCTCATCGCCCGGCGGGATCACCACTTCCTCATGCAGCCGCGCTTCGTACGGAAGCACAACATTCCCGCGCGCGCCATAGCGGAACACCCCGACCACCGTCGGATGCGCGCGCCCCAGCACCCGCAGAATGCGCCCTTCCGCGCGTCCCCCGCCATCGCGCCCTCCGCCATCGCGTGGCTTGTTGGGCCGCTCAATGCGTGCAATCACGCGGTCGCCGTGCATCGCGTCCGCCGATTGGTCGGGAGGTATAAACAGGTCGCCGTCCAAATCCGGCCGCGGCGTTTCCGGAACCACAAAACCGTAACCGTCATGATGCGCGACCAGCCGCCCGGTCAGCACCTGCGGATCGCGCCTCGGAATCAGCCTCCGAGCGGCCACCCCGGTGACCCACCGCCCCGCTGGCATCACTCGCTAGCCGAATGTCCGCGCGGTCGCTCCGGGTCCGGAGCCATTTTCGCGCCCGCGATCCGGTAGCAGCCCGCGCGCGCTTCTTCGATCAGCTTGCGCCGTTTTAGTCGCGTAACGCTTTTAGCCAGGGCGCGCCGTGCGGCATGGCGCAGCCCTAGCGCCGACGCGATTTGCCGCAGGCTTGCAGGCTTGGCCGAACGGTGCAGGTAATTGAGGATTTCGTCATCGCTCAGCGGTTCGGGGCGGCCCATTAGTGGAGATATTGTAACAGGGGATATCGTAACCGGAAATTGGCGCCCTCTTCGGCGCCCCCGCGATGTCTCCGACAACCTCGGGAATCCTTGCAAGCTCGAAGGTGGGCCCGCAGCCGCGTAAAGCCGCGCAAAGCCGCAGAAATAATAAGTCGCAACTTTTTTGCGCCCCAGGGGTTCTAAGCAAACAGCTACTGCAAACACGTCCAGCTCTCCTCCGACGGGCTGGGCCAGTCCCTCACCAGGGACCCAAAGGGGAGGCCGCTGCGAACCAGCGTGCCTCCTTTTTGTTTTCCGTACCTCCAGCGCTGCTATGCGCATGGCTCACGGTTAGTCCTTTGAACCGGCCGGGCCTACCACAATCCTCCAGCTCTTTCCCACCGCACCGCCAACCGTGTTAAAAATGTCACCTTGACCATTCCACAGGCCCTGCTTCTCTTCTTCGCCGGAGCGTTTGCCGGTGCCATGAACGCCGTCGCCGGCGGTGGAAGCTTCCTCAGCTTCCCTGCGTTATTGTTTACGGGAGTCCCGGCGGTCCCGGCGAATGCCACGAACACATTCGCATTATGGGTGGGCGTCGCCGCGAGTGGCGGCGCTTATCGCCGCCGCCTGAACGTTTCGCGCCGCCTGCTGCTGCCCATGATCGTGGCCAGCGTGGTCGGCGGTTTTCTCGGCGCGCTGCTCCTCATTCACACTCCCGCGCAAACGTTTCTCCGCCTGATTCCCTGGCTGATGCTGGCCACCACGCTCCTGTTCGCCTTCGGACGCCGCTTATCCGCTCTTCTCAGGAGCGAAATCTCGAGCGAAGCCAGCACCGCCGCGCTGGGCACGGCATTTCTTGTCGAATTGCTGGTCTCGGTCTATGGCGGCTATTTCGGCGGCGGCATCGGCATCATGAACCTCGCCATGTTCGCCGCGCTAGGCATGACCGACATCCATGCCATGAACGCGTTGAAGGTACTCCTCAGCGGCCTAACCAACGGCGTGGCCACGGTCACTTTTATCTTCACCAAAGCCGTCTTCTGGCCGCAAGCCCTCGCGATGACCGGCGGCGCCATTCTCGGCGGCTACTTCAGCGCCCATTACGCCCAGAAACTGCCGCAGTCCTGGATCCGCGCCTTCATCCTCTCAATCGGAACCGGTATGACCGCATATTTCTTTGTACGCTATCGTTAGCCATACAAGGGCCGCCCAGCTCCGCGGCGATACAGTCCACGGTAAGTGGCGCTGAGGTAAAGAACGCCGAGGCTGAGGGAATTTGGGGCCGCCCAAGTCCGCGGGCTTCGAATTGGCGTAGACCGATGTGCTCGCGAATCTTTGGTAGCGCAGGACACTCCTGCCTGCGCTCTTTGCGGCGATCCGGCCCCCGGGCACGCCGATCTCCCGATCGGCCATTCCGCATCGCCGCGACGCATTTAGTAGCACGGGCAATTCCTGCCTGTGCGCTTTGCGCGACTGGTCAGCAGGGCGCACCAATCTGAGCCCGGGGCTAAAAAACAGGACCGCCCCGGTCCGCGCCCCACACGGCGAGTGCGTAAAAAATACAAGCCACGGTAAGTGGCGCTGAGGTGAAAGACTTCGAACTTGGGAAATCATATGACCACCACTCCAGGAAAAGTGCGCATCGGAATCTCCGGCTGGAGGTACGCACCCTGGCGCGGCGTTTTTTACCCCGCGAAACTCGCGCATAGGCGCGAACTCGCCTACGCCGCCGGCGTTTTTCCCACCATCGAGATCAACGGCACCTTTTACTCTCTGCAGCGCCCCAACAACTTCGCAGCTTGGGCCGCCGAAACGCCCGACGATTTCATTTTCGCCATAAAAGGCTCCCGATTCATAACCCACATGAAGCGCCTGCGAAATATCCGCGTGCCGCTCGCGAATTTCCTGGCCTCGGGCCTCCTGCGCCTGGGCCCCAAGCTCGGCCCCATCCTGTGGCAGTTTCCCCCGAACTTCCGGTTCAATCCCTCGGTCTTCGAGTCGTTCCTGAAAATCCTCCCGCGCGATACGGAGGCCGCGGCGGCGCTAGCGCGTCGCCACGACCAGCGCGTGAGTGGCCGCGCCGCCATGAAAATCGACGCCGTCAGGCCCATGCGCCACGCCGTCGAAATCCGCCACGATAGTTTCCTGGTCCGGAATTCATCGACATGCTGCGCGCCCACAACGTAGCGCTCGTCTGCGCCGACACCGTAGAGTGGCCCCGCCGCATGGACCTCACCTCCGATTTCGTGTATGGCCGCCTCCACGGTTCCGAAGAGCTCTACGTCAGCGGCTACGACGCCGCCTCCCTAGACACCTGGGCCGCCCGCGTAGCCGCCTGGTCTCGCGGCGAAGAAGCCCCGGACGCCGAACGCATAGTAGCCGAGCCGGGCCCGAAGCTGCCATCCCGCGAAGTCTTCCTATATTTCGACAACGACGCCAAAGTCCGCGCCCCAGTAGACGCCCAAAATCTAATCGCCCGAGTAGAAAAGTTGCAGCGCCGCTGACGCATTTGGTAGCGCAGGCACTCCTGCCTGCGCTCTTTGCACCCAGTCCGCCAGGCCCGCCAAACCTCCCAATTGGCTAGAACGGTGTGTCGCGACGCCTTTAGTAGCACAGGCATTCCTGCCTGTGTTCTTTGCGGCCATCTGGCCCCGGGCACGCCGATCTCCCGATCGGCTATCCAGCATCGCTGCGACGCATTTAGTAGCACAGGCATTCCTGAGTCTGCGTGGCAACTGATCTTGACTGATGATTTATACTGCGCGCAGAAGGCGCGATGCGCTGATTACGAAGGTCTGGCTATATGCGTATGCTTTGGGGGTGACCTCGTCGCGGCGGCTGGAGCCGTCAATTTTGCCGCGACTGGTCGAGTTGCGACCCACCCAGTAACGCGACACGACTTGACGGGTATCAGCGTACGGGATTAGCGTTATTGCGAGACTGAAACAAACAAATTTCAACTGCGGGGCCGGGTGCAAATCACCTCTGCATTTCGGCCCCTGGGCTTCACAACTCCTCCCTGTAAAAACACGGAAACCGCAATTTCAATTTACTCAACTCTTTTTGGAGGTAGTGGCAAAGAAGGCAGCCCACTGCTGTTCCACGTTGGGGCTCTTGCACTTGGGACACTTGACCGGGCCTTTGTCGTGTTCTGTCACCGTGAGATGCAAGAGAATTTTTTGTTGCAGGCTAGGCGAAGGTACTCATACTGAGGCATGGCAACCTCCCTGAAGGTTCCAAATTCCTCCGTGTTGGATTCTGGTCCCGATGATCAGCACAGGCAATCGCCCCTGTTCCGACAGGGGGACAACCGCGGCGCCCGACCATTTATGCGGCGCTTAGGGCTGCTTCAGCAACCGTGCCGCGGGGCGTCAGAACCGCTAGAACCACGGCCACCAGCAACAATGCAGGGACATCCCCTAGTAAATGACCATGCTCCATCGGCATATTCGTCGCTTGTATGGCCATGATTCCACCGTGTACTAAGCTGGACCAAACGGTGAACCAAATGAGGCTGCGATGTTGCAGCGGATTTCGTGAAGCAATGATGAGAAATACCCCAAGAGTTGCGTAGATCCCGAGGATCATTTGCTCGTACTCAGGTTGATTCGGATTCCACCGCCATCCGGCGGGCCAAGCCACCATGAGCGGGTAAATACCAGCGAGGAAAATTAACCCAAAAAGAACCAATGCCGCGCGAAGAAGGCGCATCCGAGTTGCGAAATTCAAGGGGTCACCTCCTTAAAGTTGGGGTACCCGGGAACGAATTGGCGGGATGCTATGCGTCGTACTGGAGAATGTCAATTGATTATGTCATCGCTCGCGGCATGGGGACATGAGGTTGGGCACCTAAGATGCCCTCGCGTTTAGTAATACCCGCTGGTTCCGAATCCGGTTTGTTAAGCTCCTCGGCAATCGATATATAATGCCTGCTGTAGGAACTTCTGAGAATGATTACATATGGATGATACCCTATGAGAATCCCAGCCCTCGTTGCGTGTTTTCTAATGCTATTATTGTTTGTCGGAAAACTTTACCCTCAGAATGTGACTGTCACAAGCCTCGCTCCCGGAATGTATTCGGTATCATCGCCTGCCGGAACCACCATGGTTAGTGTCCTGCCTCTGGGCGGAGGAGCGTACTCCTTTCTCACAGCAGACGGCTCTGCCCTTTCTGCGCCTTTGGCATCAGGCACTTACTCAATACGCTACACATCGGGGGCTTCAGCAGGAATTGCCTATGTGTACTCTTTGGGTGGCGGGAGATATTCTTTCTCTAATCCAACAACAGGAGAAACGGGGACTGTGATGGTTACTCCCACAGCGCCACAGTCAATTCCGCTTCCAGCGCTAGCAGTGCAGCCCCCTTCCACCAACAACGCCAATTCTACCCTTCTGCTTGTGGTTGCTCTTAAACAGCAGTGCGACGCGAAAGGGGGAACTTTCTACAAGGGGCGCTGCCAAACGCCTGGAGAGATTCAAGCGAATCAAACAGGGAAACTGGCAGAAAAGGCTTGGAAGCAGTTTCAGTCTACTTGCAAGAAAAGCAAACTCTCTCACGAGGATTGCCTCGATAAGTTTTTTAAATCTGCGCAATAGCACGAGCATCGCCAACGCTCGATCTTTATACCATTGCGTTGCGAACGAGCAGGAGTATATATGCAACAACTGAACATTCAAACGGCACGAGGGAAAGTTGAGCAAGTGCTCTCCGACTTCGTAGCCGCATGGGAAAAAGCGGGGAAGAAATAGTTACGTTCCTTTAATAAAACTCCGCGTCTCGGACTCGGGTGACGTAGTGAATTCGCGTAAGCGGCAAATATCTCTAAGGCTGTCTGTCTTGACGCTATAAGTCGGATGCTCCATAGCGTTCGCGTCAGGCATGGCGTGATCCGACCTTAGAACTGTTGTGACCTTTTCAAAACCGAGAGCATCGGTCAACGAGAATACGAATCGGTACTCGGACTGCCACGAATAGTCGTCAAACTTCGACGTAGCGATTAGGTCAGGCAAAGCCCATCGGGCTTCAGGGAGATCGGTCGGTTTGTAGTATTGCACACGTCGTGCAAAGAAGGTGGCAGTGGTCGGAAGGGCGGCTCTGATTCTGTCGCAGAATTCCCTGATCTTCAGAATTTCAACGCAAGTGACAGCGTCGAATCCAGCCCGAAGCGTTTCCCCAAACATTGTGCTCACGCAAAAAACAAAAATCTCATTAGCGCTTGCCGACGACTCAAATGCATGATCCGGCAGAGCAAAACTTCTACCTCGAGTATGATTGTAGCCAACCAAGCCAAGGGGAGGACGGAAATTACTGACACCCTCGTTTTGATCCCTCCTAACGTTTGTGTCTTCATAGTCGCGAAAATAAGACAGTGCGCGGAAGAATATCTCTCCGTCAAGAAAAGCCTCCGCCCATTTGCGTTCGGAGTAGTACTTGTACAACCGATGGCGCATTCACTTATTTTAGTCGGCAACAGGGGAATCGTGCGCAAATCGTTCGGACGGGGTGCCGTGGTGGTAGAATCCACCGCACCGAGGATACAGTGCCCAACAGAGAAGATACGCTGGTTCAGATTTATTGGGCTATCTTCGAAACCTGGAGTGCTCAAGTCGATTCGTACTGGACAAGGACTAACTATTTCGCTGCGTTTGAATTGGCTGCAATTGCTGGGTCGTGGGTGGTTCTCGACGACAGCACGTTGATAACTGAGCATCGCCGTCTTGTGTTTGCCGCCATCCTCACGTTTTCGCTCGCTCTCATCCTGACAGTGGCTTGGATTTTCAGCAACCTGAAGTCGTATGACTACCACATATATTGGTGGCGCGTGCTGGCTGAAATTGAAACAGGTGGTGGATGGAGAGACGGAGCCCCAAAGTATGTTTCGAGACATGAGGAACGCAGAAAAAGGAGCCCGCTATTAGACAAATTCCCGCTATTAGGCAAACGAGATTATCACAACTTCACTAATTTGGTTGTGCCAGTCGCATTCCTCGTAATCTGGGTAATCTTGGTCGGCGGCTTAATTTGGCTTCGTTGGGGCGCAATGGTTCACCCTCTGAGTAAACCCGCCATAATAGACGTGTGACCATTTTGCGATCAATTCCGTTCAAAACCAGCCAACCTGCGCCTATGTGCTCCCACGTAAAGTCGAATGAATTCAGAGGTTTATACTGATGGTAAAGGACTTGCAACGATAGGGGTTTTTGCCCCTCAAGCTGGTGCTCTGCCAGTTCCGCCACGACGGCCCCGCAAAAACGAAACCTTGCCTGCAACAGGAACAGGGGTACCATTTATTGGAGTTTTCCGTCCGAGCCGTTTGATTGTCGAAGTTCGCGTTCGAATCACAAAGAGTATCTCCGCGCTGCCATTTCGAATAGATTACCGTATGGTTAAGGTATCGACAAAGTTAAGAAATTGTGTTATTGTAGATTGTGACGTTCGGACTTCCAGCGAATCGTTTATCGTTCAGCCCCGGAGTTCCTCTCGAATCCTTACGCCGCGGCGATTCGCCCTGCGCTAACCAAACTTTCACCGGCTTACAGGTACCGCAAACCGAACGCGCATTGCGCAAATCGCGCGAATTATCCCCTTTAACATCACAAAGTTACCAACGCCTCTCCCTGCGCGCTCCCAACACGAGCCACGGGTGCGGGCTGTACTGGTGACGTAACTTTGTGTGTGTAAAAGCGAGAGGGTGTAGGTTTTGTTGTGTCGAGCAACAAAATCTCCGGTAAAGGAGCCTACACCCTATGAGGCCTGACTATAACACGGAGCAGTTTCAGGCTTTTCGGCAGGAGACGAGCCGGTCAGTGCGCAGACCGTCTCGCGGCTGACCCGCGTGCTGGACCGGGAAGTGGAGAAGTTCCATCAGGCGCGCCTGGAGGATGACTGGGTTTATCTGCTGCTCGATGGCGTGTGGTTAAAAGTGCGGCGGGCCTTCGGGCCCCAGCGGGTGCTGTTGTTGGTGGCCTACGGAGTACGCGCCAATGGCCAGCGGCAACTGCTGGCTTTCTTCCGCGCACGGGCGGAAAGTCAGGCCGCTTGGGAAAGTTTTTTGTGGAATCTGCACGAGCGCGGATTAGCCGGCAGCCACCTGCAAATGGTGCTCTCGGACGGCTGTGCCGGCTTGGCGGCCGCAATCGAAACGATCTATCCGCGGGCGCGCCACCAACGCTGTTGGGTGCACAAGATGCGCAACCTGCGCGACGGCGTGCGGCGCCGCGATCAGGCCCGGATCAAACGCGATGCGCAGCGCATCTATCTGGCCCGCGACGCCGCCCAGGCCCGCCGCGCCTTCGGGCGCTTCCGCTTTCATTGGCAGAGCACGTATCCTAGCCTGGTCCGGCGGCTGGAGCGCGATCTGCCCGAACTGCTGACCTTCTTCGATTTCCCGCAGCCGCTGTGGCGCAAGCTGCGCACCACCAACGCCATCGAGCGTTGCTTCGTCGAAGTTCGCAGGCGCACCCGGCCCATGGTCCTGTTCACTAACATTCAGAGCGTGGAGCGAATCCTCTATGCCATCTTTTACAGATTCAACGAGCAGTGGCAAAACCACACCCTCCGCCTTTTTACACAAGCAGCTTGACGTCACCGGCTGTACTTGCAGCCCGTGCAACAATTGATCGAGATGTTAAAATAGAACATGCTCGAATCGCGCATTCTGAGCGCCTATGTGGTCGGCGTAGGCCCCGCACCCATAATCATCCCGGCCATCAATGCCGCAGCGCTAAAGGCCGCAGAATCATATCCTTGTGAGAACAGCAGAGGGAACTCCCATGGAATCACATCCTTACACAAAACCTAGGGGGGTAGGCCCCGTAACCACCGAGTTAACTCCCGGCGCGGAGCCGGACTACCGACTGCTTCGAGCGGCCGCCCGGCCCAAATATCTTGGCCTGGCACTTGCGCTCTCCGCATTTCCAGCGCGGTCGCGATGCATGGAATTGGGCATTGACACTCGCAAGACGCCGGTGAGACATTGCGGTTTCGGACGAAAATCGCTGAGGGGAGGATTCACACATGGCTACTGCAACGCAAGCCGTTAAGCTCGATGACAAGGTAAGCCGTTTTATTTCAAGGAAACACAAAATGCTCATTGGCGGCAAATGGGTGGAGGCCGCCTCCGGCAAAACGTTCCCTACCTACAATCCCGCCACCGGCGACATCCTTTCGCAAGTGGCCGAGGGCGACCGCGAAGACATCAATCGCGCCGTGCAAGCAGCGCGAGCGGCATTCGACAGCGGCCCGTGGCCGCGCCTCAGTGCTTCCGAACGCGGGCGCCTGATTTGGAAAATCGCCGACCTCCTCGAGCAGAATCTCGAAGAGTTCGCGCAACTCGAAAGCCTCGACAACGGCAAGCCTCTCACCGTAGCCCGCGTCGCGGACGTGCCGCTGGCCGTCGATATGTTCCGCTACATGGCCGGATGGACCACCAAGATCGAGGGCAACACTATCCCGATTTCCGCGGGAGGCGGCCAGAAATATCTCGCCTACACCGTGCGCGAGCCCGTCGGCGTCGCGGGCCAGATCATCCCCTGGAATTTTCCGCTGCTGATGGCTGCCTGGAAGCTTGGTCCCGCGCTCGCCACCGGCTGCACCGTGATTCTCAAGCCCGCTGAACAAACTCCGCTTTCGGCGCTGCGTCTCGGCGAATTGATTCAGGAGGCGGGAATCCCCGATGGCGTCGTCAATATCGTTCCCGGCTACGGCGAAACGGCGGGCGCGGCGCTCGCCGCGCATCCTGACGTCGACAAGATCGCCTTCACCGGTTCCACCGAAGTCGGCAAGCTGATCGTCCACGCTGCCACCGGCAACCTCAAGAAGGTTTCGCTCGAGCTGGGCGGCAAGTCTCCCAACATCGTTCTGCCGGACGCCGATTTGGACAGTGCCATTCCCGGAGCCGCGAGCGCCATCTTTTTCAACCACGGCCAGTGCTGCTGCGCCGGTTCGCGCCTCTACGTCGCGAAAGAGTCCTTCGACAAAGTCGTCGACGGCGTTGCGCGCGAGGCCGAAAACATTCACGTGGGCCCCGGGCTCGAGCCTTCCTCCGACATGGGCCCGCTGGTTTCCGACGAGCAGTTGAACCGCGTGTGCGGCTATCTCGAATCCGGATTATCAGAAGGAGCCAAAGCGGTCACCGGCGGAGGCCGGCTCGGAGACCGCGGCTACTTCGTAAAGCCCACCATTCTGATCAACACCACCGAAAAGATGAAAGTCGTGCAGGAGGAAATTTTTGGCCCGGTAGTCACCGCGATTCCCTTCAATGACCTCGACGATCTGATCAGGAAAGCGAATGACTCCGTTTACGGACTCGCGGCCGGCGTCTGGACGCGCGATATTCAGAAGGCGCACCGCATCGCCTCGCAGTTGCGCGCGGGAACGGTGTGGATCAATTGCTATAACGTTTTCGACGCCGCACTGCCGTTCGGCGGCTACAAACAATCCGGCTGGGGCCGCGAAATGGGCCACGAGGCATTAGAAGCGTACACGGAGGTTAAAGCCGTTTGCACGCCGATGTAAGAGCGCACTCGGGAAGAGGATGCGGACTAAAGCTGCTGCCGCGACGTTCGTGTCGCGGCAGGCAGCCGCACGAAGCTTAGCGCTTCTCCACGTACAGATCGGGAAGCTGCTGATGCAGGTGCGCGATCTTCGGCAGATCGTTGATCATGATGTAGGGATTATCGGGATGCATGATCAGGTAGTCCTGATGATACGCCTCGGCGCGGTAGAAGCCCTTTAACGGCGTCACCTGCGTCACGATCGCCTGCGGGAAAACTTTCGCGCGGTTCAGTTGGTCGATGTAGGCGCGCGCGATGCGCTGCTGATTCTCGTTGCCGTAAAAAATTGCCGAGCGGTACTGCGTGCCGGTGTCCGGCCCTTGCCGGTTGAGTTCGGTGGGATCGTGAGCCACCGAGAAAAACACCTTCAGCAACTGCCCGTAGGAAATCCGCGCGGGATCGTAGGTAATCTCCACCGATTCCGCATGTCCCGATGTGCCTTCGCTCACCGTTTCGTAATTCGCCGTGGCCGCCGCTCCGCCGGAATATCCGGCCGAAACGCTGACGACGCCTTTTACATGCTCGAACACGCCTTGAATTCCCCAGAAGCAGCCGCCCGCCAGCACCGCGGTTTGCTGCCCGGAAGCCGCCGGCGCGTCATCGACCGCGGGATTGGGAAGCGCCACAGGAGCGGTAGCCGCCCGCGAATACACGACTGCCGCGATGCACAACAGCACCAAAAAAATTCCGAGATCGCGCACAAATTTATACTGGCGAGCCATGATGCGCCTCCTGGTAGGAGCCCCAATGAGCTATGCTAAAACTGAAGCAAGGATACCACACACCACACCTCGGTAGCTCCCCACGACAGCGAAGCCTTGCTGTGAACAACTTCGGAGCTGCGATCCAATTACTGAGGCGATAATGTGAGCGCTTGCGGTCAGTTTCCGAGCCTATAATCTGCAAGGCAAAGTGGAGGGGGTGGCTATGCCACATCTGTCCGGCGGTCTTCGGAGTTGGTCGAGCCGCATCGCACGGGGCGCGGCCGTGCTAATTGTCGTAGCGGTGGTTAGCGGTGCTTTGTACCAGAATTTTCTGCTGGCAGGCGACCGGCGGGCCAATCCGATGCCGGGCCAACTCATCGACGTTGGCGGCTACAGAATGCATATCTACTGCGCGGGGCAGGGGTCCCCGCCAGTAATTCTTGATTCCGGACAGGGTGACTCGTACCTCTCTTGGCGCAAAGTCCAGCCGGAGATCGCAAAGTTTGTCTCGGTATGCTCCTATGATCGCGCTGGTCTCGGTTACAGCGAGCCAAGTCCCCGCCCGCGCACCAGCCGCGTATTCGCCGAAGAGCTTCACGAATTGCTTAATGCGGCAGGAGTCGCTCCGCCTTACATCCTTGTCGGCCACTCCTTCGGCGGATTCAACGTCCGGCTTTTTGCGTCCCGCTACCGTTCTGAAACGGCAGGGATGGTCCTCGTAGACAGTGGTCATCCCGACCAACCGAAACGTATGCCGCAACAATTAAGGATGAATGCCGAATTTGTCCGGCAGGTGAAACTTCTTCAGTTCACCGAGCCCATCGGGATTCCTCGGTTGCTTGGAGATTGCGGCGATTCGGCCGCAATCCGCGCCGCGGAATGCACGTTCAACGACATGCGAGAAAGTACCACGGAACTGGAGATGGCCGGAGAAAGCGCCAGTGAGGTCGGGGCGGCAGGCGATCTCGGTGATATGGCGCTCATCGTTATCTCGCATGACACGAGTCGGCGTCACCCTGTTTTGCCTGAGGAGCTTGACAGGACTCGAAATCAAGTGTGGGCACAGATGCAAGAAGAACTCAGCCATCTCTCGACCAACGGCACGCTAGTAATTGCGAAAGGAAGCGGACACGACGTTCAGAATCAACGCCCCGAAATCGTGATCGAAGCTGTTCACAACGTAGTTAATCGAGCCCGAGAGAAATCAGCCTCCCCGGAGCGAGACCGCTAAAAGCATCGGTCATAATCGCACGATAGGCTGACCGCCAACTGTCTGCGTGCAGCTTGGCGATAACTGGGGCAACCCGCTCATCTGCCCGACGACCAACAAATAAATTTTCCAGATCAGCGGTGCGCCGAATGCTGCGCCGGGGGATCAGCAAGCACGCAGCCCGACGAATCAGCGGGCACGCCACGGACGCAATTTTCGACCGCTACGACATCACGGACGAAACAGACCTTGCAGACGCGGCACGAAAGTTAGAGAATGTCGAAATTGGACACAAATTGGACACGCAATCAGCGGAACCGATGGAAGCCCTCGTAAAGTCTTGATTCTACAGTGCGGGGATGGCGGAACTGGCAGACGCGTAAGCCTCAGGCGCTTATGGCCGAAAGGCTGTGCAGGTTCAAATCCTGTTCCCCGCACCACTTTTCGGCTCCCTGTTCCTAATTTTCGCTCGGAAGAACGTCGAAATGCCGCGCCGCGCCGCCTCCGGAATCATTTGATCTTTGCGAAAATGGCACGCTTCCGCAGCATTTGCCTTCGCAACTCGCGGTGATATACTCCGCCTTATCTGCGGGGCTGCATACTTAGGCTCCGCACCTTTCCAATCGGCTTGGTTCGAGTTGCCACTTCGGCAGGGAGGAAACCATGGGCGATATTCCGGCTCCCCTGGGTTACCTGTTACTGTCCTGGGGAGTGATTACCGGCATCCTGGTGATCCTGGTGATTTATCGGGCCACGTTGTCCACCAGGGAAGACGACCAGATCTACATCAGTAACGCGGGCGACCATATGATGGCCGACGAGCAGCGAGAACTCATCGAAAAGATGAACCGCCTCGGACGCCCCATCCTGACGCTCTCGATACTATCCGGAGTCTTGCTGCTGGCCTGCGCGGGACTGTGGGTTTGGATCGGTTTCAAGACTTTTTAATATCGCGACCGCTCGGTAGAGCGACCGAAACAGCGCGGCGCTTTTCTTTGCAGCGCGCGCGGCTACGCTCCTGGAGCATCGGCTGCCGAGTTTCCCCGCAGGGAGCCAGGAACACCGGCGGGCAACGCGGCCTGCGCCGCGGAGGGAGTTGCGGAAGTGTGGTTGAGCACGATGATCCAGATTCCCGCGCGCCTCTCGAGCACCAGCGTAGTGTGTCCGTTCGCGCGGGCCTGCTGGCCATCGACCTGCCCGGAAAATTCCCACTGGTAGGTCACCCACGCCGCGTCACCCATTAACTTGGTGAACGTGTTGGTGCGTTCCAGCCGCGCGTTCTGAGTGCGCGAGTGCTGTTTCTGATAAGCGGCGGCGTATGCGGGCCAGCCTACCAACGGCGGCTCCCATGAGCCGCTCACGGCGGCCATGTCATCGGCATAATATTTGTGCATGGTCTCGACGTCCCCCACCTGCCAGGCCGCCAGCATTTGCGAGACGAGCAAGTCGATGGCTTGCGGGTCAGGCAGCGGGAGAGAAAAGGAGTCTGCGTCGCCCCGCTGTTTCTTGTTATTTTTTTGATTTTGCGCCGCGCGATTCAGTGCCGCGGTGTTATGCAACGCCACACGCGAGGCGAAAGTTGGAATCACGCCTAGGAGCAGGCCCAACACAGCGGCTGCCGGCAAGGCCTTCGCCATCTTGAAGTCGGGAACGGCGCGAACAGTTTCCGTAGCCTCGGGAACACCATATTTCTCAACACATTTTTCCGCCGAAAGCATGGTCTCCTCCGTGCGTGTCAGGCGCGCGCTTCAAACGCCGCCGGCGCGGTTCGAGCGCGCTTTATGCCGAGCCCGGTGGCCGTAAGCGGGAAGAAATTCGGGAATCGTCGCGACGATAGCATGAAAGGGCCGAATCCACGGAAACGGTGATGATCGCGCGTGTCGCATTGTTGACCGGTAGCAGGGCCTCGCGGGGACCCGCAGCAATGAGCGCCTAAATGCGCCAATGACAAGCCGTGACGCGTCGAAGAAATCAGCGTGCGACGCGAAACCCATAGTCGGCATATTTGAAATCGGGCGGAATACTCGAGCGCGCCGCACAGCGGGAAACCTTGATGTGATGCCGCCAGGAGCCGCCGCGCGACGCTTTACGGCTGCCGCTTTCCGGCCCGCGCGGATTACGCTGCGGAGAGTGCCCGTAATACCCCGCGTCGTACCAGTCCGCGCACCACTCGTGCACGTTATCGCCCATGTTGAACAGGCCGTACCCGTTGGGCGCGTACAGAGCTACGCGCTCGGGACCAAAGTTCCACCGCGTGGCGTAATCCGGCAAGGTTTCCGGCGGCGCATCACCCCAGGGGAAGAGTGCTCCCTCTGGGCCTCCCCGCGCGGCACGCTCCCATTCGGCCTCGGTAGGCAGGCGGTACAGGCGGCCACTGACCTCGCTGAGCCACACGGCATACGCTTGCGCGTCGAACCACGACGGCCCCACTACCGGCATTTGGGGATGCGCAAAATTCACATCATCCCAGAACGGAGGAGCAGTTCGCGATGTAGCCGCAAGAAACAGCGCGTACTCGGCGCGCGTCACCTGGCACACGGCCATCGCAAACGCGTCCACCCAAACGCGGTGCGCAGGTTTCTCGTCGTCGCGGCCGGCTTCGTACCCCATGCCGAACCAGCCTTCGGGGATGGGCTCTACACGAGGTTCGGCAAAAGTGCCTGCGGCGGTAGCACGCGCGAAAGTGGATTTCCCTTCTGTAGCCATCTGTCGAGTGAATTAGCTAGACCGCAGCATAGCAGATGCCCGAAGCCGCAAAGGGCTCACCATGCGGTACCATAGTCGCGTGCCGCACAGCTCGCGAGTGCACCGGAAGACCGATCTGAGCTCTTCCCTAATCTCGGACGGGCGCCGAGGCTCATTTTGCTAAAGGTTACGTCCTCGCCGGCGTCCTTGCCTGCATCAGGGGCGGCGCGGCTCGCTTCCTTGGCTATTCCCATCGGGGTGTTTCTCTCCCTCATTGCCGCGCTGCCCTCTGCCCGTGCCGGAGGACTCGATTTGCCGGTGGCCGCGACCCAGGGTCTGGATATCCTGTACGGCGGCAAGCCCCAGGAAGCCATTGCAGCCTTTCGCGTCCTTGAGACCGAGCACCCGGCCGATCCGTTGGGTTATCTTCTGGAGGCCGATGCGCAGTGGTGGCAAATCTACTGCGAGGCCTGTCAAATCAAGTGGAATATGCTCGACGCGTGGCCGGTGCCGCCGCCGGTGCCGGCCGATCAAAGTTACCTCGCGCTGACCGACAAGGTGATTGCATTGGCCCAGGCGGAAATCTCCCAGCACGATTCGGCGCAGATGGAGCTGTATGCGGGCATGGGCTGGCTGCTGCGTGCGCGTTTGCTGGCTTTGCGCGACGAACGCCGCGCCACCGCGCGTGCCGGGGTGAACGCGCGCACGCACCTGATGCGCTGCCTCCAGCTTGATCCCGACATGGCCGATGCTTATACCGGCCTCGGCATCTACAACTACTACGTCGATACGCTCTCGGCCATAGCCAAGGTGCTGCGCTTTCTGATGGGCATTCCCGGCGGAGACAAGCGCGAAGGCCTTCGCCAGCTTCGCACCGCCGCCAGCCAGGGCAGCCTCACGCGCGTGGAAGCCACCTTCTACCTGGCCAAGAATCTGCGTATCTACGAGCATGATTATTCCGGCGCGGTCAACCTGATGGCGGGACTGGTCGCCGAATATCCGCGCAATCCCGTCTTTCATCTTCTGCTCGGAGACTTCGCGAGGGAGTTACACCAGACCGACGTGGCCTTGGCGAATTTTCATGCGGCCCAGGAGCTTCCGGCCGAGAGCGCAGCCTGCGCCAGCCGCATCCGCGAACTGGCGCAACAATCGAGCGCCTCGTTGACGCCGGTGGCCGGCCATCCGGCGCAATGACCGCGAGCAGGCGAGGCAACAATCCCCGGTCGGGCGGGCATCCTAACCCCCGCCACATTCCGAGTCGCGAATCATGTTCTCAAGGGGCAAGAATTATTTTGTGGTTTAGCGTGACACGCGATGCGAACGGCTTTTTCTAGCCTGCGAACCTGCGCCGCGCGTTTTCCCGCCGCTTCGGGCCATGGCTGCCGTTGACTTGCATGCTGGCGGGTGGTATCAGATGAGCATCCCGCCATTGGGGAGATTCGTAAATAACTTGATCTTTAATCGCTCGTTTTGGGGGCCAGCCCCCCACCGCCGCCACGATGGGGTAGTGCGCAAACCGCTGCATGGGCGGCGATCCTGGCTCGTGAGGGACTTCTTCATCGCGGCGGGTGCGCTCGCTTTGGCTGGCGCTCGTTCGCTTATGCTATCGCTTACGCTGGCGCTTATGCTGGCGCTGATGCTCGGATGTAACTCGATCAATCCCAATCTTGGCGCGGCGCCCACGCAAACTTCGAGCGTAACGCTTCTAAATCCTGCATCCATGACCGCCGGCACCCAATGCAGCGCCGGCTGCACACTCATCGTAAATGGAGCTGGATTCGTTTCCGGGTCCACGGTGACATTCAATCACGCCGGCTTGGTCACCACGTTTATCAGCTCGGCGCAGTTGAATGCGGCCCTGACCACCGCCAATCTGACCACCCCCGGCAACTTCCCTGTCGGCGTCACCTCGCCCGGCTCGACCAGCGGAAACAACGCGGGCAACAACCTCTCAAATTTCGCCCTGTTTACCGTGGCGCCCGCCAATAACCCCGTCCCCACGATCACGCAACTCTCGCCTTCGAGCGCTGCGGCGGGAGGCGCGGGCTTCACGCTGGCCGTCAACGGGACGAATTTCATGTCCAGCTCGCAGGTGAGTTGGAATTCTTCCGTGCGAGCGACCACGTTTGTGAGCTCGACGCAACTTACCACGCCGATCGCGCCGGCCGATATCGCGTTTGCGGGAACCGCCAAAGTAACCGTGTTCAATCCCGCTCCGGGCGGCGGCGTTTCAAATAGCCAGCTGTTCACGATTACCTCGTCAGGAATGGCCGCGGGCGCTGCGGGCGAAAAAATCGCTGTTCCCGGCGAAGGCGCGGCAGCCCTGGCGGCGGCCATCAGCGCGGGTTCGCGTTACGTAGCGTTTGTGGCGCCTGACGCGGCCACCGGGGTCGAGGAAATTTTCCTTCGCGACACCTGCCAGGGGCAGCCTGCGAGTTGCGCGCCGCAAACCATTCTGGTGTCCGCCGCCATCACCGGAGCCGGACCCGACGGCGCGAGCCGTTCCCCATCGATTAGCGCGGATGGGCGCTTGGTCGTCTTTGCTTCCGACGCCACCAATCTGATCCCTGGAGACAACAACGGCGTTGCTGATATTTTTCTGCGTGACACTTGCATTGGCGCGCCGGCGGGTTGCTCTCCTGTGACAACCCTCATTTCCATCGCCGCAGATGGAAGCTCCGCGAACGGGCCAAGCGGCGCTCCGTCCATCAGCGCCGATGGCCGCTTCGTCTCCTTCAGCTCCGCGGCGACGAACCTTCTGCCGGCGGGCACATCGCCAAGTTTCGCTTCGAGTACGCCCCCGGCGAACACCGCGCCGGGCGATTCAGCCGCAGCGGTTCCCGCCGCCACGTTCCTGCGCGACACGTGCTTTGGTGCCGTTAGCGCATGTACGCCCTCTACCGCGCCCTTGGCGACATCGAGCTCCACAACGCCCTGATTTCTGACACTCGTCCAACGTTTCATCCTCGGGGAATAATCTGCAAATTTTGAGTTGGCTGGTGCGACGCGCCTGCGGAAGGCTAATCGGGAAGCAAAAACAGCCGGTCGGATTCGAGGTGTGCGTGCCACGGAAATGGACGGCCTTTGAGCGCCACCCAATGTTCCCGCGCGATTTCGACTTGCAGATGATAATCCGCCGGGTGTTGCGGGCGGTCCATTCAGTCTTAAGAAAAGCGTCGCATGAAACGGCGCTTCGCTTGAGTCGGCCAGCCAGCACGGAAACATATTTTCGGCCCCGGTCCCCGTCCCGGTTGGCGGTTTCAAGCGGTGACGCCGCAATGCCGATATGGTGCGCGCGAATGGCCACGTGGGCCACCGTGCCCGGAAGGTGCTGCCTTACCCGCAGCTCGCAGCCCCAGTCGAGGGCTTCGACGAGCTGCGAGCCGTCCCGCCCCTGACATGTGACGTCATTCAGGGCGCGCGCGCGCGAGAAATTCTTGCAGCCCGTCAGCCGCGCCGTCGTGCGGTTCGGTGGACGGTGAAATATATCTTCACGCGCGCCGCCCGCGATCACCCGGCCTTTGTCGAGCACCACCAGGTAACTGCACAAACGATAGATCTCCTCGAGGTTGTGGCTTACCAACAGCGTCACGCCCTTATATCCAGCCAGCGTCTCGCGCAATTGCCGCTCGAGCTGGCTGCGCAGGTGCGTATCCAGCGCGGAGAATGGCTCATCGAGCAGCAGCGCTGCCGGTTGTGGCGCCAGCGCCCGGGCGAGTGCCACGCGCTGCTGTTGGCCGCCGGAAAGTGCGCCGGGATATTGCCGCTCAAGCCCCGACAGATGCATCTCCGCCACCTGGCGCGCTGTGCGCTGCGCGGCCTGTTCCGGGGTGATACCGGCAAGGTGCCGAAGTCCAAACGCGATATTTCGTTCGACGGTCAGGTGCGGAAAAAGCGCATAGTGCTGAAAAAGCAGTCCCACGCGGCGCGCCCGGCTGGGTAAATCAATTCCCGAAGCAGAGTCGAAGAGCACGCGTCCATCCAGCACGATCCGGCCGCGTTCGGGCGACTCGAGTCCCGGCAATTGTACGCAGCGTCATGGTTTTGCCGGCGCCCGATGCGCCGAGAATGCCTACAGGCTCGCTCTCCGCCGCAAACGCCACCTGCAACGTGAACCCGCGAAGTTTTTTTTCGATTTCGATTTCGAGGCCCACTGTTATTACGCTCCACTCTTTTACCCTGCTTGAGGCCCGGAAATGACCGGGTCTCGGCGCGCAGGTCCGCGCACCAGGTAAGCACGCTGGTAGCGCGTCCACGCGCCCAGAGCGAGCAACACGGCGATCGAGATCACCAATACGACGCCGACCCAGCCCAGCGCCTGCCGCGTGTCGCCCGCTTCAATAGCAAAAAAAATCGCTACGGGAATGGTCTCCGTGCGCCCCGGAATGTTCCCCGCCAACATTAGTGTCGCGCCAAATTCGCCCAGGGCGCGCGCGAACGAAAGCACCGCCCCCGCCAAAATCCCCGGCCACGCCAGGGGCAGGGTGACATACATGAACACTTCCCACTCCGATGACCCCAGCGTTCGGGCGGCTTCCAGCATGCTCGGGTCGATCAGCTCGAACGAGCCTCGCGCCGTCAGGTACATCAAGGGGAAAGCCACCACCGTGGCTGCGATCACCGTCGCCGGCCAGGAGAACACTAGAGTTATACCCGCTCGCCATAGCAGCCGCCCCAGCGGACCCGTGCGCCCGAACAGCACGAGCAGGAAAAATCCCACCACCGTCGGCGGCAATACCAGCGGAAGCAGCAGCACGCCGTCGAACACTTCCCACAGGCGGCTGCGCCGCCCGGTCCGCCAGCCCGCGGCGGCCAGTCCCAGCACCACGGTCAAGGCCGTCGCGGTGAGGGCGGTCTCGAGCGAAATCCACAACGGTGAGAAATCAAAAGGCATCGCTGTTAAATTTCCCTGCAACAACCGTAGTGGGACTTCGAGCCGTCCGCTCCGAGTGCGCTCGTCAAATGAATAAAGTCTGAGGCCCGCAAGTCTTAATTTTTGCGGGCCTCAATTTTTTGCGGGTGCTTCAATGGGCCGGAACCCGTACCTCGCAAAGATCGCGCGTGCGTCCGCGCTTTTCAGGAACCCCAAGTACGCGCGCGCGGCGGCGGCCTTTTCCGGATTCCCCTGCACGGTTCGCAAAACCGCGGCGGGATAAACAATCGGATCGTGGGTGTCGCGTGGCGCTGCCGCTACCACGCGCACGCGGGGCGAAATGCCGGCATCGGTGGCATAAACCAATCCGGCATCAGCACTGCCCGTCTCGACGTCGGCAAGCACCTGGCGCACGTCGGTGGCGAACGTTGCCTTCTTCTTGACGGCTTCATAAATCCCCAGCTCAGTCAGAGTTTGTTGGGCGTATTTTCCCGCGGGAACGCTGCGGGGATCGCCGAGCGCCACCACGCGCACTTGCGGTTGCGCCAGATCGCGAAAGGCAGCGATCCCTGGCGGCGCTGAGCGCGGCACGATGAGCACAAGTTCATTCTGCAGCAAGTCTACGCGTGTATCGTCCAGCAGGAGTTTGCGCGACGCCAGCGCATCCATTTGTTCCGGCGAGGCCGCCACAAACACATCCACTGGCGCGCCTCGCTCGATTTGCATCTCGAGTGTTCCGGAGGCGCCGAAGTTGAGCGCAATCTTGATGTTCGCGTACGCCTGCTCGAATTTCAAAGTGATTTCCGTAAGAGCATCCTTCAAGCTCGCCGCCCCCGATACGGTGAGCTTCACGGAATCGGCCGCGCGAGTCTTCCCCGCGAGCAGCGCGCACGTCATGGCCACCAACAGGCCTGCCAGACAAATCGCACAGGCAGCCGGACGCAGCAATCGTGCGCTCGCTGCCCTTAGAGAGCGTCCTGTCGATCGCTGGTTTGAGGTTGGAATCGCCCACCGCCCGCATGCTGTGGCATTATCCGCCTCGCGCGTCCCCCAGAAATTTGCCAGGCCTTGCCGGGTTTCCGGGCTCAAGCGCTGCGGAAGCGCGATTATATACGAATTTATACGTTATCTATCAGGTTTACGATGCGGTTTGCAGCTGTTTCAAGCTGTCGCGGATTGCTCCTGCTCGAACGCGTGATAGGAGGAACGCACCAGCGGCCCCGCTTCGACGTGCCGCAGCCCCATTCCCTCTCCCAGCATCTTGTACTCGGCGAATTCGTCGGGGTGCACGTACCGGATTACCGGCAGGTGCTCGCGCGTCGGCTGCAGGTATTGCCCTAGCGTAAAAATGTCGGTTCCCTGTTCCGCCAGCTCCGCCATGGCGCGCAGAACTTCGTCGCGGGTTTCGCCCAGGCCCAGCATCATGCCCGTTTTCACGGGCATTCCGGGAGCCAGCCGCTTTGCGCGTTGCAGCAGTTCGAGCGAACGCCCGTAAATCGCGCCCGGCCGCACTTGACGGTAAAGCCGCGGCACAGTTTCCACATTGTGATTCAGGACGTCCGGGCCTGCGCCCACCACGGTTCCGAGCGCCTGCCAGTCGCCGCGAAAATCAGGAATCAACACCTCGACCTTGCAGTCCGGGACCCGCTGCCGGATCGCGGCGATAGTCCTCGCAAACATCGCGGACCCGCCATCGGCTTGATCGTCGCGATTTACCGAGGTCACCACCGCATACCGCAGATGCATCTGCTCGACCGCTTGCGCCACGCGATCGGGCTCGGCTTGGTCCGGCGCGCTCGCCGGCCGGCCCGAGGTCACCGCGCAGAATCCGCAGGCGCGCGTGCAAATGTCACCCAGAATCATGAATGTCGCCGTGCGATGGTTCCAGCACTCGCCCTGATTCGGGCAGCGCGCGCTTTCGCACACGGTGTGCAAATCGAGTGAGCGCATGATGCGCTTCAAATCTTGATAATTGTCGCCGCCGAAAAAGCGCACCTTCAGCCAGGCAGGCCGCGGATGAACTTCTACCGAAGGCCCCGGCGAACTCGCCGACCCCGGCGATCCAGGCGAGCATGACGAGGCGGGCGGCTCAGGCGACCTTGAGGAGCCGGACGAAAAGGTGGCGCCGCTGCCGTTCTGACTGGACAGAATGTGGAAGGGAGAATCCATCCGCAGACCGATAGTTTACGCTCTCGCCAGCGGTATGGGCAATGGCGGCCGCCAATCCCGGCAAGCTGCGAACGGCTGCTAAGTCTGGTGTCAATTTCGCCAGGTTTTTCCCGTTGCCTCGGTCATGATACGCTCGGCAAATCGTGAATGAACACCGCGAGCGCTTGGGCGAACTTCTACGCCGGAAATCCCTGTTTCGCGGCGAGATAACTCTTTCCTCGGGCAGAAAGAGCAGCTATTACCTGGACTGCAAACTGACTACGCTTGATCCCGAAGGCGCGTTGCTCACCGGCTATTCCGTCCTGGCGGCGCTCGACTCCCTGGATGTGCAGCCGGACGCCATCGGCGGCCTCACGATGGGGGCCGACCCGATCGTTTCCGCAACGATTATTGCCAGCCAGCTTGCGCATCGGCCGCTTGCCGGCTTTTTGGTGCGCAAGGAGCCCAAAAAGCATGGCCGCGAAAAACAGATCGAAGGAGTTGACCCGCCCCCTAAAAAGGTAGCGATTGTCGATGAGGTGTGCACTACCGGGGGCTCGACGTGGGAAGCCGTCCGCGCCGCGCAATTGCAGGGCTGCGAAATCGTCGCGGTAATCATTCTGGTGGATCGCGAAGAGGATGACGCTCAGGGCCTACGTTCGAAATTCAATTACCGCGCCATTTTCACCGCCCGCGAGCTGCTTAACGGCAGCGCTTGACCACCGACCAGGCCTAAACGAACACACCAACGCATGGATTTGTTGTGTTTCTACAACAACAACCGCGGTGCGGCCCGCTAACACTATGCTAAGTAGCTATAAATAAAACACTTGCGAACTATATCGGAAGGGTGGCTGACGTGCTCTAATTCCGACGTGTCTAATCAAACCACCCGTGTCTAACCAAACCACTATTGTTCGCGAGGTTGAAACTAGCGGAATAGGGTTGCACACGGCGGTTCCCAGCCGCATGCGTTTGGTGCCCGCGCCAGCCGATACGGGCATCGTCTTTCGCCGGGTGGACCTCGACAATTTTGAGATTGAAGCACACGGGCGCAATGTGGCGCGCGTCAGTTACGCTACCAGCCTGATGAAAAAGGGCGTCCTCCTGTCCACGACCGAGCACCTACTGGCCGCGCTTTACTCCTGCGGCGTGGACAACGTCTACGTCGATATCGATGCCATCGAATTGCCGATCCTCGACGGCTCCTCGCAGCCATTCATCGAGATGCTCGACGCTGCCGGAATTCGCCGACTGCGGCGGCGGCGGCGATATTTGAAGGTGTTGCGCCCGCTCGAGATCGCCGATGGCGACCGGCGCGTGGGTATCTATCCCGCGAGCGAGTTTCGCGTCCAGTGCATGGTGGATTACGCCCATCCCGCGATCGGCCGGCAGGAGATCGAGCTGGTGGTCAATCGGCAAACGTTCAGCGAGATGCTCGCCCGCGCGCGCACCTTCGGATTTCTCGAAGAAGTGGCGCGGCTTCGCGCCGTCGATTTGATTCGCGGCGGCTCTCTCGATAATGCAATTGTGCTGACTCGCGACGGCATCATGAATGGCGAGCTGCGCTTCCCCGACGAGTTTGGCCGGCACAAAACCCTTGACTTGATTGGTGACCTGGCGCTGGTTGGACGGCCCTTGCTCGCGCGTGTAGTGGCGCACAAAGCTGGGCACGCTTTGCACACGCAACTGGTAGCGCGCCTGCTTGCTGATCCCTCGCTTTGGAGCGAGACGACCGACGATGCGCCCGAACTGGAACCTGTGGCCGCAGTGACTTCTTCGGCCGAGGCGCAGGCCGCTCGCTGAAGCGCTCGGCGCCCCGCGGGCATGAAACTTTCTCGGTGCCTGTCAGGCTGTCGGACTCGTTCCGCGAACAATTGGTTCCCGAATGGACAATGGCGGCACATTGTCTGTCAAAGTGTGATTGTCAAAAACCCGAGAATCGGCAGACAATCGTTGAACCATGGCGCTCCCTGATTTCGTCATCGTCATTCTTGCCGCGGGCAAGGGCACGCGTTTGCGTTCGGCGCTCGCCAAGGTGCTGCATCGTGCCGGCGGGCAAACCCTGGTAGAACACGTGGTGCGCGCCTGCCGGCCGCTAAAAGCGCGTGCCATGGTGGGCGTCGTAGGACATCAGGCGCCACAAGTCTCCGCGGTGCTCGAACCGCTGGGCGTGCGTACGGTGGTGCAGCAGCCACAACGGGGCACCGGGCATGCCCTGCTCGTCGCGCGGCGCGCGATAGGCCGCGCCAAATTCGTTATCGTTGTGCCGGGAGATGCACCCCTGGTGTGCACGGAAACACTGGCCGCACTCGCGCGCACTCATCGGCAGGCCCATGCCGCCGCGACGATTCTTTCGGCCGAAGTGGCGAATCCCGCGGGTTACGGCCGCATCCTGCGCCGCCAGGACGGCTCGGTGGCGGCCATCGTCGAGGATTCCGCGCTCACCGACGATCAGCGCGGCATTGCCGAAATCAACGCCAGCATCTACGCCTTTACTCTGGAAAAATTGTGGCCGTATCTCGCGCGGGTGCGCCCGGCAAATGTGCATCGGGAGATCTATCTCACCGACGTGATCGCCCCGCTCCGCGAACAGGGCGAAACCGTGCTGGCACAAATCGCGCCCGACGCCGATGAAGTGCTCGGCTGCAACACGCGCGCCGATCTCGCCGAAGTCGATCAGGTTTTTCGCCGGCGCAAGCGCGCCGCGCTGATGGCCGCAGGCGTAACCATCCAAACGCCGGTGGAAACCGTCATCGTCGATGCCGACGTCACGGTCGGCGCCGATACTACCCTCGAGCCCGGCGTGCAACTTCTGGGCCGCACGCGCATCGGCGGCGGTTGCACGATTCGCAGCGGGAGCATTCTGAGTGACACCACGCTCGAAGACGGCGTGCTGGTGAAGCCCTACACGGTGATTTCCGGAAGCCACTTGGCGGCGGGATCCCAAGCGGGCCCGTTCACGCACTTGCGTGGGCCGGTACGGCTGATGAAAGGGGCGCACGTCGGCAATTTCGTGGAAGTAAAAAAGAGCGTCATCGGCGAGCGCGCGAAGGCCATGCACCTCACTTATTTGGGCGACACGCGCGTGGGCAGTGAAACCAACATTGGCGCGGGCACCATCACCTGCAATTACGATGGCGCGCACAAACATCCAACCGTGATTGGCCGCCGCGTGTTCGTGGGCAGCGATTCGGCGATCGTGGCCCCGGTGCGCGTGGGAGACGGCGCGTACATCGCGGCGGGCTCCGTCATTACCAAAAATGTTCCCGCGGATGCGCTGGCCCTGGCGCGCGGACGGCAGGTGAACAAGCCGGGCTGGGCCGCCGCGCGGCGCCGGGAGATGGCCGCGGCGAAACATTCTGCCGCGAAGCGAGCCGCAAAAAAACAGGCCTCAAAAAAACGGACAGCCAAACGTGCTGCGGCGCGACCGTCGAGAAAAGCTGCGGGCCGCGGGCATTCGCGCGCGGCACAAAAAACCTCGCCAGCGCGGCGTGCCGCGCTGCACACTCGGTCCCGACAGCGCAGCAGCAAGCGCGCGCGCAAGGCGCGCAGATAAGCTACCGCTCTTGCGGTAGAAACTTCGCCGTCCGGTCGCCGTTCTCCCACTCTCGTCATTTCTCCACTCTGTGGCGCGTGCCGCGCTAGCCCTCATTTTTTGCGCTCGCATCCCCGGCTACCGGCTCACCAAATCTCGCTCTGTAGAAACCTCGCCGTCCTCTCGCCGTTCTCCCACTCTCGTCGTTTCTCCACTCCGTGGCGCGTGCCGCGCTAGCCCTCATTTTTTGCGCTTGCATCCCCGGCTACCGGCTCACCAGATTTTGCACTGTGCGGCGGAATTGCGGGCCATGGGGTCGCCCGCCTGGCAGCCGAAGGCGCTCGTGAAAGCGGGCATGTTTTGCAGCGGCGCGTTGGCGCGGAAGCGCGGGAGCGGATGCGGGTCGACGGTGACCATCATGCGTTCGTACTCCGGGCGGGCGGTGGTGGCCCAAAGGCGGGCAAATGCCAGGAAGAAGCGCTGCTCGGGAGTGAAGCCCTCGATCTTTCCGCCGTTCTTATCTTTATTGGGTGGCTTAGCGGCCTGGGCCTGATCGAAAGCCATGTGCGCGATGGTCAGGCCGCCGAGATCGGCGATGCTTTCTCCGAGCACAAGCTTGCCGTTTTCGTGCAGATCGTCGCCGACCTTGAAGCCGTCAAATTGGTTTTCGACGCAGGTAGCGCGCTCTTCAAAGTTTTTTAAGTCTTCGGGTGTCCACCAGTCGCGCAGATTTCCCTGGGCGTCATACTGGCGGCCTTCATCGTCAAAGCCATGCGTCATCTCGTGGCCGATTACGGCGCCTATGCCGCCATAATTCAGGGCGTCGTCGGCCTTGGCATCGAAGAAGGGCGGCTGTAGGATGCCGGCGGGAAACACGATCTCATTCATCTCCGGGTCGTAGTAAGCGTTAACCGTGGGCGGGGTCATATCCCATTCGGTGCGGTCGACGGGCTTACCGATCTTGGCGAGGTCGCGACGAAACTCGAAGGCGCGGCCGCGCTCGGAATTTTCAATATAGGAGCCGCGCACCACCTGGTATGACGAATAATCGCGCCACTTGTCGGGATAGCCAATCTTCAGGACCATGGCGGAGAGCTTAGCCAATGCCTGCTGGCGCGTGGGTTCGCTCATCCAGGACAAGGTTTGAATGTCGGAGCGCAGTGCCTGGACGAGATTCAGCACCATGGCGCGAGCGCGTTCCTTGGCTTCGGGCGGAAAGGCCTGGGCGACATATTTTTGCCCCAGCGCTTCGCCGAGATCGCGGTCGGTGGCGATGACGCAGCGCTTCCAGCGGGGCTGCAATTCCTTGGCGCCGGTGAGCGTGCGGCCGTAATAATTGAAATTCTCATCGACGAATTTCTGAGGAAGCTCGCCGGCCGCGGAGTGAATCACGTGCCAGCGCAGGTACACCTTCCAATCGGCGAGCGGCACTGCGGTGAGGCTCTTATCGAGGGCCTGGAAGAACTCCGGCTGGCCGACGTTAACGTCGTGAATGTCGGGGAATCCGATATCGTGGAAATAGGTGTCCCAGGAAAAATCAGGGGTCAGGGCTTTTAGCTGGGGAGCGCCGAGCTTGTGATAATTGGATTCGGGGTCGCGCAGCTCGACGCGCGTTTTGGAAGCCTGCGCCATTTGCGTTTCCATCGCAACCACCGTGTGCGATTCCGCAGTTGCGCGTTCGGGATCGTCACCGGCGAGTTGCAGCATCTTCGCGACGTGCTGCTGGTATTGCTCGAGGAGCTGCTTGGAGTGGTCGTCCGTCTTGAGATAGTAATCGCGATCGGGAAGGCCGAGACCGCCCTGCATGGCGATGCCGATCACCTGCTCGCTATTTTTTTCATCCTGAGAGGAGCTAAAGCGGAACATGGCGTTGATGCCTTCCGATTGCATGCGGGCCACTTCATCTTCGAGCTGGGCCAGATTCGAGAGGCTGGCGACGCGCGCAAGCTCAGGCTCGATGGGTTTAAGGCCGTCGGCTTCAATGCGGGCGGTGTCCATGCAACTGCCGTAAAAATCTCCAATTTTCTGCGTGATCGATCCGGGCGTGGCGTGCTTATCGCGGGCGGCCGCTTCCAAAATTTGCTTGAGCACCAGCTGATTTTGATTTTGCAGCTCGTTGAAGCGCCCGTAACTGGGATAGGCAGGCTGGATGGGGTTATGGGCGATCCAGCCGCCGGTAGCGTATTGGAAAAAATCCTGGCAAGGCTTGCAGGTAAGGTCGAGGTCGGCAGGATTGAGGCCGTGACTTTCGGCGGCCGAGACCGTAGCCGGCTGGCGCAGCGGACTTGTCGGCCCGCTCGCGAAGACGACGAGCGCGGCGGCCAGCGCAATCCAGCCAGCGGTCACAACCCAGATTCGGAACGTCCGCATAGGAGCCTCCGTGACGCGACTTTGTCAATCTCCGCGCGGTCCGCAAGCAAAGCCGGTCCCGTTACCGCCTGGCTCCAACCGAGCCCGCCCGGGTTACGCCGGCTGCAGGCGGTGCAATATCCGCGTGAAAGCGGGCCAAATATAGTTAGACGACGCACGTGGGCCAGCGTTACGGGCGCGACCGTTCTCGCGCCGCTGCCAAGCCGGCGCGGATAGATTCCCAGCATAGATTCGAGGGCTGCCGGAGTCAACGCGGACGCACGCCGGCCAGGCGTTACATAATTGGCTCGCCCTACCCCCCCCGGCAATTTTTGTATGCATGTGATTCTACGGGTCTTACAGGATGTTGCATGCGTATGCATGTGATTCTGTTGAGCTTAGGGAGCGAAACTTCCGCCGGTAAACGGGTTTCCAGCGGGAAGCCCGGCGATAACAGGGTCACGCAGGCCGCATGTAAGTGGGTGAACACATTATATGTTACCATGCTCGTCAACGTAAATCTCGGATTACTCAACAGTATAGGAACCAGAGGGATTGGCCGGGACGGATCCCTCAGTGCTTGAGCTACCGCTTGGACCGATTTAGATTTTTCTAGAACGAACCTCTCCCTAATTGAAGCCGCTATTCACACGCTCTCGTGGCGATGGGACCAGGGCAAAGGTCTGAGGCGCGAGCCAACAACACCCCTTGATGGCCATGCCCGGGTGAACACGTCGCCGACCGCACCCTGTGAGAGACCGATTGGGCTAGCGATGGAGCGCGCCCATCGGCGCCTATTCGTCGGGTGTCAGCCCAATGCCACGAGCGGGATCATGGTCATCATGAATGCGGACAGTGGCCAGGTTGTGACTTCGATCCCAATCGAGATTGGCTCGGACGGAGTTGCTTATGACCCGGCAACAAGCGAGGTTCTCGTTACCTGCCGTGATGGGGGTGATGGCAAAAATGGCGTAGTTCATGTCTTTCGCGAAGAATCACCCGACAAATACACGAAGGTCGCCGATGTTAAGACGATGTATGGCGCTCGTATGCTGGCACTTGATGCAAAAACCCACCACATCTTCACGATAGGAACCGAGCAAAACGATCCAGTCCCGGCGACCGCAGATAATCCGAATCCGCGACCAAAACCCGTGTTGAGCACATTTGCCGTTCAAGAGGTTGGAAAATAGGCGACGGTCGTCGGAGCTTCGGCGGAGCAGCAAACGTAGTACTTAAGGCTACTTCCTTAGCCAATCACAAGAATGAGGCCGACCCTCTCAGGGTTCGGCCTCCGAAGTTTTGTTTACGCGGCCGGGAATTTAGTTGCGACCGCGGTTATCGCGCTTCTGGTCGCGATCAATCCTAAAGTCATGACCTAGGTTGCGGTCACCGAGATACATCCTATTCGTCTTTAGGTAAAACGTGCAAAATGCCGGGCACGTCTGTTACCTTAGTGCTGCACGTTTTCCACCCTAGTATGGGAAGGGAGCAGTCATGCGTATAGGACGTCGGAATGCCTGTTTAACAGGTCTGTTTACAATTTTGGTAGTGTTGCTTGCTTTGGCGATTTCTGCCGCGCCCCCATCGGTGCAAGCGCAAGGGCAAGGGCAAGGCGCCGCACCGCCACCTCCTCCGGCGCCGTTCCTCCCGGGCCAGACGGCGGGGCAGTACTACAAGAACGTAACGGTCTTGAAGGATATTCCGGCTGCTAACTTGATCCCAGCGATGCAGTACATCCGAAGTGCGCTCGGCGCGGATTGCGAATATTGCCACGTCGACGACCGCTCGAGCGATGAGAAGGAAGCCAAGAAAACGGCGCGCACGATGATGTCGATGGTGCTGAAGATCAACGCGGACAATTTCAAGGGCGGAAACAATGTGGAATGCTACAGTTGCCACCAGGGGTCAACAAACGTCGCCACTGCGGCGCCGGTCCCTGAACTCGGAATGAAGCCCGCTGCCCTGCTCATGGCCGAGCCCAAGCCGGAGGAGGGCCTGCCCACCGCCGATCAGCTCGTTGCCAAGTACATGCAGGCCATTGGCGGCAATATCAGTTCGCTCACCACTCGGACGGCCAAGGGCACACTGGAAGCGGGGCAGAATAAGAATCCATACGAGCAAACCTTCAAAGCCCCGAACAAGTCATACATCGTGACACACGCCCAGCAAGGGGACGCGGTACAAGGTTTTGACGGCACCACGGTCTGGCAGCAGAACCCGCGCGCTGTCCAGGAAATTACCGGCGCCGCCGCCCTGAACCCGAAACGCTTGGCCGATTTCTATCGCACACTCGACCTGAAAAAATCGTATTCGGCGTTTCGCCGGGTGACGAAGGACAAGGTCGGCGACAAAGACGTTTATATGGTGCTCGCGCAGGCTGCCGATGGGTCTGGAAACGAACGGCTGTACTTCGACGCCAATAGTGGCTTGCTGGTACGAGTGGTCCAGCGCACACCCACGGTTTTTGGCCCAAACCCAACGCAATACGATTTCAGCGATTATCGTGATGCCGGCGGGGTGAAAGTTCCGTTCGAGGTTCGGGTGGCTGGCCCCAACAACATCGCCTTCTGGCACTTCACCGATATTAAACTTAATGCGCCTGTGGACGACAGCATATTTGGCAAGCCCTCGGGCCCATCAAAGGCTGCCGCCAAGTAACCGTCACACCCACGGATCATCACCAAGGAGGGGTCCGCTTTCACACAGAACAGCGGAACCTTCCTTTTAGTTCCGCAAGAGCTTGAGAGTCTAGTCTCGCCCCGGTGGTTCCCCCGCGGTAGACGCACTTGTATTGCCATTTTTCCATTAAGGGCTTTTTCCGAGCGGTACAACTCGACGTTGTGCTTCCTATCCTAATTTCCGGAGTAGCAATGTTACGGCTCAAGTGGTTCAATTTGGCTACTAGCCATGTTGTTGGGGAGCAGGAATCAATAGTCAACCTAACTGTCGCTTTTGAAACACCCTTGGTCTGCCGCAGGGAGACGGCAAAACGGCTCCTCTCGTTGATTCGGTTTGAGAACGAACAACGCTGAAAGGATGACGTACTGATCAGTACGTTCCCTCGGATTCACCGCGCTCAGCAATGTTGATATGTCGGTCCCGTCAGTTAGCACGCGAAATTGTTAATAGTGACATACCACAAAAAATAAATGACCCAAAGCGTGATCGCGCGGACGAGCCTTTGGAGTTCAAATTCCGATAGTGTATCAAGCTGAATGACGGGGGATAAAATGACGGGCTAGTAGGCGTAGGCTTTTAGGAAGGCGAAGACTACTACGCCGGTGACGGAGACGTAGAGCCAGATGGGGAAGGTGATGCGGGCGATGCGGCGGTGGATGGCGAAGCGGCCGGTGAGGGAGAAGAAGAAGGTGATGAGGATCATGGGGAGCGCAACGATGGAGAGGATTACGTGGCTGGCTAAAATGCTCAGGTAGATGGTGCGCACCGGGCCGTGGCCGGGGAAGATGGTGTCGCCGTGCAATGCGTGGTTGACGATGTAGCTGGCCAGAAATGCGGAGGAGAAAGCGAAGGCCAACAGCATGGTGCGGCGATGCGCCGCCACTTGGCGATGCTTGATGAAATACAATCCTACGCAGAGGGTGATGGCGCACAATCCATTGAGGAGAGCGTTCAGAGCCGGCAAAAACATCCAGCGCCCGGCAAAATTGGCTGGCGCGTGATGCACGTACAGCAGCCATAGCAGGAAGGACACCGCCAGGCCGCTCACTACGACAATAGTCGCCAGTATGGGGGCCAGCACGGGGCGCGGACTGATTTCAGCCTGTTCCATGCCCACAATTAAATCATAGAAATCCATCGGACATTCATCGAGTCGGCATCCGGCGCACGATATGAGTTTCGGTGCACGCAGGAGGACGGGAGCGTGTCGTGTGAGGCAGGGCTATTCCGACAAGCGGCAAGCGGAAGCACTGGCGGCAACTGACAAGACGGCAGGTAAGCGCCTTGGAAAAAGCCCCACTTTTGCGGACAGCGCAAAAGTGGGCCAGCCCCGAAGGACCGCTCCTGCTCTCCGACATACATAGATGGATGAAGTCTAGAGGCGGCGGCCTATGTAGACGAGGTAAGCGGCCAAGCCCAAGCCGAACAGGGCGACGAGAATGGCCACGAGATCAATCATGAAGCCGGCCGGCTCGAAGGATCCGGATTCCAACTGGCGGCGCGTCCGGCGGTAGCGAAGCAGGCCGGCGAGGGTCAAGAGGACGCCGGCGACAATTGCTATGGTACCGAACCAGACGGAAAGACCCTCGCCGGAGGAAACGCGGCCTTGGAGTTGCATGAATTGGCGGATGGCGATAGCGAAGCGGCCGATGGCAAAACCGAACACGACGATGGCCACGCCGGTGCGCACCCAAGCGAGGAAAGTGCGTTCATTGGCAAGATGGTCGCTGGCACGATTGGACGTTGCGCCGGCTACCGATTGATTTTCGTGGGCAGTTGGCTCGGGCATGCGGCGTCGAGGATGATAAAAGAAAAAGAGTTGTTAGAGCAGGCCTATTCTACGGCTTTTGGAGCAAAGCAACGAGGCCGCGAATGGAAGGCACGGTAGAAGGCATGTGATGCTGGATAGCAGTTAGCCGCGCACTAAAAAAACCGCACCCTTGAAAAGAAGGGTGCGGCATCCACTGCTGCTGCTCTCCAGCATGCTGCACGAATGGTTTACTTTGCCAAGTTCACATGAGGAAGGATTTGCGTGCTAACCCGCCTCGGAAAAAGCCCCACTTTTGCGGAGAGCGCAAGAATGGGCCACCCTCGAAAAAGCTGCGCCCATAACTGTGCGGCGCCCGTCCGCTGCGGCTCTCGACATACTGCTCGAATGATTTACGTTGCCACGACACGTGAGGAAGGATTGGTGTACTAACCCGCTCTCGGAAAAAGCCCCACTTTTGCGGAGAGCGCAAAAGTGGGCCACCCTCGAAAAAGTTGCGCCCTTGACGAAGGGTGCGGAACCCACTGCTGAGCGCGGGGGCGCTACTTTTGAAATTGGGCGACGAACGCGTGGAGGTCGTCGAGGGTGACATCGGAGACGGCCCAAAAAGTCATGCCGTCGCGCGTCCAATGGAGAATATTGTAGCCGGCGCGGGCTTGCGAAACCGGCGGCGCGGTTCGGCCCGCGGACGGCCACACGAACACGTTGATGTAATGAAGGCGGCGCATATACACGAGGGCCGCGACCGGACGGGCGTCCAGGTAATCGAGCCGGCCGCCCACGAGCGGGAATCCGGCGGAGGCCAAGTCCACAACCGGAGGGGCGAAATCGAGCTTGCCGTCAAACCAGGGCTTCACCGTGTGCTGATCGGTAGAGATAACGTCGGATAAATGGCTGGCCATGAGCGAGCGGATGTGTCCGGCAACGACCTCTTGAGCGATCAAATCATCGTTCGAGGTGAGACTTGCTCCCAACCAATTTCTACCCGACCAATTTGTTACCAACGAGGCGGAAGCAAATAGAACCAGGAGTATGACGGCGGCGGCGGGGAGCCATGACCAGGACCAAGGGGATGACCAGGGCCCGGAGAAAAGCTTGACGCGCGATTTAACGGCCACCTGTTTCCGCAACATCGCTTGGACGCGATTTTCGAGGTTGCGCGGCGCGCGGAAGTAGGGGGCGTGCTCCCGGATGGCAGACCGCAGTTCCAAAGCGCTGCGTTTGACGGGCTCGCAAGCCGCACAGCCCTCAAGATGGCTTTCGAGCTCGAGGTTGTGTTCAAAATCGAGCTCGCCATCGAGATAACCGTCGATCAAAGGCCAGATTTCTTCGCAGCGCATTTTCACGCCTCCTGGGGCGTCTGTGGCGCAAGACAACGTTGCAAGCGGGCGCGAGCGCGCGCCAGCCGAGACATCACGGTGCCGACCGGGACTCCGGCAACGTCACTGATTTCCTTGTAGGAAAGCCCTTCAAGCTCGCGCAGCACGATGGCTTCGCGAAATTCCGCGGGCAATGCCTCGAGCGCTTTTCCGAGCGCTTCGCGGCTGGCGCTTTCCACAAGCAGCCGCTCAGGTTCGGGGACTGCGGGACCCTCGCTGTGAAGGTCCTCATTGAACTCCACTGCCAATTCGTTCCTGCGGTTGCGGCGCAGCCAGGTGTAACAGGTGTTCCGGACGATGGTCAGCAGCCAGCTTCTACCGTCGGTGCCCCGGAATCCCGCAAAGCCTTTCCAGGCGTGGAGGTAGGCTTCCTGAACGAGATCTTCGGCGTCGGTGCCGTTCTTCACCAGCCAACGCGCGAGGTTGTAGGCGCCATCGAGATGGGGCAAGACGATGGCTTCAAAACGGGCAGACTGGGCTTCATCCGGCAAAACGAATGGCCTCTTTATGTGTTCTGCGAGCGCATGTGTGTCTCTCTATAGACCCGGTGGGCGACGATTTTATTCCCGAGAGCTATTTCTGTTATTTCCGGCGGGCGGCGGGAATATCCAGCCCTCGATTCTTGTTTAACAGGTGAAGGCGTCGCGAGGCGCCTCAGGCAGGTCCAACCCAACGCAAAATCGAGAGGTGAAACGAAATGTCGAAATATATCGAAGAGAACCAAGAGGCGGACGGCGTCGACCGGCGCGGCTTTCTGAGGTGCATGGCCTGGGCCGGAACGGGCGCGCTGTGCGTACTGCAAGGCGGCGTGCTGAAGTCGTTTGCTCTGAGCGACGTCATGCAGAACAAGGTCGGCGGGATGAAAGGCGACCTGAGTTTCGTGCAAATCAGCGACAGCCACATCGGATTCAATAAGGATGCCAACCCGGACGTTACCGCGACACTGCGCGCGGCCATAGCGAAGGTCAATGCGTTGCCCACGCCTCCGGCATTCGTGCTGCACACCGGCGATCTGACGCAGCTTTCCAAGGCGGAAGAGTTCGACACGCTGGCGGAGTCGCTCAAGAGTCTCAAGACCGAGAAAATCTACTACGTTCCCGGCGAGCACGATGTGCTGAACGACAACGGGCAGATGTTCCACGAGCGGTTCGGCCAACAGGCGCAGGGGGATGGCTGGTACAGCTTCGATCAAAAGGGAGCGCATTTCATCGGCTTGGTGAACGTGCTGAACCTCAAGGCGGGCGGCCTGGGATTTCTCGGGACCGAGCAGCTCGAATGGCTGGAGAAAGACGTGTCGGGGCTGAAGAGCAGCACGCCGATCGTGGTGTTCGCGCACATTCCGCTGTGGTCGGTGTACCCGGAATGGGGATGGGGAACCGAGGATAGCGCGCAGGCGCTTTCGTACCTGAAGGACTTCGGTTCGGTGACGGTGCTGAACGGGCACATACACCAGACGATGCAGAAGGTGGAAGGAAACATCACGTTCCACACGGCGTGCTCGACGGCGTTCCCGCAGCCGCAGCCCGGCCAGGCGCCTTCACCCGGCCCCATGAAAGTGCCGGCTGAAAAGCTAAGGGAAGTGCTGGGGATCACGGATGTGAACTTCGTTCGCGGCAAACACACGCTGGGAATTACCGATTCGTCGCTGGCGTAACGCGCGGAATCGGCAAAGACGCGGAAGGTTTCCAGAGATTCAATCGAGGTATGCAAAAAAGGAGAACAGAAATGAAAATCAAGAAATTAATGTGGACGGCGGTGGTGGCGGTAATCGCTTGCGGCGTTATTTTGCTGGCGGGAACGCCCCGGAGCCGGGCTGCCGGTCGCGGGGATAAAGGTCCGGAAACGGTAGAAGTTAAAATCGACAACTTCAGCTTTGGGGCGATGAAGCTGACGGTTGCCGCAGGCACTACAGTTACGTGGATAAACAACGATGACGTGCCGCACACGGTGGTGAGCGACGACAAGGCCACCTTCAGATCGAAGGCTCTCGATACGGGCGAAAATTTCAGCTATACGTTCACCAAGCCGGGGACCTATCCCTACTTTTGCTCGGTCCATCCCAAGATGATTGCTGAAGTCGACGTGCAGTGATCGAGGAGCCGAGATGAATCCTTTCGACCTGAAGGCGGCATTACTCGCGCGGCACGGGCAGCACGTGGTGCTGATTCACTTTCCCATTGCGCTGTTTATCACGGGCGCCGCATTCGATGTGGCGGCGTTTTGGAGAGGAAGCCGGGGGCTGGCAACCGCCGCTTATTACAACCTGCTGGCCGCGGCGGTATCAACGTTTCCCGCCGTGGCCACAGGCCTTCTGGCGTGGCAACTCCAATTGGGAGGGGCCAGGCTCAAAGGGAACCTCCGACTGCATTTGCTTCTGGCGCTGGCCTCGAGCGTTGCGATTTGCCTGGTGTGGGGCCAGCACTTTCGAGCGCGGCGCACGGTACGGGAGTTGGCATCGGGAGGCCAACTGGCTGCCGAGATAGCCACGGTCGTTCTGGTGGCATTCACCGCGCACGTAGGCGGCTTCGTGAGCGGAGTTAATGGACCAAACTAGGGAAGAGCGAGGCGGCGCGACCTCGGGTCAGGCGATGTCAGCTATGCAGCGTCCGGTCCGCGAAGTTACGGACCGGATGTGCATGCCCGATGGGGGCCTTGATGGGCTGCGAAGCGCGGAGTTGGCCTAGTCCCGATCCGGATGACTGTGGCGCCAATTCCAGTAGTCCGACTGTTCCTTGCGATTAGACTTAGCGAATTCGTGAGACTTTTTGTGATTTTCGGAAAGGTAAAGTCCCCAGGACCGGTTTTCGCGATCGTCCCAGTTGTGATAGTCCTTGTGATCCCTATCGTAGACTCGGACCTGCACTACTTGCGCCGGGGCAGCGGCGATAGCGACTGGCGCGGCGAGTGCCGCGGTGAGGAATAGCGTAGCAACGAATCGAGACGCGATCTGCATGATGTAAACCTCCAAGTTGATTCTCTCGTGAGACATTAAGGGACGACCGAGTATGCCGTTCGGGGGCATTTGTATCTGTTCCATATGGCACACTGTACGTAATGGGCATCAGGACAGGCATCAGGGAGATGTCCCTGGCCGGCACGAGAGAAGCCTGGCGAGCTAACGCGGAATTGCAGCGCCAGCGCGCGAGAGCAGGCGCCGGCGGTGGCGGCGCAGATTGCGGGCATCACGCTTTGTGGGATAGGGGGCGGAGTCGCCCATTAGCCCGGTCCAGAGGAGTTGATTGAAGCGGGGGACATCTAGCCGGTCTTCCGCGGAAAAATCCATGCCTCGGGTTTGCGCTTCCCAGTAGGCGGAATCGCGGGCCGGAACGGAAGGACCAGCGGCGGCGGCCGGTTCGGAGGTGGCGAGGGGAAGCTGCGTGGATCGCAATGCCGCGGGAATAATGGCGGTGTAGGTCCAGGGCGCCAATTTATTCTCAAAGATTTTGGTCATAGGCTCGACGGAGCTGTCGTCGAGGCCTAAGGGCTCGAGGCCCAGAATGTCTTCAATGGTTCTGAGCAGGTGCACGGTGGTATAGCGGTCGGAGACCAAGGCGTGCTGGCGGACGTAAGGGCCGGCGACCAGGGCCACTGTGCGATGCGCATCCACGTGATCGGGGCCATCCTGCGCGTCATCTTCCACGACGAAAACCAGGGTATCGTTTTTGTAGGGGCTGGCGGCGATTTTTTCCAGCAGCAGGCCTAGCGCGTAGTCGTTGTCGGCCATTTCGGTTTGGACGGAGTTGACTCCGTCGATGGCGCGGCCAAAATCACCGAAATGATCGTGTGCCAGCCGGACGAGTTCGAGGGATGGCAGGTTGTGGTCGCGAACGTAGCCGTCAAATTCGCGCTCCCATTCTTTGAACCGCCAATAATCGGGAAGGGCCTGATCGAAGCCGCGGTAATAAGGATCGGTGATGGGGTCGAGTTCGGGCCTGGTGGGATAAGCGACGCGAATGTTCGCTGCGCGCGGGTCGCGCACCGGCGCGAGGAAGCTGGGATCGCGCACGGGCAGGCGGTAGCGGACGAGGTCGAGGAAGAAACCATAATTGCGCACGGTAAGCCGGGCCCGCAGCGCGTCATCCCAGAGGTAGCCGGCGCCTGCATCATTATCCCGTCTTGTCATCGTCATTGTTGCCATTCTGGACGTCGCCGGGCGGATCGGGCGCACTGACGTTGGCCGTGCCGGGGAGCAAGCTGTCGTCCGGGGGCGTGGCGGGGTTAGCTTCGCGGCGCGCGGCCAGTGAGGCGATGCCGGTATTGATATTACGGTCGCCGCCTTCGTAGGTATAGTCTAGCCCGTGGCCGGCATATTGGATAGGCAGGGTTTTTTCGACTGAATCAGTCGCGCGGGCCGCGGTGCTCCAGTTCCAACCATCGCCGCTGACATCACCGCTGGCGTAGAAATTATCGAGCGTGACGAATTGGCGCGCGAACTGGTGATGATTTGGGGAGAGGGCCTGGGGAAGTTCGGCCAGCTTCGGATCGCCGTTGCCGCGCTCCAGATCGCCGAGCACTTGATCGTAGGTGCGGTTTTCCTTAATGACGTAAATGACGTGATGAATGCGCGAGTGCAGGAACTGGGTGACGAGAGCGTCTTTATTGCCCACGGCGCGGAAATGGTCGTTGCGCACTACTTGCGCGGTAAGCGAGGCGCAGCTCCGCGACTGGTGGGACCGGCAGGGTAAGAAACCCGGCGCGGGTGAGCTGCAGGATATATTGATTTTGAGAACGGCAGGCGGGTGTCAGATTGCAGCCGCGCGGGTTGGGCCCGGCAGGGCTTTTCCCGTTGACGACATAAAGACGCGCTCCATCGCGGCTAACGCTCACCGAATTCGGGTACCAGCCCGTGGGAATGAGTCCGGCGATCCTGCCGGAATCGTGGTCGAGACCGATGACTGCGAGGGCGTTTGTGCCGCCATCGGTAACGTAAAGGGTGTGCTCGTCGGGTGAAAGCGCCAGGCTATTCGGGTTGCTTCCTCTGAAGCCTCGAGGGTTAGAGAAAACAGATTTGGGCGCGGTGACCGGGAACTGGGTGAGCAGCTTGTCGCTCCCGGTGTCGATAATGGCGACCGAATCGCTGTTGTCGCACGCGACGTACAGACGAGTGCCGGCGCGGTTGAGGATCATCTTGTTGGGAGAGCCGCGCACGGGGATGCGCGCGACGATGTTCGGGGACGCGGGAGAAACCCCGAGCGAGGCCGTGCGAGCGGAGTCAGATACGGGTGAAGGATGGGGATCGGCGCCGCCCAAGCCGACGACGACGATCTCGCGATCGCGCACGCTTGAAATGTAAGCCTTCCGGTCGCCCTGCACCGCGACCCAGAAGGGATACTCGCCGCCGGCTATGCCTTTTTGTGATGCATCGCTTGGTGACGCATGGGGGCTGCCCGGCCGCAGATCGAGTTCGGCAACAGGCGCTCGCGAGTTCAGATCGATGATGCTGATGGAGTCGTTTTCGTAGTTCGCCGCAATCAGAGCGGTACCCGACGCGTTGACGGCCAGCCCGGCGACCTCGGGCTTCACCGCGAGACCCAAGCCCGACCTGTGCTTGAGTGATACGGGCGGGGTGTCCTCACGCCACCCTCCTGTGCCAGGAGTAGGGCTACGCTTGAAAAGGTGCACGGAGTCCTCTTCGCCCCCCGAAACGTAAAATTCGTCACCGCTGGGATTCCACGCGAGGCCGTCGAAAGCGCGCGCCACTTGCAGAACCTGCACCTGGCGGGGAGGGTGGCCGGAAATGTCGAAAACGAAGACGTATTCGGTGGACGCGGAGGGGATAACGCGGCCCTGCGGGTCATAAATGAGGTTGTAGCCGCTGGTTAGTACGAGCAGGGTTTTACCGTCAGGGCTGATGGCCGTGGACACGGCTTGGCCGGCGGTGAAATTGGGTTGCGCCGGCAATCCGGGCCGAAGTGGGGAAAAGGTCGCGCCACGAGCTGCCAACGGGGTGATGTGCATCCCGGTGGGCAGGTCGGCGTCAGCACCGCCCTTACGATCGTCGTCGTCTTCCGCGCGCGGTCCCGCCCGTAAGCGGGCGTGCGACAATATGGCGAGCAAAAGAGAGATGGAAAGAAAGATTCGCGACGATCGCCGGTGCATCAGGCTCCGTTCGTATTGCTGCCGCACAGTCTACTTCTGCATGGCTACACCGTTATAGCGAAATTTTGCCAAAGGACTGTGATTAGAGCGTTAAAAAAGCACCTCATCCGGAAGCGGTTTGCAGATCGATCGATTGCCTTGTCTTCACTAAGTGACTTGGCCGTAACAATTTAATGTCCCAGTCGGTACATTGAATATTTTCCCGGCTGGGTTTCCAAACAGCTGTGCGGTCGACAAGAAGAAACGCGCTGTGATACAATGAGGGTGTGGTTGCTGCTGGAACCGTCCCTTGGACTTGCTTAAACGCCAGTGAAATAAGCACTTGCGCGTTTGGTCGATTATTTCAGAGGCGGGAGCCAGCCATGGCGCGGCGGTCGCGGCAACATCAATTATAGCGCGGGCTCCAAGTAGAGCCCACACCGTATCTTAATTTGTGAAAGAAGAGGAACCAGAAGTGAAGGAACAAGGGACTGTGAAATGGTTTAACGCCAGCAAAGGATATGGATTTATACAGCGGCAAACCGGCGAGGACGTTTTCGTGCATTACTCAGCGATCCAGTCAGAGGGATATCGCAGCCTGAATGAGGGCCAAGCTGTTGAATTTGAGGTCCGCAAAGGGCCGAAGGGCTTACAGGCGGAGAACGTCGTAGGGCTGTAACTCATTTAGGTAGGGCTGTAACTCATTAAGAGGTTTGGGCCCCGCGGACTAAGCCTCTGCCGTAGCGTTGGGTGTCTGCAAGTGGCAACTTCATTGAAGGAGGCCAGTCGTGCAGGTTCTTTCCACTGGGCAGCAAGTGAAACACCAGCAATATGGTCTGGGAGTCGTGACGGAATCGGACGCCGAACGCACCGCCATTGATTTTGACGACCACGGCAAGAAGCTCTTCGTAACCAACCTCATGAACGCGGAATTGATTGGCGACGCACCAGTAAACCCCACGCGGACCAAGCGGCGCAGCCGCAAGACCGCCCGGCGCGCTTAGACGGGTTTTTTTCCGCCCAGTGTCTTCGCACGCCGGCCCCGCGGCGGGTAGATCGCCAGCATTTCACTCGCGCTTGAAGCCAGGGGATAAATCGAAAAGAGGGGCTGACCCAAAACGGGCCAGCTCCTCTTTTCGTTTGAGGCGCGGTCTTCGTTAGTTGGGGGGCGCGCTAAAGCTAGAGATTGACGCGCTGCATGGCTTCCTCGGCGTAGCGGGCGCCAGCAGTAGACCCGGCGGGCGCGGCTTGGTCGAGGCGCGCGAGATCTTGAGGGGTAAGGGCGACGTAAACGGCGCCCACGTTCTCATCCAGGTAGCGGCGGCGCTTGGTTCCGGCGATCGGAACAATATCATCGCCGCGCGCCAAGAGCCACGCGAGAGCAAGCTGGGCGGGGGTGCAGCCCTTTTCCGAAGCGATCTGCTCGATGCGCTGGACCATGGCCAAGTTGCGGTCGAGATTTTCTCCCTGGAAGCGGGGGGAGCGCCGGCGGTAATCAGAATCCTCGAGATCGTTCTGGCCGCGAATGCGGCCCGTGAGGAAGCCGCGGCCCAGCGGGCTATAAGCGACAAACCCAATTCCTAACTCGCGGCATACGGCAAGAATTTCCGCTTCAGGATCGCGCGTCCACAGCGAGTATTCACTTTGCAATGCGGTAATGGGATGAACGGCTGCCGCAAGGCGCAGCGTCTTGACGCCCGCTTCCGAAAGGCCGATGTGTCCAACCTTGCCTTTCGCTACCAGCCCGGCCATGGCACCCACTGTTTCCTCGATGGGCACGGCGGGGTCTACGCGATGCTGATAGTAAAGGTCGATGTACGAAACGCCTAGCCGGCGCAGACTTGCGTCGCAACATTCGTTGACATATTCCGGGCGGCCGTTGACGCCGGTAAACCGGCCGTCAGGAGCACGCACATTTCCAAACTTTGTGGCCAGCACGACTTCGTCGCGACGCCCGCGAATGGCGCGGCCGACTAATTCCTCATTGCACCCTTGACCGTAGACGTCGGCCGTGTCGAGGAAATTGATGCCCAGGTCCAGAGCGCGGTGAATTGTGGCGATGGATTCCACTTCATCGGTGGAACCATAGAATTCCGACATGCCCATGCAGCCAAGCCCGATGGCGGAGACGCTCAGACCTCGCGGTCCCAGGGAGCGACGTGGGACAGAGCCATGCGGCCGTGCAAGTGTTGCGGGCATAAAGGCACTCCTCGAGCGGAGCAGCGGGATTTTACTGCGGGCTTCAGCCTCCGGCTAGATTAGCACCGAGAGCACGGGCCGGAAGCAGGGATTATTTTGATGCCCGAGCCAATCGGGCCGGAATCAGTCGGCTCCAGAAAGGCCGGCAGCAGCGCCAAAACCACTTCCCAACCCGGCACCCAGGGAGGGAGTGCCGGTTCCCGGCTGGCGCGGCCCGCGTAAAGCATCGCCGAGCCGCGCGGCAAGCTGCTGGCGGGCGCGCCACAAGCGCGCTTTGAGCGTATTGCGAGATACGCCCAGGGCTTTGGCCGCTTCGTCGGCAGAAAGGCCTTTGACCTCGCGCAGCTCAAAAGCGGTGCGCAATAGCGGTGATAGACCCTGGAGGTTTTCGTTCAAGCGTGCCGATATTTCATTTCCGGCGCAAAGCTCCTCGGGGCTGGGAGCGTCATCAGCATAACGCTCGGAGACGGCCGGCTGTTCATCGCTGGGCCGTTCGTCGAGCGAGACGGCCGGATGGGCGCGCTGGCTACGGCGGCGCATCAGTGCAGCATTGATCACGATGCGCGTGAGCCAGGTGGAAAATTGCGAGCGGCCTTCAAAGCGCCGTAGGTTGCGGTAGGCAGCAAGCATGCCCTCCTGAAGCGCGTCCTCGGCGTCCTCGGCATTGCCCAGAAGGCGCAGCGCCGTTTGATAGAGGGCGCGCGTATTGCGCCCGAAGAGTGTTTCGAGAGCCGGCCGATCGCCGGCCATGGCGGCGCGAAGCAATGCCCTTTCGCTGGTTCTCGAGTCTTCCGCCGAAACGATCACCTGTGTGCTAGCCATCGCCTCGCTCCCCATTCGTCACGTCGACTCTGCTTTACCGTTATTTTCCGTGAGTGGCTCTGCTGTCTCCCCGCGTTCGTTCGGCGACTCGGGCGCCGCATACCATTTCCCCTCTGCGCGGCTGGTGATTTCGGCTACGATCGCGCGGACCATGCAACCCTTACCCTGAAGCTTTACACCATGCTGAAACATTCGCGATAGAAGCTGTTTCCCTGCGTCGTCGATGAAGGTTACGGCGGATAAATAGACGGAAACCGGGCCGCCGGCGCGAGCCTGCTCCCTTTGCCAGCACTGCTGCAATTCGTCCACCCAGGGCCCGGCGACCCGGCCTTCCACTTCCATGGCGACGCCAGCCGAGTCTTCTCTGACGGAAACCTTCAGCATGGGTAACGTGTATGCAACTGCAGGCCCATGCCCGCAGGGCCGGGTTAGTAGCAAGTTATTAAACGGATTAGATCAAATCTTGGCAACCGAGCGATTTACGAATGGAGCCGATATTTCGCCATTGTGCCGAAATACTGGCATCAACGGTTCGACAGTTGAATCGGGAATTAGCGCGGCCGGTTGATTCCGAGCTTCCGCATGCGAGATTGCAGCGTGGTACGTTTGAGCCCCAGACGCGCCGCGGTGCCCTGCGGCCCGCCCAGGATCCAGTTAGATTCGTCGAGCGCCCGGAGAATGTGTTCGCGTTGCGCTTGCGCAAGCGTGGCGAAGTCGGAACCTGCGCCGTCGTGGGGACTTTTCAATTCGGCCAGGGGGACACGCAGGACTTGGGCAGGAGAGAGAATGACGGCGCGCTCGATAAGGTTTTCCAGTTCGCGCACGTTGCCGGGCCAATGGTAGCGTTCGAGCGCCGCAAGAGTTTCCGCGGGGACGGTTTCGACGCGGCGGTTCATGCGCTGCGCATACTTTTGGGCAAAATACCGAACCAGCGTGGGAACGTCATCGCGGCGCTCGCGCAAAGGTGGGACGACCACGGGAAAAACATTAATGCGGTAGAAAAGGTCAGCCCGGAAGGAGCCCTCTTCGACCAGACGCGAGAGGTCGCGGTTGCTGGCGGCCACTACGCGTACGTCAACGCGCCTGGTTCGCGGGCTGCCTAAGCGCTCAAATTCGTGTTCTTGCAGCACACGAAGTAGTTTGGGCTGGAGTTCGAGCGGGATATCGCCAATTTCATCGAGAAACAGCGTCCCGTGGTCAGCGAGTTCGAAGCGCCCGAGGCGTTGCGCGATGGCGCCGGTGAAGGCGCCGCGTTCGTGGCCGAAAAGCTCGGATTCGAGCAGGCCGGCAGGGATGGCGGCGCAGTTGATTTTCACAAAGGTCCGATCGCGCCGGGAGCTGAGGTTATGGATGGCGCGCGCGATGAGTTCCTTGCCCGTGCCGGTTTCGCCGGAAATCAGCACGGTCGAATCGGTCGGGGCGACCGTGCGCACGTGCTTGAGCAGTTCCTTCAGCGCGGTGCTCGCGCCGATGATCTCCTCAAAGTTGTGTTCGGTGCGAATTTCGTCTTCCAGGTAAAGTTTTTCCTGCGCGAGCGTGTTTTTGAGATTCGCGATCTCCTGGAATGCCAGGGCATTCTCGACGGCGATGGCAATTTGCGCGCCGACCTGGCTCAGGAGGTCCACATCCTCCTGGCTAAAAGAAGAATCGCGAAGGCTGGCGACATTCAGCGTGCCCAAGACACGCTCGCGCGTGACCAGCGGAACGCAACAACCCGCGCGCACCCCTTCGGCCAGAAGCCGGCGGCACAGCAGCGAGTCACAGCGCTCCAGGTCGGCGCGCGAAAAACGCAGCGGCGTGCGATTGGAGAAGGCGGGGCCCTCCGGGCTGTTTTCCAGAGCGGCGGTGATGTCCTCCTGCACCAAACCGGTGCCCGGCGGCAGGTCGAGAGCGATGGTCTGCAGCTTTTGGGTAGCGGGGTCAAACAAGGCGAGGCTCGTGTATTCATGCTGCATGACTCGCCGCAAGCTCGCGGAAATGGCGCGAAAGAGTTCGGTGAGGTCCAGCGTGGAGACGACGGCGTTGTTGACCTCGAGCAGGACGCGGAGACGATCGCGTTCGCGTGCGAGTTGCTGCTGGTAGGCCTGCGCCGATTGAAAATTGAGGGCGTTGTCCACCGCCACGGCCACTTGCCGGGCGATTTGCTGCATGAATTCCACCTCGGAGGGGGTGTAGTGATACGGTTCGGTTTTGGCAAAGCCGAGACATCCGAGGCGGCGCTGGGCGGTGGTCAGCGGCACGACGCAGAACGAGCGCAGGTTTTCGCCGCGCAGAGTCTCCATCAGCGCGGGGAACGAGGTTTCGGTCTCGATGTCGTCCACTACGTAGGGCTGCTGGGTCTCGAATACGCGGCCGGCAGGGGTCTGGCCCATAGGGGATTCGCGGCCGCGCTGGATATTGGTGGGTTGCTGGCTTTCGAGAATGTGTAGGCGCATGACCTGGCGTTCGCTGTCGTAGAGGAGCAGATTCAGGAAATCGAAATGCGCGACGCGGTGCAGGCGGGCGCCGAGGTCGTGAAAAAGCTCGCCGAGGTCGCGGTGGTGGGCGATGGATTCGGCGACTTCGAGCAACGCGCTGGGGCGCGCCGCGAGCGAGTCTTCGGCGGCTTGTGCCGGGCTGTGGGCCATGCGGAAGAATAGCACCGGGGCTTACCGAAGCTCAATGCCGGGGTTCCCCGGCGCTTATTGTGCCGGTGCGGCGGGCCGCGGTTGGCCGAGAATTGGAATACATGTTTCCGGGGACGAAGGCTCGGACGCGGCCCCCAATACCTGATTTCGTGCAAGCGGCGCACATTTTTCGTTGACAGGCAAAATTCCCGCTCGCATAATTATGCATACGTCTGCATAAGGAGTGCAGGTTACAGTTTGGCCGCGCACAAACGATTCCGACAAGGGCAGATTCTGAAGTTGATTAACGGCGAAGCTATTTCGAGTCAGGACGAGTTGCGGCGGCGTCTCGCGCACCTGAAGCTGCGTGTGACGCAGGCCACGCTTTCGCGCGACATCGCCGAACTGAAGCTGGTGAAGACCGCGGCAGGTTACAAGCCGCTCGGTCAGGCCGGGGATGAAGCGGCTCCTTCGCACGCATTTCTGGTTCGCGCGGTGCGGGAATACCTGCTCGACGTGCGCGCGGCGGATAATCTGCTCGTGCTGAAGACTCCCCCCGGTGGAGCACAGCCGCTGGCGGCCGCGGTGGATAGCGAGCGGATGCGCGAAGTTGCGGGAACCATCGCAGGCGACGACACGGTTCTGGTGATTACGCCCTCACGGCCGGCGCGGACCGCCGTACAGCAACGACTGGAGGCCATGCTTCGATGACCGACCCGCAGCGGGTCGCCGTTGTTGGAGCTACCGGCTACGCTGGATTCGAGCTGGCACGCCTCCTGCTTCGGCATCCCGAAATTGCCAAGCCGACATTTTATTTGCGCGAAGGACCGCAGGCGCCCCCGAAGCCGGTGAACTGCCTGAGCGATATTTTCCCGCAGCTTCGCGGCTGGGGGGAAGCGCCCTGCCGGCCCTTTTCGGTGGAAGGGGTGGCAGCGAGTGGAGCGAGCGTGGCGTTTCTGGCGACGCCCCACGAGGCGTCGATCGAGATGGTTCCGCGGCTTCTCGCGGCAGGCCTGCGCGTCGTGGACTTGAGCGGCGCTTTTCGCTTTCGGGACGGCGCAACTTTTACGCGGTGGTACCAATTGCCCGCGCCGGAGGCGGCGGTGCTGGCGCAAGCCGTTTACGGCCTGACCGAGATATACGGTGACGCGCTCCCTGAGGCGCGGCTGGTGGCCAATCCCGGATGCTATGCGACTTCGGTGATCCTGGGATTGCGGCCGCTGGTCGAAGCCGGCTGGATTGCCAGCGCGCGGGGAATCGTTTGCGATTGCAAGTCGGGCGCCACGGGGGCCGGCAAGGAACCCAAACGCGAAATGCACTTTGTCGAGGTGGATGAAAATTTTCGCGCTTACGGGCTGTTTAAGCACCGCCACACCCCGGAAGTCATGGAACATTTGGGGCTGATCGCGCGCGACGTGATGTTTTCGACGCATCTTTTGCCGGTGGCGCGGGGAATTCTGTCCACGATGTACGTGTGGCTGGACGCGGCTCGCGAGGCGGGGGAGATCGAAGCGTTGTATCGGAGATTTTATGCGGGAAAGCCAATGGTGCGCCTGTGGCCGGCAGGCCAATTGCCCGAGTTGCAGCACGTGGCGCATACGAATTTCTGCGACATCGGTTTTGCGCTCGATGCCGGAGGCAATCGTCTGGTGGTGGTGAGCTGCCTCGACAATCTCGGAAAAGGCGCGGCGGGGCAGGCGGTACAGAACATGAACGGGATGATGGGTTTCGAGGAAACGGCGGGCCTGCGATGAGACATCGAAAGATGGCGCAGGGAACAATGTGGCGACGCAACCGTGTACTTAACAAGTTCTCGATGAGAGAGTGCCAATGAGAATGGTCGTCAAGATTGCCGGTGCATTACTGGATGATGCGGAAGCTGTGCGCTTGCTGGCGCGACAGATTGCGCAGCTCACGCACGAGGGCCACGAACTGCTGGTGGTGCACGGGGGCGGCAAGATTTTTACCGCGACGCTCAAGCGCATGGGCATCGAAAGCCGCTTCGTGAACGGCCTGCGCGTGACCGACCGCGAAACGCGGGACGTGGCCGTGATGGTTCTGGGCGGGCTGCTGAACAAGCGTATGGCGGGCGCCATATCCGCCGAGGGCCAGCCGGCCATAGGTCTGTGCGCATCGGATGCCGGCTGCTTTCTGGCCGAGCCGATGATGCACGAAGAAGTGGTGGGCGCCTTGGGATTCGTGGGATACCTGACGGGCGTCAACCTCGAATTCATCGAGACGCTGTGGCGCTCGGGGATCGTTCCGGTGGCATCGTGCCTGGGGCTGGGAGCGGACGGCGAGCTCTACAACGTCAATGCAGATCACATGGCCGCGGCCTGCGCCGAATACGTGCATGCCGACCGGCTGATTTTCATGACTGACGTGGCGGGCGTGTTGGACGGCAAGAAAGTTCTGAAGGCCGTTTCGAGCGAGGACATCGAAGACCTGATTCGGCAGAATAAGGTCTCGGGCGGCATGATCCTGAAACTTGAGGCTTGCAAGCGTGCGCTTTCCGCTGGGGTCAACCAGGTGCGAATCGTCGGCGGGAACAACGAAAATGGTTTACTTTCCGCCGCCAACGGCCAAAAGGGTCCGGGAACGCGCGTGACGCCCAGTTATCCCTCCACTGCGGCGGGCGTAGGACACTAAACGTGGCCATCAAAGCGAGAGCGGCACATAAGGCCGGAACGGCGCGGAGGAGGCCTGTAACCAGGAAGGCCGCGCCCGGATCGCGGGCGGCTTCGGACGCGAAGATTCTCCGGGACGCCGGGCGTTACCTCATGAATACCTATCGGCGGCCTCCGATCATTTTCGTGCGCGGCCGGGGCTGCTACGTTTATGACCAGCAGGGCCGCAAGTATCTGGATTTTCTCGGCGGCATAGCCGTGAACGCGCTGGGATATGCGCATCCCCGGATGGTGCGCGTAATGCAGCGCGAGGCTGCGCGCGCCGTGCACTTGTCAAACTTGTTTCACCACCGGTTTCAGGGGCCTCTGGCACGCAAGCTGGCGGAGTGGTCCGGCCTCGACCGGGTATTTTTCACCAACAGCGGCACCGAAGCCGTAGAGGGCGCGCTGAAGCTGGCGCGCGTGGCGGGGCGGAAAAAAGGCGTCACCGATAAATGGCGCATCCTGGCCGTCGAGGGGTCGTTTCACGGGCGCACTTTCGGGGCGCTGTCGATCACCCACCCGTCAAAATATCGCGAGCCCTTTGCGCCGCTGGTTCCCGGCGTGGAATTCGTGCGTCTAAACGACGTTGCCGATCTCGAAGCGAAATTTGACGGCAGCGTGTGTGCCATCGTGCTGGAGGCGATTCAGGGGGAAGGCGGAATTTTCCCGCTGAGCGGCGCCTTCTGGGCGCGCGCTCGCGAGCTGGCTTCGCAGCACGGCGCGGCCCTGATTGCCGACGAAATACAGTGCGGTCTGGGCCGTACCGGACGCCCTTTCGCTTACCAGCGGCATGCGGCGGCTCCCGATATTGTGGTAGTGGCGAAGGCGCTTGCAGGCGGGTTGCCGCTTGGCGCCATCCTCGCGAAGGAAAGTTTCGCGGAGGCGTTCGCGCCCGGGCTACATGGATCGACATTCGGCGGGGGACCGCTGGCTTGCGCGACTGCGCTCGAATTTCTGAATACGGTGGAAGACGAAAACCTGTTGGAGAACGTTCACGATCGTGGCGCGCAATTGCGCGCGGGCCTGGAACGCATCGCCGCGCGGTTGGATCTGGTGGACGAGATACGCAGCGAGGGCTTGATGATCGGCATCGACCTGGTGGTGGAGGGCCGAGAATACGTCACCGCCGCCCTGCGTCGCGGACTGATCGTCAACTGCACCAATGACCATGTGATCCGGCTGTTGCCGCCATTCATCGTGACGGAGCGGCAAGTGCAGGATTTTCTGAAAATTTTCGGCGCCGTGTTGCAGGAAACGAAACGGCCCGTGGCCATCGCGCCCCACGCCGTAGAGCCGACATTGCCACGTTTGCGCGTCGCTACGAGCTGACGCAAGTGAACCCTGAGGCGGATATGACCACGACTCCCGTACCGCTCGCTTTGGCTACCGATTTGCTCACCGGCGCCGAATGGGGACCTGCGCGCATTCGCGAGCTTTTTCAACTTGCCGCTGACATCAAGTCGCGTCCCAGCCATTATCGCGGTGCGCTCAACGGCCGGTTTCTGGCGCTGATCTTGGAAAAGCCGTCGTTGCGGACGCGCGTTACCTTCCAGGTGGGGATGGAGAGCATGGGCGGCTCGGCGGTACTGCTGGATCACACCGTCACGCGTCTGGGCGAGCGCGAGTCGATTCCCGACGTGGCGCGGAATTTATCGCGCTGGGTGCAAGGCATCGTGGCACGCGTGTTCGAGCAGAACGAGCTCGAGCAGTTGGCCGAATACGCCAGCATTCCAGTGATTAATGCGCTGTCGGACCTGTACCATCCGTGCCAGGCGTACGCCGATTTTTTCACGCTGGAGGAGCGCTTTGGTTCCTTGCGTGGGCTGAAGCTGGCGTACATCGGCGATGGAAATAACGTGTGCCACTCTTTATTGTTAACCGGCGCGCGCGTGGGGGCGGAGATCCGCGTGGCCACTCCGGCGGGCTACGAGCCGCAAGCGGCCATCGTGGCCGAGGCGCGTGGGGTCGCGCACAAAACGCACGGCAAGATCGAACTTTTTACTTCGGCTGCGGACGCGGTGGCGGGGGCCCAAGCGCTCTACACGGACGTGTGGACCAGCATGGGACAAGAGCAGGAAGCCGCGGCGCGCGAGAAAATATTCGCCCCCTATCAAATTACGCCCGCGTTGTTCGAGCTGGCTGCACCCGGCGCGGTATTTCTGCACTGCCTGCCCGCTCACCGAGGAAGTGAAGTCACCGGCACCGTCATTGATTCGGCGCGCTCGGTAGTGTTTGACCAGGCCGAAAATCGCTTGCACGTCCAGAAAGCCATCCTGCTGATGCTGCTCAGCTAAAAATGTTCGGCTAAAAAAAGGAGACCGCGTGCCTCGCAAAGTGGTTCTCGCCTATTCCGGCGGGTTGGATACTTCGATCATCATTCCCTGGCTGAAGGAGACTTATGGCTGCGAAGTGATCGCCATGATCGGTGATGTGGGCCAGCAGGAAGACCTCGCGGCGGCCCAGCGCAAGGCGCTAGCTACCGGAGCGTCCTCCGCGTCCATTGAAGACCTGCGCGAAGAGTTCATCACCGAGTACATTTGGCCCACGTTGCGCGCCGGAGCCGTTTACGAGCACAAATATCTGCTCGGAACCTCGTTCGCGCGGCCTGTGCTGGCCAAGCGCCAGGCTGAAATCGGGTTGCGCGTCGGCGCCGACGCGCTGGCCCATGGCTGCACGGGCAAAGGCAACGATCAGGTGCGTTTCGAGCTGGCGTACAAGGCTATCGCTCCGGGCCTCGAAATCATCGCCCCGTGGCGCGAGTGGGACATCACTTCGCGCGAAGACGCGATCGCTTACGCTCGCGCTCATAACGTGCCCATCGAGCAGACCAAAGCCAACATATACAGCCGCGATCGAAACATCTGGCACCTCAGCCATGAGGGGGGCGTGCTCGAGGATCCCAACAATGCTCCCGAGGAATCGATGTGGCAGTGGATCGTTTCTCCCGAACGCGCTCCGGATACGCCGGCCGAGGTGGAGATCGGCTTCGAGGGAGGAACGCCGGTCTCGGTGAACGGGCAGCGCGTCGGCCCCGTTGCGCTCATTGAAGAACTCAATGCCCTGGCGGCCACTCACGGTGTGGGTCGAATTGACCTGGTGGAAAATCGCCTGGTGGGTATCAAGTCGCGGGGAGCGTATGAAACTCCGGCAGGCACCCTGCTGGTAATGGCGCACCGCGAACTCGAAGCGCTGTGTCTCGATCGCGAAACCGCGCATTACGCGCAGTTGCTCTCGCTGCGTTATGCCGAGATCGTTTATTACGGCCTGTGGTTCACGGCTTTGCGTGCGGCGCTCGATTCATTTTTCGCCACTGCGCAGGAGCGCGTCAGCGGGACTGTCGGCCTGCGGCTGTACAAAGGCAACGTCAGCGTAACGCGCCGGCAATCGCCCTATTCGCTGTACCGCACCGATCTCGCGAGCTTCAGCATGGCGCACTTCCATCCCAAGGACGCGGAAGGGTTCATTAACCTGTTCGCTCTGCCCGTTACGCAGGCCGCGCGCGCAGCTGGGCGGCCTTCCGTTTCAGCGATCTCCGCCGAACCCGCTGCGGCTAAAAAGCCGTGAGCGCGGATCCGACACCCGCGAATCAGAGCAAGCTCTGGGGAGGCCGGTTCGACCGGCCGCCGAACGAGCTGTTCTACGAATTCCAGCGCTCGTTCCCCTTCGACCGGCGCTTGCTGCCGTATGAACTGGCGGTCGATCGCGCCTGGGCGCACGGCATCCGGCGGGCAGGCATCCTCACGGTGCCGGAGTGCGAACGGACTCTCGCGGCGCTTGAGGAAATTGCCGGCAAAGCCTCGGCCGAGCCGGCATGGCTCGACGCTTCGCCGGCCGAAGACGTGCATCACTTCGTCGAAATGGCGCTGGTCGAGCGGCTGGGGCCGCTGGGATTCAAGCTGCACACGGCGCGCAGCCGCAACGAGCTTGTGGCGACGGATTTTCGCTTGTTCGTCAAGGATGCTGCGCGCGACACGGCTCGCGATACGGCGGGACTGGCGGGCGCGCTCATCGAATTCGCCGAGCGCGCCATGGGCGTGCCGATGGCGGGTCTGACGCACCTGCAGCACGCGCAGCCGCTGCTGTTTTCGCATTTCCTGCTGGCGCATGCCGAGCCGCTTTTTCGGGACATCGAGCGGTTCGCCGCGGCCACGCGGATGGCCGACTCCTGTCCGCTGGGGTCGGGGGCGCTGGGCGGCTGCGTCGTTCCGGTGGATCGTGCGGCTCTCGCGCGCGAGCTGGGCTTTGCGCGGATTTCCGCGAACAGCCTGGACGCGGTGGGCGATCGCGATTTCGCGGTCGATTATCTGTATGCGCTTTCCACGCTCGCGACGCATCTGTCGCGTTTGGCCGAGGATTTTGTGCTCTTCGCGTCGACGGAATTTAATTTCATCGTCCTGCCCGACGAGTATTCGACCGGAAGCAGCTTGATGCCGCAAAAGAAAAATCCCGATGTGTGGGAACTGCTGCGCGGCAAGACCGGGCGTATCGTCGCGGGACTGGTGTCGCTTCTGATGACGCTCAAAAGCTTGCCTTCGAGTTACCAGCGTGATCTCCAGGAAGATAAGGAGCCCGTTTTCGCCGCCTACGATCAGGCTATCGTCATGCTTCGCGTCGCCGCCGGCGCTATCGCCGCCACGCGCTTGAATGAGCCGCGGTTGCGCCAGGCTGCGGCCGATGAGGCGCTGTTGGCCACCGAAGCGGCGCACTACCTGGTGCGGCGCGGAATGCCTTTTCGGCAGGCGCATGAAATCGTGGGCCAAATCGTACGAGAGGCGGAACGCCGCGGAGAGTCCTGGGCCACGCTTCCTCTCGCCCGGCTGCAGGCGTTCTCGCCGCTGTTCGATGCTGATCTTCCTGCAGCCCTCAGCCTGGGCGCGGCTCTCGAAACCCGCGACGTTCCTGGAGGTACTGCGCCCGCACGCGTACGCGAAGCTTTGGAGGATTCCTGCAGGCGCTTGAAGAACTGCCTCGCGCCGTGGGAAGGCCAGGCATGAAGCCTGTCACGATGGCCGCGGTGCCGCGCGGCTTTCGATTCGCCGCGGTGAATTGCGGCCTGCGCAAACCCCCGAACCTCGACTTGGGCCTGATCGTCGCGGACAAGCCCGCGGCCGCGGCTGCCGTCTTCACACAGAACCTGGTGCAGGCGGCGCCGGTGGTGTTGTCACGCGAGCATTTGCGGGCGGCAGCCTCGCGGATCCGCGCCGTAATCGTGAACTCCCGGAACGCCAATTGCGCCACCGGCCCCGCGGGCGACGCCGCCGCTGCCGCAACGGCGCAAGAGGTGGCGCGGGTGATGGATTGCGCTGACGCACAGGTGCTGGTCTGTTCCACCGGCGTGATCGGGTTGCCCATGCGCGTCGAACGCATCATCGCGGCTGTGCCGGGCCTGTTTCAGGCTACAGTGCGTAGCCCGGAGGCCTTCGAAGGATTTGCGCGGGCGATTATGACCACCGACACGCGTCCGAAATGGGCGGCTGGGCGTTGTCGTTTGGGTGGGCGGCCAGTGTGCCTGTTGGGCTGTTGCAAAGGCGCCGGAATGATTCATCCCCAGATGGCCACCATGCTTGCTTACGTCGTTACTGACGCGGCCATCGACACCGCCACCTTGCGGCGGGCGCTTACGACGGCCGTGCGCACCACCTTTAACTCCATCACCGTCGATGGCGACACTTCGACCAACGACACGCTGATGGTGCTGGCCAGCGGCGAGGCGGGGAATCGCGCCGTTGCCGCTCCGGGCGCCGACTATAATCGGTTCGTCGGGGCGCTCGAGCAGGTGTGCCATTCGCTGGCCCTGCAAATCGTCTCCGATGGCGAAGGCGCAAGCCATGTAATCGAAATCGAAGTACGCGGCGCTTCCAGCGATTCCGCCGCCGAGCAAGTAGCGCGTACGATCGCGGGCTCGTCGTTGGTCAAGACTATGTTTGCGGGCGCCGATCCCAACTGGGGCCGCGTGCTGGCAGCAGCGGGGCGCGCAGGCGTGAAATTTGATCCGCACAAAACGAATATCTACCTGGGCGGCCTTCTTACGTGCAGGCGCGGCGTCGAGCAGCCGTTCGACGAAGCCGACGCGCACAACCGCTTGCTCCGGAACTTCATTCCCGTGGTCGTTGACCTGGGAGGCGGCGGCGGAAAGGCGCGGGTATGGACCTGCGATTTCACGACCGATTACGTACACATCAATGCGAGTTATCGGACCTAACGACCCGCTGCTTGTCTGTAGTTAGCTGGCCGCTAGCGTAGGTAAATGCTTGTAAGGCGCTACAGGATGTTTCCTTGACGGGCGTCCGGCTTTAGCAGGATGATGCGATGGAGAGCTGAAGCGTCAATCTCACGCCGGAGTAGCCTGGTACGGGTTCGGACTGCGAACGGAGTTGGCCTTGCCCTTCAGCCGTACGCCTGCGGTATCGCTTCGCCGCAGGCTCAAGGAGTGCGCTCGTGAAAAAATTGTACGTGGGAAATTTGCCGTTTCAGGCGACTGAAGAGGACGTCAGTAATTGGTTTACACAAGCGGGAGTTGCTCCGGCCAACGTCACGTTGGTGCGCGATCGTTTTTCCGGGCAGCCTCGCGGTTTCGGCTTCGTCGAGGTAACCAACGATGACGATGCCAATCGCGCGGTGCAAGCACTCAACGGCCAGGATTTCATGGGCCGCAATGTTGTGGTTAACGAAGCGCGTCCGCCGCGTGAGGGTGGCGGCGGTGGCGGTGGAGGGCGGGGAGGCAGCGGTGGTGGCGGAGGCGGGGGACGCGGAGGTTACGGCGGTGGCGGTGGAGGCGGCGGTCGAGGAGGCGGTGGTGGCGGCGGCCGGGGCGGCGGTGGTGGTGGCCGAGGCGGCGGGGGAGGCGGACGGTATTAGTGTTTAGTTGCCGTCTTTAGTTGCTGGTTGCTATGTGAAGTTTCGAGCGGGGCCCTTCCGGAGCGATCCGGGCGGGCCCCGCTTCTATTTTTACGGAGATATTCATGACTACTTCACGACACTATACCTGCTTCAAGACACAAGCGGCTGCGGGGACTTGCGCTCGACGGTGATCGGTGTGGCGCGCGTCTGATCCTCCTCCACGCGCTCGACTCGGCCACGCACAAACGTGAAGCGTTCGAGTGCCGCCGCCTTCACGCCTTCAGTGACCAATGCAGGTATGTCCAGACCGGCTTCGGCCTGCTCCAAATCGGCTGCTGACGCGTACAGGGCGGGACTGCGCGGCAGAAACATCGGGCAGCAATCGTGGAATGGCTCCGAGGAGATATCAAAGGTTCCGATCATCCGCGCGATCTTCATAATTTCCTGCTTGTCGTCTCCAGCGAGGGGCCGGAACATTGGCATCGGCGAAGCCGCTCCCACAGCCACCATGTTTTGCAGCGTCTGCGAAGCGACTTGCCCCAAGCTATCGCCGGAAACCACCGCTTGCGCGTGGTTTTTATGGGCGAACCGCTCGGCAATGCGCAGCATCATTCGCCGGTAGAGCAGCAAGCGGTAACGTTCCGGCGCGCCGCGCACGATTTCCCGCTGGATCGCTTCGAACGGCACCAGGTAGAGCTTAGCCGTAAACTGGTAAGGAACCAGCCGCTCGGCGAGCGCCCGCGCCACGTGCACCGAAGATTCGCCGGGCCGCGCTCCTCCTCCCCAGAAGTGCACGAAGGTCAGGTGCGCGCCGCGTCGCATCATTTTGTAAGCAGCTACCGCGGAATCGAATCCTCCGGAGAGCAGGCACACCATACGCCCCGTGGTGTTGGGAGGCAGCCCTCCGATGCCTGGAATTTTTCGCGCATAAACAAGCATAAGCACCGGCGTGATTTCAATGTGGCAGGTCATTTCGGGCTCGTCCAGGTTAACGCGCACCGCCCGGCCCGCGGCGCGCAACCGCTCGAGCAGGTAATGACCGACCCGCCCCTCAATCTCATCGGTGCGCATCGGAAAGGATTTATCGCTGCGCTTGGCGCGCACCGCAAAGCTCGAAAAGCATAGCGGCTCCACTTCGGCCCAGGCTGCTTGGCACAAAGCCTCGAAATTGGCGGCCTCGGTGCGCTCCATCAGCCGCGCCAGAGCGAAATATGCAATTCCCGAGACCCGCCCCAGGCGCGCGATCATCTGCTCCATGTCCGCGCCTTCGGCAAGTTGAATCAGCACGCGATCGCCGGGCTGCGCGAAGCGCTTGACAGGGAAATCGGCCAGCGCCCGGCGCAATGCCAGCACCAGTTTGCCCAGGAAAAATTTACGGTTCCGGCCCTTGAGCCAAAGCTCGTGGTAGTGCACAACGATGACTGGTATGGACATAGCACAATTCCGAGGACTTGCGTCTCGTATGGGGGAGTATACCGTAATCCAAATCCTGTACGCCGCTGTAATGGCTGACGGCTCGTGGAGCGCAATTTCCTCAGGGCCGTTACGCATCTGAAACAATATTCATGGTAGAGGCATAGTAGGGTGGACGCGGCTCCGCTTTTGGCGTATATCGGAGCCCGACGAGGCATGGACAGGCGACCGGGCGGGCTCGGAGAGCATCGGATATACTGAACTTCGCCGGAAAGGCCGATAGTCATGTGGGACAAGCGCGATTGGCAGCAGTTCTTTGAGATAGCGCAGCGCCGCTGGCAGCGTCGCAGGCCTCCCCGGCCAGTCGCTCCTTCCGGCGCCAATCGCGTGCTCCCTACTGCCGGCTTCAGCCTGTCAGAACTCAACGATGCCGGCATTAACCTCGATATTGCTGAACGGCTGGGCTTGCCTATCGATGCTGTCCGTATAGGGGCCTATGGCCCAAATGTATCGGCGTTACGCGACTTTGCCCGTAGCGCTCGCTATCCGGGTTAAGCTCGCTTTTGTAATTCAGAGGGCTGCTCGCCACTAACCCCGCGTTTAAGCACCTAGGCGGTGTAGGTCCCGTCTTCAGGCTTGTTATATCAAGCCTAGCAGCCTCGGTACTAAGGTGGAATGGTACCAGCCTCCCTCTTGACGGCGTCTCCACTTTCTGTAAACTGCACTTTTCTCATGTGGAGCGCAGCCATCATCACGGAAGAGACCCAGCGGGAGTTCGAATACCCGCAGCGGGAAGCCGCCTTTTTTTACGGCTTATTTCTGCGTGGACATTCGGCCGACGAACTTCGCCGCGACATTGAGGTCCCACCCCACGTGCTGGCTCGCTGGCATCGTGAAGCCGAACGCGAGCCCGCTTTGCGCGACGTTCTCGAGCGTATGGTCGAGTATCGCCGCCACGTGCTGGCGATTTTCGAGTCGCTCATCGACTACGATATTCGCAGCACCCGCTTGCAATAAATTCTCTGCCCACCGACACTTCCCTCTCGCCGCAATGCGGCTTCAGTGCTTTGCCGGCCGTCCATGGGTATTCTGAACCTATGGCTGAATCCATGAATATCCCAATTTCATGAATATTCTGCAGGTCACTCCCGCGTATTTCCCATTTCTTGAAAAGGGAGGGCCCACGGTCAAGGTCCGCGCGCTCGCCGAGGGCCTGGTCCGCCGCGGCCACAGTGTCACTGTTCTCACCTCCTGGCATGGCCGGCCGCGCGTCGCGTTCCGTGACGAAATTGGCGGTGTGGAAGTGGTGTATCTGCGGCCGCTGGTCAATTACCGCGCCACGGCGCTTAATGCCGGCTTGCTATCGTTTTGCCGGACGCGCGTGCGGGATTTTGACCTCGTGCACATTCACGGCCTGTACGACCTTATCGGCCCCGCCGTGGGCCACTACTGCCTCCGCGCGGGCGTTCCCTACGTGCTCGAGCCGCTGGGCATGTCCCGGCCTTACGACCGCAGTTTCCTCCTGAAGCGCGCATGGCTCCGGCTCTTCGGCGCTCCATTATTCCGCCATGCCGCCAAGGTGATCGCCACTTCACTGCAGGAGGAGCGCGAATTGCTCGAGGATGGATTGCCGCAGCCTCAAGTGGCCCTGCGTTACAACGGCGTCGACCTAGACGATTTCGCCACTTTGCCCACGCGCGGAGCATTTCGCGCCACATGGGGGATTCCGCCGGACGAGCCGATCGTACTCTTCCTCGGGCGGCTGATTCCGCGCAAGGGAGTGGATATGTTGATCGCGGCTTTCGCCCGAGCCTGTCCTGAGCGCGGCCGGCTGGTAGTCGCCGGACCCGAGGGCGAGCCTGGCCTCGTTGCGCAAATGCAAGCGCTGGCGCATGCCGAAGGAGTCGAAGCGCGCACAATTTTTAGCGGTCCCCTCTATGGCGTAGATAAAAAGTCGGTGCTGGTCGATTGCGATGTGTTCGTGCTCCCCTCGCGCTACGAAAATTTCGCCAATAGCGTGGCTGAAGCCATCGCCTGCGGCAGGCCCGTCATCGTCAGCGACCAGTGCGGCATCAGCGAGTTTGTTGAAGGCAAGGTGGGTCTGGTGATTCCGAGGGAGCAGAATGCTTTGACCGCGGCCTTGCGCCTGCTGCTAAACGATCGCGTCCTTTACGCACGCTTCAGGGACGCCTGTCCGAGCGTGGCCGCCCGCCTGAGCTGGCAAGAAATGCTCGACAAACAGGAAAGTCTGTACGTTCAGATTCGCATCCGGCCGCCGGCGAGTGCGTAATTCCTCGCGGACGGCGGCAGTAAGCTCACCAAAATCGCCAAAATTGAGCGCCGCAAGCGTCGTCCTTCTCCTGCATAATCAATCCGCGATGTGCGGCATTTGCGGAACCATCGGTATACCAAACCCTGTGGAAGCCGCGCGTGTAGTGGGCAATATGAATGCCGCGATGTTCCATCGCGGTCCCGACGAGCACGGCGGGCTGATCGCTCCTGCTGCCGCCCCTTGCGCGTCCATGGGCATGCGCCGGCTCAGCATTATCGATCTTTCCGGCGGCCACCAGCCGGTTTTCAATGAAGCGGGCGATGTAGCAATCGTTTTCAACGGCGAGATCTACAATTTCAGCCCTCTAAGGGAACAACTCGAGCGCTGCGGCCACGTGTTTCGCACCCATTCCGACACTGAAACCATCGTCCACGCGTACGAAGAGTGGGGCGAAGCTTGCCTCGGTCGCTTGCGTGGAATGTTCGGCTTCGCCATTCTCGATATGCGTGTCCCCGCCAATGGACGTGCTGTCGCGCAAGGTCGTGGCGCGCAGGGCGTAACCATGCCCGGCCCGCGCATGCTGCTGGCGCGCGACCGCCTCGGCATCAAGCCGTTTTATTACGCGATCGCCGATGGCGTCCTCCTGTTTGCTTCCGAAGTGCGGGCGCTGCTTGCCAGCGGCATGCTGCCGCGACGCCTCTCGCAGGATGCTCTTGATTCATATTTGCTGTTCGGCTCGATTTCCGAGCCCATGACGCTCGTGGACGGCGTGTTTTCGCTGCCTCCCGGCCACTTCATGAGCGTGCCTGCCGATAAACCGGCTAGCGAAGTCCACCCCCGGCCCTACTGGACCTTCGGCGCCGCGGCGCAAACTGCAGCGCGCCAAAAAGCAGTCCGAAATGACGATTCGTCGGCGCCGGCCACGCTCGCCTCCGCCGCGAAAGAACTTCGCCCCCTGCTCGAGGAAGCCGTAAGCTGCCACTTGATCGCCGATGTGCCTCTCGGCGTTTTTCTGAGCAGCGGCCTTGATTCCACGGCCCTGGTGGCACTGGCCGGCAGCGCCCGCGCCGGCCTGCACACGTTCACCGTAATTTTTGACGAGCAGGATTTCAGCGAAGCGGAGCTGGCGCGCGCGACTGCGAAACGATTCGGCACCTGCCATGAGGAATTCCTTCTGACCGGCACGCAAATGCTCGGTAGCCTGGACGAAGCTGTGGCAGCTCTCGATCAGCCCAGCATGGACGGCATCAACACCTACTTTGTTTCCTGGGCCGCGCATCGCGTGGGGCTGAAGGTGGCGCTTTCCGGATTGGGCGGCGATGAGGTCTTCGGGGGCTATACGACATTCGCATCTACTCCGCGCGCCTCGCGACTCGCCGGCATTGGGCGGCGGTTGCCCCGCGCCCTCCGGTCGGCTACCGCGGGCGCCGTAGGCCGCGCAGGCGCGAGAGGCGGCGACGCTGGCCGTAAACTCGCCGCGCTGTGGACCGATAGCGAGGCATTGCCCCATCCGTACTTTTTCACCCGTGCGCTTTTCACGCCCGGGCAAGTCAGGAGCCTGCGACGTGAATCTCAGCAACGCCACGGAAGGGCGCGCGGCGAGCTCGCCTTGGAGGAGCTGGATGGCCGAATCGGTCCGCCAGGCGCAGCCGCTCGACGCCTTCGCCGCGGTCTCGTGCCTCGAATCGCGTTCGTACATGGCGCAAACGCTTCTCCGCGATACCGATTCCGTCAGCATGGCCCACTCGCTCGAAGTCCGCGTCCCGCTCATCGATCACCTGCTTGTCGAGTACGTCGCCCGGCTTCCGGCGCGTGTGAAATACCGGCGGGGGGTCAGCAAGGCGCTGCTTGCCGAGTCGCTCCGCGATCTTCTTCCGGCGGGCGTCACCCGGCAACGCAAGCGAACCTTCACATTGCCTTGGGAGCACTGGCTGCGCGGTCCGCTGGGCGCCAGCGTGCGCGCCGGCCTGTTCGATCTCGCGCCATCGCTGGCTGCGCACCTCGACGGCGAGGCGGTGCGCGCTCGCTGGCGGGCATTTGAATCCAGCGAAACCAGTTGGTCGCGTCCGTGGAGTCTCTACGTGCTCAACGAATGGTGCCGCCGCCATTTCGACCAGCAAGCGCCGGCCATACCCGTTTCGGCCGCCAGGGCTGGCTCTGCTGAGGGCGGTTGAGTGGGCGGACTTGCAACTCAGTAGGGAGTCAGTTTCCGAAGCAGGTGCCTAATCGGCACTTGTTCGCCCCACCACAGTTAGTGGAAGCTATCGCTGCCGGACAGCGCGTCTCAGCTACCGAACTTCACCATCGTGCTGCGGGTCAGCGTCGAATTTCGGGTGACCGCGGCCGGTCCGCCCTTGAAGAAATGCCAAGCCGAATATTGCTCCATGTACGGATCCTCCGACGACAAGCAGTCGACCGGCACGATTACCTTGTAGCCGCGCTGTGCCGCACCCGATCCGGTGCCAATCCCGACACCTTGAAACGAAGTGCCGCACACGATCACCGTCTTGATGCCCCGCGCTTTGAGCTTGTCCTCCAGATTCGAGCCCAGAAATTTGTCCGGTCCGGGCTGGGGGGTATATTCGCCCTGGCGGGGCATAAATCCCTCATAGACGTCCTCGGGGGTCGAGTCGGCGCCCACGCTGTACCAGAACATGGCACCGGCGGCGCGTGCCGCGTCGTACAGTCGCTTGACGTTGGGAAGGGTGGCCTGGCAACGCGGGCGGGTGCTGCAGGATCCCTTCTTCGTCATGTCCAGAATGAGCAAAGCGGTCGTCGAAGCGTCGAGGGTGACGGCTTTGAGCTCGGGCACCGGCGGCGGTTTTACTGTCGCCCAATCGTCGATGATGTCAGTGGCCGAATACGCTGCTAACGCCATCAGGAGCGCTCCAGCTACCGTGGCCGCACCGCGTAATATAGTTCGCTTGTTTATCACCGTACCTCCTCGGGCTTGTGCCAGCAGGTTGTTTCCCGATCGCAAGTTTTCATCTCCATCATGGCCGGGCCGCGGGAAAATTGCAGTCCGCCCGTAGTCAAAGGGGATTTTTCGCTCCCGCCCCCCAGCCAAGCACCCTTATACACCCGCCGCCAACTTCCGAGAACCTGATTCCAGTTTTAAAAGACCGACCGGTCGTGCTATTTTGGGAGTCATGAGACAGGCAGCGGTGTTGACACGGGAACGCATTTTAGAACAGGGTCTCGCCTTGATGAGCCAGGCGGGATTATCCGGCGTGACACTGGGCGTACTGGCGGCTCGGGTAGGCATGTCCAAGAGCGGGCTGTTCGCGCACTTCCGCTCCAAAGAAGAGGTCCAGATTGGCCTTCTTGAGTACATGGCGGAGTTTGCGACGGAGCAGGTGGTCGCTCCGGCCATGAAAATAGAAGAGGGGCTGCCGCGGCTGAAGATCTTGGTAACGAAGTGGTTCGGGTGGACGCGGCGCGCAGGTTTACCAGGCGGGTGCCCGGTCGCCGCCGGATTATTCGAGTTCGACGATATTCGAGGCCCGGTGCGGAACAAAATCCTGGCAATGGAAAACGAATGGCGGGGTTTGCTGACTGGGTTGGTGCAGCAAGCCGTGGATCACGGTCAACTGAGAGGCGATCTGGACGTCGACCAATTTGTGTGGGAACTGTGCGCCATCTACCTGGGCCATCATGCGGCCTACCGCTTTCTGCATTCGGCGGATGCGGATCGGCGTGCCGAGGCGGCGTTCCAGGCTTTACTTAAACGGGCCGCTCCGATCCCTGGAAGAAGAAGGAACCCGCAAGGCCGTTAAGCGCGTGCAGTAACCTAGGTTTTTTCGAGGTGAGTGAGCAGTTCCAGAAATTGCGGGTGAGTGCGCGTCCTTGCAGGTGTTGGGAGCCACGAAAGAAGGAAAATCAGAAAGGAACCATGTGAGAACTGCTACGTTTGCGACCACCATCCAATGGATCATTCCCGTAATCATCGCGATGGTATTTATTCTGCTGTGTTCGCTGATCAAGGAGCCGGCCCGAAAGAAGTTTATGGCGATTTTGGTTGCCGGGGCCGGCGGAGCGTACTTGAGTGGCGGCGGATTCGGATTGTGGGAAATGGCCTTCTGCGGGGCAATGGCGATCTGCGCTTACAACGGACTGCGGTCCTATCGTTACATTGGAATCGGCTGGCTGCTGCACACGGGATGGGACATCCTGCACCATCTGTACGGGAATCCACTGCTGCCGTTTGATCCTACTTCGTCCCTGGGGTGCGCCATCTGTGACCCGGTAATTGCTGCCTGGTGTTTCGCCGGTGCGCCCTCATTGCTTGAGGTCATTCGGGAGACGCATAAACAAACTCCAGATACTGCCTGAGGGTTAACTCACGCGACCCCGAAGGATTTGCATAAACCCCCCTGACACGAAACAATAAGTGAAATGAATATTCTGGGCATCAACGCGTACCATGGCAATGCCTCGGCTGCCATCGTGTGCGACGGAAAGCTCATCGCCGCCGTGGAGGAGGAACGCTTCAACCGCGTCAAGTACGCCGCCGGCTTTCCGGCGGCGGCCATCCGTTATTGTCTCGACGTTGCCGGACTGAAGCTTGCGGAAGTCGATCACGTGGCCATTCCCCGGAACCCCTGGGCGCGCCTGGGAACCAAGCTTTTTTATGCCCTGCTGATGCCCAGCTTCGCCCGGGAACGCGCCAAGGTACTCACGAAATTCGTGGGCATTCCCGATTCGCTGGCCCAGGCGTTCGAAGCCGATCCCCGAACGATTCGAGCGAAATTCCATCGCGTCGAGCACCACCAGGCTCACTTGGCGAGCACTTTTTTCGTTTCGCCCTTCGAGAACGCTGCCGTGCTTTCCGCCGATGGCCTGGGAGATTTTGCCAGCACCATGTGGGCTACGGGCGCCGGCAACCGGCTCAACGTGCACGGATCGGTCGCTTTCCCGCATTCGCTGGGGATGTATTACACAGCGCTCACGCAGTACCTCGGGTTTTGGAAATTTGGCGACGAATACAAGGTGATGGGGCTCGCCGCGTACGGACAGCCTGAATTCCTCGACGAATTTCAGCGCATCGTTCGGACCAACGGCGGCACGGGCTTCACCTTGGGCCTCGATTACTTCAGTCACCACCGCACCGGACCAGAATTGACTTGGCGCGAAGCCGACAAGACCCCCGAGCTCGGCCGCATGTTCTCTGAACACCTCGAAAGGCGCATGGGGGCTACGCGCCCGGCCACCGAGCCCGTATCCGGGCGCCATCACAACATCGCCGCGACCATGCAGGCGCGCCTGGAAGAGGTCTACTTCGATCTGTTGCGCAAGCTGCACCAGCGCTCGAAGCAAAAAGCCATCTGTCTCGCCGGCGGGGTAGCGTTTAATTGCGTCGCCAATGGGAAAATCTTCACGGAAACACCGTTTGAGAAAGCCTATGTCCAGCCCGCGGCCGGCGATGCCGGCCTCGCCGTGGGCGCCGCTTTCTTTGTCGAGCACCAGGTCCTCGGACGCCGGCGGCAATTTGTCATGGAGCACGCCTACTGGGGACCCGGTTATTCGACGGCGCAAATGCGTTCCGCACTTTCGAGCGCCGGCATGGCCGCTCCCGATTACGAAGTGCGAACTCTGCACGAGGAAGAAGTCGCCCGGCAAACCGCGCAGCTTATCTCCGACGGCAAGATCGTGGGGTGGTTTCAGGGCCGTGCCGAGTGGGGCCCACGCGCGCTCGGCAACCGCAGCATTGTCGTCGATCCGCGCCGCGCCGAGATGAAGGACGTGCTGAATAGCCGCATCAAGCATCGCGAGATGTTTCGCCCCTTCGCCCCCTCCATTCTGGAAGAGCACACCGAAGAATACTTCATGCGCAGCGATCCCTCTCCCTTCATGACCTTTGCGTATTACGTGCGGCCCGAAAAACGCGCCGCCATTCCGGCGCCAACCCACGTTGATGGCACCGGCCGCCTACAAACCGTCAGCCGGTCCGCAAATCCCCAGTACTGGCGCCTGATTCGAGAATTCGGCAACTTGACTGGCGTGCCCGTGCTTCTGAATACCTCTTTTAATGACAACGAGCCAATCGTCTGCCGTCCCGAAGAAGCCGTGGATTGTTTCCGTCGCACACTCATGGATGTCTTGGTCCTGGGCGATACCATCGTCACAAAAAACGAGCCCGCCCCTCGGTCGGCGCCCGTCGGGTAAGAATGGCCTTCTGCCGCCTCTCCGGCACAGCGGTGCGTAGGCGCATCTAGATCATGCGCATCCTCCTTTTGAACCAGTACTATCCGCCAGATACTTCCGCTACCGCAAAACAGGCCGCCATTTTCGCGGAGGCTTTGGGCCGGAACCATCGCGTCACCGTCGTGGCGGGGCGTCCCTCTTACGATCCAACGGAGTTTTACCCCTGGCGGCTGCTTCGCCGCGAGACCCGCGGAAATATCACTGTCGAACGCGTCGGCTGCACGGCGTACACGCGGTTTCAAATGCGCCGTCGCGTTTCCAACTACCTTAGTTATGCCGCCCTCGCCACAATCCGCGGACTCATGGTTCGTTCGGACGTGGTGCTTTGCATGACTGATCCTCCCTTCGAGGGTTTGGTGGGTGCCCTCGTTGCGAGACTTACCGGGCGTCCTTTCGTATATAACATTCAGGATTTGTATCCCGAGATGGCCGTCGGCGGAAACATCGTTGGCCCGAGCGCGGCTGTGCGCCTGTGGGAGCGTTTGCACCGCTGGGCGCTAAAGAGCGCCCGGCGCGTCATCGTGATTGGGGACGACATGCGCGACCGCATCATCGATAAAGGTGTCGCTTCCGCGCGCGTGGCCGTAGTACGCGCCGGTACACGCATGCCCCCCTCGCCTGCAAATTCGCTAGATGCACCGCCGCGTTCCCATCCAGTCGAACGAGAAATTCGCTGCGGTTTTCGCTTCGTCGCGCTGCACGCGGGCAATTTGGGCTTCTACGGAGCATGGGACACGCTACTCGAGGCCGGTCGCCTTCTCGGAGACGATGGGTTAGGCATCGTCTTTGTGGGTGACGGCGCTCAGAAACGCCGCCTCGCGGCGCAGGCGGCGGGCGCCACAGCGGTGCGCTTGCTCCCGTTTCGCCCTGCTAATGAAGTACCATATGTATTGTCGGCGGGGGATGTACACATCATCACCGTCAAGCGGGGGCTTGAGGGGGTAATTGTGCCCAGCAAACTTTACCCCATCCTGGCCGCGGGCAAACCTGTGCTCGTCGTTGCCGCTCCCGGCGCCGATGTCGCGCGCATCGTAACCAAAGCAGGTTGTGGCTTCGTGATCGATCCGGAAGACGCGCCAGGGCTCGCCGCGGCCATTAGGTTGCTCTCCAATCAGCCGGATCAAGTGGACTTGATGGGGCGCCGCTCTCGCGCGATTGCTCCGGAATACGACCAGGCCAAACAGCTCGAAATATTTGTAAATATACTCGAAGGAGTCTTGCACGAATGAGTGAAAACGGATTTTGGCCCGGCCGCCGCGTGCTCGTTACCGGGGGAGCTTCTTTCATCGGCTCGGGCGTCGCTGACCGGCTTGTCGATCGTGGCGCGAAGGTTCGTGTCGTCGATGACTTGACCAGTGGCAGACTCGAGAATATTCGCGGTCATCTGGCGACCGGCAAGATTGAGTTCATGCAGGCGGACCTGCGCGAACCCGGGGTGACGCGCGCGGCCATGCAAGGCATCGACACCGTTTTTCACCTGGCTGCCGACCACGGTGGCCGCGGCTACGTCGATTTGCACCAGGCGGGACCCGCCTCGAATTTTTTCCTGGACGGGCTTGTTTTCGCCGAGGCGCTCAAGGCGGGCGCCGAAAAAGTTGTCTTCGCTTCCTCCGGCTGCGTATATCCGAACTCGCTGCAATCCGATACCACCAAGGAGGTCTACCTCACCGAAGACCTGACCCAGGGCGCCAATGAGGCCGACAACACCTACGGCTGGGCAAAATTGATGGGCGAATTCACGCTCCAAGCCTATGCTAAGGAAGGCAAACTCAAGGCTGCATCCTGCCGCTATTTTACCGTGTACGGACCGCGGGGGTGGAAAACCACGCCGTCATCGCCATGATCGCGCGCGCTTTCGTTGGCCAGAATCCCTTCGAAGTCTGGGGCGATGGCACGCAAATCCGCAATTGGACCTACATCGACGACATTGTTACCGGCACCATCTTCGCCGGCGAGAAAATCGACGATGGCACTCCGATGAATCTCGGCACTATGGAGCGCGTCCGCGTTCTCGATGCCGTCAAAATGGTTTTCGATCTTACCGGCCACCAAGCCGAGATTAAGCTCTGTCCGGACATGCCCACTGGCCCGCTCAACCGCGTGGCCGACAATTCGCTTCAAACGACTCCTTGGATGGGAGCCCCAGTTCTGTTTCGCGACGGATTTAAGCGCACCGTCGACTGGTACTATAAAACGAAAGATCGCGCCCACGTTAAAGCCACCCTGGAGCACAGCTTGACGATGCTAGAGGAGTCTCGCAGATGGTTTGGGGCCTGCTGGCATTCTAATTGCCCTCGTCGCTTCGCTCGGCCTCACGGTGCCCGTGCGGCAATTCGCATTGCGCGTAGGCATGGTGGACCGTCCCGGCCCCCGAAAAACTCCACCTCCAGCCGATCCCCCTGTTGGGCGGTATT